>NZ_CANLBS010000005.1 GCF_947488945.1 uncultured Streptomyces sp.
ATCCATGCGGGGAAGCCGCATCCGGACCGGGAGATCCCGCAGGCGCAGAGCGCGCACGACACGTTCTGGGACTTCGTCACCCTGCACACCGAGGCGACCCATCACACGCTGTGGAACATGTCGGACCGGGGCATTCCGCGTTCCTACCGGATGATGGAGGGTTTCGGTGTCCACACCTTCCGCCTCGTGGACGCCGAGGGGGCCTCGACGCTGGTGAAGTTCCACTGGAAGCCGAAGCTGGGGGTGCACTCCCTGGTGTGGGAGGAGGCGCAGATCGCGGCCGGGGTGGACCCCGACTTCCACCGCCGCGATCTGGCCGACGCCATCGAGGCCGGTGCGTTCCCGCAGTGGGAGCTCGGGGTGCAGACGTTCCCGGACAACGAGGAGCAGATGTTCGAGGGCATCGATCTCCTCGATCCGACGAAGATCGTGCCCGAGGAGCTGGCGCCGGTGCAGCCGATCGGGCTGATGACGCTGAACGCGAACCCGTCGAACTACTTCGCCGAGACCGAGCAGGTCGCCTTCCACGTGGGGAACCTGGTGCCGGGCATCGACGTCACCAACGACCCGCTGCTCCAGGGCCGGCTGTTCTCCTACCTCGACACCCAGCTGACCCGGCTCGGCGGCCCCAACTTCCCGCAGCTGCCGATCAACCGGACGCACGCACCGGTCAACGACATGCTCCGCGACGGCATGCACCAGACGGCCGTGCACCGGGGCGTGGCACCGTACCGGCCGAACTCGCTGGACGGGGGCTGCCCGTTCACGGCGGGCGCGGACACCGGCGCGTTCGTCGAGGTCCCGGCCCCGGTCGCGGCGGCCGCCAAGGTCCGTGAGGCGCCGGCGTCGTTCGACGACCACTTCAGCCAGCCGCGCCAGTTCTGGCTGAGCATGACGCCGGTGGAACGTGACCACATCGTCGCCGCGTACACCTTCGAGCTCGGCAAGTGCTACGAGCAGGCGGTCAAGGAACGCGCGCTGACGGTCCTCGCAAGGATCGACCCGCAGCTGTGCGCGGAGGTCGCCACCGGCCTCGGCCTGCCCACTCCCACCACGCAGGAACCCCTGGCCGACCCGGCACCGAGCCCGGCCCTGTCCCAGGTCGGGGAGGTCTGGCCGCCGGACGGGCGGATCATCGGCATCGTCGCCGACCACGCCGCCGACCTGGCCGGGGTGCGCACCGTCCGCCAGGCCGTCCTCGACGCGGGCATGGTCCCCCTCGTCATCGCCCCGGCCGGCGGGAAGCTCGACGCGGCCGGTGACCCGGTCACCGTCCAGCGGACCTTCGCCACCGCCCGCTCCGTCGAGTTCGACGCCCTCCTCCTCGCCGGCGCCCCCGCCCCCGGCGGCGACGCCGCCGCCGCACGCGACGCGAAAGCCGACAACACCGGCACCGCGAACGAGGCGGCCACCGACCCGCGCCTGCTGCTCCTGGTGAACGAGGCGTTCCGGCACGGCAAGGCGATCGGCGCCTGGAACGGCGGCGAGGCCGTCCTCGCCCTGTCCGGCGTCCCCACCGACGCCCCCGGCATCGTCGCGGCAGACAGCGGCAGCACCGTCCTGGAACAGATCACCACCCACCTCGGCACCCACCGCGCCTGGGAACGCTTCACCCCCCAGATCTGAACGACACAGATCTGAACGGCACGAATCTGAACCGCACGGATCCGAACGGCACGGATCCGCGCACTACGGGTACGGAAGAGACCGGGCCACGGGGCCGCTCGCTCCTGACGGCGAGCGGCCCCGTGGCCCCCGCGCGGTAGCCCTGACGTACGCCCGGTACAGCGTCACCACGGCCCCCGCTCCCCGCCCGGACCGTCACAGGCGGTCACCGTTGCGGTGGAGCGCGCGACGCGCGCTGCCTACCATGCGGAACAAGGGTTACGGCGCCACCCAGGACAGGACGTGCGGGCGGACCGCCGCAGCCACCGGACCGCCCAGCAGCCCGGGTACACCGGTACGTGTCTCCCCCACCACCACGGTCACCACGTTCCGAAAGAACGCCTGTCCGGAAGGCCCGACACCATGGTTCAGCAGATCGTCACCCCGGACGCCGCGGACGAGCGGCGCGGTGGAACGGTGCGCGTCGCCTCCGTCCCTTCCGGCCACGTCTACGTACGGCACTGCGCGGACCCCGCGGGGTCCAAGGGGGTGGTCCGCCTCACGGATCCCCGGCCGAACGGCGCGCCCAGCACGTCCCAGCGCTGGTGGCCGCCGGTGATGCTCGACCCCGCGTGGGTGGACGCGCATCACCGGGACTTCGACGTGTTCCACCTGCACTTCGGCTTCGACGCCCAGACCCCCCGGCAGCTCGCCGAACTGGTGGCCGCCCTGCGCCGGCACCGCAAGCCGCTCGTGTACACGGTCCACGATCTGCGCAACCCGCACCAGCCGGATCCGGCGGCCCACCGGGCCGCGCTGGACGTGCTGGTCCCGGCCGCGGACCGGCTCATCACCCTCACCCCCGGCGCCGCCGCGACGATCGAGCACGTCTGGGGCCGCACGGCGGCCGTGCTGCCGCATCCGCACGTGGTGGAGCAGCCCGATCTGACGCGCCCCCGGCCGGTCCGGGACGGCTTCGTCGTGGGTGTGCACGCCAAGAGCCTGCGCCCCAACATGGCGGTGCTGCCCGTCGTGCAGACGGTGTCGGAAGCCGTCGCCGACCTCCCCGGAGCCGTTCTGCGGGTCGACGTCCACCACGAGGTGGGCGACCCGGAAGCCCACGCGCACGACCCGGGGCTGATGGCCGCGCTCCAGCGGCTGCACGAGGCGGGCCGCATCGCGCTGCACGTCCACGACTACTTCGACGACGCCCAGTTGTGGGACTACCTGACCTCTCTCGACCTGTCGGTGCTGCCGTACACGTGGGGTACTCATTCCGGTTGGCTGGAGGCGTGCTACGACCTGGGGACCACGGTCGCCGCTCCCACCTGCGGTTTCTACGCCGAGCAGCGCGACTGCCTGTCGTACGGCAACGACGAGCGGCACGGGCTGGACCCCGAGTCGCTGCGCGGCGCGGTCGTCCGGGCGTACGAGCAGCGGCCCCGGTGGCGGGCGAGCGCACCGGAGCGGATGCGGGAACGCGCTGCCGTCGCCGCCGCCCACCGCGCCCTCTACGAGGACCTCACGGCATGAGCGGATCGCTCCGGATCGCCGTGGTGGCGTCGGCCAGGTTCCCGATCAGGGAGCCCTTCGCCGGAGGGCTGGAGGCGCACACCTGGTCTCTCGTACGGGCGCTGACCCAGCGCGGACACCGGGTGGAACTGTTCGCGGCCCGTGGTTCGGATCCGGCTCTCGGCGCACGGGAGCTGCGGGTGCGCCGGATGTCGCTGAGCGGTGCCGCCCGCGCCGACGCCAGCATGCCGGCGGGGTCCTGGATGGACGAGCACCACGCCTACCTCTCGCTGATGCTGGAGCTGGCGGGCGACGCGGGCCGCCGGTTCGACGTCGTCCACAACAACAGCCTCCACCACCTGCCGGTCGCGATGGCACCGGCGGTGCACGCCCCGGTGATCACGACCCTGCACACCCCGCCCACCCCGTGGCTGGAGTCGGCCGTCCAGGCCCAGGACCACTGCCCGGTGGTCTTCACCGCGGTGAGCGCGCACACCGCCCGTGCCTGGCGCCCGCTGGTGCCCGCCGCGCGGGTGGTGCGCAACGGGGTGGACACGACCCGGTGGACCCCCGGGCCCGGCGGTTCCGGACTGGTCTGGTCGGGGCGGCTGGTGCCGGAGAAGGGCGCCCATCTCGCGATCGAGGCGGCGCGTAAGGCCGCCGTGCCGCTGCGTCTGGCCGGGCCGGTCGGCGACCGCGCGTACTTCGACGAACGGGTCGCACCGCTGCTCGGCGACGGCGTCGACTACGTCGGTCACCTCGGCCGCGGCGAACTCGCCGCCCTGGTGGGCGGATCGGCGGCCGCCCTGGTCACGCCCTGCTGGGACGAGCCGTACGGCCTGGTCGTCGCCGAGGCGCTGGCGAGCGGCACCCCGGTGTGCGGGTTCGACCGGGGCGCCCTCTCGGAGATCCTCACCCCCGAGTGCGGCAGGCTCGCACCCGCCGAGGACACCGCCGCCCTCGCGGCCCTGATCCCGGAGACGATCCGGCTGGACCGCCGGGCGGCCCGGGACAGGGCGGAGAGCTTCTGCTCCCTGGACGTCATGACCGACCTCTACACCAGCCTGTACCGGGAGTTGACGTCATGATCGGCTACTACGTGCACCACCGGGGGCGGGGTCACCTGCACCGCGCCCTGTGCGTGGCCCGGCACACGGACACGCCGGTCACCGGCCTCTCCTCGCTGCCCCGGCCGGAACGGTGGCCCGGTGCGTGGGTGCGGCTGCCTCTCGACACCGGGGACGGCGGCGCCCCCGAAGCCGACGCGACCGCGAACGGCCGGCTGCACTGGGTCCCCACCCGCCATCGCGGGCTGCGGGACCGCATGGGGGCGATCGCCGACTGGACCGCCCGCACGGCGCCGTCGCTCTTCGTGAGCGACGTGTCCGTCGAGGTCGCCCTGCTGGCGAGGCTGCTGGGCGTCCCGGTGGTGGTCGCCGCGATGCGCGGCGACCGCTCCGACGCCGCACACCGCCTGGGCTACGACATCGCCGACGCGCTGCTGGCGCCCTGGCCGGCGGACCTGCCGGAACCCGGCTGGCCGTCCCGGTGGAGCGCGAAGACCGTGCACACCGGCGCCTTCTCCCGTTACGACGGACGGCACGACGGGGACCGCGCGGGGAGCCGGGCGGGCGACGGGCGGCGTCGGGTCCTGGTCGTCCAGGGTGCGGGCGGCAGCGATCTCAGCGACGCCCAGCTGACGAGCGCCGCGGCCGCCTCCCCCGGCTGGCGGTGGGACGTGCTCGGCGGCCCCGGCCGCCCCTGGGACCCCGACCCGTGGCCCCGTTTCCTGGCCGCGGACGTGGTGGTCACCCACGCCGGGCAGAACGCGGTCGCCGAGTGCGCGGCCGCCCGGCGTCCGGCCGTCGTGATCCCGCAGGACCGGCCGCACGACGAACAGCGCGCCACCGCCCGCGCCCTGCACACCGCCGGGCTCGCCGTGGTGCGCCCCTGCTGGCCGCCGGCCGACGAGTGGCCGCAGGTCCTGGACCTGGCCGTGCGCACCGGGCAGCGCTGGGACCGCTGGGCCCCCGGCGACGGTGCACGGCACGCCGCGCTCCTGCTGGACCGGCTCGCCGCACGGACCCCGGAGGCGGACGGCCTGTGCGTGTAGCGGTGATCACCCTGGTGTCCGGGCGCCACGACCACCTGTCCCTCCAGCGGGCGGGGCTCGCGGCCGGCACCCGGACGCCCGACCACTACGTCGTGGTCACCATGGACGACCCGCGGGCGGCTCTCCTGGTCGCCCCGGAGCCCTGTCCGGGCGATCCGGTCGCGGTCCCCGTTCCCTCCCCCGGGCGTCTGCCTCTCGCCGCCGCCCGCAACGCGGGCGCGCGCCGGGCCCTGGACGCGGGAGCCGATCTGCTGGTCTTCCTCGACGTGGACTGCGTACCCGGGGCCGGCACCCTGGACCGTTACGCCCGCTGCGCCGCCGACGGGGCTCTGCTCTGCGGGACCGTCAGCTACCTCCCGCCGCCCCCCGCGCACGGCTACCGCCTCGACGAACTCCCGGCTCTGGCGTCCCCGCATCCGGCGCGTCCGGTCCCCGGCGACGACGAGGTCCTGAGCGGCGGTGACCCCCTGCTGTTCTGGTCGCTCTCGTTCGCCCTGACGGCCGCGACCTGGCGCACCGTCGGCGGCTTCCACGAGGAGTACGAGGGATACGGCGGCGAGGACACCGATTTCGCCATGCAGGCGGCGGGGGCCGGGGTGGAGCTCCGCTGGCTGGGAGGCGCGCCCGTCCACCACCAGTACCATCCCACCCGCACTCCCCCGACGCAGCACCTGGACGACATCCTGCGCAACGGCGCCCTCTACAGACGGCGCTGGGGAAACTGGCCGATGGAAGGCTGGCTGCGCGACTTCGCCCGCCTCGGCCTCGTGCGGCACGACCCCCGTACGGACACCTGGTCCGCCGTCGACCGGACGGCGTGATCCCGGCCCGGCGCGGGCCTCGTCCGGAATCCGTGAAGATCCGCCCCCGGCGCGCCGGGGGCCCCGATGTGCGCCGGGCGGACCGGTTTCCGGCGTGGCGATGAGTCGACGGGCTTCTGCGGGTCTATCCCTGAAAGGCGACGAACCGACCGCACCGGGAGCACGCCATGGGCCTCATCCACATCGAGATGTTCGCGACCCTCGACCTCGTCGGGCAGGCGCCCGGCGGCCCCGACGAGGATCCGGGGGGATTCCCGTACGGCGGCTGGCAGGCGCCGCTGCTGGACGAGGTCGCCGGGGCCCAGATCGCGGCCGCGTACGAGGGCACGGACGCGCTCCTGCTCGGCCGGCGGACGTACGACATCTTCGCCGCGTACTGGCCCCGTCAGGAGGGCGGCGAGGACGACGGGATCGCCACGCTCTTCAACGCCGTCCCGAAGTACGTGGCCTCCCGCGGCGAGCCCGAGCTCTCCTGGGCCGGATCCACCCACCTCGGCGCGGACCTGGCGGACGCGGTCCGCGAGATCCGCGAACGGCACGAGCACGTGAAGGTGGTCGGAAGCCTGGATCTCGTGCAGACCCTCCTGCGCGAGAGGCTCTTCGACCGTCTCGACCTCTGGCTGCACCCGGTGGTGCTGGGCGTCGGGAAGAAGGTGTTCGACGACGGAGCCGCACCCGCCAACGTCACACTCCTCGCGCCCCCGGAGGCGAGCCCCAAGGGCACCGTGTACCTGCGCTACGGACTCGCCGGGGGTTCTCCCGCAACGGGCGACATGAGCGCACCCGACCGGGGCCTCGGAAGAGAGCACTGAGCAAGGGGTTCCCGCGAGCCGATGTGGCCGGGTGCTCCGCCCCATTCCCCCGCCGGTGCCGCTGCCCGTGCGGGGGCGGCGCTCCGTGTCAGTTCTTCGTCAGCTCCTGGGCGAGCATCACGAGGATGCCGCTGGGGCCGCGGAGGTAGGTGAGCTTGTAGACGTCCTCGTAGGTCGCGACACCGCGCAGCGGGTGACATCCGTGGCGCGCGGCGACGGCGAGGGCTTCGTCGAGGTCGTCGACCGAGAAGGCGACGCGGTGCATGCCGATCTCATGGGGGCGGGTGGGCTGCGTCTCGATCGCCTCGGGGTGGATGTACTCGAAGAGTTCGAGGCGGCCGTGGCCGTCGGGGGTCCCCAGCATCGCGATCTTCGCGTGGTTGCCGTCGAGGCCGACGGCGGTGTCGGCCCAGTCGCCGCTGACGGTGTCACGGCCGAGGACCGTGAGGCCGAGATCGGTGAAGAAGGAGATCGCTGCCTCGATGTCGCGCACGGCGATGCCGACGTTCTCAAGTGTGATGGCCATGGCCGCATGCTACCGAGCCGGGCCGCCCGGTGACTCAGGGTGAGAGAGTGGTCCGTTCGACGGGCACCGGACACGGCGGGGCGGCCCTCGCGCCGGCCGTCCGCCGTGCGGTCCGCAGACGCGAAGGGGCCCCGCCCGCACGTCCGTGACCAGCAGTCATCCGGGGCGAGGTCGTCCGGCCTGAGCCGGCCGAAGGCGCGTCAGATTTTTTCCGGGCGAGGAGGTATGAGTGCGCGGATGCGGGGCAAACGGTCGCGCGTAACGCTGCACGAGAAGAAGGGCGGGATCATGACGGCAATGGCGGCGCGGGCCGGGGAGAACAGCGACGTGCTCACGGAGCCGTACGACCTCACCGGGACCGGCTCCGGTGACACGGCGCGGGAACTGCCGTGGATCGAGGACGCGGGGAAGGTCGCCCCGAAGGACGCGCGGGCGCTGTCGAAGCTGTTCTTCGACCGCCTCCAGACCCTGGAGGAAGGCACCCGCGAGCACCAGTACGCCCGCAACACGCTCATCGAGATGAACCTGTCGCTGGTCCACTACTCGGCCCAGCGGTTCCGCAGCCGGGGCGGGGACGACCTCGACGACATCATCCAGGTCGGCACGATCGGTCTGATCAAGGCGATCGATCGCTTCGACCTCTCCCGCGAGGTCGAGTTCTCCACCTTCGCCATCCCGTACGTGGTGGGCGAGATCAAGCGGTTCTTCCGGGACACCACCTGGTCCGTGCACGTCCCGCGCCGGCTCCAGGAGCTGCGCGTCGAACTGGCCAAGGCCAAAGAGACCCTCTCGGTCGGGCTGGACCGGGACCCGACCGTCAAGGAGCTCGCCGCCCACCTCGACCTGAGCGAGGAAGAGGTCGTCGAAGGGCTGGTCGCCGCCAACGGCTACTCCGCCGGTTCCCTCGACACCCCCTCCGCCGACGGCGACGACGGCCAGGGCCAGCGGGGGTACGCCGAGGTGCTGGGCGACTGGGACGCGGCCATGGAGACCTTCGAGAACCTCCACGACCTCGCCCCCGTGCTGGAACAGCTCGACGAACGCGAACGCCTCATCGTGCGGATGCGTTTCGGCGGGGAGATGACGCAGGCGCAGATCGGCGCCGAACTGGGGCTCTCCCAGATGCACGTCTCCCGGCTCCTGACCCGCATCCTGCGCAAGCTCCGTACCGGTATGGGCGTCGTCGCCTGACGTACCCCGCCCGGCATGTACCGCCGCCCCGCGCCGAACCGGCGCGGGGCGGCGGTTTTTCGCCGTCGCGGGCAGGGCCGGCTTCGGCCGGCGTGAGCAGGGAGCGGGACGGGGCCCGTGCCGCGCGGCACGGGCCCCTCCGCACGACGGGCCGTCAGACCCGGTCGGCCGCGATGAGCAGGTACTGGAACGAACCGTCCCGGTAGGAGTTGATGAAGGCGTCCTCGATGCCGGTCACCAGCGACGAGGTGGCCCGCAGCTCCCAGTAGGGCAGGGTGTCGGGGGTGAGGTCGATGACGGCCTGCGGTACGAGGCGGTGGTCGGCCATGGCGCGCAGGTATTCCCGGCGGGAGTGGATGTTGCACTCGAAGTGCGCGTTGATCTGCGAGACCCACTTCGAGGGCTGGCCGTAGCGCGGGTTCCAGCAGCCGGTGATGGTCACGTACCGGCCGCCGACCTTCAGCACACGGGAGTGCTCGGCGAACAGGTCGTCGAGATCGACGTACATGCTCGACTCGTTGTTCCAGGAGGCCGCGGCGGAACCGGTCTCGAACGGGGTGGCCAGCATGTTGCAGACGCGGGCGCGGACGTGGTCCCCGATGCCCAGTTCACGGGCCCGGCCGTTGGCGAAGTCGGCCTGCTTCGCCGACAGCGTCACCCCCTCGACCGTGCACCCGAAGCGCTGGTGCGCCATCACCATCGAGCCGCCGCGGCCGCAGCCGGCGTCCACCAGGGTGTCCTCGGGCCCGATGTCGCCGAGGTGGCCCAGCAGGACGTCGGCCTGGGCCGACTCCAGCCGGTGGAGTTCGGCGATCAGCTTCTTCTCGCTCTCGCTGTCCTCGGGGTCGCCCAGCGCGGCGCGGTCCACCTCCCCGATGCCGTAGTGGTGGTGGTAGAGCCCGTCGACGTCGCCGAGGCGCAGGTTCACGGGCCTCGCCTCCCCGTCCCAGTAGCGCGCGATGTCGCCCTGGTAGGGGGTCGCCGGGCGGGGGATGCGCAGCGGGGTGGAGGTGGCGCGGTCGCCGGCGGTGACGCCGGTGGCGGGGTTCGGATCGGTCTCGGTCACGATCGGGTCCATTCTCTCTTACCAGAAATCGGGCAGGCTGTAGCGGTAGGTGTTGGTCCGGTGCCAGTAGTGGTTGCCGTCGACCCAGGCGGCCACGCCCCGCAGGAAGCGCTGCACCTGCGGGACGGGACAGTCGGCGGCCAGGGCGGCGGCCTCGTTCTCGAAGGCGTGCATGAGGTCGTTGTGGACCTCCACCGACTTCAGGTAGGCGTCCCGTTCGGAGAGGTTCTCGCGCTCCGCGATCACGACGGGGAGGTTCAGGTGGTGGCCGGGTGCGTCGAGTTCCTTGGTGTACGAGTACAGGTCGTTGACCAGGGTCGTCGCGTTGCCGGCGAGTGCGATGACCTTCTGCATGGCGGGCCGGGCGTGCAGGTCCGCGGGGAGTTCGTAGCCGCCGACGGTGTCGGTGATGGTCGGGCAGGGCCGGAAGTTGTTGAACTGGCGCATCGCGAGGTACTCCCACACCTCCGGTACGCGGTCCGACTGCGCCCAGGCCGCTTCGGCGAGGTACCCCAGGTGCAGCCGGGCCATGTCGTGCCTCAGCCGGTCCGTCTGGGAGGGGCTCGCCGCGCCGGCGAAGTACTCCATGGCGGAGCGGTAGGCGCGCCGGGGCGCGTCCGAGTGGAGCGACTGCGCCCAGTCAGGCCGGTACTCGTCGGTCGTGTGCAGCGGGTCGAGGGCGGTGTGCGCGAGCAGCAGGCGTTCGCCGAGGCCGACGGGCGAGCCGCCGTGGTCCTCGCAGTAGCAGTCGTCGACCGCGTTCTCGGCCACCATCAGGCGGGTGGCGAGCATCAGGTGGTCGACGTCGGGTGCGTCGGGGTGGCAGGCGACCATGTAACGGCTCACGGAGAAGCCGTCGAACTGGTCTTCCCACTCGTCGGGGAAGAGGCTGACCTCGTCCAGCGCCCAGGACTTGATCCTGCGCCCGATCTCCTCGACCCGTTGCGGGTCGGGTTCCGGAACCGCATGGAAGTAGAGGCCGGGGACCGGCCTGCCCTCCGCCGCGTCCGCGGACGGGCCCGCGGGCGGCGGCTCCTCGCGGAGGCTGAGCCGCAGACCCGCCGTGCCGAGGCCGTTCGGACCGCGCAGGAGGCGTTCCAGTGCGGCGTTCGGCGCCCCGGCCGCCGGGGCGGTGGCGGGGACGGCGGCGGGCGGGACGGGTACGGGGACCGGGGGCGGGCCGGGCAGGGGGCCCGCGGAGGGGCCGCCGCCGGCGGCGGACCCGGTGTCGTGGAGGGCCGCCGCCGCGGAGGCGAGTACGTGCGCTCCGAAGCGGGCGGCTGCTTCCGGCAGGTGCGACTGCGGCGGTGGCAGCTCGGGCGGGGGCATCCAGGGCTCCTCGGTGGGGTGGGCGGCTCGTTCCTGCGGCTCCCGGACGTGCGCGACCGCCCCGGAGGGCTCCGGGCGTCGCGCCGTTCCGTCGGGGGCCGGGGCCGCTACCTGGGCCAGTGGGCGATCTGCACGTTCTCCAGCACGCCGACCGCGTCGGGCACGAGGATGGCGGCGGAGTAATAGGTGCTGACGAGGTAGGAGATGATGGCCTTCTCGTCGATGCCCATGAAGCGGACCGACAGGCCCGGTTCGTACTCGTCCGGCAGCCCGGTCTGGCGGAGTCCGACGAGGCCCTGGTTCTCCTCGCCCGTACGCACGGCCAGGATCGAGCTGGTCTTCTCCTTGGTGATGGGGATCTTGCCGCACGGAAGGATCGGCACCCCGCGCCAGGCGGGGACCCGCTGGCCGCCGAGGTCCACGTGGTCCGGGTAGATCCCCCGCGCGTTGAAGCCGCGACCGATCGCCGCGATCGTCTTGGGGTGCGCGAGGAAGAACGTGGTGCCGCGGCGCCGGCAGAGCAGTTCGTCCATGTCGTCCGGGGTGGGCGGGCCGGCGTGCGGCTGGATGCGCTGCTTGAAGTCGGCGTTGTGGAGCAGGCCGAACTCCCGGTTGTTGATCAGCTCGTGCTCCTGGCGCTCGCGCAGCGCCTCGATGGTGAGCCTGAGCTGTTCCTCGGTCTGGTTCATCGGCCCGTTGTAGAGGTCGGCGACCCGGGTGTGGATGCGCAGGATGGTCTGCGCGACCGAGAGTTCGTACTCGCGCGGGTTCGGCTCGTAGTCCACGAAGGCGCCGGGCAGTTCGATCTCGCCGCTGTGACCGGCCGACATCGAGATCTCGGCCTCGCCGCGGTGGTTCTGCCGCCGGCCGGCGAGGGTGGTGTACGCCTCCACGTGCTCCCGCAGGCTCTGCGCTCCGTCCAGCACGGACGCGAAGTCGGCGCGCGACAGGGTGAGCAGCGTGCCCGAGGTCTCGGCGGTGACCGTGTTCTCCCACCGGGCGTCCTCGTCCAGCAGGACGTGCTCGCCGAAGTGCGATCCGTCGGCGAGGACGTCCAGGGTGACCTCGTCGCCGTAACTGCCCACGGTGGTCTGGCCGATGCGGCCGTGCGCGATCAGGTGGAGCCGGTCCGCGGGCGCCCCGCGCTCGACGAGCGTCTCCCCCGCGCCGAAGTCGCGCTGGACGCAGCGGTCGGCGAGGGCGGTCAGCACGTCCACGTCGTCGAAGCCGCGCAGCAGGGCGAGTTCGCCCAGCTCACGCGGGATGACCCGGACCCGGGCACCGTCCTGGACGAACTCGACGGTGCCGTCACCGACGGTGTAGGCGAGGCGACGGTTCACCCGGTAGGCGCCGCCCTTGGTCTCCACCCACGGGAGCATGCGCAGCAGCCAGCGGGAGGTGATCTCCTGCATCTGCGGCGCGGACTTGGTCGTGGAGGCCAGGTTGCGGGCGGCCGCCGTGCTCAGGCTGGACTGCTGCCGGGGCAGCTCCACACCCGTCGTGGCGCTCGTCTGGTCAACTGTCATCGAGCAGGGTCTCCTTGGTCAGGGCAGGGGCGCCCGTACGGGGCGTCACCGGGGCAACAGGAGGGAAAGGGGATATACGCAGCGGAACCGTTCAGATCCAGGAGGACAGTAACGGCCGCTCCGCCCCCCGGACCAAGGGAAGCCGTCGACGTTAACTCGATGCGATGATCGCGGGCGCAGAATGTTTGTCAGGCTATAGAACGGGCACAGGGCGGCGGCGCGTGCCGGAGGCCTTCGGCCCGGGGCCCGGCGTCCGGGTCCCCGCGCCCCGACCGGTCGGCCGTCCGCGCCGGCCGTCACCGTGCGGCTCACCGCCGGGGCGCGCTCACCGCAGCGGTCGGCGACCCGTCAGTTTCCGCCAGTCGTCCCGGGCCTCGTCGAGGGCGGTCCGTGCGCGCGGGACCCTCGGATCCTCGCCGTGGTCGGCGGTGATCCGCTTCAGCCGCTGCCGCGCCGACACCACCGGACCGGTCGCCCCACGGGCTTCGCGCACCTGCGCCTCCAGCGCCCGAATGCCGCCCGCGCGCCGCTTCTGCCGCCGTTCCGCCGCGGCGGCGGCCTTCCTGATCCGGACGCTGAACCCGCGGACGGCGTCCTCGGGGAACTCCTCGCCCTCGTAGGGCTGCACCCGCTCCCGCCCGTCGGGGTGGGTGACGTACACGTACGACATGTTCTTCGCGCCGCCGCGCACGAAGCGGACCTCGGCGCCGGCCAGCGGCAGTTCGTCGCCGGACATCAGGACGGATCCCCGGTGCAGGACCACTCCGCCCAACTGTGCGATCTTAGAACCGCGTTGCGGGACGGCCAGGCGTCGCAGCCTGGCTTCCGTCCGGCGGATCCGGCGCCGGTAGGACCATTCGGCGCGCAGCACCCCGGCCCGCGCCCGCCACCGCTCGCGGCGTGCCGCGCGCAGCAGCGTGCGCACCTCGCCGCGGGCGTCCCGCAGGGGCTGCCGGACAGCCCGGCGCGCCGGGCCGAACGCGTACCCCCATCCGCCGGGGAAGCGGCAGGCTCTCAGGAGCGCCCAGCACCCCACCGCCGCCACCACGGGTCCGACGACCCACCAGAACACGGCCATCCGAGCCTCCCCCGCCGGCAACACCGACAACCGCCGCTCACCGCCGACAGCCCGCCGCACGGGCGACGGGGTCTCCGGGGTGGCCGGTTGGACGCAGTCACGTCATTCTGCCTCCGGGACCGCACGGCGAACAGGGCGCGGCGCGGTCGGCAGCCGGTCCCGCGGCGCGCCCCGTCCGCCTCGCGTCGTCCTGGTCTCAGCCGCCCACCGGTGTGAACCGGACCGGGAGAGACGCCGGACCGCGGGTGAAGACGCCTTCCTCGACCGGGCTGAAGCCGTCGGCGAAGCGGAGGTCCGGCATGGCGTCCAGGAGCTGGTTCACCCCGGTCTCGATCTCCGCGCGGGCCAGCAGCGCCCCGACGCAGAAGTGCCGGCCCAGCGCGAAGGCCAGGTGGTCGGCGGCCGCCGAGAACGCGGTGGTGCTGGTGAGGTCGTCGCGGAACAGGTCGAAGCGGTCCGGGTCGGCGTACCGGTCCGCGTCGCGGTTGGCCGAGCCGATCAGGCAGGTGACGGTGGCGCCGGCCGGGACGGTGCCGCCCGACAGCTCCACCTCGCCCACCGTCTGCCGCATGATCATGTGGACCGGCGGGTTGTGGCGCAGGGTCTCGGCGAAGGCCCGGTCGATCAGGGAACGGTCCTCGCGCACGGCGGCGAGCTGGTCGGGGTGGGCCAACAGGTTGGCGAAGAGGGAGGCGATGGCCTTGTCGGTGGTCTCCCCGCCGGCCGCGAGCAGCAGGCTGCAGAACGCCTTGATGTCCTCGTCGCTCATCCGCACACCGTCCACCTCCGCCGCGCAGAGCCTGGAGAGCAGATCGCCGCCGGGGGCCTCCCGACGCCGCCGGATGACCGGGATCATGTACTCGGCGAACTCGACGCGGGTCCGCTCACCCGCCGCGGTGACCGCCGGGTCGCCGGCCAGATTGCCGAGGAAGGCGATGACGTTGGTGTACCAGCCGTGGAAGCGCCGGTGGTCCTTCCGGTCGAGCCCGAGCATGTCGGCGATGACCAGGACGGGGAAGCGCGTGGCGAACGCCTGGACGAGGTCGGCCTCGCCGGTGTGCCGGAACCCGTCGATGAGCTCGCGGGCGTCGCGCTCGATGACCGGCAGGAACGTGTCCCGGAGGTCGGCGCCGCGGAAGGCCGGGGCGACCAGGGCCCGGCGCACGGAGTGCTCCCGGCCGCTGAGCTGGAGGATGGTGCGGCCGTGGACGGGTTCGAGCTGCCAGTCGTAGTTGTCGGTGGTGAACTCCTGGGCCCGGTCCTTGAAGACGCGCTCGACGTCCTCGTACCGGGAGACCAGGTAGCTCCCGGTCGCCTCGTGGTGGACCAGGGGCGCGCTCTCGCGCATGATCCGGTAGGCCGCGTACGGATCGGCGGCGAACTCGGGCGAGAGGATGTCGGGCGGTGCGGACGCCTGGGGCACGTGTGACTCCTGCGGGGCAGAGACCGGGGGATGGCGGACGCCGAACGGGCAACGCCTGGAAGGGTAGGGGCGAACGGCCCGCCGTCGAACCCCCCGGGGAGGGTTTCCGGCCGACGGGTCACGCGCTCCGGGCGCGTCCGCGCGGTTCCTCACCGCACGGTGGCACGGGGTTCGGACGTCGACCCCTCGTGGCGGCGCGGTAGCCTTTTGTGGTGGCCCCGCTGCATATGCCCGACGAGAGAAGGCCCCCCAACCAGGGGCCGAAAAGGGCTGCCCACAACCGGGACGCGCTGGTCGCGGCCGCCCGCGAGGTGTTCGCGGAGCACGGTCTCGACGCACCGCTGTCGGCGATCGCCCGGCGGGCCGGGGTCGGGCAGGGCGTGCTGTACCGGCACTTCCCCGACCGGGCGTCCGTGGCGAGCGCGGTCCTGGAGGAGAACGTCCGGCAGATCGAGGCGGCGGCCGTGGTCGAGGGCGCCCGCCTCGCCGGCCTGCTCGGGGTGCTGACCTGGCATCTGACGGAGTCGGCGGCGTTCGTGGGCCTGCTGCACGCGCACGGGGTCGTCGGGCGGCCCGACGACCTCCCGTACGCGATGGCCCTCTCGGCACGGGTCGAGAGGGCGCTGCGCGACCATCTGGGGCCGGGGCATCCGCTGGCCTGCGGGAGCGACCTGATGCTCGCCGTCGCCATGGTCTCCGGAGCCGTCACCGGCCCCACCCGCGCGGCACGGGAGCGCCGCGCGGTGTCGGCCTGGCGCCTGCTCGGCGTCGAGGTCGGGCCGGTGCGCGCCTTCGACACCGGCCCGCGGCCCTCGACGGGCTGAACCGGTCCCGGACGCGGCTGCGGCGGGCTTCCTCGGTTCCGGGCAGGGCCCCGGCGCCGGAGCGCCGCGGGCCGCCGTCCGCAGACGCGTCCGCAGACGCCGGGGCGCGCGTTTTCAGCCGCCGTTGGACTGGCGGACGCCCTTCGCCAGTGCGTCGAAGGTGTACAGATAGCCGCCGGCCGGCCCGCTGACCGTCATGTACGCCGTGGTCCCGCCAGGTGTGACGGCCACGTTGGTCGCCGATTCGAGCCCTGCGGTCCCCGCCGGGATCTCGACCGTGGCCAGGCGCTTGCCGTGCTTGTCGTAGACGGCCATGGCGGGCCGGCCGTGCAGCCCCTGGTAGAGGTTGCCTGCGGCGTCCACGGCGATCGAGTCGGTCTGGGCGATCCCGCCGTCCACCCGGATCGCGGTGTGCCGGGAGGTGACCGCACCACCGGCGTCGAGGCGGAGGTAGGAGATCCGGTTCTCCGTCAGTTCACTGATCCACAGCCCCCGGTAGTCCGCGTCGAAGGAGATCCCGTTGGTCGCGGCGAGCCCGTCGGCGAGGACGGTGGCCTGCTCGCCGTCGCGGGTGATGCGGACGACGCGGCCGCGGTCCTCGCCCGTGGACAGGCCGCGGGAGTCGCTGAGGTAGAGGTTGCCGTCCCGGTCGAAGGCGATGTCGTCGGGGTTCATGGGCGCGCCGTCCACGTTCCCGGCGAAGAACGTCCGCGGGTCGCTGCCGTCGGGGGCCGTGCTCACGACCTCGCCGTGGGCGTAGTCGGAGAGGTAGAGGCGGCCGTCGTACGGGCTGAACTGCGCGGAGGTGTAGGCGCCGCGGGCGTCGGTGTGGACACCGCGGGCGGTCTTCTTCCTCAGGTCGACGCGCAGCACCTTGGGCTCCCCCGCCGGGGCGGTGACGTCGACCAGGTGCAGCGCGCCGTCGGCGTCGAAGGTGGGGCCTTCGAGCAGGGTCATCCCCGTCGAAGGGTGGACGGTGGTGACCCGCATGACCTCGGTGGCACGCAGGGTCCGGTCCGCTCCGGCGGCGGCCGGTGCGCCGGCCGTCCCTCCGGTGGTCTCGGTGCCGCAGGCGGTCAGGGTCACGGCGCCGGCGAGGGTGACGGCAGCGAGGGACAGGGCAGGGATTCGTCGCATGGGGGCGCTTCCTGTTGGGCCGTCGGGCACCGGGAGGGTGCCGCGGGGACGGCGTGGGGGGCCGTGCACGGATGACTCGGTTCACCCGATCCGCAACCGGACAGCAATGTCCGGTTGTTGTTACGGTAGCCCATGGCCGCCCGGTCCGGGGCGGCCGAGCGATTGGAGTGAGACCCCCACATGACGACCACTCAACCGTCCGCCCCCCACGGCCCGGACGCCCTCAGGGAGCGCTACCGCCTCGAACGCGAACGGCGCGTGCGCCCCGACGGCGCCGCCCAGTACCTGCCCACCGAGGCCGAGTTCGGATACTGGGCCGCCGACCCGTACGTGGACGGCACGACCGAACGCGAGCCGCTGCGCGACACCGTCGACGTCGCCGTGATCGGGGGCGGGTTCGGCGGCATCCTCGCCGGCGCGCGACTGCGGCAGCAGGGGGTGGAGCGGGTCCGGATCGTGGAGAGGGGCGGTGACTTCGGCGGCACCTGGTACTGGAACCGCTATCCGGGCATCCACTGCGACGTCGAGTCGCACGTGTATCTGCCGCTGCTCGACGAGACCGGCTACGTGCCGGAGTGGAAGTACTCCCCCGGCGACGAGATCCGCCGCCACGCGGTGCGCATCGCGGAGAAGTACGGCCTCTACCGGGACGCGCTGTTCTCCACCGGGGCCGAGTCGCTCGTGTGGGACGACACGTCGGAGAGGTGGACCGTGACCACCGATCGCGGCGACGCCTTCCACGCCACCTACGTGGTCACCGCCACCGGAACCCTGTCCGAGCCGAAACTCCCGGGCATCCCCGGCATCGAGACGTTCCGGGGCCACACCTTCCACACCTCGCGCTGGGACTACTCCTACACCGGCGGGACCCCCGACGGCGGCATGACCGGCCTGGCCGACAAGAGGGTGGGCATCGTCGGCACCGGCGCCACCGGCGTGCAGGCCGTCCCCAAGCTGGCCGAGGACGCCCGGCACGTCTACGTCTTCCAGCGCACCCCCTCCAGCGTGGACGTCCGCGCCAACGTCCGTACCACCGCCGAGGACGTCGGCGCGGACCGGGAGGGCTGGGCCCGGGAGCGGCGCGACAACTTCCTGCGCATCGTCTCCGGCGAACGGGCCGACCGCGACCTGGTCGCCGACGGCTGGACCGCGTCGGCGGCGCTCCTGGAGAAGCTGCTGCCGAGCTTCCACCGTCCCGACCGGGGCGATGCCTTCGAGGCCGCCTACGAAGCGGCCGACGCCGCGAAGATGAACCAACTGCGCTCCCGCGTCGAGCAGTCGGTCACCGACCCCGCCACGGCCGAGAAGCTCAAGCCCTGGTACCGGTACGCGTGCAAGCGCCCCACCTTCTCCGACGCCTACTACGACGCCTTCAACCGCGACAACGTCACCCTGGTCGACACCGCGGACACCCACGGCATCGAGCGCGTCACCGAGGACGGGGTGGTCGTCGGCGGCGTGACCTACCCGCTCGACTGCCTGATCTTCGCCACGGGGTTCTCCGTGGGGGTGTCCGGCATCCTCTCGGGCAAGCTGCCCGTCCACGGCCGGGTGGGCGTCCCGTTGCTGCACGCGTGGGCGAAGGAGGGCCCGCGAAGCCTGCACGGCTTCACGAGCAACGGCTTCCCGAACCTGGTGCGGATGGGATCGCTGCACAACGCCAGCAGCGTGAACTTCACCCACGTCCTCGACGAGCAGGCCGTCCACGCCGCCGCCCTGATCGCGGCCGCCGAGGCCGGGCACGCACTCCTCGAACCGTCGCGCGAGGCCGAGGACGCCTGGCAGGCCGTACTGTCCGAAGGCGCCCCGGACCACGAGTGGTTCCACGCCGCGTGCACCCCCGGCTACTACAACCGGGAGGGCGCCGGCCGGCCGAACAGCGCCGGCGCCTACCCGCACGGGGCCGCCGCCTTCCACGACCTGCTGCGGGACTGGCGCGAGAAGTCCCTCGACGAGGTCCTGCGGCCGAGGACCGTCTCGTAACACCTGCCGGGAGACCGGGGGGGGTGCACCGCGCGCGCGGTGGCGCCCTCCGCCCGGCCCCCGGTCACGGCACCGGACACGGGCACGGCCGCCGCTCGGTGCCTGCCCGTTCGACGGCTGCCACCCGGCAGGGACCGTCTGGAAGGATGCGGCCATGAGCAGCGAACCGGAAGTCAGCGCCCTGGCCATCAACGTGACGATCCCCGAGCACCTGCGGTGGACGGACACCCGGCGCGGCGAGACGTTCACGCTCACCACGCTCAACGTCCGGCTGCTCCCGGACGGCAGTCTCGCCGCCAAGGCCTACGGCCGTCCCGTCGGAGGCGGCCGGGGCGCCTACGTCTCCTTCCCGGTGCCGGACCGGCCCGATGTGGCGGCCCTGATCACCGCCGCGGCCGGCCGTGCCGCGGCGCTGTGGTCCGCGCACCGCGGACTGGGCTGATCCCGGGCCACGGCGGTCGTCGGGCCGCACAGCCCCAAGGACGAGGCCACGTGGGCGCGGAAAACGCAACGTCGACAGTCGTCGCCGGGGCGGCTACCTTCACCTGGTCCCCGGCGATCACCCACGGTCGCACGGGAGTTGGTCACGCCCCGCGCCCCGTCGCCGGCGTGCGTGAGCCACCGGACCGGGTCCGCACGGCTGGGCCCCCACCAAGGAGAGACGCGTGCCCCGTCTTGCGCTGTACACCTTCGGAGTCCTGAAGTCGCCGCTGGCCGATCCCGCGCCGCTCACGCGCGAGTTCCACGACCGCGGCGAGGCCGTCTACCGGAAGATGCACCGGGCCCCCGGCCATCTCGCCCGCGCCGAACCGGCGGAAGGCTCCCGGGGAACGGTCTTCGACCTCGACTGGGGCGCCTGGGGCGCGTTCACCGTACCGGCCTGGTACGACAAAGGCCGTACGGCCGAGACCACCGCGCTCGCCGCGACCCTCTCGCTCTGGACCGGTCTGCGTCCCGCCTTCGACGCCGTCTACACCGGCCTGCACCGGGAGGCGCTGAACAGGCGTGCCGACTGGTTCGAGAGGGGAGGACACCCGAGTCATGCGTTCTGGTGGGTCCCCGACGGCGTGACGCCCACCTGGCAGGACGGGGTCTCCCGGCTGGAGGACCTCCACGACGGCGGTCCCACGCCCCGCGCCTTCCCGTTCCACCGCCCGTTCACCCCGGAGGGGGTGCCGACCGGGCTGCGCGGGACCGGGCCGGAGACCGAAGCGGCGCGCTGAGCACGCGGGAGCCGTCGCCGGCCGGACCACGACCGCGGGCACGCCTCACGGACGCACCAGCCGCCGCAGGGCGAGGCGGGCCAACGGGGTGTAGGCCAGGACGACCGGGGCGGAGCCGTCGATGACCAGTTCGGTCGTCGCACCCGACGGTGTACGGGGTCGTACGGCGTGCCACAGGGACATCCGGACGGGTCCCACACGGACCCGCCAGCGCCAGGTGAGCGCCTCCGGGTCGACGGCGTCCACGACGAAGTCGACGCGCGGCCCAAGCACCGGCACCACCTGGCCGCGCATGCCCGCCCGCAGCTCGTCCTCCGCCTCCACCGCCCTGATCTGCGGGGACCAGGAGGGCCAGGCCGCCGTCCGGACGTACCGCTGCCAGACCGTCCCCGCGTCCGCCGCGCCCGCGGCGCGCACCGTCACTCTCATCCCCCCAGCATGCTCACGGCGGGGCGCCAACCGCTCGTCGTGGAGGCGGTGCGGGGGCGTCGGAGCCGGGCACGCCGGCCCGCGGCCCGGCAGCGCTCTCCGCCCCGGCGGCACGGTCAGCCGCGTACCCGGAGGCGGAGCCCTGCCAGCATCAGGTCCAGCGCGGCGAGGAACTGCTCCTTGTCGTCGTGCCCCTCGAACTCGTCGGCGATGCTGCGCATGAACGGATACTCCTCGGCGTCGAGGGCCCGCCACCGCTCGGCGTAACGGCCGAGGAACTCGTCACGGCCGACCAGGCCGTCGAGCACCTCCTGGGGCGGCTCCTGCCCCATGTCGGCGGCGTTGCCGATCACCACGCTGAAGATCGCCGTGACGGCGTGGAACCGCTGCCGCGGTGTGAGGTCGAGCCGCAGCGTCTGGCGCCCCAGCTTCTCGTAGAGGCGCAGGGAGTTGCCCTGGATGTCGGAGTTCTGCATGAAGTGCCCGCCCAGCCAGGGCCGGTCCACGATCGCGTCGAACAGCTTGACCGCGATCATGCGCAGGTCGTCGATCGGGTCCTCGCCGTCGGCCTGCCGTTCCACGTCGGCCAGCACGCCACCGAGCACATGGTCGATGGCGCGTTCGAGCAGTTCGTCCTTGCCCGAGACGTACCAGTAGACGCTGCCGACGCCCGTCCCGAGGCGGGCCGCGAGGGCACGGAGGGTCAGGGCCGGCTCGCCCGCCTCGTCGAGCAGGGCCACGGCAGCGGAGAGGACGGCCTCGATGGAGTGCGAGGCGCGCCGGCGCCCCCCGGAGGGGCGGTCGGCGGGTCGGGTGCGCGGGCCTGTCATGCCACCCATCCAACCACAGCTTGCGCAAGTATCGAACCTGGTTCTATTGTCGAACATCGTTCCATAGTCGAACGTCGTTCTATACGGGGCGGCGTTCCGAGAAAGGAGGCTCGCCATGACCACGACCGCCACCGCGCCCGCCCCATCGCGTACCTATCCGTCCCTGCGAGCGGCATGGATTCCCCTGGCCGCACTCTGTCTGGCCTTCTTCGTCGAGATGGTGGACAACACCCTTCTCTCGATCGCGCTGCCCACCATCGGCCGCGACCTCGGCAGCGGCAGCGGCACCACCGCGCTGCAGTGGGTCACCGGCGCCTACTCCCTCACCTTCGGTGGCCTGCTCCTGACCGCCGGATCGATGGCCGACCGGCTGGGACGCCGACGCGTGCTGCTGGTCGGGCTCGCCGTGTTCGGCGTGCTGAGCCTGGGCGTCGCCGCCGTCAGCACCGCGTGGCAGCTGATAGCGCTGCGCGCCGGGCTCGGCATCGCCGCGGCGGCCATGGCGCCCATCACCAACGCCCTGGTCTTCCGGCTGTTCGACGACAAGGCGCTGCGGATGCGCGCGATGACGCTGATGATCGTCGTCGGCATGTCCGGCTTCGTCCTCGGCCCGCTGCTCGGCGGCACCGCCCTGGCCCACGTGCGCTGGCAGTGGCTGCTGCTCGTCAACGCCCCGATCGCCCTGATCGCCGCCATCGGCGTCCGCCTCGGTGTCCCGGCCGACCGCCCGCAGGACCTGACCCGCGACAGGCTCGACCTGCCCGGAGCCGTGCTGAGCGTCTCCGCCATCGGCCTCGCCTGCTACGCGCTGACCAGCGGTGTCGAGCACGGCTGGCTCTCCGTGGCCACGCTGGCCTCGGTCCTCGGCGCCGTCGCCGCGGGCCTCGCCTTCGTCCGGCACGAGCGCCGCAGCGCCGCGCCCATGCTGGACCTGCGCCTGTTCTCCCACGGCACCGTCCGCGGCGCGGCCATCGCCCAGATCGGCACCGCCATCGCCATGTCCGCCGTGATGTTCGGGCTGATCCTGCACTTCCAGTACGCCTACGGGTGGAGCCCCGTGCGGGCCGGCCTGGCGAATCTGCCGCTCATCGTCACCATGATCGCCGCGACCCCGCTGTCCGAGTGGCTCGCGGCCAGGTTCGGCCACCGCGTCGCCTGCCTGGTCGGCGCGGTCTGCATGGCCGGCTCGCTGGCCGGTCTGGCGTGGGGCGTGGACCACGGGTACGCCGCGATCGCGGTCTGCATGGTCGTGATGACCATCGGTCTGCGCACCGTCATGACCATCTGCGCCATCGCCCTCGTGGAGGCCATGCCGGCCAACCGCACGTCCATCGGCACCGCCCTCAACGACACCGCCCAGGAGGTCGGAAGCAGCGTCGGCACCGCCGTGGTCGGCACCCTGATCGCCGCCCTCGTCACCACCCGACTCCCCGCGGGCACCTGGAGCGACTCGCTGGTCGCCTCGTTCTTCCACGGCGAGCGCGTCACCTACGCCGTGCTGGCGGTGGTCGTCGGCCTGATCGCGGCGGGCGGCGCGCTCAGCCTCACCGACTCCCGCTCCACGGAGGAGCATGCCTGATCCTCCGGATCCGGCGGCCGACAGGGCTTGCCGTACGGCCGGGGTGCCGGCCCCGGACAGGGAGGCGTACCCGCGTGATCGACGGGCACAAGCGGGTGGCCGAGGCTGATCGCCAAAGGCCCCCCCGACGCCCGGCGGACGAACGACGCCACAGGTCGGGGCAGTGAGTTGCATGGCTTGCATGGCTTGCATGGCTTGCCGGCCGCGCCGGGACGCGCGGCCGGCCGAGGGAGAGGACGTCGTATGAGCAGCGTCACGGTGGGCCGCGGCGAGGCGCCGCTGCGGCCCGGAAGAATCGTCCGGCTTCCAGGGGTGTACGCCCCGCAGGCCGACAGCTACTTCCTGGCCGGCGCCCTGCGCCGCGAGGGCATCGGACCCGGCATGGACGTCCTCGATCTGTGCACCGGGACCGGCGCCCTCGCCCTGCGGGCAGCCCGGCTCGGTGCGCGGGTGACGGCGGTCGACATCAGCCGGCGGGCGGTGGCCACGGCACGGCTGAACGCCTCGCTCGCCGGGCTGCGGGTCTCGGTGCACCGGGGCGACCTGCTCGCCGCGCTGCCCGGCCGCCGTTTCGACGCGGTGATCAGCAATCCGCCCTACGTCCCGGTGCCGCGCGCCGCGCTCCCCCGGCACGGCGCGGAGCGGGCCTGGGACGCGGGGCGGGACGGCAGGGCGCTGCTCGACCGCATCTGCGACACGGCGCCCGACGCGCTGCGGTCCGGCGGACTGCTGCTGATGGTGCACTCCGCGCTCAGCCGCCCCGAGGAGACCGTGCGCCGCCTGGAGCGCGCCGGTCTGAGCGCGTCGGTCGGCGAGCGGATCTCCATCCCGTTCGGGCCGGTGCTGCGGGGACGACTGGACTGGCTCCACGACCGCGGGCTGCTGCCCGCGGGCGCGAACACCGAGGAACTGGTGATCATCCGTGCGCGAAAGGGCTGAAGGGACCGGGGAAGCGGCGGCGCCGGGGGCGGGCGGCACCGGGGCGGGGGGCAGCGAAAGCCGCGCCCGTCTGGTCACCGTGGACCCCGAGGGTCCGGTGCTGGTCGAGGGCCCCGTGACGATGCGGACGCCCGACGGGCGGACGGTCACGTCCGACCGGTTCACCGTGGCGGTCTGCACCTGCCGCCGCAGCCGCACCTACCCGTGGTGCGACACCAGCCACCGCCGGCGCACACGGGCGTCCGCGCCCGCCGGGCGCCGGCCCGACGTGAGCGCCGCCGACGAGGAGGATTCCGCACCGTGAAACAGACCACGTCCCCCACCGCGAGGCAGGCCCCCGGCCCGGAGCGTCCGGACCCCGCGGGCGGGGCCGGCGACGGCCCCCGACTGCCCCGTGCGCGCGGCGGCCTCTCCGCCGGCGTGCTCGCGTACCTCACCGGCGAGCGCACCCGCCTCCCGTCGGACGAGGAGGTGCGCCGGGCGGACCCGTTCGGCGACGACCTGCACCTGCTGCTGTACGTCCTCTACGAACTGCACTACCGGGGGTTCGCCCCGGTGGACGAGGAACGGGAGTGGGACCCGGCGCTGCTGGGCGTGCGCGCCGCCGCGGAAGGGCGCTTCCTCGCCGCCGTACGGGCCGGGACCTCCGGTGGTGCGGACGTGGCGAAGGCCGTGGAGCCGCTGCTGGTGGAGCCGGTGGGCGACGACGGCACCGGGGTCAGCCACCATCTGATGCGCGAGGCGGATCTTCGGCAGCTCCGGGAGTACGCCGCCCTGCGCTCGCTCTACCACCTCAAGGAGGCCGATCCGCACCTGTGGGTGGTGCCGAGGCTCCGGGGGCGGGCGAAGGCGGCCATGGTCGCCATCGAGTACGACGAGTTCGGTGCGGGCCGGGCCGAGAACGTCCACGCCCGGCTGTTCGCCGACCTCATGGCCGACCTGGGTCTGGACACTTCGTACGGGGCGTACCTGGACGCGGCTCCGGCCGAAGCGCTGGCGACCGTCAACCTGATGTCGTTGTTCGGTCTGCACCGGTCCCTGCGGGGCGCGCTCGTCGGGCACTTCGCCTCGGTGGAGATCACCTCGTCGCCCGGCTCGCGCCGGCTCGCCGAGGCGCTGCGGCGGGCGGGCGCGGGCCCCGCCGCCCAGCGCTTCTACGACGAGCACGTGGAGGCCGACGCGGTGCACGAGCAGATCGTGCGGCGCGAGGTGATCGACGGGCTGCTGGAGGACGAGCCGTGGCTGGCCGCCGACATCGTCCTCGGCATCGAGGCCACGGACCTGCTGGAGAACCGGCTCGCGGCCCGCCTCCTGACCGCCTGGCGCGCGGGCCGCACGGCACTGCGCGAGCCCCTGCCCGAACCTCTGGACCAGCAGGTGGACGCGGCGGCCTCCGCGGGGTGACGGTGGCGGGGGCGGCCCCGGCGTGCTTCCCGACGGCCGGGGCGGCCCGCTCGGCTCTGCGGGACGCTCCAGCCGTCTCAGTCCGTGCGTTCGCCCTCCGCCTGGGAGGGCTGGTCCCTGGGCACCATCCGGTGCGCCGCCTCGTCCGGGCGGGTCCGCTCCCCGGCCGGGTCGCGTTCGCCCTCCGCCTGCGACGGCGTGCCCGCGTAGAGGCCGTGCCCCGCGTACGCCTCGTCCGTTCCCTTGTCCGCCCTGCCCATGTCCTGACCTCCTCGATCGGTTCCTCCCCATCGTCCTCCCGCACCCGGTCCCCCGCACGACGGACACCTTCGTGGTTTTGGTCCGGTCGGCCGGGGCACCCGGAGCACGGAAAGCGACAGGGACAAACCAGACCGAAAGGGGTTCGCCGTGCGCGCACTCACCTATCAGGGGAAGCGGGACGTCCGGGTCGAGACCGTGCCCGATCCGCGGATCGAGAAGCCCGACGACGTGATCGTGCGGGTCACCTCGACCGGGATCTGCGGCTCCGACCTGCACCTCTACGAGGTGCTCGGTCCCTACCTGGACCCCGGTGACATCCTCGGCCACGAGCCGATGGGCGTGGTGGAGGAGGTCGGGCCGGAGGTGACCTCGCTGTCTCCCGGCGACCGCGTGGTGATCCCGTTCAACGTCTCGTGCGGCCACTGCTTCATGTGCGAGCGGGGGCTGCACTCCCAGTGCGAGACCACCCAGGTGCACGAGCGCGGGACCGGGGCCTCGCTCTTCGGATACACCAAGCTGTACGGTCAGGTCCCCGGCGGGCAGGCGGAGTTGCTGCGCGTCCCGTTCGGCGACAGCCTGCCGATCAGGGTGCCCCAGGGGCCGCCGGACGACCGGTTCGTCTACCTGTCCGACGTACTGCCCACCGCCTGGCAGGCCGTGGAGTACGCGGCGATCCCGCCCGGCGGCACGGTCACCGTCCTCGGCCTCGGCCCGATCGGGGCGATGGCCGCCCGGATCGCCCAGCACCGCGGCGCGGGTCTGGTCATCGGCGTGGACCTGGTGCCCGACCGGCTGGAGCGGGCGAGCGCGTACGGCGCGAAGTGCCTGGACGTGCGCCGCTACGGCAAGGACCTCGGCGACGCGATCCGCGACCTCACCGACGGGCGCGGCACGGACGCCGTCATCGACGCCGTGGGGATGGAGGCGCACGGGGCTCCGGTCGCCAAGGCCGCGCACTGGGCGGTCGGGCTGATGCCGGACGCGGTCGGCGAGCGCCTGATGGACAAGGCGGGCATCGACCGGCTGTCGGCGCTGTACGCCGCGATCGACGCGGTGCGCCGCGGCGGCACCGTCTCGCTGTCCGGCGTCTACGGGGGCTCCGCCGACCCGATGCCGCTGATGACGATGTTCGACAAGCAGATCCAGCTCCGCATGGGGCAGGCGAACGTGTGGCGCTGGGTCGACGACATCCTGCCGCTGCTCACCGACGAGGACCCGCTGGGCGTCGACGCCTTCGCCACCCATCATCTGCCGCTGGAGCAGGGGCCCGAGGCGTACCGGACGTTCCAGGAGAAGGGGGACGGCATGATCAAGACGCTGCTGCGCCCCTGAGCGTCACCGGTGGGGGCGCGTGCGGCTCGCGCGGCCGGGTTGGTGCGCCGAACGGGCCCGCACCGCTGGCGGTGCGGCGGGGCACCGGCTTGGCTGGAGCGGTCGAAGCCGGTGCCGCGCGCCCCCGACGGCGCCGCCCCTCACCGTCCTGGAGTCTCATGTCCCGCCGCACCGCCCCGCCCCGGACGCGCCGCCGGTTCCCGCCGGGGGCCGGTTCATGACCGCTTCGGCGGCGGGCGAGGGCGAGCGCCTGCTGCAGGGGCTGCTGGCCGACATGCACGCCTCGACGCCGGGCGGCCTGCCCGCGCTCGTCAACGCGTACGGCGAACGGCTCGGCATGCGGCGGGTGCAGATCCGGCTCGTGGACCTGCAACAGAAGCAGTTGACCCTGCTCGCGAGTGAGAGCCGGATGCCGGTGGACGGGTCCCCGGCCGGCTCGACGTACCGGAGCAGGGCACTGCGGCTGGAAACGGGCGAGGACGGGTGCCTGGTCGTCTGGCTGCCGCTGGTGGACGGGGCGGAGCGCCTGGGCGTGGTCGGCATCGAGGTGGAGTCGCTCGACAGCACGCTGCTCGCCCGCTGCGGAGCGCTCGCAGCCGTCCTGTCCATGGCGATCACGTCGAAGCGCGCGGTCAGCGACCGGTTCGTGCAGCAGGCCCGGACCGACACGATGACTCTGCCGTCCGAGATGCTGCGGGCCGTGCTGCCGCCCCGCACCATCGGCGAGGCCCGCGCCATCTCGACCGCGGTCCTCGAACCCGCCTACGAGCTGGGCGGGGACGCATTCGACCACTCGCTGGGCGACTCGGTGCTGCACGCCGTGATCCTCGACGCCATGGGGCACAACCTGTCCTCAGGACTCACGACCGCGATCGCGATGGCCGGCTGTCGCAGTGCCCGCCGCGCGGGCTCCGGGCTGCGCGAACTGGTGGGGACGGTGGACGAGGCGCTCGCCGAGTGGCTCCCGGAGCAGTTCTGCACCGGCATCGTCATGCGACTGGACCTGCCCGGCGGGGTGCTGAGCTGGGTCAACTGCGGGCATCCCCCACCCCTGCTCATCCGCGACGACCAGGTGCTCAAGGATGCTCTCGCCTTTCCCGGCGAGCCGCCCATGGGTACCCCGGGCGCTCTGACGGCCCTCTCACGGACGGTGCACCAGGCCCGGCTGCAGCCGGGGGACCGCGTGATCCTCTACACCGACGGGGTGACCGAGGCCCGCTCCCCCGGCGGTCCGCAGTTCGGACTGGCGGGGTTCACCACCTCCATCATCCGGGCCACGGCGGCCGGGGAGCTGGCCGCCGAGGCACTGCGCCAGCTCATGCACTCGCTGCTGCAACGCCAGGACGGCCGGCTCGACGACGACGCCACCATCCTCATGATCGAGTGGCGCGGACCGCACTGACGGGGTGGTTCGCGCGCTTCGAGGGCAGCGGGACCGGCTGGCATCGGAACATTTATGCACCATCCATAAAATGTGCTTGTTACATGCCATGTGTATGATGCACAGGAGCGCCGTGCGCGGCGCCCTCATTCACCGATGCATCGCAGAGGAGCACCACCCGTGGACGTCAACCAGCCGACCGCCCGCTCAGGGCCGGTCGTCGCCACGCTCGCTCTGGCGGGCACGGTCGCCGCCATCATGCAGACGCTGGTGACACCGCTGATCGCGGACATGCCGCGGATCCTCGACACCAGCGCGTCGAACGCCGCCTGGGTGGTCACCGTGACCCTGCTGGTCGCGGGTGTCTGCGTGCCGGTCTCCGGACGCCTGGGCGACCTGCTGGGCAAGCGGCGCATGCTCCTCGTCTGCACCGTGCCGCTGGTCGCCGGTTCGGTGGTGTGCGCGCTCGCCTCGTCCGTCGTACCGATGATCGTCGGTCGTGGGCTGCAGGGCATGGGCATGGGCATGGTGCCGCTCGGCATCGCCCTGCTCCGCGACGTGGTGCCCGCCCAGAAGCTCAGCGGTTCCATCGCCCTGGTCAGCGCCTCCATGGGCATCGGCGGTGCCATCGGCCTCCCGCTCGCCGCCGCCGTCGCCCAGTACGCCGACTGGCGCGTGCTGTTCTGGGGCGCCGCCGCGCTCGCCCTGATGATCGGCACCCTGATCTTCTTCGTCATCCCCGACGTCCCCGCCGCCGCCAAGGGCCAGCGCTTCGACGCGCCCGGCGCGGTCGGCCTCGCCATCGGCCTGGTCTCGCTGCTCCTGGGCATCTCCAAGGGCGGCGACTGGGGCTGGACCTCCGGCACCACCCTCGGCCTGCTCGCCCTGGCCGTCGTCTCGCTCGGCGCGTGGGGCTTCTACGAGCTGCGCACCCGTGACCCGCTGGTCGACCTGCGCACCACCGCCCGCCCCCGGGTCCTGTTCACCAACGCCGCGTCCATCCTGATCGGCGTCGGCATGTACTCCTTCATGCTGATCGCCCCGCAGCTCCTTCAGTTCCCGGAGGCCACCGGCTACGGCCTCGGCCAGTCCATGCTCGCGGCCGGTCTGTGGATCGCGCCCGGCGGCGTCATGATGATGATCGTCTCCCCGCTCGGCGGGAAGCTCATCAACAAGCACGGCCCGAAGGCCGCCCTCATCGCCGGCGCCCTCGTCATGGCGGTCGGCTACGGCATCGCGCTGCCGCTGATGGGCACCGCATGGGGCATCATGCTCGTCGGCATCGTCATCAACAGCGGGGTCGCCCTCGCCTACGGCTCCATGCCGGCCCTCATCATGAGCGCCGTGCCGGTCTCCGAGACCGCGGCCGCCAACGGCTTCAACACCCTCATGCGCTCGCTCGGCACCACCATCGGCTCCGCGGTGATCGGCGTCGTCCTGGCCCAGATGACCATCACCATGGGCGGCCACACCCTCGCCTCCGAGGGCGGCTTCCGGACCGGTCTGCTGATCGGCTGCGGCGTGGCCCTCGCCTCCGCCGCCGTCGCCTGTCTCATCCCCGCCGTCCGCGCCGGCGCCGCGGCCTCCTCACCCGCTGAGGAAGCCCCGGCCGACGCCGAGCCCGCCCGCGCCTGACCCCGCATCACGCACCCGGGCCCGCCGGGGCCCCCGCACCGTGCGGGGGCCCCGGCGGGCCCGTGCGCACCTTCCGGAACGCGCCGGAACAAGCCGCCGGATCAGCCGCCGGACGGGACGTCCACGTAGTCCTTGAACAGCAGTGAGACGGTGTGGCGGTCGGAGGGCCAGTTCGGCACCGCCAGGGTCTCCGTGACGCCCGCGCCGCCGCGCATCGTCTGGGCCACCGGGATCACGCCCCGTGCCTGCGGGTCGGCGGGCAGCGAGAGATCGGTGGCGGTCAGGAACGGCACCCGGTCGAAGGGCGGCAGCGCCGCCTCCAGGTGGCTGACGCCGTCGCACCCCTTGTCGAACGCGAACAGCCCGAGGATCTGGCGCAGTTGCGGCGACACCGCCGGGTTGAGGACGTCGCTCCCGCCGATCCTCAGCCGGTCGTCGTCCGCCGTCCCGGCCCGCCACTCACGCGCCCGCACGACGGTGAGCGCGGTGTGACCGGTGCACGCCTCGATGGAGTCCGTGACACCTCCCGGCGGCGAGACGAGCAGCCGTACGAACCGGTCGCTGCGCTCGAACGGTTCGAAGTAGAAGTGGTTGGTGCGCTCGCCGGTACGGACGAAGGCCAGCTCGTAGTGGCCCCGGCCGCTGACCTCGATCCCGCCGAAGGACCCGTCCGCGCCGGTCCGCACCACCCGCACGGGCACCAGGCCGAGCCGGGCGCCGGTGGCGGGGTCGAGACGCCACACCTCCAGGCGCCCGGTGAGCCCCGCGTTCTGCGGGAAGTGCACCACGCGCCCGGAGATCCCGACGGAGGCGGACAGCTCGGGCAGCACCCGGGTGGTCAGCGGCGGCCGGCCGCGCAGGAACGCGTAGATGTGCGCGAAGCTCTCGGCGGAGGTGGCGCTCTCGGTGTGCCCGGCCTGCGGTTCGTGCACGTTGACGGCGCCGCCGATCGCCCCGTTCGGCTGGAGACTGCTCCAGATCGCGAGCGTGGGCACCCCGCCCGGCTGGGCCGCCGCCGTGCGGCCGTCCAGATTGACGTACTTGGCGACCTCGGCGGCCCGCTCGGGCGCCGAGAGATAGGTGTGCAGTACGCGGGTGCCGCGCGAGTGGGCCAGGATGTCCACCTGCTCGGCCCCGGTGCGCGCCCGCACGGCGTCGACCAGCGCCTCCAGCCCCGCGACCGCGTGGTCGTCGGTCGCCACGGAGGTGTCGTACTCGTGGACGTACAGCAGGTCGTCGGCGTATCCGTTGCTGGAGAACCGTTTGGCCTGGGACTGCCACTGCTGGGCCGAGCCCTCCTGTCCGTGTACGAAGATCACCGGGTTGACCGCGGCGCGCGGCGCGGTCGCGGAACCGGTGGCCGGGGCCGCGCAGACCGTCAGGGCGGCGAGGGTCCCGAACAGGGCCAGGAACAGGGCGAGCAGGGGGGACCGGCCCGTACGGGCCGGTGGGGAAGCGGTCATCGCGTCCTCCGCGTGGGGTTCGTGGGGTTCATGGGGTTCGTGGGGGTGGGACGGGGCATCGACGCCGGGGCCGCGCCGCCGGGGCGAGGTGGCGGGGCGAGGTGGCGGGGCGGCGCCGGCCGGGCCGGGGGTCACCAGTTCTTGTGCCGGACCTCGCCGAGGCCGCAGAAGGTGCAGCCGGTGCTCAGGAAGTCCTCGGAGCGGCGGAACTCCTCGTCCGCCAGGTGCCACCGCAGCCAGGCGGTGATGATGTGCTGGCCGTTGCGGGTGGCGAGGATGTGGTCGGTGCCGTCGAGGACGTTGAGCCAGACCGGCACGTCGGTGTTGGTGTAGTCGCGCTCGACGTTCGGGGTGGCGAAGTCCTCGTCGCCCCCGATGTAGAGGGCCGGGTTGCGGAGGCTGTCGGGGCCGCTGCCGTCGAAGGAGCCGCCGGCCACGTGGACGGTGGTCTCCAGACGGGGGTCGTCCGCCACGTCGAAGGTGCCGATCGAGCCACGGGAGTGGCCGCCGAAGGCCACTTCGGAGAGGTCGAGGTCCCCCTTCAGCGGGCTGCTCGCACTCGCGTTCTGGTCCTCCAGCCAGTCGAGGGCGTCCGTCATGTACGCGCCGCTGCTGGAGGAGACCTCGCTGTAGACGACGAACCCGTGCGAGGCCCACTGGCGCAGCATGTCCTCGTAGGCGGCCGGGTCGGACCCGGCGCCCGGGCCCCAGACGAAGACCGGGTGGTCCACCCCGTTCGCACCGGCGTCGGTCGGATGCACCAGCCACCCGTCGTTGCCGGGCCCCGCGGTCTCGTCCACGGTCACCGCGTAGGGGCCGGGGGCGGTGACGTCGTCCACCGGGGGCAGTGAGCCGGTCGGAGGTTCGCCCGGTCCTCCGTCGTCGGCGGCCTCGACCAGGACGTCGTCGACGGTCAGCGTCTCCAGGACGCTGTTGGCGGCCAACGAGAACCGCAGCCGCAGGTCGCGCCCGTCGACCGAGGCGGGCAGCGGGAACGACACCGCGCCGGTGGCGGTGCGCGCCGATTCGAGTGTCGTGTACGGGCCGCCGTCCACGGAGTACGCGACGGCGAAGGACTCGCCGAGGTCCAGGCCCGAGGCGGCCCGTGTGTAGGAGACCGTCACGCCGCCGTGTCCCGCCAGGTCGATGGGCGCGGAGACCAGGGAGGGACCGGCGGACAGCGAACCGGCCAACCGGGCCCCGTAGGCGCCGGTCCGGACGGTTCCGGAGGGGGTGAAGGCGCCGAGGCCGCCTGAGAAGTCCTCGCGGAAGACGGGGGTCGCGGCGGAGGCGGGGGCCGTCGTGGCGCCGGTGGCCGCCACGGCCATGATGCTGACGGCCGCCGCGCCGAACAGGCGCAGCCGCGCGTGGGAGCGAGACATGAGGGGTGTCCCTTCTGGCTGCGCCGGCCCCCTGCGCCGACGCGCCGTTGTCGTCCGGGGATGCGTGGGGGATTCGTGCCTGACGCCGGTCCGCGGGTCCTGCTGCGCGGCCGGTCCACACGATTCAAGCGGGATCCCGTGACGGGCGAATCAGTGAAATCACCGGCCGGCCCGCTCCCCGGACGCACCGCGCCCGCCGGACCGTGGTCCGGCGGGCGGGTGTGGCACCTTGGCTCGACGGTGCGTCAGGACTGCGTACAGGCGCGCCCGTTGAGCTTGAACGTGCCCGGATCGGGCGACGCGGCCGGGGCCGAGGTGTTGAAGCCGAAGTCGACGGCGGCGCCGGGCGCCAGCGTCCGGTTCCACTCCAGCGGCCGGGCCGTGACCGTCCGGCCGTGCTGGGCGAACGCGGCGCTCCACGTGTGGCCGACGCGCTGCTCACCGGGCATCAGCCAGGCGAGCGACCAGGGCGAGACGGTGTCGGGGCCGGTGTTCTCCACCCGTACCGTCACCGTCGATCCGCCGTTCCACGGGTGGGAGGCGTACGTCACCCGGCAGGTGCGGGCCACGGCGGCGGGGCCGCCGTCTCCCGCGTCGTCCAGGTAGGAGGCGATGAAGGCCAGCGGGGCGTTCCAGTTGACGGTGATCTCGTTGGTCGCCCACGACCCGATGTCGTCGACGTAGCACATGGCGGGGGCGCAGCCGACGAGTTTCTCGGCGGCGACCGGGTCGCCGGAGGCGCTCGCGGTCAGGTTGGGGCCGCCCGCGACCGAGCCGGGCGCCGGGTGCGGCAGCGTGGCGTCGTACTGGTGGGCCCAGAACCGGTGGTGCTGGTTCTCGGAGTCCCGCTCGCCGTAGCCGGTGACGTAGGACTGGTTGAGCGGGTTGCGGCCGAGGAGGTAGTCCGCGCCGCGCAGCACCGCGTCCTGGTAGGCGGCCTTCCCCGTCAGGTCGTGCGCGGTGGCCAGGACCACCATGTTGTTCAGTACCTGGCTGTTGGACCCCCAGACGTAGTCCTCGTCCTTGGGGGCGTACGGCAGCCCGTACGCTTGGTCGCGGGACTGCGCGGCGTAGCGGTCGGCGCCCGCGGTGACCGTGGAGCGGACCGCGGCGAGTTCGCCGGCCGACAGGCCGTTGGGCACGGTCGCCAGGGTCAGCGCGCCGAGCCCGCCGGTGGACCCCCAGGAGATGCCGCCGCCCGCGGCGAAGAGGCGGTCCACGTCGTCGTGCAGGTCCGAGGAGAGGACGGCAGTGCGGTAGGCGGCCTCACCGGTGGTGGTGAACAGTTCGGCCGCGGCCCAGTAGAACTCGTCGGAGACGTCGCCGTCGCTGTACGCGCCGCCGCCGGTGCCGTCGGCGGGGTCGGCGAGCAGGTCCGGATGGAGCTGGGCCGCGTCCCACGCGGTCTCGGCCGCGCGCAGGCAGCGCCCGGCGAAGGCCGCGTCGTACGGAGCGTAGAGACGGGCGCACTGGGCGGCGGTGGCCGCGAGGTTGAGGGTGGCGGCCGTCGACGGCGGGTGGAGTTCCCGCTGCTGCGGGTCGAGGTCGGGGCGCAGCGGCAGCCCCGTCCACGCGGCGTCGTGCACCTTGTGGTGGGCCATGCCGGCCAGCGGCTCGCCCTGCGGCACCTGCATCCTGATGAGGAAGTCCATCTCCCAGCGGGCCTCGTCGAGGATGTCCGGCACCCCGTTTCCGCGTTCGGGCACCCGCAGCGCGCCGTCGCCGAGTTCGGCGGACTCGGCGTCGTCGGCGGTCAGCGTCCGCTCGTAGGACGACATCAACTGGGCCACCGAGATACCGCCGTTGACGACGTACTTGCCGTGGTCGCCCGCGTCGTACCAGCCGCCCGAGACGTCCAGCCGGTAGTCGCAGACGCCGGGCTGGCAGGGCACGTCGGTGTCGCCCTTGTTCGGCGCGACCCCGAGGTGTCCGGCGGGGCGCGCGTACTCCTCGCCGACGAGGCCGGCTTCGATGGGGATGCCGCTGCGGTTGTGGTAGAAGTACGCCAGCGCGTCGGAGCGCAGCCCGTCGTAGAGGTCCGCGCGGACCGAGAACGGTTCGCTCGTGTCGCCGTCCACCTCCACGGTCCATCCGTCGCCGGGGGTGCGCAGGGCGCTGAAGTCGAAGGTGTGGACGTGCTGGCGGGAGCTGGGGTCCTCACCCCGCACCACGGTCGTGCCGGTGGCGGCGGTCGAGCCGTCCGCGGCCTTCACCGTCCAGGTCAGCGGCGTCGGGGAGTCGGTGACGACGGTGCCGCTCTTGGGCCCGCCCGGCAGGTAGCCGAGCTGGTTGACGCGGACGGGGGATCCGGTGTCCGGCACGTACACCGGGGGTTCGGCCCCGCCGCGCAGGGTCACGTCGTCCAGGCAGAAGGTCGTCGCCCGGCCGCCGCCGATCTGCAGTTGCACGGAGGCTTCCGGCTGGTCCGTCTGGGCGGTGAAGGTGCGGGTGACCCGGGTGGCCCCGGTGTCCACCGGATCGGCGGTGGCGAGCACCGCGGTGTACGGCTCGACGGCCTGCTGGATCCTGGTCTGCACGGTGAGGGGCACGGTCGAGCTGGCCGTGTAAGAGAGTTCGTAGCTCTCGCCGGCCTCGATCGGGACGCCGTTCTGGCCGATGATGACGTCCCAGGCGTTGGCCGTGCCGCCGGGGACCTCGGCGCACAACTTGCCCTCGTCCACGGCCACCGGCGCGTTGGCCGTGGACCACCAGGGCGCGGTTCCGGCGGAGAAGTCTCCGTTGACGATCTGTTCGGGGGCGGCGTCCTGCGCGGCCGCCGTGCCGGGCACGGCCAGGGCTCCGGCGCACAGCAGTGCGGCCGCGGACAGGCCGAGCACGCGCATGCGGCGCCGGAGGCGGACGGGCGCGGGTCGTGCGGGAGGCGGTAAGGCGTTCACCGGGGGCCTTTCGTCGGGGGCGTACGGGGTGCGGGGTGCGGGGTGCGGGACGGCGTGCGGGAGCGGGGCGTCCGGGCATGGGGCGCCCCAGCTCGTGGGAGCGCTCCCACGTCGTGACACCGGCCATTGTGGAGCCGTCCGCCGCCGCAGCGCCAGGGTCATGACAGGAATCGCACGGTCGCCGGCCGAACCGCCCGAGCCGCCCGCGTCCACGCCGCCGGTCCGGGTCTGAAGCCCGTGACCCGGCCGCGCGTGGGCGCGGCCGGGTCATGAGCCGTGAGCCGGCGTCAGACGTAGGGGATCGTCAGTACCGCGGCCTCCGTGCCGGTCTGCACCCGGGAGGCGGCGCTGCCCAGCGCGTTCCAGATCTCCAGGCGCACGGTCCCGCCGGCCAGGTTGCCCGGACTGCCGGTCACCGCCTTGGTTCCCACCGCCTGGGTGTACTCCTCCCATCCGGCGACCGGGTCGGTCGCGAAGTACCGGAAGGTCTCCACCCGGTCGAAGCTGCCGTTCCCGGTCAGGTCGTAGCTGACCCTGACCTGCGGGGCGAGCCCGACCACGGTGCCCGCGTCGACCCGGAGCCGGAAGGAGGTGGCCGCGCCGGAGGAGAGCGTCCCGGTGACGTTCCTGGCCTCGTAGACCGTCGGGCGGTACGGCGTTCCGTCCCGGTTGATCCCGTCGGCGGAGGCCACGGTGTCCGCGCCCGCCGCCCCGTCGGTGGCGGTGGTGAGGGTCCCGCCGGACTTCAGCCGGAAGGTGTTCCCGGTGGACGGGCCCGGCTCCTCGGGGTCGGGGCCACTGCCGGCGCCCGTGCCGGTGGCCGTGGAGCGGGCGGGCACCGCGAGGGTCTTGCCGTCGGAGAAGGTGACGGTCCGCGCGGTGGAACCGTAGTTGTGGGCGGCGTAGGTGCGGACGCCGTTCTTGGTGAACACCGCCGAGGTCGGGATGTCGCCGCTCACCGCCGCGTCGGGCGCGCCCAGGCTGTCGAGGGTGGCGATCCAGTGGTAGGTGTGGGCCTTGGACTCACCCTGCTCGGGCGTGTATCCGCCGTTGCCCGCGTCCCACTTGGCCTTCGCCGCCGCCGGGTCGGCGAGCGACTCGAACTCCCACAGGATGTCGCGCCATTCGACGGCCGGTCCGCCGTTCTCGCGCTCCATCTCCGCGATGTTCCGCTTGACGGCGGCCTTGGCGCGGGCCAGGTGCAGCGATCCGCCGGTGACCGGCAGGACGTTGATGCCGTGGATCTCCTCCGGGTTCGCGGTCCACCAGGTCGAGTAGGCGCCGCCGCTCCCCCACACCATGCCGACCGTGTCGTGGCCGAAGGCGCCGGGGAAGACCTGCTGGTCGGCGTCGAACCAGTACTGCGTGATCGCCTCGGACTCGGTGGTCAGCAGGTAGCTGCCGAGGTCGCGCAGCGCGGTGTCCCCGGTCGCCGCGCCCCACAGGACGAGTCCGGCGCTGAGGTTGACGGACTCGGAGGAGGATTCCTGGTTGTTGCCCGCCGCGAAGCCCTGGTGCCCGGAGGCCCAGCTGTGCCCGGCGTAGACGTCGAACCCGCGCAGGAACGGGAACGCGCTGTCGGTGCGGCTGGGGTTGGCGGTGTCGCGGACGAGGGTCTTGACCATGGTCCCCCACGCGGAGTCGGCGGCCCACGCCTGGTCGTACTGAGCGATGACGGCCGCCGCGTAGACGTAGTAGCTGTAGTGGAAGTGGTGGTCGTTGAGTTCGGTGTCGCTGCCGTACGAGGCCGGATAGCCGGTGAGCGTCTTCCAGTCCTTGTCGTAGCTGAACTCGCTCGCGCCGCCCGCCGTGAACCACTCCTGGAGACGGCCCTTCATCAGCCCGAGCAGCTTGTCGCGGACGGCGGTCTGGCCGATCTGGTCGGCGACCGGGACGAGTTGGGCGAGACGGCCGAGCGCCTTGCCCGTCCAGTAGGTGTCGGCGGCGCCGGAGAACGGGTCGGAGGCGTTCGCCACCTCGTTCAGGTAACCGGTGAGCCGGGCCTTGTCGACGCCCGCGGAGGCGGGCAGGGCGGGCAGCACGCCTGCGCTCTGCTGGTTGGTGGTGAAGGACGCGGACTCGCGCACCTTCATCGTCCCGCGCGGAGAGACGTAGGTCCAGGAGGTGAGGGCGTCCGTGGTGTGCAGCCACTGGTGGCGGTAGAGCGCCTGGATCGTGCCGCGCTCGGTACCCTCCTTCGCCTCGGTGGTCAGGGTGTACGTCGCCCTCACCGTGGAGCCGGTGGAGGCCCAGCTCACCGTGGAGCCCGTGACGAAGCTGAAGGCGTACTTCCGGTAGGTCGCGAGCGCGTCGGTGGACGGCAGCACGGCGAGCGAGAAGTAGTCCTTGCCGCCGAGTCCCGCGGTGATCGCGGTACCGGAGACGGACCAGTCGCTGCCGGTCGGGGCGAACAGCGCGTAGTGGTGGCCGGCCACCGTGATGCCGAGGACGTTGCCGTTGTCGGCGAAGACGGTGGGGGTGCCCGCCGTGGTGATGCGGGCGTCGCCGCCGGAACCCTTGGCGTACACGAACGGCATGCCGTGTCCGATGGTGGTGCGCAGGGTCCGGGTGCCGTCGGACCAGTAGGGGGTGACCGTCCAGTCCGACCAGTCGTCGGCCTTGGTGTCGGGGGACTGGAGACCGCTGAGGCCGACGGTGAGGTCGGCCCGGTGGGCGTACTCGTACTGACGGCCGTCGCCGACGATCGCGGGCGTGGTCGGATAGCCGACCTCCAGTCCGCCGGCGGTGGCCTGATAGGTGAGCGGGTGCCCGTACATGGGGGTGGAGTACGGGTTGTCGCCGTAGCGCTGGTAGGCGAGCGAGGACCACCAGTCGTTGGTGGGCACCGGCTTGTTCCTGGCCGCGGCGGTGAGCTTGGGGGTCACCGGGGCCCCGGTGTTGGTGGTGGGCCCTGACGTCCCGGCGGGGCGGGCGTCGCTGTAACTGCCCGCTCCTGCGGGGACGGTGGCGGCCACCGCGGGGGAAGCGGCGGGGCCCAGACCTACGGCGGCCAGGGCGAGGGTGAGCGCCATCGCCGCGGCGGGTCTGAGGAGGGAGGCTCGCATGGGCAGCACCTCGGGATCCAGAGGGGGGTGGAGCGTTCTTGAGAGCGCTCTCAGATGCCAAGGAAAAGTAAAACTCCTGAACTCCCGCGTCAATAGCCCTCACAGAAACGGCAGTTGCACGCACTCGGCGGCAACGCCCAGCAGTCGTGTGTTCGAGACTTGACGACACCGGGTCACCTCGCCATCTCCCGCCCACGGAAGTGAGCGCCCGGCGCGCTCCGGCTCGGCGTCTCCCTCGCGGCACGGACGTCCACGACGACCACGACCGGCGGCCCGCCGAGGGCCCCGCACCGTCAACCTCGCCCGCATGCAAGGGATGTGAACGGCTCACCGAGCACCGGCCCGCACGGCGCGCCCCGGCCCACGCACGCACCCTCGCGCGGAAAACCCGCCCCGCCCCGGCAACCGACGGCGCGCCGGCGGCGACTGCGGGGTGCACCCCCACTCCACGGGGGTGCACCCCCGCCCCGTGGAGCGCGCACCCCGGCCGCGCCCCGCTCCGGAGCACGGCCCCACCCGTGCGCCCCGCCACCGACCCCCCAAGGAGTCCCTCGTGAGCCGCACCCCGAGGAGAAGCCTCGCCGTCGTCACCGCCGCGTTCCTGCTGGCCCTCGTCCCGGGCAGCGCGTCCGCCTACCCCAACCCCGGTGCCGTCAACGGCGACGTCGTCGTCCACGATCCGAGCATGGTCCGCAGCTCCACGGGCCAGTACCTCCTGTACTCCACCGGCGAGGGCCTCCAGCTCCGGACCTCGTCCGACCGCACCTCCTTCGGCCGGTCCGGCAACGCCTTCACCAGCAAGCCGGGTTGGTGGAAGAACTACTCGTCGGCGTCCGACCCGTGGGCCCCGGACATCTCGTACCACGGCGGCAAGTACCTGATGTACTACGCCGTCTCGTCCTTCGGCTCCAACACCTCGGCGATCGGCCTGGCCGGCTCCACCACCGGGCAGGCCGGAAGCTGGAGCGACTACGGGATCGTGTACACGTCGAGCGCGTCGAGCGACTACAACGCCATCGACCCCAACCTGTTCGTGGACGACGACGGGAAGTGGTGGCTGTCCTTCGGCTCCTGGTGGACCGGGATCAAGATGATCCGGATCGACCCGTCGACGGGCAAGCAGTACGCCGGGGACACCGCACGCCGCTCCCTCGCCTCCCGGCCCACCGGGACCAAGGCCGTCGAAGCCCCCACGATCGTGAAGCGGGGCGGCTTCTACTACCTCTTCGCCTCGTACGACACCTGCTGCGCCGGCACCGCCTCCACGTACAAGATCAAGGTGGGCAGGGCGACCAGCGTGACGGGGCCCTACAAGGACCGCGGCGGCGTCTCGCTGCTGTCCAACGGCGGGACGCCCGTTCTGGAGTCGCACGGCCGCTACATCGGCCCCGGCGGCCAGTCGGTCCTGTCCGACGTGGACGGCGATCTGCTCGTCTACCACTACTACGACGGCCAGGACAACGGCGCCCCGAAGCTCGGCGTCAACCTGCTGAACTGGAGCAGCGGTTGGCCGGTGGCCCGCTGACGCACCGGCGGGGCACGTCGCTTCGACCGCGTTAACGTCGCGTTGCGCCCTGTGGCGGCGCATGGCCGCGCGGCCAACAAAGTGGCACGCTCATGACATCTCCTCGGGAGTGCTTGCCCCGCCGGAACGCCCCCCGTCATCGTCGTTCGCGGCGGACGGAATCCCGTGCGCCGCAGCCATCGGCGCGCCGGATCCGGCGCGCCGCTGTTCGAGGAGATCCCCTGATGACAGCAGCGCGCAACACCGGGCGGCACATCGCCGCCGCGATCGCCACCGCGACCACCGTGGCCTTGGCCGTCGGAGCGGGTGCCGCCTTACCCGCCCAGGCGGCGCAGCCCGAGGGCAGAGTCCTGCACGCCGGGTCGGCCGAGGCGGTGCCCGGCAGCTACATCGTCACGCTGAAGCCCTCCGCGGGCCTCAAGGCGAGCGCGGGCGCCGGCCGGGAGCTGATAGCCGGTTACGGCGGACGCATCAGTCGCACCTACACCTCGGCCCTCAACGGCTATGCGGCCTCCCTCAGCGACACGCAGGCCCGGCGGCTCGCCGCCGACCCCGCCGTCGCCTCGGTCGAACAGGACCAGAAGGTGCACTCGACCGCCACCCAGAGCAACGCGCCCTGGGGCCTGGACCGCATCGACCAGACCAACCTCCCGCTCAGCGGCACGTACACCTACCCGGACTCGGGCGGCGGCTCCACCACCGTCTACGTCCTCGACACCGGCGTGCGCATCACCCACCAGGAGATCAGCGGCCGGGCGTCCTACGGCTACGACTTCGTCGACAACGACGCCGTCGCCCAGGACGGCGCGGGTCACGGCACGCACGTCGCCACCACCGTCGCCGGGTCCACCTACGGCGTGGCTAAGAAGGCGAAGATCGTCGCCGTGCGGGTGCTCGGGAACGACGGATCCGGCACCACGGCCGGGGTGATCGCCGGGGTCGACTGGATCACCGCCAACCACGTCGCCTCCTCCGTCGCCAACGTGTCGCTCGGCGGCGGCGCCAGCACCGCCCTGGACGACGCCGTGCGGCGGTCGATCGCCTCCGGGGTCACCTACTCCATCGCGGCCGGCAACGCGGGGGCCCTCGCCTCCTCCTACTCGCCCGCACGGGTCGCCACCGCCCTCACCGTGGGAGCCACCACCAGGACGGACGCGCGGGCCACCTACTCCAACTACGGCCCGACGGTGGACCTCTTCGCCCCGGGTTCCGCCATCACGGCGGGCTGGAACACCTCCGACATCGCCACCTACACGGGCAACGGCACTTCCTTCGCCGCCCCGCACGTCTCGGGGGCCGCCGCGGTCTACCTCACCAACCACCCCGGCGCGAGCCCGGCCTCCGTCGCCACCGCGCTCGTGAACGGGGCGACCTCCGGCGTCCTCACGGGCATCGGTTCGGGCTCCCCGAACAAGCTCCTCAAGCTCGTCCCGTGACGGCACGACGGCACAGTGCCTGACCGCGTCGGAACCTGACGCGCCGACGGCCTGACGGCCGGGGCGCCCCCGGAAACACCGGGGACGCCCCGGGAAGGACCGGGGGACGCGTAGGGGCAACCGCCCGTACGCGTCCTTCGCCGCACCGCGACCACCGTCCCCGCCGGCCCACGCGGCGCCCGGTGTCTTCGGCACCCGGAGTGCACCCGAGCCCGTGCACCCCGGGCCCGTGCACCCCGAGCCCGTGCACCCCGGGCCCGTGCCCCTGGGCCGTGCACCCGGGCCCTTCCACGAACGACCAGACAGCCGACGGCCGCGCCGTGGACTCCACGGGCGCCGACGCGGTCGAAGACGGCGATCCGGCCGTTCCGCGCCCGCACCACACCGGCGTCCCGACGTGTCACCGCGGGCATCAGGGGCGTCGGGGGCAAAGCTGGGGACATGACGACTTCTCTCGGCTCCCTCGTCCTCGGCACGCCCGATCCTCCGGCACTGGCCTCCTTCTACCGGGAACTCCTCGGCTGGCAGGTGGTGGAGAGCGACCCGGAGTGGGTGCGCCTGCGGTCCCCCGAGCAGGAGCGTCCCGGTCTCAGCTTCCAACGGGAGGCGGACCACATGCCTCCCGTCTGGCCGCAGCGCCCCGGCGCCCAGCAGATGCAGGCCCACCTGGACGTGGAGGTGGACGACCTCGCGGCGGAGACCGAGCGGGCCTGCGGGCTCGGCGCGACGCTGGAGCGGCACCAGCCCCAGGAGGACGTACGCGTCCTGCGTGATCCCCACGGCCATCTCTTCTGCCTGTACCTCCCGGGCGCCTGAGCACGGCGGGCGGGGCCGACGCGGGCAGAGACGGGCCGGGGGGCCGGCTGCCGGTCCCCTCGGCGCGCTCCCCCCTCGGCCCGCCCGCATACCGTGTCCCCATGCCACACCTTTCCGACGAGCGTCGTGACCACTTCATGCGGGCGGCGATCGGCTGTTTCGCACACTCCGGTTACCGCCGCACCTCGATGGACTCGATCGCCCGCGCGGCCGCGGTTTCGCGGCCCGCCCTGTACCAGTACTTCCGCAACAAGGAAGAGGTCTTCCGGGCGGCGGCCGAGTGGGGGCTGAACCGCGTCGCGGCGCGGGCGGAGAGCGCCGCCGCGGCTCCCGGAAGCACGCCTGAGCGACTGCGGGCCGTACTGCTGCTGGTGCTGCACATGCACCGGACCCGCGACGGCCACGGCCGGCCCGGCGGGGAGTTCTACGCGGAACTGGTGGACGAGACGTACGCGCGCGCCCACGACGTGTGGCAGGCCTTCGAGACCCGCCTCCTGACGAGCCTCGCCGCGGTCCTCGCCCGGCACCCCGACGAACTGGGCCCCGCCGAGGCCGACATGACGGCGGAGGATGTCGCCCTGGTCCTGCTCTACGGCACGAAGGGCCTGGCCCTGCACGTGAACGACGCCGCCCTGGCCACCCGCGGACTGGGCCAGTTGGTGGACCTCACCGTGCGCGGCCTCGCCCCCCGGGACGCCTGACGACCGCTCCGGCACACGCGGTGACCGGGGCGACGGGGGCAGGTCCCGGCACACCGCACCTCAACGCGTCGCCGGGGCAGGCGGTTTCACCACCTCCCGCTCCACGCCTCTCTCCTCCCGCCCCTCGCCTTTCTCACGTCCGGCCGGGGTCGTCCTGACATAATTCCTCTATAGTGTCAGCAGGCGAGAGGAGCCCTCATGACGAACGCCGCGGAAGCCCGCGACCGCATCGCCGAGATCCGTCGCGACGGCGGCAGGACGACTCTCGACGAACTGGACGCTCTCTGGGCCGCCCTGCGGACCGTGCGCCCGCAGGAGATCCTCGGGCCGTGGCGCGGCAGCGAGTTCGTCTCGGGCCATCGCTTCGAGGGCGAGCTGCGCAAGGCCCGGTGGTACGGCAAGACCTTCCACTCCGTGACGGACGCCAAGCCCCTGATCTGCCGCGGCGACGACGGCGAGCTGTACTCGAACGTGGCCATGGGCAAGGGCGAGGCCAGCCTCTGGACGGTCGAATTCCGCGGCGAGCCGACGGCCACGATGGTCTACGACGGCCGGCCCGTGCTCGACCACTTCAAGCGGATCGACGACTCGACCCTGCTCGGCGTCATGAACGGCAAGGGCGTCCTGGACGAAGGCCGGCACTACTACTTCCTGCTCGACCGCGACTGACCACGGCCGGCCAGGACCGTCCGGCACCGACCCGACCTGGCACCGACCACGGCTGATGCGCCCCGCCGGAACCGTCTTCCCGCGCCGCGCGGCACCCGCCCGCCAGCCGCCTGCGCACGCGACCGGTGGCCCGATCCGCCCCACCATTCCCGGCCCCCGGCGTGCGAACGCCGCCGAGGGCCGCCCGCCGAGGACCGGGCGACACCGCCGTCGCCGAATCGAGGACCCAGCATGCGCATACGGGCAGCACTCTCGGAGACCGCGGACGGTCCGTTCACCGTCCGCGACCTCGATCTCGACCCACCCCGCGCCGACGAGATCCTGGTGCGGATCACCGCGGCGGGCATCTGCCACACCGACCTGAGCATGCGCCGCACCTGGCCGCCCACGCGATTCCCGATGGTCTTCGGTCACGAGGGCGCCGGTGTCGTGGAGGCCGTGGGCGCCGACGTGACCACGGTGGCCCCCGGCGACAGCGTCTGCCTCAGCTACCGCAGCTGCGGGGCGTGCGAGCAGTGCGCCGCCGGCCACCCCGCGTACTGCCGCGATTCCCGCCTCAACACCTCGGGCGGACGCGCGGACGGCTCGACCGCGCTCTCCCTGGACGGCGCCCCGGTACACGGCGACTTCTTCGGCCAGTCCAGCTTCGCCACGTACGCCCTCGCCCACGAACGCAACACGGTGAAGGTCCCGTCCGACCTGGACCCCGTCATCGTCGCGCCCCTCGGTTGCAGCGTGCAGACCGGGGCCGGGACGGTGCTCAACGTGCTCGAACCCGAGCCGGGCAGCACGGTGACGGTCTTCGGGGCCGGCGGCGTCGGCCTCACCGCCGTGATGGCGGCCGTCGCGAGCGGCTGCCGTGTCGTCGCCGTGGATCCGGTGCCCGCCCGCCGCGCGCTCGCTGAGGAACTCGGCGCCGCCGCCACCGTCGACCCGACGGACGGCTCCGACACGGCGGCCGCGGTACGCCGGTCCACCGCAGGCGGCTCCCCGTACGCGATCGACACCACCGGCCGGCCCCGGGTGATCACCCAGGCCATCGAATCCCTGCGTCGGCAGGGGCAGTTGGCGCTGGTGGGCATGGGCGGAAAGGCGGAGTTCGACATCATGACCGTGATGGCCAAGGGCCTGCGTCTGCGCGGCGTCATCGAGGGCGACGCCGACCCCGCCGTGTTCGTGCCCCGGCTGGTCGAGCTGTACCGGGCGGGTCGGCTGCCGCTGAACCGGCTCATCACCCGGTTCCCGTTCGCGGCCATCGAGGACGCCGCCCAGTCGGCCGCGTCCGGCAAGACAATCAAGCCGGTTCTCACCTTCGGCTGACCGCCCCGGCCGTCGGGCCTGTGGACCAAGGACCCCGCCCGGCCGCGCCGGACCGAGCCCCCGGCCCGGCGCGGTCCGTTCCGCCGGACCGGACGGGCCTGCCGAACCGGACCGGCCGTTCACTCCGCCGCCGCGGACTTCACCGCCCGGGCGACCTGTGCGCGCAGTGCGGCGAACTCCCGCGACCCGCGCAGTTCGTCGCCGCCCACACCGGTGCGCGGGAGCGTGATCGGCAGGTCCAGGGCGACCCTGCCGGGGTGCCGGGTCAGCACCACGATGCGAGAACCGAGGAACACCGCCTCGTCGGCCGAGTGGGTCACGAAGACGGTGGTCCGGCCGGTCTGCGCGGCCACCTGGCGGATGTCCTCCTGGAGGCGTTCCCGGGTCAGCGCGTCGAGCGCGGCGAACGGTTCGTCGAGCAGCAGGAGCGGGTTCTTTGCCGCCAGTGCGCGCGCGATGGCCACGCGCTGCTGCTGGCCGCCGGAGATCTCCCAGATGCGGCGGTCCCCCGCACGGTCGAGTCCCACCCGCGACAGCAATTCCGCCGCACGGGCGGACCGGCCGGCGCGCCCGGCCCCCGCGTAGCGCAGGGCCAGCTCGACGTTGCCCCGCACCGTGCGCCAGGGGAACAGCCGCGGGGTCTGGAAGACCACCCCGGCGGTGTGCCCGGGGCTCGGCCGCTCGCCCGACACCGTGACCGCGCCGGCGGTGGGCCGCTCGAAGCCTGCGATCAGGCGCAGCAGAGTGCTCTTGCCGCAGCCGGAAGCGCCCACCAGGACCAGGAACTCGCCGGCGGGCACCGTCAGGTCCACCGGCCCCACGGCGGTGACGGCCGCGTCGCCCCGGCCGTAGCGGTGGGTGACCCGGTCGATCCGGATCGCCCCACCGGTCTGCGGCGCGCTCCCGTCCGGGACGGCTGCCGCGCTCTTCAGGTCACTTGAGGACATCGGGCAGGCCCTTCAGATAGAAGGCCGCGGACACCGCGTCCGCGGTCGGAGCGGCCTCGACCTGCTTCTGCGCGGCGAGGAAGCGGCCGGTGTCGGTGACATACGCCAGCAGCTTTCCGGGGGCGCCGTCGGTGCCCAGCCAGTCGGCGGACGAGACCTCCTCCGGGGTGAGGAAAACGCCCTGGGAGAGCTGGGCACCGGCGTCCTCGGTGCTGATGCCGAGCTCCGCCGCGATGGCCTTGACCGAGCCGTCGGGGTCGGACTTGATCCGGCGAAGCGCGTCCGCCTGCACACCCCGCCAGACATCGATCGTCTTCGGGTCCCTCGCGATCAGTTCGTCCGAGACGACCGCCAGGTCCAGCGTCGGCTTGCCCGCGGTGCCGATCTCCTTGCTGCTGGTGATCTGGACCCCTGTCCGGCGGAGTTCGTCCAGGGTGGGCAGCCAGACGTAGGCGGCGTCGATGTCCCCGCGCTGCCAGGCGGCGAGGATCGCCTGAGGCTGGAGGTCGATCAGTTGCACCTCGGACGCCTCGACGCCGGCCGTGTCCAGCGCCGCGAGCAGACTGTAGTGCGAGGTGGAGGCGAAGGGGGTCGCCACCTTCTTCCCCTTGAGACCGGCCACATCGGTGATGCCGGACTCCTTGCGCGCCACCAGGGCCTCGTTCTCACCGGCCACGTCAAGGATGAAGGCGACCTTGTACGGGATCGGCGAGGCGCCGGAGATGCCGCGGGCGAAGGGGCTCGATCCGAGGGCGGCGATGTCCAGGGACTTGCCCAGGAAGGCCTGGTTGACGCTGGCGCCGGAGTCGAACTTGATCCAGGTGATCTTGTGGTCCGGCAGCGCCTTCTCCAGCAGCCTCCGGTTCTTCACGATCAGGTCGCCGCTGGGGAAGGCGAAGTAGCCGATGCGCAGGGTCTTGGCTCCCCCGGCCCCGTCGGCGTCGTCCGAGGAGCAGCCGGTGACACCGACGGAGAGTGCGGCGAGGGCTCCGGCGAGGAGGGTGCGGCGGGACGGTCCTGCGGGACGGGAGCGGGACATCGGGGTGCCTTTCTGGGGGCGGGAAGAGGGAAGACCGAACGGGGGTGTGCGCCCGGGAGAGACCGCGGGCGGATCAGGCGCGTCCGCGCCAGGGGACGGCGGCGCGTTCCAGACGCAGCAGCAGGGCGTCGATGGCGAGCCCGGAGGCGCCGATGGCGATGATGCCGACGATGACGACCGGGGTGTTGTTGTAGTTGGCGGCGTCCTTGACCATGCCGCCGATGCCGGGCAGCCCGTTGACCAACTCGGCCGCGACCAGGGAGGAGTAGGCCACTCCGACGGCCAGCCGGACCCCGGTGAACGTCTCCGGGAGGGCGGACGGCACGACGACGTCCCGGATCACGTCCCACCGGGACGCGCCGAGTGCGCGGGCGGCCTCCACCAGGCTCTGCGAGACCGCGGCGACGGCCGTGGTGGTGGACACCGCCACCGGCGGGAAGGCGGCGACGGCGAGCAGCGTGATCTTCGGTTCCTCGTCGATGCCCAGCCAGATGATGAGCAGCGAGAAGTAGGCCAGCGGGGGCAGCGTCCGCAGGAAGGTGATCCAGGGCTCGAACAGGGAGCGCACCCAGCCGACGGTTCCCATCACGAGGCCGAAGACGACGCCGAGGACGATGCCGACCCCGGCGCCGAACGCGATCCGGCGCAGGCTGATGCCCAGGTGCTCGACGAGCGTGGTGCCGTTGTATCCCCGGACCCCGTCGTGCGTGGTGGAGACGTCGACGAACGCCTTCCAGACGGTGGCGGGACGCGGCACCAGCGTCTCGCTCCAGGTCCCGGCGGCAGCCGTCAGTTGCCACAGGGCCAGGAAGAACAGCAGCGATCCCAGTGGCAGGGCAGCCCGGTGCACGAGCGTGCGCAGGCTTCGCCGCCGGGGGCGGGCTATCCGCCTTTCCTCCGACATATCGGTCTTCTCAACGGGTGACACGCTGGGTGTCGTCGACACGGATGGCCTCCACCTGGGCGCCGGAACGAACGCGTCCGGGATCAGCGGATCCGGGAAACGCGGAGCGGGCGCCGCTCAGCGGCGCCGTAAAGGGAGAAAGATCGCGGTTCGTTCGCTACCGGCGACAACAGGGAGCCGCGCGTCGGCACAGGTCGATGACCAGGCGTCGCACCAGGGGCTCGTGATTCATGGGGCCCATTTCTACAACAGCCGGGGCCCGACGCCAATACCTGTCCCATCCCCTGGAACGAATGTCTCACCCGGCCACGCCTGACGGCGCGTCACCTCTCTTGCGGGCGAGGCATCCTGAACCTGCGACGGTAGGCGCTGGGCGTCGTGTGCACCCGCCGCCGGAACGCCCGCACCAGGGTGTCCGTCGTGCCGAATCCGCACGCGGAAGCGATGCCGGCGAGCGTGGCGTCCGAGGATTCGAGCAGCCGGCGGGCCTTCTCGACCCGCGCGGATTCGATGTAGGCGTGCGGGGTGGTGCCCAGCTCGGTCTTGAAGAGCCGGGTCAGGTGCCGGTCGCTGACATGGGCGTGGGCCGCGAGGTCCGCGACGGTCAACGGCGCGTCGAGGTGCCGCATGACGTGGTGCCGGAGGTCCTCGATCCTCCGCGTCGAGGAGAGTTGCTCCAGCGGGACGCTGAACTGGCTCTGGCCGCTGGGCCGTTTGACGTACATGACGAGCTGGCGGGCGACCCGCAGCGCGATCTCCTCACCGAGGTCGTCGGCGACCAGGGCCAGGGACAGATCGAGGCAGGCGCTGATCCCCGCGCCGGTCCACACGTCGCCCTCGCGGATGAAGATGGGGTCGGCGTCCACTTCGACGGCCGGGTTCTCCTCGGCGAGCTGCCGCGCCGTCGACCAGTGCGTGGTGGCCCGCTTGCCGTCGAGCAGGCCGGCCGCGGCGAGGAGGTGCGCTCCGACGCAGACGGAGGCGACCCGGTGCGCCCGGTCCGCGAGGACCTTCACCCAGCCGACGAGCCCGGGGTCGACCACGGCGCGCACCCGTCGGTCGCCGTCCGCCTCGACCGAGCCGGGCACGATGAGCGTGTCGATGGCCCCCGTCGCCACCTGCGGGAACGTGAGGTCCGGGAGGATCCGCACCCCGGCGGCGGTGGTGACCGGTGCCATGCTCGCGGACGCCAGTACCACCCGGTAGCCGGCGGCGTCGCCTCCCTCGCGCCGCGCGAGGGAGAACACCTCGGGCGGCCCGGTGACGTCGAGCAGGTCGACCCCCTCGAACAGGACGACGACGACCAGCCTCCCCGCGTACTCCGCCACCCCTGCTCCCCTTCCCCACCGGCATGCACCGCGCGATGTCCGGATCTGCATGTTAGCCGTCATTGCCGACACCGGGCCCGGCCCGTAGCGTCGACGGTGCGCCCGGCCGCTCGCCGGGGGCCACGACACCACATCCCGCACCCGCACCGAAGGCGGTACAGCCATGCCCGGAACCACCCTGCGCGAGCTCAACGGTCTGCCCGGCGCCCCCGCGAAGCTCGCCGGTTCGACGCTGCTCCTGATCGACTTCCAGAACACCTACACCCGTGGCGTGCTGGAGCTGGAGGGATGGGAGTCCTCGCTCGACGCCGCCGCCCGCCTGCTCGCCCGGGCCCGCCGGGAAGGCACGCCGGTCGTGCACGTCGTCCACGACTCGGGCGCGGGCAGTCTCTACGACGTCCGCGCGGAGTCCGGCGCGATCCATCCCCGGCTCACCCCCGCCGACGGCGAACACGTCGTCGTCAAGGAGGCCCCGGACGCGTTCGTCGGCACCGACCTCGCTTCCCGGATCCCCGAGGGGCAGGACGTCGTCATCGCCGGCTGGATGACGCACATGTGCGTGACGTTCACCGCGCAGGGCGCCTTCCTGCGCGGCAACCGTCCCACCGTCGTCGCCGAGGCCACGGCCACCCGCGCCGTTCCCGCGCTCGGCGCCGACGTCGAGGCGCACCACCTCCACCGCGGCGCCCTGGCGACCATCGCCGACCTCTACGGGGTCGTCGTCGCCACCGCCGAGGACCTCGGCTGAGGCCGGGCGGGGCGGTCGCTGCTCCTTCGGCGGAGGTTCGCCGGGTGCCCGCGTCCTGTTCCGTGCGTGCACCCCTCGATGCTCTCCCTGCCCCGTTCCGTCGCTCCGGACGCTGCTCCGGAACGCGTCCGGCGTCCGCCCTATGATGTGAGATCCCTCGTCGCGCGCCGCCGGACCTCCGCCCCTCGTGGACCGCGGTCGGCACCCGTGACCTGGGAAGACCCCCGCCCCGCGCCTCCGGAAAGGCACCCGATGACCCAGCCCAGCCCCTCCCCCGTCGTACGTGACGTGGCCGACCGGCACCGTTACGAGATCCTCGTCGACGGCGTCCGCGCCGGGCTCACCGCCTACCGCGACCGCGACGCGCAGCGGGTGTTCTTCCACACCGAGGTCGACGACGCGTTCGCGGGCCAGGGGCTGGCCGGTGTCCTCGTCCAGCAGGCGCTGGAGGACGTCCGGGCCTCCGGAAAGCGGATCGTTCCGGTCTGCCCGTACGTCGCCAAGTTCCTCAAGAAGCACGAGGAGTTCGCCGACCTCACCGACCCGGTCACCCCGGAGGTCCTGGAGTGGCTGGAGACCGCCCTCGGCGGCCACTGAGCCGGCCCGCGCCCCCGGCCCGGACCGTCTCCACAGGCCCGGACCGTCTCCCTTGGCCCGGACCGTCTCCCCCGTTCCGGACCGGCCCGGACCGGCCCGGCCCTGGGCGCCGGCCGAGGAGCGGTCCCGTCGGCCCGTCAGGCCCGGCTCAGCTCGCACCAGTCGAAGGCGGCGCTGCCCCGCGTCGCGTACATGCCGATGACCCGGCCGGTGAAGCCGCCCGCGACCTCGGTGGTGAGGTAGCGGCCGTCGAGTTCGGCCAGTACCTCGAACGTGCCGTCGGCCCGCTCGTGGCCCAGCCGCAGGGTGTCCGGGCCGCCGATCCGCAGACCGCTGGGCGGCTCGGCCTCCGGGTCGGCGGGGCGTACGGTGACGGTGGGCGGCAGGACGCCGGTGGTGGTGACGTCGATCCGCAGCGTCACCGGCCCCGGCCCGACCCGCCGTTCCGCGACGGTCTGGCGCAGAGGGCCGATACGGGCGACCGCGCGCACCGTGTCGCCCTCCCGCTCCACCTGGTAGTGGTGCGCCTCGTCGAGCCGTACGGCCAGTCCGCCCCTGCCGTCCGCGCCGGTGTCGATCCGGGTGCGGGCGGAGCAGTCGGCGTCCTGCTGGCGCCGTCCGACGAACACCCCGCCGGGCCGGTCGAGGCCCTCCGCGCGGGCGTGCAGCACCAGGTGTCCGGGGAGTTCGCCGGGGCGCACCGCCGCCGGGTCCATCCGGCGCGGTGACACCCAGCACGGGGCGAGTTCCGGCGCGTCGAAGTCGTCGCGCGTCGGCTCTTCGGGCCACGGATGAGGGGTCAACGCCGGTGCCTCGCAGCTGAGTTCGGGGCTTTCCGGCAGTGGCCAGCCGTCCTCCCACCGCACCGGCACGAGGAAGGTCTCCCGGCCCATTCCGTGGAACTCGGGTGTGTCGCCGCGCGGGCGGGTCCCCAGCAGCACCATCCACCAGGTGCCGTCCCCGGCCTGCACCAGGTCGCCGTGGCCGGTGCTCTGCACGGGGTGCGACGTGCTGCGGTGGGAGAGCACCGGGTTGTCCGGATGCGGCTCGAAGGGTCCGGGCAGAGTGCGGGCGCGGGCCACCGACATGGCGTGCCCGCGCTCCGTGCCGCCCTCCGACAGCAACAGGTACCACCACTCGCCGATCCGGTACAGGTGCGGCCCCTCCGGGTACTTCAGGCCGCTGCCCGACCACATGGCCACGGGCTCACCGAGCACCCGGCCGGTCTCCGGATCGATCCGGACCGCGCGGATGCCGCCGTGGGAGAAGACGCACCAGCAGTCGCCCCGCTCGTCCCAGACGAGGTCGGGGTCGATGCCCGGGAGGTCGACGGGAACGGGGTCGGACCAGGGTCCGGCCGGGTCCTCCGCCGTCACCAGGACGTTGCCCGGTCCGCCGACGACGGTCGTGATCATCCAGAACCGGCCGTCGTGGTACCGCAGCGTCGGCGCGTAGACCCCGCAGGAGGACGGCACCTCGTCGGCCAGCTCCAACTGGTCGGGGCGGCCGAGGGCGTGGCCGATCAGCCGCCAGTGCACGAGGTCACGGCTGTGCCGGACCGGCACGCCGGGCACGTACTCGAAGCTCGACGTCGCCAGGTAGTAGTCGTCGCCGGCCCGGCAGATGCTGGGATCGGGGCTGAAGCCGGGTATCACGGGGTTCTCGAACAGCGTCATGCGCGTCCTCCGGAGGGTCCTGGGCGGTGGGGGCGGGGGTCGGTCACGGTGCGACCGCACCCACGTCGTTGAAGCGCTTCGAACGTCGCATCCGCCGGATACGGTGTCAATGGTGGTGTCAACGGCCCGTCAAAGACCGCTTCGGGAACCCCTACCGTCGAAGCGCATCGACGACATCGGCACGCCCTGGACCGAACAGAAACGGACGCGAGCACTCCGACCGAAGGACGCCCACACGGGTTCGCGGGCCCTCTGGCCGGTAGGGACCTGTACACGTCTCCCACCTGGCGCTACCTTCGGTAACTCCGCGCCGGCCCGACACCGCCGTGGGCCGCCGACCGGAACCTGACGTCTCGTCTCTCCTGCTCCAGGAGGTTCCATGCCACCCCCCGCCGTACTCCGACCGCACCGCCGCCCCTCCCACCGGATCCGCGCCACCGGCCTCACTATCGCCGCCGCCCTCGGGGCGCTGCTCCTCGGCACGGTCCCCTCCCCCGCCCACGCCGCGCCCGCGCGGACGACCGGATCCGCCGACGCCACGGACGTCGCCGACGGGGAGTATCTCGTGGGTCGCGGCATCGCCGACGTCACGGGCGAGGCGGCCGAGACCGGGATGATGGGGTACTCCAGCTTCGACCAGAAGACCTCCGGCATCCATCAGCGCCAGCGCTCGCGCGCCTTCGTCGTCGTGGACCGGGCGAACGGCCGCCGCGTGGCGTACGTGAACGCGGACCTCGGGATGATCTTCCAGTCGGTGCGGCAGGGCGTGCTGACCCGTCTGCGCGACCGGTACGGCAGCCTCTACGACGAAGCGAACGTGCTGCTGTCCGCCACCCACACCCACTCCGGGCCGGGCGGCTTCTCCCACCACGTGGCGTACAACCTCTCCGTGCTCGGCTTCCAGAGCGCCACCTACCGGGCGATCGTCGACGGCATCGTGGAGTCGGTGGTGGAGGCGCACGAGGACCTGCGGCCCGGCAGCGTCGAGCTGGGCACCGGCACCCTCACCGACGCCAGCGTCAATCGCTCACGGACCGCCTTCGACCGCAATCCGGCGGCCGACCGGGCGGCGTTCCCCGGCGCGATCGACCCGGCCATGACGGTGCTGCGGTTCGGCCAGGGCGACCGGGACGCGGGCGCCATCAGCTGGTTCGCCACCCACAACACCTCGATCACCAACCGGAACACCCTCATCAGCCCCGACAACAAGGGGTATGCGGCCTACGCCTGGGAGCACGACCTGGAGGGCGTGCGGTACCTGGACGACACACCGGGGTTCGTCGCCGCCTTCCCCAACACCAACGCGGGCGACATGTCCCCCAACCTCAACCTGAAGCCGGGATCGGGTCCGACCGAGGACGAGTTCGAGAACGCGCGGACCATCGGCCTGCGTCAGCTCGACAAGGCGCGGGAGGTCTACCGCGCGACGGAGCCGACCGGCGGCGGCGTCGACTCCCGGCTGGCGTACGTGGACATGGAGGACGTGGCGGTGTCCGGCGCGTACACCCCGGACGGCGCACCGCACCGCACCTGTCCGGCCGTGGTCGGCGCCTCCACCCTGGCGGGCAGTGTGGAGGACGGCCCGGCGATCCCCGGTTTCGAGGAGGGCACCCGCACCCCGGTCGCCGGGATCATCGACGCCCTGCGCGTGGAGACACCGGCCTGGCTCGCGGCCTGCCAGTATCCGAAGGCGAGCCTGATCCCCACGGGTCTGCTGAGCAACGTGCTGCCGGTCACCCCGAAGATCCTCCCGCTGCAGATCGTCAGGATCGGGGAGCTGCATCTGGTCGCGGGTCCGGGCGAGTTCACCATCACGGCCGGTCTGCGCATCCGCCGCACGGTCGCGCAGCAACTCGGTGTCCCGCTCGGCCACGTGCTCCTCCAGGGGTACGCCAACTCCTACAGCCAGTACGTCACCACGCCGGAGGAGTACGACGCCCAGCAGTACGAGGGCGGCTCCACCCTCTACGGCCGGTACACGCTGCCCGCCTACCAGCAGGAGTTCGCCAGGGTGGCCGCCTCGCTCCGGGCGGGCACCGCGCTGGACCGGGGCCCGGTCCCGCCCGACAAGTCGGGCCGGCAGTTCACCTTCCAGACCGGCGTGGTCCACGACAGCCCGCCGGCGGCCAAGGCCTTCGGCGCCGTGCTCACCCCGCCGGCCGCCTCGTACCCGCGCGGCGGGACGGTCACCGTGGAGTTCGCGACGGGCCACCCCAAGAACGACGTGCGGCGGGGCGGGACGTTCCTGGAGGTGCAGCGGCTCGTCGGCGGCGCCTGGGTGCGGGAGCTGGACGACGGCGACTGGGCGACGGCGTACCGCTGGACCCGCCTCAACGGCGTGACCGGCACCTCCAAGGCGACCATCACCTGGACCACCGGCCCGGACACCCCCGCCGGGACCTACCGGATCGTGCACCACGGCGACGCGAAGAACCTGTTCGGGAAGACCGCCCCGTTCACCGGGACCTCTCCGGTGTTCACCGTGTCCTGACGAAGCGGGGGACGTCCGGCGGTGCGCGTTCCCGCGCCGCCGGACGTCCCCCGGCCGGGCGGTCAGCCCGCCGGCACCGTGTCCTCGAAGACGGTTCCCGCAGCGCGGTAGGCGGCGATCTCGGCGGTGACCTGGGCCGGGGTCAGCACCTGGTCCTTGACGTGCAGCACCCAGTCGACCTTCTGGTCATAGGCGCGCGGGGCGGTGCTGGTCTGGCCGGCGAGGTCGATCAGCCACTGGTTGAAGTTGATCGACATCGGCCGCTCGGGGAGGTAGCGGGCGTCGTGGCGGCCGAACTCCTGCCCGTCGACGTAGTAGACGATGCTGCTGCCGTCGATGGTGAGGACCAGGTCGTGCCATCCGGCGTGACCGGTACGGGACTCGGAGTGCTGGTTGACGGCCTCCCACGGGTCGGGGCGGTAGGTCTCCCAGGAGGTCGTGTAGAGGATGTTGGCGGGCTCGCCCCAGCCTCCGTTGGGCAGGTACTCGAAGTCGTACTCGGCGTAGTCGTCGGCCATCGGGGCCTTGAGGTCGTTGATGGTGAAGAAGGTCTGGACGAGGCGGTCCCCGTCGGGACCGGACTTCGGGGCGTCGGCGAACCGCACCCGTGCCGCGTACGTGCCGTTGCGGAACTTGGTGGCCTTGGTGAGGACTTCGGCCTGCTCGGTGGTGGCGGCGGTGCCGGCGGTGGACGTCTCCAGGTTCATGATCGAGTTGGTCCCCTCCTTGGCGAAGGTGACGTTGTCGGCCGGCCAGCTCGCACCCGGCACGCCGGGGCCGCCGGCGTTGGAGCGCACGTTCCAGCCGTGCGCGCCGATGGCGGGGTCGGTGTGCGAGGTGTAGGAGAAGTCGTCGAAGAGCCGGGGCCCGGCGACGGGCGGGCCGGTCGGGCCGGTGGGATCGGTCGGGTCGGTGCCCGGGTCGTTGCCCGCGGGCGCGGTGCCCCAGACCTGGACGCCCCCGACCGTGGCGGTCACCTTGGACCAGTTGGCATAGGCGGTCTGGGCGGGGCCGAAGGAGTAGTCGTCGCTCTGGTTCAGCGCCTGCCAGTTCGACCGGTGGAAGCGCAGCTGCATGTAGCCGGTGTCCGCCCCCGCGGCGAGCGAGCCCGCACCGGCGGTGAACCCGATCTCCAGGTACCGGTCGGCCGTCGCGGTGGGGTGGGCGAGGGTGCCGAAGGTGCCGGTGAGGTTGGCGCACCCCTTGACCGCCCAGGAGCAGGCGTAGGTGTACGAGGCGCCGGCGTCCGCCTTGAAGTAGTAGCGGATCTTGACCTGGGCGAGGGGGACGGACGTGGAACCGGTGTTGACCGCCTTGAACCAGGGCTCCGCCTGGTCCGAGCCGGCCGAACTCTGCCGGTACTGCACCGTCAGGGACTCCCCGGCCGCGGTGGCGGGGACCACCGCCAGGGTGGCGCAGGCGAGGCCGGCCACCGTCGCGGCGGCCAGGGCGGCGCGGATGCGGGGGGTGCGCGCTCGTGTGCTCGGGCTGGTGCTCGTCACCTGGTGTTCCTCTCGGGAGAGTGGATCGTGGAGGGACGGCTCGGCACGCCGAGGGCGTCGAGCCGGGATCGGTGGTGGTGCAGCCGTGCCTGGAAGCCGGGCCAGTCGCGCCCGCCGGACCAGGCGGTGTCGGCGAGCGCGCAGAGCCGGGGGAACAGGAGGTATTCGGCGTGCGCGGCGGTGGTCACGTACTCGGTCCACAACTGCGCCTGGGTTCCGAGCACCCGGGCGGCGTCTTCGTCCGCCCAGTGCTCCGGGGCGGGGTCGGTGGCGTACACGGTGGGCAGGTCGACGGCCGGTCCGTCCTGGCCGGGCGGCTCCTCGGGGTGCGTGGACCGCGGGTAGTCGAGATAGGTGGACCGGTGCGGGGCCATGACCACCGAGTGGCCGTTGCGCGCCGCCGCGCGCCCGTGGTCCTCGTCGCGCCAGGCCAGCGCGGTGAAGGAGTCCGGCAGGTCGTGCCCGGTCTCCGTCCAGCCCAGCGGTCTCCGGCCGCGTGCGGTGACGTGGGCCCCGATGCGTTCCATGAACCAGCCGTGCAGCGCGCCGGGGCCGTCCAGCCCTTGCTCGGCGACCCGCCGCAGCGCGGACGGGGACCGGTGCCACTCGCCGGTGGGGCACTCGTCGCCTCCGACGTGGACGTACGGCGAGGGGAAGACGTCCATGACGTCGTCCAGGACGGTGCGGCAGAAGTCGAGGGCGTCGTCGTGGACGCCGAGGACGGTGTCGCAGACGCCCCAGCGGTCCCAGACCTCCAGGCGCCGGCCGGGGAAGTTGCCGAGGTGGGGATAGGCGGCGAGGGCGGCGCGGACGTGGCCGGGCATCTCGATCTCGGGGACGACGCTCACCCCGCGCTCGGCGGCGTACGCGACCAGGCCGGTCAGCTCCTCACGGGTGTACGCGCCGCCGTGCGGTGTCCCGCCGACCCCGGTGAGCCGGGGGTAGGCGCCGACCGGCATCCGCCAGCCCTGGTCGTCGGTGAGATGCAGGTGGAGCACGTTGAGCTTGTGCAGGGCCAGCAGGTCGGTGAAGCGCCGCAGGAACGCGGCGGGCTGGAAATGGCGGGCCACGTCGAGCATCGCCCCGCGCCAGACGAACCGCGGCACGTCGGTCATCTCCACGCAGGGGATCGTCCAGTCGCCGCCGCGCACCGGGTCCTCTCCCAGGGCCGTCGGCGGCAGCAACTGCCGCAGCGTCTGCACGCCGTGCAGCAGGCCGTCGGGCCGGGCGGCGCGGAGCAGTACGGTGTCGCCGCCGACGGTGAGCCCGTAGCCCTGCGGGCCGAGGCCGGTGAGGCCGGGGTCGAGGGCGAGCACGATCCGGCCGTCGTCCGCGAGGGGCAGCGGGAGCCCGGTCGCCGGGGCGAGCAGGGTGCGCAGCAACCGGGCGGCGGGCCGGGCGCCGTCGGTGGCACGGATCGCCGTCGTCGTGTCGAAGGTGAACCGGCCGGTGCGGACGCTGAGCCGGGAAGGGCTCGGCACGAGGCCGAGATCCGAGGGTGCCGGGGGCACGGTGTCTCCTATCCCTTGACCGCGCCGCCGGTCATGCCGGTGGCGACCCGTCGCTGGAGGACGAGGAAGAGGACGAGGACGGGCAGTGCGAACAGGGTGGCGGCGGCCATGGTGGCGCCCCAGTCGGTGCCGAAGACGTTGGAGAACGAGGAGAGCCAGACGGGGAGGGTCCGGTCGTCCTGGTTCTTGATGATGAGCATGTTGGCGAAGGCGAACTCGTTCCAGGCGGTGATGAAGCCGAAGAGCGAGGTGGCCAGCAGACCGGGCGCGAGCAGCGGGAAGGTGATCCGCCGGAAGGCGGCGGCGCGGGTGCAGCCGTCGACCCGGGCGGCTTCCTCCAGTTCGGCGGGGATCGCGGTGAGGAAGCTGCGGAGGGTCACGATGGTGAACGGCAGGGTGATCATGAAGTAGACGAGGGTCAGGGTGGCGAGCCGGTCGAGCATGCCGGTGTCGCGGGCGATGACGTACATCGGGATGAGCAGCGCTTCCCACGGGGCGACCTGGGCGACGAACACCATGAGGACGAAGGCCCGGCGTCCCTTCCACCGCAGCCGGGCGACGGCGAAGGCGGCGCCGAGGGCGACCAGGAGGGCCAGCAGGACGCACCCGGCGGTGACGAGGAGGCTGTTGCGCCAGAAGGACCAGAAGCCGTCGGCGGAGACCGCGGCGGAGAAGTGGTCCAGCGTCAGCGAGGTGGGCAGGAAGACCGGTGTCTCGGCCCGGATGTCGGCGGTGGGTTTGAAGGCGGTCAGGATCATCCAGTACACGGGGAAGACGCTGAGCACGAAGACGAGCAGCGCCGCGGCGTTCAGCGGCAGCCGTCCCGGCCGGGCGGACGCGGTGCGGGGTCTCACAGCTCTGCCTCCTGGCGGAACATCTGGCGGAAGTAGAGGATCAGCGCGCCGATCAGGATGAGCACGGTGAGGGTGGCGACGGCCGCCCCGAGGTCGTAGCGGTGCAAGGACTGGGCCACCTGGTAGGAGTAGACGGGCAGGGTGGTGGTCGCTCCGCCGGGTCCGCCGCCGGTGACGGCCCAGATCTGGGCGAAGCAGCGGAAGACCCAGATGACTTCGAGGCTCAGGACCAGCCCGAAGACCGGCTTGAGGACGGGCAGGGTGACCGAGAGGAAGATCTGCCGGCCGTTCGCCCCGTCGATGCGGGCGGACTCGAACAGCTCGGCCGGGACGGTGGTGAGCGCGGCGTGCAGGGTGATGGCGACGAACGGGACCGACTGCCACACCACGAGCAGGACGAGGACGGTGAAGGCGGCCGGCCCGTGGGCCAGCCAGGAGTAGTTCTCGAAGGAGTCGAAGCCGAGCCGGACGAGCAGCCAGTTGACCACCCCCAGCCGGGAGGCGAAGAGCCACTGGAAGACGGTGGTGGTGGCGATGACCGGACTGGCCCAGGCGAGCACCAGCCCGACGAGGACCAGGGTCCGCATTCTGCCGCCGAGCCGTTGCAGCATCAGCGCGACGAGGGTGCCGATCACCATGATCAGGACGACGTTGACGGCGGTCCACCACAGGGTGCGCCGCACCACCTGCCAGAACTCACCGTCGCGCAGGACCGTGAGGTAGTTCTCGAAGCCGGCGCCGGCCGCCCCGCCCCGGATCAGCTCCGCCATGCCGTAGTGCTGGAAGGAGATCAGGACGTTGCGCGCCAGGGGGTGTACGAGCAGGAGGAGGACACCGATCACCGTGGGGGCGACGAGGAGGTAGGGCCACAGCACGGCCGGGACGGTCCGCCGCCGGCCCACCGCGCCGGAAGGCGGTGGTGCCGTCCCCGCGGAGGCCCGGGCGGCCGGCGGGCGCGGGCGGTCCTCGGTCCTGGTCATCGGCGTCCCCCCGCGAACCCGCTCACGGGTCGAGGGTCTTGCTGATGGCGTCGGACGCGGTCCTGGCGGCCTCTGCGGGGTCGGCCCCGGTGAGGACGGCCGTCATGTACTCCTTGATCGGGTTGGTGGCCTCGACGGCCGCCCACTGAGGGGAGTTGGGGGTGGCGCGCCCTCGGGCGGCTGCCGCCGCCATCGCGGCGTTGCCCTCGTCGTCCTCGAGCACCCCGGCCAGCGAGGTCCGGTTGGGGACGTAGCTCATGGCGCGGGCCAGTTCGGTCTGCTCCTTCTCCCCGGCCAGGGACCTGACCACTTCGTAGGCGGCGTCCTGGTGGGCGGAGGCGAGGGGCACGATCAGGTCCGAGCCGCCGGTGAAGGTCGCTCCCGGCCGGTCCGCCGTCGTGCCGGGGACGGGGAAGAAGCCGAGCTTGCCGGCGAGGTCCGGATTCGCCTGCTCCACGATCTTCGCCCCGCCGGGAACGGCGATGATCTGTGCGACGTCGCCCTCGGCGAAGACGTCGGCCTGCGGCGGGTTGGCCTCGTCGGCGTCCTTGGGGCCCTGCCCCAGCGCCTGGAGCCGCTCGTAGAAGTCCATGCCGCGGAGCGCCTCGGGGGTGTCCAGGGCGCCCTTCCAGGAGTCCCCGTTCTGGACGGCGAGTTCGCCGCCCTCCTCCCAGACGAAGCCGGCGAGGGTGTACCAGTTCTGTCCGGGGAGGTAGATGCCCTGCGTCCCGTCGCGGTCGAGCTTCGCGGTGATCCGCAGCCATTCGTCCCGGGTGGTGGGCGGCGCGGTGATTGCGGCCTTCGCGAAGAGGTCCTTGTTGTAGATGACCACGCGGTTGGCCGCGTACCAGGGGATGCCGTACTGCCTGCCGTCGACCTTCCCCGGCTCGGCGAGGCCCGGCAGCCAGTCGGCGCCCTTGAGTTCACCGACCTTGTCGCTCAGGTCGAGGACCCCGCCGCTCTGGGCGTACTGCGCGACCTGGGTGTTGCCCACCTCGATCACGTCCGGGGCGTCCTTGCTGGCGAGTGCGGCGGTGATCTTCTCGCCGATGCCGTCCCATTCCTGGATCTGGACGTCCAGCCGGATGTCGCCGTGCCCCGCCTCGAAGTCCTTCTCGAACCGCTGCAGATAGGCGTCGGAGACGCTGTCCTTCATGATCCATACGGTGAGCGCCTCGGGCCCGTCCGACTGGCCGGACTCCGGGCCGGAGCTGCCGCACGACGTCAGGGCACATGCGGCGGCGAGCGCCGCCGCAACCGGAATGAAGCGGATCTTCACTGGATACACCTCGCAGATGAGTTGACCAGTTGGCCAACTGGACAACGATGTGGCTAGAAGGTGGCATAGACCAGTGGAGGCGTCAACCCACTGTGCAATACGGGCAGTTGAGCACGTTGTAGACTTCAAAGCCCTTGAACCGTGCTTTACCAGCGGACCAGTTGCGGGCATCGCAGCAGAAAGGTCGGTCATGGAGAACAGTTCCTCCGGCGGCGTGCTCAAACGGGAACGGGTCCGGGAACACCTGCTCGGCCTGATCGAGGGACGCCGGCCCGGCGACGCCATCCCGTCGGAGCGCACCCTCAGCGCCGAACTGGGCGTGTCCCGGCCCACGCTCCGCGCGGCCGTGGACGAGTTGGTCGCGACGGGCCAGCTCGTGCGCGAGCACGGACGCGGCATGTTCGTCGCACCCGCGAAGATCACCCAGGAGCTGGTCTCCGACGACGCGGCCTTCGCCCTGCCCCGGGCGGCGGGCGCCTGGTCCAGCAGGCTCCTCCAGCTCGACACCGTCCGCGCCGGCGCGCGCATCGGCCGCAAGCTGCGCGTCTCCCCCGCCGCCGACGTCGTCTACATCGCCCGGCTCCGGCTGGTGGACGGGGCGCCCATGGCCATCGAGCACCTGCACATCCCGGCGGATCTGGTGCCCTCCCTCACCCCGCAGGAGCTGGAGGCGGGCGACCTCTACGACCACCTGCGCGAACACCACCACGTACACGTCGACCACGCGGTGCAGTCCATCGAGCCCACCGTCATCAACGAGGCGGAGGCGGCCGTGCTGGACATCCCGGTCCTCTCGCCCGCGCTGCTGATCGAGCGTCTGACGACGGACACGGCGGGCCGCCCCGTCGAGTACGTGCACTCCCTGTACCGCGGCGACCGCTACCGCATCGTCTCGCGTCTCTCGCTCGGCGCCTCGGCCGCCCGCCCCCGGCCCGAGGGCCACCACCCGGGCATCCCGCCGGGGGACTTCGCGCACGGGGACATCATCACCACGTCGACCACCGGGGACGCCCACTGACGGCGGACACGGACGCACGCCGGGCCCGCCCCCGTCCGGTGACGGGGGCGGGCCCGGAATCCCGCGAGGCCGCCCGCTACGACACGGCCATCCCGGCCGCCGGCGCCCCGTCCGGGTGGGCCAGCCCCAGGTGGTCGCGGAGCGTGGTCCCCTCGTACTCGGTGCGGTGGACGCCGCGCTCCTGCAGCAGGGGCACCACGGTGTCGGCGAAGGCGTCCAGCCCGCCGGGCGTGATGTGCGGGGCGAGGATGAAGCCGTCGGAGGCGTCGGCCTGGACGAACTCGTCGATGGTCCGGGCGACCGTCTCCGGCGAGCCGACGAAGGACTGCCGGTTGCCGGTCTCGATGACGAGGTCGCGGATGGACCACTTGTTGGCGGCGGCCAGCTCCCGCCACTGACGGGCGGTCGCCACCGGGTCCCGGTACATCCGCACCTGCGCGCGCCCGCGGGCCACCGTGTGCTCGCCGGGGTCGGGGTCCACCTCGGGCAGCGGCCCGTCCGGGTCGTAGCCGGACAGGTCCCGGTTCCAGACGAACTCCAGGTGCTTGATCGCGGTGGCGCCGCTCACCTGACTGCGGCGCACCTCGCGGGCCTTCTCCTCGGCGTCCGCGTCGGTGTCCCCGAGGACGAAGGTCGCGGCGGGCAGGATCAGCAGTTGGTCGGGGGTGCGGCCGTGCCGGGCGAGCCGCCCCTTGACGTCGGCGTAGAAGGCCCGGCCGTCTTCGAGGGCGCTGTACCGGCTGAAGATGGCGTCGGCGCTCGCCGCCGCGAACTCCCGGCCCTCGTCGGAGTCGCCGGCCTGGAAGATCACCGGTCGGCCCTGCGGGCTTCGGGGGACGTTGAACTGCCCCTCGATGTCGAAGTGCTGACCCTTGTGGACGAAGGCTCCGGCCCGCGCGTCCCGCAGGAAGGCACCGGTACGCGGGTCGGCGAGGATCTCGTCGCCGCGCCAGGAGTCGAAGAGCTCGTGCGCCGTCTCCAGGAACTCCTTCGCCCGCGAATAGCGTTCGTCCTGCGGGAGGAAGCCGCCCCGGCGGAAGTTCTCGCCGGTGAAGGCGTCCCACGAGGTGACGACGTTCCACGCCGCCCGCCCGCCGGAGAGGTGGTCCAGGCTGGCGAACTGGCGGGCCACCTCGTAGGGCTCGTTGAAGGTGGAGTTGATGGTGCCGGTCAGCCCGAGGCGGTCGGTGACGGCGGCGAGGGCGGACAGCACGGTGAAGGTGTCGGGCCGCCCGACCACGTCCAAGTCGTATATTTTTCCGCCCTGTTCACGCAGCCTCAGCCCTTCGGCGAGGAACAGGAAGTCGAACTTGGCTCGTTCGGCGGTGCGGGCGAAGTGGGCGAAGGAGCTGAACTCGATGTGGCTGCCCGCCTCGGGGTCGCTCCACACGGTGGTGTTGTTGACGCCGGGGAAGTGCGCGGCGAGGTGGACTTGCTTGACCGGCTTGCCGGTGAGGTCACGGGTGCTCATGTCGGTGGTCCTTCCGGCTCAGACGGCGGCGTAGCGGTTGGCGGGGCGGGCGAGTCCGAGCAGCCCGCGCAGGGTGTCGGCCTCGTACGCGGTGCGGAAGGCGCCGCGCCGCTGGAGTTCGGGCACCAGCCCGCGGCTGATCGCCTCCAGGTCGTGCCCGAGCACGGCGGGCCGCAGCCGGAATCCGGTGAGGCCGGCGCCCTGCCACTCCAGCAGCAGGTCGGCGAGGTGTCCGGGCGTGCCGGCGAAGATCTTCGCGTCGCTGGTGTACGGGGTGCCGGCGAGGCCGTCCAGGCGGTCCCGGCGGTCCGCCGCCGCGCCGGGTTCGTCGTCCAGGAAGACGACCAGGTCGCCGAAGACGTGCAGCGGCTGGTCCGCCCGGCCGGCGACGGCCTGCTCGGCGCGGATCTCGGCGAGGATCGCGCGCGCCTGGTCGGTGTCGTGCGGGGTGACGTATCCGATGTCGGCGGCGCGTGCGACCAGTTGGTAGGGGATGGTCTGGTGGGCCAGGGCGCTGACCAGCGGCTGCCCCTGGGGCGGCCGGGGCGTGATGGAGGGGCCCTTGACGCTGAAGTGCCGGCCTTCGAAGTCGATGTAGTGCAACTTGTCCCGGTCGATGAACCGTCCGGTGGCGACGTCCCTGATCTCGGCGTCGTCCTCCCAGCTGTCCCAGAGCCGGCGCACCACCTCGACGTGGTCGCCCGCCTCCTCGAAGAGGTCGGCGACCAGGTGCTGCACGGCGGGGGTGCCGAGGTCCTCCAGCGCCAGCGGGGGAATCGTGCGGCGGCCGAAGTGGGCGGCCTCGTGCTGCTTGACGGACACCTGGACGCGCAGGCCGGCGCGGCCCTGGCTGACGTGGTCGAGGGTGGCGATGGCCTTGGAGATGTGGAACGGCTCGGTGTGGGTGGCGACCACGGTCGGTACGAGCCCGATGTGCCGCGTCAGCGGAGCGACCCGGGCGGCTATGAGGACCGCGTCGAGCCGGCCGCGCACCTGGTCGGTGCGGTCGTCCGGTTCGGCGAAGCGGGAGGACTGGAGTCCGAGGGCGTCCTCGATCGTCACGAAGTCGAGCAGGCCGCGCTCCGCCTCGGCGACGAGGTCGGCCCAGTAGCCGGCGGTGAGCAGGTCGCCGGGGCGGGCGCCGGGCTCGCGCCATGCGGCGGGATGCCAGCCGGCGCCGTCGAGGGCGACGGCCAGGTGGAGCGGGTGGTGCGGGGCGGAAGCTGACGAGGACACGGGGGTGCCTTCCTGATCGGACCGTGGGTGATCACCGCCCCTCGCCCGGAGGGACGGCGGCAGGGGTACGGGTCAGGAACGACAGAGTGCGCCGGCGACGCGTTGCAGATCGATGTGGGGGCGCGTGTACAGATGGACGCGGCGTCGCGGGACGAGGGCCCTGACGGGCGGGCGCGTGCGCACCGTCACCACCGTCACCCACCCCTCTCCGGCGGTCCCCGTGGGGCCCGCGCCGCGGAACCCGGTCGGGTCCCGCCCGGCCGTACGACGCCCGCGTGTGCGGGGTCCGGCGGGCCGCCGCACGGTCCCGGCGACGGCGGCCGACGGCCTTCGTGAACGCTACGCGGGGCCGACCCGCCGCGCAATGCCCGCAGATCACGACCTTCGCGGGTGCCGTCGGAAGGTGCGGCGCCGGAACTGCCGCCTCCGCTGCCGGCCGGGGACGGCCCGACGGTGGCCGCACGGGCGGGGCACTCCTTTCCTCACCCATTCAGGCACGGCTCGTATCCACATGGTCACCCTGTGTGGCATCGCCGGTTGATCGCCCATAGCTTCGGCTCATGAGAACAAAACACCTCACCGGCCTGGCGGCCCTCACCGTCGCCACAGCAGGCGTCCTCGGCCTCTCGGCCGTCCCCACCGCCGCGTCCGCGCACCGTGACCTCGTGGTCCACCCCGGCGAGTCGATCCAGGCCGCGGTGGACGCCGCGGAGACCGGTGACACCGTCGTCGTCCTGCCGGGCACGTACCGCGAGAGCGTCCACATCACCACGCCCGGCCTGACGCTGCGCGGGATCGAGGGCCGTACGGTGATCGCGCCGCCCGCTCCCGCCAAGCCGGCCGCGGGCGCCACGGCCGCCAAGGGACCGCGGGCCGCCAACGCCTGCGCCGCCGCCGGGAACGGCGTCTGCGTCGTCGGGACGAAGGGCCGCACCGTCGACGGCGTCCGGATCCACTCGCTGACCGTCGCCGGCTTCACGAAGAACGGCGTCTGGTCGTCCTGGACCGACCGGCTGTCCGTCCGCCGGGTCACCGCCGAGGACAACGGCGTCTGGGGCATCGCCCAGGAGCGTTCCACCCGCGCCCGCTTCGGCCGCAACACCGCCACCGGCAACGGCGACGCCGGGATCTTCGTCGCCAACTCGGTCAGCGAGGAGGGCGGGGCCACCGACACCGGCGGCACCGTCGTCGAGGACAACACGGTGAGCGGCAACCGCATCGGGGTCACCGCCCGCCGCGTCAGGAACCTCGTGATCGACGGCAACACCCTCACCGGCAACTGCAGCGGCGTCTTCGTCGTGGGCGACGAGTCCAAGCCCGCCGCCGGGGAGATCACCATCAGCGGCAACCGGATCCTGAGGAACAACAAGCTCTGTCCGGCGACTCCGCGCCTGTCGGCGATCCAGGGCTCCGGCATCGTCCTCACCGGCAGCGAGCGCACGGTCGTGCGGTCCAACGAGATCAGTGACAACGCCGGCGCCACCGCGTTCTCCGGCGGCGTGGTGCTGCTCAAGAGCTTCGTGGGCGCGCTGAACACCGACAACACCGTCAGCGACAACCTGCTGAGCGGCAACCAGCCGGCCGACCTCGCGAACGGCGACGCCTCCGGCACCGGCAACACCTTCGTCAGCAACACGTGCGGGACGTCCGTCCCGACCGGCCTGTGCGCCGGATGACCGGCCGCCGCCGCACCAGGAGAAACGAGACGGCATGACCACCGTGAGCCCCACCCCCGAGACCACCCCCCTGACCGCCGGCCGGCCCCCGGCCGGCACGCACACCCCGCCGCCGTCGATGCGGCTGCGGGAGCTCGCGTTCGGTGCGGCCTGCGCCGCGGCCGTGCGCGCGGCGGCCCGGCTCGGCGTCGCGGACGCCCTGGGCGACGCCCCCGCCTCGGCCGCGGAACTCGCCCTGGTCGTGGACGCCGAGCCCGCGCCGCTGCGACGGCTGCTGCGGGCGCTCGCGTGCTACGGCGTGTTCAGCGAGACGGAGGACGGCAGGTTCGTCCACACCGAGACGTCCCGGCTGCTGCGCGAGGACGACCCGCACAGCCTGCGCTACATCTGCCTGTGGGTCACCGAGCCCTGGACCTGGGAGGTCTGGCCGCGGCTCGACGACGCGGTGCGCTCCGGCGCGACCGTCTTCCCCGAGCGCTTCGGCAAGGGTTTCTTCGACTACCTCCACGAGGACGCCGGCGAGTCCGCCCAGGTGTTCAACCGGGCGATGACCACGTCGAGCGTCCAGTCGGCGCGGGACGTCGCCGAACTCCTCGACCTCACCGGGGTGTCCTCGGTCGCCGACATCGGCGGCGGTCAGGGCCACGTCCTGGCGAGCCTGCTGGAGAAGCACCCGTCGGTCCGGGGCACCCTGCTGGACCTGCCGGGCGTGGTGGCGCGCGCGGACGAGCGGCTCCGGGACGGCGGCGCGCTCGCCGACCGGGTGCGGATCGTGCCGGGGGACTGCCGCGAGGACATCCCGTTCCAGGCGGACCTCTACGTCATCAAGAACATCCTGGAATGGGACGACGAGAGCACCCGCAGGACCCTCGCCAACGTGGTCGCCGCCGCCCGCCCCGGCGCACGTGTGGTGGTCATCGAGAACCTGGTCGACGACACCCCGTCGATGCGGTTCACGACCGCGATGGACCTGCTGCTGCTGCTCAACGTCGGCGGCGCCAAGCACACCCGGGAGAGCCTGGTCACCCGGATCTCCGACGCCGGCCTGCTGGTCGGTGAGGTCCACCCCGTCAACGCCTACCTGCACGCCTTCGAGTGCACGGTGCCGTAACCGGCCCCGCACGGCGGACCGCCCCGGGCCCGGCACTCAGGTGCCGGGCCCGGGGCGGTCGTCGTGGGTGCGTCAGACGGATCCGTCGCGCTGCCACCGGTAGAACTGCTGCGCCATCGCGTCCTTCGGGCCGCGCCAGGTCTGCGGGTCGTAGGGGCTCACGAAGGAGGTGAGCCTGTCGCTGATGGCCTTGAACTCGGGGTGCTCCATCGCCTTGGCGATCTCCGGCCCCGGCGGGCGGTCGGACTCGATCAGGTGCAGGTAGACGTCGCCGAACTGGAACAGCGTGCGCCGCTTGACGCCGACGAGGTGCGGCAGTTCGGTCTCGTCGGAGGCCGCGAACAGGTCCGCGATGTCCGGGGCGGAGTCCGGCGCCATCCGGGCGACAATCAGTGCGTGATGCATCGGGCTGCCTTTCGGGGCATCAGTGGGCGGGGACGGAAGCGGAGCGCTCCCGGTCGCGCTGCTCGATCTTGTCGCGGATCAGCTCCATCTGGACGCGGGAGTTCCGGTTGATGTTGTCGGTCATCCACGCGTCGTCGACCGGGGCGTCCGGTCGCATCGCGAAGTCCTGGCGCCACACCATGCGGGTGCCGCCCGGCACCTCCTCGTACTCCCAGCGGATGTCCATGTGCTGGAAGGGGCCGGTCTCGACGCGGCGGGCGCGCACGTTGCGGCCCTCGCGGTCCGTGGTGCGCTCCGAGACCCAGCTCCAGACCGTGCCGTTCTCGTCGGGGTGCATGGTGAGGCGGAAGGTGGTCGTGTGTCCCTCCCGTGCCAGCACCTCGACGGACGCGTACTCGCTGAACAGCTGCGGCCAGTTCTCGAGATCGTTCGTCATGTCCCAGACCAGGTCCAGGGGTGCGGCGATGGTGATCTCGTTCTCGGTCTGTCCGGACACGTCAGGCTCCTGTCACGAGGGTGGTGTTCACGAGGTCGAGGAACTCGCGGGGGGTCTTGCAGCGGTCGGCGTCGGCGGGCAGCCCGTGGCCGTACCGGTTCTCCAGCGCGGCCACGATGCCGAGCAGGCCGAGCGAGTCCAGCCCGTACTCGTCGAAGCCGGTGTCGGGACTGCTCTCCATCCGCACCGGGTCGACGGTGAGGCCGGCGCCGTTCTTCATCAGCGCGGCCAGTTCTTCGTACGTCAGCTGAGCGGACATGGGGTCTCTCCTTCTCACAGCGGGGTGTCGGTGGGGCGGCGCAGCACCAGGGCCGAGTTGGAGCCCATCAGCCCGCGGCTCAGCACGAGCGCGGTGCGCAGTTCGGCGGGGCGCGCCCGCCCGGTGACCACGTCGAGGTCGTGGCACACGTCAAAGACGTTCGGCGTGGGCGGGATCAGGCCGTGCTCCATGGCGAGGACCGCGGCCGCGGTGTCCAGCACGGGTGCGCCGCAGTAGGCGCGGCCGGTGCCGGTCTTGGGGACCGTGACCGGCACCCGCCGTCCGTGCGCGCCGAGCGCGTCGGTGAGGGCCAGCGCCTCGGCGCGGTCCGCGGCGGGCACGCCGAGACCGTCGGCGAAGACCACGTCGATCTCCTCCGGTGCGCAGCCGGCCTCGCGCAGCGCCCCTTCGACCGCCCGGGCCAGTCCCGCGCGGGACTCCTCCCAGCGGGAGGCGCCGGTGAAGGTGGCGGCGTGGCCGGCCAGTTCGGCGCGGACCCTGGCGCCGCGTGCGCGGGCCGCCGTCTCCTCCTCGACGACCAGCATGCCGCCGCCCTCGGCCGGCACGAACCCGCAGGCGTCCGCGGTGAACGGCCGGTAAGCGCGGGTCGGCTCGTCGCTGAGGCTGAGGTCGGCGTAGCCGAGCTGGCAGACGACCGAGTACGGCGCGAGCGGGGCCTCGGCCGCGCCGACCACCACGGCGTCGGTGCCGCGGCCGACGGAGCGCGCGGCGTGCATGAGCGCGTCCAGTCCGCCGGCCTCGTCGCTGGCCACCACCGCGCAGGGCCCCTTGAAGCCGCCCCGGATCGAGATCTGCCCGGTGCTGGCCGCGTAGAACCAGGCGATCGACTGGTACGGGCCGACGTAGCGGGGGCCCTGCCCCCACAGGCGCTGCAGCTCGCGCTGGCCGAACTCGCCGCCGCCCGACCCGGCCGCGGTGACGACGCCGACCTTGAACGGGGTGTCCTGGTAGTCGGCGCGGCCGAGCCGGGCATCGTCCAGGGCGAGGTCGGCGGCCGCCATCGCGTAGTGGGTGAAGCGGTCGGTCTGGACGAGGTAGCGCTCCTCGATGAACGCCACCGGGTCGAAGTCCCGGACCTCCCCCGCGATCTTGAGCGGGAGGTCCTCGCACCCGTCGCGGGTGACCCGGTCCAGGACGCTGACGCCTTCCTGGGTCTGCTTCCAGAAGGCTCCGGCGCCGGTGCCGTTGGGGGCGACGACGCCGATCCCGGTGATGACGGAGCGGCGGCCCGCCGGAGTTGCCGGTGCGTTCATGAGGTCCTCCCGCCGGATCTGGTCATGGCCACGGCGGACTGGAAGCCGCCGAACCCGCTGCCGACCGAGAGCACGCTGCGCAGCTTGACCGGCCGTGCGGTGCGCGGCACGTAGTCCAGGTCGCACTCGGGGTCCGGCGTGTCGTAGTTGGCCGTCGGAGGCACCGTCTGGTGCTTGAGGGCCAGCACGCACGCGGCGATCTCGATCGCGCCGATCGCGCCGAGGGAGTGCCCGACCATGGATTTGATCGAACTCATCGGCACCTCGTACGCGTGTGCGCCCAGGGCCCGCTTCACCGCGGCGGTCTCGTGCCGGTCGTTCTGCTTGGTGCCCGAGCCGTGCGCGTTGACGTAGTCGACCTGCGAGCCGTCGAGCCGGGCGTGCGCGAGGGCGGTGTTGATGGCCTCGGCCATCTCCAGCCCCTCACTGGTCAGCCCGGTCATGTGGTAGGCGTTGCCGAAGGTGGCGTAGCCCGAGATCTCGCAGTAGACGGTCGCCCCGCGGGCCCGGGCGTGCTCCAGTTCCTCCAGGATGAGGACGGCCCCGCCCTCGCCCATCACGAACCCGTCGCGCCGCGCGTCGAACGGCCGGGAGGCGTGCTCCGGGTCGTCGTTGTTCGGCGAGGTCGCCTTGATCGCGTCGAAGCAGGCCACCGTGATCGGGGTGATCGGGGTGTCGGAGGCGCCGGCGACGCAGATGTCGACGCGGCCCTCCTCCACGGAGTGGAAGGCGTAGCCGATGGCGTCGAGGCCCGAGGTGCATCCGGTGGAGACCGTCTGCACGGGTCCGTGCGCGCCGACCTCCTCCGCGACCGCGGAGGCCAGGGTGCTCGGCGCGAACGCCCGCTCCAGGTGGGCGCCGGCCGACCGGTGGTCGACGTCCCACCGCTTGCCGCCGGCGCTGACCGCGACGTAGTCGTGTTCGAGCCGAGTGGTGCCGCCGACCGCGGTGCCGAGCGAGACCCCGATCCGCCAGGGGTCCTCGCGTTCCAGGTCGAGACCGGCGTCGCCGAGCGCCTCCCGGGCGGCGACCAGTGCGAACTGCACGTACCGGTCCGAGCGGGCGATCAGCTCGGCGTCCAGGCCGTGCGCCACCGGGTCGAAGTCGCACTCGGCCGCGATCCGCGAGCGGAACGGCGTCGGGTCGAACAGCGTGATGCCGCGGGTCGCCGTGCGGCCGTTGGCGAGCAGGTCCCAGAACGCCGGGGCGCCGATGCCGCCGGGGGCGACGACGCCGACCCCGGTGACCGCCACCCGGCGGGTCACGACGCGGCCGCCGTTCGTTCTGGCGGCGCCCCGCGGTCGGCCGTCCCGGGGGCCTCGGTGACCTCGGTGTCGACGTGGCCGAGCTCGGGGCGCGGGGCCAGCGGGCCGAGGTGGAACACCATCCGCGCCTGGACGTCGCCCACGTTGCGGAAGCGGTGGCGGACGTTCAGCGGGATCAGCAGCCCCTGGTCGGGCCGCATCGAGAAGGTCTCGTCGTCCAGGTCCACTTCGAGGAGCCCGTCCACCACGTACACGAACTCCTCGGAGTACGGGTGGTAGTGCTCGCCGATGCGGTCGCCGGGTTCGATGAGGGCCAGCCCCATGAAGCCGCTGGTGGCACCCACCGCCGTCGGGGTGAGCAGGGCGCGCAGGTCACCGCCGCGCCTGCGGTTGGGCTGCGTCTCGCTGAGGTCCACGATGCGAGGCCGATGGGTGGTCATTTGCTCTCCTCCAGGCACGTTGTGCGGTGATGCGGCGGTGCGGGGATCGTCCCCGCACCGCCGTTGACGCGTCAGGACTCGGTGGACCGACGGTCGGTGATCAGGTCCATCTCGGCCCGCGCCAGGAAGCGCGCGGCCTCCCGGTCGTTCGTCGGCAGGCCGCTCGGACCGCTCTCCAGCAGCCGGTCGAGGACGGCCGCCTTGCGGTCGTCGCCGATGCCGATCGCCTGCGCGGGGTGCGCGTCGAGCGGGCCGTTGACTTCGAGGAGCCGCACCACGACGTCGTCGCGCGAGAAGATGGTGCTGCTCTCGACGGGGCTCGCCGCGTCCTCGGCGGCCTCCTCGTCCTGGCCGGCCAGGAGCTGGGCCAGCGCCATCCCGCAGCCCTCCTTGGCCTGGTAGAACAGCGCGTGCCGCTGGACGTCCGCGGCGGCGTGGCGGCCGGCCGTCACGTGGTGGACGGTCGGCAGCGCCGCACGGGTGAAGAACATGCGGGCGGAGTCCGGGTCGCTGAGGTCGCGGTCCTGCTCCAGGTACGGGTTGATCGCCTCCTCGACGGCCCTGACCTCGGGCTGGCGGGAGACGTGCCGGAGGGCGGCCATCAGGTCGCCCTCGATCTCCACCGCCCGCACGACGCGGTTGCCGTGCATGAAGAGCGAGGTACGGCGCAGCCGGGTGTTCTCGTCCACGCGGGCCTGCGGGGAGTCGTAGTCGGCGAGGATCTTCGCGACCATCTCCTCCGTGCCGGGCTTCACCGTGAAGGTCAGCGCGTGGCGGACGATCCCGTCGCCCAGGCGCGGGGCGGCCTGGAGACGGCCGCGGGCCGCCTCGGGAGGGTTCTCGAAGCCGACGCCGGTCTCGCGCAGCACGCTGAAGCGGAGCGAGCGCGTGTCGCGTACGCAGTTGTGCAGCGGCTGCACCGTCGCCACGTGCTCCTCGCTGTTGACCCAGGCGAGGAAGGGCGGCGCGCTCTCCCACTCGCTGGTGATGAGCCACTGCGAGGGGTTCTCGATGGACTGGCAGAGCTGGTCGCTGATGTGTCCGGGCGTCGAGGCCACCTGGTTGCGCATGTGCTCGTACGCCTCGAGGAACTCGTTCTGAGCTCCGTCGTACAGGTCCAGAAGCAGTATGACGCGGAGCCTCGAACCGTCGAAGGCGGACTGGGATACCCGTTCCGAGAGGGTTGTCATCGTGTGCTCTCCTTCGAGGGGATGCGGTCGTACGTCGCGCGTCCGCCCGTCATCCGTACAAGTTCGGTGGAAGCCGCGCGGGTCCGTGCCCGGCGTCGCGGGACGTGCCGCCCCGTCGTCGCGCACACCGCTCCCGCGTCCGATCGTGGGCCGCTGGTGCGGGGTGCGCCAGATTTATGAACCGTTCAGGTGAGGAGGCGGTGCGAGCCCCGCCGAACCGTCTCCGCCAGGGCATGGACACTGCGTCCCCCTGCGTCCGAGCTGGAGCAACTGATGAACGAAAACGTCGACCACCGTGTACCGGTCCTCATCGTGGGCGGCTCCCTGGTGGGCCTGTCCGCCTCCCTCTTCCTGAGCCGGCTCGGCGTGGACCACCTGTTGGTGGAGAAGCACCGCGGCACCTCGACCCACCCGCGCGGGCGCGGCAACAACGTCCGCACCATGGAGCTGTTCCGCACCGCGGGCGCGGAGGCCGCGATCCGTGACGCCGCCTCCGTCCTGGCCGGCAACCACGGAATCCTGCAGGCCGGTTCCCTCACCGGCGACGACCAGGAATGGCTGTTCAAGGAGATCGATCCGGGTGGCGGGCTGGCCCGGTTCAGCCCGAGCGGGTGGTGCCTGTGCAGCCAGAACGACCTGGAGCCGGTGCTGGTGGAGCGCGCCCGCTCGCTCGGCGGCGACCTGCGGTTCTCGACCGAACTGCTCACCTTCGAGCAGGACCCGGACGGGGTCACCGCCGTCCTGAAGGACCGGGAGACCGGGGAGCACACGACGGTGCGCGCGGACTACCTGATCGCCGCCGACGGGCCCCGCAGCCCGATCCGGGAGCAACTGCGCATCGGGCAGTCGGGGGCCGGCGACCTCTTCCACAACGTGAGCATCACCTTCCGCTCGCGCGGGCTCGCCCCGGTGGTGGGCGACCGGCGCTTCATCGTCTGCTACCTGACGAAGCCGGATGCGGACGGGGCGCTGCTGCCGGTCGACAACGAGGAGAGCTGGGTCTTCCACGCGCCGTGGCAGCCCGAGCGGGGCGAGACGATGGAGGACTTCACCGACGAGCGGTGCGCGGAGCACATCCGCCGGGCGGTCGGCGCACCCGGCCTCGATGTGGAGATCACCGGAAAGGCCCCGTGGCACGCGGCCGAACGGGTCGCCGAGCGGTACGGGTCCGGCCGGGTGTTCCTCGCGGGCGACTCGGCCCACGAGATGTCCCCCACCGGGGCGTTCGGCTCCAACACCGGCATCCAGGACGCGCACAACCTGGCGTGGAAGCTCGCGGCCGTGATCGACGGGGCCGCGGGTCCGGGGCTGCTGGAGACGTACGAGGCGGAGCGGCTGCCGGTGGCGCGGGCCACCGGCGCGCGGGCGTCGGCGCGCTCGGCGGAGCACAGCCACCCGGGGTTCGCGGCACCGGCCGGGCCGGGCGGCGGCCGCAAGGGGGGCATGCTGCCGGTGGTGCTCGGCTACCGCTACGTGCGGGGGGCCGTCGTGGGCGCCGATCCGGAGCTTCCGGTCGTGCCCGAGGGCATGGACCTGACGGGGATGCCCGGCACCCGGGCGCCGCACCTGTGGGTCGTCCGGGACGGCGCCCGGGTGTCGACCCTGGACCTCTACGAGCGGGCCTTCGTGCTGCTCGCGGACGCGGGACGGCCGCAGTGGCGCGCGGCGGCGGCACGGGTGGCGGAGCGGCTGTCGGTGCGGCTGGACGCCTTCGGGATCGGCTCCGGCCCGGAGGCGGACCTGGAGCCGGCGGACGGCGCCGACTGGGCGGCCGCCCACGGCACCTCCGCAGGGGGTGCGGTGCTGGTGCGCCCCGACGGGTTCGTGGCCTGGCGTTGCGAGGACGCGGTGGACGACCCGGAGGCCGTGCTGCACGAGGTCATGACGGCCCTGCTGCACCGCGCCTGACGTGACGGCTCCGGCCGGCCGCTCCCTCCGGAGCGGCCGGCCGGAGTCGTGCGGGGCGGGTCAGCGCGAGCCGGTGAGAGCCGCGAAGACCACGACGTTGTCCGGGTAGCCGGACTTCTCGCTGTACGTGCCGCCGCAGGTGATGACCCGCAGCTCCGGCCGGTCCGACGGCCCGTAGACCTTCTCGTCCGGGAAGGTCTTCTTGTCGTACGCCTCGACGGCGTAGACGGTGAACACGGCGACGCTGCGGTCGGCGCGGACGATCTCGACGGTGGCGCCCCTTCGCAGGGCTCCGAGCCCGTAGAAGACGCCGGGGCCGAGCCGGGTGTCGACGTGTCCGGTCGTGACGGCGGTGCCCACGGAGCCCGGTACCGTGCCGTCCGCGTACCAGCCGCTGAGGACGGGGTTGTTGTCGGGCGGGGTCTCCAGGGCGCCCTTCGCGTCGAGCGACAGCTTCACCAGCGGCGAGTCCACCTGGAGACCGGGGATCCGCAGCCGGAGGGGCTCCGAGGGGGCCAGGGGCGGTACGCCGGAACGTGCCGCGGCGGTGTCGCGGGCGGCGGCGGGCGGGGCGGGTTCCGAAGGACGGGCCGTCGGCGGGGGACTCGCGGGCGGGGGCCGCAGCGGCGTCGGGCGGAACGGCCTCCGGGGCAGGAGCGCCAAAGGCGCGGTGAGACGGCGCACCAGGGCCGGCGGCCCGGGGTCGGGACGGTCCGCGAACAGGTAGTGCGGGGCCCGCGCCGGGACGTGCGCGGCGAGGGCCGGGGCCGGCGCCCGGTCCGCGGTCACCGGCGCGGGGGCGGCGGCCGGGGCGGGCGGTGGCTGCGGCGGGTCGGCGTCGCGCAGGCCGCCGACGACGAGCACGGTGCCCGCCACGACGGTCCAGAGGAGGTGTTTGGCCGTCGGGAACGGCTGGGACGACGGCGGGGACGGCGGCTGGGGGCTGCGACCGGTTTCCATCGGGTGGGTCTCCGCTTCGCGGCGTGGGGACGGGAAGCCGTGCGCTCCGGACCCCGCCGGGGTCCGGAGCGCACGGGGCGTGACGTGGGGTCAGCCGCGGTCCGCGGGCCGGCGGCGGAGCCGGACCACTCCCCCGGCGGCCGCGCCGGCGAGCAGCACGCTGCCGACGGCGAGCTGGGTGCTGTGGTCGGTGGGGGCGCCGAATCCGGCGTCCACGCCGCCGCGGGGGCCGTCGGCGATCCGGTAGGTGTCGGTGAACTTGTTCCGCGGCGGGCACTTCACGGTGACGGTGTCGCTGCTGCGTCCGGTGTCCTCCGGGAGGTCGAACGTGCCGACGAGTTCGCCGGCGCTGTCGCCCTCCAGGAGATGGAAGGCGCCCGCGGCCTCGGAGGTGCCCTTGCCGTAGGTCTCCTTGCCGCATGCCCGGGTGGTGACGGTGATCCGCGTGCCGGGCGCGGCGTTCGCGGGGCTGATCCGTAGGGTCTGGTCACCGGTGGGGTCGGCCGCCGCGGCGGCCGGGGCGGCGAGGGCGAGCGCCCCTGCGGCCAGACAGATGCCCACACCGATGCGAGTGTCGCACATGATGATCCTTGATCCTCCGGGGGAGCAGGGGCCGGCCGGACTGCGCGGCGCCTCTGCTGTGCTCCGCGTCCGAGGCAACCGACAGTCCGTCAGCGCCGCAACAGGAGGAAGCGCCGGTGGTGTCACCCTGCCGGGTCCCGGACCGCCGCCCCCGGCCTCCGTTTGCGCAGGTCACCCTCTTCGGGGCCGGTACCGCAGGAGCGATCGGGCACGGACGGCGAACGGGCTAAGCCGTGCGCGGGCGCCGCCCCCGTGGTGCGCGGGGGCGGCGCCCGGTGACGGCCCGTGAGTCAGCGGCCGTGGACGCCTATCTCGTCGATCGAGTAGCGGTTGTCGGTGGCGCGTTCGAGGCACTGGATCCGGACGTAGCGGGCCTCGGTGGGAGTGAAGGCGCGGTTCTCCACGCCGCCCCGGCCCGCGGTGGTGGTGTGCACGGTGCGCCAGGCCGCGTTGTCCGTGGAGACCTCGATCCGATAGGCGCGGGCGTACTGGTCCGCCCAGTCGAGGGTGGTCCGGCCGACCTGGCGGACGGCGCCGAGGTCGACGGTGATCCACGCGGTGGCGACCGTCTTGCTGGCCCATCGGGTGGACGGGTCCTGGTCGACGGCCTTCTTCGGCGGGTAGGAGACGACGACCGCGTCCTGGTGGTCGGAGGCGGTCGCGGACGCGCCGACGGCGAGGTTCGCCAGGCTGTCGCCGCGTCGCGCCGGGAACTCCACCACCTGCTGGTAGGTCGGCCGGTTCTGCCAGGCGATGCGGGGCACGGTGATGCCGCCCATCGCCCGGTGGACGATCGAGTCGGCGCACACCTGGGCGCCGGGGTCGCACTGGGCGTCGCCCGGGTAGACCGTGGCCGCGGGGGTGGCCGCCGCGGTGGCCAGGGTGGAGAGCAGCGTCCGGCGGCAGGCGGCAACCGATCCCCCGCCGCAGTACGGCCGGTCGAGCGGGCTGCCGACCGCCCTGCCGAGCACGGACCGCAGGTCCTTGTCGACGTACGACCACCAGCCGTGCTGGAAGGCGGAACCCTTGTGCGCCTCGCCGGCGGCGATGCCGGAGGCCGCGCCGCCGGTGCCGTTCTGGCCGCCGGACGGGGACTCGTTGATGGGGGCGACGGTGGTGAGGGCGCGGTAGAGGCCTTCGCCGAGGGTGGACTTGAACGTGCCTTCGACCAGCAGGGGCCACCAGGCGTCCAGGATCCGCACGGCGTCGGCGTCGGCGTAGACGCCGGAGCCCTTGGCGGTCTCCCTGCGGTGCGAGCCGGCCTGCTGCCAGGCGCGCAGCTTCGCGACGGCGGCCGCCTGCGCGGGGTCCGTGACCGGTGCGGTGGCGACGACGTCGAGGACGGTGGGCAGCACCTCTTCGGCGCGCAGGTCGACGGTGGCGGCGTCCTCCATGGCCTTCACGAGCTGGGTGCGGGTGACCCCGCCGGCGTCGACGAGGGCCGAGACGCGGGTGTCCAGGAGGTCGGCGCGGTGCACCGAGCCGTTGCCCCACCCCGAGGCGAAACCGTCGGCCTGCTTGTTGTTCCAGCTGATGTAGTAGTCCTGGTCGACCGACTGCGGGTGGGCGGCCGGAGCGGTGACGGCCGAGGTATTGGCCGCCGGGTCCCAGTCCTTCCACTCGCGCGCCCGCTCCGCCAGGATCGGCCGGTCGGGGTCGGTGCCGTCGGCCCGTACGGGGTTGGTGCCGGAGTTGTAGTAAGCGGTGTGGTCGGCGTCGGCGTAGAACCAGTTGAAGGTGTAGCCGACGTTGCGGGCCGCCTGCTGGAAGGTCTGGGCCGAGGTGATCTCGGCGGGGTCGTTGAACTGCTGGAAGCCGATGACCGAGTCGATGTCGTGGTGGTAGGTGGAGCGCAGCGCGGTGAAGGCGACCGGTTTGCCGGCCACCGTGCCGGTGTGGCTGACCAGCCCGTAGGCGCTGCGCCGGGTCACCAGGTCGTAGGCGCCGGTCGCGGTGGCGTCGGCGGTGGTGGCGGACCAGCTGTTGTGCTTGGTGAGCGTCTCGAAGGGGGTGCAGACCCCGCGCAGCAGGTAGTGGAGGGAGCCCGTGGTGGGCGCGGCTCCGGAGGGCTCGCAGAGTTCCACGGCGAACGTGTCGGTGATGTCCTGGTTGGCGGAGGTGGCGCTCCAGGAGTAGTCGAGGCCGCGGCCGATCTCCACGTAGAAGCTCAGGCCGGGGAAGGACGCGCCGCGGGAGCGCAGGCCGGGGCCGTCCAGTTCCTGGATCATCAGCAACTGCGGTGCGTAGTAGCCGGTCTGCGGTCCGTAGACGGCGACGGGGTGTCCGGAGGCGGTGTGTTCGCCGGACACCACGAGGGCGTTGGACATGCCCTTCTTCGCCGTGATCAGGTCGCCGGGCAGTACGCCCTCGGCCTGGCCGGTCTTCGCCGCGGCGGCCGGGTCGGCGCCCGTGCCGGTGCCGTTGCGGGAGTGGTCGAACGCCCCGACGCTCCCCCGGTCGGGTACGGCGACGCCGGTGGGGGCGGCCGGGGTGGTGGCGTACGGGAAGGCGCCGGTGTGCTGGGTGGTCACCGCCTCGGTGTCGTTCTGCGCCCGCCAGGCGGTGTACGCGGCCTTGCCGGCGGTGACGCCGTAGCGCTGCTGGAACTCCAGCTCGGCGAGGGCGTTCTCGACCTCTCCGCCGCCGCCCCCGCCGAAGATGGCACCGACCACCGAGGCGATCGCCACCACGTCGTTGGGGGTGAAGTCCTTGATCGAGGACCCCTGGCCGGTCAACTGGTACTCACCGGGATAGGAGTCGGCGGCGACGGTGTCGTCGATCCAGGCGTTGATGCCGGCGACGTAGTTCTGGATGTCCTGAAACGCCTGCGCGCCCTTGGCGCCGGAGTCGCGGACGCGTTCGAGTTGCCGGGTGAGGTCGCTCTCGGTGTACGGCGCCACCGCCCACAGGCTCTGTTCGAGGGCGCGGTTGCCGGCCGCGCCGCCCGCGAAGGACGACAGTTCGCCGCGTCCGACGTGACGCAGCACGTCCATCAGCCACAGCTTGTCCTCGCCGGCCGCGTAGCCGGCGCCGAACTCGGTGCCGGCCCGGGTGGTTCCCTTGATGTGCGGGGTGCCGGTGGCCTTGTCGCGGGTGATGGTGACGTCGGCCCGCGGGGACTGGGTGCTCTCCACCTGACCGGCGGGCACCCCGAGCGACGCGTCGTTGAAGTAGGCGGCGAGCTGGTCGTCGGTCAGGCCGGAGTAGTCGTGCAGCAGGTTGTCGTAGGGCTCGATCTGGTCCGCGGAGTGCTTGGGGCGGGTGCCGATGGTGCGGTGCAGCAGGATTCCGGCGAGGGTGGCGTGGCCGTTCTGGCCGGCCGGGAGGATGTCCTGGCACTGACCGAGGCAGGGGTCGCCGGCCGCCGGGACGGGGTCGACGCCCGGGGCGGCGACGGCGGGGGCGGCGACGCCGAGCGGCACCAGCAGCGCGGAGGCGGCGACCACGGCGAGGAACGCGGCGCGCAACCGGGCTCGGCGGCGCGGTGGCGGGGCGAGCGGAGCGGATCTCATGGGTGCGGGCCCTTCGGCAGAGGCGTCGCCGGCGTGCGGGGCGACGGGTCGGGAGGATCACGGAACCGGGCGCGGGAACAGTAGCCCCGCGCCCGCCGTCCGCGGGAGACTTGCGGCGGGCTGTCCGCACGACTGCAACGCGGTCTTCACGGAAGGTCTCGCCGTTCGTCCGGATTCGCCCCGACTCCGATGCCTCACAAGGGATGTGACGGGCCGTCAGGCGGCTGTCAGATGCGGAAGACCGATCCGACGAACTCGGTGAGGAGCCGCTCCTTGAGGGGCTGCGGCAGGGCGTCGAGCAGCACCAGGACGGGCGCCGTGCGGGCCGGCAGCCCGGCGTCGCCGTCGAGGCCGGCGAAGGCCAGGACTGCCGCCACCTCGTCCGGGCCGAGCGTCGCCGGATCGAGGCCGCCGGCCAGTGCGAGGACCGCCGGATCGACGGTGACCGGTGGCAGCGCGCGGGCCGCCGACAGCGCTTCGGCGAGGTCCTTCAGCAAGGCGTCGACCCGTCCGACGGTGGCGGGGGTCAGCGTCAGGTGCAGATTGGGCGGCAGACCGTCGAAGGAGAGCTGGGGCTGGAGGTACCAGCCGCGCCCGCGCATCTCGTCGGCGAGGTGGAGAAGCAGGCTCAGGTCGGGACGGCCTCGCCCGGCGGTGGCGTCGTGCCCGGCGGCGCCGGTGACGGTGAACGCGACGAGTCCGGCGGCCGGTTCACCGAGCACCCGCACGCCGTCGGCGGAGCGCAGACCCGCCAGCAGCCGGTCGGACGCCTCCCCGACCCGTGCGGCCAGGGCGGTGTAGCCGTCGTCGCCCACGTGCTGGAGCACCGCCCACGCCTGGGCGAGCAGCCCGCCCGACTTGGTGCCCTGGACGGTCGGGTTGACCACCGGGTAGCCGGGCCAGCCGGCGTGGGCGAAGTACTGGTGGCGGCGCAGCCCGGCGTCCCGGTACAGCACCACGGAGGCGCCCTTGTCCGCGTACGCGTACTTGTGCAGGTCGACGGAGAGCGAGGTGACACCGGGGACCGACAGGTCGAAGGGCGGCACGGGACGGCCGGTGCGCCGCAGGTACGGCAGCAGCCAGCCGCCGATGCAGGCGTCGACGTGGCACAGCACGCCCCGCCGGGCGGCCGCGCCGGCGATCTCGGCGACGGGGTCGATCACCCCGTGCGCGTACGAGGGGGCGGAGGCGACCACCAGGGCGGTGCGGTCGCCGATCGCCGCCCCGACGGCCTGGGCGTCGGCGCGGAACGTGGCCGGGTCGACCGGGACCACGACGGTCTCCAGGCCGAGGTAGTGGGCCGCCTTGTGGAAGGCCGCGTGGGCGGTGGAGGGCAGGACCACCTGCGGGGCGGTGACGCCGCGCTCCGCCCGCGCGTGGTCGCGGGCGGCCTTCACGGCGAGCATGATGCTCTCCGTGCCGCCGCTGGTGAAGGTGCCCTGCGCGCCGGGCGCGCCGAGCAGCGCGGCCACCGCCCGCACCAGGTCGTTCTCCAGCCGCGCGACGCTGGGGAAGACCGTGGGGTCGAGGCCGTTGACGGTGGCGTACGCCGTGTACGCGGCGGCGGCCAGCTCGTCGAGGCCCTCCAGTCCGGCGTCGTAGACGTAGGCGAAGGTGCGTCCGCCGCGGGTGGGGGCGTCGGCGGCGCGCAGCCCGCGCAGTTCGGCGAGCACCTCGTCGGCGGGGCGCCCGGCGGGCAGCGGTCGGGCGGGTTCAGTCGGCACGGTCGGTCTCTTCCTGCGCGGGTGCGGAACGGGGCTGTGCGGGTGCGGAACGGGACGGGGGCCGGGCGGCGGTCCGTTTCCGGGGCGCGGGCACGGGGGCGGCGTGCGGTGCGGTCCGCTCCCCGGGGGCGGGCTCCGGGGCGACGGGGGCCTCGCGGTAGCGGTGCAGGAGCCACAGGGCGGACGCGGCGAGCAGCGCGGGCAGCACGCTCATCCCCGCCTCGATGCCGTGCAGCGCGGACGCGGGCTGGGCCACCCGGTGGTCGGCGTCGGAGGACCGGAAGCCGGTCACGGACAGGACGAGGGCGAACACCCCCGCGCCGAGGGCGAAGGCCAGGGTCTCCGCCGCGGTCCACAGCCCGGTGAAGGTCGCGGCCCGCCGCCTGCCGGTCCGGGCGAGGTCGGCGGCGAGGGTGTCGGCGAGCATGGTGAGCGGCAGCAGTTGGAGGCCCGCGTACGCCACTCCGACGAACACCACGGCCGGATAGGCCACGGCGGGTCCGGCCGCCGGGGTGAGGGCGAGGAGCAGGGCCCCGGCGACGAACAGCAGCGACGCGCACCACTGGGCGCTCTTCACCCCGTGCCGGCGGGCCAGCCGGTTCCACAGCGGCATGACGAGGACGAGCGGGCCGATGAGACAGGCGAACAGCGGGGTGACCGCGCCGGACGAGCCCAGGGTGTACGTGGCGAAGTACTGGACGCCCGCGAGCATCACGCCGACGGCGAGCGCCTGCAGGGTCCACATGCCGGCCAGGAAGAGGAAGGGCCGGTGGGAGCGGGCGACGGCCAGTTGTTCCCGCAGCGAGGGTTCGGCCTCGCTGCGGGCCACGGACGGGGCCCAGCGGGTGGTGAACCAGGCGCCGAACATTCCGGCGGCGAGCAGCAGCGCCACCGCGATCCCCATGGCCCGGTAGCTCGCCGGGCTGTCGCCGTCGGCGTGCGCGATCGCCGGGGCCAGCGCACCGGAGAGCAGGATCGCGACGCCCAGGAAGCCCACCCGCCAGCCCAGGATCCGGCCGCGTTCGGCGGGGTCCTCGGTCATCTCGGCGGGCATCGTCACGTACGGCACCTGGAAGACCGCGTACGCGGTGGCGGCCAGCAGGAAGAACACCGCGACGTAACCGGCGGCGGCCGCACCGCGCAGCGGCGGGGCGGCGAAGGTCAGCGCGAAGAGCGGCGGAAGGGTGCAGGCGCCGAGGAGCAGGAACGGCCGTCGCGGACCGCCGCGCAGCCGGCTGCGGTCGGAGGCCGCGCCGACCAGCGGGTTGATGAGCACGTCCCACGCCTTCGGCAGGAAGACCGCCGCGCCGGCGACGGCCGCGGGCACGGCCAGGACGTCGGTGAGGTAGTACAGCAGGATCAGTCCGGGGACGGTGGCGAAGGTGCCGGTGCACAGGGAACCGAGCCCGTATCCGATGCGCACCCGGCGCGGCAGGCGCGGGACCGGCTCGTGGCCCGCGCGGAGGTCTGCTGACATGCGGCAGATCATCGGCGACCCCACGAGCGGGCGGCAAGGGTCGTGCGTGACGGCGGTATGAACTCTGCGGGTGAGGAGGCGCTGCGGCCCGGCCGGACCGGGGACGGAGCCCGGCCGGGAGGGGCGCGCGGGCAGGGGCGGGCGGTGAGCGGGGCGGGCGTGGGGTGCGCGGGGCGGGGCGGCCGGCGGGGTGCGCGGGGACGGCGGGTGCGCGGGGCGCGGCGGTCATTCCGCGGCGAGGGCCCTCAGCCGGGGTGCGACCTCCTCACCCACCCGGAACGCCTCTTCCAGGTGCGGGTAGCCGGACAGGACGAACTCCTCGGCGCCGAGCCTTCGGTACTCGTCCAGCCGGGCCGCTACCTCGTCGTGGGAGCCGACCAGGGCGGTGCCGGCGCCCTCGCGCACCAGGCCGATCCCGGCCCAGAGGTTGGGTGACACCGTCAGCCGCCCGGCGTCGGTCGAGCCCGCGTGCAGCGCGGTCATCCGCGCCTGCCCGGTGGAGTCCATCCGGGCGAAACGCTCCTGGGTCGCCCGCACCGCCTCCGGGTCGAGACCGGCGAGGATGCGGGCGGCCTCGCCCCACGCCTCGTCGGCGGTGTCGCGGCTGATGACGTGCAGGCGGATACCGAAGCGCAGCGAGGACCTGCGGGCGCGCAGCCGGCCGATGCGGGCGGCGATCGCGGCGGGCGGCTCGCCCCACAGCAACTGGACGTCGGCACGCCGTACGGCGACGTCCTCGGCCGCCGGGGAGGCGCCGCCGAAGTAGAGCGGCACCGGATGCCGGATCGCGGCCCCGGTCAGCCGGGCGTTCTCGATCCGCAGGTGGGCGCCCTCGTGGTCGACGCGCTTGCCGTCCAGCAAGTCCCGCAGCACCGACATCAGTTCGTCCGTGCGGGCGTAGCGGGCGTCGTGGTCGAGGTGGTCTCCGTAGGCCCGCTGCTCGGCCGGGTCTCCGCCGGTGACGATGTTGAGCCGCAGCCGTCCGCCCGCGAACCGGCGGAAGGCGTCGGCCTGTTGAGCGAGGAGGGTGGGGCTCGCGAGGCCCGCGCGGAAGGCCACCAGGAAGCCGATGCGGTCGGTGTGCTGGGCCAGCGCCGAGGTCAGGATCCACGGATCGACGCAGCCGAGCCCCACCGGGGTGAGCAGGGACGCGAACCCCGCGTACTCGGCGGCGCGGGCCACCTGCGTCAGGTAGCCGATGTCGGCGGGGCGCCGGGTGGCGGCCTCGGAGCGGGCCTGGACGGCGGTGACGCCGCCGGGGTCGCGGCCGTCGCCCCCGGTCGGCAGGAACCAGTGCAGCAGCAAAGAGCTTTCGGACATTTAGGACCTCGCATGGGTGAAGGACAGCGGGTGGAGGCGGAAGGGCGCGGCGGCACGGGAGACGCCGGCCTCCGGCGGAGGAGCGCGGGCCGGGAAGGGCGGCGGGGTGCGTGACCCGTCAGCGGCGGGCGGTACGGCGGCGGGCGCGACAGGAGCGGCCGGTCGGACGGGCCGCCGTCGGCGCGCAGGACGCGTCCGTGTGCCTGCGGGATACGGGTACGGGCGCCATGCGCGCATCCTGACCGGCGCTCCCGGCGGCGCACAAGGACGCGTCCGCGATGCGGACCGGGCCTGCCGGTGGCGGAGGGCCCCGGTCCGGCGGACTCGGCGCGCGGCCCGGAGGGTGCGCACCGGCTGCCGGGCCGGCGCCGGGAGCCGAGCCGACGGGCCGGGCCGGGGCGCCCGCCGCCGGCGCGTCGCGGGGCCGGCGGGCGGCTCGGGCGGAGCGGATCAGGAATCGAGAAGCGGGGCCCGGAGGGCGCGGCTAGCGTGTGGGCCGTGGAAAGCCGCCGGAGACCGCCGCGACGGCCGCCACGCCCGACCGGATGGAGAGACATGACCAGGGGCACCAGCACCGGGACGCGGAACGCCGCGCCGCACGTCGCCGACAGCCACGAGGTGATCCGTGTGGTGGGGGCGCGCGTGAACAACCTCAAGGACGTCAGCGTCGAGATCCCCAAGCGCCGGTTGACGGTGTTCACCGGGGTGTCCGGTTCCGGCAAGAGCTCGCTGGTCTTCGGCACGGTCGCCGCGGAGTCGCAGCGGCTGATCAACGAGACGTACAGCAGCTTCGTCCAGGGGTTCATGCCGACGACGGCACGTCCCGAGGTGGACGTGCTGGACGGCCTGACGACCGCGATCATCGTGGACCAGCAGCGGATGGGCGCCGACCCCCGGTCCACGGTCGGCACCGCGACCGACGCGAACGCGATGCTGCGCATCCTTTTCAGCCGGCTCGGCGAGCCGCACATCGGGTCTCCGCAGGCGTTCTCCTTCAACGTCGCCTCGATCAGCGGGGCGGGCGCGGTCACCATGAACAAGGCGGGCCGGACCGTGAAGGAGCGGCGCGACTTCAGCATCACCGGCGGGATGTGCCCGCGGTGCGAGGGGCGGGGATCCGTCTCGGACATCGACCTGACGCAGCTCTACGACGATTCCAAGTCGCTGGCCGAGGGCGCCTTCACGATCCCCGGCTGGAAGTCGGACAGTTTCTGGACGGTCCGGACCTACGCGGAGTCGGGCTTCCTCGACCCGGACAAGCCGATCCGCAGGTTCACCGAGAAGGAGATGCACGACTTCCTCCACCGGGAGCCGGTCAAGGTGAAGGTGGAGGGCGTGAACCTCACGTACGAGGGGCTCATCCCCAAGATCCAGAAGTCGTTCCTCTCCAAGGACCGGGAGGCGATGCAGCCGCACATCCGGGAGTTCGTGGACCGTGCGGTCACCTTCACCACGTGTCCGGAGTGCGACGGCACCCGCCTCACCGGGGCGGCCCGTTCGTCGAAGATCGCGGACATCAGCATCGCCGACGCCTGCGCCCTGCAGATCAGCGACCTGGCCGCCTGGGTCCGCGCACTCGACGAGCCGACGGTGGCCCCGCTGCTCGAGGCGCTGCGGCAGACCCTGGACTCGTTCGTGGAGATCGGGCTCGGATACCTGTCGCTCGACCGTCCGGCCGGAACCCTGTCCGGCGGCGAGTCCCAGCGCGTCAAGATGATCCGTCACCTCGGGTCCTCGCTCACCGACGTGACGTACGTCTTCGACGAACCCACGATCGGGCTGCACCCGCACGACATCCAGCGGATGAACGAACTGCTGCTGCGGCTGCGGGACAAGGGCAACACCGTGCTGGTGGTGGAGCACAAGCCGGAGACGATCATGATCGCCGACCATGTGGTCGATCTCGGCCCCGGCGCGGGAACCGCCGGCGGCGAGGTCTGCTTCGAGGGCACCGTGGACGGGCTGCGCCGCGGCGGGACGGTCACCGGCCGGCACTTCGACGACCGGGCCGCCGTCAAGAAGGAGGTGCGCAGGCGCACCGGGGCGCTGGAGATCCGCGGGGCGTCCACGCACAACCTCCAGGACGTGGACGTGGACATCCCGCTCGGCGTGCTGACGGTGGTCACCGGGGTGGCCGGGTCCGGCAAGAGTTCGCTGGTGCACGGGTCGATCCCGGCCGGCGAGGGGGTGATCTCCGTCGACCAGAGTGCGATCCGGGGCTCGCGGCGCAGCAACCCGGCGACGTACACCGGGCTGCTCGACCCGATCCGCAAGGCGTTCGCCAAGGCCAACGGGGTCAAGCCCGCATTGTTCAGCGCCAACTCCGAGGGCGCCTGCCCCACGTGCAAGGGGGCCGGGGTCGTCTACACCGACCTGGCGATGATGGCCGGCGTCGCCACCACCTGCGAGGAGTGCCAGGGCAAGCGGTTCCACGCCTCGGTGCTCGACCACCGCTTCGGCGGCCGCGACATCAGCGAGGTGCTCGCGATGCCGGTGACGGAGGCCGAGGAGTTCTTCGGGGGCGGGGAGGCGCACACACCGGCCGCGCAGCGGATCCTCGGCCGGCTCTCCGACGTGGGTCTCGGCTACGTCAGCCTGGGCCAGCCGCTGACCACCCTGTCCGGCGGCGAGCGGCAGCGGCTCAAGCTGGCGACCCACATGTCGGAGAAGGGCGGCGTCTACGTCCTCGACGAGCCGACGGCGGGGCTGCACCTCGCGGACGTCGAGCAGTTGCTGGGTCTGCTCGACCGGCTCGTCGACTCCGGGAAGACGGTGATCGTGGTGGAGCACCACCAGGCGGTCATGGCGCACGCCGACTGGATCATCGACCTCGGTCCGGGGGCCGGTCACCACGGCGGCCGGGTCGTCTTCGAGGGGACCCCGGCCGACCTGGTGGCGGGCCGTTCCACCGTCACGGGCGAGCACTTGGCGCGGTACGTCGGCGCCTGACGGCCCCGCGGCCCGCCGGTCCACCCGGCGGGCCGGTGCGGCGCGTCCGGAGCGCGGTCCGGGTTCCCCGACGCGCAGGAGGGCACGGTCCTCCCCCGCGCCCCCCGCACGGCGAGGGGTCCGGTCAGTCGTCCTGCGTACCGGCCGTCTCCTGGAAGGCGACCAGCGCCTCACCGTGGGTCCTGGCCCATGCGGTGAGCGTTCTGATGGGCTCTTCCAGGGTGCGCCCCAGCTCGGTCAAGGCGTACTCCACGCGCGGTGGCGCCTCGGCGAACACCCGCCGCTCGACCAGTCCGCTGTCCTCGAGGCGGCGCAGCGTCTGCGTCAGGACCTTGCGCGAGACGCCTCCGATGAGTGCGACCAGATCGCCGTGGCGCACCGGGCCGTCGCTGAGGGCGAAGAGCGTGACCACGGCCCATTTACCGGCGATGGTCTCGATGGCGAGGCGGGCGGGGCAGTCGGCGAGGAAGACGGTTCCGGGACGGAGGCTCACGGGCCGAAGGGTACCTCCGGGTACCTGTCGGCTTCCTAACGTCGACTCCATGCAGTGCACCGCTCCCGGCGGGCGTCGGGGCCGGCCCGCGCAGCATCCGCCCGGCGGGGAAGCGGAGCACTGTGCGCAAGCCGTGCCACTCCACCCCGTCGTCGGACAGAAGGTCTCGCCATGTTCACGCTCTACGTCATCCTCGCCGTACTCATGTCGGCGGTGCTGCTGGCCTCGGCCCGCGCCAAGTTCACCCGGCCGGAGCGGCTGGTGGACCAGATGTCCACGCTCGGCCTGTCCTACCGCATATTGCCGTTCCTGGGCGTCGTCCAGGTGGCCGGCGCGGCCGGTCTCGTGGTCGGGCTCGGGTGGGGGGCTCTCGGCGTCGCGGCCGCCGCCGGTCTGACGCTGTACTTCGCCGGCGCGGTCGCCGCGCACCTGCGCGCGGGCGACTACCGGGGCGCACCCCCGGCAGCGGTCCTCACGGCCGCCGCCGTCGCCCTCGTCGTCCTGCGCGCCGCCGCCCTCTGACCGTCCGCCGCTCTCCCGCCCCGGGCACACCGGGGCCCCGCCGCCCCGCCCGCGCGTGGAGCGGGGCGGAGCGACGGGGCCGGGGGGCCGAGCGGCGCCGGGGCGCCGCGGGGAATCACATCAGGTCAGGTCGGGGTACTGGTTCCAGCCCCCGGTCCCGATCTGGACGCGCGCCTTGAACGGCGTCTTGGCGACGCCGGTGCCCGCGTAGAAGAACAGCTGGCCCTTGGAGTTGGAGGCCAGCAGGTCGGGGATGCCGTCCCCGTTGATGTCGCCCGGTGCGGCGAGGTTGGTGTACTGGCTCCAGCCGGCGCCACCCACCGTGATCCGCGTCCCGAAGGGCGCGGCCGCCTTGCCGGTGCCGGGGTAGAAGAACAGCCCGGCGGAGCTGCGGGCGATCAGGTCGGCCCGCCCGTCGCGGTTGAAGTCACCGGCGCCGACCAGCTTGTTGTACTGGCTCCAGCCACCGCCGCCGACCTGGACACGGCCCTTCATGGAGAGGCCGTCGCCGTTGCCCGCGTAGTAGTACAGCGCGGTCGAACTGCGGGCGATCAGGTCGCTCTTGCCGTCACCGTTCAGGTCACCGGGACCGACGATCAGGTTGTACGACTTGGAGCCGGCGGCCAGATCGGTGTCGTCCGCCGCGTAGGAGGCGGAGTTGTACAGGTGACCGTTGTACACGCTGTGCTGGATCAGGTCCGAGTCGCCCGTGCCCCGCAGCGAGACCACGTGGGACAGACGGACTTCGGAGCGGGTCCAGCCGGTGCCGATGAGGTACTTGGCCTCCAGCTTGCCGGTCCCGGTGCCCTCGTAGTAGTAGAGGGTGCCGTTTGCGGTGCGCGCGAAGACCCCGGACTTGCCGAACGAGGGCTGGGTGCCCCCGCTCGCGAACAGGGTCACGACACCCCAGCCGCCGCTGATCTTGGACCGGTCCAGGAAGGTACCGGTGCCCTTGCCGTCGTAGTAGTACAACGTGCCGTCGAAACCGCGGACCAGCAGGTCCGCGGTGCCGTTGCCGTTGTAGTCCGTGCCGCCGACGAGCTGGTTGTACTGGTTCCAGCCCGCGCCGCCGATCTGGATCCGGTCCTTGAACGGGTAGCCCGTGGAGCTGCCGTTGCCGGGGTAGACGTACAGACCGGAGGCGTTGCGGGTCACGAGGTCGGCCAGACCGTCACCGGTGAGGTCGTCCGCGCCCACGAGCTGGTCGAACTGGCTCCAGCCGGCACCGCCGACCTTGACGCCCTTGCCGAAGCCGGTGCCGGTTCCGGGGAACAGGTACAGCCCGGCGGTACTGCGGGCGAGCAGGTCGGGCTTGCCGTCACCGGACAGGTCGCCGGGTATGACGAGCTTGTTGTACGCCTGCCAGCCGTTGCTCAGGGTGGTGTAACCGGTCAGGCCGCCCTCGTACGTCGCGCTCGCGCCGTTGTGCAGGCGCAGCGCGCCCGTGGCGGTCAGGGTGAGCAGGTCGGGAAGGCCGTCACCGGTGAGGTCGCCGGGCAGCAGCAGGTCCTTGACCTGCGCGTCGCCGGCGGCGATGGCGGTGGTGCCGCCGTAGCCCCAGTCGACGTAGACCTCGCCGTAGTTCATGCGGTAGACGAAGTCGCCGGTCCCGTCGCCGTCGAAGTCCGCCCGCTGGGCGGGCGCGACGGCTGCGGAACGGGCCAGGGAACGGCCCTGCCGGGCTGCTGCCGGAGACTTGGGAATGCTGAACTCGGGCCGCTCGGCGGTCGGTCGCGGCGACGTCACCGTGCGGGGGACCTCACCGTCCGTGCCTGCCGCGTGCGCGGTGATCGTCAGCGAACCGCTGACGAGCAGCCCGGCGCAGCCGAGCACGGCCGCGGCGGCGGCGCGCCGGGGCCAGCGGCGCCCGGGTCTTGCGGGGTTGGGCATTCTGCCTCCATCGAGAAGAGAGAAGACTTCCGAGGAGGGCGGCAACAGGCCGGGCGGTGCCGCGGACGGCGAGACGCGAGACAGCCGTCGGCTCGGGGCACGACGGAACCACACTCCGCCCGATGGCGGAGCCCCTCCCCAGGGTCTGGTGCTAGATCTATCCCGCGCGGGGCCCTGTCGGCAAGTGCGTGGGCGCGGCATTGACGTCCGCGATCTGCACGGCCCCCTCTCGCGCTGCCCGCGAAGGCTCGGACCGGCCACGGACGCGGTCCGGGTGGACGGCCGTGCGGACAGAGAAAAAAGAAGGCGCGCGACCGGCCCCGTTCTGCGACCCTCGCACGATGACCAAAACAGATGATCTTCTGATCCGGCGGGCGGTCGAAGCCGATGCCGCGGGCATGGCGGAGGTCTGGCTCCGGTCCTTCACCGCGGCACTGCCGACCGTGCGCCGGGCGCACGACGACGACGAAGTGCGCGGCTGGTTCTCGGCGGTGGTGGTGCCGGAGCACGCATGCTGGGTGGCGGAGACCGAAGGCCCGTCCGTCGCCGGTCTCCTGGTGCTCGACGGCGACGAGGTCGAGCAGCTTTACCTCGACCCGGACTGGCGCGGCCGGGGACTCGGGGACCGACTGATCGCCTTGGCCAAGGAGCAACGGCCGGAAGGTCTGGTCCTGTGGACGTTCCAGGTCAACGCCCCTGCCCGGCGCTTCTACGAGCGGCACGGCTTCGTCGCGACCGAGCACACCGACGGCCGACGCAACGAGGAGCGGGAGCCGGACGTCCGGTACGTGTGGCGGCCGGCGGACCGGGGCTGAACGGCCCGCTCCGATCACTGCCGAAGCCCTGCGGTCACGGCGTCCGGGTGTGCCTGTCGGCCACGGCCTCCGGGGCGGCGACCCCCGTCGCCCCCTTACGCCGGTCAGGCCGCGAGGACCGGGCCTTCGCCCGCGTGCCGGGCGGCGGTCTGCCAGGCCTCGGTGACGGCCCGGTGGGCGGCGGCGGTGGCGGCGCGCCGGTCGGCGGGGAGCAGCAGGGGCGCGCCGACGTGGACGTGCAGGCGGGGCCGCCTGGCAGGGGCCGTCAGCAGGCCCGCGATCTGCTTCGCGGTGGAGCCGGAGGTGACCCGGCGCGCGCCGGCCTGTCCGACGGGCACGACCGGGGCTCCGGTCCGCTGCGTCAGCCGGGCGAGACCGCTGCGGAAGTTCTCCGGCGCGCTCTCCGCCGCGTCCTCCCGCAGCGGGAGCCGGCCCTCGGGGTAGAGCAGCACGTGCCGGCCCGCGCCGAGCGCCTCCTCCGCGCGTTCCAGCGCTTCGGCCGCGCGGGCGCTGCCGCGGTGCACGGGTACGTGGCCGCCGGAGGAGAGCAGCGTGCCGAGCAGCGGGACGCGCCAGAGTCCGGCCGCCGCGAGCACCACCGGTTCGACGCCGAGGCGGCGCAGCGCGGCGAGGACGATGCCGGGGTCGGCGAGGGAGGTGTGGTTGGCGACGATGATCGAGCCGGGGGCGAAGGCGGTCCGCTCGTCGGAGGTGACGGTGAGCCGGCCGAGGGAGGGCACGACGGTGGTGGCGATACGGCTGAGCACGGAAGACTCCTGCGGACGGGCTGCTGCGGAACGGCGGGACCGGGACTGCGGACCGGGACTGCGGAACGGTCCCCATCCTCCGGCGGCCGACGGTGGCGTTGCCTGAGTCCTCGTACTCATTCCGGCCGCCACGGTACTCGGCGGCCGACCGCACGACCCGCGGGGCCGGGCCGGCGGGCGGTCGGTTGCGGGGCCGGAACGCGGGGCACGGGGCGGGGCCCGGTACGGCGGGGGCCGCCCCGGAGCGCGTCGGCTCCGGGGCGGCCCGTCGGGCCGGCCGGCCGGGGGCGGGGCCCGCGACCGGTCGGCGGTGGGCGGTCAGCGGGTCAGCGCAGGCCGGCCGCGCGGACGATGGTCTGCGTGATCGTGTTGCCCCGGCCGTCGGTCGCCGTGACCCGGACCGTGAGGAACCTCGATCCGGCGGGAGCCCGCAGCTTGACCCGGGCGCCCTGCGACGAGCTGCTGATCGTGGCCCGCTGCCAGTGGGCCCCGTCGTCGTAGGAGAGGGCGACGTCCGTGGTGCGCAGCGCGGTACGGGGGCCGCCGGGGAGGTGCGACGGGGTGACCAGCAGGGAGGCGTTCCTGGCCGCCGAGCCGTGGGCGTCGGTGGGAAGGTCGTAGTCGAGCTGGACCAGGGGCAGTTGCCGCACCACCGCGGCGTCCCGGGCCGCCGTCGAACGGAACGTCCACTCGGTGCGGGTGCTGGTGGAGAACGGGTAGGAGCCGGTCCGGGAGGTGGTGGTCACCAGCCGGTAGACGGCCGGAGCGGCGGGCACGTCCGCGAAGAGGTATCCGCCGTCCGTGGTGGCGACGGGCTCACGTCTCCCGTCCCGGTACAGCTCCGTCGTCTGGGAGTTGGGGCCGTAGCCGGCGACGCCCGCGTGGTTCTCGCCCGAGTCGCCCCAGCCGGGCACGTACGCGGCGATCTCGTTCCCCTCGCGGCGCGGCAGGTCGATGCCGGTGTTGACGCGGGGGCGCTGGAACGGCCCGAACCAGGTGACGTCGGTGGTGCGGCCGGCCGGGTAGCGGAGCTGCTCGGAGTACTGGAGGGACTCCGGGCCGGTCTCCGGCGCGTACTCGTACGCCTCCTCGTACCAGCGGAAGGCGGGGTCGGTGGTGACGTAGTCGGTGCGGGCGGCCCCGGCGGTGGAGGGAACGGTCACGCCCTGGCGCATCGAGGCGTACGGCTGGAGGTCGAAGCGGTACTCGTCGACCGTGTGCGCCGGGTTGTTGCGGAACTCGACGTCCAGGGTCGCGAGTTGCTTCTCCTTCGGGGCGTAGGTGGGATCGGCCGGGATGTGGTCCCGCCAGGTCTTCACCAGGTCGTAGAGGTAGTCGGTGTCGGGGTGGGAGACGACGTGCATCGGGACGCCGGACGGGCCGGCCGAGGTGATCCGGGAGATCAGCTTCTCGCCACCGGTGGCGGAGAGCCCGGCCACGGCGAGCGGGGTGCGTCCGAGCGGCTCGTAGAGCCGGCCGTTCTCGTCGTTGACGATGAGCAAGAGGGTCACGCCGGCGGCCTCGGCCGCGTCGATCTGTTCGTCGTCGTCGCCGCGCCGCACGACGACGGCCTTGCCGGCGGTGTCGAGACCCGCGTAGTCGGCGGGGAGACCGGCGCCGGCGAACACCGCGCGCATCGTGGTGTCGGTGGCCGGCAGGAGGGTCGAACCGGGCTGCGTCCAGAGGTCGTCGAAAACCTGGTCCCCCGACGTCAGGGCGAGCGGCGGCTGCTTCTTGCGCCAGCGCAGGGTGGTGACGGTCTCGCCGTCGGTGACCTTCGGCGCCTGCTGGAGCCAGGTGGAGTCGAAGCCGGTGCCGACGGTGAGCGAGGTCGCCACCGCCTCGCCCGTGTCGAAGGACCTGAGGTAGTCGATGCGGCCCTGGTTGTCGGCGGTGCTCGGCCGGGGCGTGACGGCGCGGCTCTCGTGGAGACCGGGACCGCCGAGGATGGCGGTGGTGTCGGCGTGGACCTCCACCGAGGGAGCGTTGAGCAGTGCGAGACCGCGGGAGGAGGCGCCGTGCACCCCCTTCACCGGGGCGAAGCCCCACAGGGCGTAGGTGCCGGGCTGGACGATGACGTCCATGACACCGTTGTCGGCGTACGCGTAGCCGTATCCGCTCTCGCCGCCGCCCTCGCGGAGGTACTCGACGAGGACGTCGGCGGTCAGCGGCGAGCCGTCCTTCTCCCGGAGTTCGGCCCGCAGGTGGTAGGGCTTCTCCCGGGTGCTGACGCCGAGCAGGGTGCGGGTGGCGACCGCGCCGGAGACGGAGCCGGTGACGCGCCCGGTGAAGCGGTGCGCCGCGGGTGCGGCGTCCAGGTGGGTGGTCACGGTCGCCGACGCGGTGCCGCGGGCGGGCACGGTCAGCCGGCCGGTGGACAGGGTGAAGAGGTCGGCCGGGGCGCCCGGGGCGTCCACGGCGAGGTCGACGGTCACCGCGTCGGCCGCGGTGTTGGTCCACTCCACCGTCTTCACCACCGTCTCACCGGGCGCGCCGCCCAGCGAGTGGATGCCGGCGTCGACCGCGGCGGTGGCCGACAGGGTGGCGGTCGTGGCGGCGACCGCGTCGACCCGGCCGTTGCCACCGTCGTCGACGGAGAGGGCGGGGGTGGGTTCGGCCGTGCTCACCAGGGCGTTCTTGAGCTGCTGCCCGGTCCAGTGGGGATGTGCGGCGGCGAGCAGGGCGGCGGCCCCGGCCACGTGCGGGGTGGCCATCGACGTCCCGCTCATCGTGGTGTAGCTGCCCTCGCCCTCCCAGGCGAGCCGGGAGCGTGCGGCGAGCACGTCGACGCCGGGTGCGGTGATCTCAGGCTTCAGGCCGTCGTCGCCGAAGCGCGGCCCGCGGCTGGAGAAGTCGGCCAGGGCGTCGGACGTGTCGACCGCGCCCACGGTGAGCGCCGCGGAAGCCGTTCCTGGCGACCGTACGGTGTGGTCGCCGGGGCCGGAGTTCCCTGCCGCGATGGTGAACAACGCACCGGTCTCCGCGCTGAGTTCGTCGACGGCACGGCTGAGCAGGTCGGTGCCGTCGCTGGGTTCGTCGGAGCCGAGGCTCATGCTGACGACTTTCGCGCCGACGTCGCGGGCGGCCCACTCCATGCCGGCGATGATCCAGGAGTCGAGCCCCGAACCGCCGTCGCTCAGCACCTTGCCGACGTGGAGCGAGGCGCCGGGTGCGACGCCCTTCTCCCTGCCGTCCGAGGCGGCGCCGCTGCCGGCGACGGTGGAGGCCACGTGCGTGCCGTGGCCGTGCCCGTCGTCGACGCTCTCGCCGGGGACGAAGCTGGACGAGGTGGCGACGGTGTCCCGGAGGTCGGGGTGCTCGACGTCGTAGCCGGAGTCCAGCACGGCCACGTCGACGCCCTTGCCGGTGTTGCCGCCGGCCCAGATGTCGGGCGCGCCGATCTGCGCGGTGGTGTCGGCGAGTTGGGCCTCGGCCTTGCCGTCGAGCCAGACCTTGTCGACGGAGCCCGCGAAGAAGGGGGCGGAGGGCGCCGTGCGGGCGGTCGGTGCCTCGGCACCGCCGGTCAGCGCCGCCCAGAAGTCCCCGGCCCCGTCCCGGTCCTCGGCGAGCGCCGCGCCGCCGACGCTGCTGAGCGGACGTACCCCGGACGCCTCGTCGGGCAGGGTCGCGGCGAGCCGCTCGGCTCCCCGCGCGGCGGTGGCGGCCCGGTCGTAGGTGACGATGAGGGGCAGCTGGTCCATGTGCGCGTCGTCGTAACCGTCGGCGATGAGCCGGGTCACGTTGAACAGGCGCTCGTCGAGCTTGCCGGAGGCCAGGTAGCGGGCGGCCGAGCGGGGATGGACGTACGTGTCGCCGCCCCGCGTCGTGATACTGGCGTCCGCCTCGCCGCCGTCCGGCCCGACGACGGATATCGCGGCCGGACCGCTGCCGCGCCGGGTCACGGTGACCCGGTCGCCGGTGAGGAGAGTGACGGTCGCGGTGGATCCGGTCCCGGCGGAGGCGGAAGCCGTCGCCGCGGAAGCGCGGGAGGGGTGAGGTGCTGCCGCGCCGGCCGTCTGCGGGATCGCCGCGGTGATCAACAGGGCTGCGCCGATGACCGACAGGCGGAGCCTGCCGGGAGATGTGTGGGTCAAAGGGTGTCCTCGACTCGCGGGTTGTACGGTCGAGCGCGAAACCTATCCGGGCGGCGGTGGCCTGGTAAGGGCGTCGCGGCGGGCTCCCCAGGACGGGTAACGCGGCCGAAACGGGCTCACCGCTGAGCGGTCGCCGCGACGGCGGACACCATGATCCTTTGTGCTGGTGCGGCCCCGGTTGCGCGGTTTCGGCACCCCCCGGCCCCGGCCAAGGATTTACCTGCGATTTACGGCTTCGGGGCGGGCGGACGGCGCCCGCTCCGCGGTGGTTCCTGCGCATACGCGGCACTCGGGTCCGCAAGCGCTTGCCGGAGGCGCGGCACGGACGATGTGGCGGCCCCCGCGGTCGGGGCCGCACTCCGTCGTCCGCTCACCGCCGCCTCCGGCACGACCAGGGACGGGTCCCTGTCTGCGGAGTCCGGGCGGGAGCCCACCGGCAGGACGGCTCACGCGCGGTGCCGGGCGAGGTCGTCCGGGGTGAGGTCGGGGCGCAGGCGGTGCCAGGAAGGCTGGCGGAGCCGGCCGGCGCGGGTCCGGGTGGCGTACCGGACCTCCGCCACCAGGCGCGGCTCGACCCAGCGGGCGCCGGCGACGGGCGGCTTCGGTTCGAAGGGGCAGACGTCGGTGGCCGACTCCTCCAGCAACGCGGCGAGCGCGGCGCGTTCGGTGTCGCTCCAGCCGGTTCCGACGTTCCCCGCGTACCGGAGCACGTCCCCGGACCACTCCCCCACCAGCACCGCGCCCGGCCGGCCGTCGAGGCGGCCGCGGCCCGGTACCCAGCCGCCGACGACGACGTCCGTCGTCGCCACGTGGCGGATCTTGATCCAGGAACGGGAGCGGGTCCCGGGCTCGTAGTGCGAGGTGAGCCGCTTGGCCAGGATGCCTTCCAGGCCGGCGGCGCGGGTCGTCTCCAGCGCCTCGGCCCCGTGTCCCACGATCGCCGCGGGGGTGGACCAGCGGTCGCCCCGCAGCGCCAGCCCTTCGAGGAGGTCGCGCCGGTCCGCGTAAGGGAGGCCGGTCAGGCTGCGGTCCGCCAGGTGCACCACGTCGAAGAGGATCAGGTGGACGGCGACCCGGGAGGCCATCCGGGCCGCTCTGGCGGGCGAGCCGGCGAGTCCCATCCGGGACTGGAGCCGTTCGAAGTCGGCCCGGCCCGCGTCGTCGAAGGCGACGATCTCGCCGTCCAGGACCGCCGGGGTCCCGCGCAAAGCGTCGCCGAGCGGGGCGAGTTCGGGGTAGGCGGCGGTGATGTCGGCGCCGGAGCGTGCCCGCAGGAGCAGGGAACCGTCCCCGCCCGCGTAGACGGTGGCCCGCTGACCGTCCTGTTTGACCTCGAACGCCCACTGGTCGTCGTGGGCGGGCAGGGCGCCGGGGGTGGCGAGCATCGGCGGGACCAGGGGCAGCAACGATGCTGCCCGTGGCCCCGCCGCACGCTCAGGAGGCACTGCGCCTCTTCGCCGCGGTCTTCTTCGCGGCCGTCTTCTTGGCCGTGCTCTTCCCGGCGGCCGTCTTCCCGGCGGCGGTCTTCTTGGCCGCGCCGGACTTCGTGCTCGTGCTCCCGGCCGCCGCCTTCTTCGCAGCCGTCTTCTTCGCGGCCTTCTTCCGGGGCCGCATCTCGTGCACCGTGGCGTCGCCACCGGACCCGCCCCTCTCGCCGCGGGTCTCCTTGGCGGCCTGCACCGAGGCGTTGAGCGCGGCCATCAGGTCCACCACCTTTCCGGCCTGCGGCTCCTCGCCCTCCTCCGGCTCCGGAACCTCCCGGCCCGCGGACTTGGCCTCGATGAGCCGTTCCAGCGCCTCGTGGTACTCGTCCCGGAAGCCGGAGATGTCGTCCATCGCCAGGCTGTCGGTGAGCTGCACGGCACGCTCGATCTCGTCCTCGTCCAACTCGACTTCCTTCGGCGCGAGTTCGTCGGGGCTGCGGATCTCGTCCGGCCAGCGCATGGAGTGCAGGACGATCGCCCCCTCGCGCACCCGCAGCAGCCCCAGCCGCTCCCTGTTGTGCCACGCGAACTTGGCGACCGCGACCTTCTCCGAGCGTTCCAGGGCCCGGCGCAGCAGGGTGTAGGGCTTGGCCGAGACCTGGCCGTCGGCGGCGAGGTAGTAGGAGTCGCCGATGCGGACCGGATCGATGCCGTCGGCGTCCACGAACGCGACGATCTCGATCGCCTTCGCGGTGGGCAGCGGCAGCTCGTCCAGTTCCTCGTCGGTGACGGGCACCACCTGGTCCTTGGCGACCTCGTAGCCCTTGCCGATCTCCTCCGGCGGCACCTCTTCGTCGTCGAGCGCGCACACCTTCCGGGTCCGCACCCGCCCCATGTCCTCCAGGTGCACCCGGTGGAAGTGGATCGAGTGGTCCTCGGTCGCGGACACCACCTTGACAGGGATGGTGACCAGTCCGAAGCTGATCGCGCCGGTCCACAAGGGCCTCGGCATACCTGACCTCCTGACGTCCGGCGGACGGGACCGGAGCGCGTGCGCGCGCATCGCGGAGCCGTGTTCCGTACGTCCGATCCTGGTGCCGGAGGGGTCCGGGCGCATCCGCAGGGGCCGGCGGGGCGGGTGGCCGCCGACCGGGTTCCCGGAACGCCGCCGGGATCCTGGAACGCCGCCGTCTCCCCGGGACGGCGCCCGGACCGGTACCGAGCGGCGCCGGTCGGCGATGGCCCGGTCCGGCTCGCCGCAGCCTTGTCATGAAGCTCTGAACAGTGCTTCACTTCTTCCATGGCCTACCGCAGGACCCCCGCCGTCCACGACCGTCTGCGGGCCGCCCGCGAGCGGCTGATCGACCGGGCGACCGACGTGGTCGCCGAGACCGGCTGGGGCAACGCCTCCGTCACCGCGGTGGCCGCCGCGGCCGGGATGTCCGCCGGTTCCGTGTACCAGCACTTCCCGTCGAAGGCGGCGCTCGCCGTCGAGGTCTTCCGGCGCGCCGCGGCCCGGGAGGTCGAGGTGCTGGGCGAGGTGCTGCGGGAGGGCGCGGGCGACCCGGTGGAACGGCTGGCCGACGGGGTCACCGTCTTCGCCCGCCGGGCGATGGAGCGCCGAGGGCTCGCCCACGCCCTGCTCGTCGCGCCGGCCGAATCGGCGGTGGACGTGGAGCGCCTGGCGTTCCGCCGCCGCTACCGGCAGTTGTTCGCCGAGGTCGTCCGGGAGGGCGTCGCGGCCGGGCTGCTGCCCCGCCAGGACCCCGAGGTGACCGCGGCGGCGCTCAGCGGTGCCGTCGGGGAGATCCTGGTGGATCCGCTCGCCGAACCCGCCGACGGCGATGCCGACCGCCTGGTGGCCGAGCTGACCGCCTGCGCCCTGCGCTGTGCCGGGGCGGCGCCCCTGACGTCCGCACCCCGAGACCGGAGGTTCCCGTGACCGCACCCGCCGACCACGTGGTCCGCAGTTCCCCGCGCGCGACCACCCACCAGGTGACCAACCAGGCAGCGCCGCTGACCGGGCACGACGTCGCCGACGACCCGGTCCTGCTGGAAGGCGTACGCCGCGAGGGCGCCGCCCGGCACCTCGACGACCTGCACCGGCTAGGCCGGCTGGCGGGCGGCGAGGAGGCGCAGCGCTGGGGCGAGGAGGCCAACCGCCACGAGCCGGTCCTGCGCACCCACGACAGGTACGGCAACCGGGTGGACGAGGTGGACTTCCACCCGTCGTACCACCAACTGATGGACGTGGCCGTCCGCGAAGGGCTGGCGGCGGCGCCGTGGGCCGACGACCGGCCCGCCGCACACGTGGTCCGGGCCGCCGGATTCATGGTCTGGAGCTTCGCGGAGCAGGGCCACCTGTGCCCGGTGTCGATGACGTACGCCGCCGTCCCCGCCCTTCGTGCGGCGCCCGGACTCGCCGCGCTGTACGAGCCGTTGCTCGCCTCCCGGATCTACGAACCGGGGCTGCGGGCACCCGCGGCGAAGGCGGGTCTGCTGGCCGGGATGAGCATGACGGAGAAGCAGGGCGGCACCGATCTGCGCGCCAACACCACGACGGCCACGCAGGCTCCGGACGGCACCTGGCGGCTGCGCGGTCACAAGTGGTTCACCAGCGCCCCGATGAACGACGTGTTCCTGGCACTCGCGCAGGCGCCGGGCGGGCTCTCCTGCTTCTTCGTGCCGCGGGTGCTGCCGGACGGCAGCCGCAACAGCTTCCGCATCCAGCGGCTCAAGGACAAGCTCGGCAACCGGTCCAACGCCAGCAGCGAGCCCGAGTTCGACGACACGGTGGCCTGGCCGGTCGGGCCGGAGGGCCGCGGGATCAAGACCATCCTGGAGATGGTGACGCTGACCCGGCTGGACTGCGTCCTCGGCTCGTCGTCCGGCATCCGCACCGCGCTCACCCACGCGGCGCACCATGTGCGCCACCGGTCGGCGTTCGGCGCGAAGCTGATCGATCAGCCTCTGATGCGCAATGTGATCGCCGACCTGGCCCTCGAATCGGAGGCGGCGACCACGCTCGCCCTGCGGCTCGCGGGAGCGGTGGACCGTGCGCAGCACGGCGACGACCAGGAGCGCGCCTTCCTGCGGCTCGGCACCGCCGTCGGCAAGTACTGGATCTGCAAGCGCCAGCCGACGGCCGTCGCGGAGGCGCTGGAATGCCTCGGCGGCAACGGCTACGACGAGGCGTCCGGCATGCCGAGGCTGTACCGCGAGGCCCCGCTCAACGGCATCTGGGAGGGCTCCGGGAACGTCAACGCCCTCGACGTGCTGCGGGCGCTGAACCGGGAGCCGGCGTCGTTCGAGGCGTTCCGCGCCGAGATCGGGGCGGCAGCGGGCGGCGACGTCCGGCTGGACGCGGCGTGGACGCGGGTGGCCCGCGAGCTGGCCTCGCCCGAGGACGCCGAGTTCCGCGCCCGCCACCTGGTCGAGCAGCTCGCGCTGGTCCTCCAGGGCTCCCTGCTGGTCCGGCACGCGCCGGCCGCGGTCGCCGACGCCTTCTGCGCGTCCCGCTTCGGCGACCGCCGCGGCCTCGCCTTCGGCGCCCTGCCGGCCGGTCTCGACATCGCCGGTATCCTCGGCCGGCTGCCGGTCACGCCGGAGTGAGCGGGGGCGGAGGCGCCCGGGCCGCGGCGGAGGGGCGGGGCCGCCCCTTCCCGCTCCGAGCGCCTCAGGAGTTGCAGACCGCCTTCATCTGCGCCGCCGCGTGATGGGCCTTGCCCCAGCCTGCGGACCAGTCGTCGCCGCGGTCGAGCAGCTTCACCCCGATGGTGGACCCCTTCACCGGGAAGGTGCCCGCGTCGACCCACTGCCCCCGGTGGCCGGCCTGGTCGATGCGGAAGCTCGCGTACTTCGTCGTCCGGTCGTTGGCGTCGACCAGTACGTGGTACGAGGTCGGGTGCCCGCCCACGTAGAGGGTGGTGTTGCTCTGCGGGACGTAGACGGAGATCCGGCAGCTCTTGGCGCGGGACCCCGGCTTCCACCACCACATGACCCGGTTGTCGGGGGTGTCCGTGGTGGTGGAGCCGGACATGGGGACGGCGGCGTAGCTGCCGTCGCAGCCGTTGCCGGTCCACGCGGCGGTGGTGCGGGTGTACCAGCCGTCGGTGCCGTCGGTGAAGTAGTGGACCTGCCGGTAGCCGCCGCCGGAGGGGGTGGGGCAGCCGTGTCCGACGACGCCGGAGTAGACCACGGTGGACGCCGCCCGCGCCGGGGCCCCGGCCGGCTGCCCGGCGTCCGCGGGCGGCGGGACGGCCTTCCCCGTGCTGCCGGCGGTGGCCTTTCCGGCGGCCGGTGCGGTGGCGCCCGGGGCGGCCGGGCGGGCGGGGGCGTCGCCGGCCTCCGCGCCCTGCGGGTCCTGCCCCGCCTTCGTGTCCTTCGCGTCCTGTCCGTCTTTCGCGTCCTGCGCGGAGGCGGGCGCGGTGCCACCGGGCTTCGCGGGGCGCGCCGACGGGCCGGCGGAGCCGAACGAGCCGGGCAGGCCGGGGTCCGCGCCGCCGAGCACGGTCCCCGGTCCCTCGCCCGTCGCGGACCCGCCCTGCGGGTCGTCGCCGCCGGCGGTGATCAGGAAGGGCACGGTGATCAGCAGGACGCCCAACAGGGCCGCGCCGGCCAGGATCGCCCGGCTGGGGCGGCCGGCGGGGGTGTCCGGCGCGGCGGGGTCCGCGGCCGTGGCCGACGTGTCGGAGCCATCGGCGTCGGGATCCGTCGCGGTGGCGGTGGCGGTATCCGCTGTCGCCGCCCCCGCCGTGGCGTGCGCGGCGCTCGCCGTCCCGTCGGCGGCCGGTTCGTCGACGGCCTCGCTGGACAGCGCCGCCTCGGGGGCCACCGTCTCGGGAGCCACCGACTCAGAAGCTGTGGTTCCGAGGGCCTCTGAGGCGGTCTCAGGGGTTCCGGGCGCGGCGACCGGAGCCGGGGCGGACCCGGACGCGGGCGTGCCGGATGCAGCGGTGGCGGGCGTACCGGCCCCGGACGCGGCGGTGCCGGACCTCTCCCGGTTGCCCGTCGGGGCCCCTGGCTTCGCCGCCACGGCCGTCTCGGCCGTCACCGCGCCGGGTATCTCGGCCCCGGCCTCCGGCGCACCGTCGGGGGCCGAGGCCGACGCGGTGTCCGTCGGTTCGGGTTCCGTGCCGGTCGGCTCCGGTTCCGTGCTCGTCGGCTCCGGTTCCGTGCCCGCCCCCGCCGGTGCGGTCCGGGGCCCGGATGCGGCTGCGCCGGTTGCCTCGTGGTCGTTGCGCGTGGTCATGACGTCCTCTGCGTGGCGGGGAGGGATGGGTGGGGTGGGGGCGAACCGACGGAACACGGCCGGAGCCGACGAGAGGCAGCACCGCGGGGGCACTGACGGGCAGGCAGAAGAACGGCCGGTGACGTGCGTCGGCGCGGTCCGTCGCCTCGGGCGTGCGGGCACCTCGGCGCGGGCACACCGTATCCTGCGACGATCGGGGGTCCGACGCCCGGTGAGGGCCGGAACGGTCCGGCGCGGCACAGCCGTGCCGCGCCGGACGGGCGTTGCGCACTCGCGGGTGCGAATCGTCCGTGTACGGGACCGCCTTGTCGCACGGGGACCGGGCTGCGGTATGAAGAACCCGCTGTTCGCGGCATGATTGGGCTGCCCGTGCCGGGCACCGGGAGCGCGAACAGTGGAACGCGGCGGTGCCGAACAGAGGAGGATCGCGCGTGTCACGCCAGGTACTGATGGTCTGTCCGGACGGAAGCCAGGGATTTCGGACCATCGGCGAGGCTCTGGCCGGGGCCCGCAGCGGTGCCGTGATCAGTGTGCGCCCGGGAACGTACGAGGAGAGTCTCACCGTCGCCACCCGGGTGACGATCGTCGCCGAGCAGTCGCGGGGCACGGTGGAGATCCGGCCCCCGCGGGGCAGCGCGGTCGTCCTGAAGGCGGACGCGGTGATGCTCACCGACCTCGTGCTGCGCTCGCGCGACGAGGAGGCGCCGACGGTGGACGCGGCCCGGGGGCAGGTCGCGCTGGACGGGTGTGACGTGACCGGCGCGGCGTGGACCGCGGTGCTGGCGCGCGGCACCGGGTCGCTGGCGATGCGGGACTGCCGGGTGAGCAACCCGGGGGGCGCTGGCGTCGTGGTGACGTCCGCCGTGGACAGTTCGGTGGAGTCCTGCACGATCGAGCACCTGGGGACCTCCGGGGTCGTCATAGGCGAGCGGGGCCGGGTCACGGTGCGCGGCTGCACGGTCCGGGACGCGCGGGGCAACGGCGTGCTGGCCAACGGGGACGCGCAGGGCTCCGTCGAGGAGTGCGACATCTCGTCCACCGACAAGCCGTCCATCGCGCTGGAGGGCCGGTCCACCACACAGGTGCTGCGCACGGTGGTGCACGACACGGCGATCGGCGTGCACCTGACCAGCGCCGCCCGGACCCTGCTGGAGGACGTGCGGATCACGGGGACGACCGGACCCGGCATGGTGCTGTCGCACGGCACGGATCCGTTGCTGCGCCGCTGCCGGACGGCCCGTACGCAGGGCAACGGCATTCTGGTCACCGACCGCGCGCGCGGCACCTTCGAGGACTGCTGGCTCGACACCTCGCACGCCCCGGCGCTGCGGGTGGCGGGCTCCGCGTCGCCGGCGCTGACGTCGCTGACGATCCGCGACTGCGCGGAGACCGGCGTCGTGCTGGAGGAGGAGTCCACCGCCGAGCTGGACCGGCTGGACGTCCTGGAGTCGGCGGGCGCGGGTGTGTCCATACGCTCGGGCGCCAATCCGCTGCTGCGCAGGGCCCGGGTGGGCAGTGCCGGGGGCCACGGCGTCGAGGTGGTGAAGGACGGCCGGGGCCGGCTGGAGGACTGCGAGATCGACCGGGCCGGCGGGTCCGGCATCCATGTGGCGGGGCAGGGCAACGTGTACGTGGGCGGCGGGTCGGTGACCGGTGCGGGTGCGGCCGGCATCCTCGTCGGGGCTGGCGGCAGCGCGACCGTACGGGACTGCGAGATCAGGTCGCCCGCGGCCGACGGGGTCGCGGTCGAGGCGGAGGGCGAGTTCACCGCCACCCGGATCCGGGTGGCGGAGGCCGCCGAGCACGGGGTGGTCGTGCGGGAGGGCGGCCGGGCCTCGCTCAACGCCTGCGAGTCGTCCGCCAACGGCAAGGACGGCATCCGGGTGGAGTCGGGTTCGCCGGTCTCGCTGGTGAACTGCGTGGTCCGGGAGAACCGGGGCGGCGGTCTGGTGCAGTCGAAGCAGGGTGACCGGTTGGCCGTGGAGGGCCTGACGAGCAACGGCAACGCCCAGCGCGACGCCTGGGGGGTCGGCGACGCGGACGGTACGGACCCCGCGGGGTCGGGGAGCGCCGGCGCGGCGCAGGAGAGCGGGCCCCTGCTGGCGCTGGACGCGCTGATCGGGCTGCAGAACGTGAAGCAGCAGGTGCGAACGCTGGTCAACCTCAATCAACTGGCTCAGCGGAGAGCGCAGTTGGGCATGTCCGCGCCGCCGATGAGCCGGCACCTCGTCTTCGCGGGCCCTCCCGGCACCGGTAAGACGACGGTCGCCCGGCTGTACGGGACGATCCTGGCGGAACTGGGTGTGCTGCGCTCGGGCCACCTGGTGGAGGTGTCACGCGCGGATCTGGTGGCGCAGGTGGTGGGCGGTACCGCGATCAAGACCACGGAGACGTTCAACCGGGCGCTCGGCGGGGTGCTGTTCGTCGACGAGGCGTACACCCTGACCAGTGACGGGCGGGGATCGGGCGCGGACTTCGGCCGGGAGGCCGTGGACACGCTGCTGAAGCTGATGGAGGACCACCGGGACGACGTGGTGGTGGTGGCGGCCGGCTACTCGGAGGAGATGGACTCGTTCCTCGGCTCCAACCCCGGTCTGGCCTCACGGTTCTCGCGGACGGTGGAGTTCGAGAACTACTCCGTGCCCGAGCTGGTGGCGATCATGGAGAGCATGTGCGTCCAGCACCAGTACGCCCTTTCCGACGACACCCGCAAGGCGCTCGCGGTGCACTTCGAGCGGATGCCGCGCGACGCGTCGTTCGGCAACGGCCGTGCCGCACGGCAGGTGTTCGAAGAGATGATCGACCGGCAGGCGCAACGGCTGTCCGAGCAGCCGGAGGTCGGCGAGGAGGACCTGGCGCTGCTGCTGCCGCAGGACGTGGGCGGCGAGGCGGCCTTCCCGGAAGCGGGGGCGGAGGCGGGTACGACGCAGGGCGACGCGCTGTCGCGGCTGAACGACATGGTCGGCCTGGCGGCGGTGAAGCGGGACGTCACGGACATGGTGAACCTGCTGTCCACGGCGCGGCGGCGCGAGGCGGCCGGTCTGCCGGTGCCGCGCATCAGCCACCACCTGGTCTTCACCGGCCCGCCCGGCACCGGCAAGACGACGGTGGCCCGGCTCTACGGCGAACTGCTGGTCTCGCTCGGCGTGCTGCCGCGCGGCCAGTTGGTGGAGGTGTCCCGCGCGGAGCTGGTGGGCCGGTACGTCGGCCACACCGCGCAGCTGACCCGCGAGGTCTTCGAGAAGGCCATCGGCGGGGTGCTGTTCGTGGACGAGGCGTACACCCTGACCCCGCACAACGCCGGTTCCGGCGGTGACTTCGGGCGCGAGGCGGTGGACACGCTGCTCAAGCTCATGGAGGACCACCGGGACCGGGTCGTGGTCATCGTCGCGGGGTACACCCGCGAGATGGAGGGGTTCCTCGCCTCCAACCCCGGTCTGTCGTCACGTTTCTCGCGGCGGGTCGAGTTCGCGGACTACAGCTCCGACGAACTGGTCACCATCGTGCGCCAGCACGCGGCGGAGGGCGGCTACGAGTGCGGGCCCGGCACGGGCTCCCTGCTGCGCGAACACTTCGACGCGCTGCCGCGGGACCGCTCGTTCGGCAACGCACGGCTGGCCCGCCAGGTCCTGGAGGGCATGATCACCCGTCAGGCCGGGCGGCTCAGTTCGATGGCCGCGCCCGGACTCGACGACCTGCGGCTGCTGCTGCCGGAAGACGTCGTCCTGCGGCGCGGATGAGTGTGGCCGAGCGGACGGGGGCGGGAGGCGTCCGCGGGCGGCGGCCGGGTCCGGCGGTCATGTCGCGGGGCCGTCCGGGGCGTTGCCCGCCCACCGCTTAGGATGCGGACCATGCGTCGCCGCCCTCTCATACGGCTCCTCCTCGCCCCCCTCGCCGCAGGCTCCGTGCTCGTGCCGGTCACGCCGGCCGCGGCCGTCCCCGAGGACACCGGCACCACGGTGAAACTCCCGGTGCTCGTCTCCGCGCTCGACGCGGACCAGGCGTGCCGGCGGGGTTCGACGTCCCGCGCCACGGCCGTCCCGTGGGAGCAGCAGAGCCTCCAGCTCTCCCGCACCTGGGCGTTCTCCTCCGGCGCGGGGGTGAAGGTGGCGGTGGTCGACACCGGAGTCTCGGCGAAGGCGCCCGCGCTGAAGGGGCGGGTGAGCGCCACGCGTGGGGCGGGGGACGACTGCGTCGGGCACGGCACCTTCGTCGCCGGGCTGATCGCGGCGGCTCCCGCGAAGGGCGTCGGCTTCGCGGGGGTGGCGCGCGAGGCGCGCGTCCTGGGCGTACGGGGAACCGACGCGCGGGGCGCGGCGACCCCGGCGAGCGTCGCGTCCGGCATCCGGGCGGCGGTGGCGGCGGGCGCCGACGTCATCAGCGTGTCCGCCGCGCTGCCCTCGGGGTCGGCGGCACTCACCGCCGCGGTGGACGAGGCCGCCGCGCACGACGCGCTGGTGGTGGCCGCCGCCGTACCGGACGGGCCCACGGGCTCCGCGGCCGGTGCGACACCGCCCGCCCCGCGCGCGTACTGGCCGGCGGCGCAACGCGGTGTGCTGTCGGTGCTGGACGTGGATGTCAAGGGTGGGCGCCCGGACGGCGCGTACACCCCGCTCGCAGCGGACCTGGCGGCGCCCGGTGACGGCGTGGTGGGCATCGGCACCGCCGGAACCGGCCACTTCATCGGGTCGGGCGCGTCCTTGGCGGCCGGCTTCACCGCGGGCGCCGCGGCGCTCGTACGGTCGGCGCATCCGGAACTGACGGCGGCGCAGACGGCGGCCCGGCTGACGTCCACCGCCTACCCGGACGTGGTGCCCCGGCTCGACCCGTACGCGGCGGTGACCCATGTGGGTGCCGCGTCCGACGCGACCGCCGGGGCGCCCGTACAGCGGTACGGCGAGGCGTCCGCGGTGCACCTGCCCGTCAACCCGGCCGACGGGCCCACGACGCGCGCCGTGCTGATCGCGTCGGTCGCCGGCGGGGTCGTTCTGCTGGTGGCGTGGGCCGCGGTGGTACTGCCCCGGGGGCGGGCCCGGCGGTGGCGCACGGTGCCGGGCGGGGCGCCCGGAGCGAGTGGGGCGTCCGTACCGGACCGGGCCGGGGGCTCCTGACCCGCGGGCGTCCCCCGAACGCCCCCTGCCGCCCGGCCGATCGGTGCGCGCCGACCGGCCGGGCGTGCGCGGTTCAGGCGTCGCGGAGGGTGGCGAAGACGCCTCGGGGGGTCGCGCCGCCCGGCAGCCGCCAGCCGGTGGTGACGGAGCCGGCCGGACCGTCCGCCGGTCCGGGGCGCAGCACACGGGCCAGGTGCAGCACCGCGCGGCGCCGGTCGCTCCCGGCGCCCGAGCCGAGGAACAGCGTCACGTCGGTGCCGTCCGGGCCGTCGGCGACCACCGGTGCCGGCCCGCCCGCGACGAACGGCTCGCGCGGACCTCCGGCGGATTCGGCCGACACCGTCGGATCGGGGGTGTCCGAATCACTCTGCGCCTGCGGCACGGCACGTCCCTGCACCAGGGCGACCAGCCGCTCCAGCACGACCGGGTCGTGCGCGCCGTCGTACACCCACCGGCGGCCCAGCACACCGTGCTCGGAGGTGCCGATCAGGGCGTCCTGTGCGCCGTCGAGCGGCGCGCCCCGGTAGGAGACCGGCAGGTGGTAGGCGACGGGCGTGTCGCCGGACGTGTCGGCGACCACCATGAACTCGATGCCCACCTCGCCCGCCGGATCGTCGAGCCGGTATCCGCCGGCCTTCTCCAGCAGCGGCTTCCCGTCGCCGGTGTACCAGGGCCGGGTGGGGAGCCAGGCTCCGGCCAACTCCAGTTTCCCGGGCTCCATCGTGGTCCTGTGGATGACTGCCATGGGTGCTGAACGCCTTCCGCACGGTGCCTCCACGACCGTCCCGGCCGCGGCGGCGTCCGGGACGGTCGTGCTGATGGGCCCATTGTCACGCCCCGGGCGCGGGACCGGCCGTCCGGCCGGCGTCCCGGCGCCTACCCCTGTGTCTCCCCCTCCTCGCCGGTCCCGTCCGGGGCGGCGGCGAGTGCCGTCTGGATGAGAGTGGCCTTGCGGCGGGCGATGTACTGGGCGCGGCCCGGGGGGAGGTTCTTGGGCTTGATGTTGCCGAAGACGTAGCCCTCGGACGGCGGGCAGGAGAGCAGCAGGCCCGGCGTGTTCACCTCGTCCAGGCGGCGCAGCAGCTGGTCGTTGAGGCCGCGGCCCGCGCCGGTGGCCGAGCGGGCGACCACCATGTGGAGGCCGACCTCGTGGCCGAGGGCGAGGTGGTCGAAGAGGGGGGCAAAGGGGTGGTCGAAGGCGGTGCCCGCGCCGACCATGTCGTAGTCGTCGACGAGGACGAACAGCCGGGGGCCCGACCACCAGTCCGCGAGCCGCATCCGCGCCGGGGTGATGTCCTGGCCCGGCAGCCGGGTGGCCAGGGCACGGGCGGAGCCGCCGACGAGTTCCTTGAGGGCGTCGACGGCGACGGCGTGCCCGAGGCGGTACTCGGCGGGGACGGCGTCGACGAGTTCGCGGCGGTAGTCCACCACCAGGATGCGCGCCTCGGTGGGGCTGAACCGTGCGGTGATGGCGGCGGCGGCGAGGCGCAGCAGGTTGGTCTTGCCGCTCTCGGTGTCGCCGACCGCGATCAGGTGCGGGGTGCGGCTGAAGTCGTGCCAGACCGTCGAGAGGGTCTCCTCGTCCTGGCCGAGGGCGAATCGCAGCCTGCCCTCGTCGAGTTCGGGTGCGGGGAGGTCGGCCGCGGGCAGGCGGTGCGGCAGCATCCTCACCTGCGGGGCGGCCGGCCCGTCCCAGGCGGCGGCGATCCGCTCGACCAGGGACTCGACGCCCTCGGTGAGGTCCTCGGGCCGTGCGGCGCCGTCGATGCGGGGCAGCGCGGTGAGGAAGTGCAGCTTGGTGTCGACGGTGAGGCCGCGCCCCGGCTGGCGAGGCACCGAGGCCGCCTTGCGGATGTCCACCACGGAGTCCATGGTGTCGCCGAGCCGCAGTTCGAGGCGGGTCGCCGCCTGGTCGCGGACCTGCGCGGTGAGTTCGACCCACCGGGCGGTGGTGATGATCAGGTGGATGCCGTAGTTCAGGCCGCCGGTGGCGAGCTGGTTGAAGGTGGGCAGCAGGTGGTCGAAGTTCTGCCGGACCGCGGACCAGCCGTCGACGACGAGGAAGACGTCGCCGTGCTGTTCCTCGGCGAACTCGCCGGCCGCGCGGCGCCTGCGGTAGGTGGCCATGGAGTCGATCTGGTGGTCGAGGAAGAACTGCTCGCGGTGGTTGAGCACCGCGGTGACCTCGGCGACCGTACGGCTGATGCGTTCGGCGTCGAGGCGGGCGGCGACCCCGCCGACGTGCGGCAGTCCGGCCAGCGCGGAGAGCGTTCCGCCGCCGAAGTCGAGGCAGTAGAACTGGACTTCGGCCGGTGAGTGGGTGAGGGCGAGCGAGGCGATGAGGGCGCGCAGGACGGTGGACTTGCCGCTCTGCGAGCCGCCCGCGATGGCGACGTGTCCGCCGCCCGCGGAGAGGTCCACCACGAGGGGGTCGCGGCGCTGGTCGAAGGGCTTGTCGACGATGCCGACCGGGACCCGGAGCTTGCCGGTGCCGGGCCAGCGGCCGGCGACGAGGCCGCGCCGGGCGTCGGCGGTGAGGCCGGGGAGCAGCGCGTCGAGGGTCGGCGGTGCTCCCAGGGGCGGCAGCCACACCTGGTGGGCGGCGGGCCCGGCGTCGCGCAGCCGGTCGAGGGCGGCCGACAGCAGCGTCTCGCGGCTCTCCGCCTCTTCCTCGGCCTCCGGCAGGTCGGGCACGGGGGCGGGGGTGCGGGGCACCACCCAGCCGGCCGACCAGGGCACCACCTGGCTGGCGACCTGGGCCTGGGCGACGGCGCCGCGGCGCTGCCGGTAGGGCCCGGAGACGTACGCGGCGCGGAAGCGGGTCAATGCCTCGACGCCGCTCTTGAGGAAGCCGCTGCCGGGCTGGGAGGGCAGTTGGTAGGCGTCGGGGACGCCGAGGACGCCGCGGCTCTCCATGGCGGAGAAGGTGCGCAGGCCGATGCGGTAGGAGAGGTGGCTCTCCAGTTGGTGCATGCGGCCCTCGTCGAGCCGCTGGGAGGCGAGCAGCAGGTGGACGCCGAGCGAGCGGCCGAGCCGGCCGATCATCACGAAGAGGTCCATGAACTCGCGGTGCGAGGCGAGCAGCTCGCTGAACTCGTCGACCACGACGAAGAGACTGGGCAGCGGGGCGAGGTCGGCGCCGCCGGCCCGTGCCTTCTCGTACTCCAGCGCCGAGATGTAGTTGCCGGCGGCCCTCAGCAGTTCCTGTCGGCGGATGAGTTCGCCGTGCAGGGCGTCCTGCATGCGCTCCACCAGGGCGACTTCGTCGGCGAGGTTGGTGATCAGGGCTGAGGTGTGCGGGAGTTCGTCGAGCCCGAGGAAGGTCGCGCCGCCCTTGAAGTCGACCAGGATGAAGTTGAGGGTCTCGGAGGAGTTGGAGAGCGCGAGCCCCAGCACCAGGGTGCGCAGCAGTTCGCTCTTTCCGGAACCGGTGGCGCCGATCAGCATGCCGTGCGGGCCCATACCGCCCTGCGCGGACTCCTTGATGTCCAGTTCGACGGGGGCTCCGTCGGCGCCGACCGCGATGGGCACCCTCAGGCGGGCGGCGCCGGTGGAGCGCTGCCACAGGGTGGCCGGATCGTGACGGTAGAGGTCGGGGATGCCGAGCAGGCTGGTGAGCTGCACGTCGGCGGAGAGGGGTTCCGCGGCGTCGGCTGCGAGGCTGAGCCGGTACGGGGAGAGCATCCGGGCCAGCGATTCGGCGGCCACGGGGCCCATGGCGTCGGGGCGGCCGAGCAGGGTGGTCTGCTCCTTGCGGCTGCGGTCGGTGCGCACCAGGCGTACGGCGTCCGGCGCGACCTCCAGGCGGAGTCCGCTGCGGCCGGGACGCCAGGTGAGGGCGCCGGACAGGTCGAGGACCACGCTGTTGCGGAAGCCCGGCCCGTCGAAGCGGTGCCCGGCGGGGACGGTGACGCCGTCGACGACGATCACGGTGAAGGGCTCGTCACGGCCGGGGACCGCGTCGGGGTCGAACGGGGGACGCTCGGTGAACTCGGCGCCGAGTAGGTCCTCCAGGTCGGCGAAGGCTGAGGCGATGAGGCGGGCCGGGCCGGCCCCGTCCTGCTCCTGGGGATGGAGACTGTGCGGCAGCCACTTGGCCCACTCCCACTCCGCCCGGCGTTCGTCGGAGACGCACAGGGCGATCCACAGCTCCTCCGGCGGGTGGAAGACGGCCAGTTGGCACAGCGCGGCCCGGACCATGGAGCGCAGCGCAGCGTCGTCGCCGCGCAGCAGGACCCGGGACCAGGTCCGCAGGTAGAGCGCGATCGGCTGGGAGGGCACGGTGCTGTAGGCGCGGACGAAGCGGCGCAGGGCGTGCGCGCAGAGGGGTTCGAGGTCCTCGACGGGCTTGGTCGACAGCGGTGTCAGCCGCAGCGCGAGCTGCTGGTCGCCGACGGCGACGCGGATCTCGGCGAAGTCGTCGTCCTTGGTCCGGCGTTCCCACAGCCGGGTGGTGCGGACCATGGACCGCAGGGTGGCCGGCGCGGGGTGCCGCCAGGCGAGGGCGAGCTGCTGCTCCACGACGGAGCGCTGCACCTTGCGGCGGGTCTGGGCGAGATAGCGCAGGTAGTCGCGGCGTTCGCCGCGCAGCCGCTGCTTGCGGTCGCCGCTCTTGCGCATGAACTGGCCGACCATCATGGCGGCCGAGGCGAGGACCATCATGCCGAGCGCGAGGTAGGTGAAGACGCCGTTGGTCCCGCCGGGTTTGATGAAGATCAGCATCATGGAGACCGACATCATCGCCATCGGCAGGTAGGTCCACACCGCCGAGGTGTCGGGGACGGTCTCCGGGAGCGTGGGGGGTTCCTGGAGGCTGAGTTCGCCCTCGGGCATGTCGGGTCCGCGACGACGGGCGGGGCGGCGTATCAGTACCACACTCAACGCACGGGCTCCTTAAGGGCACTGTTGACTGGCGGGGCGTCGGGCGACGGGCGCACGGGGGCGTTCACCGGAAGCGGTTCGACGGTCAGTACGCTGCGTCTGATCAACTGTTCGACGGTCAGTAGTCTGCATCTGATCAACTCTCGCGTCCAAACCCCCCTCCGGCCCAGCCCTGGGAGAAGTGACCCCCACGATGACCGAAACCTCCGTAGCGGGCCTCTGCCGCCTCACCGTGCGCGCTCCGGCCAGGACCATGGACCTGGCCGTGCCGGCCGACGTTCCGGTGGCCGACCTGCTGCCCACCGTCCTGCGCTACGCCGGGGAGGAGGTGGAGGAGAACGGCCTGGAACACGACGGCTGGGTCCTTCAACTGCTCGGCGGGAAGCCGCTCGACGAGGAGAGCACCCTCGACCAGCTCGGGCTGAAGGACGGCGACGTGCTGCATCTGCGGCCGCACACCGACGCCCTGCCCGAGGTGCGGCTCGACGACCTGGTCGACGGTATCGCCACGGTGACGCGGGACCGGCTGCACGGCTGGACCCCGGCGGCGGGCCGCGCCCTGCTGCGCGCCCTGGTGGTCGCGGTGCTGGTGGTGGCGTTGGTGGTGCTCGCCGCGCCCGGCGGCTCCGCCGGGGTCCGGGCGGCGACGGCCGGCGCGATGGGGCTGCTCCTGCTGGCGGGCGCCGCCTCGGCGGGCCGGGCGGTCGGTGACGCGGCGACCGGGACGACGCTCGGCTTCATGGCGGCGCCCTGTCTGGCGCTCGCGGGCTGGCTGCTGCCGGGCGGCGAGATCGCGGGAGACCAGGCCCACCAGGTGTTCGGGGCCAGGCTGCTGGCCGCCGGGGCGGCGGGGGCCGGCGGGGCGGTGCTGGGCCTGGCGATGGTGGCGGTGTACACGCCGCTGTTCCTGGCGACGGCGCTGGTGGCGCTGGCCTCGGCCGCGGCGGGTGTGCTGATGAGCGTGCTGGACATCGCGGTGGACGACGCGGCGTGCGCGGCGGCCGCGGTGGTGGTGATCTTCGGCGGGTTCGTGCCGGCCCTGTCGTTCAAGCTGGCGGGGATGCGGATGCCGGCGCTGCCGACCAACGCGCGGGAGCTCCAGGAGGGCATCGAGCCATACCACGGGCCGGACGTGGCGACCCGGACCGAGCTGGCGAGCCGGTGGATGACGGCGCTCTACGCGGCGACGGGCGTGCTGTGCGCGGGTTGCCTGGTGGCCCTGTCGCGCCGGCCCGACCTGCCGGAGACGCTCACCGCCGTCGTGCTGTCGCTGCTGCTCCTGCTGCACGGCCGGGGCATGGTCAACGTCCGTCAGCGCCTCGCGCTCGTGGTGCCGGGCGCGTGGGGGGCGGCGCTGCTGATCCTCGCCCTGGCGGCGGCCACCCCGGCCGAGGACCGGCCGCTGCTGGTGGTGGGCCTGATGGCGCTCGCGGCGGTGCTGGCGATCGCGGCCTGGACCGTGCCGGGGCGGCGGCTGGTGCCGTACTGGGGCCGGGCGGCGGAGCTGCTGCACTCGCTGCTGGCCATCGCCCTGCTGCCGCTGACGCTGTGGGTGCTGGGCGTCTTCGGCGCGCTGCGCGCCCTCACCGGCTGATCCGGAGGAGCGACGATGCAATCGAAACGCGACCAGGCCCAGGCCCACTCGTTCATCATGGGGCGGCTCACCTCCGGCATGCTGCTGGCCGATCCGGACGCCGCGGAGAGCCCGCTGGGGCGGACCACGCGCGGCACGGTGATCGGGCTGGTCATCGCCGTGCTGGTGGCGGCGGGGGCCGTGGTGTTCGGGCTGATCTCGCCGGGCGGCAAGGACTCCTGGCGGTCCGGCGACAGCCTCATCGTGAACAAGGAGACCGGCGCCCGCTACCTCTTCATCGACGGTCGGCTGCGGCCGGTGCGCAACTACGCCTCCGCGCTGCTGATCGGCGGCGGGAAGCTGAAGACCACGACGGTGGGCACCGCGTCGTTGCGCGGGACGCCGGTCGGGGCGACCGTCGGCATCCCTGGCGCCCCGGACTCGGTGCCGGCCGCCGGGGACCTGGAGGGCGGTGCGTGGCAGGTGTGCGCGGCGGTCGCCGCCCGCAGCGGCGGCGACGGCACCGCGCGGACGGAAGCGGTGACCGCCCTGGTGACCGGCGGTCCGGCGACCGGCACCCCGCTGGGGGCCGGGTCGGCGGTGGTGGTGCGGGGACCCGACGGGACCACGTATCTGGTGTGGCAGGGCAGCCGGCTGGAGCTGGACCGGGCCTCGGGCGCCGCGGTGTCGCTGGGATACGGCTCGGTGACCCCGCGCCCCGTGTCGGCGGCCTTCCTGGACGCGCTGGTGGCCGGCCCGGACCTGGCGGCCCCGCGGGTGGCGGGCCTGGGCGACGGGGGACCCGAGCTCGGGGGCACGGCGACGCGGCTGGGACAGGTGTTCACCGTACGGGTGCCGGGTTCGGGCGTGCAGTACTACCAGTTGCGCTCCGAGGGCCTGGTGCCGCTCACCTCCACCGGGGCCGCCCTGGTGCTCGGGGACCCGGCGACCCGCGAGAAGGCGTACGACGGCGGGTCGCCGGACCCCCGGCGGATCGGTGCGGACGTGCTGGGCGACCGGCAGGCGCCCGCGACGAAGGGGAAGGACGTCTCGGTGCCGGGCCTGCCGGACACCCCGCCGAAGGCGGCGGCGGTGCCGGAGGACTCGGCGGTCTGCGCCCGCGTCGTCACGGACTCCGACGGCACCCGGGTCACCTCGGCGGTGGTTCCGGCGGCCGATCTGGGTCCGGTCGCGCAGGGCACGTCGGACCGGGCGGTGGCGGCCTGCCTCCCGGTGGACGCGGTGGTCGCCCGCCCGGGTCACGGGGTGCTGGTGCGGGCCCTGGGGGCGGGCGGCGGCATCGTCGGCAACACGACGTATCTGGTCGGGGACGACGGCATCAAGTACCGGGTGGCGTCGGACGCGGCCCTGTCCGCGCTCGGTTACGCGGACGTCACCGCGCAGACGCTGCCGTCGCCGCTGCTGGCGATGCTGGCCACCGGCCCGGACCTCGCGCCGGAGGCGGCGTCGGGCGCCTCGGCCCCGGTGACGGCGCCGGCCTGCGGCACGGACAAGGGCGGTGAGAACGGCAAGGGGAAGGCCGGCGACGGAGCCGACGGCCGGCAGGCCGCCGGCTCGGCCCGGTCGGTGGCGTTCGCCACGACCGGCGCCGCGCACTAGCGGGACCGACTGCCCGCCGGTCCCGCTCCCGGGCCGGCGGGCAGTCGTATACGAGCCCTCAGAGAACGCTCTCCGGAGCGGAGTTACGGATTCCTCAACAGAAGCTCATATCTTCCACCACCTGTTGCACAGTCAACTTGACGAACTCTAGGCTCCGGGAACCGGAACACCGAGCGACGAAGAGGTGGAGCCATGGCAGGCAATGGGCAGCAGTCCAGTGAACAGTCCACACGGAACGGCATCCAGGCGCTGGAAAGCGCCTTCAGCGGCATCCTGAAGTCGCGTCAGGACGTCGACGCCACCCGCGCCACCCTGTCCTCCGGCTACCAGGGCAGCGACGGCGGCCAGTTCGGCTCGCTGCTCAAGCAGTGGGACGACCAGGCCAACGTCATCCTGAGGAACCTGGAGGACATGGTCGACAAGCTCAACCAGAGCCTGGTCCAGCACAACAAGACCCAGGGTTCCTCGAACGACTCGATCAACCAGGCGTACACGCAGTCCCAGGCGGCCTTCGACCAGCTCGCCGGCTGACACGGTCCGCAGCCGGTACTTCACCCACCCCCACTGAGCAGGAGAAGACTTCCGTGCCCGACAACCTGACCGACGGTTACATCTACGTCGACTACAACCACATGAACAACGCGGCCGACGACATGGTCCACCAGACGAAGGCGATAGCGAACACGCTGGCCTCGCTGGAGGCCGAGCTCGGCGAACTCGTCAAGACCTGGTACGGAAACGACGCCGACACCTACCGCCAGAAGCAGGCCGCGTGGGACCAGGCGGTCAAGAACATGGAAAACCTGCTGACGTCGCACTCCGGTCTCCTGACGGACATCTCCGACAGCTACAAGTACAGCGAGAACTCGCTGACCCAGATGTGGTCCGAGGTCACCATCGGACGCTGACGCGGCCGGGCCGGGCAGGCCCGGTTCGGGCCGGGCCCGGCCCTTCGTCGCGGGGACGCGCACAGGACAGCGGACGTACGGACACGCAGCAGGAGGACGTCGTGGCGGATCTGACCCACCTGGACTCCCAGAGCCTTCAGAGGTTCCGGGACATCGACATCGCCGACTTCATGGCGGACCTGAAGGCCATCACCAAGGACGAGGCCGGAGTGCGGGCGCTGCACAGCCTCGTGAAGGGCATCACCACCTCCGACCACATCGACGAGAACCCGATTCTCGCGATCGGCCTGATGGCCAACGGCGAGGAGGTGGCGGGGGCGGGCCTGGTGACGGCGGTGAAGACGTCGGCCGAGGCGATCGACGGGGTCTTCGACGCGCAGTCCACCCTCTTCAAGGACATCGACCGGGATCTGGGCGAGACGATCCGCACCCTGCTGAAGACGCAGGGCACCTCGCTCACGTCGATCGACGGCGAGGCGCTGCTGGACATCTTCTCCGACGTCGACTCGGACATCGGCGGCGGCTCCACGGAGACCTGACCCTCCCGGCACGGACCGCCGGTCCCGCCCTCCGTACGCCCCCGCTCCCCTCCCCCACACCGAAGGTTCGCGCCATGCCGGCCAACTACGACACCGACGACTACTGGGGCAAGGCCGTCACCCTGTTCACGGGCTACGGCGTGCCCAGCCGCAAGGGCCTCTTCGAGGACCACCTGAGCAGCAAGGAAGGCATTCCGCTGTTCCGGATGGACATCCAGGGGGTGGGCATGCGGGCGGTGACGGCCGACGACTTCTCCGCGCTGAGCGGCTGGATGAAGAGCGGCGGCCAGGACTACGACCTGACCTTCTACCACGCGGGCGGGGACGGCGCGCACAGCGGCGTCTCGATGCGCAAGGCCCGCATCGTCTTCATCGGCGTGCCGGTCGACGAGCACGGGCGGGCCCGGCTGCTGGAGGCCGGCGAGACGATGTCCGGCGGCGAGTTCACCGGGGCATACGGCGACGAGTGGGACTTCGGGCCGCTCGGCCAGTACGTCAGCGGCTCGAAGGGGGCCCTGGACGAACTGCTGGACAGCCGCAGCACCCGCGGGTACGCGTACAACGGGCTGAGCGTGGTGAACGCCGAGGCGGTCGACCTCGACTCGTTCGAGCGGACGGGCCGGGCCTTCGACCGGGCGCTGGCGTTCTTCACCGACCACGCCGAGACGCTGGGCCAGTGGGAGACCTCGCTCGGCAGCGAGCAGTCGGCGTGGCGCGGCAAGGCGGCCGGGCTGTTCTGGCACCTGATCCACCAGTTGCACAAGAACTACGACAGTTACGTCGACCAGCTCGGCGGAGCCACGTACACCGCGCAGAACTCGACCAGCACCGGCTACACCCCGAAGTCGCAGCTCAGCGACGCGCTGATCTCGGCGCAGAAGACCCTGATCACCGAGGCGACCAACCTCCGCAACGCGTGGACGGCCTGGGCGAACACCCGGCAGCACGACCCGCACCGGGCCGTGATGGAGATCCTCGACAGCGTGTCGGCGTGGGTGCTGGAGAACAACATCCCGCACATCCAGCGTCACACGACGTCCGGCGGCTACTACTCCACCACCACCACGACCTACTCCTCGACGGGTGCGTTCAAGCAGGTCCACCCGGAGTACGGCGACCTCAACAACGTGGCCAACTGGAAGAAGATCGGCGAGGCCGCGGTCGCCAAGTGGAACCAGTACATCGAGACCCATCTGATCCCGGTGGCAACGACGGCCCTCACCAACGTCAACAACGCCTGGATCGAGGTGCAGGACGCGTTCGCCGATCCGCTGGAGACGAAGAACACCACGACGCTCTCCGAGGAGTACCAGAGCGACCAGGCCGAACTGGCCCAGGAGCAGGCGGAGCAGAACAGCGAAGACCTCAACAACAGCCTGAACGACCTGAACGACGGCCTGAACGACAGCCTCAACGATCTCGGCGACGGGCTGAACAACCTGGGTGCCGGGCTCAACGACAACCTCAACGAGATCAACGACGGGTTGAACGACAACCTCAACGACGTCACGGACCATCTCAACGACAACCTGAACGACATGAACGACGGGCTGAACGACAGCCTCAACGACGTGACCGACGGGCTGAACGACAGCTTGAACGAGACGACCTCGGGGCTCAACGACAGTCTCAACGGTCTCACCGACGGGCTGGGCGGCGGCACCGACGGGCTCGGCGGCGCGGACGGACTCGGCGGCACCGACGGACTCGGCGGCACCACCACGGACGATCTCAACTCGCTCACCGGTGACGGGGGGACCGGTCCCGCCGGGCTGGGAGTGGGCGGCCTCGGCGGACTGGGCGGCCTCACCACCTCGAACCTGAACGGCGGCAAGCCGGACAAGGACGCGCTGCCGAGCACGATGACCAACCCGGACGGCAGCGTCACCCAGTTGAACGGCGACGGCTCGCTCACCACGACGTACCCGGACGGCACCACGCAGACGGTCGACCCCGACGCGGGCACCCTCACCACCACCGCACCCGACGGCACCGTCACCACGTCCGACCTGAACACCGGCGCCGCCTTCACCAACCCGGACGGCTCCACCACCACGCTCAACCCCGACGGCACGATCACCACCGACTTCCCGGACGGGACGAGCCAGATCCTGAACCCGGACACCGGGGCGGTCTCCACCACCCACCCGGACGGCAGCGTCGTCGACTCCCGGCTCAACCCGGACACCGGTACGTTCACCGACGCCGAGGGCAACCCCGCCCAGCTCAACGGCGACGGCTCGCTCACCACGACGTACCCGGACGGCACCACGCAGACGGTCGACCCCGACGCGGGCACCCTCACCACCACCGCACCCGACGGCACCGTCACCACGACGGACCTCAACACCGGCACCGCCTTCACCAACCCGGACGGCTCCACCACCACGCTCAACCCCGACGGCACCCTCACCACGAAGCACCCCGACGGCACCGTCGAGCAACTCGACCCGGACACCGGCGCGCTCACCACCACCCGTCCGGACGGCAGCATCGTCGAGACCAGTCTCAACCCGGACTCCGGCACCTTCAGCACCGCCGACGGGAACCTGGCCGCGCTCAACGCCGACGGGTCGCTCTCCACGACCTACGCGGACGGCACCAAGCTGACGGTGGACCCCGACGCGGGCACCGTCACCACTTTGAACCCGGACCGCACCTCCACCGTCACCGCCCTCGACCCCGGCGAGCCGTTCACCAACCCGGACGGCTCCACCACCACGCTCAACCCGGACGGCACCCTCACCACGAAGTACCCCGACGGCACGGTGGAGCGCCTGAACCCCGGCACCGGAGCGCTCACCACGACCGACCCGCAGGGGCACACCTCCACCACGGACCTGAACGGCCCCTCCCCCGCGGGGCTGTCCGGAATCCCCGACCTGCCGACGACGAGTTCGGGCTCGCTCAACGGCTCGGTCTCGAACACCGCCGGTTCCGCGTTCGACTCGCTCACCGACCCGTTCACCAGCGGTTCCTCGCTCGACTCGCTCGGCGCGCTGAACGGTTCGGCCGGCGCGACGGCCGGTGGCGGCGGCGGTTCGTTCCTGGACGACTCGGCGGAGTACGAGGAGTACGACAGCTCGCCGTACACCGGCGGGGCACTCGGCGCACCGGGCTCCGGAGGCTCGGCCCTGACCGCGCAGGCGGGCACGTCCGCCGACTCCGCCTCGTCGCCCGGCGGCATGCCGCTGAACCCGGCGGGCATGGGCGGCGGCATGGGCGGTATGGGGGCCGGCGGCGGCGGGGGCAACTCCAACGAGCGGGTGCGCAACGTCCTCACGGAGACCGGTGGCGCCGTCAGCAGGCGCGGCGGGGCGGGCGGAGGGCGCGGCGTCGTGGCGGAGGAGGAAGAGGAGATGCGGGTCACCCGGGGAGGTGCCCCCGCGACCAGTTCGAGCCCGTTCTATCCGATGGGGGGCGGCGCCGGGAACGGTCAGGGCGGCCAGTCCACGGAGAGCGGTGACCGGTCGCGCAACAGCTGGGTGCCGGAGGACGAGGACGTGTGGGGCACCGACGACGGTGGCGCACCCGCGGTGATCGGACGATGAACGGGACTACGGCCGGGAGCCGTCGGGAGGGGCGACGATGAAGGAGTCCATCGAGCAGCGGCTCGCCCAGGCGATGGCCGAACTCGCTCAGACGGAGGCGGCGGTGGCCCGTGCCGAGTCCGAACTGATCGACGCGCACTGCTCCGTACGCTCCCAGGACCGCGCCGTCGAGGTGACGGTCAGCGCGCAGGGCGATCTGACGGAGCTGAAGTTCCTGGACGGCAAGTACCGGACGATGGCGGCCTCGCAGCTCGCGGTCAGTGTGCTGGAGGCGGTGCAGGAGGCCCGCGCGCAGATGGCGCGGCGGGTGATGCGCACCTTCGAGCCGTTCACCGCGGCCAGCCCGTCCGTCCCGGAGCTGACCGGGGTCGACGTGGACTGGAACAAGGTCTTCGGCCCGGGAGTGCTGGAAGGTCCCTCGTCCGGCGGTGCACGCGCGTCGTCGCGGCGGCTGCGGGACGAGATCGGCGAGGAGGACTGAGAGAAGATGCCCGAAGGAAACGCCTACTACGCCGAGCCGGGGCGGCTCCAGGCCGGCGCCCGGCAGATCGACCAGATCAGCGCGCTGGCGCAGGAGATCGTCCACGAGTTCGTGTCGGCGGTCAACCTGACCCGCGACTGGCCGGGTACCGACGACAGCTACGCCAAAGAGGTGCTGCCGCAGGAGAAGAAGGAGCGCGAGGCGGCCCTGGACACGGGCCTCGCGCTGTCGAAGGCCGTCGTGGGCGTCGCCGACGGCACGATGTCCAATTTGAGCAACATCCTCTCCACCCAGAGCGGCGTGCTCGACTCGATCCGGTCCTCCTCGCGCGGCGGCAACGGCAACGGCGGGAAGCACTGACCCCTCGATGACCATCCACGTCTCGCCGCAGCTGAACAACCTGCTCTTCGTGCTCATCGGGGAGCGGATGCTTCAGGCCGACGAGGACAAGGCGTACGCGAGTCACCAGCCGTACCACCGGCTGGGCAAGCGCGTCGTCGACCTGTCCGACCTCATCGAGCAGTCCGTCGTCGGGGTCGGGCGGGCACTGCCGCCGCAGGTCGGCAACAACTACGTCCGCGCGATGAACCTGTTCGTGGACAGCGGCGGGACCAACTACCTGCGCGAGTTCGCCGGGCAGTTGGACACGATCGCGCAGGGCCGGGTCAAGAGCTCCATGGACATCATGGAGTCGAAGTGGCAGATCATCGCGGAGCTGATCCGACTCCTCATCGAACTGGCCATCATCCTGGCCCTGTCCATCTTCACCGGCGGCTCGGCGGCGAGTCAGGCCGCGGTGGCGAAGGCCCGCAGCCGGGTCGCCATCCTGACCGCGCTGGACACACTGCTCAAGCGCACCCACCTCATGCCGAGCCTGTCCGAGGCGTTCGAGGAGGCGTTCACCACGTTCGCGGTGCGCCTGGCGATGATGACGCAGGCGCCGCCCGGCCGCCGGCCCGACGGCTTCGACTGGGGCCAGATCCTGAAGGACGGCGCGTTCGGGGCGCTCGCCGGCGGCTTCCACGAGCTCTTCTCGCACGTCACCAAGACCTTCGGGAAGACCTTCACCAACATCTTCGACAACCCGAACGGAAACCCGTTCAACAAGAACCTCACCGACATCACGACGAAGGTCACCACCCCTCCGCCGCCGCGCAACAAGTGGCTGGACGAGACCGCCGACATCGCGGACAACTTCCTGGTCTCCGGCGCCTCCGAATCGGTCGCCGAGATCTTCGTCAACGGCCTCTTCGACGGCAAGTGGACCACCAGCCTGGACACCTTCCTCGGCTCCGGAATCAGTTCGGTCGTGGAGAAGGGACTCGGCGACGGCACGGAGAAGTTCGGCAGCTCGATCGGCGAGGGCCTCGGATTCCACGACATCAACGTCGATCCGGTGACGATCGACCGGGCGGACACCGGCGGCGGCGACGGCCGCCCCGACACCACCGGCGGCGGACCGGGCGCGTTCGTCGGCCCCGGTGCGTCCGGGGGGAACCGTACGGGGTCGGGTGCGGGGACAGGCACGGGCACGGGTACGGGCGTCGACCGGCCCGGTGCGGACGGTCCGACGGTACGGGGGCCGGGTTCGACGGACCTGCTCGACGGCGCCGGCGGCAGGACGATCGACGTGCCGGGCCTCGACGACGTGCCGTCGCTCGACTCCGTCACGCGCGACGAGGTGACGGTCTCCGGGGGCGGTACGGGGACCGCGGGGCCGGGTACCACGGGGACGGGAACAAGCAGTACAGGCTCGGGCTCGGGCACGGGGACCACGGGCACGGGCACTACGGGCACTACGGCCTCGGGGACCACGGGCACGGGGACCACGGGCACGGGTCCCAAGGGCGCGGGCACGGACGGCGACCGGTTCGAGGACCCCGCAGGCGCTGTCGGCACCGTCGGAACCGGGGACCTGCAAGGGGGTGCGTCCGGGCAGTCCGTGCCGCCGCCGGGGGCGCACACGCCCGGGAACCCGGGCGGCGCGCCTGCACCGTCGGGAACCAATTCGGCGCGAAACAAAGACAGTTCGGATCTCGCTGCGAACGATGACCGGCCGCAGGCGGTCCCGTCGGACGAGACCGACGCCCCGGTCACCGACACCTCGGTCATCAACACTCCGGGCACCGGCACCTCGGACACCGACACCACCGCGACCTCCACCGACGTCACGGCCGGCACCGGGGGCCCGGACACCGCCGGCGGCGCGCCCGTCCCCTCCGAGGGCACCGGGAGCAGCGTCGGCACGGGCATCCCCGGCACCGCCCACGCGCCCGACGGGACCACGGGGACCGGCGGGAGGACGGTCGCGGACGTGGTGGCGGAACTCGGCGGGTCCGACTCGGTCGCGCCGCCGGCCCCGGCCACCCCGGCGCCCTCCCCCACCACCGCGCAGGCCGAGCCGCCCGTGGTCGTCGCCCCGCCGTCGGCGGTCGCGCCGGGCGGGGCCCCTGGCGGAGCCCCGGGAACGGGCACCGCTCCGGCCGCCACCGCCCCTGCCGCCACCGCTCCGGCCGCCGGTACCGGCCAGCCCGGCACCACCCCGTCCGGCGCCCGCCCCGCACCCGGCGCCGGCACGCCGGCGGACCCGGCCGACGACACCTCCGGGAGCGTCCCCGACCCCGCGGCCGACGAGACCCCGACCGACTCCGCGCACCCCCAGGACGGCACGGGCTCCGTCACGGACGGCCCGGCACCCACCGGCACCGCCCCGACCGATGGCCCGCCTCCCACCGGCACCACCCCGGCCGACGCCCCGGTGGCCGGGACCACCCCGGCCACCGTCGCCGCCGCCACCCCGCCGCCCGTCACCCCCCAGCCCCCGCCCGGCTGGTCCGACGCCCGCGACGCGGCGGCCGTGGAGCCGCGCCGGCACACCTGGGTCGACCCCGTGTCGACGCCGCCGACGGCGGACGGGACCGGCACCACCCAGTACGTGGTCGACTCCGCCTTCGACGTCCGCCGCTTCGTCCACGACGGCGAGCCGGTCACGGACCTCACGGTCGAGGTGGCGTTCACCGACGGGCACCTCGTCCCGGAGTCCGTCCGTCAGGACCTCTGGCAGCGGACGGTGGCGGGCGTGGAGCGGGTCTTCAACGCGCCGGGCCACCGCCTGCCCGGCGGCGAGCGGCTGCACGTGACGGTGGTCCCGGCCGCGCCGGGCAGCACGCCGCACCTGGAGGTGCGGCTCACCGCCGATCCCGACGCCGCGATGTCGCAGCACACCTGGGCGACCGACGCGACGGAGAACGACCTCGCCCACGAGATCGGCCACCAGCTCGGGCTGCGCGACGAGTACCGCGACTCCACCGCGCCGCACCGGCCCGCCGTGTCCGGCAGCCTCATGGGCGCGTACGACCGGCCCGTCACCGAGTCGACCGCGGACGCGGGCGAGCCCGCCCCCGTGCTCGTCCCGCCTGCCGTCGGGACGGACGGGCGACCGCTGCCGCCGGTCGGCGCCGGCTACGCCCAGGCGGGACTCCGGCCCCGCCACCTCGCCCTGCTGAACGCCGTGGTGGGCGACCCGTCGCCGCCGGTACGCGGCGCCACCAGCGGTGCCGAAACCTCCGAACCGACCGCGCCGCGGCCTTCCACGACGGCCTCCTCCACGCAGGTGCCCGGCGCCGACCCGCTGATGTACCGCCGGCGCGGCAAGAACGCCAAGCCCGACATGCAGGGGAAGGACGACGAGCGCGCGTCGAGCCGGACCACCGGACACGGCGACGGCACGTCGGGCGGGATACCGCTGAGCACCCTGACTCCTGCCCCGACCACCTCCGACTCCCTCGTCCCACCGCCCCCGAAGTCCTCCCGGACCCTCTCGGCGCCCCCGCCGTCCGACCCGTCGCCGCGGCCGTCCGCCTACGTGCGGGACTACGGCTCGCGGCGGGACGGCATCGTCGGTCTGGTCCACGTGGAGCCGCTGCCCGACCACGTGGTGGACGGACTCCACCGCCAGGTGCTGACCGCGCTCGGCCTGCCGGCGGACACCGCCGACTCCCATCCGGTGCTGGTGCGGGTGCGGGACGTGCTCAGCGCCGAGGCGATGTCCCTGAAGCTGGCGTACCTGCTGTCCACCGCCGGGCATCCGGTCACTGTCACGGTCGACGGACGGCCGAGGACCGTGCACGTACGGCTGACCCTGCACGACCCGCAACCGAACCGGCGGGACGGCGAGCACTACACCGCGGACCCGGACATCCATGTGGAGCGGCGCGGCCAGGGCACCCAGGAGAGCGGGTCCACCGAGGGGTCGGGCAACATCCGGACGATCCCGGTGCCCTGGACCGGCGCGTTCCCGATCATGGCGGCGGGGTCGACGCGCGCGGTGGACCTCACCCCGTCGTTGTCGCTGACGCACAACCAGTACTCCTCCTCCAGCACGGTCACCCAGGTGGTGCAGTCCACCTCGGCGCAGCGCAGCAACGAGGCGTCGCAGGGGTTCACGTTCGACTCGCGGTGGCAGGTGCGGGTGGACGACGGCGCCACGCCCACGGCTCCGCCCCTCTGGGGCACGGCGCAGTCGCACGGCCCGGTGACCGTGTGGTTCCCCGAGCACCTCGCGGCGCCGGACGCGGACGGCAAGAAGCTGCCGGCTCCGGCCGCCCTGGACGACCTGCCGGTGTGGGGCGTGGACTCGGTCGCCGAACCGGGCCGGCTGCTGCGGGAGGCGCACAGCGCGTTCGCCGGGGAACTGAACGACCTCTCGGAGGCGTCGCGGCAGGAACTGGCGGCGTTCCTGTCGGAGCCGGTACTGCGCGGCACGCTGCCGATGCAGCGCGGGCGGGGGGTGTTCTCCCCGGTGCTGCTGGACGGCAGGGGCCGGGCGGTCGGCGTCCTGCGCCTGACGACCGCGGTGCAGCTCCAGACGCCCACGCACGGGAGCCTCGACGGGAAGATCAACCTGGAGAGCCATGTCGTCCACACCGTGAAGGTCGAGGGGCAGGCCAAGTACACCAGCGGCATCGCGGTGGACGTCAACGTGAACCCGGCCTTCACCGGTGACACGTCCGCCGGGCACGCCGCCGCGTCCACCGCCTGGGCGCTCGCCGCGCCGGTGGGCAAGGGCGGGCTGAAGTACGAGACGTCGGACGCGCTGTCGTCCGGCGGTTCGGCCGCGGTCATGCACGCGGTGCGCAGCAACCGCAGCCATCTGCTGACGCCCTCGACGGTCACCCACACGCTGACCCTGTTGAGGCCCGGCGGCGGCGAGATCCGGAAGGCCATGGGGCCGTGGCGGAACGGCATGCAGTTGCGTGTCCTCAGCGCCGCCGACGCGTTGGGCACGAACCCGGCCGAGGTGCGCTCCCTTCCGGCGGAGCTGGACCGGCTGGAGAGCGTCGGGCTCTCCGCCACGCCGCTCGGCGTCACCGGGGCCGACCCGTTGTTCGACCAGGCTGCCCAGTGGCTGCGGACCGAGGGGTATCTGCCCTCCGCGACGCACAGTCGTTCCAGCGTGCTGCCCGACGAGGCGCTGGTGCAGGCGCAGTTGGCGAACCTGCGGCGCTTCGAGACCGCCCGTTCCGACGTGGGGCTGCGGGCGGCGACCGACGGGATGGTGGACGGCGGCCACTCGCTGTGGCTGGACCGGCCCACCCCCACCGGCACGCAACGGGTCCGCCTGCGGCTGGGCGCCACCCGGGACACCGCGGCCCCGGTCGCGCACGTGAAGTCCCTGCCGGGCATCCAGAGCATGGGCCTCGCGGTGCTCGGCGTGCCGGGCGCCGAGCAGCAGGCGTCGTCGTACGGCTTCTCGGTGGGGCTCGGCGCGGGAGGCAGCACCCCGGTGGGCAACGGGGCCTGGTCGCTGGGCGGCGCGGCGGACGCGATGTACGTGGGTCAGGTGACGCACCAGAACACGGTCGGATCGGGCATCGGGCACGAGCAGTTCTTCATCGGTTCGGGCCAGGACGGCGAGGTCTTCGACGTGCCGGCCCGGCTCTCGCTGGACCTCTTCGACGGTCCCGGTGACGTGCCCCGGGTGCGGTTCGCGGCAAAGGTGCCGACCCGAACGCCAGGGCCGCCGCCGACGACCGTCCCCGGCGTGCTGAAGTTCTCCGTGCCGCACCACCGGACGCTGCCGGGTTCCGCCCCCGCGCCGGCGCCCGCACCGCACGTCGTACGCGCGCCGGTCACCGCGCCCGGTCCGCGCAACGACGAGGACCGGATGGCCATGGTCCGTCCGGACGGCACCCCCCGCCCGGACGTGGTCCGCATGCCCGACGACGCCCTGGTGGACGTGGTCAAGGGGTCCGAGGCGCTGATGGACGCCTTCCGGCAGTACACGCGGGGCCCCCTCGGGGCGACCACGGGGACCGGGGTGCTGCCCACGCACAACCGTCCGGCCCCGCGGAACCCCGCCGACGCCGGTCCCGTGGTGGCGGCCGGACGGGCCGCCGCCGGATCGCTGGTGGGCCAGAAGGCGAACGACTCGACCACCGTGGCGCACGAGGTGCTGGCCGCGGCGCTGTCACCCGGCACGCTGACCGCGCGCGCCCACCAGATCTTCAAGGGCGGGTACGTCGTCGAGGGCATCACGCTGCCGGGCCTCGGTGCCGACGAGGAGATCTCGGTGGAGATCCGCGGTGTCCTGCACGACGCCCAGTACCGGCACGACGTCAAGCAGTACCTGGAGACGGGGCTCGGGTCCAACGACTCCGCCACCTCGCAGCGGGCGTACTCCTCCGCGCTGCGGACCGGCGTGGCCGGAACCCTCAGCCAGAACAACCCGAAGTCCCCGGCGCCCGCCCCCGGTACACCGTCCGACGCGCGGAAGCCGGACCGCCCGGACCGCTTCGGCATGTCGGGACGGTACGGCTACGTGCGCAAGGTGGAGAACACCGACAGCGTCGGTTCGATCACGGCGGTCAACCGGACGCCCACGGAGAGCGGCACGCAGCACCGGGTCGCCGCGGACGCCACGTATCTGGTGACGATCCGGCGGGGCTTCCGCAACGGCCCGGCGAACAGTGTGGGATTGGGCGGCCACGCCCCGGTGACACTGGCGGTCGACGTGCCGCAGGGCGTGCAGTTCCTGATGACGGACCACCAGTACCGGCGTGACGCGAGCTGGTTCGGCGGCATGAAGGACGCGCCGGCCGTCCCGGCCGCCCCGGTGAAGGCGCTCGCACCGCCCGGCCACTTCAGCCGGACCGGCGAAGTGGGCCACGGCGCGGTGCTGTCGGTGACCCCGCTCTCCAAGCCCGGCGGCCCGCCCGCCCGACGGGACCGCGTCCGCGCCGAGTTGACGGCACTGGTCGAACGGGAGGCTCCGGGCGCCACCCTGCCCGGACACGCGTCCTACCTGCCGGGGGTGCGGAGCCGGATCGCCGACTACACCTCGCCGACCGGGCTGAGGTCGCTGCCGGGCCGGGGCCCGGCCGGTGTCCAGCGCTTCCACTTCCGGCACGTCGCGCTGGGCGGCGCCCGGCTGGTGGAGGTGACGCTCAGCGCCCGGCCGCGCCCGAACCCCACCCAGCGGGCCGCCCTGCGCGGCGCGGAAGCGGGGGCCGGCACGGGCCTGGAGCAGTGGCACGGCCACACCCCCTCCGTCGTCTCGCACGGCACGACGTCCACGCGCCAGCACACCGTCACCCTCGCCCCGCTCGCCCGCTACCCGCGGCCCGCGTCGGACACCCGCACCGACCGGAACGCCGGTGTGCTGACGGCCTCCACCACGCGTGCGCACGGGGTGAAGACCACGGAGTCCGCCGAGGACCGGTACTGGATGCGCACGGACGGGGCCGCCGACTTCGACGTGGAGTACGACTACGTCATGACGGTCCGGTCCGAGCTGGTCACCGACTGGCCGCCGAACGTGGTGGGCGGACTGCTCACCAACGGGGTCGTCTCCTGGAACGACGCCGACGACGGGCTCGTCGACTGGCTCACCGGCGCCCTGACGGGGCGGCCGGCACGGACCGCCGCCGTGCCCGCCGCCGTCTCGCTGCGGTTCACCGGTGGCGAGGCCGGCGACCGCACCCCGAAGCGCGGCCCGGTGGACCCGGAGGTGAGCACCGAGAGCCCGCGGGGGAAGGGGTCGTTCACCGAGGACACCCTGTTCGAGCCCAGCGGTCCCACGCCGACCTTCGGTTTCAACGCCTGGCAGGAAGTGGCCACCGCACTCGACACGGTGGCCCCCGGCCAGAACACGCCCTGGCGGTCCCTCACCACGTCGACCTCGTCGGAAGCCGCGGCCGTGCGGCTCGGCGAGCTGATCCAGGCCGGTGAGATCGCGCTGGACCGACCGCGCACCACCGGTGGTCTCACCGACCGGATGCCCGGCGCCTGGGTGGGCAACTCCGGTCCGTTCGACGCGCCGACGATCTCCGTGTCGCTGCACGACCCGCGGCTCACCAGCGACACCGGGGACGTGACGCTCGACCGGCTGCGGCTGTACAACTCCGTCACCACCTCGACGTCGTCCGGCGGAACCGGATTCGGACTGTCCTTCCAGGCCGCGTACGCGGCGGACGACCCGAACCGGCACACCGTGGGGGCGACCGTGCCGGTGCTGGTGCGGCAGCCGCAGACGGCGGGCGAGACCGCGACGGCGAGCGGGGCGGGCCGCGACTGGCTGAAGACGGGCACCACGGCGGCGCCCAAGGGCGAGCGCGGCACCCGGACCTACGCGGCGCTCGTCGACGTCCACCTCACGGTGCGCGGACCGGACGGGACGCGGCACGTCACCGGCACGACGACGATGCGGATGACCGAACGCGACGCGCTGGGGTACGGGGTGCTGACCCGGCCCGACCCGGACGCCGAGGGCGGCGAGGCCCTCGAACACCGCCCGCTGCCCGGGGTCTACGACGTTCCCGGCATGCTGGCCGACCAGCCCGCCGGCGACCTGCGCGACTGGACCAGGCACCCGCTGGACACCCTGCCGTCGGCGCTCGCCGACCGGATCCACCCGGACGACGGGGCCGCCGGACTGTGGCTCGCGCTGGGGGCCGATCCCGGCGGCGTCCGTCGGGCGCGGGCGCTGCACGCCGCGTCGGGCGCGGCCCGGATCGCCGGGAAGCCGGTCGAGTTGACGCTGCGGACCGGCGACGGGCTGCGGCGCTGGTCGTTCGCCGCCGACGGCTCGCTGAACTCCGGCCCCACCGCCGCCTCTTCCGTACGGACCGCCTGGACGGCGTTCACGCGGCAGTCGACGGCGCTGACGGAGGCCGCCCGCGCACAGGAGGAGGCCCATCTGCTCGAACTGTCCCTGCGGCCCCCGCAGGCGACCGCGCACCAGGATCTCGCCGACGCGGAGACGACGCTGACCGGGCTGGAGAGCGCCGCGGCGGACGCCCGGCTCGCGCTCGGCAAGGCCACGGCCCGCGCCACGGAGACCGGGCGGCTCGTGACGGAGGCGGACGACACCCTCGCGCAGCGCTCGGGGGACCGGGTGCGGCTGCGGGACGCGCTCGCCGGGACGCGGACCCGGATCGCGGCCGACGTGAAGACGGAGACGAGGCTCGCGGCCGAGGCGCAGCGGGCGGACGACTTCGTCAAGCACGTCGAGCGGATCCGGGGCGCCGCCCGGCGGGCCGCCGCGGCGGCCGAGCGGGGTACCGCCGTGCCCGACGCCGCCACCGTGCCGGACGGGCTGCCGTCCGTCGAGACGGCCCGCACCCGGGCCGCCGAGGCACGCGCGAACCTGACGGCGGTGCGGGAGAAACTGGCAGCCCGGCGCCTGGACGCGGAACGCGCTGCCCAGGATCTGAAAGCCGCCGAGGAGGCGGTCACCGACGCCCGGGGCCTGCTCGACGCCGCCCGGACGGAGCACGCGACGGCGGTGACCGAGCAGGAGCGCGCCGCGTCCCTGGCACGGGCCGCGGACGCCCGGGTGGTGGCGGCGACGACCGCCCGCGACGAGGCCCGCGCGCAGCGGGACGCACGGGACGCCGAAGTCGCCGCCGCCGTCGCGGAGCAGGTGGCGCAGGGGGCCGCCCAGGACGCCGCGGCCGCCCGGCTGCCCGCGCTCGGCACGGCCGTGAGCACCGCGCGCGCCGGGACCGGGGAGGGACGGGTGGACGGGCCGCTCGGCTCGCTGGCCTCGGCCCCGGCCCGGCGACCCGGCTCCGCCACACCGCTGCCGAACGCCGCCCCGCCGCCGGCCTCCGGCGCGCGGAGCGGCAAGCGTTCCGGCTCCACGGACCCGAAGGCGTCCAAGAGCGGGTCGAAGCCCGTCACGGAGGGCACCGGCTCCACGAAGAGCGCGAAGAAGCACACGACCGGGCGCCCCGGGACCGCCCCGGTTCCCCCGCCGAAGGGCTCCACCTCCGCGAAGCCGTCGTCGAAGCCGTCGTCGCCCGGGTCCGTCCCGCCCCAGGGCACCACGCCGCCCGACGACGGGAAGAAACCGGTCGAGGGCACAGGGACGGAGAAGAAGACCACCGGCCCGGACACCGGCACCGGTGGAAAGGGCAAGGAGAAGGCGGCGGCCCCGACCGGGGCCCCGGCGCATCCGGCCGGTTCGCCGGTCCGGACCCCGGGCAACGGCGAGTGCCTGCTCTACGCGTTCATCGGCAGCGATCCCCTGCTGATCCGGGACCGGTTGGCCGGGCGTCCCGACGTCGACGCGGCCACGCTGCGCTGGCTCTCGGACCCCGCACGCGTCCGGGCCGACGTGGCGTGGATCGCGGGCGTCCTGTCCGAGACCGACGTCGCGCCCCCGCACCGCCCCTCGGAGACGGCCGTGGCCGCGCTCAGGGCCTACACGGCGGAGTACCTGCACACGGCGGCGCTCGCCGACGACCTGCCGGACGAGGTGGTCGGCCAGTACCGCCTGACCCGGGCCGACGCGTTCACCGCCTCCCTCCACACCATGAACCGCCCCCGGCTGCTCGCCCTGCTGGACCAGTTGGACGTCGACTCCGTCCGGCACCCGCAGGCGTTCGCACGCGCCGACCTGATCGCCCGCTACGACGCCGCCACCGGGGCGAACACCGACGGGACGGCCCCCGTCCCCCGCCCCACCGACCAGGCGATGGTGGACCGGCTCGGGGCCCTCGGAGTGTTGCCTGCCCCGCACGCGCTGAACACCGAGCGCCTGCGCGCCCTGCTCGCCGCCGCGTACACCGAGAGCCGGGCGCCGCTCACCGACGACGAGCTGACCCGGCTCGGGGACGCGGTGGCGGGCTGGTCGGCGAGCTGGGGCTCGTACGAGGGCGAGGTGTTCCTGCCGCTGCTCGCCCACGCCCTGGACGTGCGCGCGGACGCTCTGCGGGCCCCCGGCGCGGTCCAGGTCACCGCCGTCACCACGGTCGGTCCCGCCGGCGCCACCCGCGGGCTCCAGGTCTTCTACGGCAACAACCACTACAGCGCCGCCACGGCCGGGCCGCTCGTCCTCCCCGAGGCCGAGGGGGCCCCGCACCCCACCTCCCAGGCACCCCGGCCGGTCCCCGCGGACACGGGCCCGCAGGAGGTACGCCCGTCGGCCCGCCGGGGGCCTTCGCCGGTGGCCGCCGACCGCGAGGACTGGGCCCGCCGCAGGGCCGGAGCACCGGCCGGACGGCTGCACACCGAGCGGTTCGACCCGCACGCCGACCCGCTGGCCGCTCCGCCGAGGCCGGGCACCCTGGGCGGCGCGACGACGCTGGTACGCGCGTCGGTCCGCCGCGTGCAGACCAAGGACGGCAGCTGGGTGCGCGACCTCACCGTCACACTGCCCGTCGCCCCCTCGGCGGACATCGGTCCGGAGCGGCTCGACGCGTTCCGCGAACGGATGCGGTCGATCCTCGACGCACACGTCAACCACGGCCATACGCTGCCCGGTTCGGGTGACCATCTGAACATCGGCGTGGAGCTCGTGACGGATCCCTCCCACCCCGAGCACGTCACGCTCACCGACAGCCCGGAGCCGGGCGCGGCGGACCAGCGCACCTGGGACCTCGGGCACCCCGACTCGGTCCTGCTGCACGAGGTGCTGCACTACGTCGGCCTGCCCGACGAGCAGCACGACGAACGGTTCCTGTTCCGGATCGACGCCGCGTCGTCCGCCGTCCACACCTCGGGGGTCATGGCGAGCACCGCGCCGGTGCGGGGACTTCCGGAGCACTATCTGGCCGTGATCGAGCAGGTCGCCGACTCCGGCCCGGTCGTCCGGGACCACCCGTACGACGCCGCCCCCGCCCCGCGGTCCGGCCCCTCGCCCGAACCGGCGACCGCGCTCACGCCGGAGGACGGCCCGGATCCCACCTGGCCCGTCTCGGCGGCCCCCCGCGACGGCAACGACCCCGACGACGCGGACTCCGACGCCGACGCGGACGGGGCCTCGGTGGAGCTGACGTTCGGCGCCGACTTCCTGCTCGGCCCCTCCGCCGCCGGCCCGTCCCGGACGCGGGGCGGCCCCCCGCCGGACACCCTGCGCTTCTCGATGGGGTCGCTGCTGAACGACGACGCGTCCACCGCCTCCGACCCGTACGCGGCCTGGCGGGCCCGGCCGCTGCTCACGGCGGACTACGTCACGGCGCTGCCGGCGCATGACGCCGACCCGCTCTTCCGTACGCTCTATCCGCCGTCCGTAGCGGTGCCGCAGCCCCTGGCGGGCGACGGCCATGCCGAGGACCCCGTCCTCGCGCTGCCGCTGGAGCAGACGCTCGCCGCCCCCCGTCCCGTCCTGCGCGTGTCCGAGGACGGCACGCTGGCCATCGTCGGCGAGGGCGGGCACGTCCAGGAGGCCTACGCGACCCCGGCGGTGCTCGCGCGGGCGGTGACCCGGCTGCGGGCGGCGGGCAGCGGGGTGACGCTGGAGACGGACGGCGCGACGGTGATGGTGCCGGGCCCGGACGGCCCGGTGGCGCTGCTGCGGGTCCGCCCGGTCTTCACCGCCGGCAAGCCGCCGGTGGAGATCTGCCGGGACTTCGCCGCCGGAGCGCTCGGCGGCTTCCCCGCGTACGGCGTGTTCCGCGACCCGTCGACGGGGACGACCGCGCCGGTGCAGCTGAACGCCGAGGACGAGATGGAGCTGACCGGCACCCACCTCCTGGCGCGGGCCATGGCGGAGGTGGCCGACGGATCCGCCGACCCCGAGGAGACCGGACCGGCGTGGGCAGCGCTGCGGATGGGTGAGGACCCGCGCACCAAGGGCGGGCGGGCCCCGTGGTTCCTGCCCGGCGAGGAGTACGGCGGGGCGCTGCGGCTCGACGGCCCCGATCCGGACCGGCTGGACGCGGTGACGGACGTGGCACGGCGCATCGGCGTCAACCAGTTCGCCTGGGCCGCGGTCGGCGAGGGGTACGTCGTGCAGTCGATCGGCGCCCCGGACGCGGAGGGCGGGTACGGTCTGCGCGAGAACCACGCCAAGCCCGACCCCCGGCCCGCGCTCCCGTTCGGCTACCACTTCGCCACCGTGGTGCTGGAGAGCGAGGACGGGCTGTCCCAGGTGAGCCTGGAGAACTTCGCCCGCCGCCGTCACATCCAGGACGCCATGAACGGGGCCATCGAGGACGCGATGGCCCGGTACGGGCCGCGGCTGGAGCAGTTGCTGGCCCAGGTGGACCGGCGTATCGCCGCCTACCCGGACGCGTCCGCGGCGACCGGGCCGCGCCGGCGTCTGGAGGGCGGCCGCCGCTACCTCGACGCCCTGATCCGGGTGCGCGACGGCCGCGGGCGCGTGGCCCGGCTGGCCGCCGACCAGCAGCCGGGACCGGAGACCGCCGAACTCGTCGAGGAGCGCCGGGCGCTGGACATGGCCGAGAAGACCGCCGGCCTGCATCTGATCCAGATGCCGCCCGCCATGGACTCCCGGCGGTGGTGGCACATGAAGATGTACACCCGCCGGCCCGGAGAGTCGTTCCACGAGCAGAACGCCGCGCTGCTGCCGGACGAGCCGGACGCCGTCTCCGCGGTGTACAACCCGCTGACCCTGGTGGTCCTCGGCCAGGAGCCGCCCGGCACCCTGGAGATCGAGTTCCCGGAAGGCACCAAGGCTCTGTCGGAGGAAGGGAGTTACCGCGTGGCGGGAGCCACCCGCGAGGTGGCCCGGCTCAGCCTGTGGAACGAGGAGTACGGGCTGCGTCCGCCGTCGGTGACCCTCACCGGGTACGGCAACGGCACCCGGCTGCCGGGCGTCGACCGGGCCGGCCGGGCGCGGGAGACCGCCGGGGAACGGGTGACGGTGACCGCCCGGGAGTTCGAGCGGGCGCTCGGCGAGAGCCTGGAACGCCTGCTCGCCGACCCGCCCTCGACGGAGCGCACCCGCGCACTGGTGGACGTGCAGCGCAGGGCGGCCGGGCTGGACCTGCCGGCCGACGATCCCGGTGCGGCGCCGGACGCCCCGCGCGAGGTACGGCGGGCCCGCAGGCGCCGGGTCACCCTGAGCGTGGACGCCGGGCGGGCTCCGGGCACCAGCGGCACGGTCCCGCCCACCCCGCGGACCCCCCTGGCCTTCCCGCCGACGGGCAGTGGGCCCGCCCCGCTCCCCTCCCCGGACCCGCGCGGCTCGGGCGGGTTCCCCGGCGAGCGTCCCGAGGACGCCCGGTCCTCCGGCCCGTACGGCCCCGAGGGGGCGGGTTCGTTCTCCGCGGCCTCCGCGACGTCCGCGGCCGGCGACCGGGCGTTCGCCGACGCGCTGCTGGAGTCGCTGCGGCTGACCGCCCCGCCGATGGTGTGGTCGGACGGCTTCGCCGAGGCGATGGGTTTCGGCTGGCTGGTCGCCGACGACGCGCCCACCGCGCTGCGGGCCTGGGCCAGGGACCAGTTGCTCCTGGACGGACCGGTTCCGGGCACCTCGCTCCCCGACGGCGACGATCCGGTCTCGATGGACGAACTCGCGCGCATCGGACACGAACTGACGGGCAGTCAGCACGCACTCGCGGTGATGATGGGCGGGGACATCACGGTCGCGGACGCCGGGCTGACGTCCGACGAGCGGATCGACCTGCTGCTGAACCGCCCCTCCTCCCGCGCCTACGCGGACGTGGTTGCGGCGCTCGTCGCCCGCGGCCTCGCCCAAGCCGTCGTGATCACCGGGCCGGGTACGGAAGTCCGCCGCTTCGGCGCGCCGGGCGGCGACCCGGTGCGGCTGCGCTTCGACGGCACGACGTACACCGTCGCTCCGGCCGAGGAGCCGCGGGAGGAGCCCAGCCTCGCCTGACGTATCGTCACTCACCCCCCGCCGACCGCACCTCGCCGCCCACCGCCGGGCCCGCCCCGCCACCCTCACTCCCCTGGACGCCGCCATGACCCCCCAGACCCCCTCGCCGGACCAGCCGCCGGCCTCCGCCACCACCGCTCCGGACGCCACGGCCTCCCCGGCCGCGGTCGACACCTCCTCGTCGGCCGGCACCTCCTCGTCGGCCCCCGCGCCGGCCGGTGCCTCCGCCGGCGCGGTCCCGGAGCCCGCCACGCCCGCCGCTTCCACGGCCACCGCCGCCACCGCCACCGGTGAGAGCACCGGCTCCGACGGCGCCACCGCGACGGCTGCACCGACCGCGACCGCCGCGGCGACCGGGTCCGGGTCCGACTCCGGCGAGGATGAGAGCGGATCCGTCGCCACCGCCACCGCCACCGCCACCGACGAGGAGGCCGCCACTCCGCTGACCGCGACGGCGACCGCCACCGGTGGGGCGGCGACCGCCGCGGCCGCCACCGATCCCGCCCGTCCGTCCAAGGCGATCCTGGCCGGGGCGGCGCTCGCCGGCGCGTTGCTCATCGCCGTACCGTTCCTGGTCAGCGGCGGGGACGACGACGGAGGCCGCAAGAGCAGCGCCGCGGGCGAGAGTTCGGGCACGGTCCTCGGCAACGCCCGGAACGCGGCCGAACCCGGCGTGTTCGACTCCGCCTCGCCGGACCCGGAGACGTCGCCCAAGGCGTCCCCCGCACCGAAGGCGTCGGCGGGCGCGGGCAAGGCGGAGGCAGGCGCAGGGGCCGCCGCCCCGGCGGCCGGCACCTCGGGCGGCGGCGCGGACGGCACTTCGGGCGGCGGCGCGCCGGCGGAAGCGAAGCCCACGCCGAAGAAGACGACGGCCGCTCCGGCCAGGAACAGTTCCGGCTCGGGCACGTCGTCGTCGTCCGGGAGCAGCACGAGGAAGTCCGCTCCGGTGGTGCCCGGCATCAGGCTCGCCAGCCACCAGTCGGGCCGGTGCATCGACGTGGTCGGCGACAAGGGGACCGACGGGGCGCCGCTGGAGATAGCGAACTGCTCGGGCGCGGCGTGGCAGAAGTGGGACTTCCGCTCCGACGGCACGGTCCGCTCGATGGGCCTGTGCATGGACGTGGCCTGGGGTTCCCGCGAGGACGGCGCGGTCATCCAGCTCGCCTACTGCAGCGGCAATCCCGCCCAGCAGTTCCGTCTCAACGCCGCCCACGACCTGGTCAACCCGCAGGCCGACAAGTGCGTGGACGTGGAGGCCCAGCACACCGCTGCCGGCACCCGTCTCCAGCTGTGGACCTGCAACGGCATCGACAACCAGAAGTGGAGCAGCCGCTGAGCGGGGGCGCGGCGCGGGGCCGCCGTGCCGCCCGCACCGGGTGCGGGGTACGGCGCCCGGCCGGATCAGCCCGTCATCCCTCCGGCCCGCCCTTGTCCCCGAACCAGTCCAGGCAGACCACCAGGGCGTCGTCCTCCGGCTCCGCGTCGCGGTGCTCGGCCAGTGCCTGGAGGACGGCCCTCGGCACGGAGGCGGCGTGCAGGAGGCCGGCCGCCTGGATGGCGCGGGCCAGGGCGCGTTCGCCGTACGCCTCGCCGGCGCGGTTGCCGGCCGCGTAGACGCCGTCGCTGACGAAGACGAGCCGGTCCCCCGGCAGGACCTGGAACTCCTGGACGGTGTACTCCGTCTCGTCGAACATGCCGAGCGGAAGCTGCGCCTCCAGGTCGACGCGTTCCACGGTCTTGCCGCGCCTGCGCCACAGCTGCGGCGAGCCGGCGTCGACCACCTGGACGTTCCCGGTGGCGAGCTCGAAGGTGAGCAGCAGCGTCGAGACGTAGGACGCACCGCGGTACTGGGCGTAGAGCGCCTGGTCGGCGAGGGCCGCCTGGTCCGCTATGCCGATGCCCGCCCGGCGGGCGTTGCGCAGGGCGTTCACCGCCAGGTTGGTGAGGAGGGACGCCTCGATGCCCTCGCCCATGCCGTTGGTGACGGTGAGGGTGAGGGTGTCGGCCGTGGTGGACCAGTCGAAGTTGTCGCCGTGGATGGCGTACGCGGGTTCCAGCTGGGCGCCTATGGCGTACTCGCGGCGCGAGCAGGCCCGGCCGGGGAGCAGTTGCCACTGCATCTCGGCGGCGAGCGTCAGCCGGCTGACCCGGCGGGCCCGGAGGTAGAGGTCGGTGTCGCGTTCGGCGACGATGACCTCGTGGCCGAGGAGCTCGGCGATCCGGGTGAGGTCCTGGACGGCCCCGGTGGTGCGCCGCAGCCGGGGCAGGCGCATCGTCAGGATGCCGAGCCGGTCCCCCCGGACGGTCACCGGCAGGTACAGGGCGACGGAGTCGCCGTCGGGCGCGGGGCGCTCGTAGAGCTTCTGGCTGTCGAAGGCGCGGCCCTCGGGCGAACCGGCGACCGGCAGCGGTCCGGCCGGGCGCTGCGGGGCGTCGACCGGCTGGAGCACCGTCAGGCTGTAGTCGGCCATGAGCAGTTCGATGTCCGTGGCGCCGTAGTGCTCGGCCAGGGCGGCACGCACGGCGTCGACCAGTGCGTGCGGCGCGGCGGTGCGCAGGGCGCGTTCCACAGCGAGGTAGTTCGTCACAGTAGGTCGGCTTTCTTCACCAGAGTGCTGCTCGGGCGGGAGCAGCGTAACGGGGCAGGAGGGGCATCCGGTCGACCGCCTCCGGCGCGGTCACGCCCCTCACACGCAGGCGCGCCCGGAGCCGGAGCGCCGACCGGGTCCGGCTCAGGGGCGGGCCCGGCGGGCGGGGGCGGGGGCCGCCGTCATACGGCGTCCGTCCAGCCGAGGTGGAGCACGGCCACGTCGTCGGCCAGGCCGCCGCTGCTGGCGGCGAGATCCTCGCACCGCTGGATGACGGAGTCCACGAAGGCGTCGGCCCCGAGATGGGCGTGTTCCCGGGCGATCTCCACCAGGCCTTCCTCGCCCACCCGCTCGGAGCCCCGCCCGGTCCGGCCCTCGATGAGGCCGTCGGTGAACAGGACGAGCCGCGTTCCCGGCGGCGCGTCCAGGGCGGTGACGGGCCAGCGGGCGCGTCCGGGCAGCAGGCCCAGCACGGGTCCGCCCGGCACTTCCTCCAGGCGTACCGGTCCGTCCGGAGGCCGCACCAGCAACCCCGGGTGTCCGGCGCGCACGACGTCGACGCGGGCGGAGCCCGGTCCGCGGCTGAGGGTGGTGAGGGTGGCGAAGATCTCGGGTCCGGAGCGTTCGGCGACCAGCATCTGTTCGAGCAGGTCCAGCAGTCGCTGACCGCGGGCGCCGGAGAGGATGAAGGAGCGCCAGGCGACCCGCAGGCACACTCCGAGCGCCGCCTCGTCGGGTCCGTGCCCGGAGACGTCCCCGACCACGGCGTGGGTGGTGCCGTCAGGGGTCTGGACCACGTCGTAGAAGTCTCCGCCGAGCAGGGTCTGGGCGCGGCCGGGCCGGTAGCGGGAGCAGACCTGGGGGCTGTCGTCGAGGAGCAGCGGCGTGGGGAGCAGACCGCGTTCGACGCGGCTGTTCTCCTCCGCCCGCAGGCGGCTCTCCTGGAGGTCGGCGGCGGCGCGCTCGATGCGCTTGCGCTGTATCGCGTACCGGATGGCGCGTACGAAGAGGTCCGCTTCGAGGCGGCCCTTGATGAGGTAGTCCTGGGCGCCGCCGGCGACCGCGGCGAGGCCGGACTCCTCCTCGGCGAGGCCGGTGAGGACGACGACGGCCGCGCCCGGAGCGCGGGACAGCACCGTCTTCAGGGCGCCGAGGCCCTGGGAGTCGGGCAGGTGGAGGTCGAGCAGGACGCACTGGGGCACGGAGTCGTCAAGGCGATCGAGCGCCTCCGCGAGGGTGCGGGCCCACGACAGGTCGATCGCGACACCGCTGTCGGCGACCATCTCCTCGACGAGGAGGGCGTCGCCGGGGTCGTCCTCGATGAGCAGGACACTGGGTCCCTCACCGCTCCACAGGTCGAATCCGGGGTGGTCGCCGCTGCGAGCGGCGGGGAAGAGGAGGCCGGAGGGCGACGGATCGGCGGAACTGTCGTCACGGGGTGCGAATACCGTCGGGGGCAGGGTGCCCATGGCGCTGTGCCTCCTCTCACCATGGACCGGCCGACCATGGGGCCGCACGATGCGTCCGGGACGAGAGTAGAGGGAACAGTTGCCAACTGACAACAATTGCCGAGTGGCCAACGTCCCAGGTCGGGGCGGTGCGGGGCAAAAGGTGAGCTTCCGCACAGCGTGGTCCGCACATCCGTCCGGACGGGTGCCGACCGGCTGCGGCCGGGCTTCCGGAAACCGTGGCCCGGCGCTCCGGCGTCAGGCGGGGTTGGCCAGTCGGGCGGGGGCGTCCCGCTCGTGTCTGTCTCCGTCGATGACCTGTGCGGCGGCGTCGCGGAACGCGCCGAGACCCGCGTGCAACGCCTCGACGGCATCCGGTCCCATGGCGGCCAGGACCAGGGCGACCTGCCGGATCTGGCTCGCCCTGATCTCCTCCAGGAGGGCCCGGCCGGGCCGGCTCAGGTAGAGCTCTATCTCCCGGCGGCTCGCCGCGCTCAGGCGGCGTTCGACGAGTCCGGCCGCTTCGAGGCGGTCGCAGAGCCGGCTGGTGGCGGGCGGGGTCGATCCCAGGGCCTCGCCCAGTGCGCGCATGTTGCCGCCCTCCCGGCGTTCGATCGCCAGCAGCGCGCGCAGCTGCGACGGCGAGCTGGGGCCCGCGGGCGCGTCGGCCTGGGCTCTGCCCCAGAGGACCGCGAGCAGATCCGTCACCTCGGACGCGGTCTGGGCCATTTCTCGGGGGGACGACGGCCGGCTCGGGAACATCGCTCCACTGTGCCACCCCCGCGGCGCCGTTGTCAGCCCGCGCAACCCTCTCGACCCCAGGTCGGAGGGTGCCGGCGAGGGTGGCCCGGGGCCGTCCGGGGGGCCGGTGCGGTCGTTCCCGTCCCCGGTCACGCCGGGCCGTCCGGAGCGGACGGGCGACTCTGCTGCGATGCCGCGCCGCCCACCGGGGGCGTCAGTTCCCGAGCCGCGGCGGTCGCGGCCGGGGTTCCGTCGGACGTGAGCGTCTCGGTCAGGGGCCGGAGGGTCCCGGTCACGGCGAGCATCCGCTCCAGGGCCGGTCCCCGCTCGTCCAGGTGCAGTTGTACGCCCGCCTCGGAGGCGCGACGGCGGATCATGATGAGGACCGAGAGACCGGTCGAGTCGATCGTGCCGAGCCCCGCGCAGTCCAGGTGCAGGTCGCTCAGGCCGGGACGGCCGGCCAGTTCCTCGGTGACCGCGCTCAGCAGCGGGTCGGCACTGTCGTGGTCGAGGTCTCCGTGCAGTTCGACGCGGAGCACACCGGCGCGGCACGACGTGGTGAACCCGAGACTGTCCGGGGGTGTGGTGGTGGTCATACGTGGGGCCGTCCTTTCGCGGCGGTGCTCCGGGGGCCGGCCGGGAGGGCGTCGAGGGCGAGCCGTAGGTGGCGGGTGGAGCGGGGGAAGTCCTTGAGCTCCTCGGACAGGATCTCCAGGACGGGGCGGAGCGAATGCCCGGGGACGCCCCGGGCGGTCAGGATGCCGGTGGTCCAGGCGAGGAACCCGGCGAAGAGGTCGGCGTCGTCGGTGTAGAGGGAGACGCCGAGGTACTCGACGACGTGGGCGACGTCCTCGGCGGTGCGCTCCCGCTGGAAGGCGCTGTAGTCGCGCATCGCCGGAAAGCGGTCCTCCAGCCCGCCCAGCACCGCCTTCACCAGGGCGGCGTGGGTGCGGGCCACCAGGGTGTACTCCTGGTCGTCGAGGTGCGGCAGGTCGTCGTAGGGCTGGTGCGGCCGGGCGGTTCGGGGCAGCGGGCCGCCGGCCAGCAGGTCGGCGGCGGCGCGGGCGTCGGGGGCCCAGGCGTCGGCGCCGAGCAGGCGGGCGTACCGGCCGTCCGCGCCGAAGGCGGCGCCGCCGGCGAGCACCGGGACCCCGGTGGCCTGGCAGGCGGTGATGGTGGCGTGCGCGGTGGGCAGCCGGGTGGCGAGGGAACTGGAGAGCGCGACCAGGTCGGGACCGGTGCGGTGCAGATGGCCTATGAGGTGCGGGGTGGGCACCTGCGCGCCGAGGTAGTCGACGCGCCAGCCGCGCAGCCTCAGGACCTCGGCGAGCAGCCGGGCGGGCAGGGCGTGCCATTCGCCGTCCACGCAGGCGACGGTGATCCGCCCGGCGTCCGGGGCGGCGGCCGGCGCCCGCAGCGCGAGGGCGGCCACCGCGCGGTCGTTGATGGCGGTGGCGGCATGCTCCTGCGCGACGGAGATGCGGTTGGCCGCCCACTCCTCCCCCACCCTGCTCTGCACGGGGACGATCAGGTCGAGCAGGACGTCCTCCGGTTCGGCGCCCGCGTCGAGGGCGGCGAGCACGACGGCCACGGCCGCCGCCTCGTCGCCGTGCAGGACCGCGTCCCAGAGGTCGTCGGTCAGTGTCCCCGCGGGCGCGGTACGGCAGTCGCTCATGCGGTGTACCTGCCCCGTGTGTGGCCGTTCACCGCGCTCAAGTGGTGCGTACGCGGCGCGGAGACCACGACGACCGCCATGTCGTCGTGCCGGCCCGCGCCGACCCACTGGGAGGCGAGCATCTGCACGTGGTCGACGACGGCCTGGGCCGGCATGCCGGCGCAGTCGGCGAGCGCGGCGCGCAGCCGTTCCTCGCCGAAGATCCCGTCGCCGAGCGGCCCCCCGCGGGCTTCGGTGATGCCGTCGGTGAACATCACACAGCTGTCGCCGGGGGCGAGGGTCACCGACGCGGTGTGCGCCTGCGCCTGCGGCAGCGCGCCGACCAGGGTGCCGTGGGTGGGCGCCTCCTCGACCCGGCCGTCAGTGCGGACGATCAACGGCGCGGCGTGGCCGGCGCTGGTCAGCCGCAGCTTGACGGAGCTGGACTCGCGGACGGCGGAGGCGAGCACCAGGGTCGCGAAGCGCGCGTGGTGGGAGTTGAGCAGGGCGCTGTTGAGCAGGCTGATCATCCGCTGGTGGTCGTCGGCCATGGGCAGCAGCGCCTGGAGCGTGTTGCGGATCTTGCCGGTGAGGACCGCGGCGTTCAGGCCCTTGCCGCACACGTCGCCGAGCACGGCCAGCGTCGGGCCGCCCTCCTCGATCGCGGGGTGGACGTCGTAGAAGTCGCCGCCGACGCGCTCGGTGTCGTGCGAGGCGCGGTAGCCGCCCGCGTACTCCACCCCGGCGATCTGCCGCAGCGGCGGGGGCAGCAGTTCCCGCATCAGGGTCTCGGTGATCGAGGCCTGTTCGGCGTAGGTGCGGGCGGCCGACATCGCGGCGCCGGCGCGGGCGGCGAACAGCCGGGCGAAGACCTCCTCCGGGCCGCTGAACGGCTCGCTGCCGCCGTGGCGCAGCAGGATCAGCGCTCCGGCCGGGATGCCGTGGCCGGGCAGCGGGGTGATCACGACCGACCCGAGCGGCGGGCTGCCCGCGGGGGCCACCCAGGCGGGGACGAGCGCCGGGTCGAGCCAGCGGGACGGGACGGGCGGGAAGCCCTGCAACGCCTCGGCGAGGCCGGGCAGCTCGTCCGGGTCGACGGTCTCCCAGGAGAGCGAGGAGGCACCGCCGCGCGTGCACCGGGCGACCCGCAGGGTGCGTCCGGAGGACGGGGCGATCACCAGGGCGGCGTCCGCGAGGTGGGCGGCGGCGAGCGAGACCGTCACGTCCATGCAGCGGTCGAGGTTGAGCGAGGACAGCAGCTGGTTGGACGCCTCGGTGAGGAAAGCGGTGCGGGCGCGCTCGGTGCGCAGCTCCTCCTCGGCGCGGCGGTGCACCGTGTCGTCGAGGAGCCACCAGACGACCCGCCCGTCGTCGTGCCGGTCCGGCCGTGCCTCGAAGACCCGCTCGCCGACGGGGCCGCCGGCGGGGTCCGTGACGCGTTCGTGGTGGGCCTCGGCCAGCCAGGGCGGCACCGCCTCGGCCAGCGGGACTCCGGGCCGGGCCCGCGGGAACAAGGCGACGGCCGCGTCGTTGGCGCGCTCGACCGCACCGTCGGGAGCGACCAGCAGGGCGGGGCAGGGGGCACCGCTCCACGCCAGATCGGCGGGAGTGTGCGCGTGGACAGCGGCGGACCGGTGTGCGGAAGTCACCAAACGAAGAAGGCCCGCGGTGCGGACCCCTCACCTCACAAGCTGGACGACAGAATCATTTGCCTCCGGACAACAATCCTCCGCCGGGGGGCCTCCTGGCAACCCCGTCGCCGTCCGCGGACCGTCACGCTCCGCGAGGACGCGCGGTGGCGGCGCCGGAGCCGGCAGCGTCGGCCCGGGGGGCGGCGGACGGCCCGCCCCACCGCTCCGCCGCAGGTGAGCGGGGTGCGGGCGGAACCTCTGCGTCCGCACCGGCCCGCCCGGCGGTGGCCCGATCCGTTCCGATTTCCCTCTTCGTGACGCGTGTGTTTCGCCACTCTCCGGGAAGACGCACGCCAACCCCGCACGACGGGGTACGACGCGAGAGAGGGAATCGGACGTGACCGACATCTGGTGCGGCCCCGCGGCACAGCACGCCTTCGCCGGGGCGGACCCCACGGAGTTCACGGTGGAGGCCGAGGACGGCGGCATCGGAACCGTGGACCGTCGTTCCCTCGTGCCGGAGTTCGACCACCTCGTGGTGGACGCCGGGGTCTGGAAGTTCGGGCGGAGCATCGCCATCCCGATGGGTCTGGTCGAGTCGGTCGACCAGGAGCGCAGGGTGATCCGGCTGCGCTGCACCAAGGACCAGGTGAAGGACGCCCCGCGCTTCGAGCGCGATCAGGACACCAACGACCCGGCGTACCTCATCCGGCTCGGCGCGTACTACGACTCACTGGCCGTGGCGTGACGGGCACGCCGGCGTCCGGGGACGCCAGGTGCCAGAGGCCGGTCGCGCGCCGTGTCCCGGTCACTGACAGCACCCGCCTGCCGGGCCCCGGCACATGTGCAGCACAATCGGTGACGTGAGCGACCAGGAGAAGACGACCGTGACGTGCACGCCCCATGAGGGGTACACACTCATCGCGGTGCGCGGCGACGCGGACGAGGACGCCGGGGCGCCGGAGCTCGTGCGGGCGCTGAGCGCGGCGGCGGGCGAGGGGCCGGGCCGCACGGTGCTGGACCTGTCGGGAACGACGTTCGCGGACTCGGTGGTGCTGCACGCGCTGCTGGACGGGCGTGAGCAGCACGTACGCGCCGGACGGCGGCTGGTCCTGGCGGGACCGCTGAAGGTGGCGGTCCGGCGGCTGTTCGAGATCACCGGGACGGCGGACGCCTTCGAACTGGCGGAGACCGTCGAGGCGGCGACCACATGCTGAGTCCCGGCCGCGAGCCGGGCACAAGGTCGTGGACACGTCTGTCCCCGGATACGGGGGCGGCGTGAAGAGCGGCCTGTTCGAAGACGGGCGGAGGGGCACGTGAGTACGGAGCGGACCATCGACGGAGCACGGGACGATCTGGGCGAGGGCGGCACGACCGGCCCTTCGCCGAACGTGCCCGCCGACGCGGCGGCGGCGCGCGCCGTCGTACGGACCTTGCTGGACGACGAGTTCTGCACGCTCCGTGACGTGGGGATGGACGACGTGGTCATCTCGGACGCCATGCTGGTGACGTCGGAACTGGTCACCAACGCGATCCGGCACGGCGGCGGCCTGACGGCGTTCTCCGCCGAACTCACGGTCGAGGGGCTGCTGTTGAGCGTCTCGGACGCCAACCCCGCCGTGCCCGTCACCGTCGCCCCCCGGCCGGGGGCGATCCAGATCGGCGGCTACGGCTGGCCGCTGGTGCACCGCCTCTGCAAGCGGGTCACCGTCACGCCGCACTCCGCCGGCAAGCGCGTCAGCGTGCTGGTCGCCCTGTTCTGATCCCTGCCTGATCCGGTTCTGTTGAGGTGTGTTCCGGGGGCGCCGCCCCCGGTTCCTTCCGGGGGCCGCTCGTCGCCCGGTCCCGCTCCCGGCCCGTCGAGCCCCGCATGATCCCTCCACGCGCACGCCCCGGTGCAATCGGCCGCCGGGCGTGCGCCCGCGTGTGCGCCCGCCGCACGGGCACCGGCGCGCGGGGCGCACGCGCATTTCGGTCCCCCGGCACCTCCGCCGCGCCCTCCCGCGGGGCGGCTGTGCCGGGAGAGGCTGACCGTGCCGCCGGTGCGGCGCGCCCACGACCGCGGTGACAGAACCGTCTCCTCCCCGGCGACGCTGTGCCCCGGACGGCGCGCCGGACCGACCGGTGCCGGCGCCCGACCTGGCGCCGGGACCCCCGTCGCCACGGAGGCTCCGATGCAGCTCAGCGATCGCCCGGTACTCGTCCTCGACCCGTCGGCCCGTGACCGGGTGGCCGAGGACGCCGAACTGCGCAGACGCGGGCCGGTGTCCCGCGTCGACGTGCTCGGGGTGGAGGCCTGGGCCGTCAGCCACCCCACCGTGCTCAAGGAGTTACTCGCCGACCCGCGGGTCTCCAAGGACGCCCAGGCGCACTGGCCGGACTTCGAACGCCTGGTGCCCGCCTGGCCGCTGGCCTCCTGGGTGGCGGTACGGAACATGTTCACCACCTACGGCTCCGAGCACCGCCGGCTCCGGGCCCTGGTGCAGGGGGCGTTCACCGCGCGCCGTACCCGTGCCATGGCCCCGGTCGTCGTGGAGACGGCCGAGGCGCTGCTCGACCGGCTGGCCGAGGAGAACCGGGGCCAGGTCGTCGACCTGCGGGCCTCGTTCGCGTACCCGCTGCCGATCCTGGTCATCTGCCGCCTGCTCGGGGTGCCGTCCGCGCTGGAGGGCCGCATGCGCCGGTCGGTGGACAAGGTGTTCTCCACCGCGCTGTCGCCGCAGGAGCAGCAGGAGAACACCGCGCGCCTGTACGGACTGCTGCACGAGCTGATCGCGCTGCGGCGGACGCGGCCGGGCGAGGACCTGATCAGCGTGCTCATCGCGGCCCGCGACGAGGAGGACGGCGCGCTGACCGAGCAGGAGCTCGCCGACACGCTGTTGCTGGTCATCTCCGCGGGCTTCGAGACGACGGTGGCCCTCATCTGCAACGCGGTGCGCAATCTGCTCGCCCATCCCGCGCAGTCGGAACTGGTGGACGCGGGCCGCGCCACGTGGAGCGACGTCGTGGAGGAGACCCTGCGGCGGGACGGGCCGGTGGCCCATCTGCCCATGCGGTTCGCGGTCAGCGACATCGAGCTCGCGGACGGCACCGTCATCAACCGGGGCGAGGCCATCCTCGCGTCCCTGGGCGCGGCGGGCCGTCACCCCGAGTCGCACGGCGGGGACGCGGACCGGTTCGATCTGCTGCGGACCGCCAAGGACCACCTGGCGTTCGGTCACGGCGCCCATCTGTGCCTGGGCGCCCCGCTGGCCCGGCTGGAGACCACCACGGCTCTGGAGCTGCTCTTCGGGCGCTTCCCGGAGCTGAGCGCGGCGGTGCCCGACGCGGAGCTGCGGCCGGTGACCAGCTTCATCTCCAACTGCCCGGACGCCCTGCCGGTGTATTTGGGGCGGCCGAGCACCGCCCGCGGCCCGGTCAGTCGCCGAGGGCCAGCCTGACGCCGAAGGCGCCGATCACGGTCCCGGTGACCCGGTCCAGCAGCCGCCGGTTGCGGGGGCGGCGGAGCCAGCCGTTCAGCAGCCGGGCGCAGCCGATGAGGACGGCCGACCAGACCAGGCCGATCAGGATGTGCACCGAGGTGAGCAGCAGTCCCATGGCCAGGTGGCTGCTGCCGTCGGGGATGAACTGGGGCAGCACGGCGACGTAGAAGGCGCCCATCTTCGGGTTCAGGAGGTTGGTGAGCGTGCCCTGCCGCCAGCCTCCGGCCGTCGAGTCGGGTCCCGCGGGCAGCGGCTCCCCGGCGGTGTCGGCGCCCCGTCCCCGGAAGGTGTCCCGGAGCATGCGGACGCCCATCCACACCAGGTAGACGGCGCCGCACCAGCGCAGCGTCTCGTAGGCGAGGTGCGAGGCGGTGAGGAGGGCGGTCACACCGAGCGAGGTGAGCGCGCCCCACACCAGGGTGCCCGTCTGGATGCCGAGGACGACGCCCCAGGCCCGCCGGCGACGGCCGACGGCGGAGGTCCGCAGGATGAGGGCGGTGTCGAGCCCCGGAGTGAGAGTGAGAAGCCCTACGACGAGGGCGAAGGACCACAGTGCGGTGCTCAATGCCATGGAAGGCCATCCTACCGACGGGGCCCGAGGCTCCCCGAGCGGCCCCGGCGCCGGCACCGGGCGCCGCGTCCCCTCCCCGGCCGGCCGTTCCCTCCGGGCGGTGCGAACGACGGCGGAGACGACGGTGGGTCCGCGACGCCCGCAAAAGGTGACGGGTTCTGTCAGGTCTGGGGTGAACGATGGACGCATGGAGAACCGGAGCAGCACCACCGAGCCCACCGAACAGGCCGCGCAGGACATGCCGGACGCACAGGACGCGGGAGGGACCGCGCGGCCCGCCCGGGACCGTCCGCTCGCGGGGCGGATCGCACTCGTGGCGGGTGCGACCCGCGGGGCGGGGCGGGCCCAGGCCGTGGAACTGGGCCGGGCCGGGGCGCTCGTGTACGTCACCGGCCGTACCACCCGGACCCGGGTCAGCGAGGTCGGCCGGACCACCGAGACCGTCGAGGAGACCGCCGAACTCGTCTCCGCGGCGGGCGGCACCGGGATCGCGGTGCCCACCGACCATCTCGACGAGGCCCAGGTACGCGCCCTCGTCGAACGGATCGACCGGGAGCACGGACGGCTCGACATCCTCGTCAACGACCTGTGGGGCGGCGAACACCTGCTGGTCGCCTCGGTGTTCGGGAAGAAGAGCTGGGAGACGCCGCTCGCCGACGGACTGCGGATTCTGGAACTCGGCGCCCGCTCGCACGTGATCACCGCGGCGCTGCTGCTTCCGCTGCTGATCCGTTCCGACGCGCCGCTGCTCGTGGAAGTCACCGACGGCACCGCGCGCTACAACCGCCGCTACCGGGAGAACATCTACTACGACCTGGCGAAGAACGCCCCGATCCGCCTCGCGTTCGGGCTGGGTCAGGAACTGGCGGAGTACGGAGGCACGGCGGTCGCGGTCTCGCCGGGATTCCTGCGCTCGGAGCAGATGCTCGCCCACTTCGGTGTGAGTGAGGCGAACTGGCGTGATGCGATCGCCCAGGAGCCGGCGTTCGCGATCGCGGAGTCGCCGCGCTACCTGGCCCGGACCGTCGCGGCGCTGGCCGCCGACCCGGACCGCGCGGAGCGGTGGAACGGCAGGTCCACCTCCAGCGCGGAACTCGCCAAGGCGTACGGGGTGACGGACGTGGACGGCAGCCGGCCGGACGCCTGGGCGTACTTCGAGGACGTCGTCCACGGCGGCGGGCAGGGCTCCCCCGACGACTACCGCTGACACCCGGCTCGTTCAGTCTGCGGCCGGCCCGGCTCCCGCTGCCCCGGGGCCGGGCCGGTAGAGGGCCGCCAGGGCCCCGGCCCGCTCACGGAAGCGGGCGCGCAGGCCGGCCGGCGCCAGCACCTCGGCATCCGCGCCGAGCCGGGCCAGTTGGTCGAAGGCGACGTCCTCGGATTCCGCCGGCAGGTCGAGGGTGACCAGGCCCGCGGCGTCCGGGGCGCCCGCGGAGGCGAGGGCGTCGGCCACGGCGGCCCCGTCCACGACGGCGGGCAGCCGCCACAACCCCCGGTCGGTGAGCCGGACCGTGACGGTGGTGCGCAGCAGGGTGCGGGCGAAGGCGGCCGACCGGGCGTCCCAGTGCGCGGCCAGCTCGAAGTCCGGGTCGCGGACGAACGGTTCCTCCGCCCCGGGGGCCGGGCCGAGCGCGGTCACCCGGTCGACCCGGTAGGTACGCCAGCCGCCGTCCTCCCGTTCCTCGGGGACGCGGGCCACGGCGTACCACGTGCCGGCCTTCAGCACGAGCCCGTACGGTTCCACCACCCGCACGACGGTCGACGGAGGTCCGCCGTCCCGGCCCGGTCGCGTGTACGACAGGGCGACGGTCCGGTCCGCCCACACCGCGCGGGCCAGTTCCGGCAGCAGAGCCGGGGCGGAGGGCTCGCGGAACCAGGCCGGGGCGTCGAGGTGGAAGCGGCGGACCGAGGACTCGGCGGCCCGGCGCACCGACGGGAGCAGCGTCGCGGTCAGTTTCAGCCGGGCGGTCCGCGCCGCGTCCGACAGTCCCAGGTCCCGCAGAGCCGAGGGCAGGCCGGACAGGAAGAGCGTCTCCGCCTCGCCCGGCCGGAGGGTGGTGAGCCGGGTCCGGTAGCCCGCGGCCAGGGAGTACCCGCCCGCCCGGCCCCGTGCCGAGCGGACGGGGACGCCCGCCTCCTGCAGCGCCTGGGCGTCGCGGATCACGGTCCGCTCGGAGATCTCCAGCTCGCGGGCGAGTGCGGCCGCGGTCAGGCCGGGGTTCGACTGGATCAGGAGAGCCATACGGATCAGGCGGGCGGCACGCATCCCCCCAGGATGGCGCAGCCGCCGGACGGACGCGGGCCCGGTGGCCGGGATATCCGGAATCCGATGTTTCGGCCTTCGGTTCCGGGACAGGCGGTGGTGTGTCCGCATGGTCGACCAAGACGGGATGTGAGCATCGTGGCAGCCAACGAGAAGTCCGAAGCCAAGACCGAGCAGGCCAAGGGCAAGATCAAGGAAGTCGCCGGCCGGACCGTCGGCAACGAGCGGTTGACCGCCGAGGGCCGGGCCGAGCAGGCCCAGGGCGACGCCCGCCAGGCCAAGGAGAAGGTCAAGGACACGTTCAAGCACTGAACCGTCCGCAGTACGTACCCCGAGGGGCCCGCGCACCGGCCACGTCCGGTCCGCCGGGCCCTTCGGGCGTCCCCGGCCGGGGGGACCGCGGGCCCGTCCCGGCGCGGTGGGCGCCGGGAGGCGGCGGGTGTGCCCGGCGGTGATAGTGAAATGGCCGCTCGGGCGGCTGAGCGAAAGGCACCTCATGTCCGACACCACAGTGGCCGGGGTCCGCCAGGGCCCCGGCGCCGGCGGAGAAGGTATCGACCCCGCGTCCGGGACCGGCCCCGCGGCGGTCCGCGCCGACGCCGCGGCGGGGTTCGCCGCCGTCGTCGAACGGATCGACGCGGGTGAACTCCGCTTCCCCCTCCCCGGGGCCGGCTCCACCGCCGCCCGGTTCGACGCCCTGAGCCGCGTCGCCGAACAGGACGTCTGCGTCGCGCGGCTGGTGGAGGGCCACGTGGACGCGGTCGCCATCCTCGCCGAACTGGACGGTCCCCCGCCCGCCCCCGGCAGCCGCTGGGGCGTGTGGGCCGCGGAGCCGCCCGGCGAGGGGCTGACCTTCGCCCGGTCCGGCGGCTCCTGGTCGGTGACCGGGCTCAAGCGCTACTGCTCCGGCGCGCACAGCTGCACCCACGCCCTGGTCACCGCCGAGGCCGAAGGGGAGCGCCGGCTGTTCGCCGTGGCCGTGGACGGCCCGTCCGTCACCCCGGTGGCGGGGACCTGGCAGGCGGTCGGCATGGCCGGCAGCGACACCCCCGACGTCCGGTTCCGCGCCACCCCGGCCGTCCCGGTCGGCGCACCCGGCGCGTACGTGCACCGGCCCGGCTTCGAGCACGGCGGGGTCGGTGTCGCCGCGTGCTGGTACGGCGGGGCGGTGGGCGTGGCGCGTGCCCTTCGCGCGGCGGCGGCACGTCGCCCGGAACCGCACACCGACGCCCATCTGGGCAGCGTCGACATGCTGCTGCACGCCGCGTCGGCGGTGCTGACGGAGGCGGCCGGGGAGATCGACCGGGATCCGCTCGACAAGGAGGAGGGGGCCCGGCTGCGCGCGATGCGCGTCCGGGCGTTCGTGGAACACGTCTGCGACGAGGTCCTGCGGCACGTGGGCCGGGCCACCGGGGCCGGGCCGCTCTGCCACGACCCGCGTCACGCCCGCGCCGCCGCCGACCTCGCGGTCTACGTCCGGCAGCACCACGCCGAACGCGACCTGGCCGCGCTCGGCGCCGCGGTCGCCCGGCCCGGGGAGGACGCGTGACCCGGCCCGCGCCCACCGACCCGATCCGGGCGGAGAACACCGACGAGGCGCACTGGCGGGCCTGGCGGAGCTGGGACGCCCTGCCGGCGCTGGATCTGCCGGCCGACGGGCACGTCGTCGTGGTGGCGGCCCATCCCGACGACGAGGTGCTGGGGTTCGGCGGCACGATGGCGCTGCTCGCCGCGGCGGGGGTGCGCGTCACGGTGGTGGCGCTGACCGACGGCGAGGGCTCGCACCCGCGCAGCCGGGTGGTGACCCCGGCCGGACTCGCCGGGATACGGGCCGAGGAGACCCGCACCGCGCTCGGCCGGCTGGGCGCAGGCGGGGCCCGGGTGGTGCGGCTGGGTCTGCCGGACACCGGGGTCGCGGACCACGAGGAGGAGGCGGTGCGCCGGCTGGTGCCGCTGCTCGCGGACGCCCGGCTGGTGGCCGCGCCCTGGACCGGGGACGTGCACGCCGACCACGAGGCCGCCGGTCGCGCGGCGACGGAGGCCGCCAGGATCGCCGGAGTGGAGCGCGTGCTCTACCCGGTGTGGATGTGGCACTGGGCCCGGCCCGCCGACCCGCGGGTGCCGTGGGAGAGCGCGGCGCGGATCGCGCTGACCCCGGAGGCCGCCCGGCGCAAGAGGGAGGCGATCGACTGCTTCGTCAGCCAGATCCACCCGCTGGGCCCCGCCCCCGAGGACGCGGCGATCCTGCGGCCGGACGAGATCGCCCACCATCTGCGCGGCGTGGAGGTGGTGTTCCGGTGAGCACCCCCGCGTCGTACTTCGACGACATGTACCGGGGGTCACGGGACCCCTGGCACCTGGCGGAGCGGTGGTACGAGCGGCGCAAGTACGGTCTGACCGTCGCGTCGCTGCCCCGCGAACGGTACCGCCGCGCCTTCGAACCGGCCTGCTCGGTCGGCGAGTTGACGTCCATGCTGGCGCCCCGCTGCGACGCGCTGCTGGCCTGCGACCGGGTGGATTCGGCGGTGGAGACCGCCTCGGCGCGGGTCCGCGACCAGCCGCACGTGCGGGTGCGGAAGCTGGTGCTGCCCGACGAGTGGCCGGACGGCTCCTTCGACCTCGTCGTGCTCTCCGAACTCCTCTACTACTTCGGCACGGAGCAGCTCTACCGGCTGCTGGAGCGGGCGGTCGCCGCACTGGAGCCCGGCGGCACGCTGGTCACCGTGCACTGGAACCACCCGGTGCCCGAACACCTGCGGACCGGTGACGAACTGGCCGGTGTGCTGGGGCGCCTGCCCGGTCTGGCGCTCGCCGTCGACCACCGCGAGGAGGACTTCGCCCTCCAGGTCTTCGTCCGCCTCGGCGCGGACGGCGCACCGGCGCCCTCCCCCGCCCGCGCGGAGGGACTGGCGTGAGGATACGAGGCATGGCCGTGGTGGTGCCCGCCCACGACGAGCAGGCGTCGGTGGGCCGTGCGGTCGAGGCGGTACGGCTCGCCGCCGGGCATCCGTCGCTCGCGGGCGTGGAGGTGCGCACGGTCGTCGTCGCGGACTGGTGCTCGGACGCGACCGCGCGGGTTGCCGAGCGGGCCGGAGCGCGCGTCGTCACGGGCCGTTTCCGCAACGCGGGACGGGCCCGTGCCCACGGGGTCGACGTCGCGCTGCGGGAACTGGGCGCCGACGGGACCGGCACCGGGGACGATGGTCTGTGGATCGCGTCCACCGATGCGGACAGCACGGTGGAGCCGGACTGGCTGGCGCGGCAGGCGGCCCGCGCCCGGCAGGGCTGGGAGGCGTTCGTGGGGACGGTCGAGGTGGACCACTGGCCGCCGCACCGCGCCCGGCTGGCGGCTCTGCACCTGAGTCGGTACGAGGCGTCCAGGCCGGCGACCGGCGTGGAGTGGCGCCATCCGCACGTGCACGGAGCCAACCTGGGGGTGGCCGCGGACGCGTACCGGCACGTGGGCGGTTTCCCGCCGCTGCCGGTGGGTGAGGACCACGCCCTCGTGGGGGCGCTGGAATCGGCCGGGCACCGGGTGCTGCGCACGGCGGAGTGTCCGGTGCTGACGTCGGGCCGGCTGCGGGCGCGGGCGGCGGGCGGGTTTGGGGACCACCTGGCCCGGCTGGCCTCCGAGTGCAGCGGCCCGGCGCCGGCCGTGTGACGGACGGCCGGGTCGCGCCGGGCGGCTCCGGAGCCACGCCGCTTGCGCCATCCGCCGCACACCCCGGTTCCTCATCGGGTGGGCGTCGGGGTCCGGCGGGTGTCATCGGCGAAACAGGGGGAAACCGGATTGCGACAGACAACCGCACCATCAGGCAGGAGCACCATGTCGCCCCTCGACTCGACCCCGCGCTACACCGTCCCCGGCCTCAGCGAGAAGGAGGGCGGCCAGGTCATCGACCTGCTGAGGCTGAGGCTGCACGCGCTCAACGACCTCGCGCTGACGCTCAAGCACATTCACTGGAACGTGGTGGGCCCGCACTTCATCGCGGTGCACGAGATGCTCGACCCGCAGACCGCGGCCGTGCGCGAGATGGCCGACGCGGCGGCCGAGCGCATCTCGGCGCTCGGCGGCGAGCCGCAGGGCACGCCGGGCGTCCTGGTGGCCGAGCGCACCTGGGACGACTACTCGATCGGCCGCGCCGACGCCCTCGCCCACCTCGGCGCGCTCGACCAGGTGTACACGGGGATCATCGAGGACCACCGCAAGGCGACGGAGGAGGTCGGCGAGATCGACCCCGTCACCGAGGACCTGCTCATCGAGCACCTGCGGGGACTGGAGCAGTTCCAGTGGTTCGTCCGGGCCCACCTGGAGACCAGCTCGGGCACGCTGACCACGGAGGGATCGACCACCGAGCAGGGTGCCGCCGCCGCCGCGAAGAAGACCGCGAAGGCCGCTCCGCCCGCCAAGAAGACCGCCGCGAAGAAGGCGGCCAAGGCGGCGCCGCGCAAGAACGCGGCGCCCCGGCGCGGTCGCTGACCGTCCCGCTCCGCCGCAGGGCCTCCCCGGAACACGTCCGGGGAGGCCCTGCGGCGTGCGGGGCGTGTTCAGCCGGGCCGGTCGCGGCCGTCCGGGACCCCGGGTCCCGGTGGCTCGCGGCGGGGACCGGCCGGCCGGTCGGCGGCCCGCTCCGCGACGGTGGTTCCGTCGGCGTGTGCCGGGCGTGCCGGGCCCCCGGCCGGCGCCGGGTCGTCGGGGGCGGCGGCCGGGGCCGGTGTTCCGACGCCGCCGCCCTTCAGCCGCTCCAGGTCCGAGGCGCGCACCTGGATGACGAAGAGGGCGATCACCGCGGCGAGCACGGCGAGGATCGCGGCCACGACGAAGGCCTGCGAGACGCCCGCCGCCAGGACCTCGTCGCCCCAGCGGCCGGGCAGTTCCCCGGTGCTGCGGAACTCGGCGCGTTGCGCCGGGGTGGCCGTCCGCAGGAAGTCCGGCACCTGGTCGGCGGCCTCGTTGCGGCTGGCGGTGCCGAAGACGGTCACCAGGATCGACAGTCCGAGCGAACCGCCCACCTGCTGGGTGGCGTTGAGGACACCGGACGCGGCGCCCGCCTCCCTGGGCCGGACCCCGGAGACCGCCATCAGTGTCAGAGACACGAACTGCATGCCCATGCCGAGGCCGAAGACGAGCATCGGCCCCAGGATGCTTCCCAGGTAGGAGCTGTCCACGTCGGTCAGGGTGAGCCAGCCGAGCCCCGCGGCGGCCAGCAGGGAGCCGGTCACCATGAAGGGTTTCGGGCCGAACCGGGGCAGCAGTTGGGAGGCGATGCCCGCACCGACCGCGATGATCGCGCTGACCGGCAGGAAGGCCAGTCCGGCCCGCAGCGGGCTGAAGCCCAGGATGTTCTGGACGAACAGGGTCAGGAAGAAGAACATGCCGAACATGGCCGCCGCGAGGGCCAGCATCATGCCGTAGGTGCCGGCGCGGTTGCGGTCGCGGAACATCTTCAGCGGTGTGATGGGCTGTCTGGAGCGCTGCTCGACCAGGATGAACAGAGCCAGCAGGACCACGGCCGCCGCGAAGGAGCCGAGGGTCAGCGGGTCCGTCCAGCCGTCCTCGGATGCCCGGATGAAGCCGTAGACCAGCAGCACCATGCCGAGCGTGGAGGTGAGCGCTCCGGCGATGTCGAAATGGCCTGGATGGCGTTCGGACTCCCTGATGAAGCGGGGCGTGGCCAGCGCGATGGCCAGCCCGATGGGGACGTTGACGAAGAGGATCCACCGCCAGTCCAGCCACTCCACGAGCAGGCCGCCGGCGAGCAGGCCGATGGCGCTGCCGCCCGCGGACACGGCGGCGAACACCCCGAACGCCCTGTTGCGTTCGGGCCCCTCGCGGAAGGTGGTGGTGATGAGCGACAGGGCGGTGGGCGAGGCGATGGCCCCGCCGACGCCCTGGAGGGCGCGTGCGGCGAGGAGTTGCCAGGATTCCTGCGAGAGGCCGCCGAGCAGCGAGGCGAAGACGAACAGCAGGACGCCGAACATGAAGACTCTGCGGCGTCCGAGGATGTCGCCCAGCCGGCCGCCGAGCAGCAGCAGCCCGCCGAAGGTCAGGGTGTAGGCGTTGACGACCCAGGACAGGTTCTCGGTCGAGAAGCCGAGCGACGTCTGGATGTGCGGCAGCGCGATGTTGACGATGGTGATGTCGAGGACCACCATCAGCTGGCACGAGGCGATGACGAGCAGCGCGAGCGCTTTGCGCCGGCCGCTCTCGGGGGCGTCGGCGCGTTGCGCCGGTGTCACGGGGGAATGTGTCATCCGATGCGTCATCCGATGCTCACGTGGGGGCGCCGACAGCGTACGCGTCGGCCGTGCGTGCGGGACGGGACGTACTTTTTTGACCGTAGGCCCGAACGGACGGGTCCGCCATTCGGCCCAGCGGGCGCGTGCGACCGGGCACGAGCGGTGGCCGCCACCCGGTGTTCGCCGCCGGTTTTCCGGGCGTCCGCCCCGGGCACTCCCCTTGTTGGCGGCCCGCGCCCTACCATGCGGGAGCCGCCGACAAGGGGAGTGCCCGCCGCGCGGCAGGTCGGCACAGGGGGAGGCGCGATGTCCGGGCATGCCTACGACGGTGTTCCGCGAGCGGTGCGCGGCACGTTGCCGCACGGGGTGGAGATCTACCACCTGCGTCCGGACGGCCGGGTGGTGGTCGGCGACCGCCACCGGGAACACGAGCTGGGACCGGCCGGGGAGCTGCTGCGGTTCATCGACGACGGGCAGTTCGCGCACTACCTGGTGGGGGACGCGGCCACCTCGCCCGAACGCCCGTCGAACGCGACGGTGAAGCTGGGCGTGGTCCGGCCGCGCAGCGCGTTCACCCCGCACGCCCACGGCGGCGAGCACTTCGTGCTGAGTCTCGGGCACGCGGCGTGCGGTCTGTACGACGCCGAGCGCGGCACGACGGCCGAGGTGCCGCTGTCGCCGGGGATGCTCATCCGGATCCCCGAAATGATGCCGCACTCCTTCGCCAACCGGGGCGGGCTTCCGCTGACGATCCTGACCGCCAACACCGGATTCGGCATCGACCACGAGGACTACGCGATCACGGCGGCGGACGCCCGACGGCGGGCCGGGGAGTCCGGCCCCGCCGAAGGCGCCGCCGAAGGCCCGGAAGGCCGGTCTCCGGTGGCCACCGCCGCCCCGCCCACCACCGACTTCCTGACGCTGGCCGCCGCCCTGGAGTCCATCGAGGAGCGCCAGCGGACGGCCGGGATCGCCCGGACCACGGTCCGCGAACGGCTGGCGGCCCGGCTGCGCCGGGTGGCGACCGCGCTGGAGGCCCGGCCATGATCTGTCCGCACTGCGCACGCTCGCTGCTCCGCAAGCAGCGCTCCGGCCAGATCTGCTCCTTCTGCCGGCGGCGGTACGCCCTGGACCCGAAGACCAACCCGCTGCGGCTCCACGACATCCGGGTGCGCAAGGTCCTCGACAGGATCACGGACGAGGGGCGGCACCGGGTGGCCCCCGGCCAGCTCTGGTACGCGCTGTCCCGGCGGTCGCTGCGGGAGAGCCGTTTCGGCGCCGGGTGCCTGGGCGGGGCGTTCCTCGCCGGGGGCTTCCTGACGTTCGGCGGCCTGGTGAGTGAAACGGTCCCGGTGACGGCCGTGGGCGGCGTCCTGGTCCTGGTGGGGCTCGCACTGCTGGTCGCACGCGCCTCGGGGGCGGGCCTCGGCAGACCCCCGGTGCCCCGGGCCGCCTTCCGCCCGCTGGTGCTCGACCCGTGGAAAGGAGTGTACGGCGGGCTGCCGCCCGGGGTGGTCGACGACCGGTCGTATCCGGCGCGCGGGTCCGGCGTACCGCCCGCGCGGTCCGCGACTGCGGGCCCCGCCGGGCCGCGACGGTCCGCGCCCGCCGTGCTGCTGTGCCCCGACCCGTCGGTCGCCGTCTTCCTCACGGCGGCCGGGCTGCCGCAACGGCACGGTCTGGTGCTCGCCCCCTCGCTCGACGAGGTACGGGCCCTGCCGTCCGGTGGCCCGGTGCTCGTCCTGCACGACGCGGACGCGGCGGGCGCTCTCCTCGTGATGCGGGCCAGGGCCGCCCTTCCGGGGCGCCGGGTGGTGGACGCCGGACTCCCGCTGCGCAGATTCCGCGCCCTGCCGCGAGCGGTGCCCTTCCGCGACCCGGCGCACCGGCCGGACGCCGCGGCGCTGGACGAACTGCGGGCCTCCGGGGGGTTCGACGCCTCCGAGCTGGCCTGGCTGGCACGCGGCTGGAGTTACCCGCTGGTGGGGGTGGCCCCGGCCAAGCTGCTGGCGGCCGTGGAACGCGCCGCCGGGCGGGCCGTCGGACCCGGGGACCCCGATCGCCGGCGGGCCGAGGCCGTCGGCTTCCTCACCTGGCCCGGCACCGCCGGGCCGGAACGGAGGGCCGGCCGGTGATCTGTCCTCGCTGCTCGGCCTCGCTCAAGCGCCGGGAACGTACCGGCAGACGCTGTCCCCGCTGTACGTCCCGGTTCGCCCTGGACCCGGGCCTGGACGGACCGGGGATGCACGATCTGCGCGTCCGGCGCCGTGCCGATCGTGCCACCGACGGCGGCAGGCTGAAGGTCACCCTGACGCAGCTCTGGTACGCCTGCGTCAACCACCACTCGGCGTGGGAGGCGGTCGGACGGCGCGGGACACCTCCGATGATCCGCGCCTTCGTGGCGATACCCGTGGTCACCGCCCTGCTGGTGGTGACCGGGCTGACCGCGTGGCCGCTCGCGCTCGTGCCGTCGGGCGCGGCCCTCGGCGTGCTGGTGGCGGCCGTCGCCCTGCGCCACCGCGAGGGCCGTCCCGCCGGGTCCCGGATCACCCCGCCCCGGCTCTCGTTCACCGGGCTGATGCGGAACACCTGGACGCCGGTGTACGGACGGCTGCCGGCGGGCGTCGTGGACGACCCTCCGCCCGCCGCCGCACCGCCCGCGCCGGAACCGCTGCGGCAGCCGCGGGCCGTGCTGCTGTGCACCGACGCGCCGGTCGCGCACTTCCTCCGGGTCAACGGCGTTCCGGCGCGGCTGCGGGCGGTCCTGGTCGAGGTGCGGCCCTCGGTCGGGGCGTCGCGGCGCGGCGCGCGGACCAAGGACGCGCTGGCCCGGCTGGCCCCGTTCCGGCCCGCCGTTCCCCTCGTGCTGGTGCGCGACCAGGACGCCGAGGGGGCGTTGCTGGCGGCGGTGCTGCGGGCGGCGCGGCCCGGACAGATCGTGGTGGACGTGTGTCCGCCGCGGACGGGGCCGGGCGGCCGGGACGCGGTCACCGTCCTGACCGGCGTCCGGGACTTCTCCGTCGAGGAACTGCGGGCGCTCGGCGGACTCTCCGCGGACGAGGCGGCCCGGCTGGCGGCGGGGTTCGTCCGCCCGGTCGCGGCGGTTCCGCCGCCGGTGCTGATGTCCGTCGTCGAGCAGGCGGTCGCCCGTGCCGTGGCGCTCGCCCCGGCCGGCGCACGCGACGCCGGCGGCTTCCTGAGCTGGCCCCCGCGCCCCGACCAGCCTCACGGTCCGGCCCGCGGGAAGGGCGGTGTGTCCTCGTGAGTCCCACTCCCTTCACCGCCGCGTCCTTCACTTCGGCCGGCGACCGGCTGCTCGCCCGTGCCGTCGAGGCCGCCGCCGCCCGCGCGGCGCTCCCCGGCCGCGTGCGATTCACCGAGCGGCAGTTGTACTACGAGACGTGCCGCCTGCTCAGTCCGTCGACGCGATTGCCGGTGCGTCCGGCCCGCTCCGCCCCGCCCGCGCTGCGGCTCACCCGGTTCGCCGGGGTGCTCGCCGCACGGACCGGCCCGGTGCCGGGGCTGCTCGCGCCGGTGGCCCCGGACGCCTTCCGCCCACCCGCCGGAAGCGGTCGGCACGAGTCCGACCTGTACGCGTACGGGGTGCCGCGCCTGCTGCTCTGCCAGGACCGGGACATCGCCGCGATGCTGCTCGCCAACCAGATCCATCTGGAGGCGGCCTGCCCGGTGTTCCCGGTCGCGGACGCTCCCGCACCCGACGGGCCGCTGGTCGCCGCGCTGGTCCGGGCCCGGGGCGCCACCGTCCATGTGCTGCACGACGCGAGCCCGGCCGGGATCGCGCTGCCGCAACGGGTCCGGGCCGCCCTCGGCCCGCTGCCGGGCGTCCGGGTCGCGTCGATGGGCCTGGTTCCCCGGCACGCGGCGGCGCTGCGCCTCCCCTCCGGGCGCGGGCCGTCGTACGCCTCCGGGGTGCGGGACGCCATGGGGCCGTTGCCGGCCGGGCTGCGGCCCGACGAGGCCGCCTGGCTGGACCGGGGCCGGTTCGCGGAGGTGGCCGCCGTGCCGCCGGCCCGGTTGCTGCGGGCCGTACTGCGGATGACCCGCGGCCTGTCGCGCCCCGCGCGCGGGTCCGTCCGGGAGGACCTGCGGGAGCTGCGCGCCGCGGGGTTCCTCAGTTGGCCCGCCCCGTGAGCGCGGCCCCGCCCCTTCGCCGTCCGTCCGACACACCCGAGGTACGCAGACGATGATCAGGCCCGAAGAGACCGGATACACCGACGAGTTGCTGGCCGACGGCAGCGTCCACCGGCGGTACGAGAACGGCCGCGAGGAGTGGCGCCGCCGGGACCCGGCCGGTGGCCCGGTGGTCCACTGGCACGACGACCGGCAGGGGTCCGGCACGGACGAGCCGCTGGGCGACCGGATCATCAAGCGGGTGCTGGCCGACGGCACGGTGATCTACGGCAGGGACATCGGTTACGGCCGCACCCTGTGGGGGGACGGCGGGACGGTGATGGTCAACCGGACGTCGTTCGGCGGCCGGATGGGCGCCCTGCTGGTCGGCCTCGGCGTGGCCGGACTGGCGGTCACCGCCGCGCAGTTGCCACCGCAGGCCCTGAGCGAGGAGGAGGAAGAGGAGTTGCGCCGGCAGGCACAGAGCCAGTCTTCTTCCGGCGGGGACGGGGGCGGCGGGGACAGCGGCGGGGCCGGCGGGGACGGCTCCGGGGACACCGGCGAAGACTGGGACGCCGACTGGGGCGACGACCAGGACGCCTGGAGCGACGACGACTTCGGCTGACCGGCCCCGCCCCCGCGTCACCGTCCCCTCGTGAAAGGAGCCACCGTGGCACGCTTCTGCGCCTGTCTCGCCCCGACGTCCGACCGGGCCCGCGGCCATCTGCTGGCCATGGGAGCGTCCGTCGCCGCCGAAACCGCCCCGGCCCCGGCGGGGTTCGGGCTGATCGCGGCCGAACCGGGCCGTGCGGCGGGACCGTTCGAGGCGTACGGGCGGCGGGCGGTGGGCGAGGTCACCCTGCACAACCGTTCCGCCCTGCGCGCCGCCCTGCGCCGGCACGGGGACCCCGCGCCCGCGGAGTGCGCCGACGGTGAACTGCTGTTGCGCTGCTGGGCGTTGCTCGGTGAGGCGGGAGTGGCGCTCGCCGAGGGGATGTTCGTCCTGGCGGTCGCGGACGGTCCCGACCTGGTGCTGGTGCGCGACCACGTGGGCAGCCGGACGATGTTCTACGCGCGGGCGGGCGACGCCTGGGCGGCGTCCACGTCGCTGCGGGCGCTGCGGCGCTGGCCGGCGCTCGGCGCCTCGCTGAACCTCGCCGCGGTCCGCTCCTTCCTGACGTTCGCCTACCTGCCGGGCGAGGAGACGCTGCTGACCGGGGTGCGCGAGATGCTGCCCGGCAGGATCCTGCGGCTGACGCCCGACGGAACAGCCGTCCCGTCGGTGTTCTGGGAGCCGCGCGAGCGGCTGGAGCAGCCCGCCCCCGACAGTCCCGACGGCCATGTCCGGACCCTGCGGGCACTGCTGGAGACCGCGACGGCCGAGCGGCTGCCGGCCGCCGAGCCAGCGGCGGTGCTGCTGTCCGGCGGCGTCGACAGTTCCCTGGTCACGGCGCTCGCGGCGAAGCTGCACCACCATCCGGTGCACACGTACTCGATCAGCTTCGGCGACGGCCTCCCCAACGAGCTGGGCTACTCGGGGCTGGTCGCGGCGCACTGCCACACCCGCCACCGGGTGCTGAACGTCTCCGGGGCCACCGTCGCGGCCCGGCTGGCGGAGGCCGCGGCCCTGCTGGACAGCCCGGTCGGCGACCCGTTGACGGTCCCCAATCTGATCCTGGCGGAGACGGTCGCCGCGGACGGGGCTTCGGTGGTGCTGAACGGCGAGGGCGGCGACCCCGTCTTCGGCGGCCCGAAGAACCTCCCCATGCTGGTGCAGGAGATGCACCGCTCCCCCGGCGCGCCCTGGGACGAGGACCGGGCGACGGCCTACGTGCGCGCGTACCGCAAGTGCTGGACCGACCTCCCGGAACTGCTGTCGCCGCAAGCGCTGCGGTCCCTGGAGGACGCTCCGCTCCCGCAGCGCCTGGTGGCCCCGTACCTCGTGGAGGGGCCGGAGAGCCCGTACCGGATGGGCGCGTTGCTCAACCAGTTGCTGCACTGCAACCTGCGGACCAAGGGCGCCCATCACATCCTCACCAAGGTCGAGCGGCTCACCTCCTCGCAGGGGGTGGAGGGGCGCTCGCCGCTCTTCGACCGCCGGGTGGTGGACCACGCGTTCGCCACTCCCCCGGAGTTCAAGCTGCGCGGGACCGCGGAGAAGTGGGTGCTGAAGGAGGCGGTGCGCGATCTGCTCCCCGGCACGGTGGTGGACCGCCCGAAGAGCGGGATGCGGGTCCCGGTCCAGCAGTGGCTGACCGGTCCTCTGCGCGAGCTGGGCAACGACCTGCTGCTCGGGCGCGGGGCCCGTCGCCGGGGACTGTTCCGCCAGGACACGGTCCGCACCTGGATGAAGGGGGGCGGCACGCTCCTGCCCCGCCAGGGCGGCAAACTCTGGCTCGTCCTCACCCTGGAGCTGTGGCTGGACTCGTACGACCTGTGAGGCGGAGCCGGTGCGGGAAGATCCACGCGCGGCCTTCACCCGGTCCCGGCGAACTCCCCCACAGGCGGCGGTCGTACCGTATGACCTGTCCCGATGTGACCACGAAGGCGGTTGCCGCATGGCCCTGTTCGACATGTCCCTGGAAGAACTGCGCACGTACCGGAGCCGGTCCGTGGAACCGGAGGACTTCGACGCCTTCTGGTCCACGACGCTGGAGGAGACCGCGAACCACCCCCTGGACGTCCGCTTCACCCCCCGGGAGACCGGGCTGAAGACCGTCGAGGTGTACGACGTGACCTACGCGGGATTCGGCGGCCACCCGGTGAAGGGCTGGTTCGTCCTCCCGGCCGGCACCACCGGACCGGTCCCCGTGGTGGTGGAGTTCATCGGTTACGGCGGCGGGCGCGGCCTGCCGCACACCCATCTGCTGTACGCCTCCGCCGGGTTCGCTCATTTCGTGATGGACACCCGGGGCCAGGGCAGCGGGTGGGCGCCGGGCGCCACGGCCGACCCGGTGGGCAGCGCGCCCGCGTACCCCGGTTTCCTCACCCGGGGGATCGAGGACCCGCGGGAGTACTACTACCGCCGGGTCTACACCGACGCGGTGCGGGCCGTGGAGGCGGCGCGGGCGCATCCGCTGGTCGACGCCGCGCGCACGGCGGCGGTGGGGATCAGCCAGGGCGGCGGGATCACGCTCGCCGTCTCCGGTCTGGTGCCGGATCTCGCGGCGGTGGTGCCGGACGTCCCGTTCCTCTGCGACTTCCCGCGGGCCCTGACGCTGACCGACCGCAACCCCTACCGCGAGGTCGGCAACTACCTCAAGACGCACCGGGGCCGCGCCGAGCAGGCGAGGCGGACGCTCTCGTACTTCGACGGCGTGCACTTCGCCGCGCGGGCGACCGCGCCCGCGCTGTTCTCCACGGCGCTGGAGGACCAGACCTGCCCGCCGTCCACGGTGTACGCCGCGTTCAACGCCTACGCGCACGCCGAGAAGTCGATCGAGGTCTACGACTTCAACGACCACGAGGGCGGCGGCCCGTTCCAGGAGGCGGCCCGGCTCGCCTGGCTGCCGGGGCGGCTGACGGCCTGACGGGCGCGGGCCGGTCCGCCCCACGCGGGGCGACCGGCCCGGACCGGTCAGAAGGTGACGGCGTCGCGGACGAGCGGACTGGTCATGCAGTGGCCGCCGCCGCGCCCCCGGCCGAGCTCCGCGCCGACGATCTCGATGACCTCCACGCCGGCCTTCCGCAGCAGGGCGTTGGTCTGCGTGTTCCGGTCGTAGGTGAAGACGACGCCGGGCTCCAGCGCGACCGCGTTGTTCCCGCTGTCCCACTGCTGGCGCTCGGAGGCGTACTCGTCCCCGCCGGTCTCGATGATCCGCAGCCTTCCGGTCAGGCCGAGGCCGTCGGCGACCACGTCCGTGAACGGGGTGGCGCCCTCGTCGACGATGTCGACCCCCGCCGGCCCGTCGCCGGGGCGCAGCGAGAAGGTGTGGACGGCCTCCATGATCTTCGGGTAGAGCGTCACGATGTCGCGGTCGGCGAAGGTGAAGACGGTGTCCAGGTGCATCGCCGAGCGGAGTTTGGGCATGCCCGCTACGATGACGTGCTCGGCGGCGCCGTGGGCGAACAGCGACGCGGCCACCTGGGTGATCGCCTGCCGGGAGGTGCGCTCACTCATGCCCATGAGGACGACGCCGTTGCCGACCGGCATGATGTCGCCGCCCTCGAAGGTGGCCTGGCCCCAGTCCCGCTCCGGGTCGCCCCACCACACGGTGGCGTCCTGGTAGTCGGGGTGGAAGGTGTAGATCGCCTTCATCAGCAGGGTCTCGCCGTGGCGCGCGGGCCAGAACAGGGGGTTGAGGGTGACCCCGCCGTACAGCCAGCAGGTGGTGTCCCGGGTGTAGAGGGTGTTCGGCAGCGGCGGCATCAGGTACTCGCGGGACGCCGTGGACTCGCGGGCCAGCGCGAGGTAACCGGAGCGGAACTCGTCGGGGAGGTCCGAGGTGGACAGTCCGCCGATGAGGTGATCGGCGAGCGGGCGCAGCTCCAGCGTCTCCAGGAAGGCGCGGGTTCCGTCGACGAGCCCGAGGCCGACCTCGTTGGCGGTGATCTTGCGGTCCAGCAGCCAGTCCCGGGCGCCGGGGACGGCCATGGTCTCGGCGAGCAGTTCGTGCAGTTCGACGACCTCCACGCCGGCCCCGCGCATCTTGGCGACGAAGTCGGCGTGGTCGCGCTGGGCGTTCTCCACCCACATCACGTCGTCGAACAGCAGGTCGGCGGAGTTGGTCGGGGTGAGCCTGCGGTGCGCCATGCCGGGCGCGCAGACCAGGACCTTGCGCAGCTTGCCGACCTCGGAGTGGACGCCGAGCGCCGGTCGGGGGGTGGGGAGGTCGGTCACGGCAGGAGCCTTTCGGAAGGGTGTGGACGCCGGTGGGTGCCTGCGGGCGGACGGGTCACAGCTCGATCCAGCCCGCGGCCAGCGCGATCACGCCGAGGACGGCGCCGACCACGGAGAGCCCGCAGAGCACGGCCTCGGCGGGCGAGAACGCGCGGCGGTTCTGCTCCTGGCGGGCCTTGACGAACAGGATGGTGGAGGGCGCGTAGAGGATGAACGAGACCAGGACGGACTTCAGCCCGGCCGCGTACAGCAGGAAGGCGGTGTAGAGGACGGCCAGGGCGGCGATCACGAGTTCGCTCCGGGTGGAGCGCCCCACCGCTCCCTCCTGTTCGGGCCGCAGCGCGAGCTTGACCGCGAACGCCGCCGCCAGCAGGAACGGGATCAGGCTCAGCGCGCTCGTCAGGTCGAGAGCGAAGTTGAAGGCGTCGTCCGAGAACAGCGTGATGACGAGCACGATCTGGCTGAGCGCGGTCGTCATCAGGAGGGCGGGCACGGGCACGTCCTCGGAGGTGGCGCGCCGCAGGAAGCGGGGCATGTCGTCGTCCTTGGCGGCGACGAAGAGCACCTCCGCCGCCATCAGCGTCCACGCCAGATAGGCGCCGAGGACGGAGACGATGAGTCCGATGCTGACGAACCAGGTGCCCCAGGGGCCGACCGCCGCTTCCAGGACGCCGGCCATGGACGGCTGGCGCAGTTCGGCGATCTCGCCCATCGGCATGAGGCCGTAGGAGACGATGGTGACCGAGGCGAAGACGGCGAAGACACTGAGGAAGCCGAGCAGGGTGGCGCGTCCGACGTCCTCGCGGCGCTTGGCGTGCCGGGAGTAGACGCTGGCCCCCTCGACGCCGAGGAAGACGAAGACGGTGGCGAGCATCGTGCCGCGCACCTGTTCGAAGAGGGAGCCCGCGTAGTCGGCGCCGCCGAAGTTGTCCGCGAACGCGGACGGGTCGAAGTAGAAGAGCGCCAGGACCACGAAGAACAGGATCGGGACGATCTTCGCCACGGTGACGATGCGGTTGATCGCCGCCGCTTCCTTCACGCCGCGCCGGATGAGCAGGAAGAACCCCCACAGCCCCACGGAGGACAGCACGATGGCGAGCAGCGTGTCGCCGTCGCCGAGCGCGGGCCAGATCGCCCCCACCGTCGACATGATGAGCACCCAGTAGGTGACGTTGCCGACGCAGGCGCTGGCCCAGTAGCCGAAGGCGGAGAAGAAGCCGAGGTATTCGCCGAACCCCGCCTTGGCGTAGGCGTACACACCCGCGTCCAGGTCGGGTCTGCGGACGGCGAGCGCCTGGAAGACGAAGGCGAGCATCAGCATGCCGACGCCCGCGACGGTCCAGGAGATCAGGGCGCCGGCGACGCCCGTCTCGGCGGCGAACCTGCCGGGCAGCGAAAAGACGCCTGCGCCCACCATGGACCCGACGACCATCGCGGTCAGGGTCAGCAGTGTCAGTTTGACGGCGGGCCGCTCGGTGGCGCTTCCGGTGTCCGTCGCGGAGGCGCTCATCGCGCACCGCCTCCGTGCCGGTGGGCCGTCAAGGGCCTCGCAGCGGTGCGTCGTTCCCGCCCCCGGTCCGCGGATCCGTTCTTCGCCGGACTGTCGTCGGCCACATCAACTCCGGTTCATATGCGCGATCTGTCCGTATGTGAGCGCAATATCACGATAAAGAGGAAACGGCATTCACAGGCTTTTTGCGGTCTATATTCCGTGTGTCATCTTATGGTGCCCCCTGAGTGGTGCGCGCCACAGGTGCCCTCGGGCCCCGGCCGACGGGACGGAGGCCCCGCGCCCGAGGGGCCCGCCGGTGCGACCCGTGTTTACGTGGAAGAGGCCGGTCCGCCCCGGCGGCCGCCGCCTCCCCCGTCCCCGGCCCGCGGAGCACACCGTGCGGAAGAACCCCCGCCTTCACGACCGACTCGCCGTCGTCACCGGAGCCGCGCGCGGGCTCGGCGCCGGCCTCGCCCACGAACTGGCCGGGCGGGGCATGCGGCTGGCCCTGCTCGGCAGGGAGTCCGAGACGCTCGCCACCGTCGCCGCCTCGCTGCCCACCGAGGCGCACTGCTTCGAGGTGGACGTCACCGACGACGCGGCGATGGCGCGGACCGCGCGCGAGATCACCGAACGGATGGGGCCCGCCTCGGTGGTGGTGGCCAACGCCGGGGTCGCCGAGGGCGGGCCGTTCGCCGGCTCGGACCCGGTGACCTGGCGGCGCGTCGTCGAGGTGAACCTGGTGGGCAGCGCCGTCACCGCCCGGTCCTTCCTCCCCGGTCTGCTCGCCACCCGCGGCTACTTCCTCCAGATCGCCTCGACGGCGGCCTTCGGCGCGGCCCCGATGATGAGCGCGTACTGCGCCTCCAAGGCGGGGGCCGAGTCCTTCGCCCAGTCGCTGCGGGCCGAACTCGGACCGCAGGGAGTCGCCGTGGGGATCGCCTACCTGAGCTGGACCGGCACCGACATGATCCGCGACGCCGACCAGTACGGGGTGCTGCGCGAGCTGCGCCGCCACATGCCCGCGCCGGCCCGCAAGGTGTTCCCGGTGGAGACCGTCGCCCGCTGGGTCGCCCGCGGCGTCGACCACCGCTCCCCCACCGTCTACGCCCCGCCGTGGCTCCGTGCGGTCCAGCCGGTCCGGCCCTTCCTGCCGCCGCTGGTCGCCCTCGTCTCGCGGCGGGAGCTGCCCCGACTGGCCCAACACACCGACTTCTCCCCGACCGGCCTGCTGGGCAGGGGCGGCGACGCCGACCGGCGGGGCGCCGGCATCGGAGGCCGGCCGGACTGAACGGGCGGGCACCGGGCAGGCGGAGGGGGTGCCCGGGTGGCCGGACCCCCCGGCCGGGTGTCCAGTGGAAAGCCGGGGCAGACCGCCCCCCGCGCGCATCGGGGGACCACCGGCCTGCGCGTCCGTCCCCTCCGCAGCGAAAGACCGGGAGTACTCACATGGCCGTCCGACACCACCTCGTCGCCCGCCCGCCGGAAGCCGTGTGGGCGTTCCTCAGCGACCCGTCGCGGTACGGCGAATGGGTCGTCGGCACCTCCGACTCGCAGCCCGACGAGGGCCGCTGGCCCGAGGTGGGAGCCTCCCTCACCTACACGGTGCGGATCGGGCCGGTGGAACTGCGAGGCCACACGGTGGTCCGCCGCAGCGAAGCGCCGGGCATCCTCGAACTGGAGGCGTACAGCGGCCCGCTGGGCAGCGCCCGGATCGCCTTCGACATCCGCCCCTGGGGGGAGGGCACCCTGGTGGTTCTGGACGAGCACCCGCTGCGCGGGATGGGCGCCCGGGTCCACAACGCCGTCGCCGACGCCCTGATCCAGGTGCGGCACCGCAAGATGCTCAGCCGCCTCGGCGAACAGGTGGAAGCGATGACCACCCGGACCGGGGCCCGCCATGGCTGACGCGGTGGTGGTGGGCAGCGGCCCCAACGGGCTGGTCGCGGCCAACCTGCTGGCCGATGCCGGCTGGGACGTCGAAGTCCTGGAGGCACAGGACACCCACGGCGGCGCGGTCCGCAGCGACCGCGGCGTGCACCCGGACTACGTCTCCGACCTCTTCAGCTCCTTCTATCCGCTCGCCGCCGCCTCCCCCGTCATCGCGTCGCTGGGCCTGGACCGTGACGGACTGGAGTGGAGCCACGCCGGTCACGTGCTGGCCCATCCGCTGCTCGACGGCCGCTGCGCGGTCCTCGACCGGGACCACGACGTGACCGCGGCGTCGCTGGACGCCTTCGCGCCCGGCGACGGGCAGGCCTGGCAGGAACTCTGCCGCACCTGGGACGGGCTGCGCGAGGGCATCCTCGACGCCCTGTTCACCCCCTTCCCGCCGGTCCTCGCGGCGGGAAAGCTGGCGCTGCGCCTGCACGACACGGACGCGTTGCGGCTGGCCCGCTCCCTGGTGCTGCCGGTGCGGCGGTTCGGACAGGAGGAGTTCGGCGGCGAGGGCGGCGGCCTGCTCCTCGCCGGCAACGCGCTGCACGCGGACCTGGCCCCCGAGGCGGCGGGCAGCGGCGGCTTCGGCTGGCTGATGTCGATGCTGGGCCAGACCTACGGCTTTCCCGTCCCGGTCGGCGGCGCGGGCGCGCTCACCGACGCCCTGGTGCGCCGGCTGGAGCGGCTCGGCGGGACCGTGCGGTGCGGGCAGCGGGTCAGCGAGATCGTGGTGCGCGGCGGCCGCGCGGTCGGCGTCCGCACCGCCGACGGCGGCGCGGTGCGCGCCCGCAGGGCGGTCCTGGCGGACGTGTCCGCACCCGAGCTGTACGGCTCGCTGGTGGCGCCCGAACACCTGCCGGGCAAGGTGCTGGACGACGTACGCCGGTTCCAGTGGGATTTCGCCACCTTCAAGGTGGACTGGGCGCTGGACGGCCCGGTCCCCTGGACCGCGCCTCAGGCGTCCGGGGCGGGCACGGTGCACCTGGCGGAGGGCGTCGACGCCCTGACGCTGTTCGCGGCCCACATCGCCATGGGCCTGGTCCCCGAGCGGCCGTTCGCGCTGGTGGGACAGATGACGACGGCCGACCGCACCCGCTCCCCCGAGGGCACCGAGTCGGCCTGGGCCTATACGCACGTCCCGCACACCGTCAAGGGCGACGCCGGCCCCGACGGGCTGACCGGCCGCTGGGACCAGCGGGAACGCGAGGCGATGGCCGACCGCGTCGAGGAACAGGTGGAGCGGTACGCCCCCGGCTTCCGCGACCGGGTACGCGCCCGCCGGATCCTGTCCCCGCCGGACCTGCAGGCCGCCGACGCCAACCTCCACGGCGGCGCCATCAACGGCGGCACCGCGGGGCTGCACCAGCAACTGGTGTTCCGTCCGGTGCCCGGCACGGGGCGTCCCACCACCGCGGTCACGGGCCTGTACCTGGCGTCGGCCTCCGCCCATCCGGGAGGCGGGGTGCACGGCGCTCCCGGCGCCAACGCGGCCCGCGCCGCGCTGCACTCCGACCGCCTCGCCCGCCGGGTCTTCTCCTCCGCCCGGAGGGCGCTCGGGCACCGCGGCGGCGACGCCGAGAGCGGAGCCCTCGGCGCGGTCCGCCGGATCTGACGCGGTCCCCGCACGCGGGCGTGGCGCGCGGTGCGCCGCCCCCGCGTGCGGGCGGCCGCCGTCGGAGGGACGGTTGAAGCATGACAACGGCACTGAACCCCCCGACCGAGACCCCGCAGGGCGAAGGCTGCACCAGCGAGGCGCACCAGGAACGGGCCGACGGAGGCATGTGGGAACACCCCGTGCTGTGGGCGGCCCTGATCGTCGTCGGCGCGGCCGTGGTGGCCGGCTACTTCGCCGCGCGCGTCTTCGGATTCACATGAGCGCCCGGTCCACCGCCGCGGCACTGCTCGACGCACACGGCACCACCTACGCCCAGGAGGCCGGCATCCGGCTGCGCGACACCCCGCAGCCGCTCTACCAACTCCTCGTCCTGAGCCTGCTGCTGAGCACCCGGATCCGGGCCTCCGTCGCGGTCGCCGCCGCCCGCGCCCTGTACGCCCACGGGATGCGCACCCCCCGCCGGACGGCGGACGCCACCTGGCAGCAGCGCGTCGACGCGCTCGGCGAAGGCGGCTACCGCCGCTACGACGAACGCACCGCGACCCAGCTCGGCGAGGGCGCGACGCTGCTCCTGGAGACGTACGGCGGCGACCTGCGGAGGCTGCGCCGGCGTGCGGACGGCGATCTCGACGTGCTCCGCGACGGGTTGCGCCGCACCCCCGGCATCGGTCCGGTGGGCGCGGACATCTTCCTCCGCGAGGCGCAGGACGTCTGGCCGGAGGCGGCCCCGTACTTCGACGCCAAGGCCCGGCAGGGCGCGGAACGGCTGGGCCTGCCCACGGATCCCGCCGCCCTCGCGCGGCTGTCGGGCGGTCACGGTCCGTCGGTCCTCGCCGCCGCGCTGGTGCGCGCCGCTCTGGACCGGACATCGTCCGGTCCGTGACCGGCGGTTGATCTCCGGAGTTCAGGCAGGCAGCGGACGGCCTCGGGCGGCAGACCGCCCCGCCGCACGGCCGCCGTGCGGCGGGGCGCCCGTGCGTCGGGGCGGGTGACTCACGACGGGGACGGCGGCTCCGTCCGGCACGTCACCAGTAGTGACGCCTTCCACCGACGGCGCGGCCGGTGGCGCCGAGGATCCACAGGACGGCGCCGATCACCAGCAGCACGATCCCGATGGTCCACAGGACGGAGATCCCGGCGATCAGTCCGATGACCAGCAGGATGATTCCGAGAACGATCATGACGCTCTCCCCTCTGTCCGAGCGATTCCATTATGCGCCCGTATGTCCGTATTCGGGTTGTCGACCGCCGGAACGTTTCCGGATGGGCCTTCCCGAGATGCGCGACACGCCGAGTGGCACAAGCCTGGTGCCATGGCAGAACAGCGTCGCAAACGAGCCGGAGACTCCTCGACCGCCACCGCTCGGCGCCCCCGCGCGGGCGGCCCCGAGCACGCGGCGCGCTCCGCCTCCCAGAGCCTCGAAGGCCTCATCGGCCACCCCGCGGAGGGCGTGTCCGCGGTCCGCCGCGCGGACGACGGGTGGTGCGTCGTCGTGGACGTCCTGGAAGTTCCCCGGATTCCCGACACCACCAGCCTGCTCGCCTCCTACGAGGTGCAGCTGGACAAGGACGGCGAACTCCTGGAGTACCGGCGGGTGCGCCGGTACCGACGGGGTGCCGCCGACGAGTGACGCCGCGCCCCCAACGGAAGGACCCCCATGACCACCACCGAATACTCCGACGAAGTGATCTGCCGTCCACGGGCCGGCACGTTGTACGACGTGCTCGAACTCATCCTGGACCGGGGCATGGTGATCGACGTCTTCGTCCGGGTGTCCCTGGTCGGTATCGAGATCCTCAAAATCGACGCCCGGATCGTGGTGGCGAGCGTGGACACGTACCTGCGGTTCGCGGAGGCGTGCAACCGGCTCGACCTGGAGCGCGATTCGGGCAGCACCACCATCCCCGAACTGCTCGGCGGCACCGCCGCCAAGTCGATCGGCAAGCGCAAGGTCCGCAAGGCCGCCTCGAGCGTCGGCGACACCGTCCGCAAGGCGGTGGGAGCCGACGACGGCGACGACAGGGACGCCGGGACCGAGGAGACGGAGCGGCCCAGGAAGCGCCGCGCGCCGTCCCGCAGCTCCTCCGCCGCCAGCGGCACCACCCGACGACGCCGTGTGGAGGCGTGACCGTGACCGAGCACGGCGTGTACGTGTACGGCATCGTCGGCCGCGGCACGGCGGTGCCGGAGGGCATGGCCTGTGTCGGCGGTGCCGGTTCCCCGGCCAGGACGGTCGGCGCCGGCAAGGTCCGCGCCGTCGTCAGTGACGCCCCAGCCTCGTTGCGGGCCAGACGGCGCGACCTGCTGGCCCATCAGGAGCTGCTGATGCGGCTGGCGGAGAACGGCCCCGTGCTCCCGATGCGCTTCGGCATGGTGGCGACCGACGAACGGGCGGTGAGCGAGCGGCTGGCGGCCGACGAACGCGCCTGTCTCACCACGCTGAAGGAACTCGCCGACCGGGTCGAGGTCAACGTCAAGGCCTTCCCCGCACAGGACTCGCTCGCCTCGCTGCTCGCCGACGACGCGCGCATCCGGCGGTTGCGCGAGGAGGTGCGGCGCAGGCCTGGCTACGAGGCGAGCGTCCGGCTCGGCGAGGCCGTGGCCACCGCGCTGGCCCGGCGGGCCACCGAGGCGGGCCGCGACATCGCCCGTGAACTGGCCGGGCTGGCACGGTCGACGGTGCCGGGTCCCGAGGTCCACGGCTGCGTGCTCAACGCCTCGTTCCTGGTCGACCGGGACGTGCTCCCGGAGTTCCTCGACACGGCCCGGCGGCACGCGGGGGCGCGCGGCGAACACGTGGACCTCAGGATCGCCGGCCCACTCCCCTGTTACAGCTTCGTCGCGGACATCGCCTCCTCCCCCGCGCCCACGCCCGCCATGGTCGGGAGGCCGTCATGGGACTGATCACCGGACTGCTCACCCTGCCGCTCGCCCCCGTGCGGGGCGTGGTCTGGGTGGCGGAGAAGATCGAGGACGCCGCCGACCGCGAACTGCACGACCCCTCCGTGGTCCGCGCTCAACTCGCCGCCCTCAACCAGGATCTGGAGGACGGGCTGATCGACATCGAGGAGTTCGAACGTCAGGAAGAGACACTGCTCGACCGGCTCCACGCCACCCGCGTGGGCCCCGGCAGGACGATCGAAGGTGACTGACCCATGGAAGACAACACCAAGGTGACCCTCGCGGCGGCCGTGGTCGGCGGTTACGTGCTGGGCCGGACGAAGAAGGGCCGCGTGGCGCTCAGCGTCGCCACGTATCTCGCGGGCCGGCGTTTCGGGCTCGAACCCCGTCAGCTCGCCGCCGAAGGCGTGCGGCGCCTCGGCGAACTCCCCCAAATCGCCGAACTGCAGGAACAGTTGCGCGGCGAGGTCCTCGAAGCCGGCCGCGAAGCGGTGACGGCGGCGGCCAACCGGGGCATGAGCACGCTCGCCGACGCCATCGGAGACCGTACGGCGCGTCTCGGCCAACGCCCGGAGTCCGAGGAGGACGAGGAGGAGGAGGGCGAGGAGCCGGACGACGAGGAGTACGAGGACGAGGACGAGGGCCCGGAGGACGAGGGCCCGGAGGGCGAAGGCCCCGAGGACGAAGACGAAGACGAGGAGTACGAGGACGAGGAGTACGAGGACGAGGAGGAGCCGGACGACGAGGACGAAGAGCCGGACGGCGAAGAGCCGGACGACGACTACGAGGACGAAGACGGGGACGACGAGGAGGAGCCGGAAGAGGACGAGGAGGAAGAGCCGGAACCGCCGCGCCGGGAACGCAAGAGCGGTGGGTCCGGACGGTCCCGTCCCGCCCCCTCGAAGAAGGACGCCGAGGAGCCTCACGCCAAGAAGGCCGCCGAGGGCCCGGCGAAGAAGTCCGCGCCCGCCAAGAAGGCCGCTCCGGCCAAGAAGGCGCCCGCCAAGAAGACCCCCGCGAGCAAGACCGCCGCGAAGAAGGCTCCGGCCAAGAGGGCCGCGACCGGGAGGTCCGCCGCGAAGACTCCCGCCAAGAAGGCCGCCGCGAAGAAGACGGCCGCCAAGAAGGCGCCGGCGAAGAAGGCAGCCGCGAAGAAGTCGGCTCCGGCCAAGAAGACGGCGGCGAAGAAGAGTTCGCCGGCCAAGCGGACAGCGTCCAAGCGTGCCGACCGGCGGAGGTAGCCAGCGATGAGCAAGACCGAGAAGGACGAGAAGGACGAGGGCTCCGGCACCTCGGGAGTCGACCGGATCCGCGAGGAGCTGTCCGGCTATCTCTCGGCGCAGGTCGAGCGGCTGGCCGAGAAGGCCGGCGACAAGCTGACCGACGTGACGGGCAAGCTCGGCGACGTCACCGAGAACGGCGGATCGCTGCCGGCGATCGGCTCGCGCGTCCTGCAGGGCGAGTCCCCGGCGAAGGCGTTCGTGTCGGAGAAGGCCAAGAGCGTCAAGGACAACGTGGTCGACAAGGCGAAGAGCGCCTTCGGCGGCGGTGGCGGCAAGAGCAAGGGCAAGGCCGGCAGCGGCAAGTTCATGAACATCGTCGAGGTGCTCGACGTCGGAGTGCCGCTGCGGACCGCCTACGACCACTGGACGCAGTACGACAAGTTCGGCAGCTTCACCAAGGGCGTCCAGGACGTCACCAAGAACGACGAGTCGGAGAGCGACTGGAAGGTCAAGATCGGCCCTTCCAACCGGAGCTTCAAGGCGACCGTCCAGGAGCAGGTGCCGGACGAGCGGATCGTCTGGACCTCCGAGGGCGCCAAGGGCTCGGTGCGCGGCGCGGTCAGCTTCCACGAGCTGACGCCCACGCTGACCCGCGTCGTCCTCGTGATCGAGTACTACCCCTCCGGCTTCTTCGAGAAGACCGGCAACCTCTGGCGCGTCCAGGGGCGGCGGATGCGCCTGGACTTCAAGAACTTCCAGCGCTACGTCACCCTGACCGACGAGGAGCCCGAGGACGCCTGGCGCGGCACGATCCGCGACGGTGAGGTCGTCGTCTCCCACGAGGACGCCGTCGAGGAGGAAGAGGCCGCCGAGGACGAGGAGTCGGAGGGCGAGGAGTCCGAGGGCGAGGAGTCCGAGGAGGAGCCGGAGGAGGACGGCGAGGCCGAGGACGACGACGCGTACGACGAGGACGAAGAAGAAGGCGACGAGGAGGAAGAGGGCGAGGAAGAGCCCGGGGACGAGGACGAGGAGGAAGAGGAACCGGAGGACGAAGAGGAAGAGGAGCCGGAGGAAGAGGAAGAGCCGGCGCCTCGGCGGAAGAGGGCACGGGGACGTCACCGTGACTGATCTGGATCACCGCCGGGCCGACTATCCGGTCCCCGGGCCTCAGACCACCAACCTCGCGGACATTCTGGAGCGGGTCCTCGACAAGGGCATCGTGATCGCGGGCGACATCAAGATCGACCTGCTCGACATCGAGCTGCTCACCATCCGTCTCCGGTTGTTCGTCGCGTCCGTGGACACCGCGAAGAAGGCCGGCATCGACTGGTGGGAGACCGACCCGGCGCTCTCCTCGAAGGCGTCCCGCAGCGCGCTCCAGGACGAGAACCGGGAGCTGCGCGAGCGCATCGAGGAACTGGAGGCGAGATCGGGCGGCGCCGGATCCGACCGGGACGAGGACACCGCCCGGCTGCCGGGGACCGACCGGAGCAAGGAGAAGCAGCGCACATGACGACACCGCGCACCGGGTCCACGGACGCCGGATCCGCACTCTACGTGTTCGCCGTCTGCCGCGACGCGGATCCGTCCGCCGTGGCGGCGGTCCCCGGGTTCGAGGGCGGTGAGACCGTGCGCACCCTGTCGTTCGGGCCGCTCACCGCGGTGGTGCAGACGGTGCCCGCCGCCGACTTCACCGACGAGGTGTGGCAGGCGCGCCTCGGCGACCGGGGCGAACTGGAGCGGTACGCGCGCGCCCACCACGACGTGGTCACGGCGGTGGCGGCCTCCGCGCCGACGGTGCCGCTGCCGATGGCGACGCTGTACCACGGGGAGGACAGCGCCCTGACCGCGCTGGCCGACCGGGCCGCCGGCTTCGAACGGGTGCTGGCCCGGGTGGCGCACCACGCGGAGTGGGGCGTGAAGGTGTACGTACCGGCGTCGCCCGTGCCGGAACCGGAAGCAGAAACGGAACCGGAACCGGCACCGGAAGCGGCAGCGGCGCCGGCTCGGAGCGCCGCAGCGGTCGGGAGCGGCCCCGCGGGTCGCACTCCCCCGGCGCCCGGGGCGGGGCTCGCCTACCTGAATCGCCGGCGCGGCGTGCAGCGGCGGCGCGAGCGGCACCAGGTCGAGGCGGGGCGGGCGGCGGACACGGTGGACGCGGCGTTCCGCGAGGTCGCCGTCGAGGCGCGCCGGTTGCGTCTGCACGACGCGCAGGACACGGCCGACCGCCGGGTGCACGTCCTCAACGCCACCTATCTGGTGGCCGACGAACGTGCCGCCGAACTCGCCCACCTGGCGCGTTCATTGCGGGAGAGCAGCGGCGCGGAAGTGGTCCTGTCGGGGCCCTGGGTGCCGTATTCGTTCGTGGGAGAGGGAGTGGACGCGTGACCCGTGACCCGGTGCCCTGGAACAAACCCGAGCCGCTGAGCGGGCCCATCGGGGTGCCGCTGGTGGATCTGCTGGACCGGGTGCTGGCCACCGGGGTGGTGGTGAGCGGGGACCTGGTGATCGCCATCGCGGACGTGCCGCTGGTGCGCGTCTCGCTGCACGCGCTGCTGTCGTCGGTGAACGAGCGGGTGCCCGCGCCCTGGGCGGACGGCGGGCCGCTGTGACGGCGCAACGGCTGGACCTGGACCGGGACCAGTTGGGGCGTGACCTGGTCACCCTCGTCCTCACGGTGGTGGAGCTGCTGCGCCAGTTGATGGAGCGGCAGGCGATCCGGCGGGTCGAGCAGGGGGATCTGACCGACGCGCAGGCCGACGAGATCGGCACCACGCTGATGCTCCTGGACCAGCGCATGACCGAACTGTGCGAGCAGCACGGCGTACGACCCGAGGATCTCAATCTCGACTTGGGACCGCTGGGCAGCCTGCTGCCGCGCGACTGACACCGGGCCCCGAGGAGGGCGACCATGACCGCGACCGGCCTCCGTCCGCCACCCGACCTGCACTCCGCGCCGACGCCGCCGAAGGCGCGCGGCCCGCTGTCGGCGGCGGTCCTGGACCACCTGCGCGGCGCGGCGCCGGCGCCCGGCCCCGGGGCCGCGGCGGACGCCGAACCGTACGGCGAGGACCTGCAGTTGGCGCTGTACACCTGTTACGAGCTGCATTACCGCGGGTTCCGGGGCGTCGATCCGGCGCTGGAGTGGGATCCGCCGCTGCTGGCGGCGCGCGCGGCGATGGAGGAGCGGTTCCTGTCGGCGCTGCGGCGGGACGCGACACGGGACGAGCCGCTGGACGCCGTGCTCGGCGAGCTGCTGGTGGAGCCGGTGCACGGCTCCGGCGTGTCGGACTTCCTGAAGGATCGGGGCGAGCTGCGACAGGTGCGTGAGTACGCGGTGCAGCGCTCGCTGTACCACCTCAAGGAGGCCGATCCGCATGCCTGGGTGCTGCCCCGGCTGAGCGGGCGGGCCAAGGCGGGGATGGCGGCGATCGAGTACGACGAGTTCGGCGGCGGGCGCGAGGAGCGGGTGCACGCCCGGCTGTTCGCCGATCTGATGGCGGACCTCGGCCTGGTGACGACGTACGGCCACTACCTCGACGAGGGCAGCGCGGAGATGCTGGCGCTGGTCAACCTGATGTCGCTGTTCGGGCTGCACCGGGCGCTGCGGGGTGCGCTGGTGGGGCATTTCGCGGCGGTGGAGATCACCTCCTCACCCGCCTCCCGGCGGCTGGTGCAGGCGATGCGGCGGGTGGGGGCGGGGCCGGCGGCGGAGTTCTTCTACGCCGAGCACGTGGAGGCGGACGCGGTGCACGAGCAGGTGGTGCGCCGGGACGTGGTCGCCGGGCTGCTGGCCGACGAGCCGGGTCTTGAGGCCGACGTGACCTTCGGCGTCACGGCGACGTCGTTCCTGGAGGACCGGCTGGCGGACCGGCTGCTGACCGCCTGGCGGAGCTGACCGGGGCCGCCACTGGCGCGGCCGATCGTGCCGGGACGGGTCCGGGACGCGGGCCCCGGGAAAGGGGCGTATACCGGAAGGGAAGGCCGAAGACCGGCACCCGATCCTGCGGCACATCGCGGCGGGGCCGGTCGGTGAGGCGTGCCCCCTGCACCGGAGCCACGGTTCTCGGCCCCGGCCGACGCCGGGACCGCGGGCCGCCGGGGAATCCTGCCGCCGGGGTGGTACGCGGCCCCCGGCACGCGGAGCGCGCCCTCACGACCCACGCCCAGACATGCGGAGACGCGACATGAAGGCACTCACCTGGCAGGGCAAGCGGGACGTCCGGATCGAGACGGTCCCCGATCCCCGGATCGAGAAGCCCACGGACGTGATCGTGCGGATCACGTCGACCGGTATCTGCGGGTCCGATCTGCATCTCTACGAAGTCCTCGGGCCGTTCCTCGACCCCGGCGACATCCTCGGCCACGAGCCGATGGGGGTCGTCGAGGAGGTCGGGTCCGACGTCACCGCGCTGGCGGTCGGCGACCGGGTCGTCGTCCCGTTCAACGTGTCCTGCGGCAGTTGCTGGATGTGCGACCGGGGCCTGCAGTCCCAGTGCGAGACGACGCAGGTCCGCTCACGCGGCACCGGGGCTTCGTTGTTCGGCTACACCAAGCTCTACGGACAGGTCCCGGGCGGTCAGGCGGAGTTCCTCCGGGTGCCGTTCGGGAACACGCTGCCGGTGAAGGTCCCGCACGGGCCGCCGGACGACCGGTTCGTGTACCTCTCGGACGTCCTGCCCACCGCCTGGCAGGCCGTGGCGTACGCGGACGTGCCGCCGGGCGGCAGCGTGACCGTGCTGGGGCTCGGCCCGATCGGCGACATGGCGGCCCGGATCGCCCTGCACCGGGGCGCGGGCCTGGTCATCGGGGTGGACCTGGTCCCGGAGCGGCTCGCCAGGGCGCGGGCCCGCGGGGTGAGCACCCTGGACCTGCGCGAACACAAGGACGTCGGCGAGGAGGTGCGCAGGCTGACCCATGGGCGGGGGACGGACGCGGTGATCGACGCGGTCGGCATGGAGGCGCACGGCTCCCCGCTGGCGCACGGCGCGCACAAACTGGTCGGGTACCTGCCGGACGCGCTCGGCGAGAAGCTGATGGAGCACGCGGGCATCGACCGGCTGGCCGCCCTGCTCACGGCGGTGGACGCAGTGCGGCGCGGCGGAACCGTCTCGGTGTCGGGCGTGTACGGCGGTGCGGCCGATCCGCTGCCGCTGCTGAAGATGTTCGACAAGCAGCTGCAGATCCGGATGGGCCAGGCGAACGTGCTGCGCTGGGTGCCCGAGATCCTCCCGCTGCTCGACGACGGGGACCCGCTGGGCGTGGACGACTTCGCCACCCACCGGCTGCCGCTCGCCCAGGGCCCGGCGGCGTACCGCACGTTCCAGGCCAAGGAGGACGGCATGGTCAAGACGCTGCTGGTGCCGTGACCGCACGCCCGCCGCACGGGTGATCGCGACGTCACCCAGGGTGATCCCGAGTGGTGCGCCGAGGTGTCCCGGCGCAGCCTGGACGGGGACCGCGCACCGGCGGACGACGGTGTCCCGGAGAAGGGAACAGCGCGATGACCACCACCGACCTGGCGGCGCTTCCACCGCCCTTCGTCTTCACGTTTCCCGGCGTCTACGCGCCGCAGCACGACACCCGGCTGCTGATGCGTGCCCTCCAGGACGAGCACATCGCGCCGGGCACCCGGGTGCTGGACCTCGGCACCGGCAGCGGGGCGCTGGCCATCAGGGCGGCGCAGCTCGGCGCACGGGTCACGGCGGTGGATCTGGCCCGCCGTGCGGTCGCCACCGCCCGGCTGAACGCCTGGTTCCACCGGCGACGGATCGATGTGCGCCGCAGTGACCTGACGGCCGCCGTGGCGGGGCGCACCTACGACCTGCTGCTGTGCAATCCGCCCTACGTCCCGTCCCCCGATCCCGGGCTGCCCGGTCACGGCGCGGCGCGGGCCTGGGACGCCGGTTCCGACGGGCGGCTGGTTCTGGACCGGGTCTGCGACGGGGCGCGCGCCGCACTGCGTCCCGGCGGTGTGCTGCTACTGGTGCACTCGGGCCTGTCCGGCACCGGGCGCACGCTGGAGCGGCTGTCACGGGCCGGGCTGCGGGCGACCGTCGTCCACCGGGCGGTGGTGCCGCTGGGACCGGTGCTGCGCTCGCGCCAGGTGTGGCTGCGGCAGCAGGGTCTGCTGGCCCCCGGCGCCACCACCGAGGAGCTGGTGGTGATCCGCGCGCGACGGCCCTAGCCGGGCCGGGCGTACGCGCCGACGTCGCGGGCAGGCGAGCTTCCGGGCGGCCTCCCGCAGCTGAGCGCGGGAGGGCGAACGCCGTCCCGTACCAACACGAGGAAGGGGAAGCCCGATGAGCGAGAACGGGCAGCCGCAGCAGGATCCCACCGAGAAGCACCCGCAGCCCGACCTGCCCCAGCAGTCGCAGGAGCACCCGGGCACGACCGAGGCCATGGACCCGCGGCCGGACCACGGGGAGGACTCGTACCGGGGCAGCGGTCTGCTGAAGGACCGGCGGGCGGTCGTGACCGGCGGCGACTCCGGGATCGGCCGGGCAGTGGCGCTGGCCTACGCACGCGAGGGTGCCGACGTCCTGTTCACGCACCTGGCGTCCGAGGAGGAGGAAGCACGGGAGACCGTGCGCCTCGTGGAGGACGCCGGCCGACGGGCCGTTCCGGTCCAGTGCGACATCCGGGACGAGAAGCAGTGCCGGGCGCTGGTGGAGCGCGCGGTCGCCGAGTTCGGCCGGATCGACGTGCTGGTGAACAACGCGGCGTACCAGATGTCGCAGCCGGACGGGATCGCCGCGATCTCCACCGAGCAGTTCGACCGGGTGGTGCGGACCAACCTGTACGGGATGTTCTGGCTCTGCAAGATGGCGCTGCCGCACATCCCGGCGGGCGGCTCCATCATCAACACCACGTCGGTGCAGGCCTACAAGCCCAGCCCGCACCTGCTGGACTACGCCATGACCAAGGGAGCCATCGCCACCTTCACCCAGGGGCTCGCACAGATGCTGGCCGAGGACGGGATCCGGGTGAACGCGGTCGCTCCGGGGCCGGTGTGGACCCCGCTGATCCCGGCGACGATGCCGGACACCTCGGAGTTCGGCAAGCAGAGCCCGCTGGGCCGGCCGGCCCAGCCCGCCGAGATGGCGCCCGCCTACGTGTTCCTCGCCTCGGAACAAGCGAGCTACATCACGGCCGAGATCATGAACGCCACCGGCGGCACTCCGCTGCCGTAGCGGGTCCGGCACACGGCCCGTACGAGGCACGGCGGTGAAGGAGAGGGGTTCCGGCGGGCGCCGGGACCGGGACGACGAAGGAGGAGCGGCGATGCCCGCAGGTTCGAACCGCAAGCGTGAGCGTCAGTACGAGCACATCAAGGAGAGCGCCGAGAAGCGCGGCACGTCCGAGGGGCGGGCGAAGGAGATCGCCGCCCGGACGGTGAACAAGGAGCGCGCCCGCTCCGGTGAGTCGAAGACCGCGAGCCGGACTTCGTTGAAGGATCCGAAGTCGTCGTCGCAGCGGGGCGGTGAGCGTTCGCACAGCGGCGCGCAGGGGCCGACGCGGGACCAGCTCTACGAAGAGGCGAAGAAGAAGAACGTCCGGGGGCGTTCGTCGATGAGCAAGGACGAGCTGCGCAAGGCCGTCGGTCGCTGACCGGATCCGCAGCCGGTCAGCCGGGGCCGGTCAGCCGGGGCCGGTCAGCGGCTCGCCGCCGGGGGCGGGGCGCCGCCGCTGCCCGCGGGCCGCTCGGGCTTGGCGCGGCGGCGGTGGCTGGTGTCGCACCAGGGGTAGAGGCGGCTCCGGCGGCAGGCGCACAGGGCGACGACGAAGCGGTCGGAGACCACGGTGCGGCCGTCCGCGGTGGTCACCTCGACCGGTCCCTCCAGCAGCACCGGGCCGTCGTTTTCCAGGGAGGCGCGGACCCGGCACGGGTGTTCAGGTCGGTGGGCCACGGTGTCCGCCCTTCGTCGGCGGCCGCGCGGGGCGGCCGGGCGGCGGGGTCCGGCACGCGGACCGCGGACGCCGCCCTCCGATCCTCGCGCCGGCCGCCCGGCTCCGCACCCCGGGGCCGGTGGGCCGGCGCCTCAGGCCCCGCGGGACTCCACCGCCGCGACGGCCGCCAGCAAGGCGTCGCGGCCGATCGCGTCCGTGCGGGCCGCCCCGACGGTGCAGGCGTACGCCCCGGCGACGGCACCGTAAAGCCCGCACCGCTCCGGGGGTTCGCCGTCGAGATGGCCCAGCAGGAAGCCGGCGGCGAAGGCGTCGCCGGCGCCGTTGGAGTCGACGACGGGGGCCGGCGGTGCGACGGCGGGCAGGTGGGTGACCCGGTCGTCGGCCAGCAGGCGGGCCCCGTCCGCGCCGGCGGTGGCGACCACGAGGCGGGCCCTGCCCTGTTCCACGATCCGGCGCATGGTGCGCACGGGGTCGGCGAGCGCCGTCGCGGAGACGAAGACGATGTCCGCCCGGCGGGCGAACGCCTCGTGGTAGGGGTTCTCCCCGTCCCAGTCGTGCAGGTCGGTGGAGACGGTCACCCCCTCCTCCTCCAGCAGCGGCAGCGCCCCGGCGCACGGATGCGTGATCGAGACGTGGACGTGCCGGGAGGCGCGGGCCAGGGTGCGCAGCGTCTCCTCCGGGAACCGGTCGGTGTCGCGTCCGCGGCTGTCGTCGTAGAGGGAGAGCCGCCGGCCGTCCGGGCCCACCAGGTTGACCGCGCGCTTGGTGCCGCCTGCCGCCCGTACCCCGGTGAGGGGGATGGCGCGCTCGTGGTGGAGTGCGCGCACCAGGTCGCCCTCGTGGTCGTCGCCGAGCATGTCCAGATGGTGGACGCGCAGGCCGAGCGTGTGCAACGCCACGGAGACGAAGTCCCCGGTCTGCCCGGCACGGCTCTCGATGCCCGGCCGGATCATGTAGCTGTCGGCGTACGGCAGGGGAAGTTCCGGCACGTGCACGATGGTGTCGACGCCTGCGCCGCCGAGGACGAGGACGTCGTACTCGGTGGCCGTGGCGCCGTTTTCGCTGGTCAAGGTGGTACTCCCCCGCGTCGGGACCGCTCGGTGCGCAAGCGAGTCAAGCAGCGGGGCAGTGCTGCCGCAATGACTTGCGGAGAATTTCGGAAACTTCTTGCCGACTGCGCGCGGGGGTTCTGCGGGTGCGCGCCGCCCGTCCCCGGAGCCCCGCACCGAACCGTTCCACGGGGTGCGATCCCCACCCCGGTAGCGACCTCCGCCGCTGGACGACATAGCGTGTACCGGGGTGTAGTAAGTCAAGCCTTACTTTCACCCGACCGTGTACCGCGTTCGACCGCCCCAGGAACGAAGGAACTAGAGCCCCATGACACGCCCCGTCCGCGTCGCCATTGTCGGAGCCGGTCCTGCCGGAATCTACGCAGCCGACGCGCTGCTGAAATCCGAAGCCGCACAGGACCCGGGTGTCTCGATCGACCTGTTCGAGCGCATGCCCGCCCCCTTCGGTCTGATCCGCTACGGAGTGGCCCCCGACCACCCCCGCATCAAGGGCATCGTCACCGCGCTGCACCAGGTGCTCGACAAGCCGCAGATCCGTCTGTTCGGCAACGTCGACTACCCCAACGACATCGGGCTCGACGAGCTGCGTTCCTTCTACGACGCGGTGATCTTCTCCACCGGCGCCGAGGCGGACCGCGCCCTGGACATCCCCGGGATAGAACTCGACGGCTCCCACGGCGCCGCCGACTTCGTCTCCTGGTACGACGGCCACCCCGAGGTCCCGCGCACCTGGCCGCTGACGGCCGAGAAGGTCGCCGTGCTCGGCGTCGGCAACGTCGCCCTCGACGTCGCCCGCATCCTGGCCAAGACGGCCGACGAGCTGCTGCCGACGGAGATCCCGGCCAACGTCTACGACGGCCTGAAGGCCAACAAGGCGCTGGAGGTGCACGTCTTCGGCCGACGCGGCCCGGCGCAGGCAAAGTTCAGCCCGATGGAGCTGCGCGAGCTGGACCACTCCCCCAACATCGAGGTCATCGTCAACCCCGAGGACATCGACTACGACGAGGGCTCGATCGAGACGCGCCGCGGCAACAAGCAGGCGAACATGGTCGCGTCCACGCTGGAGAAGTGGGCCATCCGCGACGTGGGCGACCGCCCGCACAAGCTGTTCCTGCACTTCTTCGAGTCGCCGGTCGAGGTGCTCGGCGAAGACGGCAAGGTCGTGGGTCTGCGGACCGAGCGCACCGAGCTGGACGGCACCGGCAACGTCAAGTCCACCGGCAGCTTCACCGACTGGGACGTGCAGAGCGTCTACCGGGCGGTCGGCTACTACTCGGACGAGCTGGCGAAGCTGCCGTTCGACCCGTCCTCCGGCACGGTCCCGCACGTCGCGGGGCGGGTCATCGCCGGCAGCGAGCCGATGCCGTCGGTGTACGTCACCGGTTGGATCAAGCGCGGCCCGATCGGCCTGATCGGCCACACCAAGGGCGACGCCAACGAGACCGTCGAGTGCGTGCTGGAGGACCGGGCGGCCGGCCGGCTGCCCGAGCCGGTGCAGCCCGAGCCCGAGGCCGTCGTCGAGTACCTGGAGGGACGCGGCGTCCGGTACACCACGTGGGAGGGCTGGCACCGCCTCGACGCGCACGAGAAGGCGCTCGGCGCGGAGCAGGGCCGCGAGCGGATCAAGGTCGTGGAGCGGTCCGCGATGCTGGACGCCTCCGGCGCCTGACCGTCCCGCGCCGCCGCGCCCGATCCCGCCCCCGGCGGCCCTCCGTCTCCGGAGGGCCGCCGGGGGCGGGGCCGTCCCGGGGACCGTACCCGTACGGGGCGTTGTGGTGACGGGCGGCGGGTGCAACGATCCCGGTGGACGCGCGTCGGGCGACGGAGGGACACGGGATGGCTGCGGCACACGGTTCGTCTGCGGCGGAGGTCTTCGACGCGCTCGGGGCCGCCTACGAGACGGCTTTCGCGGACTCGGCGGCCCACCGGGCCTCGCTCGACGGGCTGCTGGCCGAACTGGAGCCGGGCAGCCGGGTGCTGGACGTCGGCAGTGGAACGGGCAGGCCGACGGCGCAGACGCTGGCCGCGGCGGGTCACCGGGTGCTGGGCCTGGACGTCTCCCCGGTCATGGTGGAGCTCGCCGCGCGGCAAGTGCCCGGAGCCGAGTTCCGCCGCGCCGACGTCCGGGAACTCCCGCTGCCGCAGGAGGAGTTCGACGCCGTGTGCGTCTACTTCTCGCTGCTGCAGATGAGCCGGGACGAGCAGCGGGATCTGCTCGCGCGGCTCCACGGGGCGCTACGCCCCGGCGGACGGCTGGTGGTGGCCACCGTCCCACTGGACGTCGAGGGGGTCACCGGTCTGTTCATGGGCCAGGAGGTGAGGGTGACCAGCTTCGGCGCGGACGCGTTCGAGGCGCTGGTGACCGGCGCGGGGTTCACCGTACTCGCGCGGGAGAGCGTCCTGTTCACGCCGTCACACCCGGCCGCGACGCCCGAACCGCACCTTTTCCTGCGCGCCCGGCGGGACTGACGCGCGGCGGCGACCAGCCCTCGGAACACGGTTGCGCCGACGGGCCGCGAACGCTTGCCTGGTCCGCATGCAGCAAGCGGTTTCCCCCTCCCTTCCGTCGGCGCTCGACCACCGTTACCGCGGCGAGCACCCGATCCGTACCCTCGGCTACCTCCTGCGGCCCGACCGCCGCCGGCTCGCGCTCGGCGTCCTCGCCTTCGTCGTGAAGCACAGCCCCATCTGGCTGCTTCCACTGATCACCGCCAACATCATCGACGTCGTCGTCGAGCACCGGCCCGAACGCGAACTGTGGCTGAACGCGGGCACCCTGCTCTTCGTCCTCCTCCTCAACTATCCGACGCACCTGCTGTACGTGCGGTGCCTGAACGGCAGCGTGCGCCGGATGGGCACCGCACTGCGCGAGGCGCTCTGCCGACGCATGCAGCAGCTCTCCATCGGCTACCACGCACGCACCAGCGCGGGCGTCCTGCAGTCCAAGGTGGTCCGGGACGTCGAGGCCGTCGAACAGATGGTGCAGCAGTCCGCGGACTCCGGTCTCGCCGGGATCGTGACGCTGACCGGCGGGCTGATCGTGATCGCGGTCCGGGTGCCCTCGGCGCTGCCCGTCTTCCTGGTGGTCGTGCCGGCCGCCGCCTACCTCGTGATGAGGCTGCGGTCCCGGCTGCGCAGCCAGAACGAGGCGTTCCGGCAGGAGGTCGAGCAACTCTCCGCCCGCGTCAGTGAGATGACCAGCCTGATACCCATCACCCGGGCGCACGGGCTGGAGCACGCCGCGCTCGGCAGGGTGGACGGGTCACTGCGGCAGGTGCTCGTGGCCGGTCTCCGGCTCGACCTGCTGAACGGGCGCTTCGGCGCGCTGGCGTGGATCCTGCTGAACTCGCTCGGTGTCGGCTGCCTCGCCGGGGCCGCCCTGGTCGCCTACCACGGGTGGCTGCCGATCACCGCGGGCGACGTGGTCATGCTGAGCGCCTTCTTCACCACCCTCACCGGCTCCGTCACCACCCTGCTCAGCCTGGCCCCGGCGCTCAGCAAGGGCCTGGAGTCGGTGCGTTCGGCGGGCGAGGTGCTCCAGGCCCCCGACCTGGAGAGCAACGCCGGGAAGGACCCGGTGGAGCACGTGGAGGGCCGGATCGACTTCGAGTCGACCGGCTTCGGCTACGAGGGCGGTGACGGCCCCGCCGTCAGCGACTTCACCCTCTCCGCCCGGCCCGGCGAGACGATCGCGCTGGTCGGCGCGTCGGGCGCGGGCAAGTCCACCGTGCTCAACCTGCTGATCGGCTTCATCCGGCCCACCTCGGGACGCATCCTGCTCGACGGCACGGACATGGCGACGCTCGATCTGCGGACCTACCGGCGGTTCCTGTCGGTGGTGCCGCAGGAGTCGATCCTCTTCGAGGGCACGGTCGAGGAGAACGTCACGTACGGGATGGGTCCCACGGATCCGGCGACCGTGCGACGGGCTCTGCGGGACGCCAACGCCCTCGACTTCGTGGAGGCGCTCCCGGACGGTGTACGGACCCTGGTCGGCGAGCGCGGAGCCCGGCTGTCCGGCGGCCAGAAGCAGCGCCTGGCGATCGCCCGCGCGCTGATCCGCGACCCGAAGGTGCTCATCCTCGACGAGGCCACCTCGGCCCTGGACACCCGCTCCGAGGCCCTGGTGCAGGAGGCGCTGGCGCGGCTGGTGCACGGCAGGACCGTGTTCGTCGTCGCGCACCGGCTGTCCACCATCCGGGGCGCCGACCGGATCGTCGCCATGGAGGGCGGCCGGATCGCCGAGGTGGGCACCCACGAGGAACTGCTCGACCGGGGCGGGGTGTACGCGGCCCTGCAACCGGTCGCCTGACGCGGCCCCGGCCCTCCGGACTCGTCCCGGAGGGCCGCCGGGCTCCCCGGTGCAACGGCGCGGCAACGTCGGTGGCGGTTCACTGGGGGCCACGAGGCGTACGCCCGGCGAGAGGCGGAGAGATGGACGACGTGCAGGCGCCCGCGGTGGAGATCACCCCGGCCGCCGCCGAACTGCTGCGGAAGCTGCGGCAGGACCACGGCGCGCTGATGTTCCACCAGTCGGGCGGCTGCTGCGACGGCAGCGCCCCGATGTGCTACCCGGCGGGCGAGTTCCGCACCGGCGGCTCGGACGTGCTGCTGGCCGAACTGGTCGTGGACGGCGTGGCGGAGCCGGTGCCCTTCTGGATGTCGAGGAGCCAGCACGAGGCGTGGGCGCACACCCGGCTCATCGTCGACGTGGTCGAGGGCCGCGGCAGCGGGTTCTCGCTGGAGGCCCCCGAAGGGGTGCGCTTCCTGATCCGCTCCCGGCTGATCGGCACCTGACGGGGGCCGCCCGGCCGGGCCCGCCGGGCGGTCGTCAGTGCGGGCGGCCCGGGGTGCGGGCCCGGTTGGCGACCAGGGAGCGCCGGATCTGCGCGGCGGACGCGCGGGCGTGCTCCGGGGTGGCCGTCCGGTCGGCGACCGAGGTGACGAAGCGGTACGTGGGCCTGCGGCAGCGGCCGCAGGGGACGTCGCCGTGCAGGAGGTAGCCGTCCTCGCAGTGCCGGTCGGAGCAGTCGGGGCGGGCGATCAGCCACTGGGCGATCACCTGCGGGGTGAACCGCCGGCGGCCTTCCTCGTCCAGCTCGTGCAGGGCGTGCGCCCAGCGGAGGTTCCAGCGGCGCTCGATCCGCTCCCGGAGCTGCACCGCGGAGCGGGCCCCCAGTTCCTCGCGGATCAGCTCGTGGACCTCCAGGGGCACCCGGTGCCCGAGGGCCTGCATGAGCGGGGCGGGCAGGGCGTTCAGCACATAGCGCTGGGGGTCTTCCTTGGACCGCTGGCGCCAGGTGTCGCAGTCGCAGGAGCCGTCGTGGCGCCGGGGGCCCTGGCAGCGGCCGCAGAGCCCGCGGCACTCGGCGCAGAGCCCGCCGTCCAGGCCGGCCAGGTGCGGCGCGGGGGCCCGCCCGCAGTCCCGGCAGCAGGACGCGCACAGCCCGCAGAGCCGTTCGCCGCCGGCCTTGGTGGTCCACGCACGCATCTGGCAGCGGCAGCACAGCCCGCTGTTGCAGTACTCGTGGTGGGCGGCGCCGGAGTGGCGTCCGGGGGGCGGGAGCGACATGGGCCGGGTCTCCAGGTGCGCGACGAGGTGCGGTCAGGTCCTGTCGGGTCGACGAAGCGGGCAGGTTCCTGGACACGACGTTACCGCCCCCGAGGGGGTGCCCGGGACGCGTCGCGGGGCACCGGTGGCGGCGGCGGACCATATGTCGTCCGTCGTCGGCCGACTGGTCGCCGGGACCACGGAGGCGGGTCGCCGGACCGGCCGAGGTCAGGGGCGCAGGCCGCTCACGATGTCGGCGGTGGCGACGATGCCGTCGTGGATGGTGGGGGCCATCCGGGTGCTCGCCAGCAGGAAGCCGAGCAGGGCGCAGACGATGGCGTGCGAGACCTTGAGCCCGCCGTTGCGCAGGAAGATCACCGCCAGGATGAACAGGAACAGCACCACGGAAATCGAAATGGCCATGACGAGCCTCCTCCGCCGCGCCGGATTTGCGGCTTTCGGCCGCCAGTGTGGCGTAACGGGGCGGCCGTTCGGAGGTCCGACGTGTCCGCCGAACGGGTGTTGACGCGCCGTGACCGTTTGGGGCCGGAGCCGGCGGAGTGCGCGCAAGCCACCCCGGCGCGGCGCGGACCGGGGGCTCCCCTACGCTCCGGGGCAGCGACCGCGCCGGGGGCCTCGGGGCTCCCGGCGGGATCCGCCATCCGCCGCTCCGATCTGCCAGGAGGACGCCCGCCGTGCTTCCGCATGTGTACCGGATCACGAAGTACGACCCTCGCGACCGGGGCGACCGGGGCCGCTTTCGAGGCACGGAGGAAGCGGTCGGCGACCACGGGCCGGTCGAGGCCGCCTGCCTGGACGCCGTGGCGGCGTTCGCCGAAGCTCGCGGGATCGGGCGGTTGACCATCCGTGAGCCGGAGGCGGGCACGGGCATCCGCTTCGGGGCAGGGCACCCGGTGCCGGGGCACGGCCTGGCCGGCCTCTTTCCGCCCGACCTGGCCGGCTATCACGACGGCGCGGTGGTGTCCCTCTCCGTCGCCCTGGAACTCGTCCGCGCCATGCTGCGCGAGAGTGGCGCGTGGTGCCGTCTGGAGGCGGAGGGCGAGTTCGCGGTGCATGTCGGCTGGGACCGGTGCCTGTACGTCGGCAGCAACACGGTGTGTGAGGAGGCGGTCGCCCGGACCCGCGGGCTCGGCCTCTTCGCCGAGCGCGTCGAGGGCTCGCCGTACGACTTCGAGGACGACCCGGACCTCGTGCGGCGGCCCGCCGACGACGACTTCTGGGGCCTGGTGCGCAGGTCGCTGGGCACCCTGCTGCTGGAGGAGACGCACGCCCACAACGCCTCGCGCTGGCACCGCCTGACACCCGGCAACCTCGAGTCCGTCCGTGCGCGTCTGGCGCCGCGCGCCATGCTCGCGGTGTGGCCGGACCTGTTCACCGATGTCCCCACGGCCCTGCGCTCGCTGCCGGACGAGGGCCTGGCGGAGATCCTCAGGGAGGACGCCGACGGCCGGATGTGCGGAACAGTCGTCGACATGGGCGTTTCCGAAGCGGTGGCCGCAAGCGTCGCGGGCGCACGGGCCGCGGCCGTCGTCTCCCTGTCCACCGACGAGCGTCACCCGCTGCACACAGCGGTCATGCCGGACCAGGACGGCGTGCTGCGGGCCCGGTGGCAGACCGATCCGACACCCGGCGACCGGGAGTGGGCGTTCATGTCGGTGCTGCGGCCGGGACAACTCGTCACCGGCACGGTCACGGCGGTCGCCGACTTCGGCGTGACCTTCGTGGACCTGGGCGGATGCACCGCGCTGATCAATCTTCCCGAACTCTCGCACGAGCCGGTCGGCTCCCCCGCCGACGCCGTCCGGGTGGGCGAGACGGTCACGGCCGAAGTGGTCGAGGTCGACCTCGGCCGGCTGCGGGTCTCCCTGTCGCTGAAGCGGGTGCGGACGCCGGATTGAGCCCGTCCCGGCACCCCGCCCGGCCGACGCCCTCGTTCGGGCTTCGGCCGGGCGGCATGCGGGCCGGGCGCGCGCATCAGGGGGCGGGCAGCTCCGCCAGGTCCGCGACGGTTTCGCGGTGGCGTCCCGCGGTGCCGTAGGCGATCGAGTCGGCCTTGGCGCGCTTGAGGTAGAGGTGGGCCGGGTGCTCCCACGTCATGCCGATGCCGCCGTGCAGCTGGACGCACTCCTCGGCCGCGTGGACCGCGACACCGGAGCAGTACGACTGGGCCACCGCGACCGCCAGGGCGGCGTCGGGAGCGCTGGTGGCCAGGGCGTCGGCCGCGTTGCGGGCGGCGGCCCGTGCGGAGACGACCTCCAGCCAGAGCTGCGCCATCCGGTGCTTCAGCGCCTGGAAGGAGCCGACCGGCCGGTTGAACTGGTGGCGCTCGCGGGTGTACCGGACGGTCTCGGCCAGGCACCACTCGGCGACGCCGAGCTGTTCCGACGCGAGCAGCCCGGCGCCGGCGAGCAGTCCCTGCCGCACCGCGTCGGTGGCGGCGTCCCCGGTGGCCAGCGGGACGGCGGTCGCGCCGTCGAGCCGTACGGCGGCGAGCGGACGGGTCAGGTCGAAGGGCACCAGCGGCTCGGCGGTGACCCCGTCCTGGTGCGCCTCGACGGCGTGCAGCCCGTCCGCCGCCCGGACCAGCAGCACGTCCGCGCCGGCCGCGTCCGCCACGCCCCGCACGGTGCCGGAGACCGTGCCGGCGTCGGCCGCGACCACGCCCGCGTGCGCGGCGTCGGCCGGCGCGGCGGAGAACGGGACGAGCAGGGCGGCGGTCCTGCGGCCTTCGGCGAGGTCGCCCAGCAGCGCTGCGGCCGGTCCCTGCGCGTCCGCCACCGCGAGCAGCACGGTGGTCGCCACCACGGCACTCGTCAGGTAGGGGGCGGGAGCGACGCTGCGGCCGATCTCCTCGGCCACCACGGCGGCCTCGCGGTAGGAGGCGCCCTGGCCGCCGAGCTTCTCCGGCACGAGGAGCCCGGCCGCGCCGATGCCGCCGGCGAGCGACTTCCACAGCTGGGGGTCGTACGGGGCGCCGGACTCGGCGCGGGCGAGGACGGCGGCGTGGTCGGCGCGGTCGGCGAACAGCGCCCGTACGGCGGAGCGCAGATCCTCCTCGTCCTCGGAGTAGAGCAGGTCGGGGGTGGCGGACGGCTGCGGTGCGGTCATCGGGCGAGGTCCTTCCAGGCGACGTCCTTGTCGTTGCGCGGCTCGGAGGGGAGTCCGAGGACGCGTTCGGCGACGATGTTCAGCAGTACTTCGCTGGTGCCGCCCTCGATCGAGTTGCCCTTGGAGCGGAGGTAGCGGTAGCCGGCGTCTCGGCCGGTGAAGTCGACCAGCTCGGGGCGGGTCATGGTCCAGTCGCCGTACAGCAGGCCCTCGTCGCCGAGGAGTTCGACCTCCAGGCCGCTGATCTGCTGGTTGAGGCGGGCGAAGGCGAGCTTCATGCCGGAGCCCTCGGGGCCGGGCTGTCCCGCGACGAGCTGCTGACGCAGCCGTTCGCCGGTGAGGCGGGCGACCTCGGCCTCCACCCAGAGGGTGAGCAGGCGCTGGTGCAGGTCGTGGGTGCGCAGGTCGGGACGTTCGCGCCAGGTGCGGGAGACGGGGCCGATCATGCCCCCCTCGCGGGGGATGCGGGAGCCGCCGATGGAGACCCGCTCGTTCATGAGGGTGGTCTGGGCGACCTTCCAGCCGTCGCCGACCGGACCGAGCCTGCGACTGTCGGGGATGCGGACGCCGGTGAGGAAGACCTCGTTGAACTCGGCCTCGCCGGTGATCTGGCGCAGCGGCCGGACCTCCACGCCGGGGTCGGTCATGTCGCAGATGAAGTAGCTGATGCCGCGGTGCTTGGGCAGGTCCGGGTCGGTACGGGCGATGAGGATGGCCCAGCGGGCGAGGTGTGCGCTGGACGTCCAGACCTTCTGCCCGTCGATCACCCAGTCGCCCCCGCCCTCGGCTCCGCTCCCTGCGTCGCGCACCGCCCGGGTGCCGAGGGCGGCGAGGTCGGAGCCGGCGCCGGGTTCGCTGAAGAGCTGGCACCAGACCTCCTCGCCGACCCACAGGGGGCGCAGGAAGCGCTGCTTCTGCTCGTCGGTGCCGAAGCCGAGGAGGGTGGGGGCGGCCATGCCGAGGCCGATGCCGATGCGGCGCGGATCGTTGTCGGGGGCTCCGGCGGCGGCGAGTTCGGCGTCGACGGCCGGCTGGAGGGAGCGGGAGGCGCCGAGGCCGCCGAGACCTTCCGGATAGTGGACCCAGGCGAGTCCGGCGTCGAAGCGGGCCTTGAGGAAGTCGGTGCGGCCGGTGGTGGCCGGCGGGTGCGCGGCGAGCAGTTCGCGGGTGCGGCGCAGCACCTCGGCGGTGTCGGGGGCGGTCATCGGGCGGCTCCCTCGGGCAGGACGACGAGGCGGCCGGTACTGGTGCCGTCGGCGACCCGCTGGACGGCGGCGGCGGCCCCGGCCATCGGGACCCGTTCGCCGATCAGCGGCTTGACGACCCCCTTGGCGGCGAGCCGGGTCAGCTCCCGGTGGCAGTCGCGGACGGCCTCGGGGTCCTTGGTGTTGTAGAGGCCCCAGTGAAGGCCGAGGATCGCGTAGTTCTTGACGAGCGCGTGGTTGAGCGCCGGGGCGGGGATGGTGCCGCCGGCGAATCCGACGACGACGACACGGCCCTCGAAGGCGATGCACTTGACGGACTTGGCGTAGGCGTCGCCGCCGACCGGGTCGTAGACCACGTCGGCGCCGCGTCCGCCGGTGGCCTCCTTGACGGCGGCGACGATGTCGTCGGTGTGCCGGTCGATGACGAGGTCGCAGCCCAGGGAGCGGGCGACGGCGGCCTTCTCGGCCCCGCCGACGACGCCGATGACGGTGGCGCCCGCGGCCTTGCCGAGCTGGACGGCCGCGCTGCCGACACCGCCCGCGGCGGCGTGCACGAGCAGGGTCTCCCCCGCCCGGAGGCGGGCCCGGCGGTGCAGGCCGAACCAACCCGTCTGGTAGCCGATGTGCAGGGCGGCCGCCTCGGCGTCGTCCAGCGCCTCGGGGACGGGCAGCAGCGCCGCCTCGTCGGCGACGACGTAGTCGGCGAAGCCGCCGTTCGGGAGCGCGGGGGTGGCGAGCACCCGGCGGCCGTCCTCGGTCTCGGCGCAGACCTCGACGCCCGGCGTGAACGGCAGCGGCGGCCGTACCTGGTACTGGCCGCGGCACAGGAGGGCGTCGGGGAAGTTGATGTTGGCCGCGCGGACGGCGAGCAGCACCTGTCCTTCGCCGGGGGTGGGCCGGTCCGTCTCTTCGAGCCGCATCACCTCGCTCGGCTCGCCGTTCCGGTGCACTCGCCATGCCTGCATGATCGGCCTCCACACACTGTCGGGCGTTTCCACTGCTCCGGCGCATACTAAGCGGTCGCTTGTCCACCTGGGAACACCCCTACGCGGCCGAAATGGCCTCACTGCGGCCGGGCGGGCGGTGGGTGACGACGGGCGGGGCGGCGGGGGCGCAGGCTCGGCGACGGGGGCGGCGGGAGGCGCGCGGACGCGGGCCGGAGAGGCGCATCCCCTTCAGTCCCGGCGCTCCTTCGGCCGGGCGATCACGTGCATCCGTTCCCCCTGCGGACCGAACAGGCTGAGGAATTCGACCGGTTCGTCGTCGGCCGGGCCGAACCAGTGCGGCAGCCGCGTGTCGAACTCGGCCGCCTCACCCGGACCCATCACCAGATCGTGCTCGGCGAGCAGCAGCCTGAGCCGTCCGGACAGGACGTACAGCCACTCGTACCCCTCGTGGGTGCGCTGCTCGGGGGACTCGCAGGAGGAGACGCCTTGCTGGATCAGCTTGAACGCCTGAAGGCCACCGGGGCGGGAGGTCAGCGGCAGTGCGGTACGGCCGTGGAGCACGATCGGCTTGGCCCGGACCCTCGGGTCACCGACCGGCGGCGCGCCCACCAGGTCGTCGAGGGGCACCTCGTGGGCGCGGGCGATGGGCAGCAGCAGCTCCAGGCTGGGGCGGCGGCCGCCGGACTCCAGACGGGAGAGGGTACTGACGGAGATGCCGGTGGCCTCGGAGAGCGCGGCCAGGGTGACCTCGCGTTCCTTGCGCAGCCGGCGCAGCCGGGGGCCGACACCGGACAGCACCGCGTCCAGCTCGGGATCGGCCCCCGCCCGGCCGCCGTCACCCTCGGAACCGGACGACGGACCGGACGACGGGCCGGACGCCGGGCGGGACGCCGGACCGGTCGGCCCCCGGCCGGTCCGTGCCGTGGACGGGTCTTCGTGCGGCTTCCGCCGTTCATGCTCCATACGGTCATTGCAGATTCGGCAACCGGGTTTGTCAAACCCGCCCGTTCCGGGGCCGGGGTTCGGGGCACCGGGTTCGGGGCACGCACTGGACCGGACCAGCGTCCCCGGCCCCGGCCCCGGTCAGATCTCGTCGCGCACCAGCGCCAGCAAACGGTCCAGGACCCGGGGGCCGCCGGCCCGCAGGCCGTCGTGCTCGAACTCGTCGGTCACCCACGTCCGCAGCCCCTTGACGGCCGCGGCCGTCTCCAGCGCGTGCGCGGTGTCCACGTACATGTCGTCGTGGTAGACGGCGGCGGCGACCGGCACCTCGTTGCGGGCGAGGCGCTCCTTGTCGTACAGGACCGGCCAGTCCGTGCGGGCGGCCAGCAGGTCGGCGGTCTCCCGGAGCGGGCGCAGCGCGGGGTCGACCTCGAAGTGCCAGGGGTGGATGGACTCGCCGGTGAAGTACACCGGGCCGTCGCCCGCGAGCGAGGCCGCCGCGTCGAACTGCGGGAACTCGGCGCGCACGCGCTCGGCCGACCAGCCGGTGGCCTCCTCGCCCTGCCCGTAGATCACCTCGTGCACGAGGGCGTAGAGCGGGTGGGCGGCGAACGAGTTGGCGGTACGCATCGCCTCCTGGAAGGCGTCGGAGAGCTCCGGCCCCGCCGGGGTGCGGACGAAGGCGTTCTCCAGCAGGTAGTGGAGCTGGTGGCTGCCGGTGGAGCCGCCCAGCATGATGCCGAGCGACTGGAAGCCCTCGACGGTCAGCACGTGCCCGGCCGACTCCGGGCGGTGCGCCGCGAGATGTGCGGCGATCTCGCGGGCGCGCTCGACGTCCATCGGGTACCGGGCGTAGTGCGCGGCCACCTTCCGCGCGATCCGCGGGTATGCGGCGCGGTAGACGTCGTCGGCGTGCGCGTCGAGCGAGGGCAGCCCGCCCGTGATCAGGACGGCGGCAAGGCCCTCGGGGGCGGCGGAGAGGTAGCGGACCGCGCAGAAGCCGCCGAAGGACTGACCGAGGACGGTCCAGGGAGCACCGCCGGTGAGCTGCGGGCGGATCAGCTCGCAGTCGGCGACGATGCTGTCGGAACGGAAGTGGGCGAGGTACTCCGCCTGCTCGGCGGGGCCGCCGCGGAGCGGCAGCGTCTGCCGGTTCGCCGGGGTGGACAGGCCGGTGCCGCGCTGGTCCAGCAGCAGGACCCGGAAGTCCCGCAGCGCCCGGCCGAGCCATGCCTCGGTACCGGTGAAGCGCCGCGCGCCGAAGCCGGGGCCGCCCTCCAGGTAGACCAGCCAGGGCAGGTCGGAGCCCGTACGGCCGCTCGCCACCGCCTCCCGTCCGAAGACCTCGATCCGCTCGCCACCCGGATCGGCGTGGTCGAGCGGGACGGAGAATCGGCGGTCGGTGAAGACGACGCCCGGATGACGGTAGCTGCTCACGTGGTGCTCCTGAACGAGATGGTTGTCCGACAGTTCAGCACATGACCGTGAGTCGTACGGTTCCGGCCCGTGCACACCGTCCGGCCGGACTCCTACGAGGACGTCCCGCCTGTCCGTGACGAGACGTCACCCGGCACGACGCCGCGGGTGCGACCCGGTCCCGGAGGCGTGGGAGACGGGACGGGAGCCGGCCGGGATGTCGGTGGTGGGCAAACACCTGCTCGCGGAGGCGTGGGAACGCGGGACCGGCGTCCGGGGCCGTCAGTCGAACAGGGCGCGCACGAGTGCGCCGACGGCCCGGCCGAAACCGCGCAGGACGCCCGGCGCGATTTCGCCGAGGTCCACCGCGGTCTCCGCCGCGTCCGGCAGACGGTCCTTGGCGCGGCACCGCCCGCAGCGGCCGCCACGCAGCGCGCGTCGCCGTCGGCAGTTTCCGCAGACCCCCCGGGTGCGTCTCATGCCGCCCAGTCTTCCGCACGCCGCCCGGTGATTCCGCCGGGGGGCCGGGCCGTCAGATCAGCCGGTAGCTGCCGCCGTCGCGGGTCCGGGCGAGGAATCCGCCTTCGACCAGATAGCGGCGCAGCGCGGGAAAGTCGTCGTGGACCGTCAGCAGCGCCGCGTTGACCTCCTTCTCGGAGTACGTGCGCTCCTGGGCGAAGAGCGTGCCGGCCAGGTGGGCGAGGAGCTGCTCCCGGCGGGCGGGCTTGCGTGGGACGACGGTGAGGCGGCCGTGGGAGAAGAGCGCGGCCACCTGGCGCGCGTCGGTCGTCGCGTGATCGGACATGAGCGGGAGTCTCGCAACGCCCCGGCGCCCGCGGCAACACCTTTTCTCCGGTGGCACCCGGGGCGGTCGCCCGCCCGGGGGCGCGGACCGGCCGGTACGCCGTACGGAGGCACCCGGCGACCCGTAATCGATCTTCCCGGCCTTGCGCGGCCATGGGACGGGAGAGGCGGGGCACGCTCTGGGGATGCCTGATGTCTCCTCCTCGTCCGTCGTCAAACTGGTCCGCCGCACCACGGAGCCCGCGTTCGTCCAGGCCGTGCGGTCCACGGCCGCCGCCGTCATCGCGTACTCGGTGGCCGCGTGGCTGCTGCCCCATCCGGCTCCGCTCACCGCCCCGCTGACGGCCCTGCTGGTCGTCCAGGTCACCCTCTACGCGACGCTCACGACCGGCATCCGGCGGGTGAACTCGGTCGTCGTCGGCGTCCTCATCGCCATCGGATTCAGCACCCTGGTCGGGCTCACCTGGTGGAGCCTGGGTCTGACCATCTTCACGGCGCTCATGATCGGGCGGCTGGTGCGGGTGAACGAGTTCGTGGTGGAGGTGGCGATCAGCGCCATGCTGGTGCTCGGGGTGTCGCAGGTGCAGGTCGCGTACACCGCCTGGGACCGGGTGCTGGAGACCCTGATCGGCGCGGGCGTGGGGCTGCTGTTCAACCTGCTGTTCGCTCCCCCCGTGTGGGTGCAGACCGCCGGCGCCTCGATCGAGGAACTCGCCGGGCGGATGGGCACGATGCTGCACGCGATGGGCCAGGAAGTGGTGGGCAACGCCCCGGTGCCCCGGGCGGCGGCCCGGCTGCACGAGGCGCGGCGGCTGGACCACGACATCGTCGAGGTGGACGCCTCCCTGCGGCAGGCGGAGGAGAGCCTGATGCTCAATCCGCGGGTGCGTCAGGGGCTGCTGCACCGGGTGGTGCTGCGTACCGGCCTCGACACCCTGGAGATCTGCGCCGTGGTGCTGCGCGTGCTGACCCGTACGCTCACCGACCTCGCCAAGGCGCGTACCGAGGAGTCGCTGTTCCCCGACGAGGTGGCCGAGGGGCTCACGGAGCTGTTCGACCGGATGGGCGAGGCGATCGAGGCGTTCGCCGAGATGATCACCACCCCGCTGAGCGCAGGCGCCGACGACGCGGAGGAGCACCTGGCGCAGGCGCTGGCCCGCGGTCGCGAGACCCGCGACCGGGTGGCGTTCCTGCTGCTGGACACGGTGCAGGAGCACCCCCGGCAGTGGCAGCTCCACGGCGCTCTGCTGGCGGAGGTGGACCGGGTGCTCGACGAGCTGGACATCGACAAGCGGTCGGAGCGGGTCCTGGAGGAACTGGACCGCCACTCCGCCCAGATGCACCAGCGCCACCCCCGCCTGCGCGCCGTCCAGCGCCGGCTGAGCGGTGCGGCGGCCGTGCGGCGTACGCACGCGGGGGAAGCGGACTGACCGAGGACCTACCGGGCCCCTCGACGCGCCGCCGGTGGAACGCCGCCCGAGCCGTCGAAGGCGGCGAGCGCGCGGAAGTCGGCCGCGCCAAGACCGGCGCGCGGGTCGACGTGGTGCAGCAGCGCGGGTCCGGGGTGGTGTGTGCGGACGTAGGCGTGGTCGAGTGCGCTCTGCTCGTCGTCCACCCAGACGAACGGCCGTCCGGCGGCGTGCTCGACGATCGCCTCGGTCTTCCAGTGCACAGCGTCGGGGCGCTCACGGAACAGGGCGTCGCCGAAGTCGACGAACGGCAGGTCGGGGAGGCCGAGGGCCGGGGCGATCCACCGGTTGGCGCTCTCCATCCAGGTCGTGGCCCATACGAGTGCGTGCCCGAGGGCGAGCAGCGCGGGGCCGTGCTCCGGGTTCAGCCAGATCCGCAGCGGCCGCCGCGGGGTCAGCGGGTTGGCGGGGACCGTGTCTTCGCGGGGCACCCGGAGCGTGGTGTAACCGTCGGGTCTGCGGTGCGGCTTGGCGGCGTACGGGTTGAGGGGCCCGTCCACGTCGAGGTAGAGCAGGGGCACGGTGGCTCCTCCGGGTCGGTTCATCGTGCCGCGGCATCGGTGAGGATCGCGTCGAGGCGGGCCCGGCACTCGGCCACGAAGGCGGGGATCGTGTGCCGGTAGTACGAGATCCCGCTGGCGCCCACCGCGATCGCCCAGGCGCGGGCGCGGGTCCAGGTCGGCTCGTCCAGGTCCAGGGCGTTCCAGTAGGCGGACCGTGCGTCCGGTGGAAGGTCCCAGACCGTGGCGTGCTCGGCGTCGGGGAGGCCGATGGACAGCGCACCGAAGTCGATGACGGCGTGCAGTGCGCCGTCCCTGACCAGCAGGTTGGTCGGTTTGAGGTCGCCGTGCAGCCACACCTGGGGTCCGACGGATTCGGGCAGGGCGACCGCGTCCCGCCACAGTCGCTCCAGGGTGCCGACGTCGAGTTCGCCGCCCACGAGTTCCCGGCAGTCGTCGAGGCACCGGCCGACCCACCGGTCGCAGGCTCCGAGGGGCCCGCCCCGGTACCAGTCGAGGCCGCCCTCACGGGTGGCGCCCATGAGGTCGACGCGGTGGAGCCGGTCCACGATCCCGGCGAGGGCGTTGCCGAACGCGGTCCAGTCCCGGACGGTCTTGGGGCCGGCCTCGTCGCCGTCGATCCAGCGGTGGACCGACCAGACCGCGGGGAAGCCGGCGGCCGGCGTCCCGCGGTGGACGGGGTCCGGGATCTCGCACGGCAGCAGAGGTGCGAGGCGCGGCAGCCACTCCTGCTCCTTGCGCACGGACCGCCCGCCGTCGACGGTGCGCGGAAGCCGCACGAGCAGGTCCTCGCCCAGCCGGTACATCGTGTTGTCGGTTCCCGCACCCGCCGCCGACAGCGGCAGGCCGGCCCACTCCGGGCGCTGGGCCGCCAGCAGGGCACGGATCAGTCGCTCGTCGACCGGGATCTCGTTCTCGTGGAGTGTCACGTCGGCAGTCTCACCGGTCTGGGGCTGGGGACGCGAAGGGGTTTCCCGGTGGGGGCCCGTCAGGGGACGGCCGTGGCCGCCCCGAGGGCCGGCACCGGGGCCGGGACGTCCCCGGGCAGCAGCAGCCGCAGGTCCTCCAGGCCGGGTGCCGCCATCGCGCCCAGCCTGCGGGCCTGACGGGTCGTCATGACCTCCAGGATTCCGCGTGCCGTACGGGCGTTGCCGAACGAACGGTCGCGCGGCAGGGCCGCCACGTGCGCCCGGACGGCCTCCAGGGTGTCCGGCGGACAGTCGTAGCCCGACTCGGCGGCCTGCCGGGAGACGATGTCGACCAGCTCCTCGGTCGTGTAGTGCTCGAACACCACGCTGCGGGTGAACCGCGAGGCCAGGCCCGGATTGGAGGCGAGGAAGCCCGCCATCTCCTCGGTGTACCCGGCCGCGATGACCACCACGTCGTCGCGGTGGTCCTCCATCAGCTTCAGGAGCGTCTCCACCGCCTCCCGGCCGAAGTCGCCGCCGGCCCCGGCGGGCGTGAGCGTGTACGCCTCGTCGATGAAGAGCACGCCGCCCAGCGCGGAGTCGAAGACCTCCTTGGTGAGCTGCGCGGTGTGGCCCACGTACCGCCCGACCAGATCGGCGCGCGCCACCTCCACCAGCTGGCCCGTGGGGAGCACGCCGAGCGAGTGGAGCAGGCCCGCGTACAGGCGGGCCACCGTGGTCTTGCCGGTGCCGGGCGGGCCCGAGAACACCAGGTGGTTGCTCATCCGGGGCGCGGGCAGTCCGGCCGCGCGCCGGCGGGCGCCGGCCGACAGCAGTTGGACGAGGTCGTTCACCTCGCGCTTGACCGCGTGCAGCCCGGTCATCCCCTCCAGTTCGGCCAGCAGCCCGGCCGAAGCGGGCGGCCCGTCGGCAGTCGCCGCCGGTCCCCCGACGTCGGCGGGCAGCAGCCGGGCCAGATCGCTCTCGGCGGGGTCGGGCACGGTGCTCAGCCGCACGGCCTGCCGGTCGACCATCTCCTCGAAGACCCGGCGCGCCTCGCGGCCGTTGCCGAAGGTGGCGTCGCGGGTGGTGGCGGAGTAGTGCGCGGCCAGGGCGGTGAGGGTGCCGGGGTCGAGTTCGTAGCGGTGGGCCCGGCACATCGACTCGGTGATGGTGACGAGTTCGTCCACGGAGTAGTTGGCGAACTCGATGGTCCGGGTGAATCGGGAGGCCAGACCCGGGTTGGAGGCGAGGAACCCGGCCATCTCGCCGGTGTAACCGGCCGCGATGACCACGACGTCCTCGCGGTGGTCCTCCATCAGCTTCAGCAGGGTGTCGACCGCCTCCCGGCCGAAGTCGGCGCCGGAGCCCTTGCCGTCGGAGAGCAGGGTGTACGCCTCGTCGACGAAGAGCACCCCGCCCAGCGCCTCGTTGAACGCCTCGGTGGTCTTGATCGCGGTACCGCCGATGACCTGTGCCACCAGATCCGCCCGCGACACCTCGACCAGGTGGCCGGAGCGCAGCACGCCGAGCTCGGCCAGGATGCCGCCGTAGAGCCGCGCCACGGTGGTCTTGCCGGTGCCGGGAGGGCCGGAGAACACCAGGTGCCTGCTCATCGGAGGGGCCGGCATGCCGAGACGCGCGCGGCGCTGGGCCAGTTCGTTGAGGTGCACCAGGGTGTGCACCTGCTGCTTGACGTCCCCCAGGCCGATGAGCGCCTCCAGTTCCTGGAGCGGTCCCGGCGGCGGTGCCGGTGCCGTCCGGCCGGCCGGTCCTGGCGGGGCGTCGGCGGTCCCGGCGGAGGTGTCGGACCCGTCCCAGGAGTCGGGGAGTTCGTTGCCCGCGCTCATCAGGTCGTCGACGGTGAACCGCTCCCCGGGCCGGGAGGCGCGCAGCCCGGCCCCGCGGTTGTCCCGGACGACGCACCCGGTGACGGTGACCGCCTCGCCGGTCTCCACCCGGATCCCGTCGCCCCGGCTGCCGGTGATCCGGCACGCGTCGAGAGCGGCCCGGGAGCCGTCGGCCAGCAGCACCCCGTGGGCGGCCGACTCGGTGATCCCGGTGCGCTCGGCCGCGATCTCGCCGCCGTGCTCCACCAGAATGCCGGAGGCGGCCCCCGCGTGCGCCCGGCAGTCCACGACGGTGAGCCGGCCGCCGGTTCCGACCCGGAACCCCGCGTCGCCCGCCGACTCCACCTGCACGTCGCGCAGTTCACCGCGCGCACCGGCTCCGGCACGGACGCCGCAGCCGCCCGGACGCTCGATCCGGCAGTCCTCCAGCCGTCCGCGCCCCTCGTCGGTGACCTCGACCCCGTGTCCGGCGGGGGCCACCAGACGGGCCCCGCGCACCAGGGGGTTGGCGCCGCCGCGGATCAGCAGGGCGGTGCCGGCCGCGTCCGTGATCCGCAGTCCGTCGAACTCGGCGACCGAACCGTCCTCCACGACCACCGATCCGGCCGGGTCCGCGCAGTCGCGTACGGAGAGGTGGTGGAAGACCGGCATGCTCGACCCGGCGACCCGGACCGCGGGGGCGGCGGAGGTGTCGAACTCGCAGTTCTCGAAGGTGCCTCCGGAGCGTTCGTCCAGGGTGAGGGCGTGGCCCTTGGTCCGGGTGGTACGGCAGCGGAGTACGTCCGGGACCGCGCCGGCGGCGATCACCAGGCCGGGGCCCGTGGTGTCGGAGACGGTGACCTCCTCCAGCACGGGTCGCGCGTCACTGGTGACGTACACGCCGACGGCGGTGTCGTGGACGTCGGTGCGGACCACGCGGGTGGTGCTGCTGCCCTCCAGGGCGACGGCGGGCTTCTCCGCGCCGGAGACGTCGCAGTCCTCCACGGTGCCGCCGGCCTGCCCGTTGGCGAGGACGCCGTTGCCGCGGGCGTCCCGGATGCGGCAGCCGCGCACGGTGGTGCGGGCCTCCTCGCCCAGGACGACGCCGGACGTGCCGAGGTTCTCGACGACGCAGTCGGCGACGACGCTCCCGGCGGGCGACGTGTCCACGATCCCCGCGCCCTTGGGGTTGCTGACCCTGCATCCCCGCATCGCGACGGCCCCCGACTCACGGGCGAGCACCGCCGTCCAGCCGGAGCCGACGACCGTGCAGCCGTCCATCGCGACCTGCCCGCGCACCGCGTCCACGACGGGGAAGTCCTCCGCCCCGCCGCGCAGGGTCAGATCGGTCAGCGCCACCGCGTCCGCGAGGAGCACCAGGGCGGTGCCGCGCCGGGGGCGTATCTCCACGCTGTCGCGGGGGCCCTCGCCGACGATCGTGACCCGGTTGCGCACCACCAGGTTCTCCGGGTACCGGCCGGGCCGGACACGTATCACCGCCCCGGTACGCGCCCTCTCCAGCGCCTCTCCGATCGTCCGGAAGGCGTCCGGCTGGTCCGGGCACACCGTGAGCAACTGCCGTGACACGCGCGGGCCTCCCTCTCTGCTGTCCTGCGGCCCGATCCTTGCCGCCCAAAGAGGGTGGTCAGTGGTGCGGCGGTGTGGGGCCGGTGAAGCCTGGGCAAACGCCGGGGGCCGCCGGGGGCGCGGGCGTACCGCCGGTGTCATCGGGGCGTCACCTGGCCGGGTTACCTTCCGCGCCATGCGACCCCCCTCCTCCGACCCCCTCCCCCGCGCCGCCCGACGGTCGCGGGACCGGTCCGCCGCCCCCGCACCCGCCGTTCACCGGCCGGCGGCCCGGTGGGCACGGGCGCTGCCCGCGGTGCTCCTTCTGCTGGCGTTCCCGGTGCTGGCGCCGGTGGAGGCCCGCGCGGCCGACGCGGTGGAACTGCCCGTGCTGCCCTCGTCCGTGGCGGCGGACGGGCGCTGCACGAGCGCGTCCCCGCGGACCGCCGAGGCCGTCCCGTGGACCGTGGCGGCGCTGGGCCTGGACCGCGGACAGCGGCTGAGCCGCGGCCGGGGCGTCACCGTCGCCGTGGTGGACACCGGGGTCGGCGTCGTCGTGCCGTCCCTGAAGGGCCGGGTCCGGTCGCTGGGGGCGGGCGGTGGATCCGGGGACTGCGTGGGACACGGGACCTTCGCCGCCGGTCTGATCGCGGGCTCGCCGACGGAAGGGGCCGGTCCGGTGGGCGTCGCCCCGGAGGCCGAGATCGTCTCGGTGCGCGCCGGGAACCGCCAGGGGCAGGTCACCCCCGGTCAACTGGCCGACGCCATCAGGGAAGCCGCGGACTCGGGGGCCGGTGTCGTCTACGTCGCCTCGGCGCTGCGCACCGGCGAGCGGGTGCTGACCGACGCGGTGGCGCACGCCACCGGGCGGGACGCCCTGGTGGTGGCGCCGGCCGCGCCGGACTCCCTCGCACAGGACGCGTCGGGCGACCCGCTCCCCGACGTGCCCTGGTACTGGCCGGCTTCGGCCCCCGGAGTGCTGTCGGTGCTCGACTACGGACCCGGCGGGACCCGGCCCGAAGGCGCTCCGACGGTCGCGGGCGCGGACCTCGCCGCGCCGGGCGACCTCGTCGTCGGTCCGGGTCCGGTGGGCCGGGGCCACTACATCGGCTCCGGCTCCTCCCTCGCCGCCGCGCACACGGCGGGCGCCGCCGCCCTGCTGCGGGCGCGGCACCCCGAACTGGACGCCGGGGAGGTCGCCCGCAGGCTGGTCTCCACCGCCTACCCGGACACGGTCCCGCGCCTCGACCCGTACGCGGCGCTCACCGCGCTCCCGCCGTCGGCGGCGGGGAAGGCTCCCGGGCCCGAGGCCGCCCGCGCCTACCGCCCGCCGTCCTCCGTCCCCCGCGACCGGTCCGTCCTCATCGCGCTGGGAGCGGGGTGCCTCGTCCTGCTCGCCGGGGCGGCGGCCGTGGTGGTACCGCGGGGCAGGGCGCGGGGGTGGCGCCCCGGCGGGGCGGGGTGAGGACCGCCGGAGGGGGCGGAGACCGGCGGGACGGGGTGCCGGGGCGGGCCGGGGGGCCGGGCGGGGCGGCGGGACGGGCCGGCGCGCGGCGGTGCGTGGGGTGGCAAGTCTGAGCTGGTCGGTCAGCCCTCGTGGGGCCCTCGCCGCCGCCGGGCTCCTCCTCGTCTACCTCGCCCACGGCGGCCGGGCCGCGTCCCGCGACCCCCGCACGGGGGCACCGGCGCCTCGCCACCGTGACCGCCGCCGCCTTCACACTGGCCGCTTCGACGGCCGTGTTCCTGGCCCTCTACGCCTCGGACTGCGGCTGCCTGTGACACCGCCCGCACTGCGGACCCGGGTCCGCCCGAGTGCGGGCGGCCGGGCTCGCGCCGTCAGGGGCGCCGGGACGGCACCGGGCGGATGCGCGGCCACCGGGCCGGCATGCGGTCGAGCAGGTCGGCGCTCAACCTGCTCACCGCGAGCAGGTCCGTCCGGTCGGCGGTCAGACGGCTCACCACCCCGAGCCGGTGTACGAGCCGTCCGCGGGCCGTCGTGGTCCCCCAGGTCCAGTCCCGGTCCGGAATCCGGGCCAACTGGTCGGTGGTACCGCGCTCGGCCCGTTGGACCAGGGCGTCACCGCGCAGCGGCCGGCCGACGCAGGCGCCGGTGAGGTCTCCCGCGGACGCGGTGCCCGTAGCGGCGCACCAGGCCGCGCGGTAGGCGGCCTCCGCCCCTTCCAGCAGCGGCTCGGCGGCGGCCGTGACACTGGGCCGAGCCCGGCCCCGAGAGCCTCCCCGCCGTGCGGCGTCCTCGTCACGGCGGACACCCTCCCCCACACCCGCCCTCCTCCGCAGGAGTCCTCCCGGCGGGCGCGCCACCCGCATCGCGCCGCTCAGCCCGGCCGGCCCTCCGTCGGCTCCGCGAGCGCCGTCTGGACCCGGACCGTCTTGCGGCGCGCGATGCGGGTGGCGCGGCCCGGGGGCAGGATCCTGCCCTTGGCGCTGCCGAAGACGTATCCCTCGGAGGGCGGGCAGGACAGCAGCAGACCAGGGGTGTTGACCTCCTGGAGGCGGCGCATCAGGTGGTCGCCGAGGCCCCGGCCGGCGCCGGACGCGGAGCGGGCGACCACGATGTGCAGGCCCACCTCGTGGCCGAGGGCGAGATGGTCGAGCAGAGGGTCGAAGGGCGCGTTCATGGGGCCGGTGCCGAGCATGTCGTAGTCGTCGACGAGGATGAACAGCCGGGGACCCGTCCACCAGTCGGCCAGCTTCATCCGGGCGGGGGCGATCTCGGGGCCGGGGATACGGGTCTTGACCGCGCGGGCGACTCCCCCGACGAGTTCCTTCAGCCCGTCGGTGGACACGGCGTGGCCGAGTCGGTAGTCGTCGGGGACGGCCTCCACCAGTTCGCGCCGGTAGTCCACCAGCATGATCCGGGCCTCCGCCGGGGTGTAGCGGTCCATCACGGCCTTCGCGACGAGCCGCAGCAGGTTCGTCTTGCCGCTCTCGGTGTCCCCGACGACGATCATGTGCGGGTTCTCCGCGAAGTCGTGCCAGACGACGGACAGTTCGTCCTCCTCCAGGCCCAGTGGCATCCGCAGCCGGCCCTCGGCGGGCGGCAGCGCGGAGGCGGCCAGTACGGCGGGGAGCATGCGGACGGGCGGGGCGGGCGGGCCGGACCAGCTCTCGTCGACGGCGGCGACCAGGGCGGCGACGCCCTCGGCGAGGTCGTCCGCGTCCTCGACCCCGTCGATGCGGGGCAGCGCGGTCAGGTAGTGGAGTTTGGCGTCCCGGGTGAGGCCCCGGCCGGGTGAGCGGGGCACCGTGGCCGCCCGGCGCATGTCGATGCCGGAGTCCATGGGGTCGCCCATCCGCAGCTCCAGGTGGGTGGCGGCCTGGTCGCGGACGGCGGCGGAGAGTTCGACCCACCGGGACGTCGTGACGATGAGGTGGACGCCGTAGTTGAGGCCACGGGCGGCCATCGCGTTGAAGGTCGTGATGTGCCGGTCGTAGTCCTGCCGGACGGTGGACCAGCCGTCGATGACGAGGAAGACGTCGCCGTGCGGTTCGTCGGGGAACTCGCCCGCCGCGCGCCTGCGCCGGTAGGACGCCATGGATTCGATGGACTGTTCCGCGAAGAACCGTTCGCGGGCCGCCAGCAGGGTGTTGACCTCGGCGATGGTGCGTCCGACGCGCTCCTGGTCGAGGCGGGAGGCGACGCCGCTGGTGTGCGGCAGGCCGGAGAGCGCCGCGAGCGCACCTCCGCCGAAGTCGAGGCAGTAGAACTGGACTTCGCGCGGGGTGTGGGTGAGGGCGAGGGCGGTCAGCAGGGTGCGGACCATGGTCGACTTGCCGCTCTGCGGGCCGCCGGCGATGGCGATGTGGCCGCCCGCGCCGGACAGGTCGACGGTGAGCAGGTCGCGGAGCTGGTCGAACGGGCGGTCGACGATGCCGATCGGCACCCGGAGTCTGCCGCGTTCGGGCCAGCCGACGGTGGTGAGGCCCAGTTCGGGGTCGGGGGTGAGCGGCGGCAGCACCTGGTCGAGGGTGGCCGGGCGGTCGAGCGGGGGCAGCCACACCTGGTGGGCGGGCGGTCCGGCGCCGATCAGCCGCTCCACCGCGACGGACAGCAGCGTGTCGCCGGTCTCCTCGTCGTCCGGTTCGGCCGCCGGCTCGTCGGGCTCCTGGCGCGGCACCACCCAGCCGGTCGTCCACGGCACGGTCTGGCCGGCCACGCGGGCCTGCGCGGCGTCCCCGCCCCGGTGCCGGTAGGGACCCGAGACGAAGGCGGCGCGGAAGCGGGTCAGCGACTCCACACCGGACTTGAGGTAGCCGCTGCCGGGGGCCGGGGGCAGTTGGTAGGCGTCGGGGACGCCGAGGACACCGCGGCTCTCCATGGCGGAGAAGGTGCGCAGGCCGATGCGGTAGGAGAGGTGGCTCTCCAGCTGGTGCATGCGGCCCTCGTCGAGCCGCTGGGAGGCGAGCAGCAGGTGGACGCCGAGCGAGCGGCCGAGCCGGCCGATCATCACGAAGAGTTCCATGAACTCGCGGTGTGCGGCCAGCAGTTCGCTGAACTCGTCGACGACCACGAAGAGGCTGGGCAGCGGTTGCAGCGGGGTCCCCGACGCGCGCGCCTTCTCGTATTCGAGCAGCGAGGTGTAGTTGCCGGCGCTGCGCAGCAGTTCCTGGCGGCGCATCAGTTCACCGTGCAGGGCGTCCTGCATGCGGGAGACGAGGGCCGCCTCGCCCGCCAGGTTGGTGATGACTGCGGAGGTGTGCGGGAGGGCGTCGAGGCCGAGGAAGGTCGCGCCGCCCTTGAAGTCGACGAGGATGAAGTTCAGCGTCTCGGAGGAGTTGGAGAGGGCCAGGGCGAGCACGAGGGTGCGGAGCAGTTCGCTCTTGCCGGAGCCGGTGGCGCCGATGAGCATGCCGTGCGGTCCGGTGCCGCCCTGGGCGGACTCCTTGATGTCGAGTTCGACGGGCGTGCCGTCCGCGCCCACGGCGATCGGCACCCGCAGCCGGTGGGGGCCGGTGTTGCGGCTCCACAGGGTGGCCGGGTCGTGGCGGGCCAGGTCGGCGATGGAGAGCAGGGTGGTGAGTTCGACGTTGGAGGCGAGGGGTTCGGCCACGTCCGTACCCATGCCCATGCGATAGGGCGCGAGCCGCTTGGCGAGCGCCCGGGTTCCGGCGGGGCCGAAGGAGTCGGGGCGGCCGAGGCCGGTGGTCTGCTCCTTGCGGTCGCGGTCGGTGCGCACCAGGCCGAGCGAGTCCGCCGTCACGTCGAGGCGGAGCGTGGTGCGGCCGGGTCGCCAGGTGAGCGCGCCGTCGAGGTCGAGGACGACGGTGTTCCGCAGGCCGGGCCCGTCCAGCCGGTGGCCGCCCGGCACGCTCCCGCCGTCCACGACGAGAACGGTGTACGGCTCCTCCCGGCCCGGCACCGCGTCCGGGTCGAACGGCGGACGCTCCAGGAACTCCGCGCCCAGCAGGTCCTCCAGCTCGTTGAAGGCGGAGCCGAACATGCGGGCGGGGCCCGCGCCGTCGGACTCCTGCGGGTGCAGATGGTGCGGCAGCCACTTCGCCCACTCCCACTCCTCGCGCCGCTCGTCCGCGACGCAGAACGCGATCCACACATCCTCGGGCGAGTGGAAGGTGACGAGCTGGCCGAGCATCGCCCGGACGACGTCCCGGGTCCGCTCCGGGTCGCCGCGGAACAGCACCCGCGCCCAGGCCCGCAGGTCGACGGAGATCGGCTGGTCGGGGATGGTGGCGTAGGCGCGGACGAAGCTGCGCAGGGCGTGTGCGGCGAGCGGTTCCAGGTCCTCGACGGGGCTGGTGGAGACCGGCATCAGGCGCAGGCCCAGCTTCTGGCTCCCCACCGCGGCCCGTACCACCCCGAAGTCGTCGTCCTGCGGGCGGCGTTCCCAGAGGCGGGTGGTGCCGACCAGCGACCAGAGTGCGGCGGGCTCCGGGTGGCGCCAGGCGAGCGCCCGCTGCTGGTCCGCGACGGCGGCCCTGACCTTGCGCCGGGTCTGGGTGAGGTAGCGCAGGTAGTCGCGGCGTTCGCCCTTGAGCCGCTGCTTGCGCTCACCGCTGCGCCGCATGACCTGACCGACCATCATGGCCCCGGCGGAGAGCACCATCAGGCCCAGGGCGAGGTAGATGAAGCTGCCGCCGCCGCTGGTCATGCCGGGGCGCATGAACATCAGCATCATGGACACCGACATCAGCGCCATCGGCAGGTACGTCCACACCGCGGAGGAGTCGGGGACCACCTCCGGCAGCGCGGGCGGCTCCTGGAGGCTCACCTCTCCCTCGGGCATGTCCGGACCACGCCGGCGGGCCGGCCTGCGGAACAGGACCACACTCAAGGGACGTACTCCTTCGTGCTGTTCGGACCGGGGCGGGTGCGCGGGTCCGGGGTCGGACGACCATCGAGCCGGTCCGGGGAGCGCTTTGGGTGACGGGGCGGGGAACGCGCGGGGCCGGGGTCATGAACGCTTGCGCGGTCACGGTCATAACCGGCGGCCGAGGCTCCCGGACGGTGCGCCGACGCCCTTACGATCCACCCGGCGGCGCACCGGGGACCGACCCGGGCGGACCGCCTCCGCCGTCCCGGCCCGCGCCCCGTTTCCTCCGGCGCGGGACGGGTGTGCCCGGGCGCGGACCCTGCGCCGGGCGGCCGAGCGACCGGGAAGGTGTGACCCAGCACGATGAGCGACAACCAGGTGGCGGGGCTGTGCCGCCTGACGGTGAACGCCCCCGCCAGGACCATCGATCTCGCGGTGCCGTCGGACGGGCCGGTCGCCGACCTGCTGCCGGCGATCCTCGACTACGCCGGCGAGGAGCTGCGGGAGACCGGCATCGAGCACGGCGGCTGGGTGCTGCAACGGCTCGGCGGCGAACCGCTGGACGAGGAGCGGACGCTGGCGTCGTTCGACGTGCGGGACGGCGAGACGCTGTACCTGCGCCCCCGGACCCGGGCGCTGCCCGAGGTGCGGCTCGACGACCTGGTGGACGGGATCGCCACCACGATGAGCGGGCGTCCGTACGGATGGAGCCCGCAGGCGGGCCGGCGGACCCTGCTGGGTCTGGCGGTGGCCGTCCTGGTCACCGCCCTGCTGGCGCTGGCCCTGCCGGGGGGTTCGCTGTCCGGGCGGGCGGCGGCCGCGGCCGCGGTGGGCCTGCTCCTGCTGGCGGGGGCGGGCGCGGCGAGCCGGGCGGTGGGCGACGCGGGGGCGGGCGCCGCGCTGGGCGCGCTGGTCGGCCCGTATCTGGCGCTGGCGGGGTGGCTGCTGACGGCCGGTGAGCCGGCCGGGCCGTACGGGCAGGACGCGTGGGGCCCCGGACTGCTGGCGGCTTCGGCGGCGTGGACCGGGGGTTCGGTGCTCGCCCTGGCGGCGGTCGCCGCGTTCGCGGCGCTGTACCTGTTCCTCGCGGTGCTGTCCGTGTTCGGGGCGCTCGCGGCGCTGCTGGTGCTGGCGGCCGGGGTGACCCCGGCGGGTGCGGCGGCCGTGGTGGCGCTGGCGGCGGTGGTGCTGGGGGCGTTCGTGCCGTCGCTGTCGTTCCGGATGTCGGGGATGCGGATGCCGCCGCTGCCGACCAACGCCTCGCAGTTGCAGGAGGGCATCGAGCCCCACTCGACGTCCGCGGTGGCGGCGCGCGCGGTGGTCGCGGACGGCTGGATGACCGCGTTGTACGGGGCGGTCGGCCTGGTCTGCGGCGGCGCGCTCACCGTGCTGGTGCTGCACGACGACTGGCCGGAGACCCTGATGGTTCTGGCGCTGGTGCTGCTGCTGGTCCTGCACGCGCGGGGCCTCGGGCACGTGGGGCAGCGGTTGTCGCTGACGGCGCCGGCGGCGTGGGGCGGGCTGCTGCTGGCCTTCGCGGCCGTACGGGAGACCTCGCCGGAGGCGCGGCTGCCGGGGGTGGCGGGGCTGCTGGGCGCGGCGGCGGTGCTCTCCGTCCTGTCCTGGAGCGTGCCGGGGCGACGGCTGGTGCCGTACTGGGGACGGGCCGGGGAGATCCTGCATTCGGCGGCCGCCATCAGCCTGCTGCCGCTGGCGCTGTGGGTGCTGGGCGTCTACGGCGCGCTGCGGGCCCTGTAGCGCGGACTCCGCGCCGTTCGACCGACGCCCCGACGACCCCACGACCGATTGAGGAGACGCCGCCGTGCAGTCCAGGCGCGACCAGGTGCAGGCCCACATGTTCGTGATGGGCCGGCTGACGTCCGGCATGCTGCGTACCGACCCGGACGCGCCGGAGAGCCCGCAGGGCCGCACCAACCGGGGCATCGCGATGGGCATCGTGGTGGCGGTGCTGCTGTCGGCCGGGGCGTTCGTCTTCGGTCTGCTGAAGCCGGGCACCACCGACGCGTGGCGGGAGGCGGGGTCGCTCGTCGTCGACGAGGACACCGGCTCCAGCTATCTCTTCCAGGACGGGCGGCTGCGGCCGGTGCGCAACTACGCGTCCGCGCGGCTGCTCGCGGGGGCCGACATGAAGACCGTCACGGTGCGTTCGGCTTCGCTGGAGGGGACCCCGCACGGTACGCCGGTGGGGATCACCGGGGCGCCCGACTCGCTGCCGGTGGCCGGGAAGACGGACACCGGGCCGTGGCAGGTGTGCCAGGACCCGGCCGGCGGCGCCGTCACCCTGGCGGTCGGCTCGGGTCCGGCGGGGGCGGGGCTCGGGGCCGGCGAGGCACTGGTGGTGGCGGGTCCGGACGACGCGGAGTACCTGGTGTGGCGCGGCAGCCGGCTCCGGCTCGACGGCGAGGGCGGCGCGGCGAAGGCGCTCGGTTACGGATCGGCGCCCCGTGCCACGGTCGGCGCGGCCTTCCTCGGCGCGTTGCCGAGCGGTCCCGATCTCACGGCCCCGCAGGCGCCGGGACTCGGTGAGGACGGGCCGGTGGTCGACGGGGAGCCGACCCGGATCGGCCAGATCTTCGAGGTGACCGTGCCGGGCGCGGACGGCCGGTACTACCAGATGCGCCGGGAAGGGCTCGCTCCGGTGACCGCCACCGGGGCCGCCCTGGCGCTCGGCGACCCGTCGGTGCGGGAGAAGGCGTACGCGGGCGCCCGGGCGGCCGCCACCCGTATCGGGACGGACGCCCTGCCTTCGGGGACCGGGTCGGCCGCGGCGGTGGACGGGCAGGTGCCCGACGTGCCGCCGGAGCCCGTTGCCGTCGCCCCCGGTACCGCGGTGTGCGCCCAGGTCACCGCGTCGGCGGCGGGCACCAGGGTCGCGGTGGCCCTGGTGGCGGCGGGCTCCCTGGGGCCGGTGGCGCAGGCGCCGCCCGAGGGGCTGCTGCCCGCCTGCGTGCCGGTCGACCGGATCACGGTGCGGCCGGGCGGGGGCGCGCTGGTGCACGCGCTGGGCGCGGACGGCCGCGACGTGGGCGGCACCGTCTACCTGGTGACGGACACCGGGATGAAGTACCGGGTGTCCTCGTCCGAGTCTCTGGCGGCGCTGGGGCATGCGGCGGGTGCGGCGCTGCGGTTGCCTTCGACGCTGCTGGCCATGCTGCCGACCGGTCCCGACCTGTCCCGGACGTCGGCGGAGACCGGGCGCGCCACCACGACCTTGCCGCCGTGCGCGAGGACGCAGGGACGGGCGGAGGCGGAAAAGGGCAGCGGATCGGCGAAGGCCGCCGCCCCGAGATGAATCACGGATGAATACCCGGAACCGTCGCGGCGGGACGGGGCGACGGTCCAGGAAACACTTCGGACATCTGATTCAACATCAACTCCGGTCTGCATAGGTTGGGTCGTCGTCCGCACCGTTCTTTTCGCACCTCAGGAGGTCCCGCTCATGGCCGGTATGCAGCAGTCGGAGGTCCAGGCCACGCGGAATGGGATCAACGCCCTGGAGCAGGCCTTCACCGGCATTCAGAACTGCCGCCAGGACGTGGAGAACATGAAGCACAACCTCGCCTCGGGCCTCAAGGGTTCCGACGGCAAGGCCTATCAGGATCTGCTCAAGCAGTGGGACGACCAGGCCGAGGTCATCTCCGCCAACGTGCGCGAAATGATCGACACGATGAACGAGACGCTGCGCACCCAGGGCCTCACCCAGGGAGCCTCCAACGACGCCATCAACCAGGCGTACAACGGCTCGCAGGCGATCTTCGACGCCCTCAGGGGCTGAAACCGCCCTGGCTGAAACCGCCCTTTCCCCAGTCCGGTTCCGGCCGGCCTTCCCCGACCTGCCCCCGCATCCCGAGACGAGGACGACGATGAGCGACTTCACCGACGGCTACATCTACGTCGACTACTCCCACATGAACAACGCCGCCGACGACATGGTCAATCAGACCAAGGCGATCGCGAGCATCCTGACCAACCTGGAGGCCGAGCTCCAGGAGCTGAAGAACACCTGGCAGGGCGACGACAAGGCGATGTACGAGCGCAAGCAGGCCGCCTGGGACAACGCCGTGGACAACATGAAGAGCCTGCTGGCCAGCCACTCCCGGCTGCTCACGGACGTCTCCGACAACTACCAGTACAGCGAGAAGTCCCTCACCCAGCTCTGGGAAGGCGTGCGCGTCGGCCGTTGAGCCCACCGCGCCCCACCGGGGCGGCCCGTGCCCCTCCCGTGGGCGGTCCGGCCGCCCCGGCCCGTCACGAACCGAGAGGCCAGGAAGGCGACATGGCGAACACCGCTCCGGTCAATCTGGACAAGGCATGGCTGCAGAGTTTCCTCGACACGGATGTGAAGCACTTCCTGGCGGAGATCAAGAAGATCATGGCCGACGGCACGGTCGGGGGCGAGGTGGTCCCCGCACTGTTCAACCTGCTGCCGGCCGGCGAGCACGGCAGCGGCGTCCTGCCGGGAGCGGCCCTGCCGCTGACGATCGGCGGGATGCTGAAGGACGCGGAGACCAACGGCTCGCACCTCGACACCGCTCTCACCGAGCTGATCACGGCCGTGCATACCATCTTCAAGGACCAGAAGCTGCTTTTCGAGAGCATCGAGGACGGCCTCGAAGACACCCTGGAACAGCTCTTCAAGACGCAGGGCGAGAACCTGGAGAAGATCGACGGCGAGAAACTCCTCGACATCTTCTCGGACGTCGACGACAATCTCGGCGGCGGAAACGGCGAGGACGACTGATCATGGCCGACGGCCCCATTCCGCTGACCAGTGCCAACGATTCCTGGCAGCGGGCCGTGAAGCTCTTCACGGGGTACGACGCCCCCGCCCGCGACACGTTGTTCGAATCGCTCGTGGGCAATGAGGGAATTCCCCAGATGAAGGTGGAGGTCACCAAGCAGGGAAAGGTGACCTACGTCGACGTCGACGATCTCGACTGGATGGTCGAGAACTCCGGCTGGCGCATCGAGAACACCGACTTCGTGATCCCCTTCTACGCCACGAGCGACGACTCGGCGGCCGAGGGCGACCAGGTGTCGATGTACAAGGCGCGCTTCACGCTGCTCGGCAACAAGAGCACCGACGGGCCGCCGGTCGGCGGGGTCGTGGAGGGCGGGGAGTTCAAGAGCCAGTACGACGACCACCTCGGCCTCAGCGGCGACAAGGCCACCTGGAGCACCAAGCCGCTCACCCAGTACAGCTACGGGACCGGCAGGGCCCTGGAGGCGCTGCTGTACCAGGACAACGGCACCCACGGATTCTCCTGGAACGGCAAGAACGTCAGCAACGACCAGGCCGTCACGCTGTCCTCGTTCGACACGGCGGCGGACTCCTTCGACCGTGCCGCCCAGTTCTTCGTCGACCGCTCGGCGGCGATCGAGGAGTGGCAGACGCGCCTGGGCGTGGAGGAGAACGACGCGTGGCGCGGCCAGGCGGCCGGCGTCTTCTGGAACCTGGTCCACACCCTCGGCAAGCAGTACGCGGGCTACGCCGACGACCTGCGTCCGGCCGGGACCGTCGGGTCGAAGCAGGGCACGGAGATCCGGCAGGCGAAGACGGACTTCCGCAACGCCGTGGTCGAACTGCACCGCCGGTGGATGGACTGGGAGCTCTACATGGGCAACCCGCTGCGGTGGCTGCACGATCTGCTCAAGGAGATCGCCGACCACGTGTGGCACCACAACATCCGCCAGATCACCTACAAGATCAATTCGGTGGGCAGCGGGTACTCGTACTCGACGTACACGACCTACCACACGACGGGCGCGTTCAACCAGAACGCCCGGCGGATGGCGAGCGGGTCGGACGACTTCGGGCCGCTGACCGAGCTGTCCACCTGGAAGACCGTCGGGGAACGGGCCATCTCCAACTGGCAGGCGTCCGTCGTCGAGAACCTCGTGAAGCCGGCCGACGAGGCGCTGCGCGCGATCCACAACAGCTGGAGCACCACGGGCTTCGACCCGGGCTCCATCCGGACGCGGTCGGGCGAGTCGCTCTCGGAGAGCTACACCGGGGACGTGAACGAGAAGGAGAAGGAAGCCGCCGAGAAGGCCGCCGCGGACGCCGCCAAGCAGCAGGCGGAGTTCATGCAGTGGCAGAAGGACCAGGCGGCCAAGGCCGAGGCGGCAGCGGCGGCGGCGAAGGCCGAGGCGGAGCGCAAGGAGGCCGAGGCGAAGGCCGAGGCGGAGCGCAAGGAAGCCGAGTACAAGGCCGAACAGGCCGCCGCCAAGGCCGAGCAGGAGCGCAAGGAGGCGGAGGCCAAGGCGGAGCAGGAGCGCAAGGAAGCCGAAGCCAAGGCGGAGCAGGAGGCCAAGGAAGCCGAAGCCAAGGCGGAGCAGCAGGCGGCCGAGGAGAAGGCGGAGCAGAGGGAGAACGAGGCCAGGGCCGAACAGGAACACAAGGAAGCCGAAGCCAAGGCCGAACAGGAAGCCGCGAAGAAGGAAGCCGAAGCCAAGGAAGCCGAACAACTCGCCCGCCAGGAAGCCGCCCAGAAGGAAGCCGAACAGAAGCAGCAGGAAGCCGTGGCCCGCCAGGAGGCCATGCAGCTGACTGCCCTGAACCAGTCGAAGGCCGACCAGGAGCGGGCGCGCAAGGACCAGGAGGCCCAGGTCGCCGCCGCCGAGGAGAAGGCGGAGCAGAAGGAGAACGAGGCCAGGGCCGAACAGGAACACAAGGAAGCCGAAGCCAAGGCCGAACAAGAGGCCGCGAAGAAGGAAGCCGAAGCCAAGGAAGCCGAACAACTCGCCCGCCAGGAAGCCGCCCAGAAGGAAGCCGAACAGAAGCAGCAGGAAGCCGTGGCCCGCCAGGAGGCCGCCCAGTCGGAGCAGCAGGCCCGCCAGGAGGCGGCGGTGGCCGAGGCGGAGCGGGAGCAGGCCGAGCAGCAGGCCCAGCAGCAGGCGCAGTTCGCGGAGCAGCGGGAACGCCAGGAGTCCGTGGTCGCCGAGCAGGCCGCCCGGCAGGAGGAGGCGCAGCGGCAGGCCGAGGCGCAGTACCAGCAGGCGCGGTCCGCGTCCGAAGGGCTGCTCAACGGCGGCCAGGGAGTGCTGAACGGCGGCGAAGGGCTGCTGAACGGCGGCGACGGGCTGTCCTCCGGCACTCCGATCAGCGGCCCGGTCTACGGGGACGGCGTCGACCTGTCGAGCCTCGGCGACGGCCGTACCACCGTCGGCCCGGACGGGCGGGTCGTGACGGACTACCCCGACGGCAGCAAGGTCACCATCGACCCGGCGACGCACGCGGCCACCGTCACGCTGCCCGACGGGTCCTCCGTCTCCGGCCCGCTCAACGCGGGCGATCTGCTGACCAACCCGGACGGCAGCGTCACGCACCTGGACGACCTGGGCCGGGTGGTGACGGAGTACCCCGACGGCGGCACGTCGGTGATCGACCCGGACACGGGCCTGACCACGTACACCGCGCCGGACGGCTCGACGACCAGCGGCTACCTCAACGGCACCGGCCCGGCGGGGACGTCGTACGGCACGGGTTCCCCGTACGACACGCCGTCCTACGAGGAGGAACTGTACGACGACACGCCGTACGAGTCCTCCCGGCCGAGCACCACCGGCGGCATCGGGTACGCCGACGTGGCCGCCGCGGCGGCGCTCAACGGCTCGACGCCGCTGAACACGGGGACCATCCCCGGCTCCGTGCTCAGCGACAGCGACCTGGCGTCCTCGCAGGGCGGGTCCCCGGCGGGCGGAATGCCCATGGGCGGCATGCCGATGGGCGGTGGCGGCGGTCAGGGCGGTCAGTCCTCCGAGCGGGTCCGCAACGTCATCGACGGCGGGCAGACCGGCGGACGGCCCTCCCGGACGGGCCGCGGCGCCCGCACGGCGGCGGGCCGCCAGTTGGAGGAGGCCGACATCACGCTGCCGGGCGCGACGCGCCCCACCGCGACCACCGGCTCCTCCCCGTACCCGATGCAGGGCGGCGCCGGCGGACCCGGTCAGACCCAGACCCAGAGCGGCGACCGGCTCCGGGACGCCTGGGTGCAGGAGGAGGAAGACGTCTGGGGCACCGACGAAGGAGGCGCGCCCGCCGTGATCGGACGATGAACGACATGCCGAGGGAGTCGCTGGAGCCCATCGAGCGGCGGATCGCCCGCGCACGCGCCGAACTGGAGGCCGTACAGGCGGCGGTGGCGCGGGCGGAGAGCGAACTGCGTTCCGCGTCGGTGACCACGCGGTCGCGGGACCGCGCGGTGGAGGCGACGGTCGGACCGCAGGGTCAGCTCACGCATCTGCGGTTCCTGGACAACAAGTACCGGAACATGACGGCCACCCAGTTGGCGTCCTCGGTGCTGGAGGCGGCCGAGGAGGGCCGTTCCGCGATGGCGCACCGGGTCGTGGAGACGTTCGAGCCGCTCACCCGGCCGAGCGGTGACACCCCGGAGTTCGGGGGCATCGACATCGACTGGGAGCGCCTCTTCGGGGACGCCCTGGACGCGGGCGGGGACGGACGCGGCCGGCGTTCGCGCGACCGGCTGCGGGACGAGATCCAGGAGGACGACGCGGACTACTCGCCCGGCGGGCGGCCGAGGGGGGCGAGCCGGACATGAGCGGGACGTACGAGGCGGACACGGCGGGGCTGCGGCGCAGCATCGAGAACATGAAGCGGCTCCCGGAGATGGCGAAGAAGCTCGGCGCCGACTTCCGGCGCCACGAGAACGACTACACCGAATGGCCCGGCTGGACGGACGACTTCGCCCTGGAGGTCCGGCCCCGCTACGACGACAACAACCGCTTCAGCACCGGCTTCGCCGCGGCCCTGTACAACGCGCTGGACGGCCTGGTCGGAGCGACGCTGGCCAACCTGGAGAACATCGAGGGGACGCGCGCCGACGGCACCGACATGATCCGGGAGCACGCGCACAAGACCGACGAGATCCTGGGCGGCTCCGGCGGGAGCGGCAGGCACTGAGTGCAGGAGATCAATTTCCCCCCCGAGGTCGCCACGATGCTCTTCGTGCTGCTCGGCTCCAAGCCGCTGCAGGCGCGCGAGAACCTGGCGTACGACAGCCGGGAGCTGTACCTCGACCACGGCCGGGGCCTGCGCGACCTGCGGGAGGCCGTACGGCAGTCGGTCTCGGAGGCCGGCACCAACCTCCCGCCCGAGGTGGCCAAGCGGTACGTCGCCGGTCTCTCGATGCTCACCGACGACGGCGGGGTCGACCACATCCAGCGGATGATCGACCAGCTCGACGACCTGGCGATGGGGCAGGTCGACCACTCGATGAAGATCCAGGCGTCGAAGTGGGAGATCATCGCCGAGATCGTGATGCTCCTCATCGAGCTGGCCTTCATGGCCGCGCTCGCCGCCTTCACCGGCGGTACGTCGCTCTCGCAGATGGCGCTCGCCCGGGCCCGCAGCCGGCTCGCGGTCCTGATGATCATCGACCGGCTGGTGCGGCTCTCCAAGTTCGCCCCCACCCTCGGCGGCGCGCTGGAGGAGGCGGTCCAGGCGCTCGCGGTACGGCTGGCGCAGATGGCCATCAACCCTCCGGGGCGCAGGCCGGACGGGATCGACTGGAGCGACATCGGGAAGGCGGCCGCCTTCGGCGCGGTGGCCGGGGCCTTCGAGTCCCTCCTGGAGGGCGCCGGGAACTACTTCAAGAAATACTTCAAGAACACGTTCGACGACGTGGACACCTACTTCAAGAACAATCCGTTCGTCGGCGGCGTGGTCAACCACGGCGCGGAGATCCCCGAGGTGTTCATCGTCTCCGGCCTCAGCGAGGGCGCGGCCGAGACGCTGGTCAACTGGGCGTTCGAGGGCAAGCTGGAGTGGAACTGGGACACCTTCCTCGGCGCGGGTTCGGCGGGGGTGGCGACCGTGGCCGCGATGTCCCTCGCGGCGGGCGGCGGGCTGTGGCTGCACAACACCTTCGGCCCCGACGGCCTCAACACCTCGTCGCCTCCGTTCACGGCCGGCGGCTCCTCCCCCGGGTCGGGGCACGGTACGTCGAAGGGGCCCGGCGCGGCCGCCCGGACACCGTCCGCGACGACGAACGTGCCGGGCCCGGCCACCCCGCACCCGTCGGCGGCCGGCGCCTTCACCCCGACGCCGGGCGGGCCGGGCTCCGTCCTGCCGTTCACCCCCGCACCGGCACCGACGCCGACACCGGCCACGGTCGGCGGGACCGGCCGCGGCACCGGCGGCGCCTCCGCCGACACGTCGTCCAAGGGGACTCCCCCGACCGGCCGGTCCGGCGACGGGACCACTTCCTCGACCGGCCTCCCTGCCGGCACGCCCCGTTCCGCCACCGGCCTCCCCGCGGACGTCACCGCGCCGGCCGGCCGGGCCGGGACCGGAGGCCCGGCCCCGGCCGCCCGCCCGACGACGGTCGCGGGGCCGGAGACCGGGGAAACCGCCTTCGACGGGGCGGGTTCCGGAAGGGACGAGCCCGGTGCCCCGCACATGGACGGGGCTGCCGGTGGTACGCCGTCGGGGGGCGCTGCCCCGGCTTCCCGGACGAGCACCGCACCGGGCGGCGCCACGGGCGCTCCCGGCTCGGTCGACTCCCAGGGCTCCACGGGCAGGCGCCCGGAACCGGCGACCGCCGCGGGATCGGAACCGGGCGACATCGACGGCGAGGAGAGCGGCACGCCGGGGGCCGTGGACGCGGGGAGCTCCGTCGGCGGCGTGCGGAACGGCAACGTCGCGGTGGGCACGGGCGCGACGGGCACGGGCGCTGTGGGCACGGACACGACGAACACGCACACGACGGGCACGGACACGACGGGTACGGACGCGACGGGTACGGACGCGACGGGTACGGACGCGACGGGTACGGACGCGACGGGTACGGACACCGTCACGCACGACATGGGCACGGGTGCTGCGGGATCGGTCCCGACCGGTGCCCCGGGATCAGGCACACCTGTCACGGGAACGGGCACGCCGGGAACGGGAACCCGCGCCGCGGGCACGGGTGCCGGCGGCACGAACATCGCGGACCCGGCGACGGGCAGCCGGCCGCAGTCCGCCGGGTCCTCGCAGCCCCGCCCGGCGCCGGCCTCCGGCGCTTCCCCCCGCAGCGAGGCGTCCACGGGCGCCGACCGGTCCCCCGCCCACGCAGCCCTGTCCGGCAGAGAGACGGAGACCGACACGGGCACCGGCACCCGCACCGACCTGGGCGATGCCGCCGACGCTCCGGCGCCGGCCGTCGGCGGGCACCCGTTCGGGCAGGGGCCGGCCTGGGAGACGGCGCGCGCGGCGGCCCCGCCGGTCACCCGTGCGCACACCTGGGTGGACCCGGTCGCCTCGCCGCCCGACCCGGCCCGTCCGGGAGAGACCACGCAGTACACCGTGCGTTCCAAGTTCGACGCGCGCCGCTTCGCCCACGACGGGGAATGGGTCACCGATCTCACCGTCCAGATCGGTCTGCGCGGACCGGGCGGGATGCCGCAGGACGTCATGGACAAGGTCCGGGCCGGCGTCGAGGAACTGCTCAACTCCCCCGCCCACAAGCTGCCCAACGGTGACCGGCTGCACGTGACCATCGAGCAGGTCGCACACGATCCGCATCCGCACGGCCTCAACATCGCGTTCGTCGGGCCCGACCAACAGATGACCCGGACCCACTGGTGGGCCGACGCCGAGGCGGTCGACTACGTCCACGAGATCACGCACCAGTTGGGGCTGCGGGACGAGTCGGGCCACGCCCACGCCCCCGGCCGGGCCGACGTCGCGGGAAGTCTGCTCGGCGACTACACCCGTCCGGCGCCCGCCGGACTCCTCCAGAGCGGGTTGCGCGGACGGCATCTGCAGTTGCTGGGCGCGGTCGTCGGGGACCTCACGCAGCGTACCGGGGGCGACGGCCGTCCTCCGGACGACGAGATGCCGACCGCTCCCCGGCCCGTCACCACGACCGGCGGTTACCTGCCCGGCGCGGAACCGTACGCCCCGAAGAAGCCGGCGGCCCCCGCGCCGCCCGCTCCCCCGACCCTGTCATCCACCTCTGCCGCGCTCTCCTCCGCGCCACCGCCGCTCCCGTCCACACAACCGACACGGAGCACGGGGACGACGCAGGTCCCGGGCGGTTCCACGACGGTCACCGACGCCGTCGTGAAGGACACCGTCACCGTCGCGACCGACCCGCCGCCTCCCCCGCCCGCGCCGAAACCCGATGCCGGGACTCCGGCTCCGGAGAAGGCTCCGACCCCGGCTCCGGAGAAGACCCCGGCTCCGAAGAAGGCCCCCGCCAAGAGCTGGATCACCGCGACGCTCGACCGCGAGCGGCCCGCCGCCCTCGATCCCGACGCGAAGCCGCCCGCCCCGGGGGCCGTCTCCCCCGCGTTCAAGAACGGCAGCCGCGTCCCGGCGTACATCGACGATCTCCGGTCCCTGCTCGACGAGGTGCCCGCCGGGGTGGCCGCCGAGGCGCTGATCAGCTTCGGCAACGCCGAGGTCACTCTGCGCGGCCGGGACCTGGCGGTCGCGGAGATCACCCGGCTGCTGCGCGATAACCCCTCGCTCGCGCCCGCGGTCGACGGGGCGACGGGGCCGGACGGTATCGGTCCGGGCTCCGCCGCCGCCCGCGCGCTGACCCGTATGTACCGGGCGATGCGGGGCGCCCGTCCTCCGCGGCCGGACACCGTCGGCTCGTCCGAACTGATCGCCGAGATCACGCACGCCCTGGCCCACGAGCCGCGGAGTCTCACCGGCGAGGGGCGCGGTTTCGCGTACACCGACGGCGCGGGACGCGTACGCGTGCTCCATCTGGCGGTCAGTCACCACCGGGACAGCTGGGAACAGTTCGCGGACGGCTACGGCGCTCCGACCAAGGTGGACGGTATGCAGCGGTCGGTGGTGAGCGCGGGGCAGAGCAAGAGCGTGCAGTCGTCCACGCCGCTCGCCCTCGGCGTCCCGATCGGGCCCCTCAGCACCCTCGCCACCGGGGGGTTCGGCCGGATCGGGCTGCGCGGCGGGTTCACCCGCAAGGCGGGATACGGGCAGGGCGACCAGGGGACCAGCCAGACCGAGACGCGTACGCTCGACGGCTCCCACGTGCACCTGGCCCGGACCTGGTACCGGATCACGGTGACCGACGCCGACGGCCGCCCCGTCGACCTGCCGGCCACGTCCACCGGGACCGACGGGAAGGGCAAGGGTCCCGCGCCCCTCACGTCCCCGGCGCCCGCCGGGGACGGTCGTACGGAGTCCGGGACGGCCGGCGCGACCAGGTCCGCCGTCTTCGGGTTCGGGATGCGCGACGGGCTGTCGGTGCGCCTCCCGGACAGCGCGACGGCCGACCCCTCGGTGAAGGCGGCACGGATCCCCCGGTCCATGGTGCTGAGCGGGGACTCGACGTACCGGCTGGTGCGGCCGGAGGACTTCGGGCCGGTCGGCCACATCCTGGCCTGGGCGGTCGCGGAGACGGGCGTGGCGCCGGGGAGCGACGCCCACCGCGAACTCAGTTCCTTCTTCTCCTCCGAGAGCTTCCACCGGCACGCCCGGACGCTCGCCAACGGCCGCGTCATCAGTCCGCCGCTCTTCTCCGACGACGGGCGGGCGTCGCTGGGCGCGTTCGTCGTGGACGTGGTGCCGGTCCGGGCCGTCCGGCTGTCCCGGACGGCGGACGCCGAGATGCGCGACATCAGTCTCTCCACCGTCCGCAACGAGCGGTCCATGGCGCGCACCACCGTGGTCGGGCTGGAGCTCGCCGCCGGTCCCGCCTTCAACTTCCTGGGGCTCGGCGACGGTTTCAACCTGCGCTTCCAGGCGGGCGCGGTCGGCCGGTACCTCTTCTCCTGGACGCGGTCGCGCGGCATGGGCGGGGCGGGATCGACGAAGACGGCCGGGCAGGTGAAGGGGGACGACTCGGCTCTCTACCTGGTCCGCAAGGACGTCTTCGTCGCGCGCACCGGCACCGGCGCGGCACGGCGGTTCCAGACGTGGAGCCTGGACCGGATGACGTACACGGAGGCGCGCCGGCTGGCGGGGTGGGACGACGGCACGAGGCTCGCCCTGGACAACGGTGCTCCGGCGCCGTTCGCACCGGCGCAGCTCACCGTGGACCGGCCCCGCACCCTGGGCATGCACCGGGTCGAGGAACTCACCTACGCGGACGGGCGGTCGAGGCACGGTGGGGTGCCGGGCACGAGCGCGGGCACCACCTTCCTGGACGCGTTCACGGACCGGGTGGTCGCGGCCGCCGCGCAGGCGTACCCGCGGCTGGTCGCCCCGCTGTCGGCACTGGCCCCGCCGCCCGGCACCCGGGCGCGGCTGCGGGCGAAGCTGGGCGGCGCCCCGCTGCCGCCGGCCGCTCCGGGGCAGCCGCAGTGGCGGAACCGGGCGGAGTACGAGGCGGCGGTCGCCAACACGCGGCAACTCGTCGCGATGCTCTCGGACGCCTCGCTGCGGGCCAACCTGGAGGCTCTGACGACGACCGGTCTGCTCGTCCCGCTGTACGAGACGGGTGTGTTCGGACAGGCGCACCGCTACGTGCGGGTGCGGGGCGAGCTGACCCGGCGGCGCTACGAGGGCGCGCAGCCCGACTTCCGGCACCGGTTCAGCTCGGTGGGCGCGGAACGGCTGGACGGGAGTGCGGGAGCGAAGCGGACCGGCGAACTGGGCCTGGAGGGCGCGCTCTCCTTCCGGGACCCGGCGTCCGACGACATCCGGGCTCCGCAGAACGCCGGCACGATCTCCGCCGGGGTGCGCGAGGGGTGGCAGTCGGAGGACGAACTCGGGTTCGGCTCCACCGCCACCAACGAGCCGATGACCGTGAGCACCGGATCGGCCCACCTGTACGCCTACGACCTCACGCTCTCCGCCACCCACGGCGGCTACTGGCGGGTGCGCGGGATACTGCGGGGCACCGCGACCCTCGGGCTGCTGTCGACCCAGCCGTTCGTGTTCAGCCGTGCGGAGGACCTGCTCCTCGGCACGGCGACGACCGGTGCCAGGACCGGGCCGGTGGGGGGCGGTCCGTCGAGGGGGCGGGTGCTGATCAGCGTCCCGGCCATGCACGCCCCGGCGTCCGATCCGCACGCCGACGGCGCGCTCAATCCGTACGGTCCGAACGCGGCCCCCGTGACGACGGTGGCGATGCGGCGCGAGCGCGCCGTGGTGCTGGCGACCGGCCGCACGGTCGGCACAAGCCCTCTGGTGGGGCCGTCCGACCTGGTGGGCGCTCCGGCACCGGTGCGCCCGGACGGCGACGGCGGGACCGCGCTCACGGCGGACCCGGGCCGGCTGTTCCGGGCGCTGCGGGCCCACCCGTTCGTGACGGTGAGCGTGACGGCGGCACCCGAACTGACGGTGAGCCTGGACCGTGTCGTCCGTGACGCCTCGGGCTCCACCTGGCAGCTCACCGAGGAGGGGGCGCCCACCCGTTCGTCGATCCTGCGGGTCCTCCAGCCGCAGTTGCTGACCTCCAACTTCGACCAGACGACCGGTCCGCTCGGCTGGAGCGCGGCCGGGCTGATGGGCAAGGGCCCGTACGGCTCGCTGTGGGCGACGTTCCGCCAGTTCACCACGGTGACGGAGATCCGGGCGCTCACCGGGTCCGTCCCGATGGACAGCGAGATGATCGTCGGCTCGACCAGCCAGTCGGCGGGGAAGACGAGCACCTCCCGCACCGTCTTCACCGGCGGGCAGCTCACCTACGCCAAGGCGCACGCGGCGGGTTCCGGGCTGCTGGGCACCTACGGGCTGGTGGCGAGCCCGTACTCCGCGTCGGCGTCAGAGAGCTTCGGGGTGGTGCGGATCGCGGTCTCGGACATGAACCGCAAGGGCTTCGGCCATCAGGTGCTGGTGGCGGGCACCGCCGAGCACTGGTTCGCGCTCGCGTCGAGCTGGGTCGGCGCCTCCGCCGTCGGCATGTCGTTCGTGCCGAAGTCGCTGGCGGGCGCGGCGGGTTCGCGTACGACGGTGCCGGGCGGCTGGCAGGCGCACGTTCCCGAGAAGAGCGCCTACGAGGTCGGGCTGATCGAGGACGGGCTCGGTGACGTGCCCCGCTACACGCAGCGGTCCTGGTCGCCGCAGCCCTGGCTGAACGGGCACGGGTTCGGGACCTACCCGGTCGACTCGCTGGACGCGTCGGCGGCGCTCGCCGCGTTCGACCAGGAGGTGGCGAAGCTCGGCCTCGGCGACGACGACCGGGAGCGGGTCCGCGCGCTGGTGTCCTCCCGGGTGGCACGGTCGCTGGGCAAGGAGATGACCGGCTCCGGCTCCTCCGTTCCGGTGCGGACGGGTGGCTGGGGCTGGTCCGGTGGGCGGATCGGCGGGCGGAACGCCCGGGTGCGGGTCCGGCTGGTCCCCGGCCGCGCCCGGCTCCACATGCTCGACCACGGGGTGGAGATGGAGGAGAACCGGCGTTCGCTGGAGACCCTGACCCGGGGCAAGGACCGCTCCTCGGGAGCGGACCTCGGCCATCTGGTCAGCGAGGCCGTGCACACCGGGATGCCCGGCGACAAGGGGCCGATGGCGGCGGGCCCTTCGCTGACGGAGACCGCAGGCGAGCGGTCGGCGTTCGGGGCGGGCCGTTCCACGTCGGTGCTCACGGTGTACCGGGTGGCGACCACCGAACCGCACGCCGTGACGGACACCCCGTACGACATCCAGATCACCCTGGAGCTGGAGAACACACCGTCGGAGACCCCGTCGGCGTCGTCCCGTGCGCAGGACGCCGGGCCGCTCGACCGGTTCACCGGCAACGCCACCGTCAGCGTCCGCCGCCCGGCCGGGACCCTGCGCGAGAACGTGCCGCTCAGCCTGATGGCCCCCGACCCGGCGACGGACGGGGACGGTGAGGATCACGGTGGGGATGATCCGCTCCGCCCGCCGGACCTGGCGGCGCTGCCCGCTCCCCGGCAGATCACCACCCCGGCGCAGGTGCCGGCGATCCGGCGGGCGGACGGCACGACGGGCCCGTTCGTCTATCCCGAGCATGGCTTCGACGTGCGGCGGATCGTCGGCCGGGGCGGTGTCCGGGCGGCCAACAACTACGCCGTGGCGCTCTCCTACGACGCGGGCTTCTCCCTGGACCGGCCCGACGCGGCCCGCCGGGCCGGGAACACCGGGCTGACCCGCGCCGGGACCGGCGCCGCCCAGACGATGGAGGACGGGACCAGCCACACGATGCTCACCGCGTGGTTCCACCGCGCGGTCACGGACGGCGGTTACCAGCTCACCGACCTGACGGAGAAGAACCTCATCGGCACCGAGTCCGCCACCGTGCACCTGCACGCCATGCCGGACTTCGGGGGCGCGGTGCTGCTGACCGTCGCGGACGGCGAGAAGATGGAGGTGCTGCGCCGGGCCGGCGAGGGCATCAGCACCTCGCAGTCGCACGACACCGTCCACGAGGTGACCCCCGGCGCGGCGCTGGTGGTCTCCTCGCCGCAGACGGGCCTCAACCAGTACGGCGTGTCCGTCCCCGGTCCGTACGACGCGACGGGCTCCGCGACCCCCGCCCAGGACGACCACCTCACCTCGATCAACGTGAAGCCGAAGACCGGCCGGATGTTCGTCTTCGCCGTCCCGACCGCCTGGGTGAGCCGGGCGGACGTGCGGCGGGGCGTGCGCGACACCCGGCTGCTGAGCAAGGTGGGCGGCACCTTCGGGCACGTCAGGCCGGGCCCCAAAGCGGTGCGCTCGGACACCCACGTCATCGTCCGGGTCCGGGACGACATCGCCAGGGAACTGGGGCTGATCGACGACGCCAACTTCCCGCCGCGGGTGGCGAAGGCGTGGGACGCGGTCGGCGCGGCGAGCAAGAGCTGGACCGCCGCCGACACCGCGTACTGGAAGAAGCGCCGGCCGGGCGCCGGCCTGTACACGGCGCTCGGGGCCGCGCGCACCGCCCTCGACGGCGCGCGGGCCGCGGCCGTCGCGCCGCTGCGCGCCCACGAGGAGGCGCGGGCGGCGGCCGGACGGGCGGACACCGCCCTGCGGGACGCCGAGGCGGCGGAGCGGACGGACCGGGACTCCGCGCGGGAGGCGGTGGACCTGGCGCACGGCCGGCTGGAGGAGGTCACGGAGGCGTGGCAGAAGCTCCCCGACGGCGAGCGGTTCGGCAAGAAGGCGTCGGCCGTCGTCTCGGACGCCGAGAGGGACGCGCGGACCGCGCAGGAGGCGGCTGACGACCTGGTCGCCGCGGCGGTCGGGCGGACCCGGTCGGCCCGCGAGGCCGCGGAGGCGGCGCTGGCCCGGCTCACCGGCCCCCGCGCGGCGGCGAAGGCCGCCGAGGAGCGGGTCGCCGCCGCGGAGGAGCGCCACACGGCGGCGCACACGGCCTGGGACACGCTGCGGACCCAGCTGGGCGTGGCGCGGGCCAGGGCGGAGGCGGCCGCCGTGGAGTACCACCGGGTACGGGCGGCGACCGACCGGCTGACCCGTTGGCACCGGCTCGCCGCCACCGCCGACGGCCGGCGGCGGCTCGAAGCGGCCGGCGTCGGGGAACCTCCGGAGGTCGTCCACGTCGCGCCGGCGGGGCCGCCCGCCGCGCCGAAGCCGCCGGCCCCGCCGGTGTACACCCGGACCACCGCGGAGGACGGGACGGACCTGCTGGTGTCGCCCGGCCCCGATCCGGCGACGTACCGGCTGCGGGACGTGCCGCGGGACGGCGACGCGTTCCTGCGGTCCCTGGTGCAGGGGATCGGCCGGGTCGCCCCCGGCGTCCTCACGGACGCCGGTCTGGACCTGAGCGACCCGGCGGCCACCTTCGCCCGTCTGCGCCGCCTGCTGGCCGACCAGCTCACCGATCCGGGCGATCCGGACCTGCTCGATCTGGTGGCCCCGGACAGCACGGACACCTTCACCCTGGAGGAGGTCACGGACGCCGGGCTGGCCGGCACCCCGACCGGCGCGCTGGCGGTGGGCACCCCGCACCGGCGGGAGTTCGACGCGCTCGCCGGGCGGATCCCGCCGGGCGCCCCGCTGAACCGGCGGGCGCGGGCCGCGCTCGCCGCCGCGCAGATCCTGCGGCCCGGCCACTACGACACGGCGAGCACCTGGGACCACGCGGCCGCCGACCTGCTGCCGCTGCTCGCCGCCCGCCGCTTCGGCATCGTCGTGACGGTCGTGGACGGCGACGGCAGGGTCCAGGAGTTCACCCCCGGCGACCGGCCCGGCTCCGGCCTGCTGCACGGCCACGGCCTCACCGACACGGCCGCCGCCCCGCCGCCACGGGTGGTACTGAGCCTGGACGACGGTCACTACCGGCCCGCCGTCCCGGCCGGCCCGGCGACGGACCACGTGCCCGCGCTCCCCACCGCCGGGGACCCGGCGGACACCGACGGCACCGAGGGGCCGGAGGTCAAGGAACCCGGCGACAACCCCGGCGACCACTCGGGCGACAACGGCGGGGGCGGGAGCGCGCCCGCGGCGAAGAAGCGGGTCGTCGCGCCACCGGTCCCCGCCAGGGGCACGCCGCTGCGCGTCCCCGCGACGGGCGAGTGCCTGCTGTACTCCTTCATGGCCGGCTCCCCCGCCACCGTGCGCCGGGCCCTGCCGGAACTGGCCCGCACCGCCCCGGAGGCGTACGCCTGGCTGGACGACCAGGAGGCGGTGCGCGACCAACTCGACTTCCAGGCGGCCCTGTTGTCCACCTGGACGCTTCCCCCGGCCGGGGAGTCGGTGACCGTGGCGGCGGCCATGCGCGCGCACGTGGCGCGGTACGTCCGCGCGAGCGGCGGCCGGCTGGACCCGCAGGTCCTCGGGCAGCTCCGGCTCACCGCGACGGACGGGAGCTTCGCGGCCCGTCTCGCCGCGATGGACCGCCGGGCGCTGGACGCCCTGCTCGCCCACCACGGAACGGACCCGGCGTCGACGCGCGCACTCGACGACGCCGCGGTGCGCGAGGAACTGACGGCGCTCCACCCCACCAGCGTGGCCCCGCTGGACGACGCCGAACTCCGCTCCCTGCTGCACACGGTGGAGAACTGGTCGAGCCACTGGATGACGTCGGTCGGGGAGGCGCTGCTGCCGCTGCTCGCCCATGCCTTCTCCACCCGGGTGGAGGTGGCCCGGAGCGGCCGGTACAACTCCGAGGCGGGCCCGTCCCACGCCCCGGTGGCCCTGGAGGTGCACTACGTCGGGCGCAACCACTACGAGGGTTCGACGGCGGACGCCTGGGACCCGGCGACGGCCCGCTTCGGCGACGCGGTCCCGCCCAAGCGCGTCAAGAAGGAGGAGAAGGACGCCGAGGGGGACGTACGCGTCAACCCGCTGTGGACGCCGCTCGACGAGATCGACCCGGACCTGATGATCAGCGGCAACAGGGACGCGGTCTGGATCTACACCGTCACCTCCGACCTGCGCGTTCTCGTCGGGAGCGAGAAGCCGAGCGACCTCGTCACCCCCGAACAGTTCGACGCGCTGCTCGCCGGGATGCGCGCCAAGGACCCGGACCTGACCCGGGAGAAGCTGCTGGCGCACCTGGACGGCCTCGGCCACACGGGGATCGGCGCGGACTTCACCGGCACCGGCCGCACGGTGCCGGGCGACAGCCGGGTGTCGGGCGAGTTCCGCTGGAACCCGACGCTGCAGCGCTGGACCGTGAACGACAAGTCCGGCCGCTACATGAGCGATTCGGTGCGGCCGGGGCTCGACCCGGCGGAGGCGGCCGTCTGGCTGGAGCACGTCGCCGCGCTCTTCGCGGACCGGCTCGGCGCGGTGGTGGTGCCGGACCAGGTCAAGACGGCGGCGGTCCCCGCGCCGCCCGCACCTCCGCCACCGGCACCCCGCGCACCCACCGTCCCCACGGGCGCGCCCACGATCGCTCCGGAGCCCGCACCGCCGGCTCCGGAGCCCCCCGTGCCCCCGCCGCCGCCCGCCCCCACGGGCCCCGGAACCGGAACCGAGGCGCACGGGTCCGGTGCCGGAGGCGGACCGCTGTCGGCGCTGGCCGCCCTGACGGCCGACCGCACGGTACTGCACGGGGGCAGCGTCACCCTCGCCGAACTGGACGCACTAAGAGTCGAGCTGACGAGTGGTCAGCGCACCCAGGCGGTGCTGCTCGGGGATGAACTCGGCGTGTCGGAGGTGGATCTCACCCCGCTGCTGCGGCTCCGCCTGCTGATCCTGCGGTCCGGTGGCACCCTCGACGCCCCTTCGGACCGCCCGGCCGCCGTCCGCACCGTCGCGGAGGCGCTCGGCATCCGGATCGCGCTCGAAGGACCGGACGGCGCGGTGGGCACTTTCGGCCCCGGGACGGAACCGGAACTGCGTCTGCGCATCGACGGCGACGGGTTCGCCCACATCTGACGGCCCGCCTGTTCACCTGCCATTCACGCGACAACGGCCGCCATTTCCCTGGCGGTTGCGACCGGACGGGTTCTGTACTCGCATACGTGTTCCCGCCGGGGACCGCCGACGAACTCCGAGGTGAATCCGGGTGCGTCCACCCCGCCGAGCGGCGTCCGCGCGCCCCGGAGCGCGTACGCGGACGGACCGCACCGTGCGCCGGGCGGAGCGCGCCCGATGAGCCGCTGGCTTCCCGCCCGCGGGCGCGCGTCCGGCCGCCCGGACCGCCCGCGGGCCGCGGCCCTCCGGGACGTGCTGGCGGTGGAGGAGTACGGCGGCGTCCGTCTGCTGAGGACCGCGGCGGACGAGACCCCGGGCCGCGCGGAGATCGACGACCTGGTGCGGGCCCTCGGTGCGGCCGACGCGGGGACGGTGACCGTGGTCACCGGGCCCCCCGCCTCCTCGGCGGACGCCCTGTGGGCCCGGCTGGGCGGCCTCCTCGACGACCTGCGGGAGGACGAGATCACCACCGTGCGACTCGCCATGTCCGGTGCGGGCCACGACCGTCCGGGGCGCCCGGCGGTCGCCCGCCGGATCGCGGACGCCTGGGGTCTCGACGTGATCGCCCCGGACGGCGGTGTCGTCATGGTGCCGGGCGGCGGCCTGTTCGCCGCGCCGCGCGCGGACGGGGGCGCACCGCCCGCCGCCGGATCCCGTGGACCGGGCTGGCTCCGCTTCGGACCCGGCACGGAGCCGGTCGCCCTCGGACCGCGCCAGCCGGCGCCGGACTGGCAGACGACCCCCGGCACACGCACGGTCCGCACCACCGCAGGCGGCTGCCTGGTCGAAGACATCCCGGCGGGGCTGCTGGTGCGCCCACGCGACGCGCGGCCGCCGCGTCCGGGCGACCTCTGTTTCGCCGTCCCGGTCGACCCGCGCGGTCCGACGGTGGTGGTGGGGGTACCGGACGGCGAGGACGTGCTGGCGAGCGACGTCCAGGAAGCGGTCGCGTCCCTGCCCGCCCCCTCCCGCACCCGTCTGCGGGTGTCGCCCGGCGGACGCAGGGACGTCCTCGGCGTCGGCCAGGCGCTCGCCGACGCGCTCGGCTGCGACGTCGTCGTCCACACCGGGCTCCCGCTGCTCACCGAGGGCCCGGCCGGTGGGGCGACGGTGCGCGCGACCCTCGCCGACGAGGAGGGCCTGCCGCTCTGGCACCCGTACGTGGACTCCGTCGCCTGCGCGCCGCGCCCGGCGGCGGACGCCCCGGCCCCCGCCCCGCGCCTGCTGCGCTGGTCTCCCCCGCTGCCCGGACGTGCCCACCTGGCGTCGGGCGAGGTACGGCTCTCCGACCGGTGGCGGGTGACCGTCACCCGGTCCGGCCTGTGGATCAGCGGCCGGAGCGGTCCACCGCCGCCGGTCGCCGCGCGCCCGGTCTCCGCCCAGGGCCCCGCCGTCGAGGTCGGACGCCCCGGCGAGCCGCTGGACGCCACGCTCTGGCCCGAACTGGCCCGCCTCCTCGGCGCGTCGGGTCCCGACTGGTGTGCCAGGGCCCGGTTGCACGTCCAGGGCGTGTGCGTGGACGGCGGACGCGAACTGCGCCGTCTGGCCGGTCTGCACCAGGTGCGGAGCCTGCGCTTCGGCGCCCCCGTCGCGGCCACGGCACCGGCTCCGCCGGGCACCGGCCGGCCCGGCCCCACCGCATCCGCCGCCCCGGCCGCCCCGGCCACCGCTGGTTCCCCGCACCCGGCGGGGGCGGCGGTGCGGGCGGCGGGGACGACGGGGGCGGCGGTGCGGGCAGCGGCTCGGGCGGCTCCCGCGCGGGTGCCCCAACCGTCCGGGACGGGGCCCGGAGCCACGGCCCCTGCCACCCGGCCCGTCCTCGTCGGAGAGCGGGCGGAGAGTGCGGCCCGGCCCGCCGTGCGCACGGGACCGGCCGCGCCGGCCACCGGCACGGCCGCCGTCTCCACGCCCGCCCCGTCGCCGTCAGCAGCGGCCGCCGCCGGGAGCGCCGGGGGCGGCACACCGCCGCCCGGACCGGCATCCGTGCCGGAACGGCCGCAGGCACGACCCGAACCGCGCGCAGAGGCGCACGCCTCCTCCGGGCCCGAACACCGGCCGGACGCCCCGTCCGGTCCCACGGCCGGCGACCCGGCACCCGCCTCCCCACCCGTTCGGACCGCCGTCGGCGTCTCCCCCGGCACCGCTCCGCCCGCCCCCGCGGTTCCCGCCGTCCCGGAGGCGCCGGAGCCCGCCCCGCCCATCCGTCCCCGCCTGGTCGGGGCCACGCCCTCCTCGGGCGTACGGCCCCCGGAGGCCCCGGAAACGGCGCGGGAAGCCTCCGGCCCGCCCGGCGGCACCACAGTGGACGGCGTACCCGCCGCCGGCCCGCGCAGGGGCGCGTCCACCCGGTCCGATGCGGGGGCCGGAACGGACCCGGCCGCCAACCCGGACCCGGCCGCCGCACCGGACCCGGCGGCCACCGGGGCCGGCCGGGCCACGGGCAGCGCCCTCGTCGCCCCGCCGCCCGTCCGCCCGGAACCGCCCGTCCGGAGCGAAGCGCCGACCGGCGATTCCGGCCGGCGGCCGGTCGTTCCGACGGCCACGGCGGCAACGACGCCGTTCCTGCCCGGACACCACAGCACCGAGGCGGAACGCGCGGCGTTCCGGGTGCTGGCGGACGGCGTGTGGGAACGCCACGGCGCTTCGGTGAACCGGACCCTCTCGCGCATGCCCGCCCTGCGCGGCAGCGAGCAGGAGTCCGCACGCGCCGACCTGATCGCCCTGCAGCTCTATCTCCGCACGGACGAGGGCGGGCTGAGCCATGAGGCACTCGGGCGCGCCCTGCGCTCGGGCGACGGGACGCTCCTCCCGTATGCCGCGTGCGTCGCCTCGGGCCTGCGGCGGCTCCCCTCCTACCGGGGTGCGGTGGTACGGGAAGCGCCGCCCGGCGCGGCCTCCGCCGGCGTCGGGGACGTACTGCTCGCGCCGGAACCGGTGAGTGCGCTGCCGGTGGCCGGTGAGACGGCCCCTCACCCGCCGGGGGCCGCGTACGCCGTCTGGTCGGTGTCCGGGCGACGGGTGCGGCATCTGCTCGACGCGCCGGGGCAGGACGGCGCGGCGGGTGAGGTGGTGTTCCCACCCGGTTCGGCCTTCCGCGTCCTGGACGTCCGTGCTCCGCACGGCGACGGCACGGGTCCGCTGGTGCTGCTGGCCGAACTGCCGCCCCCGCGTCCCGGCGTCCCTCTTCTCCAGGGCCCTCTGGGCGCGGGCGACCTGGCGACGCTGGCACGCCTGGACGCGGCCCTGTCCGCACGGCCTCCGACGCGGCCCGACGGCCCGGCACACAGACCGTGGCCGCACCGCTGCTCCGGGCCCATCGGGTCCCCCACCCACTGAACCGAAGGGACATCCATGTCACCCCACCAGGGTTCCGCCCCGCCGCCGCGGGTGCGCCGGGCCACCGCTCTGCCGGAAGCCCCCGGCGAGGACCCGTCCGCGGCCGCGCTCGCCCCCGCCCGCCCGTCCGCACCCCCCGCACCGGAACGGGAAGCGGAGGTCGCCCGGTCAGGGTCGGACACTGCCGGGGACGCTGCCGGGCCGTCGGCCCCGCCGACGGTGCCGGTGGCTTCCACGCCACCCGACGAGTCGTCGGCGCCCTCCTGGGCAACACCGCGCACCGGCGGAACGGCGGCGAGAACGGTCGGTGGGGCGGCGTCAGGAACCGGAACCGCAGCGGCCGTGACAGGGGCCGGGGGCACCGGGTCGCGGGCGGAGCCCGGCGCGGAACCGGAGACGGAACCGGAAGCAGCCTCCGCCACCGCGGGCGCGGCGGCGGACACCGGTCCGGGACCGGCGGCGGCCGTCCCGCGCCGGTCCCGGTGGGAACGCCGGCAGGCCGCCGGCGGGACCGCCGGGGCGGACACCGCGACCGTCCCCGCCGCGGACCCGGGAGCGGGTGCGGGAGCTGGTACGGATACGGACACCGCGGCCGGGACCGGGGGTGAGGAGGGGCCGGGTTCGGGGCGTCCGAAGAAGCCCTTGCTCGCGGCGGCGGCGATCGCCGGCGCACTGCTGATCGCCGTGCCGTTCCTGATCGCGTCCGGTGACGACGAGGAGAAGACCCTCGCCACCGAACGGACCGGTTCCGGCACGGTGCTGGACGATCCCCTTCCGGCGGCCCCGGACGTCTACGCGCCCACGTCGGCCTCCCCGTCCCCGTCGCCCTCACCGTCGCCGTCGGCCAGTCCCGAGAAGTCGGAGAAGAGGGAGGCCGCCCATGCCCCCTCCGCCCCGCCGACGCCTCGTCAGCAAGCTGCGGCGGAGAAGAAGAAGGAGTCCGGGATCGTCACCCCACCGAAGAAGAGCGCGGCGACCACGGGCACCCGCAGGACGACCGCGCCGGCCGCCACCGTCGCGGGGCGGCCCCTGGTGAACGCGTCGGGCAAGTGCCTGAGCGCGGGCGCCGGTTCGGACGGCACCCAGCTCTTCCTGTGGACCTGCGACGGCTCCGCCAACCAGAAGTGGGACTTCCGCCCGGACGGCACCGTCCGGTCCGTGAACCTCTGCATGGACGTGGCCTGGGGCGCGAAGGAGAACAACACCGTCATCCAGGTCGCCCACTGCAGCGGGAACCCCGCCCAGCAGTTCTACCTCAACTCCACCGAGGACCTGGTCGCCAGGATCGCCACCAAGTGCGTCGACGCGCAGGCGGGCGGAACGGCGAACGGCACCCCCACGGTCCTCTTCGACTGCCACGGCGGCGTCAACCAGACCTGGCGCCTGGGCTGAGTTCCGGGGCACGGGCGGGGCCCCGGCACCGCCTCCGCCCGCGCACCACCGTCCCGTTGCCACGCCCGGCCCGACCGGGCACACGTCCCCGTCCACCCGTGTCTCCTTCGCACTCCCGTGGATACCCCCGCGCCTCCGGGGCACCTGCGGGAGCAGAAAGCAGTCGACGCGGGCGGGTCCCGCCGTGAGGGGAGTGAACGGGTTGGCAGGAACGGAGAAATGGCCGGCAGCCGTCCGATGGGCCGGGCGGGAGTGGTCGGCGGTCCGGCTGTCCGTCCACAACGCCTTCGAGCAGGCGGGGCCCGAGCGGGACACCCTCGTCCAGTCGCTCAAGGCCGCGGCCGCGGCCATCGCGGCGTGGGCGCTGACGGGCTGGTGGCTCCAGGCCCCGATGGCCCTGCTCGCGCCGTGGACCGCCATCGCCCTGGTCGGCAGCACGGTCTACCAGTCCCTGCGCACGGGCGCCCAGCAGTTCGCCGTCATCGCCCTCGGCACCGTGTGGGCCTCGGTGGCCATGGAGGCGACCCGCGACATGACGATGCCGGCCATGCTGCTCACCCTGCCGTTCATGCTGCTGCTCGGGAACTACCGCCGGTTCGGCAGTCAGGGCCTCTACGGCGCCACCACGGCGCTCTTCGTCATCACGGGCGGTTCGTCGACCGCCTCGACGGTCGGGCACCGGTTGCTGGAGACGCTGATCGGCGCCGGCGTCGGCATCGCGGTCAACGCGCTGGTGCTGCCGCCGGTCCATCTGCGGAGCGTCCGGGAGCGGCTGGTCCACATCGCGGAGGCGTCCGCCGAACTGCTGGACGGCATGGCGGCCGGGCTGCGCGAGGCCGACGGACTGGAGAAGACGGAGGGATGGCACTCCAGGGCGTCCCGGCTGACGCTGTCCCTCCAGGGCGTCAGCGACGCCCGGACCTGGGCCACCGAGGGCTCCCGCTGGAATCCGGGCGGCCGGCTGCGCCGTACCGGTCCGCCGCCGCCCCCGATCGCCGAGGACATGAGGTGGGGCCGGGTGGTGACCCGGGTACTCGCCGTCGCGCGCACCCTGAACGGCATGGGCGACGGAGAAGGGCTGCCGGAGCCCTCGCCGCGCTTCCTGCGCGCCCTGTCCGACGTACTGGAACAGGCGGCGCGGGTCTGCGCCGAGGAGATCCAACTGCTGACGCCCTCCCCCGCCGACGGTCCGGCACGCGAACGCCGGGAGGCCGCGTTCAAGCAGGCGTGGGCCGACCTGGACGCGCTCACCGACTCCTTCCGGCAGCAGGAGGGCACCGCGGCGGCCGTCGGCGGCGAGCTGCTGCTGGAGACCCGCCGGCTGCTCGGCGACCTGGCCCCGACGGCGTGAGGACACGGCAGGCAGAACACCGTCGGCGCGGCGGTCCGCTCCACATGCTCAATGGCCCTTGCGGCGCTCCCTGTCGAAGCGGTACAGCACCCGCACCAGCCGCCATGTACCGGCCGCCCCGCCGACCACGGCTCCACCGGTCAGCACCCTGGTGGACACCGGGCCGGAGAGGCCGAGGACGAGGGTGACGGCGAGCGGGACGGCGAAGACCGCGGCGGCCAGCACGCCGGCGGTCACCAGGGCGAAGACGATCTCGACCGTCATCGCGTCCTTCTCCCACCATGACTCGCGCCCCTCGTCCATGCGGGAAGTCTCGCAGCCGTGACAACCGCGCCGGGGCCGGGCCCCTGAAACGCGGTTCCCGGTTCCGCGCCGCGCCGCGGGGGTGGCGCGGGCGGCGCCCGGCCGATCGTAGGGTGACGGGCGTGATCGTTCATGAGGGCGCGACACGCCCGCGCGCGGGACGGCGGCCGGGGTACGTGGCGGCGGCCCTGGTCTTCGCCGTCGGTATGGCCGGGACCACCCTGCCCACCCCGCTGTACGGCCTCTACCAGGAGCAGATCGGGTTCTCCGAGCTGATGGTGACCGTCGTCTTCGCCGTGTACGCGGTGGCGGTCATCGCCGTTCTGCTGGTGGCGGGCAACCACTCCGACACGGTGGGCCGCAGGCCGGTGCTGATGGCGGCGATGCTGCTGTCCGCGGCCAGCGCCGGGTGCTTCCTGCTGGAGCGGGGGCTGCCGCTGCTGTTCGCGGGGCGGCTGCTGTCGGGGTGTGCGGCAGGGCTGCTGAGCGGCGCCGCCACCGCCGCCGTCATCGAGTTGGCCGGCCCCGGCCAGAAGGGCCGCGCCGGGTTCGCGGCCACCGCGGCGAACATGGGCGGCCTCGGTTGCGGGCCGCTGCTCTGCGGGCTCCTCGCGGAGTACACCCGGTGGCCGCTGACGCTGCCGTTCTGGATCCATCTCGTTCTGGTGGCCGGGGCGTTCGGCGTCCTGTGCTACGTGCCGGAGACGGTCTCCGACGCCCGGCCCCGGGCGCGGCTGAGGCCGCAGGGGCTCGCGGTGCCGACGGAGGTGAAGGGCGTCTTCGTCCCCGCCGCCCTGGCGGCCTTCGCGGGCTTCTCGCTCCTCGGGCTCTTCACCGCGGTGGCCCCGAGCTTCGTCGCCCGGACGCTGCACGTGGACAACCTCGCCGTCACCGGCGCGGTCGTGTTCTCGGTCTTCCTGGCCTCGACCGCCGGTCAGTCCCTGACACCCCGTGTCGGCGAACGCCGTGCGCTGCCGCTCGGCTGCGCCGTACTCGTCGTCGGCCTGCTCGCGGTCGCCGCGTCGCTGGTCACGGAGTCGCTGGCACTGCTGGTGCTCGGCGCGCTGTGCGGGGGGACCGGGCAAGGACTGGCGTTCCGCGCGGCGTTGACGCTGGTCGGCGGAGCGGCGCCGGAGCACCGCCGCGGCGGCACCATCTCGGCGTTCTTCGTCGTCGCGTACACCGGCATCTCGGTGCCGGTGGTGGGCGTGGGCGCGCTCGCCACCTGGCTGGGGCTGCGCGAGGCCGGCCTCGTCTTCACGGGCTGCGTCATGCTGCTGGCGGCAGCCGGCGGCCTCTACGCCGCACGCAGGCCACCCACGGAGAGCTGACCTGCGGCACGGGCGTGCGCGTCCGGAGGCAGCCGGGTCCATGGGCGGACGGGAGGCGGGGCGAACAGGAGGCGGGGCGGACGGCCGGGGAAGGCGAGCTCCTCCTCGATGCCGTCGTGGCGGGCCGGCGACTCCAGCAGGTCGTCGGGGAACCGCATGCCCATGGCCCACTGCGCCTGCTCGCACCGCCCGCGGATCGGCGGGCGGTGCGAGGAGGAGTGGGAGGCGTGGACGCGGAGCCGGCGGTCGATGCGCGTCCACGTGGAGCGCACCGGAGAGGGTGTCTGCGACACGGTCGCAGTCCGCCCGACGGCACTGACAGTCCGGATTCCGACGCCGTCCGCCCGCGTCAGGCGGCCTGCGGTTCCTGGCGGACGCGCGGCGCCCCGGCCGGTGCGTCGGCCGCGGCCGGCTGCCCGTCCGCGAGCGTCGCCCGGCGCAGGATGGCGTCGGCGGCGAGCAACGCGTCCTGGACCGTGCGGGTGGCGGTGCTGACGCACAAGGTGTACGTGACGTCTTCCAGCTGCCGCTGCAACTCGTAGGTGGAGGACTGCGAGTGGCGCAGCTGCACTTCGTTGTAACGGGTCAGCAGGGTACGGATTCTCTCCGGGCTCGGCACCAGCATGATCCACCCAATCGTCGCAGAAGCGGTTGCGAACTCCTCCTGCCCCGTACATGTTTCTCCATGCCCCCCCGATTTTCTCCTCATCCCGCACGCCACGGGCACACGGGCGGCGGCGCCGTGACGTCGCTTCGTGCCGGCCGGTGGTCCGGCCCCGTGCGCCTTCTCCGGCGCCGCGTCAGGACACGGTCAGCACGCCGTTCCGCTCCACGACGTCCAGCGACAGCGTGCGGTAGCCGACCGTCTCGAAGAGCACCGTCAGACGGCGGCCGTCCTGGCTCATCACCGAGCCGTCGCCCCACTGCCCGTGCCGGACGCGGGCGCCGGGCTGGAAGGGATGCGCGGCGGCGTCGGCGCCGGGCTCGTCCTGCGGGGCGACCGGGCCGCCGGTGCCTGCCAGCACCTCCACCGCCGCCTTCGCGGCGCCGTCGCGCGTCAGCTCGGCCGCCTCGCACCGGTCGCAGGAACCGCAGGACCCCTCGTCCTCCGCCTGCTGACCGAAGTAGCCGAGCAGGAAGCGGCGCCGGCAGCCGGTGTGCTCCGCGTAGCCGCGCATCATGTCGACCCGTGAACGCTCCAACTGCTGGTGCGCGTCGCCGAGTTCGACCGCCTTGCGGGCGGCCTCGGCCGCGTCGGCGGTTCCGGTGGTCTCCAGGTCCCCGGACTCCGTGGTACGCACCGCCTCGACCTGTTCCAGCAGATTGACGACGGCCGTCAGCCGGCTGGCCGTCAGCCCGGTCTCGTTGCGCAGATCGCTGGGCCGGACCGGACCCGTGTGCTCCTCCAGCGTGTCCGCGACCCGTGAGACGGTGTCCGGGTCGGGGCGGCCGGCGGCGAAGAACCGCTGCATGCCGAGGTCCTGCGCGCGGTACGCCAGGATCGCCCGAGCCGGTTGGCCGTCGCGTCCGGCCCGGCCTATCTCCTGGTAGTAGGCGTCCAGCGAGCCGGGCACCGAGGCGTGCAGCACGAACCGTACGTCCGGCTTGTCGATGCCCATCCCGAAGGCGGAGGTGGCCACCACGACGTCCAGCTCCCCGGCGAGGAAGCGGTCGTGGACCGCGCCGCGCTCCTTGGCGGGCAGACCCGCGTGGTACGCCGCCACGTCCAGCCCGAGGTCGTCGAGCTCACGGGCGTACTCCTCGGCCTCCTTGCGGGTCGCCGCGTAGACCAGTCCGGGCTTCGGCTCGGCGGCGGCCCGTTCGACCACCGCGCGGCGTTTGACCGCCGCCTTCTGGAAGGGAATCACCTCCAGGTGGATGTTGGGCCGGTCGAAGCCGGTGACCACCTCCCGCACGTCGCGCATGCCGAGCCGCTGGACGATGTCCGCGCGGACCGGGGCGGCGGCGCTCGCCGTGAGGGCGAGCACCGGCGGACGCCCGATCCGGTCGATGACCTGCCCCAGCCGGAGGTATTCGGGACGGAAGTCGTGGCCCCAGTTGGACACGCACTGCGCTTCGTCCACGACGAACAGCGCGGGACGCGCCGCCGCGAGCTGCTCGACCACCTCGTCCTTGGCGAGCTGCTCCGGGGCGAGGAAGACGAAGTCGACGTCCCCGTCGCTGATCCGGTCCCAGACCGCGTCGTTCTCGTCGCGGCTCTGGGTGGAGTTCACCGCCGCCGCGTCCGCCCCGGCCCGTCTCAGCAGGCCGCTCACCTGGTCCCGCTGGAGGGCGATGAGCGGGGAGACGACGACGGTGGGACCGGACAGCAGCACCCCGGGCACCTGGTACACCGCGGACTTCCCGGCGCCGGTCGGCATCACCACAAGGGTGTCGTGGCGTTCCATGACCGCCTTCATGGCCCGCAACTGCTCCGGCCGCAGGCGCTCCCATCCGAACACCTTGCGCGCACTGCGCTGCAGCCGACGGGACAACGCGCTGAAGGTGAACATGGTGCTCCTCGGGACGACGGGGATCGGGGCGGGCGGCCGATGTACCGCCCGGGTGACCTCCGACTACCCCGCGACCGCCGCCTCACCGCCCCGGACGTCTGCGTCCCGCCGGTCCGCCCGACGGGCTCGCGCCGTCACCGCGCGGGGGCGCCGACCGGTTCCCGGACCGGGACGCGACGATCGCCCGTGCCGGCGAGCCGGGCCCTGGCGCGGGCCACCAGCGCCTCCGGGGCGGGGTGCGCCTGGAGCGAGTTCAGGACCAGGACCCACCACTCGTCGAGCCGGGTGGCCCAGTCCCGGCGGTCCGTCACCTCGTCGTTGAGGGTGCACAGCCCGAAGAAGGAGCACACCAGGGTGGTCGCGGTACCCGCGGGTTCGACGCCGTCGGCGAGTTCGCCGCGGCCCCGGGCCTCGGCGAGGAGCCGGGTGGCCGCCACGGCCCAGGAGTCGAACGGGGTGGGCACGGCCGCGTCGATGGAGCGCCGCTCGGCCCAGAGCAGCGCCCCGGCCCGCGCCACCACGTCCTCGCGGAGGGCCTGCCCCACTCCGTAGCTGAGAGCGACCAGCCGCTCCAGCGGGGGGACGTCCCGCGCGGTGTAGGGGGCGGCGAGCTGGGGCCAGGTGGCGAACTGCGCGCGGACGACGGCGAGGGCGAGCTTCTCCTTGCTGGAGTAGTGGAAATAGATCGCACCGCTGGTCCGGCCGGAATGGTCGCTTATGTCATTGATGCTGGTGCCTGCGTACCCCCGCTCGACAAAGAGATGCGCCGCCGATTCCAGCAGCGCTTTACGGGTCGCCCGAGCCCTGTCTTGCACGTGTGTTCTACTTTCGATCAATTGCACTGCCACATGGCACCGAAGAAATCCGACGCCGGGGAAACGGGCGTTCGGAAAGCGGCGCGACGGGATTTTATTATCCTTCCACCGCGTGCGCGTGCGGGTGATTTCCGCGAACCTGTCGTACCTCTCCCCGCGGCCCCGGCACGCTTGACGGGGCGCCGTCCGCACCACGGCCCGGAACTTCGGAAAGCCGCTGGTCAACACAGTCGGGCCGATACGGTTCCCGTCCGCGGCCAATCGTTTCCGCGCCCTCGCCGCAGCGGTCCGCCGGGTCGCCGCACGGCCGGTAAGCACTCGAATCGGTGATTGCACGGCTCGGCGACCCCTGATTAACGTAATGAGCACGATGTTTTCGGGTTCCGGCCCGCGCACGGTGGAAATTCCTCCGCACGCCCGGATTCGACGCACATCGTCCGAACTCCGCGCCGGTACGCGGCGGCCCCCGCGGCACCGCGTCCTTCCCCGCATCGTGCTCACGCGCAGTTCCGCATGCCACTTCCGCACAAGGGGCCGCCCACCGGCCCCGCACGCGCCTGGCTATCCGTCGCACCGCACGGGTACGCGAACTCATCGAGAACGGCAGACACATGACCTCTCAGCCCCTTTTCACCTGGACCCCCTCCGCGATCGTCTTCGACTGCGACGGGACGCTGATGGACACCGAACGGCATTGGCAGGACGCCCGGAACCAGGTCTTCCACGGTTACGGGCTGCGTCCGACGCCCGGTTTCGCCGAACGGGCCAAGGGTGTGCACTACGTCGACTGCGGCGCGCTCATGGCCGAGGAGTCGGGAAAGCCGGAACTCGCCGAGGAGATGGCCGAAGGGCTGCTCGCCCGCTTCATGGCACTGGTCGACGAGAACCCGGTCACCATGCCGGGGGCGCCCGAACTGGTGCGGACGGCGGCCGGCCGGATGCCGCTCGCGGTGGCGAGCAACTGCCCGCTGGAGATGGTGGAGTCGTGCCTCGACCGGGCGGGGCTGCTGTCCTGCTTCAACCACGTCGTGGTGGCCGGCGGCGAGGTGCGACCGAAACCGGAACCGGACGTGTACGCCGTCGCCGCCCGGCTCTGCGGTGTCCCGCCGCAGGACGCGCTCGCCGTGGAGGACACCGCGGTGGGCGTCGCCTCCGCGCGCCGTGCGGGGCTGCGGGTGCTGGGCTCGGGGCCGCGTCCCGGCGGCTCCGGCGCGGACAGCGCCGATCTGTGGGTGGCGAGCCTGGCCGATCCTGCGGTGGCCGCCTGGGCCCGCACCCATGTGGGCGGAACGGTCGAGCGCCCGGAATGACCGGGCCGCCGGCTCTGCGCGCGGACGGTGGACGAGGGAAGGGGGACGACGGATGGCGAACGGCGGACGGCCGGCAGCCGCGCAGGAGCGGGCCGGCGACGGCGGGCCGGCCCGTGCGGCAGGCAGTCGGCGGAAGCGGCCGGAGGCGGGGGCGCAGGGGGAGGCGGGGAGGACGCGCCCGAACCGGCATGACGCGGGGGCTCGGGGCGAGGACCGGCGGGCAAGCGGGCAGGCCCGGAGCGGGCGCCGTACGGGGACCGGCTCCGGATCAGCGCAGGTGCGGAGCGACCTCGCGGACCGTGTCGGCGGCCGACGCGAAGAACAGGGCGATGCCCACCGCGCCCGGGTCCGGCACGCCGGTGACGCGCTCCCCCAGGTAGCTCGCCCGCCCCATCCGGGCGGACAGGTCGGCGGTGTCCCGCACGCCCTGCCAAGCCGCCTCCGCGGCCCGTTCCAGCGCCTGGTCGGCCGGGGTCCCGTCCGGTGCGGCGCGCAGCGCCTCGGCGGCGGGCGTCAAGGCGTCCACCAGCGTCTTGTCGCCGGGCGCCGCGTCACCCACCCGGCGGATCGCGGCGAGCCCCTCCTCCGTGCCCGTCGCCAGCGCGGCGGCGGTCAGGGCGGAGCCCGCCGACTCCGCGGTCCTGGCGAGCGCCTGGAACAGCAGTCCGAAGAGCGGCCCGCTGGTGCCGCCGATCTCGTCCAGGAAGGCGGCGGCCATGCTGCCGAGCGGTGCGGAAGGACCCCCGTCAGGGTTGCCGTCCGCGTCCAGCAGGCGTTCGCCCGCCTTCACGCCGGCGGTGAGGTTGACGCCGAAGTCACCGTCGCCCGCCTGCTGGTCGAGCGCGGTCAGCTCTGCCTCGGTGGCGTACGCGGTGGCGGCGAACCGCCGCATCCAGTCGCTCGTGGCCCGTCCGTCGAAAGCACCCGTGGTCATGACGTCGTCCTCCAGTGTGCGGGGGTTCCCCGGTCCGGTGCGGGGGGCGGTCACCACCGCAGGGCCGCCGTCCGGACCGGTGCGTCGTAGAAGGGCAGCATCGCGGGGTCGGCCACGAGGAGCGTGAGCGAGAAGCCGCGCATGTCGAGCGCGGTGACGTAGTCCCCGACGAGGTGCCGGGCGAGGTGGACGCCCCGGGCGTCGAGCACCCGGCCGAGCTCGCCGAAGATGCCGTAGAGCTCCAGCGAGGTCACCGCCCCCAGGCCGTTGACGAGCGCCAGCACGGGCTCGCCGGGCCCGGGACGCACCGCCGCCAGCAGGGCGTCCGTCATCTCCTCGACCAGGGCGGCCACCGGCTGCTGCGGCCGGGTGCGGTTCGCACGCTCGCCGTGGATGCCGACGCCGTACTCCAGTTCCCCGGCCGGGAGCGTGAAGGCGGGTTCGTCGGTGGTCGGGGCGGTGTGCGCGGCCGAGGCGACCGCCAGGGTCCGGCAGCGGCGCACCGCCGCCGCGCCGAGCTCGGCCAGTTCGGTGAGGCCCAGCCCGGTGTCCGCGGCACCGCCGAGGATCTTCTCCACCAGCAGGGTGCCACCGGTCCCGCGGCGGCCGGCGCCGACGGCCTCGGAGTCGGAGGCCAGGTCGTCGTCGACGAGGACCCGTGCGCAGGCCACGTCCTGGTGCGCGAGGCGCTCGGCCGCGATCCCGAAGTTGATCCGGTCACCCGTGTAGTTCTTGACGATGTGCAGCACGCCCTCGGGCCGGGCGACGGCGAGCGATGCCTGATAGATCTGCCGGTTGTGCGGGGAGGCGAAGACCCGTCCCGGACACGCGGCGTCGAGCATGCCGGCGCCGACGAAGCCCGCGTGCAGCGGTTCGTGTCCCGATCCTCCGCCCGAGAGAAGGCCGACCCGCCGGGCCGCCGCGGTGTGGCGGGCGACGAGTGAGCCGCTGTCCGCGTGGTGCTCGACCACATCGGCGTGCGCCCGGGCGAAGCCCGCGAGCGCGTCCGGAACCAGATCGTCGGTGCTGTTCTCGAAGTACCGGGCCATGCGCGCCGCCCTTCCGTCCCGGGGCCGCGGGCGGCCTGTTGACGCGTCCTGCGAAGAGGTCACTCCATGGTGAAGGGGCCGTGCGCCGGTGGCAACTCACGGGAACGGATCAGTTACTTTCGCACGCTCCCGCGACGAACTCCTGCACGGTCACCGCGGTCGCACCTCGACGCGGGACCGTGGCAGTCGTGTGAACCGCGCGGCGCCGCGCGACCCCTGGACACCCGGGCACCGGCGTGCTGTCATACCGCCGAGACCATTTTCCAACGTTGAAAGTCAGCCGTCGCGCCCCCCGGCCCCACGGCCGAGGGGCCCCGGGGCGATGGCCGGCACCGCATGCCCGACCGCCGCTGCGGCACGGGCCGCGGCACCGACGCCCCGGTCGGCGACGACGGCGCCCGCTTCGTGCGACTGGCCCGACACCAGCACCGACGACCACCTCCGGCAGTCGCTCCGACCCGTACGGCCCGCCCGCCCGCACGCCGAGAAGGAGTCAGACCGATGCATTCCGCACGCGTACCCGCACCGCGGTCCTGGTGGAGACGGCTGACCGCCTCCGCCGGCCTGCTCGCTCTCGTCGCCACCGCCCTGGTCGGGGCCGGCACCGCGCCCTCGCAGGCGGCCGTGACGGCGTGGACGCCGAAGCCCTCCCCCATGACCACCCCGTGGACGAACCAGGTCTCCGTCGACAACCCGCTGCCCGAGTACCCGCGCCCGCAGCTCACCCGCCCCGACTGGGCCAATCTCAACGGCATCTGGGACTTCGCGGTAACCGGCCGCGACGCCGGGCAACCCGCCGCTTTCTCCGAGCAGATCAGGGTGCCGTTCGCCGCCGAGTCCGCGCTCTCCGGCGTCAAGCGGAAGATCACCGAGAATGACAAGCTCTGGTACAAACGTGCGTTCACCGTACCGACGGGCTGGAACGGCCGTCGGACCGTACTGCACTTCGGCGCCTCCGACTGGCAGACCACCGTGTGGGTCAACGGCACCCGGGTCGGCGAGCACAAGGGCGGCTTCGACGCCTTCTCCTACGACATCACACCCCAGCTCAACGGCGGCGCCAACACCGTCGTCGTGTCCGTGTACGACCCGACCCAGACCGGCGGCCAGGCCGTGGGCAAGCAGCGGATCAACGAGGTCGACCCGCACTCCGGCGGCGGGATCTTCTACACCGCCGCCTCCGGCATCTGGCAGACCGTGTGGCTGGAGCCCGTCGCCGCGTCCCACATCACCCGCCTGGACATGACACCGAACCCGGGCGCCGGCGCCCTGCGGGTCAAGGTACAGGCCGCGGCCGGAAGCGGCCGGACCGCCCGGGTCACCGTCTCCACCGGCGGCACGGTGGTGGGCACGGCGACCGGCGCCCCCGGTGCGGACCTCTCCGTCCCCGTTCCCAACCCCCGGCTGTGGAGCCCTGACGACCCGTTCCTGTACGACGTACGCGCCGAACTCCTCGACGGAACCGCGGTGGTCGACTCCGCGGGCAGCTACGCCGGCATGCGGTCCATCGCCCTCGCCACGGTGGACAACATCCTGCGCCCCGTACTGAACGGGAAGTTCGTCTTCCAGACCGGCACCCTCGACCAGGGCTACTGGCCGGACGGCATCTACACCGCGCCGACCGACGCCGCGCTGAAGTCGGACCTCCAGGCCCACAAGGACCTCGGCTTCAACATGGTGCGCAAGCACATCAAGGTGGAGCCGCAGCGCTGGTTCTACTGGGCCGACAGGCTGGGGTTGCTCGTGTGGCAGGACATGCCGGCGATGGACACCGGCAAGACGCCCGCCGCGGCGGCCCGCACGCAGTGGGAAGCCGAGTACCGCTCGGTCATCGACCAGCACCGCAGCTCCCCCTCGCTGATCCTGTGGGTGAACCAGAACGAAGGCTGGGGCCAGTACGACCAGGCCAGGATCGCCGACGAGGTGAAGGCGTACGACCCGTCCCGGCTGGTGGACAACATGAGCGGGGTCAACTGCTGCGGAGCCGTCGACGGCGGCAACGGCGACGTGGTCGACAACCACGTCTACGTCGGACCGGGCAACACCGCGCCGACCGCCACCAGGGCGGCCGTCCTCGGCGAGTTCGGCGGGCTGGGGTACAAGGTCCCCGGTCACGAGTGGTATCCGGGAGGCGGCTTCAGCTACGAGGACCAGGCGGGCACCGCCGCTCTGAACAACCGGTTCGTGGGTCTGCTCGACGGCATCCGCGTGGGCCAGATGCCGGCCGGGCTGTCCGCCTCGGTCTACACGGAGATCACCGACGTGGAGAACGAGGCCAACGGCCTGCTCACCTACGACCGCCAGGTGGTCAAGGTCGACACCGCACGGGTCAAGGCCGCCAACCAGGCGCTGATCCAGGCGTCGAAGGACCGCGTACCGCCGGCCGCCCTGCCCACCGGCCAGTACACCTCGCTGCGGGTCACCACACCGGGACACACGAACAAGTACCTGCGTCACTCGCAGGGACTGGCCTACACGGCGGTCGTCGACGGTGCGAGCAGCGCGCTGCTGAAGAACGACGCGACCTGGAAGGTGGTGGCCGGTCTGGCCAACGGCACCTGCTACTCGTTCGCATCACGGAACTATCCGGGCGAGTTCCTGCGCCACCGCGACTTCCGGATCCGCCGCGACGCCGACGACGGCTCGGCCCTGTTCCGGGACGACGCCACCTGGTGCGCCGTCGCCGGTTCCGGCGGGGTCCGGCTGACCAGCGCCAACCTGCCGGGCAGCTACCTGCGCCACATCGACTCCGAGGTGTGGCTGGCCACCCCCGGCGGCGGTCACGCGTGGGACAACCCGGCGACGTTCACCGAGGACACCACGTGGTCGGTCGACGCGCCGTGGGCGCCCTGACGGACGATCGGGCGGAGCGGTGAGCCGATGACCGGACGGCCCGGCGGCCCGGTGGGGTCCGGTGGTCCCGGAGTCCGGTGGCGCGGACGCGGGGACGGTCCGGCAGCCTGACGATCCGGGGGGCTGACGAACCGGCGAGAGGGTGACCGGTTCGTCGGGATCTGCGGTCACCCGATGATCCCGACGAACCTGCCCGGTCCCGGTCCCGGGGGCGTGATGCGTCCTCCGCTTCCGGGGCCGAACCGCTCGGCGGAAGTGCGCGGCGGCGGGGCCGGGCGCCCGCCCGGGCCGAGGCGGAGAACGGCGCTACCCGGGAGGCGGAGTCACCGGAGAGACAGGGTCAGGCGGGCGGGACGTCCCCAGCGGTGCGCTCCAGGCGCGCCAGTTCGTCGCTCTCGATGCCCGCGGCCTCGGAGACCTCCTCCACGGGCTCGCCCTCACGGACGGCGGCGACCGCTTCGAGTTCGACATCATTGCGCGCCGCTTCCGCGGCGGCATCGGCGGTCCGCTGCCGCTGTGCGGCAAGCTCGACGGAGGAGATCGTGTCCATGCGCCCCATGGTTCCACATCGCCCGCCGCGCTTGCGCCGGGCACGCCCGATCCGCGCGGGCGGGTTCGTACCGGCCCCCGAGGACAACGAGGGCCCGTTCGGTGGGGCAACGGGCTACGGCGTCAGCACGAGGCGGCCGAAGACCTCGCCGTCGTCCATCCTCCTGTGGGCGCGCGCCGCTTCGTGCAGCGGCAGCACGTCGTGCACCACCGTCTCGATCTCGCCCCGGACAGCCGCGGCGAACTGCTCGGCGCGGACGGCGCGGAGCTCCTCCGGGGCGACGGTGGCGGCGCTGAAGGTCGCGAAGGACATCGACTTCTGGAACGCGGCCATCATCCGGGTGCCGAAGTCGGCGGGCGGCCGGCCGCCGACGGCGCCCACGGCGACCATCCGGCCGTTCGGGGCGAGCCGGTCGAAGAACGCCGACAGATCGGGGCCGGCCACGACGTCGATGATGACGTCGAACGTGGCGGGTGCGCCTTCCCCGCCTCCGCCTGCCCGGTCCAGCACGTGGGTCGCGCCGAGTCGGCGCAACTGCTCCCCACGGGCTGCCGATGAGGTCGTAACCGCCACCGCGGACGCGCCGGCCCGTACCGCGAGTTGCACGGTCATGATCCCGATGCTCCCGGCCGCCCCTCGCACCAGGACCGTCTCCCCCGGTGCGAGACGGGCGTGCCGCAGCCCGAAGTGGGCCACCGCGGCCGAGCTGCCGAGCGTCACCGCGTCCGTCGCGGACAGGGCGGGGGGCAGGGGGACGATGTCCATGACCCGGGCGCGTGCCTGCTCGACGTATCCGCCTCCGCTGCCGGTGAACGCCCACACCCGTCGGCCGATCCACGACGCGTCGACACCGTCACCGACCGCGGTCACGGTACCCGCCACCTCGCCGCCCGGGATGTGACCGGGACCGAACCCGTAGGCGGCCAGCGCGCCGCTCCGGATCAGGGCGTCGGCCCCGCCGACGCCGACCGCCTCGGTGGCGATCACCACCTGCCCGGCGGCGGGAACCGGTGCCGGGAGGTCGATCACGGCGAGCCCTTCGGGACCGCCGAACGTCTGGATCGCGATTGCCTTCACTGTCATCTCCACGTTCTTCCGTGCGGGTACGGCCAGGCGCCGCCGTCCTCGGTCGGCGCGCGCCGTCGTCGGTAAGCCGCCAGGGGCACCGCCGCCGTGGGCCGCCGGGACCGGGCTCGCGACCGGGGCGGCGGCTGCGGGGGCGGTTCGTCACCGGGCCGCGTCCGGTGCGCCCGGTGCTTTCAGGTGCGTTCGGTGCATCGGTGCATCCGGTGCTTCTGCGCGTGAGGCGCATCCGGCTCGCCCCGCCGTTCCGGACGTTAACGGACGCCCCCGTCCACTTGGCTAAAGTGAGAGTGGTGACCGCCTCTTTGCCTCAGCCCCTGCGCTCCGACGCCCTGGACAACCGCGAACGCATCCTGGACGCGGCCCGCGAGTTGTTCTCCGCCGACGGCCTGGACGTGCCGATGCGGGAGATCGCCCGGCGGGCGGGAGTGGGGCCGGCAACCCTGTACCGGCGCTTTCCGGCCAAGCAGGATCTGGTGACGGAGGCATTCGCGGACCAACTGCGCGCGTGCCGCAGGATCGTCGACGAGGGGTGCGCCGACGACGACCCGTGGCGGGGCCTGTGCGGGGTGATCGAACAGATCTGCGAGCTGCACGCGCGGGACCGGGGGTTCACCGAGGCCTTCATGTCGACGTTCCCGGGGACGACGGACATGGCCGAGGGGCGCACGTACACCTTGAAGGCGGTCGCCGGGCTGGCGGAGCGGGCCAAGGCCGCGCGGCGGCTGCGGGGCGACTTCGTCCTGGACGACCTGGTCATCATGATCATGGCCAATAAGGGGATCCGCGCCGCCTCGCCGGAGGCCCGGGTGCGGGCGTCCCGGCGGTTCGCCGGATACGTGATCCAGGCGTTCGCGGCCGGCCCCGTACGCGCGCCGCTCCCCCCGGCGACACGGCTCGCCGCCGGTGGACAGGACGACGGCCGGAAGGGGACGGACGAGCGGCACGGGGAGGACGCCCCGCCGTGAACGGCGCGTACACGGAAACCCGCCGGCACCGTGAGACGCACCCGGCACACCCTGGTGCGAGCCGGGCACCGGATCTCGCCACGAGGTTCGGGCATCGTCCGGGGAAGCGTCGTCCCGCGTCGACTCCGTGTGCGAGGGTCGGCGGCGTACGGAGCCCGATCCGCCGGAAGAAGGACACCATGCCCGCCTACGCCGTCGCACACCTGCGAGATGCCGCCCCGGCCCCCGACATCATCGAGTACATCGAGCGCGTCACCGCCACCTTCGAGCCGTTCGGCGGCCGTTTCCTCGTGCACGGCGCGCAGCACGAGGTCAAGGAGGGAAGCTGGCCCGGGCACCTCGTGGTGATCGGCTTCCCCGGCATCGCCGAGGCGCGGGCCTGGTGGGACTCCCCGCGTACCGGGAGATCGCCCCCCTGCGCTCACGGCACATCGAGGGCGACATCATCCTGGTCGAGGGCGTACCCGAGGACTACGACGCGACCGCCACCGCCCGCGCGATGCGCGAGGCCCTGCCGTCCCAGTAGGAGACGTCGGGGCCGGCGGCGCGTGACGGTCGCGGCGGCCAGGCCCCGTCATGGCCGCCGGCCACGGTCCGTGCCCCGCCTCACAGCCGCAGGTCGTGGCTGATCGGACCCGGTCCCGAGGTGTGCCGGACGGTCAGGAGTTCCGCGTGCGGGGTGTGGGACGCGGCCGACACGATCAGGGTGTGGTTGCCGGGCCGTACGCCGGTGACCCGGTAGCGCCCCGCCTGCACGGGACCCGCGGCGACGCGCTTGCCCCGCGCGTCGATCAGGGTCACCCAGCCGGCGCACCCGCCGGGGTGTTCGGCGCACCGGACACGTCCGGCGACGGTGGTTCCGCCGGACGGGACCGCGGCGGGGCGCACCGTGGCGGCGGACGTGGTGGCGGCGGAAGCGGTGGCGGGTCGCGCGGCGGCCGGGGGTGCGTCGTCCGGCCCGGCGGCCCGGACTTCGCCGGTGGCGGCGAGCACCGGTCCGGACGGAGCCGCGGGCGTGGGGACGGTGCCGCCGGTGGTGCTCCGGGGCTCCCGCCGGGTGGCCCAGTCGGCGACGAGCGCCCGGGTGCGGCGCTCCATCGGCGAGCTCGCCACCGGCTCCGAGGGGCTGGTCCGGACGGTCAGGCCGCGGCTCTCCGCGTACCCGGCGAGCGTCTCGTCCAGCGCGGCCAACTCCCGCAGGGCGGTACGTACGCGAGCCGCGCGGGGGCCGGGCGGCGCCATGGACAGTTCCGCCTTCAGCTCCTCGACCAGGGGACTGACCCGCTGCCAGCATCCTCCCGGGGTGGGCGCGGCGAGCGAACGGTCGAGGGCGCGGAGCGAGCCGGTCAGCGTGGTGGCGATGAGCGCGAACCGCTCGGCGAGGCGCGGCGCGAAATCGATGTCGATGTCGGCCGCCGCCGCGAGGGCCCGGGCGTGGCCCGTGGCGGCGGTGAGCAGCGCGGTGCGGTTGTCGGCTCCCCGTCCCCGTACACCGAGCGGCATCCGGACCAACGGGCGTGCCAGACTGACGACTTGGAACAGTGCCGAGTCTACCGCACGGGCTGCCCCACGGAGGCGGACCGGGGCGTCGGGGTCGTCCCAACGGGTGGCGAGCTGGATGACGAGGTCGTCCACGGCCGAGACGTACCCGCGCTCCGCCTCCCGCGTGATCCGACGGCTGGAGAGGGGGAAGATCAGTGCCGCGCAGGCGGTCGCGACGAGTATGCCGAGGCCGTTGTCGAGCAGCCGCTCGCCGAGCAGGTGGTCCATGGAGCCGTAGGGCGTGGTGAGCCCGTAGAGCTGCACCAGCGCGACGACCAGGCCGACGACCCAGATGGCGTACGCCCGTTGCATGCCCCAGGCGCCGAAGGCGAGGCCGGCCACGATGACGGCGAGCGTCCAGTGGACGTGGCCGGGTCCGACGAGGTGGAGCAGGAGGATGCCGAGTACGGCACCGGCCACCGTGCCGGCCATCCGGTGGCCGAACTTTCGCAGTCGCTCCTGAGTGGTGTTCGTGCCGAACAGGGTGATCATCACGCCGACCAGGCCCCAGTAGAAGCGCCCGGGATCGATGGCGTCGGTGATCGGGCAGACGATGGCGGCGGCGACGCCGGCGTGCAGCGGTACGCGTACGAACGGCACGGCGCGCCGCCAGCTCGTGCCGGTGCGTTCCGCGAGGACACGCTGGGTCGCGGCGGCGGAACCGGCCGGCAGATTGCGTTCGAGCGCCACGGTCGGCTGGAAGGGGACCTTGGCCGGGGCCGACGGCGAGCTCCAGCCCAGCGACAGCCAGTGCGCGAGTGAGCCGGCCAGGGAATCGAGGAGGTCGGCCACACGGTGCGCGAGTTCGGCGGTCTCCGCGTGGCCTCCGCCGCGGGGGTGTTGCCCCACCCGGTCTGCGCGTCGGCGGATGAGTTCGGCGGCGGGGCGCAGGCCCTGCGCGCTGTCGAGCGGGGTGTCCCGTGCGACGACGAGCCCGACGGCCAGCGCCTGGCGCAGGGGCGGCGGCACGTCGAGGGCCGTCAGCTCCTGCACCGCCCGGCCGATTCCGCGCAGGGCCAGTTCGGCGTCGAAGAGGTGGCGGTGGAGCAGCTCGGCCATGTCGGGGTCGGCGGCGACCTCGGGCTGGGCGAGCCGGCCGTCGATGGTGACGGTGGTGATGTTGAGACGTCGCAGGGAACGCGCCATCCTGCGCACGGCCCGCCGTTGGTCCGCGTCGGGGTCGAGCGCGTCGACGGCGGCGTCCGCCACCCGGCGCGCCTCCACCACGAAGGCCCGCTGGGTGCGCAGCAGGTCCTCGCGCGGCATCGGGTAGCACAGCAGCAGCCGGGTGAGCAGTACCGCCACGGCGGAGACCAACGCGATCGCGAACGCCTTGCCGACGAGCGGCGCGGGGATGTTGGCCATCATGCCGACCATCAGGCCGTTGAACAGCATCATGCCGGTGAGCAGCGCGAGTTGACCGAAGCGGGCGAGGAAGAAGGTGAACGCCAGGGCCACGACCATGAGGCTGATCTCCAGCACCCTGTCGCCGTGCAGTTCGGCCGCCACCCACAGAACGGCGGCATAGGGGAAGGGCATCCACAGGATCGCGCGGGCGAGCCGCTGCCAGGTGTTCTCGGCCACGGCGAAGGCGCTCATCAGGCCCATCATTCCGCCGACCATCATGCCGATCATGGCGGGCACGTCGAGGGCCGACGCCGCCACGTAGCCGACGGCGAGGGAGGTCACCATCGCGACGAGGGTGCGCCACCCCGCCTGCAGTTGCCCCAGGCCCGGGTCGGCGGCGAGCACCCAGTCCCACCGCCTGCGGGGTCCGCCCACCCGGCGCGGCGCAACGGCCCGGCGGAGGCCGGGCGCGACTGCGGGGATGGGTTCGAACGGTCCGGGGGCAGGTTCGAGCGGTGCGGAAGCAGCTTCGAACGCTGCGGGGGCAGCTTCGAACGCTGCGCGGCGCGCGGCCGTGTCCGACGGCCTGGTGCCAGGGGTGATCAACAGTTCTCCGGTTCCATCGCGTTCAGCAGGGTGGTCAGCGCATCCCGTGCAGCGCCGACGGCGCGCTCGGAGTCGTCCACGCCGGCGTCCAGGCCACGCAGCAGCGCGGCGGCCATCCGGCGGCGTCCTTCGTCGAGAACCTCACGCCCGGCAGCCGTCAGGGACGCCTCCACGACACGCCGGTCGTCGGCGCGCCGGGCGCGCGACGCCAGGCCGCGTTCTTGGAGGCCCTGCAGGACCACGGTCACGCGCGGCTGCGCCATCCCCGTGTGCCCCGCGAGTCCGGTGACCCGCAGGGGTCCGCCCTCCAACGCGTCCAACACGGCCACCTGACTGCGGGTGAGCCCGAAATCGCCGTTGCGGAAGAGGGTCTGCGAGAGCCGCCCGATGCTCCGGAGAAGACCCCGGGCGGCGCATTCGATGCGCTGCTCGTCGGTGGGCTCCTCGGAGGACGACGATTGATGCATATACCAATTATATATATGTGAAGACGTGCCGGAACCATGTGCGGGCAAAATGCACCAACCGTGGCGCTCGGAGCCGACGCGTCGCTCCGACCAGGGGGCGCGCGCGGTGCGGGGTTCGTCGGGGGCGCGTCGTGCGGGACCCGTCGACGTGCGCGCGGCATGGGGGCCGCCGGGGGGCGAGTACCCGACGCCGGACGTGGATCGCGCAGCGGGACGGGGGCCGATAGCGGGCCTGGTACGGGGTCGAGAGGCGGGAAGGAACCTGGTGCGGGCCGAGCGGCGGGCGACGGCCCGGTGCGGGCGGAGCGGCGGGGAGGGGCCCGATGCGGGATCGCACGACGGGAACAGGACCCGGCACGGGATCGAGCGGCGGGGAGATCGGGCCCGGTGCGGGCCGAGCGACGGGCCTGATGCAGCAAGACGCGGGCCGACCGGCGGGTGCGCGGCGTAGGGCCGGGCGGCGGCACCCACGCGTCATGGCATGGCTCACGCCACACGCCTGCATCCGGGTGGTGTATCAGGCGTCGCCGTGGCGGGTAAGGGCCCTAGTGGCTCCTGGAGCCGACAATCCGGTGGTTGGTTCACATCGGTAGTGGAATCGTCACAGAAAGAGGAGGTTTCGATGTCCTCGAAGCGACGTCGTAAGAAGAGGGCCCGCCGCAAGAACGGCGCGAACCACGGCAGCCGTCCGCAGTGCTGAAGGACGCAGCGCGGTGATCGGGGGGTGGCGGATCGCCACCCCCCGAGTACGTTCGCGCATAACGAACCGCGCGTGGCTCACGAGCCGGGCCAACGGTTCTCCGAGATCGAGGGGACCTCGACGACGCGGGCGGACGACCACCGCGCCCCACGGAGTGAACCGCCCGCACGGACCCGCAGGCCTGAGCTACGCGCGCCCGCCGGGCTTCCTCCACAGCACACCGCCGCCACCCCGGACACCGTTGGCGCCTCGGACACTTCGAACACTCCCCAAGTAGTGGAATATTCAACCAATACCCTCGGTTGAGGCGTCCGAAGGGGTGGACAGCACCTCTGAGGAACGAGGAGAGAGCAGATGGAGCAGGAGTACTTCGAGTTCGGGACGGCGGCGGACCGGTGGAACCGGGCGCAGATGTTCTTCGACGCCAAGGAGTACCTGACCGCGGCCCGCATTCTCGGTGGCCTGGTGAGTGAGGCCCCTGAGCAGGTCGGCCCCCGTCTGCTCCTGGCCCGCGCCTACTATCACTCCGCCCGGCTCGGCAAGGCCGAGACCGAACTGCGGGCGGTACTGGAGCGCGACCCGGTCGAGGACTACGCGCGGCTGATGCTCGGCCGCACTCTGGAACGCCAGGGGCGTCACGACGAGGCCGCACCGCACCTGCGCATGGCCGCGGCCCTGAACGGCGACTTCGAGTCGCTCGCTCCCTGATCCGCGGCGGCCCGCCCTCCACGGCAGCCCGGCTTCCCCGCGGCATCCGTACCCTCCGCGGCATGAGCGGCACGGGGGGCAGGCGCGCGAGAGCAGCGGTACACGGGCGGTGCATCCTCTTCCGGACCGGGGATGCACCGCCCTTCCGCTGGTCAGCCGAACTGTTCAGCCGGCGGCGGAACACCGGCCGGACCGGCCTCGACGCTCATTACGGTCCAGACGCATGACGACGATGACGACGCGTACGGTCGCGTACCCGGCCGACGGTTTGACGATGATCGGGTACCTCGCGCTCCCGGCCGGTGTCGGCCGACGGCCGGCGGTGCTGCTCGGACCGGAGGGCATGGGGCTCAGCGACGTCGAGCGTCGCCGGGCCGACGCACTCGCCGAGCTGGGATATGTGGCGCTGGCCTTCGACCTTCACGGCGGGCGCTATCTGGGTGACCCCGAGGAGATGCTGGCCCGTTGCATGCCACTGCTCGCGGATCCCGACCGGATGCGGGGCATCGGCCATGCGGCGCTCGACGTGTTGCGCACCGAACCGCGGGCCGACCCCGACCGGATCGCCGCCGTCGGTTACGGCACCGGGGGCGCCATCGGGCTGGAACTCGGGCGGGACGGCGTCGGCCTCCGCGCGATCGGGACGGTCAACGCACTGACGACGGGGCGACCGGGCGAGGCGGCGCGCATACGGTGCCCGGTGTGGGCCGGGGTCGGGTCGGAAGACCCGATCATGTCGCCCGCGCAACGAAACGCGTTCACCGCCGAGATGCAGGCCGCGGGCGTCGACTGGCGGCTCACGGTCTACGGCGGCGCCTTGCACGCCTTCCACCACCCGCCGGTCGACCACCCCACAGTCCCCGGCGTCGGCTACCACCCACGGCACGCGCAGCGCGCGTGGCGCGACGTCGTCGACCTGCTCGCCGAGTGCCTGCCCGTGGCGGAGGATCTGAAGGCATGAGCCAGGTGAGCGTGCCGGCACCGGGCCCGGACGGCTTCGTACGCTGACCGCCCCTCCCCTGTAGTCCCTCCAACGGAACCGCATCGCCGGAAGGGTGGAGCGGCCTCGCGCTCGGAGCCGTTACCGAACTCGAGGGCGGGAAGATCCCCTTGCCCTTCTGCGCGAGTCCCGGTCACCCCCGGTCGCGCCGATGCCCGCCGCGCCACGGTGGCGCGACGGGCATCGGAGAAGTAGCGAACGTCCGAGAAGTGACGGGCGTCGGAGGAGCGGTACGCGGACAGCGGGACCGGTGCCGTCGGAGCGCCGCTTCCGTCTGTCCGGTACCGGCCCCTCGGGTCTGCGTCCCCGCAGGACGCCGCGCGTCAGCCCACCACCCCCGCCGGACGCGGAGCCGCGTCGGCACCACTCGCCGAGGCAGCCGGGTGCGGCGCGAGGAGCCGGTCGGTGAGCCAGCCGAAGATCAGCCCGAAGCTCAGCCAGAGCGTCGCCTGGACGGCGAGCGTGGTGAGCCGGAACTGCCACAGGAGGGTCGCCGGGAAGTCCCCCACCTCGTCGAACGACGGCAGGAAGACGTACGCCAGGGTGATGGCGGCCACGAAGGCGGTGGACGCGGCCACCGTCGCGTTCCAGTTGCCCAGACGCGGAGCGAGTCGTCTGCCGAAGAGGACGGCCGCCACCGTGAGCAGCAGACTGAGGGCGATCATCAGGAAGAACAGCCCGGTGCGTTGCCCGATGGTGTCCGGATTTCCGACGGCCGGCGGGTTGGCCGGGTACTTGAGGAACGGCACGACGTAGACGGTCAGCAGACCGCCGGTCGCCACGAGGACGGCGGTGGACCGGGGGCCGAACCGGCCGATCCGGCCCAGGGCGTACGCGACGACCAGTGCGAGGATGCCGCCAATCGCCACGCCGAACACCAGGACGCCGGTGGCGAGGCCACCGGTCGCCTGCATGGTGCGGCTGACGAGTTCCTCGCCCGCCGCACCGTGGTCGTGCGCGTGGCTGTGTCCCTCTTCCAGGGCGATCGCCGCGTCCACCCGGGACTCGCCCAGGAAGTAGGCGACGGCGAAGGCGAGCGCCCCCGCCACGAGACCCGCGAACATGCCGCGGACCAGAAGAGCTCTGACGGATATGGAGTTCACGGTCTTCTCCCCCGACGCGTCAGTGGCAGGGGAAGCCGAGGAGGTGACGGCCGTCGTGCACCCACTCGTGGACGCCTTCACCGGAGAAGAGGGAGGTGGCCCCCTGCTCCGCGCCCACGAAGTAGAGCAGGACGAGCATGAGGATTCCGACGAAGACGGCCCACGGGGCGAGGGCCTTCGCGGAGACGGGGGTGATGGCCGTTGTGCCGGTCGCAGGTGCGGCGGACTGTGCCATGGCAGAACCTCCTGAGGGAACACGCGTCCCGAACGTGGTGCCTTGGACGACGGCGCTGGGTCTGACTCACCGCACGAGGCGGATTCACAGTGGCGCGACCGTGCCGGATTCCCACCGGACTTCCATCTGCGCCGTCGTCTTGGAGCCTTGACCATACCGCCCCGGCCCTGCCCGCCGCCATGGCCCGTCCCACCCTCGCCCCACCCCCGTCCCGCCCCCGCCCCGGCCCCCGCCCGCGCCGTGCGGCAGGGTGGGCAACGGCGTTAGGGAGCAGAGGAGTCGGGCCGATGACGGTACGGGTGACGTTGATCTCACCCGCGACGAACGCGGGTTTGCGGGAGGCGCGGTTCGGCGGTGACGGGCCGCTCGACCCGGAGGGCGAACGCCGGGCCCGCGCTGCGGCGCTCGCCCTCCCGAGCGACGCGGCCCACCGTTGCGGGCTCTCCGGGCGCTGCCGCGCGACCGCTGCCGCGCTGGGGCTGGAGGCGGTGCCCGAACCGGCGCTGCGGGAATGGGAGATGGGGCGGTGGACCGGACTCCGGCTGTCCGAGGTGACCGAGGCCGATCCGGCGGGCGTGGAGGTGTGGCTGCGGGACCCGGACGCACAGCCACACGGCGGGGAGTCGCTGAACGGCCTCGTCGCGCGGGTCGGCGGATGGCTGGACCGTACGGATCCTGCGGACGGGCCCTTCGTGGCGGTCGCCGAACCCGCGGTCGTACGAGCAGCCGTCGTGCACGCCCTTCGCCTGCCACCGGAGACCTTCTGGCGGCTGGATGTCGCACCCCTGACGGCCACTCGCCTCGTCGGCCGGGCCGGGCGGTGGAACCTGACGATCGGTCACCCGTGGGCCTGAGAGGATAGCTTCAGGTTTTGGGGTTTCAGGTTTCAGGGCTCTTGAGGAACGGCCTTCCCCGCCCTGCGGGGCCGTGGGCCCGCAGCTCAGTGCCTGCCGGACGTGAGATCGGCTTCCGGTCGATCGGCCGCCGCCGCGCGGAGGGGCGCGGTACGCGGAGCCGGGGTCTGGCCGCCGCCCCCCGCACCCGGCGACGACTGCCCGGAGGTGTTCCGGGAGGGCTCAGGCACGGACAACGGGCGCGGGGACCGTGTCGTGCCGGGTCGCGGTGCCTTCTGCGGCTTACGGGACTTCGGCGCGGTCCGGGGCTTCGCCGCCTTCTCGGTGGCCGTCCCGCCCTCCGTGGCATCGGAGCCTTGTGCCCTGGCATCCGTCGCGGGCACCTCCCCCGTCATGTCCGTCGCGCCGGCGTCGGCCCTGCCCACGGGGACCGCGGCAGCAGTGGATGCGGCGGGGGCCTTCGGAGCAGCCCGCCGACCGGTTCCCGCAGCGGCCTTGCCCGACTCCTCCGCTCCGGTTGTGCCCGCAGTCTCCGTTCCGGCAGCGGTCTTCGTGCCGGCCGCCGTCCGGGCGGTGCCTCGCGCACCCGCAGCCACCCGCGCCGAACCCGCAACGGCCGCCACCCTCGCCGAGCCACCCGGAACTGACGCTGCCCTGGCGGCTCCACTCGTCACGGCACCGCTCGCCGCGCCCGATTCCCGGGCCACGGCCCGCGTCTTGCCGGCGCCGCTCGTCACGGCCGCGCACCCGGTCCACGTACCACCCGTTTCCGTACCGCTGGGCTCCGCGCCTCTCGTACGCGCACCGTGCACCTCCGCACCGCGCACCTCCGCGGCCCTCGTCGGAGCATCACCCTTCCCCGTGGTGCCCGCCCCCGCGACGTTCGGGGCGGCGGACGGCCGGGCCGGGGCGGCGGACGGGCGCGCGGGACCGGGAGCGGCCCGACGGGCGCCGACCCTCGGCGCGCCGCCCACCGAAACGTCGCTGTCGGTGCCGGGGGCCCGGACGGGCCGATGCGTCACCGTCGCCTGAACCGGTCTGCGCGCCCCTGTGGCGGGGGACGGAAGACCGATGCTGCTCGGCACAGGTGCGGTCTTGCGGCGCGTCCCGGCAGGCACGGGTGCGGTCTTGCGCCGCGTCCCGGCAGGCGCGGGCGGGGCCGTGCGCCGCCTCCCGGCGGCGGGGGGCGGGAAGGGCCTGCCGCGCGTTCCGGTACCGGCCTGCGCCGGGCCGTGTACGGGCACACGGAGCAAACCGGCCACCGCGACTGCCACCGCCACGGCCGGGACGAACCCGGTGAGGGGGTGCAACACTCCGGTGTGGATCAGCACGGCCGAGAGGCCGCCGAGTGCCGCGACGGCGGCCAGGGCGACCGCCGTCCCCCGCTGGGTCAGCCGCAGCCTGCGGAGGCGGTGCACAAGATGGTCGGGCGCGGGGACGAGCAGCGGCCGGCCGGCCCGCCGCCGGGACGCCGCGACCAGCACCACGTCCGCCAGGGCCACCAGCAGGAAGAGCGGCAGTGCCGTCCAGGCGGCGTTCCCGTCGGGGGCCTGCGCGAGCAGCAGCACGGCGGAGCCGGCGAGCAGGAACCCCGCGAAGAGCGCGCCGCATTCGCCGAGAGCGGCGTGTGCGGGCTGCCAGTTGCGCACGAGGAACCCGCCGAGCGCGGCGACGAGTACGACGAGCAGGACGAGCGGACCCGTGCTGCCGTCGACAAGAGCGCAGACGAACAGCCCCAGGCCCGTCACCACCGCCACCGTTCCGGTCGCTCCGTCCGAACCCTCCAGCAGCGCGAAGCCGTTGGTGAGGAGCGTGATCAGCAGAGCGGCCAGCAGGGCGATCACCGGGGACAGCCCGGAGGTCGCGGCGACGATCACCGAGGCCACACCGGTGACCACCAGCCTGGGCACGGGGCCGACCGGCTTCACGTCGTGCACCTGGCCGAGCACCGCGATCACACACGCGGCGGCGAGCAGGCACCGGACCCGTACGCCCGGTTCGGGCAGGCCGAGCGGCGTGCCCACCAGGAGCACGACGGTGGTCACCAGCACGACGGGCGCGCCGCACGGGACGGCCTTGCGGCGCGCCCCCGGGTGGTCCGGGAGCAGCCGGCCGGGGCCGAATCTGCGGACCCCCGCGACGACCGCCGCGGTCGTCAGCAGCGCGACAACTGCGGAGATGATGACGCCGGCCACGTTCACCTGCTCTGCCTTTCCTGGGCCCGGCCGCGCCCCGTCGCTGCCGCCGCCCGTCAGCGACGACGGTGCGCGGAGGGACGGCGCCCGCCGGGTTGGGGTGTCTGAGGAGGTGACGCGGAACGCCACCCGAGTGGAGTCGTCCCACAACCTAAGGGTCAAATGCAGCGAAATCCGGCAAATAACACGCAGAACGGTGCATTGATTGGAGTTCGAGCCCTCGAACGAACGTCTGTCCGGGCAACGGTCCGGGCGAAGCCGCCGTGCTGCGGAGCTGCTGTACCAGAGTTGCTGTACCGGCGGAGCCGGTGCGGACCGGTCCGGCCGCCCGACAGTCCGACAGTTCGACCGCCGGTCGTACGAGCCTCCGTGACGGCCCCCGATCCCCGTTCGTCTCCGGCGCTTCGGCAGTCGGCATCCGGCGTTGACCGCCGCACCTGAACGGCCTCCGACCGGCGACCGGTGCCCGCGTCGCGCGTCCGGCTACCGTCCGGCCGCGCCGCGCCCCGTCCGCCGAGGGGTCCGTCCCGCGTCCGAAGGACCGGCGGTAGCTGTGCGGGCTGACGCCGGTCGTCTTCTTGAAGCGGTCGCGGAACGCGGTCGGCGATCCGAAGCCGACCTGGGTGCCGATCCGTTCGACGGTGAGCCGGGTGGAGTCGAGCAGGTGCTGGGCCTGCCTGATGCGGGCGCGGTGGAGCCACTGGAGGGGCGTGGTGCCCGTCTGCTCGCGGAACCGGCGGATCAGGCTCCGGGTGCTCATACCCGCCTGCTCAGCGATGCAGGCGAGGGTGAGATCGTCCGCGAGGTGGGCCCGCAGCCAGAGCAGCAGAGGTTCGAGAGTTCCGCCCCGGGGCGTGGGCGCGTGGTCATGGACGATGAACTGCGCCTGCCCGCCCTCGCGTTCGAGCGGCATCACGGACCGGCCCCGGCTCTCGACGTCAGCGGGGGGCCGGGGCGATCCGTACCCGGTCCGCGCCGGCGGCCGCCTCGCCGTCCGACAGGAACGACGCCAGCGCCCGGCCCTCCTCGCCGACCGCGGCGCGGTCGGCGCGGGAGAGGCGGCCGAGCGGAGTGACGGTGACGGTGCCGTCCGTCTCGTGCCAGGTGGCGGCGACCCGACCGTCCACGAGCACGACCCGGGCCCCGGCGACGGAGAGGCCGCGGTGGGCGTCGTCGATGATCCGGCCGCGGTCGTGGTAGCCGAGGATCGCGTTGTCGAAAGCGGGCAGGAACCGTACCGGCGCCGGGGTGTCGGGGTCGGGGCGCGGGGCGTCGGGAAGGTCGAGGAGCAGCCGCCCGCGTGCGTCCCGGAAGGTGATCAGTTCGCCGCGCATCGCCGCGACCGCGGCCGGCAGGCCGGCGAGGCCGCACCAGGCGCGGAGATCGGCCGAGGCCGCCGGGCCGAACGCGGCCAGATAGCGCCGGACCAGTGCCTGCCCGACCGGGTCGGAATTGTCGTCGGACGGCGGAGTGATGTCGCGCCCCAGCCATGCGGCCAGGGGGACGTTCCGCACCCCGCCCTTCGCGCGCCAGAGCCCGCGCGGCGGCGTCTGCACCACCGGCAGCAGCGCGGCGACCACCATCTCCCCGAGCGACCGGGGGCTCGCGGTCGGCCGGGCGGTGTGCAGGGCCCTGCCGATCTCGCCCATCGAGCGGGGTACGCCGTCGGCCATGAGCGCCCGGCCCGCCGCGCCGAGTTCCTCGAGATCGATGCCGGCCAGTTCGTCCCGGTACACGCCCAGTACGCGCTGGCGCAGCATGGCGTCGTGGCGGGCCCGCCAGGCGAGCGCGTCGTCGGCGGTGACGAGGTGGACCGTACGGCGCATCAGGTGCGTACGCACCACCCTCCGGTCGGTCAGCAGCCCGGAGAGCACCGAGGGGTCGAAGGCGCGCAGCCGCGACCAGAGGCCGGGGTAAGGCTCTTGGGGCTCCTGCGCCTGGAGGCCGCCGAGATGGGCGACCGCGTCGAGGACGGGCAGGTCGGCACGGTCGAGGAGCAGTTGACGGGCGAGGGTGGCTCGGTTGAGCGCGCGGTCGCCGAGCACGGCGGGCGGCTTCCCGGCGGGCGGCGGACCGGAGGCATCCGTTCGTGGACGCGGGGTGGCGGGCATGAGGTCTCCGTGGTTCCGGGATCGGCGGACGGGGACCGCGTCGGGGAGGGGGAGGGTAACGTCCGTGCGAGACGCCGTCGGCTCGGGCGTCCGGGGCGCGCGGGCCGTTCGGCGGGCTCTCGTCGGTGCGGACCGTGGCCGCCGTGTGCGCCTCGGGCAGGCCGCCGTCGAACCCGCCCGCTGGATCGGCTGCTCGGGCGTCCGGGCCTCCCCTCCGGTGGGGAACGCGTGTCCGGCACGAGGCTAGAGGTGGATCAGGTCAGTTTCCGACCTGATCCGCCCCGCGCGTCGAGGTCCCGACAACAGCGGGGTGACGCCTCCGCCGGAGCCCGCAGCCGGAAGCGGAACCGAACCTGCGCCTGCGCCTGCGCCTGCGGATCAGGGCGTGCGCAGTGCGGAGCGGGGGAGGCGGGGTTCCACATTGAGGTACGGCTCGAACCAGGCGGCCGGCCGGAGGTCACCCATCCGCAACTGCCGGTTGGTGGCGTCGTCGGGGTCCTCTATGCCGTCGAAGCCGACGTCGTAGAGGAGCAGCACGTCGTCGTCCTGGAAGAACATCTCGACGCACAGGTCGTAATCGTGGTCGTCGGGGTGGACGGGCAGCGTCCCGTCCGCGTCCCCCTCCCGGTCGGCGCGGGCGTCCGACAGGGCGAGGCGGAGGGCCATCTCCTCGGCCGTGCACACGGGCTGGGGCCAACGGCCCGTCTCCAGGTCGTCGCACAGGTCGTCCAGGGCCCGGACGAACCGCCGGCGCCAGGCGGAATCCGTGCGGAAGGTCAGTTCCGGCAGCCGCGCGAACACCCCGTGCGCCTCCCCCGACACCTCACGCCGGTCGAACGCCGAGAACTGGTCGAATGCCGAGGACCGGTCGGGCCCCGAGGACCGGTCGTCCGTCACGGGCCCGTCGCCGAGCCCCTCCGCCTCGTCGTGCGCGTCGTCGGCCAGCCGGCACAGCGCCCGGTGGAGAGCGGCGGCGGTACGCGGGGTGAGCTGCCACCCGCACCGTTCGTCCTCGCACCCGGCGTCCTCGCAGTGCGGGTCCTCCGGAGCGAACAGAGCCGCGAAGTCCGGCCCCTGACTGCCCGGTGCCTGACCGTCCGGTGCCTGACCGTCCGGTGCCTGACCGTCCGGTGCCTGACCGTCCGGCCCCTCTCCGTCCGGCCCCTCTGCGTGGGGCTCGGGACGCTCGGGCCCGGCCCCCTCGGACGCCCCGGCCCCCTCGGACGCCCCGGCCCCCTCGGACGCCCCGGCCGCCTCCCGGACTTCGCCGGGGAGCTGCCGCCATTCCAGCTCGGTGCCCGGAACGGCCGGCCAGGTGCCCGCGCGCGCGTGCTCCACGGCACCGCGCAGCGAGGACGCCGGGGCGTCGGGCAGCCGCGCACACAGGTCTTCCAGTGCGCCGGGGTCCCACGCCGTCTCCGGCGAGCCGCCCCGTGAGTCGGCGGCACGCTGGAGCAGGCGGGCGGCGAGATGGGCGAGTTCGGGCTGTTTGCACGTCAGGACGGCGTGCAGGGAGGCGGGTCCGGCCGCACGCTCGACCAGAGCGAGCACGCGGCTCCGGCTGGGGGTGTGTTCGCAGTGGAAGGCACGGAGCGGGGCAGGGGTCGACCGAGGCGGCATGCGGGGATTCTCCGGACGGATGAGGGCGCGCGGGGGCACGGTACGGATCGGAACGTGACTCCGCGGGCAGCCGCGTCGCCGACGCGGCCACGGGCGGTCTTCCGGGGCGGGAACAGGCGGTCGACCGCGGCTGGTTCCGTCGGTGCTGCCGACGGTCCGGACCCGGTACAGCCGATACCCTACCCAACTCCTGCCCGACGGAACGGGGTAGGTCACCGCCCGCATCCCCGGGCCGGCCGCAGCGCGCGGCGGACGCCGGACGGAGACACCCCGGGCCGGGCCGGACACCGGGACGAAGGCACAGCGACGACCGGCCGGACGCCGGGACGGAGACAGGGCGGGGGCCGGCCGGGTGACAGCACCGGACGCCGACGACACGGGCCCGTCGGCATCCGTTCTCGCGGTCGGCTCCCTATCCTGACCACCCGACATCCTCGCCACCCGACATCCTGGCCACCCCACGAGGGACGCCACGGGGACGCCGGTCCACGACCGGCGGCCCCGGAACCGCGACAGGGAGAGACACGTGACGGCAGGACCCACGGCGGACGAACTCGGTGCGGTGTACCGGGATCTCCACGCCCACCCCGAACTCGCCTTCCAGGAGACCCGCACGGCGGGGATCGTGGCCGACCGCCTGCGCTCCCTGGGGTACGAGACGGTGACCGGCGTCGGAGGCACCGGGGTCGTCGGGCTGCTGCGCAACGGGGAGGGGCCGACCGCGCTCCTGCGGGCGGACATGGACGCGCTGCCGGTGCGGGAGCGTACCGGTCTGCCCTACGCCAGCACCGCCCGTGGCCCCGGCGCCGACGGCACGGACGTGCCCCTGATGCACGCCTGCGGCCACGACGTGCACGTGACCTGTCTGCTGGGCGCGGCGGCCGAGCTGGCCGGGGACCGGTCCGCCTGGCGGGGCACCGCGATGCTGGTGTTCCAGCCGGCGGAGGAAGTCGGGGGCGGAGCCCGCGCCCTGGTCGACGACGGGCTGTACGACCGGTTCGGCACGCCGTCGGTCGTCCTCGGCCAGCACGTGTCCCCGTTGCCGGCCGGGTTCCTGGGGCTGCGCCGGGGCCCGGCGTTCGCGACCTCGGACACCCTGCGGGTCGTGCTGCACGGCCGGGGCGGCCACGGCTCGCGGCCGGAGGCCACGGTCGACCCGGTGCTGATGGCGGCGGCGACGGTCCTGCGGCTCCAGGGCATCGTCTCGCGCGAGGTGGCCGGAACCTCGACTGCCGTGCTGACCGTCGGCTCCATGAGCGCCGGAACCGCCGCGAACGTGATCCCGGACCGGGCCGAACTCCTGCTGAACGTGCGGACGTTCGAGACGGGCGTACGGGAGGGAATCATGTCGGCGATCGAGCGGATCGTCCGGGCCGAGGCGGCGGCGTCCGGGGCTCCGAGGGATCCGGAGATCACGAACCTGGAGTCGTTCCCGGCAGTCTCCAACGACCCTGAGGCGTGCGCCCGGACCGAGCGGGGCTTCGCCGCCGACCTGGGGGCGGGGCTGGTCGTGGACCCCGGCCCGGCGACCGGAAGCGAGGACGTGGGCATCCTGGCGACCACCGCCGGGGCGCCGTGCGTCTACTGGCTGCTGGGCGGCGCCGACCCGGCCCTGTTCGCCGCCGCGAAGGACTTCGCGGCACTGGAGCAGGTCGCCCGTGGGCTGCCCTCCAACCACTCCCCGCACTTCGCGCCGGTCGTGGAGCCGACGCTGACCACCGGCGTACGGGCGCTCGTGTCGGCGGCCCGCACGTGGATGCCGGCGGTGTCCTGAGCGGGCGCTGCGGGGCACCGTCCGGTGCCTCCGGCGGGGTCAGAGCCGGCCGACGCTCGTCCACAGCTCCGTGTCGGAGTTGATCAGCCGGCCGGGCCGCTGCTCGGCGGTGTCCGGGACGATCGCGCGCACCACGGGCAGTTGACCGCCGTCCACGGTCACCTTCGTGCCGTCGAAGGCGGGCGCCTCCTCGTCGACGACCGACCGGAGCCGGGTGGCCAGCCGCTGGGCCGCGTCGTCGTCCTGGACCACGAAGCACAGCACTTCGGTGTGGGCCGCGGCGGATGCGGCGCGCTGGCCCAGTGCGGCGAGGCGGCCCGGACCGGCCGGGTCGAGCGGGTTGAAGTCGGCGCGGTAGACGTCTCCGAGGCAGTCGGCCGCGCGCCGGAACTCCTCGTCGTCGGCGAGCGAGGCGCCCTTCTCCGGGGAGACGGCGGCCAGTGAGGCGTCACCCGTCGCGGAGTAGGCGACCGCGTCCGCCGAGACGCGGAAGTTCACCCCTGAGCCGCCGGAGTGGGTCCACACTTCGGCGCCGTCCTCCTCGGACCGGCTGTAGCCTGCCGACTTCAGCGCCGCGCTGAGCGCCGTCGCGTCGAAGGACCCCGTCCAGCGGCCCGCCTCGGGCGTGTCCACCGCGGTGTCGATACGGTCCGGCGCGAGGTACTTCGCCCACGGGACGTCCTGGTGGCCGCTGAGCAGACCGCCGCCCGGCCGGGCGACGAAGGAGAACCGGCCGGGGTCGCTGCCGCTCAGTTTCCGGACCTTCTCGGCGTCCAGATAGGTCACCTGGCGCGTACCGCCGTCCTCGGCCAGGGCTGCCAGCCCGCCGACGAGGCCCGACGCGGCCGAGGCCGCTCCCCCACCGTCGCCGCCGTCGTTCGCGTCGTCACCGGACGAGCATCCGGCGATCGCGGCCAGCAGGACGGAGACGAGGGCCGCGTGAACGAGGGCCGGACGGCGTGATGTCGTACGCATGGCCAGTGATCCTATCGGGGTGCCGGCCGCTGTGCCGGTGGGTACGCCGGGAGGCGCACCGGCCCCGAAGGCTGCGGGCGAGCCGGCCGGAAGCGTGCTCCCCCGGCACCCCGGCCGGCGTACCGGACCAACAGCCGCCCACGGGGCTCGGCCTGCCCACGGGCCCGGCCTGCCCGCCGACCCGAGGGCGCTTCCGACGGAGGCCGCCGACGAGCCACTCAGGGTAGGCTAAGTCGGCGCGTCCGGCGGTCGGAGCGCCAGGCTCCCCCGGGGTGCGCCGTCCATTGTTCCGGTCGGCCGGGGAGCCGCCCACGGGCCCGTCCAACGGCGGCTCCTGACGGCCGGTCCGGCTCCCGCCACCGCCACCCCTCTGCCCCTTCGCACCCCCGCAGGAGACGGCCATGACCGCAGCTCAGCCCGACGCCACGACCGGCGCCCGCAGCCCCTTCGCCGCGTACGGGCTGCCCGAGCCCGGTGACGGTGACTTCTGGAGCGCGCCGCGCACGCCGGCCATGGCGCCGGCGGGCGACGGCGGCTGGTCAGCCCTGTTCCTGTGGCGCGGACCGGCGGCCGAGGTCGAGTTCGAGAGCTGGTCGGACCCGGTCCCCCTGCGCCGGTGGCGCGGTACGGACTGCTGGTACGCGGAGGTGCGGATGCCGCCCCGACTGCGGGTCACCTACCGCTTCCTGTCCGGCGGTGAGGCGTACGCCGACCCGTTCAACCCGGTGGGCGCCGGGGGCGAGCGCTCGATCGCCGCGACGCCGGACGCACCCGAGCAGCCGCACTGGCCGGCCGTCGGCGCGGACGACGTGCTGCCGTTGCCCCGTACCCGCATCCGCTGGGCGAGTGAGCGCCTCGGCGGACGGCGGACCGTGCGGGTGCACCCGGTGGGCGGCGGCGGACCGGTGGTGCTGCTGCTGGACGGGGACGACTGGCTGCATCTGCATCCCGCGACGACCGCCTTCGACCTGGCCTTCTCGCGGGGCGAGATGCCGCCGGCCACCCTCGTCTTCCTGCCGGCCAGGGACCGCGAGACCGAGTACGCGGCGCGGCCCGAGCTGTGGGAGGCGGTGCGGGACGAACTGCTGCCGCTGGTGGCGGAGTGCGGCGTGACCGCCGACACCGGGCGGCTGGTGGTCGCGGGGCAGAGCCTCGGCGGTCTGAGCGCGCTCTACGCGGCGCTGGAGTTCCCGGAGCTGGTCTCCCGCGTCGCCTGTCAGTCGGCGTCCGTCTGGTGGGCGCCCGGCGCACCCGACCCGGCAGACCCGCTGGGCGGCCCGGTCGGCGGCGCCATCGCCGCACGACTGAGCGAGGAACCCGATCTGTCCCACCTGCGCTGCGCGTTCGACGTGGGGGAACACGAGACGCGGATGCTGCCGCACTGCGAACGGGTCGAGAGCCTGACCGAGAAGGCGGGGGCGACGGTGCGGGTGTCCCGGTCGGCGGCCGGGCACGACCGGGCGGGCTGGCGGCACGCGCTGGTCCGCGACGTCGCCTGGGCGCTCGCCTGAACCCGAAGAGGTCTGAACCCGAAGAGGTCCGAACCCGAAGGCGCCTGCACCGGGAGGGGAGGGACCCGCATCCGGGTCCCTCCCCGACGATCCCGCGACTCAGCGCGCCACGGCCAGGCAGTAGTTCTCGTCTCCGGCCAGCAGGTTGCGGTGGGTGTCCTCGGCGGTGACGACTCCGTCGTCCAGGACGAGGACCCGGTCGGCGGCGTCCAGCAGGGCCGGGCTGCTGGTGATCACGATCGTCGTACGGCCCCGGCGCAGGTGCGCGACGTTGCGGGCCACCAGTTGTTCGGTGACCGCGTCGACGGCGGTCGTCGGATCGTGCAGGACCAGCACGTCGGCGTCGGCGGCGAGCGCGCGGGCTAGGGAGAGCCGTTGGCGCTGGCCACCGGAGAGGTTGGCGCCGCGGTCGCGGACCTCGTGGTCGAGTCCGGCGTCGTGGAGGGCGACGACGTCGGTCAGCAGGGACGCCTCCACGGCCTCGGCCACCATCCGGCTGGTGCCCGACGGGTCGATGTTGGTGCGCAGGGTGCCGGCGAAGATCTCTCCGTCGTAGGGGTTGACCAGCATGTGCTCCCGGACCGCCTCGACCGACAGGTCCGCGAGCGGCGTGCCGCCGACCCGTACCTCTCCCTCGTACGCGCCGGGGGCGACGTTCACCGCGAGGAGCCGGGCGAGGTCGGCGGCGGCGCGCGGTTGGTAGACGGCGATCGCCACGAACTCTCCGGCGGAGACCTCGAACGACAGGCCGCGCAGCGCCCCGTGGCGGACGTTTTCGACCCGGAGGCCGTCGCCCGGTTCCGGGCGCCCCTCCCCCGGCACCGTGACGGGCGGCGCGGAGAGCACCAGCGCCATCCGGTCGGCCGAGGCGCGGGCGATCATGACGTACTTGGGCATCTCCGAGAAGGTTCTGAGGGGTTCGATGATGAACTGCGCGAGGCCGACCGCCATGACGAGTTCGCCGACGGTGATGAAGCCCTCGAAGGCCAGCCAGCCCGCGGTCAGCGACACCGCGGCGGCGAGCACCGCGTTCAGCGCCAGCGCGACGCCCGCGTAGGTGCCGTTGATCCGGGCGACGGTGATCGCCTGGCGCCGGGCGTCCTCGCTGACCCCGCGGTAGGAGGCGAACGCGGCGTGGTTGCCGCCGAATCCGTGCAGCGGGCGCAGTCCGGTGATCAGGTCGGCGACCTTGGCGCCCGCACGGGCCACCCGGGCCTGCTGTTCGCGGGTGGAGCTGCCGATCCGGCGGGACATCACGGCCAGCACCGACAGGATGGCGACGGTGCCGGCCACCACCAGCAGCCCGAGCCGCAGGTCGGCGAGGGACAGCGCGACCGCGGCGACCGCCACCGCGACCAGGGAGCTGATCAGCATCGGCACCACCTCGACGATGTCGGCGGTCTGATCGGCGTCCTCGGTGGCGATGGTCAGGACCTCGCCCGACTTCAGGTCGACGTCACGGGCCACCGGCTGGAGGCCGCAGGCCGCGACCCGGACCCGCCAGCGGTGCGCCTCGGTGGTGTTGGCCTTCTGGAGCACCCGCATGCCGAACCGCCACGACAGCGACACCGTGGTGATGATCAGTGCCAGGGCCCCGATCGACAGGCCGAGGGAGCCGAGGCTGCGGTGTTGCATCGTGTGTTCCACGATGAGGCCGAGCGCGATGGGGAAGGCCGTCTCCCCCGCCTGGTAGAGGCCCATCAGGACGGTGCCCCGGATCATGGCGCCGGTGTTGCGGCGCAGCGCGGTCCGCAGGATGTCGGCCCCGGGGCGGGACCGCTGTGCGTCAGGAGTCTTCATCAAGGTGGCGGGCAATCGCTTCCGGGGTTCGCAGGGTGAACAGATCACGGATGGTGATCACAGGACCGTACTCCCGGCGGAGCAGCCCGATCAGCCGCACCGCCAGCATCGAGTGTCCGCCGAGGGAGACGAAGTCGCTGACGGCGCTGACCTCGTCGTCGTCGAGGTCGAGTGCCTCGGCGAAGAACTCGCAGACGGTCGTCTCGGTCCCGGTGGCGGGGGGGCGCTCGCCCGCGGTGGTCAGCGCGCCGAGCGGCCTGGCCTCCGGGAGCGCCTTGGTGTCGGCCTTGCCGTTGACGGTCAGCGGGATGGCGTCGACCTGCGCGTAGTGGGTGGGGCGCAGGAAGTCCGGCAGTCCCGCGCCGACCGCGGCGGCGACCGTCGCCAGGTCGGCGCCGTCGACCACGAGGTAGGCGGCCAGCCGGTGGGCGCCGTCGACCTGCGGGTCCGGCTGGGCGACCGCGGCGACGAAGCGCACCGCCGGGTGGGCGGCGAACACTGCCTCCACCTCGCCGAGTTCGACCCGGTGGCCGCGGATCTTGACCTGCTGGTCGGTGCGGCCCAGGTACGACAGGTTGCCGTCGGGCCGCCGCAGGACCAGGTCCCCGGTGCGGTACATCCGCTCGCCGGGTGCGCCGAACGGGCAGGCGACGAAGCGGTGCGCGGTCTGGGCGCTCTGTCCGAGGTAGCCGCGTGCGATGCCGACGCCGGAGACGTAGAGCTCGCCGGGGACGCCGTCGGGCAGCGGTCGCAGCCACGGGTCGAGGACGTACACCTCGGTGTTGTCGATGGGGACGCCGACCACCGGGTCCTGGCATTCGAAGGTGCCGACACCGAGGGTGTTGATGGTGTACTCGGTGGGTCCGTACAGGTTGTAGCCGACGGTGCCCTCCGTTCCGGCGAGCCGCTGCCAGAGGGCGGGGGTGACGGCCTCGCCGCCCAGCAGCACCAGCGCGGGCCGGCGATCCGGGTCGTCCAGCAGCCCCTCGGCGACGAGTTGCTGGGCGTAGGTGGGGGTGACGTTGACGACGTCGACGCGGTGCTCGGCGCAGTACGCCACCAGCCGGGGCGCGTCGCGGCGCAGTTCCTCGTCGCAGATGTGGACCTCGTGGCCGTCGGCGAGCCAGAGCAGCTCCTCCCACGACATGTCGAACGCGAACGACACGGTGTGCGCGATCCGGAAGACGCGGTGGCCGTGCGCGGCGAGGACGGGTTCGAAGATGCGGCGCTGGTGGTTGATCAGCATGTTGGTGAGTCCGGCGTACTCGGTCACCACGCCCTTGGGCTTCCCGGTCGAGCCGGAGGTGTAGATGGTGTACGCGGCGTGGCGCAGCCGGTCCGGGTCGTCCGGGGTGAACGTGGCGACGGGTTCGGCGGCGGGCAGCGGCCGGTCCAGTTCGATCAGTTCGCCGGTGAGGCGGTGTGCGACGGTGCTCACGGTGAGGGTGACCTCGGGGCGGGCGTCCTCGGTGATCGCCGCGATCCGCTCGTCCGGGTGGTCCAGTTCCAGCGGTACGTAGGCGGCGCCGACGCGCAGTACGGCGAACAGGGCCACGATGGAGTCGAGGGAGCGCGGCACGGCGAGCGCGACGCTCGCGCCGGGTCCGACGCCCCGGAGGGCGAGCACCCCGGCCACCGCGCGGCTGCGGTCGCGCAGCTCGGCGAAGGTCAGGGTCGCGCCGTCGGCGACGAGGGCGACCCGTCCGGGGTGGCGGTCGGCGGCGAGGTCGAACCGGTCGACGACGGTGTCGGTGCCGATGTCGGTGCGGTGGGCGGGCCCGGGGGCCGGCCCGGTGCCGGGGAGCGCCCCGAGGGGGCCGGTGGAGCGGGCGAGGTCCTCCAGGACGCGCAGGTAGTCGTCGAGCAGCCGGCGGGCGTCGGCGGTGTCGCCGGCGCGGTGCTCCAGCTTCACGGTGAGCCGGTCGCCGGGGGTGACGACCCAGGTGTACGGGTAGTGCGTGGAGTCGTCGGCGAGGACCGAGGTGATGCCGTGCCGGGCGTTCATCTCGGCGAAGGCGTCCAGGTCGAGGAAGTTCTGGAGCACGAACAGGTTGTCGAACAGGGTGTCGTGGCCGCCGGCGCGCTGGATCTCGCCGAGTCCCAGGTGTTCGTGGTCCATCGCGGCGACCCGGGAGTCCTGGACGGCCGCGAGGTAGGCGCCGACGGTGTCGTCGGGGCGGGCCTTCGTCCAGAGGGGCACGGTGTTGAGGAGCACGCCGACGATGCCGGAGTGGCCCTCGCCCTCGCGTCCGGAGACGGTCACGCCGAACACGGCGTCGGCGCGGCCGGTGCGGGAGCCGAGGAGGAGGCCGAACGCACCGGTCAGCACGGTGTTCAGGGTGACGCCGTGTGCCTTGGCCGCGTCCCGCAGCAGGGCGGAGAGCTCGGCGGACAGGGTGTGCACCAGGGCGGGCGGGAGCCCTTCGGTGAGGGCGGGCGCGGTCCCGGCGAGCAGGGTGGGTCCGGGCAGTCCGGCCAGTTCGCCGGCCCAGAAGGCTTCCGAGGCCGCCGGGTCCTTCGCGGCGAGCGTCCGGGCGTACTCCTCGAAGCCCGGTGTCGCGGGGGTGGCGTCCCGGGGTTCGCCCGCGAGGACGGCCCGGTAGGCGTCGAAGAGGTCGCGGAGCACGATCTCGCGGGACCAGCCGTCCCAGAGCAGCAGGTGGTAGCTGAGGAGGAGGGCGTCCCGGCCGCCGGGGAGCCGGACCACGGTCAGCCGGACCAGGGGCGGTTCGGCGGGGTCGAAGCCGGTGGTGCGGTCGCGGGTGCGCAGGGCTTCGGCCTCGGCCTCCGAGGCGGCCTCCACCACGTGGACGCCGACGCGGCGGCCGGCGCCGAGGATCTGCACCGGGTTGCCGTCGTCGTCGGTGCCGAACCCCGCGCCGACCACGGGGTGGCGGGCGATCACGTGGGCCATCGCCTCGCCGAGCGCGTCGGTGTCCAGACGCCGGTCGAAGGTGAACCAGCTCTGTGCGACGTAGTGACCGGCCGGGCCCGCCAGTTGGGCCTGGAAGTACAGGCCGCGCTGGAGCGGGGTGACCGGGGCGGTGCGGGTCGCCGTGGTGGCGGCGTCCGCGAGGTGCAGCAGCGCGTCGTGCCAGTGGGCGGTGATCCGGTCGGGGATCCCCTCGGCGAGGGTGAATTCGGCGTGCAGGCTGCCGGTGGACTCGTCGGTCCAGGCGTTGACCTCGACGGCGTACGGGAGCCCCTGGTCGCCGGGGGTGAGGCGCGGGGCCTGCGACTCGGAGCCCCGGCCGAGGTAGTTGAAGAGCACCTGCGGGTGGGCGGTGAGCAGCGGGGCGGCCTGCGCGTCGAGGTACCGCAGCAGGCCGTAGGCGACGTGCCCCTCCTCGCCGCTCTGGCGTGCCGCGACCTCGCGGGCCGCGGCGACCGGGTCGGTGTGGGCGGTGAGGCGTACGGGGGCGATGGCGGTGAACCAGCCGACGGTGCGGGTGTAGTCGTGGTGGTCGAGGGCGGGGACGCGGCCGTGGCGTTCCAGGTCGACGGCGAGGTCGGTGGGCGTGTCCTGCACCTGGGTGAGGGCGGTGCGCAGGGCGCCGCAGAGCAGTTCGGTGAGGCCCGTGCCGAGGGCGGCGGGCGCCTCGCGGGTGAGCCGGTCGCTCGGCCCTGGGGGGAGCACCGCGGTGACGGTGCGCGGGTTGCGTGCCGCGGGCAGCAGCGGCGGGGCGTCGAGGGTGGTGATCCAGTCCCCGAGGCGGTCGAGGGCGTGCGCGGACCGTGCGGTCAGCGCCTCGGCGTATGCGGCGTAGGAGGTGGTCGGCGGGGCCGGGGGCCTGCCGTTCAGGGCGGCGGTGAGGTCGTCGAGCAGGATCAGCCAGGACACCGCGTCGACGGCGAGGTGGTGGGCGGTGACCACCAGGGTGCGGGTCGCCGCCAGCCAGGCGAACGCGACGACGTCTCCGGTCTCCGGGTCGAGCCGGGCCGCCGCCTCGTCGGCCACGGCGGTGGCGTCGGTCGTGGCGGGCCGGGCGACCGGCACCTCGCGGGCGGGCTCGGTGCGCAGCGCCCACACGCCGTGTGCGGTGTTCAGCCGCAGCCGGAGGGCGGGGTGTGCGGCCACCACCGCGTTCGCGGCGCGCACCGCGTCGGCGTGACCGGTGCCCTCGGGGGCGGTCACCGTCCGGGCCTGGGCGAACCGGTGGAGCGATCCGCCGCGCTCGCGCAGCCGCAGCACGATCGGGGTGGCGGGCAGCGGGCCGTCGGCGCGGCGGGCGGGTGCGGGCGTCCCGGTGGGCGGGGCGTTCCGCGCGAGGTGGCCGGCGAGGGCGCGCGGGGTCTTGAGGAGGAACACGTCGCGCGGCGCGATGGGCAGGCCGAGCGCCCGCGCCCGGTTGATGACGGTGATGGCGACGATGCTGTCGCCGCCGGCCGCGAAGAAGTCGGTGTCGGCGTCGACGGGGCCGGCGGTGGGGAGCGCCTCGGCGAAGAGTTCTACCAGGGCGGGCAGCGCGGACGGCGGGGTCGGTGCGGCGGGGTCCGCGGCGGCCGGGGTGCCGTCCTGGGCGGCGGCGTGCGTGGCGAGCGCCTTGCGGTCGAGCTTGCCGTTCACGGTGAGCGGCAGGGCGTCGACGGTCAGCACCCGACCGGGCACCATGTGGGCGGGCAGGGTGCCGGCGAGCCGGGCGGCGAAGTCGGCGGGCGCCCGGCCCACGACGTGGGCGACGAGGTGGTCACCGGCGGCGGCGACGGTGACGGCCGCGTCCACGACGCCGTCGAGGTCCCGGACCGCGGCCTCGACCTCGGCGGGTTCGATGCGGAACCCCTTGAGCTGGACCTGGTCGTCGGCGCGGCCGACGAACTCCAGCTCGCCGCCGAGGGTGCGGCGGGCGAGGTCGCCGGTGTGGTACATCCGGGAGCCGTCGGCCGCGAACGGGTCGGCGACGAACCGGCCGGCGGTGAGTCCGGGCCGGCCGAGGTAGCCGAGCGACACCTGGTCGCCGGCCACGTAGATGGCGCCGGTCCGGCCGGGCGGCACGGGCCGCAGCCGGTCGTCGAGGAGGTGGGCGACCAGGCCGGGGAGGGGGCCGCCGATGGGGCTGGCTGCGTCGGCGGGGCCGAAGTCCTCGTCGGTGAGCACCCGGTGGGTGACGTGCACGGTGGTCTCGGTGATGCCGTACATGTTGACCAGTTCGGGCGAGCGGGTGCCGTGGCGCTCGACCCAGCCGCGCAGCCGTGCGAGGTCCAGTGCCTCGCCGCCGAAGACGATCCGGCGCAGCGAGGTGGCGGGCTCCGCGGACAGCCGGTCGGCTTCGGCGAACTGGTGGAAGGCCGACGGCGTCTGGTTGAGGACGGTGACGGAGTGTTCGCGGACCAGCCGGTGGAAGTCGACCGGGGAGCGGGTCAGCGCGTAGTCGGGGACGAGGAGTTCGGCGCCGTGGGTGAGGGCGCCCCAGAGTTCCCAGACGGCGAAGTCGAAGGAGAAGGAGTGGAACTGGACCCACACGTCGGCCGGGCCGAAGCCCATCTCGTCGCGGGTGCGGGCGAGGAGGGTGACCACGCTGGAGTGGGGGACGACGACGCCCTTGGGGCGGCCGGTGGAGCCGGAGGTGTAGATGACGTAGGCGGGGTCCTGCGGCCGGGGCCCTGCGGTGGGTTCCGTCTCCCCGCCGGGGGCCGGTCGCGGCGCGTCGTCGCCCAGGACGAGCATCCGGGCGGACACCCCGGCGCGGTCCAGCAGGCGGGTGAAGCGGTCGCGCTGGGCCGGGTCGACCAGGACGACCTGCGGGGCAGCGTCGGCGAGGACGTACTCCAGCCGCTCGTCGGGGTACGCCAGGTCGAGGGGTACGTAGGCGCCTCCCGCGGAGACGACCGCGACCAGGGCGACGACCTGTTCGACGGAGCGGGGCACCGCGACGGCGACGCGCAGGCCGGGGGCGACGCCGGCGGCCCGCAGGGTGGACGCCAACGCGTCCTTTTGTGCCGCCAGTTCGCCGTAGGTGACGGAGCGGGTGGTGCCGTCGAGGGCGCACTGGGTGACCGCGGTGGCGGCCGGGTCGCGGTGCGCGGCGGTGTCGAAGAGTTCGCCCAGGGTGACCGGCGGGACGTCGGCGGGGCGCGGGCCGGTCCCGGCGGCGAGGCCGGCGACCGGGGCGTCGGGGCGTTCGAGCAGGGCGGTGAGCGTCCGGTCGAAGGTGCGCAGGATCGCCTCGGCGCCCTTGCGGCCGAGCAGTTCCTCGTCGTGGATGAGCTGGAAGTGCGGGCGGCCGTCGTGTCCGCGCACCACCACCAGGGTCAGCGGATAGTGCGGGGCGCCCTCGTTGGCGATGCGGGTGATGACCAGTGTGTCGTCGGGGCGGCGCAGCGCGTCCACGTCGGTGGCGACGTCGAAGACCACCAGGGTGTCGAAGAGGGAGCCGGCGCCGGTCTGCCGGCCGATCCGGGCCAGCGAGACATGGCTGTGCGCCACCAGGGCGTTCTGGTGCTCCCGGACCGCCGCGAGCAGTTCGCCGCCCGTGCCGTGCTCCTCCCAGCGGGCGCGTACGGGGACGGTGTTGATGAACAGGCCGACCATCTGGCCGATGCCGGGCACGTCGGCGTCGCGGCCGGAGACCGTGGAGCCGAACACCACGTCCCGGCTCCCCAGCAGGGAGCCCAGGGTCACCGCCCAGGCGCTGTGCACCGCGACGCTCAGCGGCACGCCGGCCGTCCGGGCCGCCGCGTCGACGTCGGCGGCCGGTTCCACGGTGACGTCGGCGAAGCGCTCGGAGGGGACGTGCCCCTCGGCGACCAGCGACGGGCCGGGCAGCCCGGCGAGCTCCTCGCGCCAGACGCGGTCGCTCTCCTCCTGGTCGCGGGAGGCGAGCCAGCCGATGTAGTCGCGGTGGCCGCCGAGCGGGTAGGCGGTGCCGGGCGCATGGTATTCGGCGAGCAGGGCGCGGAGCATCGGCGGCACGGACCAGCCGTCGGCGACGATGTGGTGGACGGTCTGCACCAGCACGGTGCGGCCGGAGCCGGCGCGGACCAGCGTGTAGCGCATCAGCGGGCCGTCGGCCAGGTCGAATCCGGTGCGGCGGTCCTGTTCGGCGAGGTCGCGGATCTCCTCGTCGGTGAGGCCGGGTCGGTCCAGGACGGTGAAGGGCGCTTCGGCGCCGCCCTCCAGGACGGCGACCACCCGCCCGTCGGCGAGGGCGGTGAAGCGGGCCGCGAGGTTGGGGTAGAGGGCGAGCAGCCGGGTGGCCGCCGCGGCGAGCCGCCCGGGGTCCACGTCCCCTTCCAGGGTGAGCAGTTGCTGCTCGACGTAGCTGCCCGTGGTCTCGTCGTCGTAGACCGAGTGGAAGTAGAGGCCCTCCTGGAGCGGGGTCAGCGGCAGGACGTCCAGCAGGGCCGGCCCGTCCAGGGCGTCCACGTCGGCCTGGGTGAGCGGCACCAGCGGGAAGTCGCTGGGTGAGTGGCCGCCGCCGTCGAGCCGGGCCAGGGCGGTCAGCGCGGTCTCGTAGGCGTGGCAGAGGAAGTCGATGTCCTCGTCGGTGAACAGCCCTTCCGGCCAGGAGAGGGTGGTGACCAGCCGGTACGCGCCGTCCGCACCGGGCTCGGCGATGGCGTTGAGTTCCAGGGCGCGCGGCATGCGCATGGCCGGGTCGCGCCTCTCGCCCAACTGCTCCGTGGAGTCGGTCGGTTGCCAGTCCTCGGTGGAGCCCGCCTCGAAGCGTCCGAGGTAGTTGAAGAGGACCTGGGGCGCGGGCGCGGGCAGTTCCGCGTCGGCCAGGTGGCGCAGGACGCCGTAGGAGATGCCGCGGTCCGGCACGGCGGCGAGGTCCTCCTTGACCACCTTGAGGGCGGCGGCGAGGTAGTCGGGTGCGGTGAGGTCGGGGGCGGTGCCCGGGTCCACGGTCACCGGGAAGAGCGTGGTGAACCAGCCCACGGTACGGGAGAGTTCGGGTTCGAAACCGGCGCTGTCCGCGACGAAGCCGGGCTCGCGGCCGTGCCCTTCCAGCTCGATGTGGGCGAAGGTCTGGTCCTGCCCGCGGTGGCGGCGCCAACGGGCGAGGGTGACGGCGAGCGCGGTGAGCAGCACGTCGTTGGCGCCGGCGTGGAACCGGGCGGGCACCTCGCCCAGCAGCGCGGCGGTGTCCGCGGGGGCGAGCGGCACGGCGCGGGTGCGTTCCCGGGCGACGGTGTCCCGCTCGGACGGCGCGCGGCGGCCCACCAAGGCGTCCGGGCCGGGCAGCGGCCGCAGCCAGGGGGTCGGGTCGACGCCGTGTGCGGCCTGTTCCTGCAGTTGCGTCCAGCGCCGGAACGAGGTCCCCACCGGCGGGAGTTCGACGCCTTCGCCGCACACGTGGCGCCGCCAGGCGGTGGCCAGGTCGTCCATCAGGATCCGCCAGGACACCCCGTCGATCACGACGTGGTGGGCGACGAGCACCAGCTGCCGTGCCTCGCGGCGCCAGACGGCGCGCAGCATCGCGCCGCGGTCGGGGTCGAGTCCGCGGGCGGCGAGCGCGACGCACTCCGTGACCGGCAGGTCGCTCTCCTGCCACACCGCGCCGGGTCCGGCGGTCCGGGGGATGTCGAAGCTCCAGCGCTCGCCGCGCACCAGGACGGCGCGCAGCATGTCGTGGCGGCCGAGGACGGCGGCGAGGATCGTGTCGAGAGCCTCGGCGGTGAGGGTGTCCGGGGTGTTCAGCACCACGGACTGCACGAAGCCGTCGACGGCGTCGGTGGTGCGGCCGAGCCACTGCAGGATCGGAGGTCCGGTGACGGGTCCGGTCGCCTCGTCGTCGTGGTCGACGGCGGAGAGGTCCTCGCGGCTCGCGACGGCGGCGAGCGCCCCGACCACGGTGTGGGTGAAGATCTGCCGGGCGGTGACGTGCAGTCCGGCGTCGCGCAGTGCGCTGAGCAGCGAGATCGCGAGGATGCTGTCACCGCCGAGCTTGAAGAAGTCCTGGTCGGTGCCGACCCGCTCCAGCCGGAGGACGGCGGCGACGGCCTCGCACACCAGGCGCTCCTCCTCGGTGACGGGCTCCGCGACGGGCCCGGTGCCGGTTTCGGGCTCCGGGAGGGCCCGCCGGTCGAGCTTGCCGTTCGGGGTGAGCGGGAACTCCGTCATCACGACGAGGTGGGTGGGCACCATGTACTCCACCAGGTGGCCGGCGGCCCAGGCCCTGACCTCGTCGGCCCGCAGGTCCTCGTGGCCGGCGGCCGGGATCACGTAGCCGACCAGGTAGGTGCCGCCCGCGGTGTTCTTCTTGGCGACGACGCAGGTGTGGCGGACGCCGGGGTGTTCCGCGAGGCCGGCCTCGACGTCCTCGATCTCCAGCCGCATGCCTCGGATCTTGACCTGGTTGTCGGCGCGTCCGAGGAAGTCCAGGGAGCCGTCCGGGGCGTAGCGGGCCAGGTCGCCGGTCCGGTAGAGGCGGGAGCCGTCGTCGGCGAACGGGTTGGCCACGAAGCGCGAGGCGGTGAGGCCGGGCGCCTGCACGTACCCGCGTCCGAGCAGGAGTCCGCCGACGTACAGTTCGCCGCCGACGCCGACCGGGACCGGGCGCAGCTCGTCGTCCAGCACGTAGAGCTGGGTGTTGGGGTTGGCCCGGCCGATGGAGGTGGACAGGCGGGAGGCCTCGCCCCGGTAGACGACGTGCGAGACGCCGATGGTCGTCTCGGCGGGGCCGTAGCCGTGGTACAGGGGGATGTCGAGCCGGCTGCGGAAGCGCTCGTACAGCTCCGGGGTCAGCACCTCGCCGCCGCACCACACGTGCCGCAGGCTGTCGAGGCGGCCCGAGTCGCCGGCCATCTCCAGCAGCACGTCCAGCATGGAGGAGACGAGATAGGTGAAGGTGACGCGCTGTTCGGCGATCACGCCGAGCAGGTGGTGCGGGTCGCGTTCGCCGCCAGGGCGCAGGATCACCAGCCGGCCGCCGGAGACCAGTGGCAGGAAGATCTCGTTGATGGAGATGTCGAAGGAGAGCGGCGCCTTGAACAGCGAGGCGTCGTCGTGGCCGAAGCCGAGGATCTCCTCGCGCTGCCACAACAGGCGCTCGCTGATGGCCTCGTGGCGGATCATGGCGCCCTTGGGCCGTCCGGTGGAGCCCGAGGTGAAGATGACGTAGGCAAGGGCGTCGCCCGGAACGGCCGGGGACGGGCCGTCGTCGGGCAGCGCGCCGAACCTCCAGTCGTCGAGGTCGACCGCCACGGCTTCCGGCTCGCCCTCGGGGCGCTCGCCGGTGGCGTTGAGCTGGAGCACGACCCGGGCGTCCTCGATCACCACGGCGCGGCGGGCGGCGGGCCACTGCGGGTCGAGGGGCACGAAGGCGCCGCCCGCCCGCAGCACGGCGAGCAGGCCGACCACCATCTCGGCGGAGCGGCCGAGCGATATGCCCACCAGCCGCTCGGCGGTCAGCCCCCGGCCCACCAGATGGTGGGCCAACTGACCTGAGAGGGAGACGAGTTCGCGGTAGGTCAGTTCGCGCCGCCCGTCGACGACGGCGACGGCGTCCGGGCGGCGGCGGGCCTGGTCGAGGATCAGTTCCATGAGGGTGGGGCGCGCCCGGTCGGCCCGGTTGTCGTTCCACCGTGCCAGGGTTGCGAGCCGGGTGGCGATGTCCGACGGGCCGACGGTGGAGAGCGGCCGGTCCGGGAAGTCCATCAGGTCGTCCAGGGCGCGCTGGGCGTCGGCGACGAGGACCGTGTCCGGGACGGCGATGCTGCGGCCGTCCTCGGCGACCTCCCACTCCGCGTCCCCGGCTCCGCCGTTGCCGACCAGGCCGAGGACGTCGGCGAAGAGCGTGCCGGGGGTCAGTTCCAGCCCTTCGGGGCTGCGGCCGGACGCCCAGTACGCCAGCGCGACGGCGCAGGCCCCGGCGATGGTCCGGTCGTCGTGGTCACCGGCCCGCCGGCGTACCGCGTCGAGCCGTTGCGACGGCAGCAGTACGCGCGAGGCGATCGATTCCAGCACCGCATCCGTCATCGCAGCAGCATCCTTCCGAGCATGAACATCGACCACAACCGAGGCTTGAACGAACGAGGTGGAGCTAACTTGCTTCGCGCCACGCCCGCCACAGGCGGGCGTAGCGGCCGCCGAGGGCGACCAGTTCCGTGTGCGTCCCCTCCTCGACGACCCGGCCGGCGTCCAGGACCGCGATCCGGTCCGCCGCCATGGCCTGCGTCAGGCGGTGCGCGACGAAGAGCGTGGTGCGGCCCGCGCAGGCGGCCAGCACGGCACGGTCCAGTTCGGCCGCGCCCTCGCTGCCGGCCTCCGCGGTGGACTCGTCGAGGACGACCACCGGGGAGCCGGCCAGCACCAGCCGGGCGAGGGCGAGCTGGGCCACCTTGGTGCCGTCGAGCCGCTCCCCGCCCTCGCCGACCGGCGTGTACAGCCCTTCGGGCAGTGAGGCGACCCACTCCCCGGCGCCGACCGTGCGCAGCGCCTGCCGCAGGCGGTCGTCGTCCGCGTCCGGCGCGGCGAGCCGTAGGTCGTCGGCGAGCGGGCCGGAGAAGACGTGCGTCTCCTGCGTGAGGATGCTCACCAGCGCCCGTGCCCCGGCCTCGTCGAGACCGGCGAGGTCGTGCGGTCCGATCCGCACCGATCCGGACCGCGGGGTCCCGATTCCGGCGATCAGCGCGGCCAGGGTGGACTTCCCCGCCCCCGTCGCGCCGACCAGGGCCAGCGAACCGCCCGCCGGGACGGTCAGGGTCACGTCGCACAGCACGGGCCGCGCGGCGCCGGGATAGGCGAAGGTCAGCCCGGACACCTCCACCGGGTACGGGGCGGCCTCGGGGCGTGCCACGGAGACGTCCCCGACCAGCCGCTCCTCGGCGGGTTCGCCCCACACCCCGACGAGCCGGGTGAGGCTCGCGCCCGACTTCTGCGCCTCGTCGAAGGTGAACATGATGGCGCCCAGCGGGGTGAACAGCCGGTGGAACATCAGCGGGGCCGCCGCGACCTCGCCGAGGGTGGCGGCGTCGGCCTCCAGCAGCGCGTAGCCGACGACGAGGATCAGCACCAGACCGACGAACTCCGCGCGGTTCTCCCGGCCGACGAACCTGCCGAAGAACCGGAACACCTCGACACCGAGCTCGCGCACCCGCCAGGACTCGCTGGTCACCTTCTCCCGGACGGAGTCCTCCAGGCGGTAGGCGCGGACCGTGTCGATCCCGTTCAGCCCGCTGATCAGCGCCTGGGCGCGGTCGGCCTGGGCGACCCGCTGCTTCCGGTAGAGCGGTGCGGAGCGGGGCAGGTACCAGCGCAGCGCCAGCGCGTACGCGGGCAGCGCGCCGGCTCCGGCGAGGCCGAGCCGCCAGTCGAGGCCGAACATGCCGAGGGTGGCGATGACGACCAGCACCCCGGCCGAGAACACCGTGGGGACGGCCGTCCGGATGCCGTTGGAGAGCACCGCCACGTCGTCGCCGACGCGGGACAGCACGTCCCCCCGGCCGACCTGTTCGACGCGGGCGCTCGGCATCCCGAGCACCGCCCGGACGGCGCCTTCGCGCAGCCGGGCGAGCAGGTCCGCGCCGAGCCGGCCGATCAGGTAGGTGGAGGCGGCGGTGGCCACCGCGCCGAGCAGGGCGGCGGCCGCCATCAGCACGCCGACGGTGACCAGCACGGAGCGCGTCCGGTCCTCGACGACCCCGTCGACGACCCGGCCCAGCAGCAGGACGGGGACGACCTGGAGCGCGGCGCCGGCCACCGTACTGAAGACGGTGGAGGCGGCCAGCCAGGGGACGCGGCGGCAGTGCGCGGCGACCCAGCGGGCGGCTTCGCCCCCGGTCGCCGTGCGCAGGGCCGTCGGGGGGACGTGTGTGTCGACAGTAGTCACTCGGGAACCACATCTTGCTCGGGGCGGGGGTGATCGGTGGGCGACGCCGCTCGGCCGGACCGGGTGCGGTGCCGGGCCGCCGTCGCCCCCGGGGCGGCGGCGCCGGGCGCCGGGTCTCTCACGGTCCGGCACGCGGGAGACCTCTGCGTTCGTGACGGCGGGCGTGCGGGTGAACGGTCCGGGCTGCCGGGGGCTGACCGGGCCGCCACGTCGTCGGTGGCGTCGACGCGTACGTTATCCCGTGTCCCGGCCCGTCCGTACGGGCCGTCCGGGACACCTCGAAGCCCCCGGCCGGGGCCGTCAGCGGCCGCCGACCCCGGTGACCGGACGGGCCTCGTCGGAGGCGGACTTGACGCTCCGGCCGATCAGCGAGTCCAGGATCTCCCCGACCCGGATCGCGGTGTTGGACAGCAGCGACGTGGTGATGCCGTGCGTGTGCTCGGTGCCGCCCTGGAGGTAGATCCCGCAGTCCAGTGCGGGGTCCGTCGCTATGCGGTAGTCGCGCTCGACGCGCAGACGGCCGGCGTCGTCGCGCAGGCAGTGGTCGGCGACCTCGCCGAGGAGCGCGAGCGGGTCGGCGGGGCTGTAGCCGGTGGCGAACACCACCACGTCGGCGTCCAGCGGCGTCTGCTCGCCGGTGACCAGGGAGGTGACGCCGACACGGACGCCCTCGGGCGTCTCCTCGGCGTCGGTGACCCGGGACACGTTGAGGAAGCGCAGCCGCTGGGTGCCGAGGACCTTCTCCTGGTACATCTGCCGGTAGAGGTCGTCGATCAGATCGATGTCCACCACGGAGTAGTTGGTGTTGCCGTGGTAGGCCATCAGCCGGTTCTTGACGCTGTCCGGCGCGGCGAAGAAGTCGTCCACCGCGGCGGGGTCGAAGATCCGGTTGGCGAAGGCGCTGTCGTCGGCCGGACTGTAGCCGTACCGGGAGAAGACGGCGCACACCTCGGCCTGCGGGAACCGGCGGTGCAGGTAGGCGACGTTCTCGGCGGCGCTCTGGCCGGCGCCCACGACGACGAACCGCGTGGGCGAGGTGCCCTCCAGCGCGTCGACCTTGCGCAGCAGGTCGGAGTTGTGCCAGATCCGCTCGCCGCGCTCCACGCCCTCCGGCATGAGGGGGCGCAGCCCCGTGCCGATGACCAGGTTGCGGGCCCGGTGGGTCTGGAGCCCCGCGCCCGAACGGACGGTCACCTCCAGGTGCTCCACGACGCCGTCCCGCAGGCACGGCATGACGGAGACGACCTCGTGGCCGTACGAGGCCATGTCGGCGACCTTGGCGGCGGCCCACTCGAAGTAGTCGTGGAACTCGACCCGGAGCGGGAAGAGGTTCTTGTGGTTGATGAAGTCGATCAACCGTCCCTTGCTCTGCAGGTAGCAGAGGAAGCTGAACTCGCTGGACGGGTTCCGCAGGGTCACCAGGTCCTTGAGGAAGGACACCTGCATGGTGGCGTCGTCGATCAGCATGCCGCGGTGCCAGCCGAAGGACGGCTGCTGCTCGAAGAAGCGCGCCGTCACCGGCTGCTGCGCTCCGGCACGGGCGTTGTGCTCGCTGATCGCGATGGCCATGGCCACGTTCGACGGGCCGAAGCCGATGCCGATGAGGTCGAGAACCGGTGATGCGTCGCCAGGAAGAACCTGTGACATGTCACTCCCATCGTGTGGGAAAGACGCCTGTCAGGCGTGGGGAAAGGTCAGCGGAACGGGCACGCCGCTCCACGGCCCGCCCAAACTTAGGTGAGCCTAACCTCAACACGCGGTGCTGTCGAGAGGGTGAATGCAGTGACGACGGCGACCTGAGCGACGGTCAGATACCCGCCCCCGAGGGCCCATTGCACACTAAGGTAAGCCTTGCTTTACTGCTCGTGGACTGTCCCTGGCTCAAGGAGGAACCCCATGCGGGTCGTCATGTTCGGTTACCAGACCTGGGGGCACCGCACCCTGCAAGCCCTCCTGGACTCCGAGCACGACGTGGTCCTGGTCGTGACCCATCCCAAGAGCGAGCACGCGTACGAGAAGATCTGGAGCGACTCGGTGGCGGACCTCGCCGAGGCGCACGACGTGCCGGTGCTCATCCGCAACCGCCCCGACGACGAGGAGTTGTTCGAGCGCCTGAAGGCGGCCGAGCCGGACATCATCGTCGCCAACAACTGGCGCACCTGGATTCCGCCGCGCATCTTCGGCCTCCCCCGTCACGGCACCCTGAACGTGCACGACTCACTTCTGCCGAAGTACGCCGGATTCTCCCCGCTGATCTGGGCGCTGATCAACGGCGAGTCCGAAGTGGGTGTGACCGCCCACATGATGGACGACGAACTGGACGCCGGCGACATCGTCCGGCAGGAGTCGGTCCCGGTCGGCCCCAGGGACACCGCCACGGACCTCTTCCACAAGACGGTCGACCTGATCGCGCCCGTCACCGTCGGCGCGCTCGACCTCATCGCCTCCGGGCAGACGGAGTTCACCCCGCAGGACCGTTCGCAGGCCACGTTCTTCCACAAGCGCGCCGACGACGACATCCGCATCGACTGGTCGTGGCCCGCCGAGGACCTCGAACGCCTGGTGCGCGCCCAGTCGGAGCCGTACCCGAGCGCCTACACCTTCCACAAGGGCAGGCGGCTGGAGGTGCTCGCCGCGGTGGTGTCGCAGAACCGCTACGGCGGCACGCCGGGCCGGATCTTCTACCGGGAGGGCGAGGGTGTGGTCATCGTCGCCGGAGCCGACGCCCGGACCGGCCGCAACCACGGCCTGGCCCTCACCCGCGTACGCACCGAGGACGGCCGGGAGTTGCCGGCCACGGAGTACTTCGCCTCCATGGGCGGCTACCTCACCGGCCGCGCCTGACGACCGCGGCGGGTCCGCACGACGGCGGCCCCACACGACGGCCGTTCCGCACGACGGCGGCGGGGCGACGGTTCATGAGAACCGTCGCCCCGCCGCCGTCAGGAACGGGTGGACTCAGCCGGCCCGCAGGGCCGGGTAGTCGGTGTAGCCCTCGGCGCCCGACGCGTAGAGCAGTTCGGCGCGCAGCTCGTTCTCGGCGTGCCCGCCGCGCCAGCGCTCGACCAGGTCCGGGTTGGCGATGACCGCGCGGCCCACGGCGACGGCGTCGGCGTGCGTGGCCCCGATCAGGTCGGCCGCCTCCTCGCGCGTGGTCACGGAGGAGAAGCCGCTGTTGGCGATCACCTTGCCGCCGAAGCGCCGGCGCAGCTCCTGGACCAGTTCGCCGGCCGGCTCCTTGTGCAGGACGGAGAGGTACGCGAGGCCCAGCGGTCGCAGGCGGTCGAGCAGATGACCGTACGTGGCCAGGACGTCGTCCCGGTCGGTTTCGAGGGCGTCCTGGATGTTGTGCTCCGGCGAGAGCCGCAGTCCGACCCGCCCGGCGCCCACGGCCTCCGCCACGGCGGTGACCACCTCGACGAGGAGCCGGGCCCGGTTCTCCGGGGAGCCGCCGTACTCGTCGGTGCGCCGGTTGGCGGCCGGGGAGAGGAACTCGTGCAGCAGGTATCCGTTGGCGCCGTGGACCTCCACGCCGTCCAGCCCGGCGTCGATCGCGCGACGGGCGGCGGCGACGAAGTCGTCCACCACCTCCTGCGCTTCCTTGACGGTCAGCGCCTCCGGCACCGGGTAGGGCTGCTTGCCCTTCTCGGTGTGGATCTCGCCCTCGATGGCTATCGCGCTGGGGGCGACGACACGGCGGCCGCCGTTGACGTCGGGGTGGGTGACCCGGCCGCCGTGCATGACCTGGAGCACGATCCGGCCGCCCTCCGCGTGCACGGCCCCGGCCACCCGGCGCCAGCCCTCCGCCTGCGCGTCGGTGACGATGCCCGGCTGTCCGACGAACGCCTGCGACTCGAAGCTGGGGTAGGTGCCCTCGGCGACGATGAGGCCGACACCCGCGCGCTGCCGGTAGTGCTCGACCACCAGAGCGCCCGGAATCCCGTCGGCGCCCGACCGCATCCGGGTCAGCGGCGCCATGACGACACGGTTGGCGAGGTCGATGTCCCCCAGGGACACCGGATCGAACAGGGCGTTCCCGGAGACGGGCGACACGGCAGACACAGGCGTGATTCCTTCCGACGAGGGAGATACCGGGACAAGAGGCCCACGGCTCGCTGTTCACGGTAACCCATGTACACACCATCGCGAACATGGGGCGGGCGGGCGGTACCCTGACCCCATGGCCAGCCGTACATCCTCCCCGCTGATCCACCCGGACGAAGAGGACTTCGACCTCTTCAGGATCATGAGCGCACTCACGGACCCCGTGCGGCTCGGCATCGTCACCACCCTGGCCTCGCAACCCGGCCTGGCCTGCAGCGGCTTCTACCAGGACGTCGGCGCCCGGTCGGCCCTCACCCGCCACTTCCGGATCCTGCGCGAGAGCGGCCTGATCCGGCAGCACGACGTCGGAACCCGCCGCATCAACACCCTGCGCAAAGCGGAACTCGACCACCGCTTCCCCGGCCTGCTCGACCTGGTGATCCGCGAGGCGGCCGGACGGACGGCGCCCGCGGCGGACGCCCCCGCGGATCCGACGCCCGACCCGGCGGACGCCTGAGGGCACCGCACTCCCCCACCGCGACCGCCCGTCCCGGCATCCGCGGCCCCGGCTATAGAGTCGCAACCGTGAGCAGCGAGGATGCCGCCATCGAGGCGTTGGCCGTACTGGGCGATCCGGTGCGGCGAGGACTGTACCGGCACGTCAGCGGAGCCCCGGACGAGGTGGGGCGGGAGGCGGCCGCGGAGGCGGCCGGGATCTCCCGCCCGCTGGCCGCGTTCCATCTGGACAAGCTGGTCGAGGCCGGGCTGCTGGAGGTGCGCTTCCGCCGGCCCGCCGGTCGCGGCGGCCCGGGGGCCGGACGCCCCGCGAAGATGTACCGGCGCGCCGAGCGCGAGCACACGGTGTCCGTGCCGCCCCGTTCCTACGACGCGGCCGGCCGGCTGCTCGCCGAGGTGGTCGAGCGGGCCGGCCTCGACCACGAGCTGCAGGCGGCGGCGCGGGCGGCCTGGAAGGCCGAGGCCGGCACCGGCGACGGCCCGGACGGCGAAGCCGACCCGGTCGAGGCCCTGCGGTCACGCGGTTACGAGCCGTTCCGCGACGGCGACGGAACGCTGCGGCTGAACAACTGCCCCTTCCACACGCTGGCCGACCGGTTCCCCGCGCTGGTGTGCGGGATGAACCTCGCGGGGATCGAGGGGCTGCTGTCGGGGCTGCCCGAGGGCCGGAAGTGGCGGGCGGCCATGGACCCGCTCCCGCACGGCTGCTGCGTCGCCCTGACGGCCGCGCGGGACGGGACGGAGGAGGCGGGCAGGGCCGCAGAACCGGACCCGGAACACGAGCCCGACACCGGCTCCGACACCCATCGAGTCTCTAAAAATAAAATTCATTGACTTTAGAAGGCTCACCCGGGCATGCTGCCTCCGTGAACGCCTTCCACCTCGCCCAGGTCAACGTGGGCCGCCTCCTCGCCCCGCTCGACAGCCCCCTCGTCGCCGACTTCGTCGCACAGCTCCCGGAGATCAACGCCCTCGCGGACGCCGCCCCCGGCTTCGTCTGGCGGATGGTCGACGGGGGCGGCGCCGACTCCACCGGCCTGCGCCCCGAGCGCGACGACGACCTGATGCTGATCAACTGCTCGGTCTGGGAATCGGTCGAGGCCCTGCGGGACTACACCTACCGGAGCGAGCATCTGAAGGTGCTGGCGCGCCGCCGCGAGTGGTTCGAGCGTCTCGCGGACTATCACCACGCGCTCTGGTGGGTCCCGGCCGGACACCTCCCGACCGTCGAAGAGGCGATGGACCGCGTCGCACTGATCCGCCAAGTCGGCGAAGGGCCCGAGGCGTTCACCTTCCGGGCGCCCCACCCGCCACCGGCCGCGTCACTGGCGACCTGAGCCGCCCCCGCCCCCTGCCCGGCACCACCGGCCGGGGGCGCGCCGCTGCCCCCGGAACGCCTTCGCACCGTTGAAAGCGTAATAGGTGACGATTCATACGCATGACGCAAAAAGGCCCACGAATATGAGCATTTGATACATGCGGCACGCGCGCCCATAGTGGTGGTGATGCCCCGGTTCGCTCTACTGACGCATGTCCGGGGCGCGGGACGACCGAGGAGGAACATTGAGTGACTTCGACGGTGCCGCTCGTACGGATGACGACACAGCCGCAGCGGCGAAGCAGACAGCGAGGGACAAGGCCGGCGAAGGCGTCGGACTGACGGGTGAGAAAACGTCCGAGGTCACCGACACCACCAGGGAACGCGCGGGACAGGTGGCCGGCGAAGCCGCCGCCAAAGCCCGGGACGTGACCGCCGAACTGCGCGGGCAGGTGGAGGAGCAGGCCCGGACCCAGACGCAGCGACTGGCCCGGAGCGTGCGCCAACTCGCGGACGACATGGCCGACATGGGAGAGAACGGCCGCGACGGCTCGCCCGCCGCGCACACCGTCAGGCAGGTCGCCGATCGTGGCCGGGGCGTGGCGACCAGGCTGGAGGAACGGGGCCCGCAGGGACTCGTCAGCGACCTCCAGGACTTCGCGCGACGCCGCCCGGGCGTGTTTCTGGCAGGCGCCGCTCTGGCGGGCTTCGCGACCGCCCGGCTGGCCAAGGGCGCCAAGTCCGCGGAGGACGGAACGACGTCGGGCGGGCGTGCGGAGCGCCCGGGGGCCCGCGGCATCGACGGCGGCAGCCCCGCCGCGATCACCCGGGACCGGGAGTACGGAGCCGATGAGGCCCCCGAGGCCGCGGGGCGGCTGCGGCCCACGACGCCGTCCTACGGCGGTGCCGTCTCGCCCTCCGGTCCGCTGCCGGTGACGGACCCGTACCCCGACCCCGATCCGAAACCGCTGTAAGGGGGCCATGACGTGGCCATCACCTCTTCGCACGACGCCACCACCGCCAGCCGGGGCGACGACCGGCGCGGCGAGACCCGGTACGCCTCTCACGCCGGCGACCCGCGAACCACCCCCGCCCCGTCCGACCCCTCCGTCGGCGAACTGGTGGGAGAGATCAGCAACGACCTCACCCGGCTCGTCCGCGGCGAGATCGAGCTGGCGAAGGCCGAGATCAAGCAGGAGGCGACCAAGGCGGGCAAGGCCGCGGGCATGCTCGCGGGTGCCGGATACGCGGGCCACCTGTTCCTGCTGATGGGCAGCCTGGCAGCCGTCTTCGGACTGGCGCACTGGGTCGGCCTCGCCTGGGCCGCGCTCATCGTGACCGGCGTCTGGGCACTGGTGGGCGCCGTCCTGTTCGTGACCGGCCGCAAGCGACTGCGTGCCGTGCAGGTCACACCCGAACGCACCGCGGAAACCCTCAAGGAGGATGCCCGATGGGCACGGAACCGGACGAACTGAAGGCCGAGGTGGAGGGCACCCGGGCACGGCTGGCACACGACGTCGACCGTCTCGCGGACAAGGTCGCTCCCGGCAAAGTGGCCAGGCGCAAGGCGGGTGCGGCGCAGCACCGGTTGACGGGTCTCAAGGAACGGGTGATGGGCGTGACGGACGGCACTCCGACCGCACGGGCCGGGCAGAAGGCGCAGGATCTCGCGGGGAGCGCGGGCGACGCCGCCGGGCAGGCCGGTGACGCGGCCCGGCAGACGGCCGACCAGGTCGGACAGGCGGTGCGCGAGGCGCCGGCGCAGTTGACCCGCCAGACGCAGGGCAGCCCGCTGGCCGCCGGGGTCATCGCCTTCGGTGCCGGAATGCTGGCCGCCGCACTGCTGCCGGCGTCCGAGGCCGAAGAACGGGCCGGCGCCAAGCTGCGCGAGCACTCGGACGAACTGCTCGGACCGGCCAGGCAGACGGCGCAGGACGCCGCGCAGGAGATCAAGGAAGGCATGCGGGAGCCGGCCACGGACGCCGTGGAGTCGGTGAAGAGCACGGCGCAGGAAGCCGCCCGGGCCACCGGCCGGCAGGTGCAGGACTCCGGTCGTGACGCGGCTTCGGGCCTGCGTGACGTCGGCCGGGACGCCGTCCAGGAGACGCGCGATCAGGCGGGCAGCCGCCCGCGCTGATCCGCACACCCCCGGATCCGACGGGCCACGGGTCCCGGGTCCGGGGGCGCGCCGACTCTCCGGTGCCGTACGGCGGGGCGAGCCGCCCCGCGCAGTCTCACCCGTGTGAGGTGGCCGATGAACCAGCCGATCAACCAAGCCGACAAACCTCCCGACTCCCCCACCCGCATCAGCAAAAGCTCCTGGGCGCAGGTGCTGAAGCGGACCTTGAAGGAGTTCAAACGCGACGAACTGACGGACCGGGCGGCGGGGCTGACCTATTACGCCATCCTGGCCCTGTTTCCCGCGCTGCTGGTGCTGGTGGCGCTGCTGGGCATCGCGGGCGACTCGGCCACCCAGACGGTCCTGGACAACATCCAGAAGCTCGCGCCCGGTTCGGCCCGGGACGTGATCACCAACGCGGTGACGCAACTGCAGTCCAGCGGCGGGACCAGTTCCGTGCTCGCGATCGTCGGCCTGCTGGGTGCCCTGTGGTCCGCCTCCGGGTACATCGCCGCATTCATCCGCGCCTCGAACGTCGTCTACGACGTGCCGGAGGGCCGTCCGGCGTGGAAAGTCCTGCCGGTCCGGGTGGGCCTGACCCTGGCACTCATGATCATGGCGTGCGTGAGTGCGCTGATCGTCGTGCTCACGGGCGGCATCGCCCGGCAGGTGGGTACGGCCCTGGGCGTCGGCGACACCGCCATGACCGTCTGGTCCTACGCCAAGTGGCCCGTCCTGGTGGTACTGGTGGCCGCCATGCTGGCGCTCCTGTACTGGGCGGCGCCGAACGCCAAGGGGCGGGGATTCAAGTTCATCTCCCTCGGCAGTCTCCTGGCCCTGGTGATATGGCTGGTCGCGTCGGCCGCCTTCGCCTTCTACGTCGCCAACTTCGGTTCGTACAACAAGACGTACGGAACCCTCGCCGGGATCATCATCTTCCTGGTCTGGCTCTGGATCACCAATCTGGCGATCCTCCTGGGGCTGGAGTTCGACGCGGAGATGGAACGCGAACGAGCCGTCGTCAGCGGCCGTCCGCCGGACGAGGAGCCGTACGCGCAACCTCGTGACACCCGCAAGTGGACACAGGAGGAACGCCGCGCCGCCGGGTACGGTGACCCGCCCTCCGAACCCGGGGCCGGACCGGACGCTCCGGCCGACCGGGAGGCACCGCCCGGTGAGGGGCCGCCCGATGAGGCAGCGCCCGGTGAGGGGCCGCGGCGGGACGGCTGAGGAGCGCGGTGGCCCGGCTCCGCACACACCACAGCGGCTGTGCGCGGAGCCGGGCCGCCCCGTGCCACCGCGGCCGGCCGGTGGCGTCCGGCTCAGGACGCTCAGAACGCGTACCTGACCCGCAGCCAGGGGGCGTGGGCCGCCAGCAGCTCCCGCATGCGGGCCACGGACCGCTGCTTGACCTCCACGGCGTACCGGACGTTGAGGTCCCCGTTCCCGGAGCGCTTGGCCTCCTGGACGGCGGGCTGCCACAGCACCTCCTCGGCCCGGGGGTGCCAGCCGAGGTTCACCTCGTGGAGCCGCTCGTTGTGGGTGAGCATGATGATCTCGGCGGCCGCCTGCTCCTTCACCCGGGCGGGCAGCACGTCGTCGAGCCGGGTGAGCAGCCCGGCCCAGTCGTCCTGCCAGCCGGACCGCAGGACGACGGGCGAGAGATTGAAGTGGACCTCGTAGCCCGCGTCCAGGAAGTCGGCTGCCGCCGCGATCCGTTCGGCGACCGGGCTGGTGCGGATGTCGAGCAGCCGGGAGTCGTCGGCCGGCATCAGCGAGAAGCGCACCCGGGTGCGGCCCCGCGGGTCGAGGGCGAGCAGGTCGGGGTTGACGAACTTGGTGGCGAACGAGGCCTTGGCCGTCGGCATCCCCCGGAACGCGGCGATGAGATCGGCGGTGTTGTCGCAGATCAGCGCGTCGACGGAGCAGTCCCCGTTCTCACCGATGTCGTAGACCCAGGCCTGCGGATCGCACTGGTTGGGCTGGGTCTTGGGGCCCTGGGCGCGTACGTGGCGCCGGACGTGGGCCACGATCGCCTCGATGTTGGTGAAGAGGGTGATGGGGTTGGCGAAGCCCTTGCGGCGGGGAACGTAGCAGTAGACGCAGGCCATCGCGCAGCCATTGGACGGACCGGGGGCGATCCAGTCGGCCGACCGGCCGTTGGGGCGCGTGGTGAGGGTGTGCTTGACGCCGAGGACGAGCGTCTCCTTCTTGACCCGCACCCAGCGGTCGATGTTGCCGTCGTTGCCGTGCAGCGAGGGGATGCCCCAGTGGCTGGGAACCTCGGTCACCCGCGCCCCCGGCAGCCGGGCCATGATCTGCCGGCCGCGCGGCGAGTCCAGGGCCGCCGGTTCCGCGTACACCTCCCGCACGTCGAGCATCCGGCGCGCGGCCGGGCTGTCCCGGAACGGCTGGGGCGGGGTCGACGACGGCGGGTCGTCCGGCCACCCGAAAAGCGCCTGCTGCTCCGGCTCCCCGGAACCGGGGCCCGTGGCCCGCCTCTCCATGGTGTCTCCCGTCGTCGTCCGTCCCGTCCCGCGTACGCGGCGCGTGCCGGCACCCGCCGCCCGCCGCCCGCCGGCGTTCAGTCCTCCCGGTCGCGTTCCTGTTCCAGCAGTGCGTCGAGGTCGCGGAGCCGGTCCAGTCCTCGCACGGCTTGGGACATGCGCGCGTTGTGCGCGAAGCGGTCGCGGTGCCGGTGCAGCAGGTTCCAGTATCCGGCGGTGAAGGGGCAGGCGTCCTCGCCGACCCGTACGGAGGGCCGGTAGCGGCACGGGCGGCAGAAGTCGCTCATGCGGTCGATGTAGGCGCCGCCGGAGGTGTAGGGCTTGGTGGTCATCCGGCCCCCGTCGGCGTACTGGGACATGCCCACCACGTTCGGGACCATGACCCAGTCGTAGCCGTCGACGAAGCTGCGGTGGAACCAGTCGGTGACGGCGCGGGGGTCCCAGCCCCGTTGCAGGGCGAGGCTGCCGAGGAGCATCAGGCGGGGGATGTGGTGCGTCCAGCCGGTGGTCCTCACCTGGTCCAGGACGTGGGTCAGGCAGTTCGCCCCGGTCGGGTCCGGCGCCAGTTCGGTGAACCAGCCGGGCAGCGGGGCCCGGTGGTCCAGTGCGTTGCTCGCGCGGTACTCCTGACCGAAGTACCAGTAGACGTGCCAGACGTACTCGCGCCATCCGGCGATCTGCCGCACGAACCCCTCGGCGCTGTTGAGCGGCGCGTCGCCGGACCGCCACCGCGCCTGCGCCCGTTCGACGCACTCGGCGGGGTCCAGCAGGCCGAGGTTGAGCGACGAGGAGAGCAGGCTGTGGCTCATCGTGGCGTCGCCGGCGAGCATCGCGTCCTCGTACGCGCCGAACGTCGGGAGCCGGTGCTCGACGAAGCGCCGCAGCGCGGCGAGGGCCTCCCGGCGGGTGGCGGGGAAGGCCCGCGGCCCGTCCTCGCCGACGAACCGGACGTCGCCCTCCCGCGACCAGCGGTCCAGGTCCGCGCGCACCTCGTCGTCGATGGCGCTCTCCCGCGGCCGGTACGGGGCGGGTACGCCGAGGTCGCCGGCTCCGCGCGGCGGAGGCTGCCGGTTGTCGTGGTCGAGGTTCCACCGGCCGCCCGCGGGCAGGTCGCCCTCCATCAGCAGGTCGTGCGTCCGGCGGACCCAGCGGTAGAAGTCCTCCTGGCGCAGGTGGCCCGCGCCGTGTCCGTCCGCCCAGCGCCGGAAGTCGTCGTGGCCGACGAGGAATCCCCGGGCCGGCAGCACACGCACGGAGGGCAGGGCGTCCACGAAGGCACGGGCCGCGTGGGAGGTGGGATGGTGCACGGTGACCGGGGCGTCACCGACGGCCTCCCGCAGCCCGGCACGGTAGGTGTCGGCCTTGACGTACCGCACCCGGTCGCCGAGCTCGGCGGCCCGGTGGCGCATCGCCGACAGGATCAGATGGGCCTTGGCCCGGTGGAAGCGCCGCCGCCGGAAGACGTTCCGGGACTCGATCATCAGCAGCGGGGCGTCCCGGTGCGGGCCGCCGTGCGCCGGATCGACGAAGTGCGGGCCGAGCTGGTCGCCGAACAACCAGTGGACGGTGCCGGTTCCTTCCGCCGTCATACCGCGTGCTCCCTCGACGATCCACGGTCCGCTGCCCGGCCCGCCGGACCGGGGGCCGAGGCGTCCACCTCCGGATCAAAGCGCACGGGGATGCGGGCGGCGGACCGCACACGCCGGTGACCGGCCGGCTTCACGCCCGCGAGGGCACCCGCCGGTGGTTCCGGCGCATGCCCTCGCGGGCCCGTCCGAGGCGTCCGGGGAGGGAAGCAGGGCCGGCGGGCCGGCCGACGTCCCCCGTTCAGCGGGCCGGCCGGTTCGTCAGATCGTCGCCGTGTCGATCACGAAGCGGTACCGGACGTCGCTGTTCAGCACGCGCTCGTACGCCTCGTTGATCTCGGACGCGCCGATCAGCTCGATCTCCGCCCCGAACCCGTGCTCGGCGCAGAAGTCCAGCATCTCCTGGGTCTCCGCGATGCCGCCGATCGCGGACCCCGACAGGGACTTCCGTCCGCCGATCAGGGAGAAGAGGTTGACGGAGACGGGCTCCTCCGGGGCGCCGACGTTGACCAGCGCGCCGTCCGTCTTCAGCAGCGAGAGGTAGGCGCCGAGGTCCAGCGGCGCGGACACCGTGGAGAGGATGACGTCGAACGTGCCGCGCAGTTCCTCGAAGGTCTTCGGGTCGCTGGTGGCGAAGTAGTGGTCGGCGCCGAGCTTCAGGCCGTCCTCCCGCTTGCGCAGGGACTGGGACAGGACGGTCACCTCCGCGCCGAGCGCGTGCGCGATCTTGACGCCCACGTGCCCGAGGCCGCCCATGCCGAGCACGGCGACCTTCTTGCCCGGGCCGGCGTTCCAGCGCTTCAGCGGGGAGTACGTGGTGATGCCCGCGCAGAGCAGCGGGGCGGCGACGTCCAGCGCCAGGCCGTCGGGGATGCGCAGGGTGTACTTCTCGTCCACCACGATGTGGGTGGAGTAGCCGCCGTAGGTGGGCTCGCCGTTCTTGTCGAGCGCGTTGTACGTGCCGGTGTTGCCCCGGGTGCAGTACTGCTCCAGACCGGCCTCGCAGTTCTCGCACGCGCGGCACGAGTCGACCATGCAGCCGACGCCCACCCGGTCGCCGACGGTGAACGCGGTGACGCCGGGGCCGACCTCGGCGACGATCCCGGCTATCTCGTGGCCGGGCACCATCGGGAAGATGCCTTCGCCCCAGCCGTCGCGGGCCTGGTGGATGTCCGAGTGGCAGATGCCGGCGAACTTGATGTCGATGAGTACGTCGAACTCGCCGACCGCGCGGCGCTCGATGGTCGTGCGCTCCAGCGGAGCCTTGGCGGACGGGGCTGCGTACGCGGCGACAGTGGTCATGCGGAGAACTCCTCAGAAGTGGATCATGCCCGGCGGCTTTCGGTCCGGGCACCCCTCCAGGGTGCCCCACTCCGGAGCCTTCACCCGGGTCCGGGCCCCGCGTGCGTCCGCTCGCGGGCCGCCGGGCCGTCCGGGTCGACGGGACCGGGCAGGGCGACGGCGCGTACGAACGCGTCGGCGAAGACGTCGCAGACCTCCTCGACCGGGGGGAAGCCCATCCCGGGCACGTGTTCCGCGACCGGGCGGATCAGCAGGTGCATGATCAGCGGGCTGGTCATCTGGTGCATCAGCAGGAACGGCGGCAGGTCGCGGACGCGGTGCGCGTCGATCTCGGCGGTGAGCCACTGCGTGATGTCCGCGAACGGGCGGGTGTTGAGGTACTCCAGGAAAGGGCGCACCGACGCGTCCTTGGGCCGGGCGAGGACCTCGGCCATCAGCGCCGGCACGACCCGCGGTTCGCGGCCGAGCGCGGCGGCCATGCGGCGGTAGACCTCGCCGACCGTGGTCCGCAGGTCGGCCGGGCCCGCGGCCAGTACCTCCTTGATGTCCACGATCGGGGTGTACCGGTGGAAGATGGCGCGGAGCAGGCCGTCCCGGCCGCCGAAGACGGCGTAGAGGCTGTGCACGGAGCAGTCGGCGACGGCGGCGATGCGTTCGAGGGACACGGCCGCGATCCCGTCGTCGCTGATGAGGGCGGCCCCGGCGTCGACGGCCCGTTCGCGTACGGGCTTCTGCCCGCCCGGATCGACGCCCGCGGCGCGCACCGCTTCGTCGAGGGCGTGCCGCGTCCCGCCGAGGCGGCGCAGCAGGGTACTGCGCGAGATGCCGGCCTCCTGGGCGACGGCCTGCATCGGCACGTCACCCACCTCCGCGCCGCGCGTCCGGGCCACCCGCAGGGCCGCTCGGACCAGATCGTCCGGGACGCGGACGCCGCGACCGGTCCCCTCCCCCGCGGCCGCCTGCGCCGCTCCGGCCTCCGCCGCGGTCCCGGCCGCCTCGGTTGCCTCCGCCGCACCGGGCGCAGGCCCGTTCACCGTCGCGCCGTCCGCCACGGGACCTGGTTCCGGAACACCCTTGTTTGACACACGCATCAACCTACCCTTTACTCCTGTATCAAGTTCTACGGACCACCTGCCGCGACCGCCCCGTGGCGCCCCCGCGAGTGGGCCGTCCGCCACCACTCTGCCTTTCGGCGCCGCGGCCCTCCGGCACGGGTCCGCCGACCACGCAGCTCACCAGGAAGCCCACCATGTCTCCGCACACCCCTCCGCCCGAAACTGCCGCGCCCGAAGCCGCCGGGCCCGCGGGCCCGGCCCGCAAGCTCGTCGTCCTCGTCCTGGGCCTGGCCGCCGTCGTGGTCGCCATGCTCGGTGCGTTCGCCCTGCCCGCCGTGCACAGCGGCCCGCATTCCATACCCGTCGGCGTGACCGGCCCGGCGCAAGCCGTGTCGGCGGTCACCGAGGCCCTGTCGGGGGACGAGTGGGCCGTCACCGCCTACGACGACGAGCGGACGCTGAAGTCCGCCGTGGAGGACCGGGACGTCATGGGCGGCATCGCCCTGAGTCCGGGCCACGTCACCGCCTTCGCCGCCACGGCCGGGGGCGCACAGTCCACCGCGGCTCTCACGGGCGTCGCCCACGCACTCGCCGCCCAGCAGAGTGCCGAGGTGACCGTCACCGACCTCGCCCCGTTCCCCGCCGACGACCCCAAGGGCGCGGGCTTCGCCGCGGCGGCCCTCCCCATGGTCTTCGGCGGAATGTTCCCGGCGGTACTGCTCACCCGGCTCTTCCCGGGCCACGCGGGTCTGCGCCTGCGCCTGCTCGGCGGGCTCGCCTTCGCCCTGGTCGCGGGCTTCGCCGTCACCGCCTTCCTGCAGTTCGCGACCGGTTCGATCGACGGCGGCCACCTGCTCAGCGGGCTCGGGATGTCGCTCGGCATGGCCGCCCTCGTCCTGACGCTGCTGGGGCTGGAGGCCGTCCTCGGCATGCCCGGCTTCGGGCTCGGCGCCGCCGTGGTGATGCTCCTCGGCAACCCGCTCTCCGGCCTGGCGAGCGGCCCCCACTGGCTGCCCGACGGCTGGGCGGCGTTCGGACAGCTTCTGCCGCCCGGCGCGTCGGGGAGCCTGCTGCGCGCCAACGCGTTCTTCGACGGCACCGGGGCGGGCACGCCCGCCCTCGTACTGGGCTGCTGGGCGGTGTTCGGCATCGCACTGATGCTGGTCTCCGACCGGCTCGGCCGGAAGGCCGCCGCCGCGGAGTCGGAGCCACGGTCCCTGCCTCGGCCCGCCTGAGCCCCCGGGCGATGGCGCACGACGCGCGGGGGCGCTCGTGCCCCTTGGGCCCGGTCCGCCCACGCGTGTCCGGGCCCCGCCCGCCCGAGTCCCGGGCGGGGTCGCACGCCGTGCGGCCGGGGCCGGGGGCCTCAGTGGTGGACGGCCCCCGGCCGCCGCTCGGGCATCGCCCCGTGCGACGTGTCGAACGCGGCAGCGCCCGATCCCTCGCACCTCGGGCACCCGGCGGTGTGGCACGGGCCGGGGCCCCAGTGCGGGACGTAGATTCCCAAGGTCTTGTGCCGGTCGATCACGGTCTCGACGGGCTGTTCGCAGGCCGGACAGACATGGCCGCCCTGCCTCGTGCTTCGACGCTCGGTTCTGGCCATGGTTCCACGGTAGGCCCGCAGGGGACGCCGGCCGACTCCTCCGGTCCTCCGCCTCGCCGTTTCCCGCGGCGGTCGACAGGCGGTTCCCCGGCCGTGCGCCATGTGGTCAGGACGGGCGGGTCGACACCAGCACCCCGACCCGGTCGATGCGGTGCTCCGGGTTGTCCAGGCTGTCGCGCCAGTGGTTGCCCGCGGCGTCGTCCTCCGGGGTGGCGCAGGTGGAGAGAGTGATCATAGCGCGGGTCGGCTTCTCGCCCGGCTTCCCCGGCACCTCCGCCCGCTGCTGGGCGAGGGAGCGCTCGGAGCGGAACGAGGTCGTGCGGCTCTGCGTGATCCGGTACTCGTACACCGTGCCGCCCTCCGTGACGTACACGGGGTCGCCCTCGTCCAGGGCCGGCAGGTCGTACAGCGGGCCCCCGGCGGTGATCCGGTGGGCCGTGACCAGGTAGTTCCCGATGTCGCCCGGCCCGACGCCGCCGTCCTCGCCGTACGGACTGGCGGCCACGCCCCGGTCCTGGATACGGGTCCCGGGCGCGTCGTCCGTCGTTCCCTCGTAGGGAACCACGCGCAGATCGGTGACCCCGACGGTCGGGAGCGTGAGCGCGGCGGTCTCGGTGCGCGGGTCGGTCCGGTCGGCGGGCGGCGTCCGGTCCGCGGCCGGGCCGGCGGACGCGGCGGCGACGACCGCGGGCGGCGGCGCCTGCGCGGCCGCCACGGGGGCCCCGACGGTGAGCACGGCCAGCGCGGCGGCGGCGCAGAACCGGGCGGCGCGGCCGGACCCGTCCGGCGCCCGGGTGAGGCGGGCGGAACGGGTGGGGCGGGCGGGGCGAGAAGGGTGCACGGCGGAGTCCGGATCTGGCCGGTGACGACTGGTGGGTGCGGCGAGGGAACGTGGTGCGGGAGACGGAACGCCTCCCGCACCTCCAGTACAGCACCGGCGGCGCGCCCGCGCCCCTCCGACGAGGTGCGGCCGGACGACCGGGCCGACCGTGGGCTCCACGCCCGGCGCCGCGTGCTCGGGCCCGGTCCGGCCGCCGTGAACCGTTCAACCGGCTCTCCGCCGACCCGTACCCGTACCCGTACCCGTACCGATTTCGATACGGGTGTCTCTGCCGATCCCCTGCGGGAACCGTTCTCGTAGAAACACATATGCCAGCCGATACCCTCACCGTCGCATCTTGTGCGAAGCAACCATGGGTGTATTCCTTGCATCTGCGGCAGTATCATCAAGGGTCGTTCCGGGAGTGGCGCCGGACGGCCGTACGCCCGACCGCGGAACCGACGCGCGAGCACCGTGTGGTTGGCGGTGCCGCGGTCACGTCGGCCGACCGGGGCGGCGGGGAGCGAAGTCGGTCCGCCGGGGCCGCAGGTGACGCGTCCGCGAGGACGAGAGGGAGCAGACCCGTGATGACCCGTACCGCGAGGCGTACCCGCCGCACGCTCACGATGGCCGGTGCCGGAACCGCCGTACTGCTGGCCCTGAGCGCGTGTTCGTCGTCGTCCGACGACGCGTCCGAGGCGTCGGATCCCTCCGCTTCGGCGCCTTCGGGAGAGGTCTCGGGCCCGGTGACGGTGTTCGCGGCGGCATCCCTCAAGGAGAGTTTCACCGCGCTGGGCAAGGAGTTCGAGACCGAACACCCCGGCACCGAGGTCACCTTCAGCTTCGGCGGCAGCGACTCCCTCGCGGCGAGCATCACCGGCGGCGCCCCGGCCGACGTCTTCGCCTCGGCCAGCCCGAAGACGATGAAGATCGTCACCGATGCCGGGGACGCCTCCGGCACGCCCGTCACCTTCGTCCGCAACCAGTTGGAGATCGCCACCCTGCCGGGCAACCCCGACGAGATCTCTTCCCTCAGGGACCTCACCGGGCCGGACCTGAAGGTGGTGCTGTGCGACGCGGAGGTGCCGTGCGGCGCCGCGGCACAGAAGGCCCTGGACGCCGCCGGCCTGAAAGTCACCCCCGTCTCCTACGAACAGGACGTCAAGTCCGCACTGACGAAGGTAGAACTGAAGGAGGCCGACGCGGCCGTCGTCTACACGACCGATGTGCGCGCGGCGGATGGCAAGGTGGAGGGCGTGGACTTCCCCGAATCGGCCGACGCCGTCAACGACTACCCGATCGTCCGGCTCAAGGACACCCGGAACGCCGGGGCGGCCGAGGCGTTCATCGCCCTGGTGCGGTCCGACGCGGGTCAGAAGATCCTGACCGGGGCCGGGTTCCTCAAGCCGTGAGGAAGCTCGACCGGTCCCGTGCCGCGGCCGGCTCCCTCCGGGGCGGGCCGCGGCGCCGTCGCGCCCGGAGCGGCGTGGGCCGGGGCGTGCCGTTGCCGCTCCTGGTCCCCGCGTTGCTGGGCCTGGCCTTCCTCATCGTGCCGCTGGCCGCCCTGCTCGTCCGGGCCCCGTGGACCAACCTGCCCGAACTGCTGACCAGCGCCGAGGTCTGGCAGGCGCTGCGGCTCTCGCTGGTCTGCGCCACGGCCGCCACCGCGGTGAGCCTGGTCATCGGCGTGCCGCTGGCCTGGCTGCTCGCCCGGGTGGAGTTCCCCGGGCGCGGTCTCGTACGCGCCCTGGTCACCCTGCCGCTGGTGCTGCCGCCGGTGGTGGGGGGCGTGGCGCTGCTGATGGCGCTGGGCCGCAACGGGATCGTCGGGCGGTCCCTGGACGACTGGTTCGGGATCACGCTCCCGTTCACCACGGCGGGCGTGGTGGTCGCGGAGGCGTTCGTCGCGATGCCGTTCCTCGTCATCAGCGTCGAAGGGACCCTGCGCGCCGCCGACTCACGCTTCGAGGAGGCCGCCGCGACGCTCGGTGCCTCCCGCTTCACCGCGTTCCGGCGCGTCACACTGCCGCTGATCGCGCCGGGCATCGCCGCCGGCGCCGTACTCGCCTGGGCCCGCGCCCTCGGCGAGTTCGGGGCGACGATCACCTTCGCCGGAAACTTCCCGGGCCGTACCCAGACCATGCCGCTGGCCGTGTACCTGGCTCTGCAGAGCGACCCGGAGGCGGCCATCGCGCTCAGTCTCGTCCTGCTCGCGGTGTCCGTCGCGGTACTGGCGGGACTCCGCGACCGTTGGATGACAGCAGGATGATCCCCCGCACCCCCGGCTCCGGCCGGCCCGACGACGTCCCGCCGCACGAGCCGTCCGGCGCCACGACCCTGCCAGGCGCCACCGCCCCGTCCAGCGCCCTCACCTCGTCCGGCAGCACCGCCCCGGACGGCCTCGACGCCCGGCTCGTGGTCGAGCGCGGCACGTTCCGGCTCGACGTGGCACTGACCGTGGCTCCGGGCGAGGTGGTCGCCCTGCTCGGCCCCAACGGTGCCGGGAAGACCACGGCCTTGCGCGCCCTCGCCGGGCTGGCGCCGATGACCGCCGGCCATCTGCGGCTGGACGGCCGGGCGCTGGACGCCACGCCGCCGGAGGCCCGTTCGGTCGGTGTCGTCTTCCAGGACTATCTGCTCTTCCCGCACCTCAGCGCCCTGGACAACGTGGCCTTCGGCCCGCGGTGCCACGGCGCGACCAAGGCGGCGGCCCGCGCCGAGGCCGCCGAGTGGCTGGACCGGCTCGGGCTCACGGCGTACGCGGGCGCCAAACCGCGCAGGCTCTCCGGTGGGCAGGCCCAACGGGTCGCGCTGGCGCGCGCACTGGCCACCCACCCGCGCCTGCTGCTCCTGGACGAGCCGCTGGCGGCGCTGGACGCCCGCACCCGACTGGAGGTGCGCTCGCAACTCCGCCGTCACCTGGCCGAGTTCGAGGCCGTCGCGGTGCTCGTCACGCACGATCCGCTGGACGCGATGGTGCTGGCCGACCGCCTGGTGGTGGTCGAGGACGGGCGGGTCGTCCAGGTAGGGGTGCCGACCGACATCGCCCGGCATCCGCGTACGGACTACATCGCCCGGCTCGTCGGCCTGAACCTCTACCGCGGCACCGCCGACGGCCACCTCGCGCGCCTGGACGCGGGCCCGGCGGTGACCACGACGGAGGAGCTGTCCGGTCCGGTCTTCGTGGCCTTCCCCCCGGGCGCGGTCACCCTCCACCGCGACCGTCCCACCGGGACCAGCGCCCGCAACCTCTGGCGGTGCGAGATCGCCGGCGTGGAAACCCACGGCGACCAGATCCGCGCCGACCTCATCGGCGAACTCCCCCTCACCGCCGATCTGACCACGGTCGCCGCGGCCGAACTCGACCTGCGGCCGGGAGCAGCCGTCTGGGCGACGGTGAAGGCGGCCCAGACCCACGCCTACCCCGCCTGACCTCCGCCGCCGGTGACGCCTTCGGTGACGTCGCGGGCACCCGGGTCCGCCGGGTCACCAGTCGTCACCGATGTCGAAGTTGTGGGCGAGGGGCGTCCCGTCGCAGGAGGACACCACCACGAGGTGGCCGCTCACCGCGGTCAGCCCGATGGAGAGCCGTTCCGCCAACTCCGAACTCGATGTCGCACTCGAAGCGGCGCTTGCAGCCGTCGTACGTCGCGAATCCGAGTTCTGCCACGGACACCATGGTGCGGACGGGGCACAGGCCCGCACGACACCCCCCGCTGCGCATGATCGCCCCGCCCACCGCACCACACCCACCCGCGCGCCACTCGCCGTTCAACTTCCGTACAGGGGAAGGGCGTTCAGGGTGCACCCTGAACACCGACAATCCTGGCCCGGGCTCACGGGAGAACTCCGGTGCCATGAAGGGACACTCAGGTGCCAGCGACCAGACCCGCCACGGAAGAGCCGCGATTGGCGGTCACCAGCCCGCCGCGCGGGCGCCTGCGCAGACGGCTCGCGGCGGCACTGCCGGTGCCGGTCATCGGGCTGGCGCTGCTCGTGGGCTCCGGGAACCTGCTGCTGCCCTTGCGGCAGGTGGTGACGATCGAGGCGAAAATGGCCTCGAAGCGGGACTTCTTCCAGGATCCCGTGGTCGAACGGTTGTTGATGAAGCACGGATTCCGCGTGCACGTCACCAACATGGGATCGCGTGAGATCGCCCAGCAAAGCTACGCGGGCTACGACGTCGTCTTCCCCTCCGGCCAGCCGGCCGCCGACCTGATCAGCCGCGAACGGGCCCGCGCGAATCGTCCGGTGATGCTGTACCGCCCGTTCGTCAGCCCCATCGTCCTGGCGACCTACCGCAACTACGCGGAGACGCTCACGGCGGAGGGCGTCGCGGAGCGCCTGCCGGGCTCCGGCGACCGGCCGATGTACTACACCCTCGACATGCGGAAGTTCCTCGATCTCGCGCGCGGCAAGAGACGAGGCGTCCAACGGAACCCCGCGGACGGCTACCGCTGGGACGAGATCGACCGGGACGACCACGTGCGCAACGGCAACAAGATCCTGGCCCAGACCTCGGACATCTGCGAGTCCAACTCCGCCGGCACCTACCTCGGCCTGGTCGCCTTCGTCGAGCACGGCAACGACGCTCCGGACAACACGGCCGAGGCCGAGCGCCTCGCCCGGCAGATCAAGCCGCTCCTCGTCGAGCAGGGATTGCCGTCCTCCGAACGGGCCGAGACGTACCTGTCCCCCGAGGGACCGAGCATCGCGCCGGTCGTGGTGATCTACGAGCACCAGTTCCTCGCCCACCAGATCGAGCACGCGGCCGAGAAGGGGGCGCCCGACGACCAGCGCGTCCTGCTCTACCCCTCCACACGGTTCGTCACCGAACCGCAGCTCGTCGCCCTCACCGGCAACGGCGCCCGGCTCGGCGAGCTGATCAGCGAGGACCGCGAACTACAGGCCCGTGCCGTCGAGTTGGGATTCCGTCCGCGGAACGGCACGGACGGGACGGCGAGTGACGCGCTCACCCGGTTCCTCACCGAGCGGCAGGTGCCGGCGCCCACCACCTCCTCCGACGACACGCGTGCGATCCTGCCCACGCTGTCCTTGCTGGAGGACATGATCGAGATCGTCGGAGACTGCCGGGCCCGGACGGGCAGCCCGTGAAGCGCCGTACGGGTCTGCCCGCCCTCTGCCTCGCGCTCGTCACCACACTGCTCACCGCCTGCTCGGGCGGCGGGACCGACGACACGGTCCGGCTCCGGGTGCTCGCCGCTCCCGACCTCGCCGTGCTCGCCCCACTCCTGGACGACCTCCGGGACGAGACCGGCGTCGACCTGCGCCTGGAGCCCCGGGCCGACGCCGAAACGGCGCCCCTGGACCGTGACGCCTACGACCTCGCGTGGCTGTCCTCCGACCGCTATCTGCGGCTGACGGACAGAACCGCGACCCGGGGAATGCTGCGCACCCCCACCATGTCGTCCCCGGTGGTCGTCGGCATGGAGCCCGAGGTGGCACGGAAGCTTCGCGCCGGCGTGCCGGGAGGCCGGCTCAGCTGGGCGGACATCGCGGACGCCGCCGCCGGCGGCACCGTCCGTTTCGGCATGGCCGACCCGCGGCACGCCGGCAGCGGGCTCGCCGCCCTCGTGGGCGTCGCCACCGCCGCGGCCGGGACCGGAGCGGCGCTGCGCCCCGAGGACGTCTCCTGCGACCGGCTGCGCGGCTTCCGGTCCGGCCAGACCCTGACCGCCGAGACCGGACCTGCCCTCGTCGAGGCGTACGCCGACCACCGGGACGAGGCCGACGCCCTGATCACGTACGAGTCCGACCTGCTCACGCTGGACGCCGGCGACCGCCCCGACGAGGGACTGGAGATCGTCCGCCCCCAGGACGGCACGATCCTGGCGGACTTCCCGCTGCTCCTGCTCGACCCGGCGCACCGCTCCGCGTACGACAAGGTCACGCGGTGGCTGCGGCGCGACCCGGTCCAGCGGCGGATCATGGAGCAGACGCTGCGCCGTCCGGTGAACCCGGCGGTCGCCCGGAACGGGCGGTTGCGCGAGCCGGTCGGCAACGCGCTCTACTACCCCGAGCAACCCGCCGTCCTGACCGCACTGCTGGCGGACTACGGCGACCCCGGCCGCCGCAGCACGCACCAGGTGGTCTTCCTGCTGGACTTCTCCGGTTCGATGCGCGGCGCCCGGATGGCGGCCCTGCGCGAGGCGTTCGCCGGGCTCAGTGGAGCGGACCCTTCCGCCTCCGGCAAGTTCACGCGCTTCTACCGGGGCGAGCGGCTGACCGTCGTCCGGTTCGGCGGCCGCGTGCTGGAGGACACGTCCGTCACCGTCGCCGGCCCCGAGGACCTGGCCACCCTCGCCGAGGTCGTGGCCGAGGGCGGCTACGGCGACGCCACCGCCGTGTGGTCCGCCCTCGACCACGGTTACCGCACCGCGGCCCGCGAGCTGGCCGCCGACCCCGACCGCTCCGTCTCGTTGGTCCTGATGACGGACGGTGAGAACAACGCGGGTCTCACGTACCCGGAGTTCGCCCGGCGTCACGAGGCGCTGCCCGCGGCCGTGCGCACCGCGGTCCACACCTACCCGATCCATTTCGGCGAAGCCGACGCCGGGGAACTCGGGCGCGTCGCGGCGCGGACCGGCGGGCGGATGGTGGACGCCGCCGGCTCATCCCTTTCCGAGGCCTTCAAGGAGATCCGTGGCTGTCACTGACGCTTTGTGGTGGAGTCTCTGGTGGCCGTGGATGACGGTCTGGCTGGCGACCGCCGCCGGTTCGGTGGTGCTCGTGGCGGTCCTGGTGCGCCACGGCCGGGAGCGCCGCCGGTACATGCGGCGCTGGCAGTCGGCGTACAGCATGTGCCTGTACCTCGACGAGCAGGCGGTCATGGACCTGTACGAGCTGGGCAACTACCGGTCCGCGCTGGAGGAGGCCGTCGAGCTGCGGACGAAGGTCGACACGAGTGTCGGCCTCTGGAGCCGGATGCTGACCTGGGTCTTCCGCTTCCGGCTGAAGAGGGACGTCAGCCAGGAGACCTTCCGCAAGTTCGTGCGCAAGGACAAGCCGATCAACGTGATCGGAGTGGTCCTGGACGCCTTCGACCGGGCCGACGCCATCGTGCACGCCGACCTGATCACCCGCACGGTCGTGCCGAACCGCAATCTCGCCGACAACCTCGACGCGGGCCGCGCGGTGACCCTGAGCCGGGTCGGCGAGTTCGTCTCGGTCAAAGGCGTGTTCAGCCTGGTGCCGGGGGTCGCGGAGGGCTTCGTCCTGCGGGCCGACTACGGCGTCGAGGGACCTCCGGTGTACATGCGCGTGGTGGCCCCGGGCGACGCCCGCCGCGCCATCCCGGCCGGAACGTTCACGGCCCGTTGCCTCGGCAAGATGACCGGCTGGCGCGAGGACACCTCCGAAGTGACGCTGGAGGCGATCGCGATCTTCTGGTGAGCCCCGGCGCGCGGTCCGCGCGGTGGACATTCCCCGACCACCGATCCGACGGCCTCCACGGCCCCGGGCCCAGGGCCCAGGGCCCTGGGCCCAGGGGTGTCGTCGCGGCGGGGTCCTGCGCCGCGCAACGGCGGTGACAACCAGAGGTGGCAGGCCTGCAACGGTGGCTTGCGCGACCCGCCTCCGGCGTTCTTCGCAGGCCGCGGTCCATTACCTCGACACGCCCCCGGCCCCGACTCGGTCGAGCCGGGACCGGGGGCGTGCCCTGGAGGAGTCCCCTCTTTTCAGGTGCAGGGAACGCCGTTCAGGGCGAAAGCGGTGGGGGCCGCCCCGGGCACGCCGGAACCCTGGAATCCGAAGGACGTCGAACCGCCCGGCGGGATCGCCTTGTTGTGGCCGCCGTCGGTGGCGGTCACGGTCGCGCCGGTCTGGGTCGCGGTCGCGTTCCACGCGCTGGTCACCTTCTCGGCACCGGAGAAACTCCAGGCGAGGCGCCAACCGTTCACCGCGGTGGTGCCGGTGTTGCGGACGGTGACGTCGGCGGTGAAGCCACTGCCCCAGGAGGAGCCGACCTTGTAGACGACGGAGCAGGCGGCCCCCGGAAGGGGCGTCGGGGTCGCAGTGGGTGTCGGCGTCGGGCTCGGAGAGGGAGTCGGCGTGGGAGTCGGAGTGGGCGTAGGAGTCGGGGTGGGCGTCGGACCGGATCCGTCAGGCAGCGCTCCCCACTGACGTACGTCCCCGTCCAGCAGCACCAGGTTCGGCGCGTCCACCGGGGTGGCGCCCGGCGTGCTGGGCAGGCCCTGGACGGACCAGTCGTCGGACGGGTCCCAGGCGCCCCGGGAACTGATGCGGAACTGGACCTCCTTGCGGTACGCCGACTGCCCGGCCGGCGCGATCACCGTGTTCGAGCAGTCCACGCTCACGTAGTACACGTCGCCCGCGTACCGCACGGGGCCGCTCGCGGTGCCGCACTGGTTGTAGTTGGTGGTGACCGTGATGTCCGTCGGAGAGACTCCCGGTTCCAGCGTGAAGTAGTACCGCAGGGATGCCTTCGTCAGGGATCGGGCGGGCCAGGCCGACTTGTTCACCAGGTACGCCTTGATCTCGGTGAAGTTGCTCCCGGAGGCGTTCACCGACGCCTGCGCCAGCACCTGCGGCCCGTCCGGTTGATCGGCAGGCGGGAAGGCGGTGAGCGGGGCGCCGCCGTACTCGGCGTAGAGGCGGGCGAGAGCGCCGGTGAACGCGGCGTTGTAGTCGGTGGCGACCTCGTTGTTGGTGTAGTTCTGCCGGTCGTCGCTGTAGGCGTCGTCGGGTGCGCTCGGTCCGCCGACGAGGGCGCCGTAGAGGATGTGGCGGCTTTCGACGGGGCTGGTGATCTGGTCGGTCCACGAGCCGTGCGAGGTGCGGTGGTGCGGTTTGGTGGGAGGCGTGTTGCCGAAACCGACGACGTAGCTCGCCCTGCGCGGGTTGTCGCCGAGCGCGTAGTCGATCTGGCGCACAGCGAAGTCGTGGTAACGCGCCTTGCGGGTCGCGTCGCCCGTCAGCCAGTCGCTGTAGGAGAGCGCGGCGAACGCGGTGTTGGCCGCGTACCGCAGGGAGCCCCACGAGTCCAGCACGGCCTGGCCACCGGGAGAGTAACGGACCTTCGCGCCGTTCACCCCGGACGTCCACCAGTCCAGCCATCGGTTGGTGTCGTCGATGTACTTCTGCTTCCCGGTGAGCTTGGCGAGCAGCACGTAGGAGCCGTAGGAGGTGTCGTCCCAGGAGAGCGTCCACCGGTAGGAGCGGGTGGTGGTCTGCGGCTCGGTGGAGAGGCCGTCGTAGTACTGCTCGGCCTTGGCGAGATAGGTGGCGTCACCGGTGGCCCGGTAGAGCCAGACGGCACCCCACACCAGCTCGTCCTGGTACCCGCTCCAGGAGTTGTAGTACGACTTCGCGTCGGTGATGCAGTCGCTGTACTTGCCCCGGTAGGTGTCGGCGAACGTGTACAACTGCTTCGCGTGGGTGACCAGTTTCGCTGCGTAAGCCGGGTCGTCGTCGGAGAACAACATCGACGAGGCGGCCATCGCGGCGGCCGTCTGCCCGGCGAGGTCCGTGCCGGGGCAGGAGGCGTCGATCCGGTAGGCGGGCCGGGCCATCGGCATCACCTCGGCCGGACCCCACCACTTGTGGTCGTCGGCGCCGTTGCCCACCTGGCCGTACAGCACGTGGGGAGACGGGTGCGCCCTGACGAAGTAGTCGTTGACGAAGCGCAGGTTCCCCTTGAGGTACTCCAACTGCCCCGACGCGGCGTACGCGGCCTTCTGCTCCACGCCGCCCCAGGCCAGGACGGTGGCACTGTAGGCCATGGGGAGGCCGAACTTCACGTGGTCGCCGGCGTCGTACCAGCCGCCGGTCAGGTCCAGACCGACGTCCTTGCCGTCGTCCAGACCCGAGTCGCCGCGCCAGGAGACCCGGTTGTCGTCGGGCAGGCGGCCGGAGCGCTGGGCCTCGTAGAAGAAGAGCGACTTCTGCAGCGCCTCGCCGTAGGCGAACGCGGGGGCGGCCTCGGCCGGGGCGGCGGCGAGCGGTGTGAGGGTGGCGGCGAGCAGGGCGGTCACACCGGCGAGGACGACGCCCCAGCGGGAACGACGGGCGTGCGGGACGCGGCCCCGGGACGAGGGTGGGAGGTGTGTACGGGGCGGGTGCGAGAAAGCTGGTAGACGCAACGGATCGTCTTTCCATGGGTGGGCGGCGGGGTCTTCGTGGCTGAGCGGTGTACCGGGCGGTGCGGTGTACCGGGCGGTGCGGTGTACCGGGCGGTGCGGTGTACCGGGCGGTGCGGTGTACCGGGCGGTGCGGCCGGCGGCCCCGTCCTGCTCAGCCCGGGTCTCCCCCGGTTCTCCCCCGGTTCTCCCCCGGTCTCTTGGAGCGGTGCGGCTGCGCCGACAGGCCTCGCCCGTGGACCGGACGACCTCCTGCGGCGACGTCAGCTTCGGCTGCGCCCGCCGTCCGGCGGGCTGTCCCGCGGGGCCGGAAACACAGCGCTCCCGCCGAGCGTCGGACCGCGCCGTGGGCGCGCGTGATCCGTTTCATTGCATGAGCCTGACAAGCCATGATGTCGCCTTTCCCTGGAGAACGTAGGCCGTGGGCGCGGCGGCGTGCATCGCGATGGGAGCGCTCCCGCGCTTCAGATTGCCGCGCCGCGAAACGAAGCGGCAATGTGCGAACACGCCACTTCCGCCGTGTGGCTGAAAGTACGCGCTCGCCAGTAGGCCCCCTGCCCGGCGGCGCCGCGCGGTCGGCCGCCGAAGGGCCGGGGCGGGGCAGCCGGCGCCGCTCTTCTCCCCCGCGCCCGGTGGCCGCCCCGGCGCGGCCGGGCCTGCCCTTCGGGAATCCCCGGCCTCCCTCCGGTGGGCGCGCGAGGGCGACCGGGAGCGCCCGACCAGGGCTCGTGGGAGCCGGGCCGAGTCGTCGCAGGAAACCCGAAATCGCTTTTGCTGCACGGGCGTTGACAGCACGTTACGGTCCTCTCACTATGGGAGCGCTCCCACACGTCGGATCCAGCTGCCCACCCGCTTGTGCCTCGCCCGCAACGCGCTCACGTCTCGCCTTCCGCGCGGGCCCGCGCGGGACGTTCCGCCGCCCGGTCGACTCCTCGCCCGCCACGCCGGTCGTTCGCCTGCCCAGCTTCACGGCCCGACATCCACCGACCCGCCCCGCCCGTGACGACGGACCACCCAGTGAGGACTCCCATGCCAGCACCGCACGGACCCGGCCGCCCGGCCGCCACCGGCATACGCCCCTTCGCGCGGGGCGCGGCCGTTCTGGCCGTGGCCACAGCCCTGCTGACGTCGCTGGTCGGCGTTGCGCCCGCCGCGTCACCGACGACCGACGTCGCGGACGCGGAGGTGCAGGTCAACGCCCAGGCGTCGCTGGGCCGCCTGTCCGACACCGCCCGCGGCGTCAACACCGCCGTGTGGGACTCGCACATGAACGATCCCGAGGTCGCCGACCTGATGAAGGCGGCCGACGTGGGCGCGATGCGCTACCCGGGTGGGTCGTACGCGGACATCTACCACTGGGAGACGCACACGGCGCCCGGAGGCTATGTCGCCCCGGGTACCGGCTTCGACGCCTTCATGGGCACCGTCCGCGCCACCGGCGCACAGCCGATCCTCATCGCCAACTACGGGTCGGGCACGCCCGAGGAGGCGGCCGGCTGGGTCAGGTACGCGAACATCACCAAGGCGTACGGCGCGAAGTACTGGGAGATCGGCAACGAGATCTACGGCAACGGCCACTACGGCAGCGGCTGGGAGCACGACGACCACCAGGACAAGAGCCCTCGGGAGTACGCCCGCCAGGTGCGTGCCTACGCCGCGGCCATGAAGGCCGTCGACCCGACCGTCAAGATCGGCGCGGTCCTCACCTCTCCGGGCGAATGGCCGGACGGCGTGGTGGGCGAGGGGGACCCGGGTGACTGGAACAACACCGTGCTCCCCGCAGTGGCCGACGTCATCGACTTCGTGAGCGTCCACTGGTACGCGGGTGGATCCGACACCACCGCCGCGGACGCCTCGGCCAGACTGGCCAGGCTGCCCGGTGGACTGCGGGAGGTGCGCAGCCAGCTCGACCGGTACGCGGGCGCAGACTCACCGGACATCGGCATCGCCCTCACCGAGATCAACACCAACACGGGTGGCGCCCGGCTCACCGCCCGTCCCAACGGACTGTTCGCCGCCGACGCGTTCATGACGGCTCTGGAGAACGGCGTGTTCACCGTCGACTGGTGGAACACCCACAACGGCATCGACCGGATCACGACCGTCGACGGCGAGACGGACTACGGCGACATGGGGATGCTCTCCAGCGGCGCTTGCAGCGGTGACGTGTGCGAGCCGGCTCCGAACACGCCCTTCCACCCCTACTACGGCATGAAGATGACCAGCCGACTGGGCGTCGAGGGCGACACCATGGTCGCTGCCTCGTCCTCCGCGCAGGACGTCACGGCACACGCGGTGCTCCGTCGCGACGGGCGGCTGAGCCTCATGCTCATCAACAAGAACCCGGACGCCGCCCGGACCGTGGACCTCGCGTACGCGGGCTTCACGCCGTCCGCCACCACGCCCGAGGCCAGCCGCTACGCACGGGGCGACAGCGACATCACCGCGCTCGCCGCCGGGGAGGCGTCCGCCTCCCGGGTCACCGTGCCACCGTACGCACTGCTCACCCTCACCCTCGAACCGCGAGCCGGCACCGGTCCGGGTTCCTCGGCCGCCGGAACCCCGGGCACCCCGAGGCTGGACGGGGTGAGCGCCACCACCGCGCGCCTGTCCTGGACGAGCGCGACGGGCGCGGCCCGCTACCTCGTCCAGGAGCGCGACGGCTCGCACACCCGCCTGGTCGGCGAGGCCACCGGCACGTCCGTGACCCTGCGGAACCTGCCCCCGGGCAGCACCCACACGGTCCACGTGCTGGCGGCCGATGCCTCGGGGCGGCTCTCCGCCCCGTCCTCCCCCCTGACCTTCACCACCGGCGTTCCGTCGGACGCGGCCTGCACCGTGACGTACCGCCGGGACACGAGCTGGGGCAACGGTTTCGTGTCCACGGTCACCGTCCGGAACCTCTCCGACACGCCGATCACCGGCTGGACCGTCGACTGGGACTGGCCGACCGTGAGTCAGACGGTGTCCTCCGGCTGGAACGCCACGTTCCACCAAACCGGCTCACACGTGCGCGTGACCGCACCCGATGGCGCGGGGCCGCTGGCCCCGGGTGGTGGTTCGACGGCCTCCTTCGGATTCGTCGGCGCCAACGACGGGCCCAATCCGGACCCGACGGCCTTCCGCCTCAACGGCGCCGTCTGCTCGAGCGGCTGACGCCCGGTCCGCCGGGGACCGGGCCGCCGGGGCCACCCCCTCCCGGGCGAACCCCGGGAGGGCGAGCCGAGGGTTCCGTTCCCGCAGCCCTGACTGCGGTAAGCCTGACTGCGGTAAGCCTGACTGCGGTAGGGACGGTCGTGGCTTCAACCCCGGTAGGTCTCCAGCAACCGCAGCCACACCTCGCTGATGGTCGGGTAGGCCGGGACCGCGTGCCACAGGCGGGAGAGGGGGATCTCCGCGGCGATCGCCACGGTGGCCGAGTGCAGGAGTTCGCCGACGCCGGGGCCGACGAAGGTGACGCCGAGCACGGTCTCCCGGTCGAGGTCCACGACCATCCTCGCCCGGCCCTCGTAGCCGTCGGCGTACAGACCGGCCCCGGCCACCGAGGCGAGGTCGTAGTCGACGGCGCGGACGCGGCGGCCCGAACGCTCGGCCTCGGCGAGGGTCAGGCCGGCGGACGCGGCCTCCGGGTCGGTGAAGACGACCTGGGGGACGGCGTCGTGGTCGGCGGTGGCGGCGTGCGCGCCCCAGCGGTCGGTCTCCAGCAGGGGGACGCCCTGCGCGCGCGCGGCGATGGAGTCCCCGGCGATCCGGGCCTGGTACTTGCCCTGATGGGTGAGGAGAGCCCGGTGGTTGACGTCTCCGACCGCGTAGAGCCAGTCGCTGCCCTCGACGCGGAGGGTGTCGTCGACGGTGAGCCAGTCGCCGGGGGTGAGGCCGGCCGTCTCCAGGCCGAGGTCGTCGGTGCGCGGGGCCCGGCCGGTGGCGAAGAGGATCTCGTCGGCCTCGACGGGGTCGCCGTCGTCGAGTTCCACGGTGACCGGGGCGTCGGGCCCGGGGCGTCGGAGGCCGGTGACGTTCACGCCGTACCGGATGCGGGCGCCGGCCGCGGTGAGGGAGCGGGCGACCAGTTCACCGGCGAACGGTTCCATCTTCGGCAGCAGGCCCCCGCCCCGGACGAGGAGGGTGACCTCGGCCCCCAGGCCCTGCCAGGCGGTCGCCATCTCGACGCCGACCACGCCGCCGCCCACCACGACGAGCCGGCGCGGCACCTCCTTGGCGCTGGTGGCTTCCCGGCTGGTCCAGGGGCGGGCCGCGTCGATGCCGGGCAGGTCGGGGAGGACGGCCCGGCTGCCGGTGCACACGGCGACGGCGTGGCGGGCGGTGAGCCGGCGGACGGAGCCGTCGGGGGCGGTGACCGAGACCTCCCGCCGTCCGGTCAGCCGGCCGGTGCCGCGCAGCACGGCCGCGCCGATGCCCTCCAGCCACTCGACCTGGCCGTCGTCCTTCCAGTGGGCCGCTTCCTCGTCCCGCCGGGCGAGGACGGCGGCGGCGTCGAGCGGACCGCGGACCGCGTCCCCGAGTCCGGGCGTCCTGCGTGCGTCCGCACGGGCGACGACCGGGCGGAGCAGGGCCTTGCTGGGCATGCAGGCCCAGTAGGAGCATTCGCCGCCGACCAGCTCGGACTCCACCACGGCGGTGCTCAGCCCGGCGGCACGGGTCCGGTCCGCGACGTTCTCCCCGACGGGTCCCGCGCCGATCACCACGACGTCGTATTCGGCAGTGTTCACAGCTTCAGTCATGCGGACAGTCTCCTCGGGGGTATGGGACTCGGCCACCAGGGCAGGCGGAATACGGATCCCGCCGTCATGGTTGTGGCGGACAGGTTCGAACCGGCACGTCACACGGGTACGAGAAGAGGGAGCCGAGCATGAGCACCGTAGAGCTGACCAAGGACAACTTCGACCAGGTGGTCAGTGACAACGACTTCGTGCTGATCGATTTCTGGGCTTCCTGGTGCGGTCCGTGCCGGCAGTTCGCGCCGGTGTACGACTCGGCCTCCGAGCGCCACCCGGACCTCGTCTTCGCGAAGGTCGACACGGAGGCGCAGCAGGAGCTGGCGGCCGCGTTCGAGATCCGTTCCATCCCGACGCTGATGATCGTGCGCGACAACGTGGCGATCTTCTCACAGCCGGGGGCGCTCCCCGAGGCGGCCCTGGAAGACGTCATCGGCCAGGCGCGCAACCTCGACATGGACGAGGTGCGCAAGTCGGTCGAGGAGGAGCAGCGGAGCCGCCAGGCGCAGACTGAGCCGCAGGCCCAGGCCCAGGGTGAGGCGCCGGAGCAGCAGTAGCACCGCGCCGGTGAGTGGCGCGCCCGCGCGTACGGGCGCGTACGGAGACGGCCCCGGGTCCGAGTGATCGGACGACCGGGGCCGTTTTCGCGTGTCCGGGCGTGGGCGGTGAGCGCCGCTCAGCGGGCGGGACCGCTCCCGCCGGGGTCCGTGCCGGTGGAGCCGTCGGTTCCGGTGGAGGTGCCGTCGGCCTGCTCGACGGGGGTCTCGGCGCCCGGCGTCTCCGTGCGGTCCAGGGCACCGGGGCTGTGCACGCCCGTGCGGGAGTCCTTGTCGGGGGCCCCTCCCCCGGCCGTCGTCGGGGTGGTCGCGGCTGCGGCGGCTTCGGCCCGGTCCGCGGCGCCGGGGAGGATGTCGGTGGCGGGTCCGGGGCGGCCCGGCGCGCGCTCGGAGACGCGTACCGACAGGCCGTAGTCCAGTTCCGCGCCGTCGACGAGCAGCGCCTCGACCGTGTGGGTGGCCGGGTCGATGTCCGCCTCGACGCCCTCGCCGGCGTAACGGGGGTAGCCGGACGCCCCGGTGTCGCCGGTGGCGGCGACGACCGCCGAGCGGATGGCCCGGCCGGGCCCGTCGGCGCCACCGGTCTCCCCGCCGCCCGCGAACTCGGGCACCAGCAGGATCTCGTAGCTCTGCGGATGGCTCATGCTCCGACGCTAGACACCCCCGCGGTGCACCGCACGTCGTCGGCCGAGGGCCGCGGGCCCCGGCGTCACCGTCCGCGTCGCCGGGACTCCGTCCGCGTCGCTGCCGGGGGCTCCGGCGGCGCCCTCCGCGCCGGCCGTCGCCGGCGGGCTCCGGCGGGGAGGCCGGTTCGGGTTCGCTCGCCACCGGGGGCGCGATCAGCCGGATTCGCGGGGCACCACCCGGGCGCGGAGCAGGTCGTGGTGTTCCGGCGGGCCGCCGGGGCGGGTGACCAGCGCGTCGATGAGTTCGGCGAGCGGCTGCGCGGGGGCGATCTCGGCGCGGACCGTCGTGAGGCGCGGGCGCAGCAGCCGGCCGAGCATCAGGTCGTCGGCGCCGACGAGCGCCACCTCGCCGGGGACCTCGACACCGGCGTCCTGGAACGCCCGCAGCAGCAGCATCGCGTACTCGTCGTTGCAGGTGAAGACGGCGTCCAGGGCGCGGCGCCGCCAGTGGCGGGCCAGTTCGGCGGCGTCGTCCTCGTCGTACCGCAGCGGCAGCGGTTCGACGTGGGCCCCGGCCCGTTCGGCGGCACGGCGGGCGCCTTCGAGGCGGGGTGCGGCCGACGGGGCCATCACGGTGTCCGCCGGCGCCACGACGCCGATGCGGCGGCAGCCGCGGGCCAGCAGGTGGCGCACGGCGCACGCGCCGACCTCCCGCTGGTCCATGACCAGGGCGTGCGCGCCGTCCACGGGCTGGGCGCCGAGGGTGATCACGGCGCGGGCGCCGGAGCGGGTGAGGACCGCCCTGCCGTACGGGGTGAGGGAGAGCGCGGGCGGTACGACGACCGCGACCGGGCGCAGTTCGGCCCAGGCGCGCGCAGCCTCGTCGGGCGCGAGGCCGCCGCTGCCGTACTGGACCACGGTGTAGTCGAGGCGGCGCAGTCCGGCCTGGAGTTCCGAGACGACCTGCTGGTGGGGCGGGGCTTCGGGGACGGCTCCGACGGGCAGCAGCACCGTGCGCGTGCGCCCGGCGCGGAGGCTGCGGGCGGCGGCGTGCGGGACGTAACCGAGGTCGCGGGCGGCCTCCTTGACCCGGCGCCGGGTGGCCTCGCTGATCCGCATGGTGGTGTTGTTGTTGAGTACGTACGACACGGTGGCCCGGGACACGCCCGCCAGACGCGCCACGTCGGCGCTCGTCGGGACGGGGGCGGGGGTGGGCTGCTGGGGTAACTGGCTCATGGCGACCGGCAGTCTCGCAGACTCCCGCGGTGCCCCTGCTCCCGGGGCGCGCGGGACGGGCCGGTGGGAAGGGGCCGGGAGCCGGTACGCGACGGGGGCGGGTGGGACATGGCCGCGGACCGGCCGGACGTGCGGCCGACGCGGGCGCGACACGCCCGGCCTCACCCTGAGGTCGAGGGTGAGGGTTCGGTGCCGCGTAAAACACCTCACCGGAGCTGACGCACCGTCTGGAACAGGTGGTGCACGGCGGGTACGATCGCCCGGCCGGCGTTCCGGCAGGACCGCACGGGTGACCCGGCGCGCGGTCGGCGGTCCGGGGGCGCGGCCCCGCTCGGGGTGGCCGGGGGCGAGGTTCTACGGTGGGGGGATGACGTACCCCCACCGCGCCTCGGGCGCCGCCGGCTCCTTCGACCTCCCCGGCCGGGAGGGCCCCACCACCACCGAGCAGGCCGACCCGGACGCCGTCGGTCCCGTCCGCACCTCCTACGCCCCGGACCGCGACGGCGATCCCGACCCGGGCGAGATCGTGTGGACCTGGGTGCCCTTCGAGGAGGGGGACGGGAGGGGCAAGGACCGGCCGGTCCTCATCGTGGCGCGCGAGGCGGCGGGCACGCTGCTCGCGGTTCAACTGTCCAGCAAGCAGCACGACATGGACCGCGAGTGGGTGACGCTCGGCGCGGGCCCCTGGGACAGCTCCGGGCGGCCCTCCTGGGCGGACCTGGACCGGGTGCTGCGGGTCCACCCGGAAGGGATGCGGCGCGAGGCCTGCGCCCTGGACCGTGAGCGCTTCGACCGGGTCTCCGACCGGCTGCGGGAGCGCTACGGCTGGAGCTGAGTGGCGGCGCCGACCGCGCCGGGCGGGGACCCCGGTTCCCCGAAGGCGCGGGCGAAGGCCGCCCGGACCGGCGCGTCCGGGTTCCGCTCCAGCACGGCGAAGACGATCTGCTCGAAGTGGCCGGCGAACCGGCCCCGGCCGCGGAGCGGCGCGCGGAACGCCTCCGCGACCTCGTCAGGGTCGTTCCGGAAGACCCCGCAGCCCCACGCCCCGAGCACGAGCCGCCGGTAGCCGCGCACCGCCGCCACCTCCAGCACCCGCTCCGCACGGCCCGCGAGCACGGCCGGGACGCGGTGCGCGTTCTGCGGTTCCGCGCGGCGGACGACTCCGGCGTTGGGCGCCGGGCAGGTCAGGAACCCGACCTGGTAGGGGGCGTCGAGGAGCCTCTCCCGGTCGTCCCGGAAGACGGGCACGCCCGGCGAGTGGATGACCCGGTCGCTGTAAAGGGCGCTGCGGTGCGCGCGGTGGTGCGCGTAGTGCTCGGGGGCGCGCAGCAGGGTCGCGTGGAGCGCGGAGGCGCGGCACAGGTCCTCTTCCTGCGCGCGTGCGCCGTTGAGATACCCGCCGCCGGGGTTCCGGGCCGAGGCGAAGTTCAGCACCGCCACCTTGCCGGGTGCGGCGCCGGTCATCCGGGCGGCGGCCGCCAGGCTGCTCTCCCCCGTCACCTCGAACACCGTGACCCGGTCGGTGTCCAGCACCGCGACGGGTACCGGGTCGGGACCGTAGGCGCGGGTGCCGGACAGCGCGGCGGACACGGCGCGGGCCAGGGACACCTCGTGCCCGCCCGGCGCGCGGTAGCCGCCCGTGGCGACGATCGCCCCGTTCTCGCGCGCCAGGGCGCGCAGCCGGGCGCTCATGAGCACTCCCCCGTCTGACGCATACCGGACAGGGTGGACCGGCCGCAGGGCGCCGTGCAACGCGTTTTCACCGGGGCGGGGCGCTCTTGTGCGAACCATCGGTAGGGGTTTGGGTGGGTAGGAGGCACCGGAGGAGGAGGCTCGTATGCCGTCGAACAGCACACGCAGGTCCGCCGCGTCGGCGCACGGCGCACCTCTCGGCGAGGCCGAGGCCGAGGATTTACTGCACGGCGTCTGTTTCAAGACGGGCCCGCCGCGCACGGTGGGCGTGGAACTCGAATGGCTCATCCACGACCGTGAGCGTCCGGATCTGCGGGTCGACCCGGACCGGCTGGACGCGGCGGAGGCGGCCGTCCGCGCGCTGCCGCTGCGTTCGGCGCTCACCTACGAGCCGGGCGGGCAGCTCGAACTGAGCAGCCGCCCCGCGTCCTCCCTGTCGGCGTGCGTCGATGAGGTCGCCGCGGACCTGGCGGCGGTGCGCGGGGCGCTGACCGGCCTGCGGCTGGCTCCGGCCGGCCTCGGGGTCGATCCCTGGCACGCGCCGCGCAGACGGCTGCGGGAGCCCCGGTACGACGCCATGGAGCAGGCACTGGACCGGTCCGGTCCGGCCGGCCGCGCCATGATGTGCACCTCCGCCTCGGTCCAGGTGTGCCTGGACGCGGGCGAGGAGGAGCCGGGGCCGCTGGGCTACGGCCGCAGATGGCAACTGGTGCACCTGCTGGGCGCGGTGCTGGTCGCGGCGTTCGCCAACTCTCCGTACTCCCGGCGTGCCCCGACCGGCCGGCGGTCGACCCGCCAGGCGTTCTGGGCGGATCTGGACCCGGAGCGGACGCTCGCACCGCCCGCCCACCCTGCGCCCCGCGCGGCCTGGACCGCACACGTCCTGGACACCAGCGTGATGTGCATCCGGATGGACGAGGGACCGTGGCACGTGCCGGACGGCCTGACGTTCCGCGACTGGCTCCGGGGCGCGGGTCCCCGTCCGCCGGACCACTCCGATCTGGAGTACCACCTGACGACGTTCTTCCCGCCGGCCCGGCCGCGCGGTCACCTGGAGCTGCGGATGATCGACGCGCAGAGCGGCGCGGACGGCTGGATCGTGCCGCTGGCGGTCGCCACCGCGCTCTTCGACGACCCGGAGGCGGCCGAGACCGTCTACCGGGCGGTCAAGCCGCTGGCCGAGGTGGCGGGTGACGCCCCGGCGCCGCGCAATCCGCTCTGGACGGCCGCCGCCCGCGACGGACTGACCGACCCCGAGCTGGGGGCGGCCGCGGCCGTCTGCTTCGACGCGGCCCTGGAGGCGCTGCCCCGGCTGGGCGCGAGCACCGCCGTGCAGGACACGGTGGCGGCGTTCACGGACCGGTACGTGGCCCGCGGCCGCTGCCCGGCCGACGACCTTCCCCGGCTGCTGGGGCCGGGCGGGGCCGCGGACTGGGCCGATCTCTCCGTCGCACCTCTGGGAAGGGGAACCCACGCATGACCTCCGTACCGGATGACGACGCCACCGGCCGGGAGACGGACACCGAGGCGCTGCGGCGTCTCGCGCTGGACGCGCTGGTCACCGCCCGCGACCGCACCGCGCTGCTGACGGAGAGCGTGGACGACGGTGAACTGACGGCGCAGCACTCGCCGTTGATGTCGCCGCTGGTGTGGGATCTGGCCCACATCGGCAACCAGGAGGAGCAGTGGCTGCTGCGCGCCGTGGGCGGACGGGACGCGCTGCGGCCCGAGATCGACGGCCTGTACGACGCCTTCGAGCACCCGCGCTCGGCCCGCCCCTCGCTGCCGCTGCTGCCCCCGTCCCAGGCACGCGGGTACGCCTCGGACGTGCGCGGGCGGGTGCTGGAGATCCTGGAACGGACGCCGCTGCACGAGGGCGCCCGTCCGCTGGAGCGGTCGGGTTTCGCGTTCGGCATGATCGCGCAGCACGAGCAGCAGCACGACGAGACGATGCTCATCACCCACCAGTTGCGCACCGGCCCGGCCGCGCTGACCGCGGCCGACCCGCCGGACGCCCCGGACGCCGACGCGCTGCCCGCCGAAGTCCTGGTGCCGGGCGGCCCGTTCACGATGGGGACCTCCGCCGAGCCATGGGCGCTGGACAACGAGCGGCCCGCGCACCGGCGCGAGGTGGCCGCCTTCCACCTGGACACCGTCCCGGTCACCTGCGGGGCGTACCTGCGGTTCGTCGAGGACGGCGGATACACGCAGCAGCGCTGGTGGGAACCGGCCGGCTGGGAGATGGTGCGCACCCACGAGCTGACCGCACCGCTGTTCTGGCGGCGCGAGGGCGGGCAGTGGCTGCGGCGGCGGTTCGGGGTGACCGAGCCGGTGCCGGAACGGGAGCCGGTGCTCCACGTGAGCTGGTACGAGGCGGACGCGTACGCCCGCTGGGCGGGGCGCAGGCTGCCGACGGAGGCGGAGTGGGAGAAGGCGGCCCGGCACGACCCGCTGTCCGGGCGCTCCCTGCGCCACCCGTGGGGCGACGACGACCCGACGCCGGAGCGGGCCAATCTGGGCCAGCGCCATCTGCGGCCCGCGCCGGCCGGGGCGTATCCGCGGGGCGCCGCCCCGTCGGGGGCGCGGCAGCTGATCGGTGACGTGTGGGAGTGGACGGCGAGCGACTTCCTGCCGTATCCGGGGTTCGTGGCGTTCCCGTACCGGGAGTACTCGGAAGTGTTCTTCGGGCCGGCCCACAAGGTGCTGCGCGGGGGGTCGTTCGCGGTCGGCACGGTCGCCTGCCGCGGCACGTTCCGCAACTGGGACCTGCCGGTGCGGCGGCAGATCTTCGCGGGCTTCCGCACCGCGCGGGACGCCTGATGTGCCGTCATGTCGCCTACCTCGGGCCCCCGGTGGCGCTCGGGGAGGTGCTGGTGCGTCCGGTGCACGCCCTGGTGCGGCAGTCCTGGGAGCCGCGCCGGCAGCGGCACGGCACGGTGAACGCGGACGGTTTCGGCGTCGGCTGGTACGCGCAGGGCGACCCGGAGCCGGGCCGCTACCGGCGCGCGGGCCCGGTGTGGGGCGACGAGACGTTCGCCGACCTGGCGCGGGTGGTGCGGGCGCCGGCGTTCCTCGCGGCGGTCCGGGACGCCACCGAGGGCGCCGTGGACGGCGAGGCGGGGGCCGCGCCGTTCCGGGCGGGCCGGGTGCTCTTCAGCCACAACGGGGCGGTCCTCGGCTGGCCCGGCTCGATGGCTGCCCTGGCGGGCACCCTGCCACCCGCCGCGCTGCTGGGGCTGGCGGCCCGCAGCGACTCCGCGCTGCTGCTGGCGCTGGTGCGGCGCCGCACGGAACTGGGCGAGGCGCTGCCGCGCGCGGTGGCGGGCGTGGTGCGGTCCGTGGCGGCCGCCGCGCCCGGCTCCCGGCTGAACCTGCTGCTCACGGACGGGACGGCGGTCGTGGCGACCGCCTGGGGCGATTCGCTCTGGTACCTCCGAAGGCCCGGCCGCGGCACGGTGGTGGCCTCCGAGCCCTATGACGACGATCCGCACTGGCACGAGGCGCCCGACCGCACCCTGCTGACGGCCTCGGCCGACGACCTGCTGCTCACCCCCCTCACCGAGGAGCCCTCGACGTGACTCCTCCCCCCGCACCCCGACACACGCCGGCCGACGGCGCCGCCCGCGCGGGTCTTCCGCGCCCCGGGCGTCCCGACGCGCCGCCGGACGAAGAGAGGCACCCATGACCGGCACCCGCCCGTACGGCTACACCGACACGCTCGACGCCGCGCACTTCGCCACGGCGCTGCGCGCCGACATCCGGGAGGGCCTGGCGAGGACACCCAAGTCCACGGCGCCCATCTGGTTCTACGACGCCCGGGGAAGTGAGCTCTTCGAGGAGATCACCCAGCTGCCGGAGTATCCGCTGTGGCGGGCGGAGCTGGGACTGCTCCGGCTGCACGCGCGGGAGATCGCCGCGCTGACCGGCGCCCGCGGCCTGGTCGAGCTGGGCTCGGGAAGTTCGACGAAGACCACGCTGATCATCGAGGCGCTGGGCCCGGACGGTCTGCACTACGTCCCCGTGGACGTCAGCGCGGACGCGCTGCACGGGGCGGGCGCCCAGCTCGTCGCGGACTATCCGGGGATCCGGCTGCACGCCCTGCGCGCGGACTTCACCGCCCCGTTCGACCTGCCGGAGCTGCCGGAGGAGGCACCGCGGCTGCTCGCCTTCCTCGGCAGTACGCTGGGCAATTTCCTGCGACCCGCCCGGGGGCCGTTCCTGCGGGGACTGCGCGATCTTCTGCGTCCGCAGGACTTCCTCCTGATCGGCGGCGACCTGGTGAAGCCGGAGCGGGAGATGACCGTCGCGTACGACGACGCGCGGGGTGTCACCGCCGCGTTCGACAAGAACCTGCTGCACGTGCTGAACCGTGAACTGGACGCCGATTTCGACCCGGACTCCTTCGACCACGTCTCGGTGTGGGACGGCACGGCGGGCCACATCGAGATGAGGCTGCGCAGCCGGGTCGAGCAACGGGTGAAGATCCGGGACCTGGGGCTGGACGTGCACTTCGGCCGCGGCGAGGAGTGGATCACCGAGCGGAGCGCGAAGTTCACCGAGGCGGGGCTGGAGGAGGAGATGGCGGGCGCGGGTCTCGTCACCCGGCAGCTCTGGTCCGACCAGGAGGCGGGCTTCGCCCTGGTCCTGGCCACCGCCGGCTGACGGTTCCGCCGCCCCCGGCGGCCCGTCCCCGGCCGCGTCCCGCCTGCCCGGACGCTCCGACCCCCGTGTGCGCCGTACGCGCCGCGGGGGTCTTCGCCGTCCTGGCCCCTGTGGTGCTCCGCGCGCGGGCCTTGACGTGATCACCGACGCGGGCCGGCACGGGACCCGCTGAGCGGCTGACCGCCCGAACACCACCGGTCACCCGGCGCGCCGCCCCGCCCCCGCCCCCGTCGGCCTACGGGAACGGTCCCCGCGACGCCGCTGCGGGGGCACGCCCGGCACCGTCCCGTACCCGGTGGGGTGAGCTCGGGCATCGTCCGCGCGCTGCGCCGGGGCGTGGTCCGCCGGGCCGGACCGGGCCGGTTCCACGGCCTCGCCGAGGACGGCGGACCGGGCCAGGCGGGCGAGCGCGCGGCGGTCGGGCGCGGCTGCCGCAGGGACGGGTGCCGCCAGCGTGATCTCTGCGGTGACTCCCCCGGCCCGCACCACCCGCCACAGCGAGGCGCCCAACGGGTCGTCCCCGACGAACGCGACGGCGGTGGCCGTCCCCCGGTCTCCGCCGTCGGCCGGCAGGACGTAGCGGATGCGCACCGGCCGGACGGTCGCCCCGGCGTCGAGGGCCGCCTGGAACACCGCGGGCCGGAACACCCCGCCGGGGTCGCGCCCGCACCAGGTGCTGCCCTCGGGGAAGGCGACGACCCGCCCGCCGGACCGCAGCGCGCCGGCGACCGTGGCGACGGCCTCCGGCAGGGCGCGCAGCCGGTTCCTCTCGATGAACAGGGTGCCGCCCAGGGCGGCGAGGGGACCGAGCAGCGGCCAGCGGCGGATCTCGGCCTTGCCGAGCATCCGGCCCGGCAGGACGGCGGCCACCAGCGGCACGTCGAGCCAGGAGACGTGGTTGGCGACCACGAGTTCGCCGCCGGTGCGCGGTCCGGGCGCCCCCGTGACCCGTATCCGGACGCCGAAGGAGCGGACCACGGCCCGCGCCCAGAGCCGCACGAGCCGGTCGCGGGCGGCGGGTGCGAGCAGCAGGGCCGCGGGGACGCAGACCGCGCCGAGCAGGGCGAGCAGGCACCCGGCGGCGAGCAGGGCGGCGGCGGCCGCCGGGGACCGCACCGGCCCCCGGTGGCCGGCACAGGCCCGCGGTGTGCACGGGGCGACCGGAAGCCAGACGCTCATCGCAGCGGGGCGAGCGAGAGGAAGTGGCGCAGGTAGCGGGGGTCGGTGCGGCGCATCGACAGCAGGACGTAGAGGTCGGCGCAGTCGAAGTCGGGGTCGTGGGCCGGCGCTCCGCAGATCCAGGCGCCGAGGCGGAGGTAGCCGCGCAGCAGCGGGGGAAGGTCGTTGCGTGATCCGGCGGGGGCGGCGGGTCCGGTCCACAGGCGGTGGGGGGTGACCCGGTACTCCTCGGGGGCGAGGTGCTTGTCGCGCACGGCCGCCCAGCTCCGCGCGGCCTGGAGGCCGCCGTCGGAGAGCGGCACGGAACAGCAGCCGGCCAGCCATGCGTGGCCGGTGCGTTCCATGTAGCGGGCGAGCCCGGCCCAGACGAGCGCGATGACGGCGCCGTTGCGGTGGGCGGGGTGGACGCAGGAGCGGCCGACCTCCACCAGGTCGTCGCGGATCGGCGCGAGCCGGCCGAGGTCGAACTCGCTCTCGGCGTAGAGCCGTCCGGTGGCCCTGGCCCGGTCGGGGGGCAGCATCCGGTAGGTGGCGACGACGTCCCCGGTGGCGGTCTCGCGGACCAGGAGGTGGTCGCAGTACGCGTCGAACTCGTCGCCGTCCAGGCCGGGTTCGGGCCCGTCCAGCAGGGCGCCGAGCTCACCGGCGAAGACCTGGTGGCGCAGCCGCTGGGCCGCGCGGACGTCTGCCGGGCCGGCGGCGAGCATGACCCGGTAGGCGGGCGGGGCCCCGGCGGCTCCACCGTCCGGCGCAAGCCCGGTGCGGACGGGGGCCGAGGGTGCGGGGGCGGAGGAAGCGGGAGCGGGAGCGGTGGGCAGCACGGTCATGGCAGTCTCCGGAGCCGGTCGGCAAGGGCGGCCGCCGGACCCGTGCGGAGCGCGCGGACCCGGCCCCTTGTTTCTTCCGTGCCGGGCTGGATGTGACGTGACCGCCATGGGGAGCGGGGATGTGCGACGGCTGAAGTCCCGGGGTGGCGCGCGAGCGTGGCCCGCCGGTGGGACCGCCGGGATCAGGTGGCCTCGCGCAGCCGGAGGAGGTAGGCCGCCGTCATCGCGACGGCGGGGTCCTCGTCCCGTGACAGCTCCCGCAGGGCGCGGGCCGCGCCCGCCCCGGGGACGGAGCCGAGCGCCTGGGTCAGCCGTCCGCGGGCGGCGGCGTCGGTTTCGTGGGCGAGGCGCTCCACGAGCGTCGCCGCCGGACGGTCGGCCGCCGCATCGGCGCCGCAGTCCGGCGCGCCGTCGCCGTCCGGACCGGCCGGGCCCGCCAGCACGCCCAGCGCGTCGGCCGCGTCGATGTCGTTCTCACCCGCGGCGATCATGTCGACGAGCGCGGGCAGCGCCTCGACGACCCCGCGTGCGCCGAGCGCCGGGGCGGCGTACCGACGCACCGCGGGGTCGGTGTGTGCCAGGGCGTTGTGCAGCGCTCCGGCCGCGGCGGGGCCCGGCATCCCGGCGAGGGCCCGTACGGCGCGCTCGCGCACTACGGCCTCGGGCGAGTCGAGGCCCGCAGCCAGCAGGGCCGTGGGGTCGTCCCCGGACCGTGCCAGCGCCCATCGCAGGGCCCCGGCGACATGGGGGTCGGCCTCGGCCAGCACTGCCTCGACCAGCGCCTCCGCCGGCACCTCGTCGCCCGAGGAGAGCGCGGCACGCTGGCGTACGCCGGCGCTCGTCGACCTGAGCGCGTGGAGGAGCGCGACGACGTGGAGGGCGTCCTCCCAGCCGGCCGGGTCCGCGGCGGCGATCCGGCCGAGGCGGTGGAGCAGTTCGGTCTCGGCGGCGATCCGTTCTCGGGTCCGGTCGATGAGGTCGCCGACGAGGGCGGTGGGCGTGAAGCCGGGGTCGTCCAGCGCCCGCCCGATCTCACGGAGCGTCAGTCCCAGGGACCGCAGGCTCTCGATGTGGAAGATCCGCCGGATGTCCTCGCCGGAGTACTCCCGGTAGCCCGAGCCGGTACGTCCGGACGGACTGACCAGGCCGAGCGCCTCGTAGTGCCGGAGCATCCGGGCGCTGACCCCGGCCCGTCGCGCCACCTCGCCGATCAACACCTCCTATGCTCCCTCGCTCGCCGTCCCGCCGAGGGCCACGACACGCTTCGCCTCCTCGACGGCGGACTCGAATCCGGCGTCGGGGTCGCGCAGCAGCCGCTGCGTGGCCAGGGCGTGCGTACGTACCCGTGCGACGGGCGACTGCGAGGCCGTGTCCAGGGCGGGTCCGGCGGCCCCGCCGAGCGCGACCAGGGCGCGGCTGAGGCTCCGTTGCGTCTGCGGGCCGCCGCGCCCGAACTGGCCGGCCAGCGTCTCGGCCAGCGCGCGCCGCCCGCCCTCGGGCACGAGCACGGTCGCGGCCCGCCAAGCGGTCCGCGCCACCTCGTCGTCGGGGTCGTCCAGCAGCGCCCCGGTGATCGCCGGCCAGGCCCGCGGGTCCCCGATCTTGGACAGGGTGTGCAGTGCCTGGCTCCGGGCCTGTGCGCGCTCCGAGGAGAGCTCACCGAGCACCGCGGGCAGCGTCCGCACCACCGGGTGGCGGGTGAGCGCCCAGGTCAGCGTGTCGCGGACGTGGAACTCCGGCTCCACCGCGCACCGCTCGACCAGGGGGCCGACGAAGCGCGGGTCGGGTGCGGTGCCGGCCGCCATGGCCGCCCGCAGCCGCACGGCGGGGCGGCCGTCCTCCAGGCCGCGGAGCACCGGCTCCACCGACTCGGTTCCTGTGATCGTCATGTCGACCACCTCCTCGTCGGCCAGTGAAGACCTTGCCATCGTGTCAAGGTCAAGCCGCCCCTTCCGCCCCCGGCCGGAGCCGGTCCCCACGCGGGTGACCGCGGGCCCCCGGGGACCCGCCGGGCGGGGAGCCGTCCCGGCCGGGTCAGTCGGCGCCGCCGGTGCCGGCCAGGAGGGAGCTGATGCGCTCGGAGGCCGTGGCGGCCTCCTCGGCCGGGTCGCCGCCCTGGAGCACCGCCGTCATGTAGGGCTTGATGGGGTTCTCGGCCTCGACCTTCGCCCACTGGGCCGAGTTGGGGGTGGCGCGGCCCCGGGTGGCTCCCTTCGCCATGGCAGCGGTCCCCTCCTCGCCGACGACGGCCTCGGCCAGTTCCGGTTTGTTGGGCACGTAGCTCATCGCGCGGGCCAGTTCCGTCTGCCACTTCTCCCCGGCCAGTGCCTTGACGACCCCGATGCCCGCGCTGCGGTCGCCCGCGTTCTCGGGCACGATCAGTTCCGAGCCGCCGGTGAAGACGGATCCCGGGACGTCGGCGGTCTTGCCGGGGATGGGGAAGTAGCCGAGTTTTCCCTTGAGTTCGGGGTTCTTCTGCTCGATGAGCGCGGCGCTGCCGGGTGTCGAGATGATCTGGGCGACGTTGCCCCGCGCGAACACGTCGGTCTGCGGCGGCTGTTCCTCGTCGGCGTCGCGGGGACCGTCGCCGAGGGCCTGGAGCCGCTGGTAGAACTTCATGCCCCGCAGGGCCTTCGGGGAGTCCAGTGCGCCCTGCCAGTCCCCGCCGTTCTCCTCGGCGAGTTCGCCGCCCTCGTCCCAGATGAAGCCGGCCAGGACGTACCAGTTCTGTCCGGCCAGGTACATCCCCTGATTCCCGCCGGTGTCGAGCTGCTCGCTGACCTCGATCCACTCCTCGCGCGTCTCGGGCGGGGCGTCGATCCCGGCCTGCGCGAAGAGGTCCTTGTTGTAGATGACGACCCGGTTGGCGGCGTACCAGGGGATGCCGTACTGCACCCCGTCGATGCTGCCGGGCTCGGCGAGGCCGGGTATCCAGTCCTCGCTGCCGAGGTCGCGCATCGACTCCAGGGTGAGATTGCGCAGTCCGCCGGTCTCCGCGTACTGGGCGACCTGGGTGTTGCCGACCTCGATGACGTCGGGCGCCTCGTCCTCCTTCAGCGCCTTCAGCACCTTGGGGCCGATGCCGCCCCACTCCTGGACGGTGAACTTCAGCTTGACGGAAGGGTGTTCCGACTCGTACGACGTGGTGAAAGCGTCCAGGAACTCCGGCGAGACGCTGTCCTTCATCAGCCAGATGTCCACGGTCGTCTCCCCGGAGCCCCCGGACGGGAGGTACCCGCACCCGCCGAGGACGAGGGAGGAGACGAGCGCGACGGCTCCTGCGAGCACGCGGTTCTTCACAAGGCCACCTTCTGCGGAACGGCACGACGGACTCAACCCGGTGTGGGGGGTCGCGGGCGTCGCTCGCGCGGGTGTGTGGCTGGATTTTGGTATGGACCATTGCGGAAGGTCAAGGCCCGGCCGTCGCGGAAGCGGTCCGCGGGCGACGGATCGCGCGCCGGGGCGGGGTGGGGCAGGGTGGATGGGGGCGAAGGGAGACAGACGATGTCCCATCACACCTACCGGGTCACCGAGATCGTGGGGACCTCCGAGGAAAGCACCGACGCGGCGATCCGCAGCGGCGTGGCCCGCGCGGCGGAGACCCTGCGCAATCTCGACTGGTTCGAGGTCGTCGAGACGCGCGGGCACATCGAGAACGGCGCGGTCGGGCACTTCCAGGTCACGCTGAAGGTGGGGTTCCGGCTGGACGATCCCGCCTGAGCCTGTCGTCCGGGGCCGGGGCCCGAGGCGCTCACGCCCCGGCCCCGGACGAGCGGGTCCGCCCCCGAGCGCGGGCCGCCGGACCCCGGCGTCCCCGCTCAGGTACGTCCCTGCCGCTCCTGGGCGTCCTTCAGCGCGGCCGACTGCGCCGCCCAGTCCGCCCGGACCACGGTGAAGCCGGCCTCCTCCGCCGCGTCGCACACCAGCATGTCGTCGTCCACCAGCATCCGGACCTCCCGCCGGCGGCCGAGCCGTTTCAGGACCTCCAGCTTGGTCCGGCGGGCCGGGCGCCGGTCGTCGTTGCGCCGCATGTGCACCTCGCCCCCGGGCAGCCCGTGGCGGGCCAGCCAGTCGAGGGTGTCGCGGCGGCACCGCTCGGGCCGGCCGGTCAGATAGACCACCTCGCACTCCGGCGCGCTCTCCACCGCCCTGCGCACCCCCTCGGCGAGCGGCGGGTCGTCGGACGCCGCCGAGAAGAAGCCGTCCCAGTCGCGGCGCGCGCCCTCCAGGAAGTGCTGGCGGTGCGCGGTGTCCGCGAGCGTGCCGTCAAGGTCGAAAACGGCCAGCGGCCGGGTGTCGTCCGTCACGGGCACCAGCGTAGGCCCGGCCCCGCGATCACACCCGGCGCCGGCTCCGCGGACCGCACGGGACGCTGCGGGAATCCTGGGACGTTCCGGCTGTTGAACCGGTCGTGAGCATCTCCACCGCGGCGCCCCGCCTTTCGTTCCTCGACCGCTCCCGCACCCGGGAGGGCCACGACCCCGGCGAGGCGCTGCGGGACACCGTGCGCCTGGCCCAGGAGGTCGAGCGCCTCGGTTACCACCGGTTCTGGGTCTCCGAACACCACAGCGTGCCCGGGGTGGCGGGGTCGGCGCCCACGGTGCTCGCGGCGGCGGTCGCCGGGGCGACCTCCACCCTCCGGGTCGGCACCGGCGGCGTGATGCTGCCCAATCACCTGCCGTTCGTGGTGGCCGAGCAGTTCGGGGTGCTGGCCTCGCTCTTTCCCGGCCGGATCGACATGGGGCTGGGACGCTCGGTGGGGTTCACCGACGGTGTCCGCCGCGCCCTCGGGCGGGGGAAGGAAGCCGCCGACGACTTCGGCGCGCTGCTCGCCGAGCTGCTGGGCTGGCTGGACGGCACCCGGAGCGACCACCCCGGTGTCCACGCGTACCCGGCGGAGGGGGCCGCGGTCCCCGCCTTCGTCCTCGCGGTCAACGAGGGCGCCTCGATCGCGGCGGCGGCCGGTCTGCCCCTCGTCGTCGGGGATCTGCGGGGCCGGGAGCGGCTGCTGCGCACCGTGGAGACCTACCGGGACGGTTTCCGCCCGTCCGCGCGCGCCGCGCGCCCGTACGTGATCGTCTCCGGCACCGTCGCCGTGGCCAGGACCGAGGAGGCGGCGCACCGCCTCCTCGTCCCCGAGGCGTGGGCGATGGCCCGCGCCCGCACCACCGGTGCGTTCCCGCCGCTGCGTCCGGCCGGACGGATCGAGCCCGCGGCCATGTCCCCGAAGGAGCGCCGGCTGTACGAGGAGGGGCTCGCCGGCCACCTGTACGGCACCCCGGACCGGGTCGCGGACGAACTGGGCCGGGTGATCGGGGAGACGGGGGCGGACGAGGTGCTGGTGACCACCAGCACCTACGACCGGGAGGCGCTGCGGGAGTCGCTGCGGCTGCTGGCGGGGGCGGTGGGGCAGGCTCCGGTCGGGGCGGGCCCCGACCGCTGAAGGCGACGGCGGAGGCGTGAACGCCCGGCGCGGACCGCCCGGTCCGGACCGCCCTGTCCACCAGCGAGGCGACGGGCGCGGCGCCCGTGGCCGCCTGCCGCCGGGCCCCCGCACCCCCCGGCGCGTAGCATCGGATCATGTGAACCACCAGCCCCAGCAGCCCCCCGCCCCGCCCGTCGTCCTCACCCCGTCCGGGCCGCCGGACCGGCCCGGCGGCCATGATCCCTACGTACGGGTGCGCGGGGCGCGGGAGCACAATCTGCGGGACGTGGACGTCGACATCCCGCGCGACTCGCTGACGGTGTTCACCGGGGTCTCCGGTTCGGGCAAGTCGTCGCTGGCGTTCGGCACCGTCTACGCGGAGGCGCAGCGCCGGTACTTCGAGTCGGTGGCGCCGTACGCGCGGCGGCTGATCCACCAGGTCGGGGCGCCGGCCGTCGGGGAGATCACCGGGCTGCCGCCGGCCGTGTCGCTGGAGCAGCGGCGCTCGTCGGCGAACGAGCGCTCCTCGGTGGGCACCGTCACCACCCTGTCCAACTCGCTGCGCATGCTGTTCTCCCGGGCGGGCGACTATCCGCCGGGGGCCGAGCGGCTGGACTCGGACGCGTTCTCGCCGAACACCGCGGCCGGGGCGTGCCCGGAGTGCCACGGCCTCGGACGGATCCACCGGACGACGGAGAAGTCGCTGGTGCCCGACCCGTCGCTGTCCGTCCGGGAGGGAGCGATCGCCGCCTGGCCGGGAGCGTGGCAGGGGAAGAACCTGCGGGACGTGCTGGACGCGCTGGGGTACGACGTGGACCGGCCGTGGCGCGACCTGCCGGCCGGGGACCGCGAGTGGATCCTGTTCACCGACGAGCAGCCGGTGGTCACGGTCCATCCCGTACGGGACGCGGGCCGCATCCAACGCCCTTACCAGGGTACGTACATGAGCGCGCGCCGCTATGTGATGCACACCTTCGCCGACTCCCGGAGCGCGACGCTGCGGGCGCGCGCGGAACGGTTCCTGACCAGCGCCGCCTGCCCGGTCTGCGGGGGCGGCCGGCTGCGGCCGGAGGCGCTCGCGGTGACGTTCGCCGGGTACACCGTCGCCGAGCTGGCGGCGCTGCCGCTGTCCGCGCTGGCCGACGTGGTGCGCGGCGCGGACGGCGACACGACGGCGCGGGTGATGACGACGGACCTGCTGGCCCGGATCGCGACGGTGACGGAGCTGGGACTCGGCTATCTGGCCCTGGACCGCACGGCGCCGACGCTGTCCTCCGGCGAGCTGCAACGGCTGCGGCTGGCCACCCAGTTGCGCTCCGGGCTGTTCGGCGTGGTGTACGTGCTGGACGAGCCGTCGGCGGGGCTGCATCCGGCGGACACCGCGTCGCTGCTCGGGGTGCTGGGGCGGCTGAAGGCCGCGGGCAACACGGTGTTCGTGGTGGAGCACCAGTTGGACGTGGTGCGGGAGGCGGACTGGCTGGTCGACGTGGGTCCGCTGGCCGGGGAGCACGGCGGCCGGGTCCTGCACAGCGGGCCGCCGGCCGGGCTGGCGCACGTGCCGGAGTCGGAGACCCGCCGCTTCCTGTTCGGGCCGGCCGGACCGCCGGCCCGCGAGCCGCGTACGCCGTCGGGGTGGCTGCGGCTGCGCGGGGTGCGGCGGCACAACGTGCGGGGCGTGGACGCGGAGTTCCCGCTGGGGGTGTTCACCGCGGTCACGGGTGTGTCGGGGTCCGGCAAGTCGACGCTGGTGGGCCAGGTGCTGGCCGGCGCATTGGCGGACCGGGCGGCGGCCGGCCCGGAGCCGGAGGCCGCCCGGCGGGACTACGCGTCGGCCGAGGGCCTGGAGGCGGTGGACCGGCTGGTGCAGGTGGACCAGAAGCCCATCGGGCGTACGCCCCGGTCGAACCTGGCGACGTACACCGGGCTGTTCGACGTGGTGCGGAAGCTGTTCGCGCAGACCGACGCGGCGCGGGAGCGGGGGTACAAGGCCGGGCGGTTCTCGTTCAACGTGGCCGGCGGGCGGTGCGAGACCTGCCAGGGCGAGGGGTTCGTGCACGTGGAGCTGCTCTTCCTGCCCAGTACGTACTCGCCCTGCCCCGACTGCCACGGCGCCCGGTACAACCCGGAGACGCTGGAGGTCACCCTGCGCGGGCTCTCGGTGGCGCAGGTGCTGGATCTGACGGTCGAGGCGGCGCGGGAGTTCTTCGAAGGTGTTCCGGCGGCGCTGCGGAGCCTGCGCACGCTGGGCGACGTCGGGCTCGGCTATCTGCGTCTGGGGCAGCCCGCGACCGAGTTGTCCGGCGGCGAGGCGCAGCGGATCAAGCTGGCTGCCGAGCTCCAGCGCGCCCGGCGCGGCCACACGCTCTATCTGCTGGACGAGCCGACGACAGGGCTGCATCCGGCCGATGTCGAGGTGCTGATGCGGCAGTTGCACGGGCTGGTGGACGCGGGCAGCACGGTCGTGGTGGTGGAGCACGACATGGCGGTGGTGGCCGGCGCGGACCATGTGGTGGACCTGGGGCCGGGCGGCGGCGACGGGGGCGGCCGGATCGTGGCCGCCGGCACCCCGGCGGAGGTGGCGGCGGCCGGTGGCCGGACGGCGGAGTACCTGGCCCGCGCCCTGGGCGGGGGCTGACCGCTCCCCCGCCCGGATCGCGCGTCTCCGGCCGGGCGGGACCTCAGCGGCGCACCGTGCGGGTGGCGCGCAGCCACTCCTTGTTCATCGCGGCGATGGACGGCAGCGGAATGCCCTTGGGACAGGCGGTGGCGCACTCGCCGGTGAGGGTGCAGCCGCCGAACCCCTCCGCGTCCATGGCCGCGACCATGTCGAGGACGCGGGTCTCCCGTTCGGGGGCGCCCTGCGGGAGGACGTTGAGGTGGTTGACCTTGGCGGAGGTGAAGAGCATCGCGGAGCCGTTGGGGCAGGCGGCGACACAGGCGCCGCAGCCGATGCATTCGGCGTGTTCGAAGGCGAAGTCGGCGTCCGGCTTGGGCACGGGGGTGGCGTGTGCGTCGGGGGCGGTGCCGGTGGGGGCGGAGATGTAGCCGCCGGACTGGATGATCCGGTCGAAGGCGGAGCGGTCCACCACCAGGTCCTTGACGACCGGGAAGGCCGCGGCGCGCCAGGGTTCGACGTCGATCGTGTCGCCGTCCTGGAAGGCCCGCATGTGGAGCTGGCAGGCGGTGGTGCGCTCGGGGCCGTGGGCGTCGCCGTTGATGACGAGGCTGCACGCGCCGCAGATGCCCTCGCGGCAGTCGTGGTCGAAGGCGACGGGCTCGTCGCCGGCGAGGGTGAGTTCCTCGTTGAGGGTGTCGAGCATCTCCAGGAACGACATGTCGCGGGAGATCCCGTCGACTTCGTAGGTGGCCATGGCGCCGGGGGCGCCGGCGTCGCGCTGGCGCCAGACGCGCAGGGTGAGCTTCATGCGTAGCTCCGCTGGGTGGGGTGTACGTACTCGAACACGAGGTCCTCCTTGTGCAGGACGGGTGGTTCGCCGGTCGCGGTGAACTCCCAGGCTGCGGCGTAGGAGAACTCCTCGTCGCGGCGGGCGGCCTCGCCGTCGGGGGTCTGCGACTCCTCCCGGAAGTGGCCGCCGCAGGATTCGGCGCGGTGCAGGGCGTCGAGGCACATCAGCTCGGCGAGTTCCAGGTAGTCGACGATCCGGTTGGCCTTCTCCAGCGACTGGTTGAGCTGTTCGCCGGTGCCGGGGACCTTCACCCGCCGCCAGAACTCGTCGCGGATCCGGGGGATGCGGTCGAGCGCCTCGCGGAGCCCTTCCTCGGTGCGGGCCATCCCGCAGTACTCCCACATGAGGGCGCCGATCTCGCGGTGGAAGGAGTCCGGGGTGCGGTCGCCGTCGATGGCCGACAGCAGGCTCAGGCGGTCCTCGGTCTCGGCGACCGCCTCGGCGACGGCGGGGTGCGTGGCGTCGACCTTGTCGCGGTGCGGGTTGCGGGCGAGGTAGTCGTTGATGGTGGAGGGCAGGACGAAGTAGCCGTCGGCGAGTCCCTGCATCAGCGCGGAGGCGCCGAGCCGGTTGGCGCCGTGGTCGGAGAAGTTGGCCTCGCCGATGGCGAAGAGGCCGGGCACGGTGGTCTGGAGGTCGTAGTCGACCCAGAGGCCGCCCATCGTGTAGTGCACGGCGGGGTAGATCCGCATCGGGGTCTCGTACGGGTCCTCGGCGGTGATCCGCGCGTACATGTCGAAGAGGTTGCCGTACTTCTCCTCGACCCCGGCCCGGCCCATCCGGGCGATGGCGTCGGCGAAGTCGAGGTAGACGCCCTGCCCGCCGGGGCCGACGCCGCGTCCCTCGTCGCAGACGTTCTTGGCGGCGCGGGAGGCGATGTCGCGGGGGACGAGGTTGCCGAAGGAGGGGTAGATCCGCTCCAGGTAGTAGTCGCGCTCGTCCTCGGGGATCCGGTCGGCGGGACGGTCGTCGCCGGCGGCCTTCGGGACCCAGATGCGGCCGTCGTTGCGGAGCGACTCGCTCATCAGGGTGAGTTTGGACTGGTGGTCGCCGGTGCGCGGGATGCAGGTGGGGTGGATCTGGGTGAAGCAGGGGTTGGCGAACCGCGCGCCGCGCCGGTGGGCCCGCCAGATCGCGGTCGCGTTGGAGTTCATCGCGTTGGTGGACAGGTAGAAGACGTTGCCGTAGCCGCCGGTGGCGAGGACGACGGCGTCCGCGAAGTAGGTGTCGATCCGGCCGGTGACCAGGTCGCGGGCGACGATGCCGCGGGCCTTGCCGTCGACCACGATCAGGTCGAGCATCTCGGTGCGCGGGTGGAGTTCGACGGTGCCGGCGCCGATCTGCCGGGAGAGCGCCTGGTAGGCGCCGAGCAGGAGCTGCTGTCCGGTCTGGCCGCGCGCGTAGAAGGTGCGGGAGACCTGGACGCCGCCGAAGGAGCGGTTGTCGAGGAGTCCGCCGTATTCACGGGCGAACGGGACGCCCTGGGCGACGCACTGGTCGATGATCTCCACGGAGATCTGCGCGAGGCGGTGGACGTTGGACTCGCGGGCGCGGAAGTCGCCGCCCTTGACGGTGTCGTAGAACAGGCGGTGGACGGAGTCGCCGTCGTTGCGGTAGTTCTTCGCGGCGTTGATGCCGCCCTGGGCGGCGACCGAGTGGGCGCGCCGGGGCGAGTCCTGGAAGCAGAACTGGACGACGTGGTAGCCCTGTTCGGCGAGGGTGGCGCCGGCCGCGCCGCCCGCGAGGCCGGTGCCGACGACGATGACCGTGTGCTTGCGGCGGTTGGCGGGGTTGACCAGCTTCGCCTGGAAGCGGCGGGTGTCCCAGCGTTCGGCGACCGGCCCGGCGGGGGCCTTGGTGTCGGCGAGGGGTTCCCCGGTCGAGTAGTTCGCGTAGTGGCTCATGTCAGTTCACGACTCCGGTCATGACGGCGACGGGTACGGAGAGGAAGCCCGCGGTCAGCACGGCCGCGAGGCCGTTCGCCAGCGTTTTCAGGGCCCGGTCGCGGGCGGCGCTGCCGGCCCCGAGGGTCTGCGCGGCGCTCCAGAAGCCGTGCCGGACGTGCAGGCCGAGGGCGAGCATCGCGACGACGTAGACCGTGTTGCCGTACCAGGTGGAGAAGGTGTCGACGACGTTCTGGTAGGGGTGCCCGGCCTGGAAGCCGGGGTGGACGGTGCCGGTGGTGAGGTCGAGGAGGTGCCACACGATGAACAGGCCGAGGATGGTGCCGCCCCAGCGCATGGTCCGGGTGGCGTAGCTCGCGCGGGGCCGCTTGTGGACGTAGGCGGTCGGGCGGGCCCGGATGTCGCGCCGGCTGAGCTGGTACGCGCAGACGGCGTGCAGGACGACGGCCGCGACGAGGATCACCCGGACGATCCACAGGGCCCACTCGTGGTGGAGGAACGGCTCGCCGAGGGTGCGCAGCCAGTGGGCGTAGCCGTTGAACTCCCCGGCGCCGAAGAAGATCTTCAGATTGCCGAGCATGTGGACGACGAGGTAGCCCAGCATGATGAGGCCGCTGACGGCCATGATCGTCTTCTTGCCGACGGACGAGTCCCAGAGCGTACGCGTCATCGACGGCCGTCGGTCCGTCCGCGTTGCCAATGCCATGGACACGACGCTAGGACCAAGGCCCCGATCCGTCCAAGACATGAACCGGCTCATATCCATAGCCCAGAGCTATCGTTCGCCCTACCATGGGGGCATGCACTTCCAGCAGCTCGCCTATTTCGTGGCCGTAGCCGAGAGCCGGCACTTCACCCGTGCCGCCGAGGCGGTGCACGTGTCGCAGCCCTCGCTCTCCCAGCAGATCCGGGCGCTGGAGAAGGAACTGGGCGCGGAGCTGATCAGCCGGGCGCGCGGCAACATCGCGCTGACCGACGCGGGCGAGGCCCTGCTGCCGCTGGCCCGCCGCATCCTCGCGGACGCCGACACCGCCCGCCGCGAGGTGCAGGAGCTGGCCCAGCTGCGCCGCGGCCGGGTCCGGCTCGGGGCGACCCCCAGCATCTGCACCGGACTGCTGCCGGACGTGCTGCGGGCCTTCCACGACCTGCATCCGGGGATCGAGATCCTGCTGGAGGAGGGCGGCTCGCACGACCTCGTACGGCATCTGGCGCGCGGCGCGCTCGATCTCGCCCTGGTCGTCCTGCCCCTGCCCGCCGCCTCCCCCGCGCTGACCACGGTAGAGCTGCTGCAAGAGGACCTGGTGGTGGTCTCCTCCCCCGCCGCCCCGGCCCCGGGTCGGGACGGCCGGGTGCGGATCGCCGATCTGGAGGGCGCCGACCTGGTGATGTTCCGGCACGGCTACGACCTGCGCGAGCTGACCGTCGCAGCCTGCCGCGCGGAGGGGTTCGAGCCCGCGTTCACCGTGGAGGGCGGCGAGATGGACGCGGTGCTGGGCTTCGTCCGGGCCGGGCTGGGCGCGGCCGTGGTGCCGACCATGGTGGCGGGCCGCTCCGGCAGCGACCTGCGGACCACCCCGCTGGCCGCCCCCGGCCTGCGGCGGACCATCGCGCTGGCCCACCGCAGCGACGTGGACCCGCCGAGGGCGGCCCGCGAACTCCAGCGGATGCTGCTGGAGACGGTGGCGGAGCCCGGTGCACCGGACTGAGCCGTGGGGCCCGCCGCCGGCGGGCCCCCGCCGTCACACCGCGTCGGCCAGCAGCAGCGCGTGGATGCGGTCGGGCGCTCCGGGGCGGGCGTAGTACCACCCCTGGGCCGTGTCGCAGCCCAGTTCGCGCAGTTGCTCGGCCTGCGCGCCGGTCTCGACCCCCTCGACCGTGACCGCCAGATCCAGGCTGTGCGCCAGCGAGACGATCCCCTCGACGATCTTCATGTCGACGGGGTCGGCCGGGTGCTGCTGCATGCCCCGGGTGAAGGAACGGTCCAGCTTCAGGATGCTCACCGGCAGCCGGCGCAGGTTGGCCAGGTTCGAGTAGCCGGTGCCGAAGTCGTCGAGCGCGATGTCGACGCCCATCTCGGCGAGTTGCCGCAGCGGCTTGAGGAGATCGTCGTCCGCGCCGATCAGCGCGGACTCGGTGACCTCCAGGCAGAGCGCGCCCGCTTCCAGGCCCGAGCGCTCCAGCACGTCGACCGTCTCGGCCACCAGCCGGGGATGGTGCAACTGGGCGGGCGAGAGGTTGACGTTGATCCGCAGCGGCCCGCCGTCGGTGTGCCGCTCCTGCCAGAAGTTGGCCTGCCGGACCGACTCCTCCAGCACCCACCGCCCGAGCGGAACGATCAGCCCGGTGTGCTCGGCGAGCGGGATGAACCGGTCGGGGCCCAGCACCCCGTGCTGCGGATGGCACCACCGCACCAGCGCCTCCGCGCCGTGCACGCTGCCGTCGCCGAGGTGGACGAGCGGCTGGTACTCGATGAAGAACTCGCCCCGGTCCAGGGCCGCGGGGAGCGCGGTGGTCAGCCCGTGCCGGGTGATGGCCCGTGCGTCGGCCTCTTCGTCGGCACGCTCGAAGCGGTTGCCGCCCGCCGCCTTGGCCCGGTACATGGTGATGTCGGCGCTGCGCAGCACGTCGGCCGCGTTGCGTTCGCCGGCCGGCCCCTCGACGATCCCGATGGAGCCGCGCACGGTCAGCTCCCTGCCGTCGATGAGGATGGGGGTGGCGAGGACGTTGAGGATGCGGCAGGCCAGCTCGACGCTCCCCTCCTCGGTGTCCGGGCCGGTGGTGAGCGCGACGAACTCGTCGCCGCCGAGGCGGGCGACCATCTCGCCCGACCCGGTCGCGCAGCTCTGCAGCCGGTCGGCCACCTCCACCAGCAGCCGGTCGCCGGTGGCGTGCCCGAGGCTGTCGTTGATGGCTTTGAAGCCGTCGAGGTCCAGGTAACACAGGCCGAACCGGAGGCCGTTGCGGGCGGAGAGCGTTTTCTCCAGCCGCTCGTTGAAGAGCGTCCGGTTGGGCAGCCCGGTGAGCGCGTCGTGGGTCGCCTCGTACCGCAGCCGGAGGTTGAGCAGCCGGCGTTCGGTGGTGTCCTCCAGAAGCGCGAGCTGGTACTCCGGACGCCCCTCGGAGTCGCGCAGCAGCGAGACGGTGAGGTTGGTCCACAGCACGGTGCCGTCGTTGCGGTAGTACGGCTTCTCCACGCGGTAGTGGTCGCGTTCGCCGCGCACCAGCTCGTTGTAGTACTGCCAGACCTTGGGCGAGTCCTCGGGGTGCACCCACTCGGTGATCTTGTGGCTGCGGACATGGTGGTCGAGGCCGCCGAACATCCGGGTGAGGGTGTCGTTGATCTCCAGCACGTTGCCCTCGAGATCGGCGATGCCGATGCCGATGGCGGCCTCCTCGAAGACCGCCCGGAAGCGCGTCTGCGTCTCGTGCAGCACTTGTTCGGCCTGCGAGCGGGCGGCGAGCGCCGAGCGGGCGATCGCCTCCTGCTCCGACCGGGTCCGCTCGCGCAACGCCTGCGAGAAGCCGCCGGCCAGCGCGTGCTGGATGCGCGCGCAGCGGGCCCGGCCGTCCTCGGTGGACAACTCCACGGGGCCGTTGCCGCCGCAGTAGAGCACCAGGTACGAGTCGATGACCCCGAGGGTGGCGGTGAGCACCTCCGGGTCGGTGCAGTGGGCCTCGACGAGGGCGGTGCCCACGCGCTGGGCGGGTCCGGCGTCGAAGGGTCGGGCGTGCAGGATCTCGTTCAGTCCGCGGGCCAGCGGCAGCAGGTGCTGCTCGAATTCGGGGCGGGTCATGGAGGTGGCCGTGGAGGGGAAGATGGCCCGGCTCCATATCGTGGCGAACCGCCGGAGCCGTCCTTCCGGACCGTCCGGTTCCGCGTCCGGTTCGCCGGACGCCTGGGCGGGAATGCTCACGCCTTGCGTCCCACGCCCGCGAAGCCCGAATTGCCGAACGGGTCCTCCGCCTCGGTGCCCGGCGCGTCGGGGCGCCACCGTGGCATCGGGACGAGCCCCGGCTCCACCATCTCGTAGCCGTCGAAGAAGCGCCCGATCTCGTCGCTGGTCCGCATGATCAGCGGGTTGCGGATGTCGCGGTAGACCTCGACGGCGCCGCCCGCCTCGTCACGCGGCAGCGGGATGCCCTCGTACGAGGCGTGGGTGAGGATCAGCAGACTGCCGGGGGCGAGCGCGTCGCGCAGTGCCGCGACCGAGGCGTACGGGTCGTCGGAGTCCTCGATGAAGTGCAGGACGGCGACGAGGAGCAGGACGACCGGCCGGTCGAGGTCGAGCAGCCCGGTCACGTCCGGGTTCTTCAGGATCTCGTCGGGGCGGCGCAGGTCGGCGGCGGCGACGACGGCGCGGTCGTTGCCGGCCAGCACGGCCTGGCTGTGCGCGACGGCGACCGGGTCGTGGTCCACGTAGGCGACCTTGGCCTCCGGATCGGCGGCCTGGGCTATTTCGTGGACATTGCCGAAGGTAGGTATGCCGGAGCCGATGTCCAGGAACTGGTTGACCCCGCTGCCGACCGCGTAACGGACGGCACGGCGCATGAAGGCGCGATTCGCCTGCATGATCTTGGGAAGGGCCGGCATGAACTCCATGGCCTTGCGGGCCGCTTCCCTGTCCACCTCGAAATTGTGCGAGCCGCCCAGATAGAAGTCGTACATGCGGGACACGCTCGGCACCGAGATGTCAATGCCCTGCGGTGCCCAGGCGGGACGCTCCATCGATGTCTCCAACAAGTCGCACGGCGATCCGGCCATGTTCATGGTCAGTGTTGACCAGAGGCTACTGATCCACCGCCAGGAGGGCGAGAGGAAACGGAAATTCGCGGTCCGTTATTGGTCACACCCCGGCGGTGGGCGCGGACACCCTGAGTCGCCACCGGTGACCATGGAGCGACCAGCCGTTATCCCCGCGCCTTTCTTCCGGAGTGGATGCGGCCGGTTATCGCGCCGCCGTGCGCAACTGTATCCGGCGCAACGTCATGAGCCCTCATCCATAAGGGCGTTGATCATGAATCGCACTCCAGGAGCGCTCTCGCGGTGGCCGAAAAGAGTCGTTGAAGCGCCGCACTTGCCGGGAAAAGCGACAGATGCGCACTCCTTCCGGCGGCCACGCGCGGACCGAGAACGGCAAGGACCTGACGGCGGTCGGCTTCTCGCCCCAGTGGCCGGCAGTGCTCCTTTACGCGGGCTCCACACACCACCGGCCTTGTAAACCCGAACAGCCAATTGTCCCACCATCAGGGGAATCCCCGGCGACCTGCGCGTGTCCGCCGCCGCCGGGCATCATGCTCCGGATCGTGCACGGAACACGTATCGGGCGGTTCACCGCCGTCGCCGCCCTCGTCTGGCTGACCGCCGTCCCCACCCCCGCCACCGCGGACGCCTGCGCGGTGGCGGTCGTCGGCCCGGGGGACGGCAGTTGGCTGGTGTCCGTGGCGGGCGACTGCGAGCCGCCGCCCTCGCCGCCCCCCTCCCCGACGCCGCCGCCCCCGCCACCCCCGGAACCCTCGCCCACGCCCCCTCCGCCACCTCCACCACCACCGCCGGCACCGAAGCCGCCGGTTCCGGAACCCGCCCCGCAACCGCCCGAGCCTCCCGCCCCGCGCCCGCAGGCGCCCGCCCCGGAGCCGGCGCCCCGGGCCGTCCCGCCCGCTCCGGCTCCGGTGCCCGAACCCACGCCCACCCCGGAACCGCCGCCGCCCCCGCCGCCCGCACCCACGCCGTCCGCCCGCCCCGCTCCGCCGCCCAGCGCCGTGGCCATCCCCACCTACCGCAAGGCCGCCCGCAAACAACCGCGCGGCGGCCCCTCGCTGACCATGACCACCCTGCTCATCACCGCGCCCGCGGTCTTCGCCGTGGCCGTGCTCCGGCCCCGGTCGTCCCGCTGACCCGGCCGCTGAAACTGGAGACCCCTCTTGTCGGAATGGCTCGCTCTCACCATCGCGATGGCGTCGGTCTGCGCCGTCGTGCTCACCATCGCCGTCCTCAACCACCGGCGGGTGGGCGAGGACGACGACCCGTCCGAGACGCCCGACGTCATCGAGTACATGACGATGATGATCGGCGTGGTGTACGCGATCGTGCTCGGCCTCGCCATCGCCGGCGTCTGGGAGGGCCGCAGCGCCGCCCAGGAGTCCGTACGCCTCGAAGCCCAGGCACTGCACGAGGTTCGCGAACGCTCCTCGGTCTACCCCGCCGAGGTCCGCGACCGCATCCGCGCCGACGTCGACGCCTACGTGAGCTACGTCGTCGACGACGAGTGGCGGGCGATGTCCGACACCGGCGGCCTCACCGACCGCGGCGCCGAACTGCTCGGCCGGATCCGTGCCGACGTCACCGAGTACGTGCCCGCGAACGACCACGAGGCCCAGGCCTACCAGCCCCTGGTCGACCAGGTGGCCGCCGCCGACGACGCGCGGGGCTCCCGGGGCTCCAGCGCGGGCTCCACGATGCCCGGGGTGGTGTGGTTCGGTCTCATCATCGGAGCCCTGGTGACCGTGGGGATGATCTTCACTCTGCAGATCCGCAGAACCTTCAGGGAACTGCTGCTGGCCGGCCTCTTCAGCGTCCTGATCGCGTTCCTGCTGTTCCTGATCTGGGACTTCGACCAGCCCTTCGGGCGGGGCATCTCGGCGACCACCGGTCCGTTCCTCGACCTCTTCCCGCACGCCTCGGGGTGACCGCGGGCCCCCCGGCCGGGTCGGCCGGCCGGGGGACGGCACTGCCCCATTCGGTTGACCCCGATCGCGGGCGAAATGGAGCACTCCTAGCGTTTCCGGCATCGGGGTGCAGGTCCCTCGTCAGCGGACATCCGTTCCGCGCCTGCCCTCGGGACCCGGAGGCTCCATTCATGCGCGCGATACGTGTCGCACCTCTCGCCCTGTCCGGCGCCGCGGCGCTCCTCCTCGCGGCACCGGTCGCCCACGCCTCCCCGGACGGGGGGCCGGGCACGTTCACCCCGACCGTCACCCCGTCGGTCGCCGCCCCCGGCGGTCAGGTCACCCTCGGCAGCGGCGGGTGCGGTGGCGCGACGACCATCACCTCGGGCATCTTCGACACCGCCGTCATCCCCGCCGGCACCACGACGGCCACCGCGAAGGTGGACTGGGACGCCAAGCGGGGCGCGATCTACGCCGTGACGTTCAAGTGCGGCTCCAGCGGCGAGGCGAAGAACGTCGGTCTCACCATCTCCGGCGGCACCTCGGCCGCTCCGGTGGTGACCCCCACCACGGCGGCGACCGGCACCGCCACCGCCAGTTCCACGGTGAACTCCACCGCCGCCGCCGGTACCGGAACGGGCGCCACCCCGGGTCCCGGAACCACAAGCACCGGCACGACGGCCACGGCGACGGCCACCGCCTCGTCCGGCGCGACCCCCGGCGGGGTGCAGGGCGGACTCGGCGGCAGCGCGGGCTCGACGGACCCCGGCGAGATCGCGACCGGCGCCGCCCTCGTGGCGGCCGCGGCGGCAGGCACCGCTCTGTACGTACGACGACGGCGCGGCCGTCACCAGCACTGACCGGCACAGGTGCCGGCGAACGGCAGTCGCCCCGGGTCCTGATCCAGGACTCGGGGCGACGGGCGTATCGGACCGGACGGGACTGCGGACCGCTCAGACGGTCGCATCGCTCGCCCGCCGGCGCCGGACGACGAACGCGGCGCCGCCGATGGCAGCCGCCGCGACGAGGCCGCCGCCGATCTGCATCTCCAGCGAGCTGGGGCCCATCGAGCCGCCGAGGCCGCCCTCGGCGCCCTGGCCGGCCAGCACGGTGAAGCGGTGGGTGGCGACGGGCCCGTTGCCCCCGCCGTTCCCGTTGTTGTTCCCGTTCCCGTTGCCATTCCCGTTCCCGTTGCCGTTCCCGTTGTTGTTGCCGTTGTTGTTGCCGTTCCCGTTGGCGTTGCCGTTGTTGTTGCCGTTGCCGTTGTTGCCGCCGTTGGTGTTGCAGCTCACCGAGAGGTTGTAGTGCCCCGGCGTGGTGTTGTGGCGGATGCGCACGGTGGCGTAACCCGTGCTGCCCGCGGAGAGCTCGGCCGTCGGGAACGCGTTCGACCACACCGTCCCGCCGCGGCCGCAGCCCTCGGCGCTGACCTGCATCGTGGCGCCCTGGTGGACCGCGTAGGGGTTGACGGTGACGTTCACCGGACCGTTGTTGTTGCTGCCGCCTGCGGCAGCCAGCGGGGCGGCGAGCCCGACGGCCGCGAATGCGGTCGCGGTGACCGCGAGAGCGCGTGAAGCACGCATGTCGTGTGAACCTCCAGCGGGACGCGCCCCGGAAGCCGGTCCTCCGGGAACGGACGAACGCGTCCCACCAGGAACACTCACCAGAAGGCCGGAAGGCCGCACGTCGGCACTGCTCCACCCGGCGGCGCGACACGCCCGGCGGGAATCCGCCGTGTCTGACGGATCCGCAGGTCACGGGCCGTCAGATGTTTTTATCCGCTCATTACTCCTCCGGGATCCGTCTCCGCCCGGCCCTTTCCCGCGCCACCCGTTCGCCCGTCCCTGATCGCCCGCCGCCCGCCCCGCCCTTAGCGTTCCCCTCGTCGCGACGAAGGGAGCACCATGGGCCGGGACAGCTGGACCGTCCGGCGGACGAGGCACAAGCCGTGGGGAGCCATCGCGCTGGTGCTGCTCACCGGGGCGGCGCTGATGCGCAACGGCGCCGACATCTCGCCCGGTCCGCCGCAGCCTGCGGCGGCTGCGGCACTCGACACCGGCCGGGACGTGACGGTCGGTCCGGTCGAGGGCGAGCCGGTGCAGACGCTTGCCTACGCGCCCGCCGCGCGCATCGGCATCCCCGCCATCGAGGTCGACGCCCCGATCGTCGACGTCAACCTCGACGAGCAGGGCTGGATCGCCGCTCCCTCCGCCGAGGACCCGAACCTGGCCGGCTGGTACCAGAACGGCATCTCGCCCGGCCAGCGCGGCACCGCCGTCGTGGTCGGACACGTCGACAACCTGTCCGGACCCGCCGTCTTCTACGGCCTGGGCTCGTTGGACAAGGGACAGCACGTGGAGGTGACCCGCTACGACGGTCGGGTCGCCGTGTTCCAGGTCTACGGCGTCGAGGTGTTCGCCAAGAACGACTTCCCCGGCCCCCGCGTCTACGGCGACACCGGCTACGCCGAACTGCGTGTCATCACCTGCGGCGGCTCGTACACCAAGGCCGGCGGTTACGAGGCGAACGTCGTGGTCTTCGCCCGGCTGGTCGAGACCCGCTGAGGGTGCCGCGAGCCGGGACCGCGCCGGGCCGTCAACCCGACGCGGTCCCGGCGGGTTCACGGCAGGCCATCCCCCGCCGGGCGCCGGGCGCCGGCGTGGGACGGCCTGCCCGGATGCCTCTCAGACGCGGTACGGCACGGTGATCCGGTACCCCTCCCCGAGCAGCCACGGCAGATAGCGGCGCAGCGCCGCCACCGTCTGGGTCCGGACCCCGCCCGCGTCGTGCGAGAGGACGACGACTCCGGGGGCCGCGCCCGCCTTGACCCGGCGGACGATGGTGGAGGTGCCGGGGGTCTCCCAGTCCAGGGAGTCGACGGTCCAGGCCATCGGCTCCATGCCCATCTCGGCGCCGAGTTCGAATGCGTTGCGGTTCCAGGCGCCGTACGGGGCCCGGTACCAGCGGGGCGCGTCGCCGACGATCTCCTCGATGACGTCGCTGGTGCGGCCCATCTCGTCGCGGACGCCCGCCCGGCTGAGGCCGGTCATCAGCGGGTGGGTCCAGGAGTGGTTGCCGATGACGTGACCGTCGTCGGCGATGGCGTGCACCAGGTCGCGGTGGGCGTCCGCCATCTCGCCGCAGAGGAAGAACATGGCGTGCACGCCGTAGGTGCGCAGCGTGGCGAGGATGTCCGGGGTGTAGGCCGGGTCGGGGCCGTCGTCGAAGGTGAGGACCATCGACCGGCCGAGTTGCGGCAGCGCCTCGAACGGGCGGGTGCGGACGGGCGGCCGGGCGGGCCGGACGCGGGCCGGGGTGTGCGCGGTCATCGGCTCCAGCCGGTAGGCGGAGGACCGGTTGGCCCGTCCGGACGGGGGCCGGCCGCCGCGGCCGGCACGGGCGCCGCGCGACCGGGCCCGGGGGCGGGGGCGGGAGTCGCGGCGGGGTCCGCGGCGATCAGATGCACGGTGGCCACCGCTCCGAGCCCGGCTGCGAGCCGCAGCAGGGCGCGGCGGCCGGGCGGGGTCTGGTCCCACTGGTCACGTCTCATGGCCAACTGCTCGCACACCGGTGCGGATACGCGCGTCCGCGACACTTCACGCGGGGGGAGGTGCACCCGTTGGAAGCACCGCGTACGCCCTGATCGGAGGAGCCCCGGGCCCCTCGGACGCCCCGGCGGACCGCCGGCGCGCGGACCGGTACCCTTCGAGCCGTGACAGAGCAGCAGCGCCATCAGTTCGAACGGGGCACGGACGGTCCCAAGGTGATCGTCGCGGGCATGGACGGGTCGGACACGTCCATGCGCGCCGCGGCGTACGCGGCCGGGCTCGCCCGTCGGCAGAACGCCCTGCTGGCGCTGGTGTACGTGCAGCCGGTGATGGCGGCCGGGGCGGCGCTCGGAGCACCCGTGGGCGACGCCACCGCGGGGGTCGCGGAGAGCCTGATCGAGGAGATCAGGACCTCGACCGAGCGGATGAAGGACACCTGGGACGTGCGCTGGGAGTTCCACACCTTCCGCGGCGACCCGTACAACGGGCTGGTCGCCGCCGCCGAGGAACTGAAGGCCGACGCGGTGGTGGTGGGTTCGTCCGAGTCGGCCGGGCACCGGTTCGTGGGATCGGTCGCGGTGCGGCTGGTGAAGGCGGGGCGCTGGCCGGTGACGGTGGTGCCGTAACCGCTCCCGGTCCCGGCCTCACTCCCCCATGACCAGTCCGTTGGCCGCGGCGCCCCGGCCGAGGACGAGGCGGGCCACGCGGTCGCGCACCGCGCTCAGGGGCGGTGGGGGGCCCGTACGACTGCAGCCATCGGCCCGGCACGGAGTCCAGGAAGGCAGCCGTCCGGGTCCCCGGTCCGGCCCCGCGGTCCGCGTTCCCGCGGCGGGCCCGACCGTTCGCCGCACCGCTCGTCGCCCGGTGCGACCGCTCGTCGCACGCCGAGGTCCGCGGCCTGTCGCCGCCCCCGCCGATGCGCTCGGATACGCAGGCGGCAACGGGGCCGCCGAGTCCTGCGGGAGGGGACGTTCACGATGACCACGAGGACCACCGACGAACGGGCCGTCGCGGAGCTGCTGCGGGAGCACGGACCCGCGCTCTTCACCTTCCTGCTCTGCCTCACCTTCGGCGACCGCCAGCGCGCCGAGGACCTGGTGCAGGAGACGCTGGTACGGGCGTGGCAGCACCCGGAGGCGTTCGAGGCGCCGTACGCCTCGATGCGCCCGTGGCTGTTCACCGTGGCGCGCAGGCTGGCCATCGACGCGCACCGTGCGCGCCTGGCCCGGCCCGCAGAGGTGAGCGAGCTCGTGCTGGACGGCGCCCCCGCCCCGCACGACACGGCGGACTCGGCCGTCCGCAGCCTCGACGTGCGCGCCGCGCTGCGGACCCTGAGCCCGGAGCACCGGGCGGTCCTGGGGCACATCTACTTCCGGGGGCTGAGCGTGGGCGAGACGGCCGAGGTGCTCGGCATACCGGCGGGCACCGTGAAGTCCCGTTCGTACTACGCGCTGCGGCAGCTCGGCCTGATGCTGCCCGCCTACGGCAGCGGCTCCTCCTCGCGCACCGGTTCCGGCAGCGCGGCGGCCTGAGCGACCTTCCGCGCGGGTGGCGGCGCGTCCCACGCGGCCGGCCGGGTGCCCGGTGACCTCGCGGGGATCGTCGGGCGGCAGCGCGCCGAGCACGTGGGCGGCGAGCAGCCGGTGCGCGTGGGGCTGACGGGACGGTCCTGCCGGCATCGCTCCCCCGTCTCCCGGTGGATCCCGCCCTTCTGCCCACGCGGGCCGCCGCGCCCCGGTTCAATGCAACCTGAAGCCGCGGGACGGTCCCCGGCGGGATGCGGGACGGGAGACGGATGGGCCCGGAACACGACGAGGGCGCGGGCGAGGGCCGGCTGCGGGTGCCGATGGCCTGGCTGTGCGCCGAGTACGCCGCCGACCGGCTGCTGCGGACCGGTGACCTGATGGAGCCGACCACGCTCGAATTCCGGGCCGGGCGGGACGCGTTGGCGCTGACCCTGTTCCTCTGCGGGGGGACGGGCGCGCCGGCCGCGCTGCCGCCGGCCCGGGTGGACGAGTTGCGCCTGCTCACCGCCAGCGGGACGCCGTGGCGCCGGTGGGTGGCCGGCCGTCTGGCCGAGCGGGAGCTGCGCGAGCCCGGCGATCCGGGGCTGGTGCTGGCGCGGACGGCGTGGCGCTGGCTGGAGGAGACCGAACTGCTGGCGACGGACCTGGAGGCGCTCGGCTCCGGCCTGCGGGAGAACGCGCCGGGCGGGGACGGCGGGCCGCAGGTGTGGACCCCGGCGTGGCAGCTCGGGCTGCCGCTCGGGCACCTCGCCATGCAGCTGTACTGACACCGGCCGCGCCCCCGGATCCGGCGCGTTTCAGGAACCGTGCACGCCCGCCCGGTACTTGGGGAGCCGGAGGGTGATCCGCATCCCCGCTCCGACGGCGGTCTCGATGACGAGCCCGTATTCGTCGCCGTAGACCTGGCGCAACCGTTCGTCGACGTTGAGCAGTCCGACGCCGGTCGAGGCGTCACCCTCGCCGCGCAGGATGCGGCGCAGGCGTTCGGGGTCCATGCCGGTGCCGTCGTCCTCGATCACCACCTCGGCCTCGGAGCCGGCGTCCAGGGCGCTGATGGTGATGCGGCTGCGTTCCACCGCGCCTTCCAGGCCGTGCTTGACGGCGTTCTCCACCAGCGGCTGGAGGCAGAGGAACGGCAGTGCCACGGGGAGCACTTCGGGCGCGACCTGGAGGGTGACCGCGAGGCGGTCGCCGAACCGGGCCCGGACCAGGGCGAGATACTGGTCGATGGAGTGCAGTTCGTCGGCGAGGGTGGTGAAGTCGCCGTGTTTCCGGAACGAGTAGCGGGCGAAGTCAGCGAATTCCAGGAGGAGTTCGCGTGCCTGCTCCGGGTCGGTGCGGACGAAGGAGGCGATGGCGGCGAGCGAGTTGAACAGGAAGTGCGGGGAGATCTGCGCGCGCAGTGCCCTGATCTCGGCCTCGATGAGCTGGGTCCGGGAGCGGTCGAGTTCGGCGAGTTCGAGCTGGACGCAGACCCAGCGCGCCACCTCGCCGGCGGCCCTGGCGAGCACCGCGGACTCGCGGGGCGCGTAGGCGATCAGCGCGCCCAGCACCCGGTGGTCGACGGTCAGCGGGACGGCGACCGCCCAGCGCAGCGGGCAGTCCAGGTCGTCGCAGCCGGTGGGGAACGCGGTGTCCCGGCCGCTGTCGAGCAGTCCGCGGACCCGGTCCATCACCTCGGTGCCGTGGTGCTGTCCGGCCCCGTCCCAGACCAGGACGGACTCCCGGTCGGTGAGGCAGAGCGCGTCGGTGCCCAGGAGGTGGCGCAGCCGACGGGCCGCGCGCCGGGCGCTCTCCTCGGTGAGTCCGGATCGCAACGGCGGTGCGGCGAGCGAGGCGGTGTGCAGCGTCTCGAACGTGGCGTGCTCGACGGGCGTGCCGACGTCGCTCGGGCGGACCGCTCCTGCGGTGCGGCGCCCGGCCCAGAACGCGGCGGCGCAGGCGAGCGCGACGAGGACGGCGCCGATGCCGGCGGCGGCCCCGGTCACCGTTCCCGCCCCGGTGTGAGTGCCTCCGGCAGGTGGAAGCGGGTCATGGTGGCGCTGGTGCCCTGCGGGACGCGGCCCGGCGTGGCGAGCGAGACCAGCACCATGGCGAGGAAGCCGACGGGCACGGACCAGACGGCCGGCCAGGCGAGCAGCGCGTGCGGCCAGCCCGGCGGGCGGACGGCGCCGCTGACCGTGATCGCGACGGCGAGGAACGCGGATCCGCCGCCGAGGAGGAGGCCCGCGACGACGCCGGGCGGGGTGAGCCGCCGCCACCAGATGCCGAGCACCAGCAGCGGACAGAAGGAGGACGCGGAGACCGCGAACGCCATCCCGACGGCGTCGGCCACCGGCACCCGGCTGACCAGCAGCGATCCGGCGAGCGGCACGGCGATGGCGAGCACGGTGGCCGGACGGAAGTAGCGGACGCCCCGCTGCGGCAGGACGTCCTGGGTGATGACCCCGGCGACGGCGACGGTCAGCCCCGAGGCGGTGGAGAGGAAAGCGGCGAAGGCTCCGCCGGCGATCAGCGCCCCGAGCAGGTCGCCGCCGAGCCCGCCGATCATCCGGGCGGGCAGCAGCAGGACGGCGGCGTCCGCGTCCCCGCCGTGCCGCAGCTCGGGGGCGTAGATCCGGGCCAGCGCCCCGTACACGGGCGGCAGCAGGTAGAAGACGCCGACGAGGGCGAGCACGGCGACGGTGGTGCGGCGGGCGTCGCGGCCGTTGGGGCTGGTGTAGAAGCGGACGACGACGTGGGGCAGCCCCATGGTGCCGAGGAAGGTGGCCACGATCAGCCCGTACGTGGCGTAGAGCGGGTGATCGGCGCGGAAGACGGCCGGCGGGCTGTCGAAGGTGACGCGGGGGCTGCCGTCGCCCTGCCAGGCCAGCACCAGGAAAATGGCCGGGACGAGCAGCGCGGTCAGCTTCAGCCAGTACTGGAAGACCTGGACGAAGGTGATGGAGCGCATCCCGCCGGCCGCCACCGCGAGCACCACGACGACGGCCACCAGCACGTCCCCGAGCCAGCCCGGCGCCCCGGTGAGGATCGTCAGCGTGAGGCCCGCGCCCTGGAGCTGGGGCACCAGGTAGAGCCAGCCCGCCCCGACGACGAACGCACTGACGAGTCTGCGGACCTGCCGCGACTCCAGCCGCCCCTCGGCGAAGTCCGGCAGCGTGTACGCGCCCGACCGTCGCAGCGGCGCGGCGACGAAGACCAGCAGCACCAGGTATCCGGCGGTGTAGCCGACCGGGTACCAGAGCATGTCCGGGCCGTGCACCAGGACCAGGCCGGCGATGCCGAGGAAGGAGGCCGCGGAGAGGTATTCGCCGCTGATCGCGGCGGCGTTGAGCCGGGGCCGGACGCTGCGGGAGGCGACGTAGAAGTCGGAGGTCGTACGGGACATCCGCAGGCCGAAGCCTCCGACGAGGACGGTGGCGGCGACGACCAGGGCCACCGCGACGACGGAGGCCGGGTGGTCCGGTGCGGTCACGGCGCCGGCCGCCCCTCGACGAGGCGGGCGAAGTCGCGCTCGTTGCGCTCGGCGCGGCGCACGTACCACCAGGCGACCAGGGTGAGCGGAGGGTAAGCGGCGAACCCGAGCACCGCCCAGACCAGGGCCGCGCTGCGCAGCGCGGCGAACACCAGCGGCAGGGTGCCGGCGACGAGCGCGAGAACGGCGAACGCCGTGATCCCCGCACGGAGCTGGCTGCGCATGAGGGAGCGTACGTACACGTCGCCGAGCGGGGTCTGCTCGTCGATCTCCGACTGGGTGCGGTAGCGGGGCAGCGGACGCACCCGGCGGGGCACACCGGTGACGACCTCGCGCCGGGGCGTGGGATCTGCGGACATGGGCCGCGAGTCTACGGCCTCCCGGACGGCGCTCACGGGGCGCGGCCGGGCCGTGGGTCAGCGGCCCGCCCCGCGCATCAGCAGATCGCGCAGGGCGCGGGAGTGCCGGCGGCTGACGGCCAGCTCGGCGGAGCCGACACGGACGCTCATCGCCCCTGCGTCGAGGCGGAGTTCGTCGATGCGTCCGAGCTGGACGAGGTGACGGCGGTGGATGCGGACGAACCCACGGGGGCGCCACCGCTCCTCCAGCGAGGTGAGCGGGACGCGGACCAGGTGGCTGCCTCCGGCGGCGGTGTGCAGCCGGGCGTAGTCACCCTGCGCCTCGGCGTACGCGATGTCGTCCACGGCCACGAACCGGACCACGCCGCCGAGTTCGACGGCGATCTGGTCGCCGGAGGTGTCGTGCACGGGGGCGGCCCGGTCGCCCACCTGCTCGGCGGCCCGGCGGACCGCCTCGGCCAGCCGTTCGCGGCGCACCGGTTTCAGGACGTAGTCCACGGCCTTGAGGTCGAAGGCGTGGACGGCGAAGCCCTCGTGCGCGGTGACGAAGACGATGAGCGGCGGGGCGGCGAACCCGGCGAGCAGTTGGGCGACGTCGAGCCCGGTGAGCCCCGCCATGTGGATGTCGAGGAAGACGACGTCGACGGCGGACGGGTCGTCGGGGCCGGCGTCGACCGCCGCGCCGATGCGGCGCAGCGCCTCGGTGGCCCCGGTGGCCCCCTCCGCGCTGCGGACGCGCGGGTCGGCGCGCAGGAGGTAGAGGAGTTCCTCCAGGGCGGGTTCTTCGTCGTCGACGGCGAGTACGCGCAGCATGAGGCCGGAGTCTAGGGTCTTGCCTCCCGATCGGACCCGCCGCGGGCCGGACGGGTAGCCGCAGGGCGCTCCGGCGTACGGCGACCGGCCCGGGGGACTCATTTCAGCAGCCGGGAGAGCCTTCGGTCGGCCAGCGGCTTGCCGCCGGTCTGGCAGGTGGGGCAGTACTGGAGCGAGGAGTCGCTGAAGGAGACTTCGAGGATGGTGTCGCCGCAGACCGGGCACGGCTCGCCGGCGCGGCCGTGCACCCGCATGCCGAGTTTCTTCTCCGCCTTGAGATCGCCCGCCGCCATGCCGGCGGACCGGCGGACCGCGTCCTCCAGTGTGGTGCGCAGGGCGGTGTGGAGGTGGGTGATGTCGTCGTCGGTGAGGCTGCTGGTCCGTTTGAACGGGGACATCCTGGCCACGTGCAGGATCTCGTCGCTGTAGGCGTTGCCGATGCCGGCGATCAGCGACTGGTCGCGCAGGGCGCCCTTGATCTGGCGGCGCTCCCCGGCGAGCAGGGCGGCGAACGCGTCACGGTCGAAGGAGTCGGCGAGCGGGTCGGGGCCGAGCCGGGCGATGCCGGGGACCGAGGCCGGGTCTCGGACGACGTACACGGCGAGGCGCTTGGTGGAGCCCATCTCGGTGAGGTCGAAGCCGTCGCCGCCGGTCAGCACGGTGCGCAGGGCGAGCGGGCCCTTGCCGGGGCGTGGGGGCGTGGCGGGGAAGGAGTCCTTCCAGCGGAGCCAGCCGGCCCTGGCGAGGTGGGTGATCAGGTGCAGGCCGTCCGCGTCGACGTCGAGGAACTTGCCGTGCCGGGCCACGGCGGTGACGGTGGCGCCCTCCAGCGCGGCCGGCTGCGGATCGTAGGTCTTCATGACGTTGATCGTCAGCGGCAGGACGCGGGCGATCTCCTTGCCGACCAGGTGGTCGTCGAGGAAGACCCGCAGGGCTTCGACTTCCGGCAGCTCGGGCATGCGTCCAGCGTGCCGCAGGCTCCGGGCGGTCGGCCACCCGGAGCCCGGTACGGTTCAGCGCAGTCCGTAGACCCGCGTGGCGGTCCCGGCGAACACCGCCCGCCGCCCGTCCTCGCCGAGGGTTCCGGTGAGGGTCCGCGCGGCGTCGATCACCTGCGGGTACGTGGCGGCGAGCCGGCAGACCGGCCAGTCCGAGCCGAACATCAGCCGGTCGGGGCCGAAGGCGTCCAGCAGGGTGTCGGTGTACGGCCGCAGGTCCCGCACGGTCCACGTGCCGTGGTCGGCCTCGGTCACGAGACCGGAGAGCTTGCACACCGTGTTGGGCAGCGCCGCCAGCGCCCGCAGGTGGTCGGCCCACGGCAGCAGGGCTCCGGAGGCGATCGGGGGCTTGCCCGCGTGGTCGAGGACGAAGGTGAGGCCCGGCAGCGCGGCGGCCGCGTCGGTCGCGGCGGGCAGCTGGTGGGGCAGGACGACCAGGTCGTGCACGAGCCCGGCGTCGGCGACCGCGGCGAGGCCCCGCAGCACGTCGGGGCGGAGCAGCCAGCGGGGGTCGGGTTCGCCCTGGACCTGGTGGCGGATGCCGACGAGGCGGTCGCCGCCGGGCAGGGCGCGGAGCGCGGCCAGGGTGTCGGCGACGCCGGGCGCGGTGAGGTCGGTCCAGCCGACGACCCCGGCGACGAGGTTGTCGCCCGCCGCGAGCGCCAGGAACTCCGGGGTCTCCTCGGCCACGGTGACGGTCTGCACGAGGACGGTGGCGGTGACGCCCGCGGCGCGGGCCTCCGGCTCCAGGTCCGCCAGGGTGAACGACCGGCGCAGCGGCGCGAGCGTGTCGCCGGTGATCCACTCCTGGTCGCGCACGGCGAGGTCCCAGACATGGTGGTGGGCGTCCACCAAGGGCGTGGGTGCGGTCATCTCACAGCTCCCACGCGACCGGCAGCCCGGCCTCGGCGCCTTCGGCGGAGTAGTCGTGGGCGACGTCGAGGAGCTGGTCCATCCTGGCCTGCCAGGCGATGTTGACCGGCAGCTTCTCCAGCTCCGCGAGCATGCGGGCGTAGTCGTCGCACTCGATGACGTGGAAGAGGTCGGTGCCGCTGCGCCAGATGGTCCAGGAGGTGGCTCCGGCGGTCCGGATGGCGGCCGTCAGCTCGGCGGGCACCTCGCGGTGGGCGGCCTCGTACTCCTCGATCCGGTCGGCCCGGACCTTGGTGTGCAGGGCGATCTTCACGGTCGCTCTCCGTTCGTGGTGGCGGGTTCGCGCAGCACGCCCTCGGCGCGCAGTTCGTCCCAGAGGGCGTCGGGGACGGGGGCGCGCATCATCGCCGCGGCGTCGCGCACCTCGTGGGCCGACCGGGTGCCGACCAGCACGCCGGCCACCGCCGGGTGGGCGAGCGGGTACTGCAGGGCGGCGGCGCGCAGCGGGACGCCGTGGCGCTCGGCGACCGTCTGCATGTGCAGGGCGCGGTCGAGCAGGGACATCGGCGCGGCGGCGTAGTCGTAGGTGGCGCCGGGGCGGGGGTCGGCGAGCAGACCGGAGTTGAAGACCCCGCCGACCACGACGCTGCGGCCGCGGGCCTGCGCCTCGGGCAGCAGCTCGTCCAGCGCGCCGCCGTCCAGCAGGGTGTAGCGGCCGGCGCACAGGACGGCGTCGACGTCGGTGTCGCGCAGGAAGCGGGTGAGCATCGCGGTCTGGTTCATGCCGGCGCCGATGGCTCCGACGACGCCTTCGGCGCGCAGCTTCTCCAGCGCGGGGTAGCCCTCGCGGAAGACCTGCTCGGCGTGGTCGTCGGGGTCGTGCAGATAGGCGACGTCGATGCGGTCCAGGCCCAGGCGTCCGAGGCTGTCCTCGACGGAGCGGCGGATGCCGTCGGCGCTGAAGTCCCAACGCCTGCGGTGGGTGACGGGGACGGCGAAGCCCTCGTCGAGTCCTTCGACGGTGGCGTTCCCGGCTCCGGGCAGCGGCTCCAGCACCCGTCCGACCTTCGTGGAGACGGTGTACGCGTCACGGGGCCGTCCGCGCAGCGCCTCGCCGAGCCGGCGCTCGGAGAGGCCGAGTCCGTAGTGCGGGGCGGTGTCGAAGTACCGGACCCCCTCGTCCCAGGCGGCCTCCACGGCCTCGGCGGCCCGCTCGGGGGCGACTTCGGAGAACAGGTTGCCGATGGCCGCCGCTCCGAAGGAGAGTTCGGTGATCCCGACCGCACTGCGTCCGAGCGTGTTGCGCCGCATGTCTGCCGCCCTTGCTGATTCGCTTCCCGTACCGAGTGAATATTCATCGGATCACTGGAGCGCGTCAACAGAACATGGGCGACCAATCCGCCAAAATACCGTCATACTTCGGGAGATCTGTCCGATCTCTTGACCGCGTGTCGGTGCGCGGCCCGTCGTGGGGCGAGACGCCGGGTGATCCCGTTCCCGCAGCCCGCGCCCCGGCGACGCCCGTCCCGCTACCGTCCGCCTCCGACACCCGCCCGCAGGTCCGCCAGTTCCTCCGCCAGGGCCGCTGCCAGCACGTCGAGGTCGGCGAGCGCCTCGCCGTCCGCGACGAGGCCGACCCGCACCCGCCCCCCGTACGGGGACAGGGCGACGGCGAGGGAGTGGCCGCGGGCCAGCGGAGCCATCGGGTAGAGCGCGCGCAGCGGGCAGCCGCCCAGGGAGAGCGCCGAACGGGGCAGCGGGACGGAGGTGACCAGTACGTCAAAGAGCATCCGGGCCGCGCCGCCGGCCAGCTGCGCGCCGAACCGGTGGGCCAGCGGCGGCAGCCGGTCGGCCAGTACGGCGACCGCCCCCGCCCCCTTCGCCGGGCCCGCCGCCTTGTTGCGGTCCATGGCGCCGCGGACGGACGCGAGCCGCCGTGCGCCGTCCGGTTCCCGTACCGGCAGGTCGAGCAGGTAGCCGGAGAGCAGGTTGCCGCCGCCGACCGGTCCGCCGGGCCTGCGGCGGGAGACCGGCACCAGCGCGCGCGGGTCGGCGACGGGCAGCGCGTCGCCGCGGCCGGACATCCAGCGGCGCAGGGCCCCGGCCACCACGGCGAGCAGGACGTCGTTGGCGGTGCCGCCGGCCGCCCGGCGCACGACGTCGACCGCAGCCGCGTCGAGGTCGGCGACCGCGAGCCGCCGGGTGCCGCTCGATCCGGCGGTCAGCGCGGTGGTGGCCCGGAGGTCCAGCCGGCCGGCCCGCATCACCGACGCGCCCACCCCCAGCGCCTGGCCGGCCTCTTCGATCCGGCCGAGGGCGAGTTCGGCGACCGCGCGCGGCCCGGCGGTCCAGGAGAGCGGCGGCACCGGCTTGCGGAGCCCCGCAACCCGGCGCCTTCCCGACGCCGCGACGATCTCGTCGAAGACGCCCGCCCCGATGGCGACGGCCCGCATCCCGTCGGCCAGCGCGTGGTGCAGCTTGACGAGCACCGCGAACGCGCCGTCACCCCCGGTGAGCAGGTACATCTCCCAGGGCGGCAGCCCGCGGTCCAGCGGACGCTCCATCAGCTCGCCCGCCAACCGGACCGCACCGGCGCGGAAGTCGTCACCTTCCACCTCCACCCGGCGCACATGACGGTGGACGTCGAAGTGCCGGTCGGTGGACCACGCCTTGCCGCCCACCGGCAGCATCACGTCCCGCACCCGCATCCGCAGGCGGGGGACGGCGGCGGCGCGCTCACCGAGCAGCCCGAGGAGGCCCTGCGGCGTCACACCGGCCACCGGTGAGAACTCGGCGAGCGCGCCGAGGTGCATGGGGTGGGCGTCGGACTCCAGGTGCCAGAACGCCAGGTCGAGGGGGGCCAGCAGCTCGGTGGACAAGGCGACCTCATGTCGTCGGGTGCGACGGGTGCGGCAGGCAGGACGGGACGGCGACGGCGGGGGCCGGCGCGCGGCGGACGTCCGCCCCAGTCAATCCCCCGCACCCGGCCGCGGCAAGGAGGCACGGGTGAGGGTGCGTCACCGGCCCCGGCCGGGCGACCGCACGCCGCGACGGGGCGCGACGGGCCGCGCCGCGGCGCCTGCGGTCACGGCCCGTCCGGGATCTGGAACGCGCACCAGACGCTCTTGCCGCTGCCGCGGGATTCCACGCCCCACGCGTCCGCGAGCCGGTCGACGAGCATCAGGCCGCGGCCCGACACCCCGTCCTCGCCCGCCTCGCGCGGCCGGGGCAGGGCGCTCGACCGGTCCTCGACGTCGACCCGCAGCCGCCGCTCGGGGCCGGCCAGCACCCGGACCGTCACGATCGCTCCGCCGTCGGTGTGCATGAGGGCGTTGGTCATCAACTCGTCTGCGGCCAGCTCGATCTCGTCGGCCCGCTCGCCGGCTCCCCAGGCCCGTACCGCGGCACGGATCATGTGCCGGGCGGCGCTGAGCGCCTCCGGGTCGTTCTGCGCCACGTGCTGCTGGAGCCGCCCGCCAGGCTGGGGCGCGTGCGTCGCCTCCCGGCGCAGCAGCAGGACGGCGACGTCGTCCTCACCGTTCCGCTCGTCGACGGAGTCGCAGAGCAGGTCGGCCATGAGCCGGACGTCCCGCGGGCCGTTGCGGACCATCGCCGTCAGCATCCGCATGCCCTCGTCGAAGTCGACGCCGGGGAGTTCCACCAGCCCGTCGGTGTACAGCACCAGCGTCTGCCCGGGGTCGAGTTCCACGGTGCTCACCGGGTAGGCCAGCCGCCCGAACTCGGCGGACAGCCCCAGGGGCAGGCCGCCGTCCACCGGCAGCTTGCGGCAGGATCCGTCGGCTTCCCGGACCAGCGGGTCGACGTGCCCGGCGCGGACCATCTGGGCGACGCCGGTCACCAAGTCCACCTCGGCGTACGTGCAGGTGGCGAAGCGGTCGGTGTCCAGCTCGGCGAGGAACACCGAGGCCCGTGCCATGACCGTCGCGGGCGGATGGCCCTCGGCCGCGTAGGCGCGCAGCACGATGCGCAACTGCCCCATGACGGCGGCCGCGTGGGTGTCGTGGCCCTGGACGTCGCCGATGACCGCCCCGACCCGGCCGCTGGGGAGCTGGATGAGGTCGTACCAGTCGCCTCCGATGTCGCGTCCCTGTTTGGCGGAGCGGTAGCGGACGGCGACCTGGGCGTTCGGCACGTCCGGGATGCGGCGCGGCAGCATCGCCTGCTGGAGCCCTTCGGCCAGGTCGTGTTCCTGCTCGTAGAGCATGGCGCGCTGGAGGCTCTGGGCGATCGAGGTGCCGAGTGCCACCAGCAGGTTCCGTTCGTCGGCGGAGAACCCCTCCCGGTCGTCGTAGAGCAGGCCGATGGCGCCGATCGGGCGGGCCTGCGCGATCAGCGGCAGGTAGGCGGCCGAGGTGATGCCGAGGTGACCGATGCCGTCCCAGAGGACGGGGTACGAGCCGGCGAAGTCGTCCGCCGACTCGATGAACCGGGGCACGAGGGTGCGGATCACCTCGCTCATCGGATACGGCTCGTCCGTCCGGGTGAACCGGGTGCCCGGTACGAACGACCCCTCGGGCCCGTCCGCGACCAGGTGGATGCGTCCGGCCTCCAGCAGCCCCACGACCAGGCTGGCCGCGCCGAGGTGGGCGAGGCCCTGGGAGTCGCGGAGCACGTCGATGACGTCGTTGACCGTACGGGCGTGCGCCAGGGCGGCGGTGGTGGCGTCCACCAGACCGGTGCGCCGGCGCCGCTGGGCGTCGAGTTCGTAACGGGCCGTGGACTCGGCGAGTTCCTCGCTGGCGTCCCGCACGATGCCGATGATCCGACGGGGCCTGCCGGTCCCGTCGCGCCGGATCACGCCCTGGGTGTGCGTCCAGCGCAGCGAGCCGTCGGGCAGCCGCATGCGGAAGTAGGCGCCGTAGTTGTCCAGACCGTCCTTCAGCGCCCTGGTCACCAGGGCGTCCAGGCGCCGGCCCTCCTCGGCCGGTACCCGCGGGGACAGGGAGGCGGGGTCACCGTCGTACTCGTCCGGGCCGAGGCCGAAGACCTCCAGCGCGGCCCGGTCCATGTGCATGCGACCGCTGTCCAGGTCCCAGTCGAAGCTGCCCATGCGGTTCAGGGCGAGGCTGAGGTCCGGGTGGGCGGGCCAGTTCTCCGGGAGGGACAGGGCACCCGCTGCCCGATCGTCCATGGGGGCAACTCTGCCACCATTTGTCCGATTGTTCGAGTGATCTTCCGCTCCAGCCGCGGCCGCCCCCGCCGCGCCCGTGTTCGCCGCTCCCCCGCGCGCGGGCTCAGCCCGCACAGGGGTGAGGGCCGCAGGGAGCGACCGCGGTGCCGTCGCCCGGCGGCGGTCCGTCCGCCTCGGACGGGCCGGGGCCCGCCTCCATGCCGTACCAGGCGTCCGCGTCCGGCAGGGGCGCCTGCTCGACGAGCCCCACCGGCTCGTCCGGCACGAGGTCGTCCGCCGGCCCGTCCGGCATCCCCGGCGGCAGCGGCGCCGGGGGCTCGTCGGAGGGCTCGGGGGCGGGCGTCGACGGCTCGGGGGCCGGGGTGGCGGGCGGCTCGGGGGTGGCGGGCGCCCCGGGCACGAACGCGTCCCCCGGCGCGTACGGGGGCGGGTCGGCGGGCGTCCGGTCGGCGGCGCCCCCGTCGCCCGTCCGCCGTTCGATCCAGCCGTCGGAGCCGAGGTCCGCGAGGAGGAGGCTTCGGGCCGGGCGGGACGCGGCCTCGATGACGACGATCTTCGCCGGGTCGTAGCCCTTCCAGCGCTCGCCGCGGTGCAGGACCCGCCCCTTCATCGCGACCGGCGGATCGAGGGGGTTGCCGCAGGCGCAACGCACCCGGGGCACGCCGCGGGCGTCGACCAGGACGGCGGTGCCCGCCTGGAGCACCGCCTGGAAGTCGGTGGCGGCCCCGTCCCGGTACCCGTGGCCGGTGACGCGGGCGTCGGCGCGCAGCACCACGGGGGTCAGCCCGCGCAGGTGCCGTGCGATCTCGTCGGCGTCGGCGCCCGCCGCGCGGGCGAAGGCCCTGCCGCGGGCCGGGTCGTCGGAGAGCAGCCGCGCCTGGCGGGCCACGTCGCAGGCGGCGACGGACCGGGTGGCGGCGTAGAGACCGGGGGCGGTGCCGGAGACGGGGAGAAGGGTGGGGGCGGTGGTGGGCGTGGCGGAGCGGGACGGCTCCGGCGGCCTCGGGACGGTCTCCTTCCCGGCGGTCGACGCGGTGAAGGGCGCGGGCCCCGGCGACCGTGCGGGCTGGAGCAGCACGGAGGCTGCCACCGGGGTCCCCGTGGTGCCGTTGGCGCTGCCGGTCGCCCCGGCGCCGCAGCCCGCGACGAGGAGCACGCCGCCGCAGACCGGGGCGCACACGGCGAGCGGGAGTCGTCGGAGTGGGCGCACGGAACTCTCCTGCCGGTCGGGGTGGGCGGTCGGGTATCCCCATCTCTGCCGCACGGACCGTGGGCGCGCAATCCGGCGGCATCCGCACCACGGGCACCCCCCGCCCTGTTGAACACGTTCAATTCCTGCTCTAGGCTCGGAGCCGGACGATCGCACCGATCGCATGGGGGAAATGGACGATGACCGCACTGGTGAATCTCGTCGTGATGCTCGGCATGTTCGTGATCGTGCCGACCGGACTGCGCCTGACGGGCTCACGGGAGTTCGACCGCGTCCGCCGCGCCTGGCCGCTCTTCGCGGCGGCCGGAGCGCTGTCGCTGTGGCTGCCGCGCGGGGCGCCCGCCACCGTGCTCGCCGCCTGGTACGCCGCCGGCACCCTCCTGCTGGCCCTGCACGCGCCGCGCCGGCTGGCCAGGACCAGGGACGTGCGTCCGGCCGAACTCGCGGTGCTCACGGCACTGGTCTCCCCCGCCGTCGCCGGGACGGCCCTGGTCGCGGAGCGGGCGGACCGGAGCCTGTTCTCCTTCGATCCCGGCCTGCTGGCACTGACCGTGCCGCACTTCCACTTCGCCGGGTTCGCCGCCGCCCTGGTCGCCGGACTGCTCTGCGCGGACACCGGGGACGGCCCCGCCGCCCGGTTCGCCGCGCTGAGCGTCCCGGCCGGCACTCTGCTCGTCCTCGTCGGCTACTTCCTGGGCGACACCGCCGAACTGGCCGGGGCGGTCGTCCTGACGGCCGGCATGTGGACCGTGGCGGCGCTGAGCCTGCGCCTGGCCCGCGCCCGGGGCACCGACCGGACGGCCAGGACGCTGCTCGGGGTTGCCGCCGGCACGCTGGCGGCCTCCATGGTGCTCGCGCTGAGCTGGGCGCTGGGCGAGGCCACCGGACTGCCGCACCCCTCCCTGACCTGGATGGCCGCCACCCACGGCGCCGGGAACGCGCTGGGCTTCGCCCTCTGCGCGCTGCTCGCCCTGCGCCGCGTCCGGCGCCCCGCCCCCACCGATCCCGCCGTCCGCACCGAGTCTCCCGTCCGCACCGCACCGGAAGGCACCCACCCATGAGCGCGCTCACCTACCCCGAGGTCGGGGCCACCCGGCTCGGCCCGCTTCCCGCCGGCTACTCCCACCTGCACCACCGCACCCGCGTCGGGCGCGGCCCCGAGGACTTCGCGGCGGCCGGCGCCGCCGTCACCGAATGGCGGATGCACCGTGCGTCGGGCGTCCGGCTGGAAGCCTCCACACGCCGCGCCGAGCCGGGCTCCACGGTCCGACTCGCCCTGGGCGTCGGCCCGTTCGCGATCGGCGCGGTCTGCTCCATCGTCTGGACGGAGTACGGCGCCGACCGCATCGGCTTCGGCTACGGCACCCTCGACGAGCACCCGGAGCAGGGAGAGGAGTGCTTCGTGGTCGACCTCGCCGACGACGGGACCGTGTGGTTCACCGTGATGGCGTTCTCCCGGCCGGTCCGCTGGTACACCCGGCTCGCCGGCCCCCTCGTGCCCGTCATCCAGCGCTGGTACGCCCGGCGGCTCGGCCGCACGGTGCGGCGCATCGTCACCGCGCGCCGCCCGTGACCGATACTGCCTCGGGTGAACTGGTTCACCGCTGACGGCTACTGGCTCGGCAGGCTCGTCTTCCAGCGCGCCCTGGCGGCGGTCTACCTCGTCGCCTTCCTCTGCACCGCACTGCAGTTCCGGGCGCTGATCGGCGAACGCGGCATGCTCCCCGTCCCCGCACTGCTGCGCCGCACCCCGTGGCGCGCCGCGCCGGGACTGTTCCGGCTGCACTACTCCGACCGGTTCTTCGCCGCGGTCGCGTGGACCGGCTGCGCGGTGTCGGCGGCCCTGCTCGCCGGAGTGGACGGCCTGGTGCCGCTGTGGGGCGCGATGCTGCTGTGGGCCGTGCCCTGGGCGCTGTACCTGTCGATCGTGCAGGTCGGCCAGGTCTGGTACGCCTTCGGGTGGGAGTCACTGCTGCTGGAGACGGGGTTCCTCGCCGTCTTCCTCGGGAACGCGGACACCGGGCCGCCGGTGCTGGTGCTGTGGCTGCTGCGCTGGCTGCTGTTCCGGGTGGAGTTCGGCGCGGGGCTCATCAAGCTGCGCGGCGACGCGTGCTGGCGGCGACTGACGTGCCTGGACTTCCACCACGAGACGCAGCCGATGCCCGGACCGCTGAGCCGGCTCTTCCACCTGCTGCCGAAGCCGGTGCACCGGGCCGAGGTGGCCGCCAACCACGTCACCCAACTCCTGCTCCCGTTCCTGCTGTTCACCCCGCAGCCGGTCGCGGGCGCCGCCGCGGCGGCCATGGTGGTGACCCAGCTCTGGCTGGTCCTGTCGGGCAACTTCGCCTGGCTGAACTGGCTGACGATCGCGCTCGCCCTGCCGGCGGTCGACTGGCGGGCGTTCACCGGCCCGCCGCCCGCGCACCCGGCGGCCCCGCTCTGGTACGAGATCACGGTCTGCGCCGCCACCGCGCTGATCCTGGTCCTCAGCCACCGCCCCGCCCGCAACCTGCTCTCCCGGCGGCAGGCGATGAACCGGTCCTACGATCCGCTCCATCTCGTCAACTCCTACGGCGCCTTCGGCTCCATCAGCCGGGTCCGGCTGGAAATCGTCGTCGAGGGGACCGAGGATCCGGTGGACGGCCCGGCGACCGTGTGGCGGGAGTACGGCTTCCGGGGCAAGCCGGGGGATCCGCGACGACTGCCCCGCCAGGTCGCCCCGTACCATCTGCGGCTCGACTGGATGATGTGGTTCGCGGCGCTCTCCCCCGCCTACGCCCGTGCCTGGTTCGGGCCGTTCATCGAGCGGCTGCTGCGGGCCGACCGGGACACGCTGCGGCTGCTGGCGGTCGATCCGTTCCCGGACGGGCCGCCCGCCCGGGTCCGGGCGAGCGTCCACCGCTACCGCTTCACCGACCGCGCGGAGCGCCGCGCGACCGGGAACCGCTGGCACCGGGAGTACGTACGGCCCTTCCCGCGCGGGTGACGCGCGAAAGCCCCGCCCCTCCGGGGTGGGAGGGGCGGGGCCGGGAAACGCGCGGTCAGTCGATGCCGGGGAGGATGTGCGGCTCGGCCAGGTCGTCCTCGTAGCCGGCCAGCCGGATCGGGGCGGAGCGCGCCCAGACGTCGATGTTCAGGAGCTTCTCGCCCTTGAGGGCCCGCTCCCCCGTGCGTTCGACGGGCTTCTCGCGTGTCGTCAGTTCAGTGGTCACCGCGTACTCCTCTGGGTCGCGTCGTCCCGGGGCGGTCGTCGGACCGCGGGCTCTTCTCGTCCGTGGGCCGCCCGCCTCGGGAACAGGGCAGGAACAGTTCGGTCGCGGTGGCGCCGGTACGGGGCGGGACGGCGGCCCGGTTGCGGGCCTTGTCCCAGGACGATCGAGGGGAGATTCGTGGGTCCCTCGGTGCCGTCCGTTCGCCTCAGCGTAACCAAATGAGCGCCGCCGCGCTCGGTAGAACGTGTGTCGTGGGTCACTTTCAGCCAGAACGAGGCCACCGAGCGTGGCCGGGAAAGGGGCGTGAGGATGCAAAACACCCGGAAGGGGACGGCGAAACGGCGGACCGGATTTCCGGTCCGCCGTTTTTCCCACGGGCTGTCCGTGGTCCGCGCATCCGTCACACTGCTCCCGTGATGCCCGGTCCGCCTCCGCCGGGGCGCACCGGCGGCCTCACCGGCACGCGCGGGCTCACCAGTTCGCGGGGGCGTAGTCCTTCAGGAAGCAGCCGTACAGGTCCTCGCCCGCTTCGCCGCGCACGATCGGGTCGTAGACGCGGGCGGCGCCGTCCACGAGGTCGAGGGGGGCGTGGAAGCCCTCCTCGGCGAGGCGGGTCTTGTCCGGGTGCGGGCGCTCGTCCGTGATCCAGCCGGTGTCGACCGCGGTCATCAGGATGCCGTCCTTCTCGAACATCTCCTGGGCGCTGGTGCGGGTGAGCATGTTGAGCGCGGCCTTGGCCATGTTGGTGTGCGGGTGACCGGCACCCTTGTAACCGCGGCTGAAGACGCCCTCCATGGCCGACACGTTGACCACGTACGCGCGGCCCCGGGCCGCGGCCATCGCCGGACGGAGCGAGCTGATCAGGATGAACGGGGCGGTGGAGTTGCAGAGCTGGACCTCCAGCAGTTCGATCGGCCCGACTTCCTCGACCGTCTGCACCCAGCTGTTGGTGTCGTGCAGGTCCGGCACCAGGCCGCCCGCGTCGATGGCGGTGCCGGCGGCGATGCGCTCCAGGGAGGCCGATCCCGTGACCAGGGCCAGCTCGGTGACCGCCTGGGCGGTCAGCCCCTCCTTGCGCGCGGCGGGCAGGGCCGCCACCCGGTCGACGCTGCCACTGCCGAAGGTCCCGATCACCTCGGCCGGGGGCAGCACGCCCGCGGGCAGCGGGGCCGACTCCGCGGCGACCAGTTCGCTGTACGCCTGCGGGGAGCGGCGGACCGTCTGCGCGGCGTTGTTGATCAGTATGTCGAGCGGGCCCTCGGCGGCGACCGACTCGGCCAGCGCCACGACCTGGCCGGGATCGCGCAGGTCGATGCCGATGATCTTCAGCCGGTGGATCCACTCGTCGCTGTCCGGCATCGACTTGAAGCGCCGGATCGCGTCGTTGGGGAAGCGGGTGGTGATGGTGGTGTGCGCACCGTCCCGCAGCAGCCGCAGCGCGATGTACATGCCGATCTTCGCCCGGCCGCCGGTGAGCAGGGCGCGCTTGCCGGTGAGGTCGGTCCGCGCGTCGCGCCTGGCCCGGTTCTCGGCGGCGCACTCCTGGCAGAGCTGGTGGTAGAACGCGTCCACCTCGACGTACCGGGTCTTGCAGATGTAGCAGGACCGGGGGCGGCGGAGGATGCCGGCGATCTCGGCGGACGCGGTGGACGACGGCAGGACGCCCTGGGTCTCGTCGTCGATGCGGTCGGCCGAGCCGGTCGCGGTGGCCTCGGTGACCGCCTTGTCGTGCGCGGTCTTCGCGGCCCGGCGCTCCTGGCGGCGGCGCTGCTTCACCGTGCGGTACACCCCGGCGGTGGCGCGGCGGACGGCGATGGCGTCGGGGTGGTCGACCTCGATCGTGTCGAGTTCGTCCAGCACGCCGAGGCAGACGGCGAGGCGCTCGGGGTCGATGCCGGGCCCGAAGTCCTCGGCCCCCTCGGCGGCCGGCTCCTCGGCGCCGGGGATGGGCTCCATGGTTTCCTCTGTGACCGTCATCGCCGTTCCTCTGCTTCTTGTCCTCGCGGGGCCTGTCACCGCGGGGGCAACACCGCGTCAAGTTTGCCACGCGCGGCGCCTTGCTCCGTTCGGAGCGGAGAGGGCGGGCGGAGGGGACCCGGGGGGCCGCGCGGGGCCCGGTCGCGAGGACGTGGAAAATCGATGGAAGAAAAGTGCGCATGCTTTCCCGGATGCGGGGCAAGCGACGGTCCGACACCACTGCACGAGAGGGAGGGCGACACCATGACGGCTATGTCAGTGCGAACCACCGGAGCCCATGACACGACGACCGGGTCGGACGTCATGACCGGAGCGCGGACGGACGCCGGAACGGATGCCGGGGTGCGGGACCTGCCGTGGATCGAGGACGCCGGCAAGGTCGCGCCGCAGGACGCGCGGGCCATGTCGAAGCTGTTCTTCGACCGCCTCCAGACCCTGGAGGAAGGCACCCACGAGTACCAGTACGCGCGCAACACGCTCATCGAGATGAATCTCTCGCTGGTCCGCTTCGCCGCCCAGCGGTTCCGCAACCGGGGCGGGGACGACACCGAGGACATCATCCAGGTCGGCACGATCGGCCTGATCAAGGCGATCGACCGCTTCGACCTCTCCCGCGAAGTGGAGTTCGCCACGTTCGCGGTCCCCTACATCGTGGGCGAGATCAAGCGGTTCTTCCGGGACACCACCTGGTCCGTGCACGTCCCGCGCCGGCTCCAGGAGCTGCGCGTGGAGCTGGCCAAGGCCAAGGAACTCCTCTCCTCCAAGCTCGACCGCGACCCGACGGTCAGGGAGCTCGCCGCCCACCTCGACCTGAGCGAGGAAGAGGTCATCGAGGGTCTGGTCGCCGCCAACGGCTACTCCGCCGGCTCGCTGGACACCCCCTCCTCCGACGGCGACGACGGCCAGGACCAGCGGGCGTACGCCGACCTGCTCGGCGAGCGGGACCCGGCGATGGAGACCGTCGAGAACCTGCACACCCTCGCCCCGCTGCTGGAGCAGCTCGACGACCGCGAGCGCCTGATCGTCCAGATGCGCTTCGGGGCCGAGATGACCCAGGCGCAGATCGGCGCCGAGCTGGGCATCTCCCAGATGCACGTCTCCCGGCTGCTGAGCCGCATCGTGCGGAAGCTGCGCGCCGGCATGAGCGTCGAGGCCTGACCCTCCGCTCCCTGTACCACCGGCCCCCGGGCGGCGCACATCCGCCGTCCGGGGGTCATTTATGCTTGCTGAATCGGCGCGGGGTGACCCGCGCCGTTCCGTGCGAAGGGGTGGAGAGCGTGTCCGAGCTGTCCATGGGCGCTTCGGTGTTCCGGACCGGCGGTCCCGGGGTTCCCGCGCAGTCCGGGCGTGGCTCCGTCACCGATTCCGTGTGGAAGGTGGACGGAGCGATCCTCCTCGTGGAGGACGACGCCGGCGACGCCCTGCTGGTCGAGGAGATGCTGGCCGACAGCGCGCTGGACTCCGGGCTGACCTGGTGCAAGACGCTCGCGGAGGCCCGGCGGTTCCTCGCCTCCTGCCGCACACCGGTCTGCGTCCTGCTGGACCTGCACCTGCCGGACGCCCAGGGGCTCGACCTGGTCACCCAGATCGTGGAGACGGACGCGGACACCGCGATCGTGGTGCTGACCGGTCTCGCGGAAGCCGACACCGGTCTCGCGGCGGTGGCCAACGGTGCGCAGGACTATCTCGTCAAGGGCCGCCTCGACCCCGAGACGCTCGGCCGCGCGGTCCGGTACGCCCTCCAGCGCAAGCAGGTGGAGCGGGCCGCCGCCGCGCTGCACGCGAACGAGCTGACCGCCCGGGAGAACGCCCGGCTGGAGCGCGGGCTGCTCCCCGTGCCGCTGCTGCGTGACGACCGCTTCGAGACCGCCGCCCGCTATCAGCCGGGCCGTGTGCACGGGCTGCTCAGCGGCGACTTCTACGACGTGGTCCAGACCGCCGACGGCACGGTGCACGCCGTGATCGGCGACGTGTCCGGCCACGGCGCGGCGGAGGCCGCGCTCGGCGTGTGCCTGCGGGTCGCCTGGCGGACCGCGGTGCTGTGCGGCGCCGACCAGCTCGACCACATGGCGTTGCTGGAGGAGATCCTGGACGCCGAGCGTGCCGGGCCGCACATCTTCGCCACCGTGATGTCACTGGCCTTCCAGCCGGACGGGGGCCGGGTGCGGGTCGTCCGGGCGGGCCACCCGGGCCTGCTGCTGCGCCACGACGGCGAGGTCGACTGGATCGAGCCGGAGGGCGGGATGGCGCTCGGGCTGATGCCCGGGGTCGGCCGGTGGAGCCCGACCGACCTGGACCTGGCGCCGGGCAGTAGCCTCGTGGTGTTCACGGACGGTCTCTTCGAAGGCCGCACCGGCCCCGACGCCCGCCTCGGCGAGGAAGGGCTGCTGGCCATGGCCCGGCAGCACGGGGAGCTCCGGGCGGCGCCGTTCATCGACGCGCTGGTGGCGGGAGCCGCCGCGGGAGCGCTCCCGTACGGGGGTCTCGCCGACGACGTCGCCGTACTGCATCTCGGCTGGAAACAGGAGTCCCATGTCTGACCGCGCGCAGCAGCCCTCGAAGCGCCCGGGGTTCGCCGCCCGTCTGTCCGTGCAGAACTGGGTCCATCTGATCCTGGCCGGGCTCGTGGTGGTCCTCTGCGGCTGCCTGGTGACGGGCGGGCTGGTCCTGTCCCGGATCTCGGACCGCAGCACGGAGCTGGTGGACCGCATCCAGCCGGCCCGTTCGGCCTCCTTCCAGTTGCAGAACGCGCTGCTGGACCAGGAGACCGGCGTCCGCGGCTTCGTACTGACCGGCGACGAGTCGTTCCTCGAACCGTACGAGGCCGGGCAGGACGCCGAGCGGGACCGGCTGACGCGGGTGCGCGAGCTCGTCGGGGGCGAGCCGTACGAGGCGGATCTCGACCGGATCGCCGCCGCCGCCGACCGCTGGCGGACCACGCAGGCCGAGCCGCTGATCGCCGACGTCCGGGAGAACGGGCCGGCCCGCTCGTCCTCGGCGCGGCTGGACCGCAGCAAGGCCGAGTTCGACACCCTGCGGACCCTGTACGGGACGCAGCAGGCGCGGCTGGACGAGGCGCGGGACACCGCACGGGCCGAGCTGGATGACGAGCGGTCGGTGCGGGACAAGGTCCTCGTGGCCCTGGTCGTCGTCTTCCTGCTGGCGATGGTCGCGCTCAGCCTGCTGCTGCACCGCATGGTGGGGCGCCCGCTGAGCCGGCTGCGGGCCGCCTCCGACCAGGTGCGCAGCGGCACCTTCGACCGGCGTATCGAGGTGACCGGCCCCGCGGACGTCCGGGCGGTGGCCGCGGCGGTCGAGGACATGCGCCGCCGGCTGGTCGACGAGCTGTCCGAGTCGCGCGACCAGGAGACGGTGCTGGCCGAGCAGACCGACGAGCTGCGCCGGTCCAACGCGGAGCTGGAGCAGTTCGCGTACGTCGCCTCCCACGACCTGCAGGAGCCGCTGCGCAAGGTGGCGTCCTTCTGCCAGCTCCTGGAGAAGCGCTACGGCGACGAGCTGGACGCCCGCGGCAAGCAGTACATCGACTTCGCGGTCGACGGAGCCAAGCGCATGCAGGTCCTGATCAACGACCTGCTCACGTTCTCCCGCGTCGGGCGGGTGCAGGAGGGCTGGAAGCCGGTCGAGCTGGACGCGCTGCTGGACCGGGCCGTCAGCAACCTCGCCGCGTCGATCGAGGACTCGGGCGCCGAGATCGTCCGTGAGGAGCCGCTGCCCGAGGTGGTCGGCGACTCCACCACGCTCGCCATGGTCTGGCAGAACCTGATCGGCAACGCGGTGAAGTTCCGCAGGCCCGACGTCCCGTGCCGGATCACGGTGGGATGCGTGCGGGAGGACGACGTCTGGCACGTGACCGTCGCGGACAACGGCATCGGGATCGCGCCGGAGTTCGCCGACAAGGTCTTCGTCATCTTCCAGCGGCTGCACGCCCGCGACGCGTACGAGGGCACCGGCATCGGGCTGGCGCTCTGCCGGAAGATCATCGAGTTCCACGGGGGGAAGATCTGGCTGGACCCCGCGCCGGACGAGGGAACTCTGATTCACTTCACCTTGCCCGTCACCCCCGAGGCGCCCGAGCACACCGTGGCCGAGCTGCTCGCTCCGGTGGCCCACACCAACCCGGCAGGAGACCCTTCGTGACCGATTACGCACAGCCCATCGAGGTCCTCCTGGTCGAGGACGACCCCGGCGACGAGCTGATGACCCGCGAGGCGTTCGAGGACAACAAGATCCGCAACACGCTGCACGTGGTGCGCGACGGGCAGGAGGCGCTGGACTTCCTGTACCGGCGCGGGGCCTACCCGGACGCCCCTCGCCCGGACCTGGTGCTGCTCGACCTGAACCTGCCGAAGTACGACGGCCGGCAGGTGCTGGAGCAGATCAAGACGGACCCCGAGCTGGCCCTGATCCCGGTGGTGGTGCTCACCACGTCCTCCGCCGAGGAGGACATCCTGCGCAGCTACAAGCTGCACGCCAACGCCTACGTCACCAAGCCGGTCGACCTGGACCAGTTCATCGCGGCGGTCCGGCAGATCGACGAGTTCTTCGTCACCGTGGTGCGGCTGCCGGGGCGCGCGTAGACTTGACGCCGTCTTCCCGGCGTGGGATCGCCCGGCGCGGGTAGACGCTCGTCGTCCGACGTAACCGCACCGCCCCGCGCCCTGGCTGGAGCACATGAACGAACAGGTCACCTCCCGACCCGACGGTGCGCCGGATCCGTCCTACCCCTCGACCGAGATGCTGCACACCTCCGAGGTGTTCGACGGGCAGCCCGGTTGCATCGCGCAGGCGCGTGCGCTGGCGGAACGGTTCCTCAACCGGCTGGTGTCGGAGTGGCTGGCCGAGCTGGGCCCGCACACCCGCAGCGACCTGCTGCTGGCCGTCAGCGAGCTGGTCACCAACGCGGAGCGCTACAGCCACGGCCCGTACCTCCTGGAGCTGGAGGGCACCGTGGACCGCATCCACGTCTCGGTGTACGACAGCAGCACGGCGCTCCCGGTGCTGTACGCCCCCGACCCCTCGCGGCTCGGCGGGCACGGCATGGAGATCGTGGTGGCCCTGTGCGACCGGCTCACCGCCGAGCGGGTCCCCGTCGGCAAGCGCATCCGCGCCGAGTTCCTGCTCGGCTCCTGAGCCGTTCCGCTCACCGCACCACCTGTCCCTTCCCGAGGACGATGACCCCGTTGCCGGACACGGTGTAGAGCTCACCGTCCCGCTCCGGGCTGACGCCGATCGCCGCACCGGGCGGAACGTCCACGTTCTTGTCCAGGATCGCGCCCCTGACGATGGCCCCGCGCCCCACTCTGACCCCGTCGTGCAGCACGGAACCCTGGACGACCGCGCCCTCCGCGACCACCACTCCGGGCGACAGGACGGACCGGGTGACCTGGCCGCGTATCACGCAGCCGGGACTGATCACCGACTCGCTGGCGATGCCGCCGGCCACGATCCGGGCGGGCGGCAGCGGCCCGGCGTGGGTGTAGATGGGCCAGCGCCGGTTGTCGAGGCTGAAGGCGGGCCGGTCGGACAGCAGGTCCATGTGCGCGTCGTAGTAGGAGTCGATGGTGCCGACGTCCCGCCAGTAGCCGTGCTCCCGCGGGGTCTCCCCCGGCACCCGGTTCTCGTCGAAGTCGTAGACCTGCGCCTGCCCCCGGGCGGTGAGCATCGGCAGGATCGAGCCGCCCATGTCGTGCACGGACTGCGGATCCTCGGCGTCCCGGTGCAGGGCGTCGACGAGGACCTTGGTGGTGAAGAGGTAGTTCCCCATCGAGGCGAACACCCGGTCGGGGTCGCCGGCCAGGCCGGGCGGGTCGGTGGGCTTCTCCAGGAAGCGGTCGACCCGGGTGCCGTCGCCGCCCGGCGTGATGACGCCGAACGAGGAGGCTTCGGAGCGCGGCACCCTGATGCCCGCGACCGTGACGCCCGCGCCGCCCTCGATGTGCCGCGCCAGCATCTGGCGCGGGTCCATCCGGTACACGTGGTCGGCGCCGAACACCGCGACGTAGTCGGGCTGTTCGTCGTGCACCAGGTTGAGCGACTGGAGGATCGCGTCGGCGCTGCCCAAGTACCAGCGCGGGCCGAGGCGTTGCTGGGCGGGGACGGGGGTGACGTAGTTGCCGAGCAGGCTGGACATCCGCCAGGTGGTGGAGATGTGCCGGTCCAGCGAGTGCGACTTGTACTGCGTCAGCACGCAGATCCTCAGCACGTCCGCGTTGACGAGGCTGGACAGCACGAAGTCGACCAGTCGGTAGGTCCCGCCGAACGTGACCGCCGGTTTGGCCCGGTCGGCCGTCAGCGGCATCAACCGCTTGCCCTCTCCCCCCGCCAGTACGATCCCGAGCACCGTGGGTCCACCGCGCATCGCCGCCCCCTCGCCCGGCCCCGCGTGCGCCGGATCATGCTGTCGGAGTACTGCCGAAACACCCTGCTGCTGGTCACTGTTGCCCCGTTCGCGGCCTCCGCACACGGAACGCGCACGGCCCGGGAGCGGACGTTCAGGGCAGCAGCTCGCGGTACACCTCGGCCGTGCGCCGGGCGACCCGGTCCCAGCCGAACTCCGCCAGTGCCCTCTCCCGGCCGGCCGCCCCCATCCGCGCGGCCGCCTCCCGGTCACCGACGACCCGGTCCAGGGCCGCCGCCAGCCCTTCCTCGAACGCGCCGGGGTCCTTCTCGTCGTACGGCACCAGCAGGCCCGTCCGGCCGTCGTCGACCACCTCGGGGATGCCCCCGACGGCCGAGGCGACCACCGCGGTGCCGCAGGCCATCGCCTCCAGATTGACGATGCCCAGCGGCTCGTAGACCGAGGGGCAGACGAACACGGCCGCGTGGGTGAGGAGTTGGATCACTTCCGGGCGGTCCAGCATCTCGGGGATCCAGTGCACACCGGGGCGCCCCGCGGCGAGCTCCTCGTACGCGGCGCGGAACTCCTCGGCCAGTTCGGGGGTGTCCGGGGCGCCGGCGCACAGCACGACCTGGACAGCGGGGTCCAGCCTCCGTGCGGCGCGCAGCAGATGGGGCACGCCCTTCTGGCGGGTGATCCGGCCGACGAAGAGCACGTAGGGGCGGTCCGGGTCGATGCCGAGGCGGCGCAGGGCTCCGGTGCCGGGGTCGGGGGCGTAGAGCCGTGTGTCGATGCCGTTGTGGACGACGCGGACCCGGGCGGGGTCGAGCGCCGGGTAGCAGTCGAGGATGTCGGCGCGCATCCCGTGCGAGACGGCGACCACCCGGTCCGCGGCCTCGACGGCGGTGCGTTCGGCCCAGCTCGACACGGCGTACCCACCGCCCAGTTGCTCGGCCTTCCAGGGCCGCAGCGGTTCCAGGGAGTGGCAGGTCATCACGTGCGGGATGCCGTACCGCAGCTTGGCGAGGTGGCCGGCGAGGGCGGTGTACCAGGTGTGCGAGTGCACCAGGTCCCGGTCGCCGACCGCCGCCGTCATCGACAGGTCCACCGACAGGGCGCGCAGCGCGTCGTTGGTCTCGTCGGGCAGCGTGGGACCGTGCCACCGCGCGCCCCCGTCGTCCTGCGCGGGGTCGTCGCCCCAGGCGTGCACGTCGAGATCGACGAGGGAGCGCAGTTCCCGGGCGAGGAACTCCACATGGACGCCGGCGCCGCCGTAGACGGCGGGCGGGTACTCGCGGGTGAGCAGTCCGACCTTCATCCCCCGATGGTCACCCACCGGCGGCGCGGGCGGAAGACCCGGGAGCGGCCGGGCCCGGTGGCGGGGGCGTCCGGCCGGCCCGGCGGAGGCCACGCTCCGCCGCCGTCCCGGCGCTCCGGGTACGCGTCCGGGCCGTCGTTCTGACGCCCCGGCGCGCAGGGACTACCGTCGGGAGGAGGACGTGCGCCGCGCGTCCGTACTACGGGAGCAGTACGCCGGATCGCCGTCTGTGGGACGACGACTCGGCGCCTTCTCCGGGACATCGTGGTGTACATGAGCTCCCTCGCGCTTTCGGTGCTGCTGTCCCTGGTCTCCGCGGTCGCCTACGCGGCCGGGGCGATCATCCAGGAGCGGGTGGCCGCGGGCGGGGACGGACGGTCGTACGCGCCGCTGCGCAACGCCGCCTGGTGGGCCGCCGTGGCGCTGAACGGCGTGGGGGCGCTGCTGCACGTGGTGGCGCTGGCGTACGGACCGCTGAGCCTGGTGCAGCCGCTGGGGGCGCTCACCATCGTCTTCGCGCTGCCGATGGCGGCGCTGTTCGTGGGGCGCCGGGCGGGCCGGACGGCCTGGCGGGGCGCGGTGACGGCGACGGTGGGGCTGGCGGGCCTGCTGGCCCTGACCGACGGTGCCGGGTCGCACGCGCTGGGCGCCGGCGAGCGGACGCTGCTGGCCGCGGTGACGGGCGGCGCGGTGGTCGCGCTGTTCCTGGTCGCCCAGGGGTTCGGGACGCGGCGGCCGATGACGCGCTCGCTGGTGCTGGCGACGGCCGCGGGCATGGCCTTCGGCATGGCGTCGGTCTTCACCAAGACGGTGGCCGTGCAGTGGTCGTCGGGCGCGTTGACGGCGGGCCTTCCCACGCTGCTGCTGATCGGCGCGTTCGCGGCGGCGGGGCTGCTGCTGTCGCAGGCGTCCTACCGCGGGGCGGGGCTGACGGCTCCGCTGGCGACGGTCACCGTGGTCAATCCGGTCGTCGCCGCCGTCGTCGGTCTGACGCTGTTCGGCGAGAGCTTCCGTTTCGGGGTGCCGGGCGCGCTGTCGGCGCTCGCCGCCGGGCTGCTGGCGGCCGGGGGGCTGGTGCTGCTCACCCGCGAACGCCTGGTCGCGGAACGGGCGGCGGACCTGGCCGCGGCGGACCGGCCGCGTGCGCCGGCGGACGGTGACGCGGCCCCGGACGCTCCGGACGCGGGCCCTCGGGTGCCCGCGCCGGCGGCGGGCGGCGCCACGCCGGTGCCGTCGGGGCGCGGACGGCGGCCCGGTGGCGGCGCGCGGTCGTTACCGGACCGCGCGCCGCGGGACGCGCCGGCCGGCCGGCGGCTCAGATGCTGACGCCGCCGGCCCGGAGGTAGGCGAGCGGGTCGACGTCGGAGCCGTAACCGGGCCCGGTGCGGATCTCGAAGTGCAGGTGCGGCCCGGTGCTGTTGCCGGTGGAGCCGGAGCGGGCGATGCTGCGGCCCGCCGCCACCTGCTGCCCGGCGCGGACGTGGAGCGCCGAGAGGTGGGCGTACTGGCTGTACCTGCCGTCCCCGTGCCGGATGACGACCTCGTAGCCGTACGCGCCCGCCCAGCCGGCGGAGACGACCGTGCCGCTCGCCACGGCCTTGACCGTGGTGCCGGTGGGGACCGGGAAGTCGACCCCGGTGTGGTACCCGCTGGCCCACGATCCCGACTGGTGGTACGGGGTTCCGGTGCGGGCGGCCACCGGGGCGGTGAGGCCGGAGGACTTGCTCGCCCTGGCCGCCTTCGCCGCCTTCTCGGCCCTGGCGGCCTTTTCCGCCTGCGCCGCCTTCTGCGCGCGCTCCGCCTTCGCCGCGACCTCGGCCTTGGCGGTGGCCTGCGCCTTCCGCTGCTTCTCGGCCTGCGCGGCCTTCTCGGCCTTGGCCCGCTCGGCGGCCCGCTCGGCGCCGGCCCGGTCCTCGGTGGCGGGCTTTCCGGCGCGCGGGGCGGTCCGCGACGCGGCGGGCGGGGCGGTGGACGTGCGGGGCCGGGTGGTCTTCGCCGTACCGTCCGACGTCTTCGCGCCGCCTGCACCGGCCGGGGCGAGAGTCAGCCGCTGGCCGGGGAAGATCAGGTCCGGGTCGTCGCCGACCACGGTCCGGTTGGCCGCGTACAAGCCCTGCCAGCCGCCCTGGAGGCGCTCGGCGGCCGCGATCCGGGAGAGCGAGTCGCCGCCCGCGACGGTGTACGCGTCACGCTTGCCGGGCACGGTCGTCGGTGAGGCGGCGGCCTGCTTCTGCTGCCCCGCCTGCTTCTGCGCCGCCTGCTGCTGCGGGGCGCGCTGCGGCTGCCGCGACTGCTGTCCCTGCTGCTGGGCCTTCTGCGCCTGCGGCTGGGCCGCAGGACGGGTGCCCGCGGCCTGGGTGTCGATCTCGGGGGCCGGGCCGCCCCGGGTCAGTCCGGCCCGGTCGGAACAGACCGGCCACGCGCCGGGGCCCTGTCCGTCCAGGACCTTCTCGGCGACGGCTATCTGCTGGTCCTTGGTCGCCAGGTCCGCGCGCGGCGCGAACGCGGTGCCGCCGTACGCGGCCCAGGTCGAGCCGCTGAACTGGAGGCCGCCGTAGTAGCCGTTGCCGCTGTTGATGTGCCAGTTGTGCGAGGACTCGCACGCGGCGACCTTCTCCCACACGTCGGCCGAGGCGGCGCCGGCCGATGTCGCCGTGATCAGCGGCAGCGCGATGCCCGCGCCACCCGCCGTCATGGTGAGCGAGGCGCGGTTCATTCTGCTGGGCTGATATCTGCGGTGCCGACCGTTCGCGGCCATGCTGTCCCCCCACTGGCAGTCGGGCATGTGACAAGCGGTCAACTTAGGTCGCGGCAAAGGCTCGTGACAAGGGCGCACAACGGCGCACTCGGGCGCGGGGCGGCTCGTCCCGACGCGCCCCGCGTCGGCTCTCCCTCACCTCCGGGCGGTCTCCTCCGCCGGGGCGCGACCCCGGTCCCGCACGATGTCCGCGGGCGTCCGGGCCCCGGCGACGGCCGGCGCCGGGCGGGTCGCACCCCGGGCCAGGAAGTCGGAGAGCGGCAGGGTCGCCGCGCCGACCGTGACGGCGTCGGGTCCGAGGCTGCCCAGCTCGACGGTGGTGCGGGCGGACGCGTGGCGCAGCGCGTACCCCTGGACGTACTCCCTGATGGCGGGCAGCAGCGGGGGGCCGATGAGCAGCCCGGCCCAACCGCCGAGCAGGATGCGCGCGGGCTGGAAGAGGTTGACCAGATCGGCCAGGGCGGCGCCCAGGCAGGCGGCGGTCTCGTCCAGGATCTCGACGGCCACCGGGTCCGGGAGGGGGCCGTCCGGCGGCGGGTAGGCGGCGGCCAGGAGCGCGGCGAGGGCGGCCTCGTCGTCGGTGTCCTCAGGCAGCGGGCCGCCCGCCTCGTGCCAGCGCTCGCGCATCGCCTCCGCGCCCGCGTAGGCCTCCAGGCAGCCGATGGAGCCGCAGCGGCAGCGCCGGCCCCTCAACTGGACCGTGGTGTGGCCCCACTCGAGCGCGACGCCGGTGCGTTCCTCGTGCAGGACGTCGTCCCGCGTGACGCACGCGCCGACACCGGAGCCGATCAGCGCGACGGCGGCGGCTCCGGCGCCGCGTCCGTTGCCGAACCACATCTCGGCCTGCCCGAGCGTCTTGGCGCCGTTGTCGATGAAGAAGGGCACCTCGTCGGGGACGTCGACGGACTCGCGGAGCAGCCGTTCGAAGGGCACCCCGCTCCAGCCGATCGTCTGCCCGTGGACGACCGCGCCGGGGCCGTCCGAGGATGCGGCGTCCGCCCCGTCGCGTTCGATGATGCCGGGCACCCCGATGCCGATGCCGAGCAGCCGGTGCGGGTCGACCTCGGAGGCGCGCAGCACGTCGGCGACCCCGGACCGCACATGGCCGACGATGCGCTCGACGTCGTACCCGTGCTGCGCCAACGGCCGCTCCGCGCGGGCGAGTTCGGTGAGAGCCAGATCGAACAACTCGACCCGGACGCGGGTTTCGCCGATGTCGATGCCGATGAGCAACCCGCTGCCCGGCGCGACGCGCAGCAGCGTACGCGGGCGTCCGCCGCCGGAGTCGACGACACCGGCCTCCTCCAGGACGCCCTCCGCCACGAGTTCGGCGACGACGTTGCTGATGGAGCCCGAACTCAGCCCGGTGACCGGAGCGAGCTCCTGCCGGCTCAACGGGCCTTCGAAATACAACCGTTGCATAACCCGTGCTCGGTTGCCCCGCCGCAGGTCACGCACGGTCCGTCTGTCTCGCTGGGCCATGTTGCTCCTTCCCTGCCCGCAACATACCCCGGTCGAATCCCTTGACGCGACTTTCTCTCACCTCTTAAATCACGGCATAAATTAAGCCTTGCAGGCCGTTCGGTTCCCGAACGCAGCCCTCCCCGGAAAGGGGCCGTCCCACATGCGCCACCTCAGAGCCGCAAGCACCGCCGCCCTCGTCCTCTCGCTCGCCGCCACCGCTACCGCCTGCGGCGGCGGATCCGGCTCCGGCGGGAGCAACGAGTCCCCGAAGACCCTCACCTACTGGGCATCCAACCAGGGCCCCAGCATCGAGGCCGACAAGAAGATCCTCACCCCCGAGCTGAAGAAGTTCGAGGAGCAGACCGGCATCAAGGTCAAGCTGGAGGTCGTCCCTTGGGCGGACCTGCTGAACCGGATCCTCGCCGCCACCTCCTCCGGCCAGGGCCCGGACGTGCTCAACATCGGCAACACCTGGTCCGCCTCGCTCCAGGCGACCGGCGCGCTGCTGCCGTGGAACGCGGAGAACTTCGACGCCATCGGCGGCCGGGACCGGTTCGTCGACTCCGCCGTCGCCTCCGCGGGCGCCGAGGACCAGGACCCGGCCGCCGTGCCGCTGTACTCGCTCGCGTACGCCCTCTACTACAACAAGCAGATGTTCGCCGACGCGGGCATCACCGACCCGCCCGCCACCTGGGACGAACTGGTCGCCGACGGCAAGAAGCTGTCCAAGGGCGGCAAGTGGGGCCTCGGCGCCGAGGGCGGCAACCTGTCGAACAACATCCACCAGGTCTTCGTGCTCGGCAAGCAGCACGGCGCCGACTTCTTCGACAAGGAGGGGAAGGCCACCTTCACCTCCGACGGCGCCGTCGCCGCCGTGAAGCAGTACGTCGACTTCATGGCCAAGGACAAGATCATCGCGCCCGGCAACGCCGAGTACGCCCAGAACCAGTCCCTGACCGACTTCGCCAAGGGCCGCACCGCGATGGTGCTGTGGCAGGCGGCGGCCTCCACCTTCGCCGCCCAGGGCATGAAGCCGGAGGACTGGGGCGTCGCCCCGGTACCGGTGCCCTCCGGCCTCCCCGGCAAGGACGCCCAGACGAACTCGATGGTCGCCGGCATCAACATCGCGGTCTTCAAGAACACCAAGAACATCGACGGCGCCAAGAAGTTCGTGAAGTTCATGACGAGCGACGAGGAGCAGAAGCTGCTCAACAAGACCTACGGTTCCATCCCGCCCGTCAAGGGCGCCCAGGCCGACGCCGCGTTCGGCGCACCCGACCTGTCGGTCCTGCGCGAGACGCTCGCCACCAGCGCCGCCCCGCTCCCCCAGGTCCCGAACGAGTCGCAGTTCGAGACGGCCGTCGGCACGGCCGTCAAGGAGCTGTGGGCCGACGCCGCGGCCGGAAAGCCCGTGACCGACGAAACCGTCAAGGCGAGCCTCGAAAAGGCCCAGCAGACCATGCAGCAGTGAGGCTCATCCCATGACCGCCACCGTCACCACCACCGGCCCCCGGGCCGACGAGGCCGGCAGCGGCGGGAGAAAGGGCGACGGGGGTGCGCGCAGGAGACTGCCGCGCATCCCCGACCGGATCCGCTCCGGCGGACTGCCCTATCTCCTGCTCCTGCCCGCCGTCCTGCTGGAACTCCTCGTCCACCTGATCCCGATGGCCGTCGGGATCGCCATGAGCTTCCGCAAGCTCACCCAGTTCTTCATCAGCAACTGGGGCGACTCCCCCTGGTCGGGCCTCGACAACTACCGCGTCGCCGTCGACTTCGACGCCCCGATCGGCGAGGCGCTGCTCAACTCCTTCGTCGTCACGTGCCTGTTCACCCTCCTGTCCGTCGGCCTGTGCTGGGTGTTCGGCGTCACCGCGGCGATCCTGCTGCAGGAGAACTTCCGCGGCCGGGGACTGCTGCGCACCCTCTTCCTCGTCCCGTACGCCCTCCCGGTGTACGCGGCCGTCATCACCTGGGCGTTCATGTTCCAGCGGGACAACGGCCTGATCAACCACGTGCTGCACGACCAGCTCGGCCTCACCGACCAGCCGTCGTTCTGGCTGATCGGCGACAACAGCTTCGTCGCGCTGCTCGTCGTCTCGCTCTGGAAGGGGTGGCCGTTCGCCCTCCTCATCCTGATGGCGGGACTGCAGAACATTCCGCGCGAGCAGTACGAGGCCGCGGCCATCGACGGGGCCGGCATGTGGCAGCAGATCCGCCGGATCACCCTGCCGTCGCTGCGCCCGGTCAACCAGGTGCTGGTGCTGGTGCTGTTCCTGTGGACGTTCAACGACTTCAACACGCCGTACGTGCTGTTCGGCCGCGCGGCTCCGGAGAACGCGGACCTGATCTCGGTGCACATCTACCAGTCGTCGTTCGTCACCTGGAACTTCGGCACCGGATCGGCCATGTCGGTGCTGCTCCTGATCTTCCTGCTCGCCGTGACGTCCGTGTACCTCGTCCTCACCTCGCGCGGAAGGAAGAACGCCGGTGACTAGCGCCACGCGGTCCAAGGCCCGCTCCCCGATGGCCCCTCCGGCGTCGTTCCTCTGGACCCGCAGGGTCGTGCTGACCCTGCTCGCCGGGTTCGTGGCCCTGCCCGTCTTCGTCATGGTCAGCAGCTCCCTCAAGCCGCTGGAGGACGTGACCGGGAAGTTCCGGTGGATCCCGTCCGGGCTGACGGTCCGCCCCTATTTCGACATCTGGGACACGGTGCCGCTGGCCCGCTACTTCGTGAACTCGCTGATCGTGGCGGGCGCGGCGACCGTACTCTCGGTGGTCATCGCCGTCTTCGCGGCGTACGCGGTGAGCCGCTACTCCTTCCGCGGGAAACGCGTCTTCACCGTCACGGTGCTTTCGACGCAGATGCTGCCGGGCATCCTGTTCCTCCTACCGCTGTTCCTGATCTTCGTGAACATCGGCAACAGCACCGGCGTCGCGCTCTACGGCTCGCGCGGCGGCCTGATCCTCACCTATCTGACGTTCTCGCTGCCGTTCTCCATCTGGATGCTGATCGGCTACTTCGACTCCATCCCGAAGGACCTCGACGAGGCCGCCAAGGTGGACGGCTGCGGGCCGGTCGGCGCGCTGTTCCGGGTCGTGGTGCCGGCCGCGATCCCGGGGATCGTGGCGGTGGCGGTGTACGCGTTCATGACGGCCTGGGGCGAGAACCTCTTCGCTTCCGTCCTGACCAACGACACCACCCGCACCCTCGCGGTCGGCCTGCGCGGGTACGCCACCCAGAACGACGTGTACTGGAACCAGGTGATGGCGGCCTCACTCGTCGTCTCCCTCCCCGTGGTCGCCGGATTCCTGCTGCTACAGCGGTACTTGGTGGCAGGGCTGACGGCGGGCGCGGTCAAGTGACGCGCCCCGGAAGCCGGAGCCGGACCGCGCGCTGACGCGGGGTCCGGTCCGGGCCCGGTCAGGCGGGCCGGCCCGTACGGAGTGCGTGCGACCGCGCTCCGTACGGGCCTTTCGCGCGGTGCCGCCGGCCCGGCCCCACGGGGCGGCGGCGGGCGGTCAGGCCGTGTGGAGGGTCAGGCCGTAGCGGTTGAGGATCTCGTTGACCGGCTGGTGCCAGGTCTCGCCGCCGGTGGAGCAGTTGCCCCAGCCGCCGGAGGTGACGCCCTGCGCCTGGTCACCGCTGATGAACGACCCGCCGGAGTCGCCGGGTTCGGCGCAGACGCTGGTCTTCGTCATCCCGTACACGGCGCCCTGGCTGTAGTTGACGGTCTCGTTGGTGGCGAGGACCGTGCCGCAGTGCCAGTGCGTGGTGGAGCCGGAACGGCAGACCGACGCGCCGACGGGCGCGACGTGGGAACCGCGTACCAACTGGTCGGAGACGGTTCCCCAGCCGAGGACGACCGGCACGGTCCACCAGCCGTTGCCGACGCTGACCCAGGCGTAGTCGTCGCCCGGGAAGGACGAGCCCCGGAACGAGCCGACGGCCGAGCCGTCCCATCCGCGCACGGCCGCCCCGGCCCCGCCGCAGTGGCCGGCGGTGACGAAGCCGCCGTGCACCGAGAAGCCGATGGAGCAGCGGACGTTGCCGGTGTAGTACGGGTCGCCGCCGACGGTGCCGGCCGCGAAGGTCTCGGGCGCCTGTGCCACGTACCGCACGGCGACGGGGGCGGCGGCGCGGGCCTTCGCCAGGAACGAGCGGACATCGTTGTCCGACCGTGCCGAGGAGACCACGTCGACCACGACGCGGCCGGCCCGGGGGTCGACACGCCAGGCGTTGACGCCGGTGGGGGCGGCGAGCGCGTCGATACGGGACTTGGCCCGGTCCAGGGCGTCGGCGGTGCGGGCGACGATCCGGGTGTCGGCCCCGGCGGCGCGGACGGCAGGGACGGAGGCCTCGTCGGTGACGCCGACGGTGAGCCTGCCGGTCTCCGCGTCGAACCAGGAACCGCCGTACGCGGCGCCCGCCGCGCGGCGCGCGACGGGCGCCAGCGCGGTGGCCGACTTCTCGGCGGCGAGCCGCTCCTTCGCCTCGGCGGGCGACAGGCCGAGGTCCCTGCTCATGGCGGTGAGCAGCCCGGCCGAGGCGGGCCTCGCGGCGGCGGAGGGCGCCGGGGCGTCGGCTTCCGCGGCGGACGCGGAGAACGGGCCGGCGGCCGCGAGGGCCCCGACGAGCAGGAGGGCGCAGAGCCCGGTACGCAGTGATCTCGGGTGGCGCGGGGTCAGGTGTCGCAAGGGAATGCCCTTTCCGTTGTTCCGGACGTGGGGGTGGAACGGGAGGCGGGCGGTGCACGAGCGCGCCTCCGGGAAACCCTTCTGAGAGCGCTCTCAGAGTGCTGCGCACCGGACTGTAGTGGAGTGAGAGCGTCAGGTCCATGCCAAGCGCACAGCGGGCGGGGACCCGCCGCGCGGTGGATCTTCGCGCCCGGAGCCCGTCCCCCGGTGGCCACGCCGACGGGTGGGTACCGCTGTCGACGCGTCGGCCACACGTCCGACGGCCGGCGGGACCCGGCGGATGAACCGCCGCACTCCCACGGCCTCTTCGCTCCGGCCACCCACCCCACGCGGGACGCGGGAGGCACCCCCTCCGACTACGGTTGCAGCAGCGGCAGTTCGGCTCCACGCCACAGGGCCCGCCGTGCCCCGGGGGATGCTCCGGTCGCCGGCTCGCCCTCCGCGTCGCCCGCCCGCCAGACGTGGACCGCGGCCTCGGTGGCGCAGCCGGCCGGGGCACCGGCGGGCAGCGGTGCCCAGCCGGGGTCACCGGTGGCGGCGAAGTCGGCCCACGCGCCGGCCATCCGGGCCGAGAGCTCGTGGTCGGCGGGGCCGGGGGCGCCGCCGACGAGGAAGTGGAGGCGCTCGTCGTCGAGGTTGCCGAAGGCGAAAGGGATGTCGGCGCAGTGCCAGGCGCGGACCGGGCGGGGCGGCTCGCCGCCGGTGCGCCGGTCGAAGCGGGCGAGGTGCACCGTGCCGCCCGCCGCCGCGTACGCCTCGGCCAGCCGGTCGGCGTACTCGGCGAAGAGCAGGTCGCCGTACGCCACCTCGTAGACCCGCTGCGCCGGGGCGTCCGGCAGCAGGGCGCGGTAGCCCTCGATGACCGGTCCGGGGACGTCGAAGTCCCGTGCGAAAGCGGTGAGGCGGGCGTCGTCGGGGATGCGGGCGCTGCTGCCGACCGCCTCCATCAGGGCGTACTCCTCGGTGGTGCGGCAGACCAGGACGTCCACGCCGGCCCCGGCTCCGGACCGGGCCGCCGTCAACGGGTCGGCGCGCAGGGTGACACCGTCGACGACCGGGCCGTGCACCGCGGGGTCGTGGTGCCGCTGCCCGGCCGCCGGGTCCTTCCGCGCGGCCGCCACCACCGCGTCCGTGGCCGCGACGAGCCGCCCCGGACCGGCGGCGGCCAGTGCCTCCCGCGTGGCGGGGAGACCGGCCGCCCCGGCGATCTCGCGCGTGGTGCGGGCCGCCGAGGCGGCGGTGGCGCAGGAGTTGGCGGGGCTGTGCAGGACGGCCCGCCGGAAGAGGCCCCGCGCCCGGTCCATCGCCATCAGGCAGGCGACCGACGACGCCCCGGCCGACTGGCCCGCCACGGTGACCCGGGAGGCGTCGCCGCCGAAGACTCCGATGGTGTCCCGGACCCACTCCAGCGCGGCGATCTGGTCCAGCAGACCCCGGTTGTGGCCGTCCGGGCGGTCCGGCTCACCCGGCGCACCCGGCACATGGCCGAACCCATCGAATCCGACCCGGTAGTTGAAGGTGACGACGACCAGTCCGAGCGCCGCCAGGGCGGTGCCCTCGAAGTCGGGCTGGGCCGAGGAGCCGAAGGCGTAGGCGCCGCCGTGGATCCAGACCAGCACGGGCAGCCGATCGCCCGTGGCACCGGGCGTCCAGACGTTGAGGGTGAGGACGTCCTCGTCACCCGGACTCCACGAGGGCGCGCCGGGGAGTTCGGCGGACTGCGGGGCGACGGGCCCGAACCGGTCGCCGCGACGGACGCCGGACCACGGGCGCGGCGGCAGCGGTTCCCGGAACCGGGCTGCCCCGAACGGCGGAGCCGCGTAAGGAATGCCGAGGACCCGCACGATTCCCGGATCGCGTACGGTGCGCTCCCCGCGCACGGCCCCGGCGGCGGTGGTGAAGACGGTCATCGGTGTGCGCTCCCCGGTCCTCGGGCCCGCCGCCCGGTCCCCCGCCTGCGACGCTCCCGTACGGCATGGGCCCCGGCGGGGCCCGGGACAGGGTCCCAGGTACGCCGGGGGAAGCGCCACGGGTTTGTGGATCATGGGAACCGCAACGGGCGGCCGACGCGGGGACGGGGACACGGCGGTCCGTGTGGCGGCGGCGACAGGGCCACCGGATGCTGAGGGAGGGCGACCGGACCGCCCGGCAGCGCCCCGCCCGGAAGGACCGGTGCCAGCGATGACGACCGAACCGTCCCTCGTGGCCGGCGTGCGGGTGCCGGGCACCCGGATCGCCCGCGAAGCGACCGAACTGGTGCGGGACACCGCGGACGAGCTGATCTACCACCACTCCCGGCGGGTCTTCTGGTTCGGCGCGCTCCAGGGCCGCAACCGCGATCTGAGCTTCGATCCCGAACTGCTCTACGTGGCCGCGATGTTCCACGATCTCGGTCTCGGCGAACGGTTCCGCACGAGCGGCAGGCGGTTCGAGGTGGACAGCGCGGACGAGGCACGCCGCTTCCTGCGGACGCACCGGGTGCCGGAGGACAGTGTGCGACGGGTGTGGACGGCGGTGGCCCTGCACACCACCCCCGGCATCCCCGAGCACATGGAGCCCGAGGTGGCGCTGGTGACGGCGGGCGTCGAGTACGACGTGCTGGGCGTCGGGTACGACGACGTCTCCGACTCCGACCGGGCGGAGATCGTCGCCCTGCACCCCCGGCCGGACTTCAAGCAGCGGATTCTGGGCGCGTTCACCGAAGGGATCCGGCGGAAGCCGGAGACGACCTTCGGCAATGTGAAGGCGGACGTACTGGAACACTGCGTGCCGGGCTTCCGTCGGGGCGACTTCGTCGATGCGATCCTCGGCTCCGCGTGGCCGGAGTGAGCGCAGCCGTAGCGCGGGTGGGAAGGCGCGGCTTCGCGCCGGATCCTCACGCGACAGCCGCCCGGCTGGGATTCCCGACCGAGGACGCCCGGCTCCCACTCCCGGCCGACGCGCGGGGCGGGCTCCCGATCGGTGCCCCGCCGGGACCTTCGGCCGGTGCACGGCCGGGACTCTCCGCCGGCGCACAGCGGGGCCGGACGCCAAGGCCGGGCAGTCCGCTCGCACCGACGGTTCCGTCCTCGCCGCCGATTCCGGACCACGGGTCGTGGGCCAGCAGCAGGTGCCCGTCGAGGTCGATCCAGTGGGCCCGGTCGGCGAGGTGGACGGCGGGGGCGATGCCGAGGGTGCTGGCGGTGAGGCAGCCGAGCATCAGCCGGGTACCGCTGCCCTCGACGAGGGCGGCGATCCGCAGGGCCGCGTGCACCCCGCCGCACTTGGCGAGTTTGACGTTGATGCCGTGGACGCGGCCGGCCAGCCGCCGGACGTCTTCGGGGCCGACGGCGTCCTCGTCGGCGATCACGGGCAGCGGGGAGCGTTCCGCGAAGCGCGCGAGCCCTTCGATGTCGCCCGGGATCAGCGGCTGTTCCACCGCCTCGACGCCCAGTTCCGCGAACCGCGGCAGCAACGCGGCGGCGCGGGCCGCCGTCCAGGCGCCGTTGGCGTCGAGCAGCAGCCGGGCCGAGGGAGCGGCGGCCCGGACGGCCCGGACCCGGTCGAGGTCCGCCTCCGGGTCGCGGTCCCCCGCCTTGATCTTGAGTACGGAGAAACCGACGGCCGCGAGCGCCCTGGCCTGCCCGGCCGCGTGCCGCGGGGCACAGATCGACAGGGTGCGGGCGGTGGGCGCGCGGGGCGGGACGCGGGTGCCGAGGAAGCGGTGGACGGCGGTGGCGGCGCGCTTTCCGACCAGGTCGAGCAGCGCGGCCTCGACGGCGGCGGTGACCGCGGGAGGGGTGTCGGCGGCGAGTTCGCCGGACCGCAGGGCGTGCAGGGCGGTCTCGGGCCCGGAGTGGCGGCGCAGCCCCTCGGCGGCGGTCCGGAAGTGGCGGAGCAGGGTGCCGGTGTCGAGCCTTTGGTGGATGCTGCTGACGGCTTCGCCGTGACCGCGCAGCCCACCGTGTTCCAGGGTGAGCTGTACGGCGTCGCGGGCCGCCGTCGTGGAGCGGGAGATGCGCAGCGGCTCGGCGAGCACGAGCCGCACGGTGCGGTGGGTGAGGTGCACGGGTGGGTGTCCTTCTCGTGGGCGGGGCTAGGGAGCCGGGGGTGCCGCGCGCTTCCTGGGGCGTCCGGCCGCCGCGGGGCGGGGCGCACGGAGGCGCGGGGGCGGACGGTGGGCGGTGTACGGGGCACCCGGCGAGCCCGGCCGGCCGGAGTGCCCCGCGGACGCATCGGGGAGCGGCGCGGCGGGCGGGCCGGGGACGGTGGACGGGGCGGTGGCGGCGAGCGGGTCTGCGGCGGTGAGCCGGCTGGAACGGATGGACGGGGCAGGGGTGGCGAGCGGGTCCGTGACACCGGGCGGCGTGGTGGCACCGGGCGGCGTGGTGGCACCGGACGGGGCGGTGGCACCGAGCGGATCGGCGACGTTGACGCATCGGGTCCAGCCGCCGGGGGACGCCTCGTCGGGGTGCGCGATCTCGACGGGCCGGGTGGCGGCGTGCTCCGGCTGAAGTCCGTGGACGGTGCGGAACCCGTCGTCGTAGACCGAGCCGAGGTAGCGGTGCGGCCCGTCCGGGAAGACGGTGGCGACGACCGCGCCGGGGTCGGTGCGGGCCGCCCAGGCGGCGACGAGCGCCGCGGCTCCGGTGCTCCATCCGCCGCTCACGAAGTCGTGCCGGGCGAGCCGCCGGCAGGCTTCCACGGCCTCGGCCGGGCCCACCCAGTGGACCTCGTCGAACACGTCGTAGGCGACGTTGCGCGGAAGGATGCTGCTGCCGAGGCCCCGCATCAGCCGAGGGGCCGGGGGCCGGCCGAAGAGGGCCGATCCGGTGGCGTCGACCGCGATCACCCGCAGGGCCGGCCAGCGTCGGCGCAGCGCGGTGGCGACCCCGGCACTGTGACCGCCGGTGCCGACACTGCAGACGAGGATGTCGAGGCGGTCGAGACGTTCGGTGATCTCGGCGGCGAGTGAAGCGTAACCGGCTTGGTTGTCGGGGTTGTTGTACTGGTCGGGCCAGTAGGCGTCCCGGAGCAGTTCCCGCACCTCGTGGAGACGTTCGAGCCGGGCCCCCTGCCAGCCGCCGACCGCGGCGGGGTGCTCCACCAGGTGCAGTACGGCCCCGTAGCCGCGCAGCAACTGACGTACCGGCAGTTCCAGTTCGCGGTCGCAGACCAGGTGGACCGGGTGGCCGAGGGCCTGCCCGGCGAAGGCGAGGCCGATGCCGAAGGTGCCCGAGGTGGACTCCACCACCGGTGAGCCGGGGGCGAGTTCGCCCCGACGGAGGGCTCCGAGAAGCATGGAGATCGCTGCCCGCGCCTTCATCCCGCCGACCCCGTACCCCTCCAGCTTGGCCCAGAACCCGGGATGCGGGCCGGCGAGTTCGGTGGTGATCCGGGCGAGCGGGGTGCCGCCGACCAGGTCCAGCAGGTGCGGGGCGGCCCGGACGGGGCGCGTCGGTGCGGTGGTCATGCGAGGGCTCCGATCGGGGCGCGGTAGGTGTGCAGCACTCCGGCGCCGCCGTCGAGCCAGAAGAAGGGGTACGGCTCCGCGCACACGGCGGTGACTCCGTCGCCGAGGAAGCGGGGCAGCACCGCGCTGCCCGTCTGGGCGAACATCACCAGCGGGCGCCCCAGGGCCAGGGCGCGGACGCGCAGCGGTTCGAAGGTGCCGTTGCCCAGCGTCATCCCGGTGGCCAGGACGGTGTCGCAGTGCGGCAGCGCGGCGAGGGCGTCGGTGACGACGGGCTCCCCCTCCTCGGTGCGGCCGCCGGCCAGGTCGCACGGGATCACCCGGGCACCGCGCGAACGGATCTCCGCCAGCAGGGAGTTGACGACGCCGACGACGAGCACGGTGGAACCGGGGACGGGGTCGAGCAGGTCGACGACGACGCGCGCGCGGGCCGTGGACCGCTCCAGCGAGGACCCGGCCGGGACCGTCACGGGCACGGCTCCGGCGGCGGAACCGTGCGGCGACACCTCCATCAGGTAGGCGTCCAGGGCTGCCACCCGGACGTGCCGGGCGTGGTCGTCGAGCAGCCGGGCGACACTCGCGCCGGTGCACGCGTCGAGCAGGTCGTCGGTCAGGGTGCCGGGGGCCACGGCGCAGGAACCCACGGACGCACCGAGGCGGAGGCTGAGGACCTCGTTGCGGTAGCCGGTTTGCCGCCCGTGGTGGCGTACGGTCTGCCGGGTGCCGAAGGCGGCGCAGACGCGGGCGTCCTTGGGATCGGGGCCGAACTCGCCGGCCAGCGCGGCGGCCACCGTCTCCTCGAACGTACGGCCGCTCATGCGGCCACCACCCGGGGGCGCAGTGCGCCGAGGAGCGCGGCGACCCGGGCCCCGGCGCCCGGTCCGTCGGGGTCGCCGGCCATGACGTGCCCGAGGTAGCCGTTGTTGTCCGCGGCGGGCGCCACCGCCCGTCCCGGACCGTGCAGCTGGAGTTCGAGCAGACCGGGGTCGGCCCGCACGGCGGCCTCTCCGTCGACGCCCGCCAGGGTGCCGGCGGTCTCCGGAAGGAGGAAGCCGATCGCGGCGCTGCGCAGTCCGGTGTCGCGGCGCTCCAGGTCGGGCCGCCGGCCGAGGGCGACGTCCACGCAGGCGGCGACGAGGTCGATCCCGGTGACCCGCCGGACCAGTTCGGTGATCCGGTTGCCGGCCGGCCGGGGGTTGACCTCCACGACGCGCGGGCCCTGCGGGGTGAGCCTGATCTCGGTGTGCGCCACCACGTCGTCGAGGCCGAGGGCCCGGCCGGCGGCGACCGCCGTCTCCGTGACGGCGCGCAGGTCGTCGGGACCGAGGGCGGCGGGGAACATGTGACCGGTCTCGATGAAGGCGGGCGCGCCGCCGAGGGTCTTGTCGGTGACGCCGACGACGTGGACGGCGCCCCGATGGGTCACGGTCTCCACGCTGACCTCGGGGCCGGTCAGCAGCTCTTCGAGAAGGAGCTGCGGGGCGCGGCGGGCACCGCGCGCGTTGACGGGGAAGGCGGCGATCGCCTCGCACGCGCCGGCCAGTTCCCGCTCGTCGTCCACACGCCGGACGAACATCCCCGCGCAGAGGTCCACCGGCTTCACCACGAGTGGGTAGCCGATCTCCCGGGCGGCGGCGAGGGCGTCCGCGGGGCGCTCGCGGACAACGAACCGCGGGCCGGGCACGCCCGCGGCGGCGAGAACCCGCCGGGTGGCGTCCTTGCGGCAGGCGTGCTCCACGGCCTCGGGCGCGGGGCCCGGGAGGCCGAGGCAGCGGGCGATCCGGGCGGTGGCGGGCAGGTAGTAGTCGCACGAGGTGAGCACCCCGTCGAAGGGGAGCGCGGTGTGCAGGCGCCCGGCGAGCGGGACGAGCCGCTCGGTGTCGTTGGTCTCGGCGGTGACGATCGCCGACGCCCGCAGCAGCGGATGCGCGACGCCCTCCGGCGCGTCCCGCAGGTAGTGCCGCAGGTCGCGGGTGAGAAAGGTGAAGCGGTGCCCCCGTTCCTCCAGCGCCGCGGGCAGCAGCCGGCCCATGGCACCGACCCAGCTTTCGACCACCAGCAGATGAGCCACGAAATCCCCTTTTCCAGCAGTGCGGTTGAACGTGCGTGCGGACACGGCGCGACCGTCGGACAGCCCGGACGGCAGCCGTGTCCACCGACGCCCGCCACGTTATCGACAATAGTTTTCATTGTCATCTCACGGCCCGTCACCTCTGCCTGCAATTCCGGCCGTCCATGTCCGAGAAGCGGTGTGAACAGGGGTGAAGCCCGGATCTTTTGCGAGCGGGCCGGGAGGGGAGTGGAATTGCAGGCAGGGGACGTCCTCGATCCGTCGCCGGGCGGCCCCGGAGAGGACAACGCCATGAGCGACACGGAACGGGGGGACGACGTCTATCAGCCGCAGGAGCCGGAAGCCTCGGACCCGGCCGACCTTCTCGACATCGAGGACACCCTCGACGCCTCGGGCCTCGACGACGTGCTCGACGAGGGATACTCCCCTCCCGAGCGGCCCTGGGGCGTCGACGACCTCGGCACGACCGCGGCCGAGCAGCACGCGGGCGAGTCTCTGGAGACCCGGTTGACCCGGGAGCTCGCCGATCCGGCGGCCCCCCGGGGCGACGGCAGGGGCGACCTCCCGGGCGGCGACGGAGAGCTGTGGGACGACGAGGTGGGCACCGACCGGGCGGGGCGGCTGACGCAGCAGGCCGACGGCTCCGTCCCGTACACGCTCACGGCTCAGGACGTCGGGATCGACGGGGCCGCCGCGTCCGGCGAGGAGGCGGCGATGCACGTGATCGCGGACGGTGGGGACGCGGACGGCAGGGACGCGGTGTAGGTGTGTCACGCCGCGCGTGCGGAGCGGGAGCGTCGGGCGGTTTGAGGACGGTGCGGGGCACCGGGTGCCGGGCGGTCCGAGGACGGACGGTCCGGGACGGCCCCCACCCTGGGACGCAGGCTCCGGTCCACGCCACCCGACGCCGGAGAGGACGTGAGGAAGCGCCGTCACGGGGCAGGCGGGGGTGGGGCCGGGCAGCTCGGACCCACGCACCGTGCACGCCCGGCCGCACTTCCGGACGGGCCGGGTCCGCTTCCCGTGCCCATACTGGAGATTCCGCCAACCCCCGGATCGCAGGAGCGCACAGATGACCGGCACCGCTCAGATCGGCGTGACAGGACTCGCGGTGATGGGCCGCAACCTCGCCCGCAACTTCGCCCGCAACGGCTTCACCGTCGCCGTGCACAACCGCACGGCCGCGAAGACCGACGCGCTGGTGAAGGACTTCGGCGAGGAGGGCTCGTTCGTCCCCGCACACTCCCCGCAGGAGTTCGTGGACGCCCTGGAGCGCCCACGCAGGCTCGTCATCATGGTCAAGGCCGGAGAACCGACGGACGCGGTCATCCAGGAGTTCGCACCGCTGCTGGAGGACGGCGACGTCATCATCGACGGCGGGAACGCGCACTTCGAGGACACCCGGCGACGCGAGCGCGAGCTGCGTGAACGGGGCGTCCACTTCGTGGGTGCGGGCATCTCGGGCGGAGAGGAGGGCGCGCTCAACGGTCCCAGCATCATGCCCGGCGGCTCGGAGGAGTCGTACCGCTCGCTGGGCCCGCTGCTGGAGAAGATCGCGGCCCGCGCGAAGGACGGCACCCCGTGCACCACGCACATCGGCCCCGACGGCGCCGGCCACTTCGTGAAAATGGTCCACAACGGCATCGAGTACGCCGACATGCAGCTCATCGCCGAGGCGTACCAGTTGCTGCGCGACGTGGCCGGGTACTCCCCCGCACGGATCGCGGACACCTTCCGCGCCTGGAACACCGGACGCCTGGACTCGTACCTCATCGAGATCACCGCGGAAGTGCTCTCGCACGTCGACGCGGAGACCGGAAAGCCCTTCGTGGACGTGGTGCTCGACCAGGCGGAGCAGAAGGGCACCGGCCGCTGGACCGTGCAGATCGCCCTCGATCTGGGCGTTCCCGTCTCCGGCATCGCCGAGGCCGTCTTCGCCCGCGCGGTCTCCGGCCACGCCGACCTCCGGGACGCCTCGCGCCACCTCGCCGGTCCGGCCGCCCGCGCGCTGAGCGAGGACGAGGCGGCCGCGTTCGCCGACCGGGTCGAGCAGGCCCTGTACGCCTCGAAGATCGTCGCCTACACCCAGGGCTTCCACGAGATCGCGGCGGGCAGCGAGCAGTACGACTGGAACATCGACCTCGGCAAGGTGGCCTCGATCTGGCGCGGCGGTTGCATCATCCGCGCCGCGTTCCTCGACCGCATCACCAGCGCCTACGAAGCCCAGCCCCGGATGGCGAGCCTCCTGTCCGACACGAGCTTCGCCGAGGAGATCGCCGCCGCGCAGGACGACTGGCGCACCGTGATCTCCACCGCCGTCACCCAGGGCGTCCCCACCCCCGCCTTCGCCGCCACCCTCGCCTACTACGACTCCCTCCGCGCCGAACGCCTCCCCGCCGCCCTCACCCAGGGCCAGCGCGACTACTTCGGCGCCCACACCTACCACCGCACCGACCGCGAGGGGACGTTCCACACGTTGTGGGGCGGCGACAAGAGCGAGGTCGGGAGCTGACCCGGCCGCCGGGGGCGCGGAGGCCGGGACGGGGAGCGTCCCGGGCGCTGCTGCCGCCGGCCGGCTGATCCCGCCGCCGCCCGGCCCGGCGCCGCCACCCCCGGGAGGGCGGGGCGCCGCCGGGTCGGGCGTCACAGGCACTCAGCGACCGGGCCGAAGCGCTGGCGGAAAGCTTCCAAGGGCTCCCGCCGCGCGGGACCGGCCGTATCCGTCTCGGTCATCCCTCCGAGGACGTCGAGCAGGTCCGCGTCGGCTCATCTCCGGTTACTCCATCGGCAGCGCGTTCCGTACGCCATAGTGGGAGCAACAGTGCCGTACGGGGGGATTTTCCATGACCGAGCAGAAGTTGTTCCAACCGGCGGACGTGGCCGACCCGACGGTCGCGTCCTTGCGGGCCCGGATCGAGGCCGCGGTCGACAACCATCCCGCGCCGAACACGGGAACCGCCTTGGAACGCGTCACCTTCTGGTTGCAGGCACCGACCGACTCGATGTTCAGCGGGGTGCTGGACAGGCGCTGCGACGCCCGCGGCGAGCGTGCGGCGGCCGCTCTCACCGCACACGCGGACGGTCCGTACAACCCCGCGGACCTGTCGGCGACCGGGGACGTGACCGCCAAGTGGACTGCGATCAGTAACATCCTCCACGCCAACCGCGCCGTGACCGTCAAGGGCCCGACCGACCACGTCGGTGGACCCAAGAGCCTGTTCTTCCAGGCCAACGGGGCCGGATTCCACGTGATCGTGCTCCTCGCCACCGGCAATGACGGCGGCCCCGGCGGACGCCCCTTCTTCCTCGCCTTCGACCCCGACGTCAGCGCCACGGCGGAGACCCGGCTCGGGTGGACGACCAGGAAGACCGTCGGCGACACGAAGACGAAACTGTCCGCGCTCACCCGGGCGGACGCCATCGAGCACATCAAGCTCATGCTCCTCGGCACCAACGCGAACGGCTTCGGACCGCTGATCCGCAAGTACTACATCGACACGACCGCGGTCTTCCCCGCGATCTCCCGCGCCGGGTCCGGTCAATAGCCCTCCGTGGCGAGCGCGACCGTAGTCCTGGCTCGCCCGGACCTTCGCGCCGCCGCCGGCTCGGGGCCACGCCGAGTACCGCCCCGTGAAGGCCGGGCAGCCCGTGGACGGGTGCAGGTCGTGGGCCACGGCCTACGCCCGGGCGCGGGGGGTGGCCGACCATGATCGCGGGGGTTGGCCGCCCTCCGTGGCTCCGGTGCCACGAGCGATCCAGAACCCGCCCGGGACTGGATCAGCCTGCGTGCTCGGCGCCCCTCGTCATCGGGAACTCCGCCTCCCTCAGGCGCTTTCCGCGAACGGCGGCGTGGCGCGTCCGGCCGACGCCGCCGTCCCTCCTGACGGACGGGCGCGCGACACCTGCCCGCCGACCATTACTCTGGGGCCCGCAACCCCCGCCGGGCCCGGGTCGGAGGCGACGCCGGCACGCGTCCCCCCACCGGTCGGGCCGGGGCGCGGCACCAGGCGAAGAGGGGGGCACCCGATGACGGACAACGGTACGGCGGGACGCGCGGCGGAGCAGCGGCCGGAAAGCGGCCCGGCCGGCGTCGGGGACGGTTCGCCGCACAGCACCACCGAGCCGGCACCGGCCGTCGCCGCGGCCCGGCGGTCGCTCGCGACCGGGGAGACCCAGGAGGCGGCTGCGTCGTTCGCCGCCCTCCTCGTCGAGGCCGAGCGGCTCGGCCTCGACGAGCAGCGCGCGGCGGCCACCCTCGGCCTCGGCGAGTGCGCCCTCGACGCGGGCGATCTACCCGTCGCACGGGCTCACTTCGAGGAGGCGGAGCGGCTCCTCGCGGACGCGCCGCCCGCCCGGCGGGCGCCTGCCGTCAGAGGTCAGGCGATCGTTCACCTGCTGACGGGCGAACTGCGTTACTCCTGCTACCTGGTGGAGAACGCGATCGAGCAGATCAACGCGTCCGGGCAACGCGACCCCGGCGCGCTGTTGTTGCTGCACACCGCGTCGATCGGCCCCTACATGGACATGGGCGCGCACGCACGGGCCGCGCAGGCGGGCGAACTGGCCCTGGCCCTCGCGCCGAAGGTGTCCGACCCGGAGCTGATCGCGGGCATGCACCGGCAGGTCGCCCGTACGCTGATCGCGGCGGGCCGCACGGCCGAGGCGGACGCGTCGCTGGCCAAGGCGTCCGAGATCTACCAACGGCTCGGAATCCGCACGGAGATGGCCCACTGCCACTGGATGCGCGGGTACGTGCGCGCCCAGGACGGTGATCTGCCGGGCGCGGAGAGCGAGTTGAGGACTGCGCGGTCCATGCTGGCCTCGAAGCGGGCGGCACTGTACACCGCGCAGGTCGAGGTGGAACTGGCCGACGTGCTGCGCAGGCAGGGCAAGGGCGCGGAGGCGGAGGAACTGCTGCTGCGGCTGCTCGGCGAGCTCCATCCGGAGCGCGGCTCGGTGCACGCGGGCGGGGCTCACCGGCTGCTCGGACTGATCCGGGCGGAGAGCGGTGACGTGGACGCGGCCGAGGAGCACTACGTGACGGCGCTCGCGCTGCTGGAGCGGGCGGGGGCGGCGGGCGACCTCGCGGACATCTGCCGACTCCTCGGCGACCTGCTGCGCAGGGCGGGACGCACGGAGGCGGCCCTCGACGCGTACCGGACGGGGCTCGGCCACCGTGCGGCCCCCGGCAGCACCACGTTGGGACCGGCGCCGGTGCACCCGCGCAGCATGCTCGGCGCGGTCGGCGGTCCGGCCGACTGACGGCGCGGGTTCCTCCGGCTTCGGGGGCGGCCGTGGCACGAGTACGAGTCGCCGGGTGTGGGCCGTGCTCGGTGGCATGCCTCCTACGCCCTCCGCCCAGGGCGCGGACAGTCCCGCCGAGCTGCGCCGTATCGGGGCGCTCCGGCCGGCCGGGTCCGCGTCCGTGCTGGGGCTGCGGGTCAACCCGCAGGTGGGCGGCGGCTCCATCGGCGCCATGAGCACGGCGACCGCCACCCGGAGTTCGGCGTGGCGCTGTGCGATCCCGGCGCACGCGAGGCCGTCCTGAACGCCTTCGCGGAAGGGCCCCGGCTGACCCGGCTGCACGCCCATATCGGTTCCGGGATCTGCCCGTTGGAGCTGATCGCGGCGGGGGTCGCGGAGATCCACGCGCTCGCGGAGGAGACCGACGCGGCCCTCGGCGAGCGGCGGGGCACGAGCCTCGACGTCGGCGGCGGGCTGCCGGTGAACTTCGCCGACGACACGGTCCGCCCGGCGTACGAGGAGCACGCGGCCGCGCTGCTCACGGCGGTGCCGGACCTGTTCGACGGCCGGTACGGTCGCCCCGGTGCGGGACGCCCAGGATCTGGGGTCGCCGGCCGAGGAGAGCGGCTCGGCCCAGGCGGACGCCCTGCTGGGACTCTGGCGCGGACGCGCGGGCTCCCTCGGGGCCGGGAAGGGCCGGGAGGGGCCGGGAGGGAGCCCGCGCGGGGCGGCCGCGCCGTCGCTTCGTCCGGTCAGCCGGCGGGCTGCGGCGAGGGCTCCGGCTCCGGAACCGGCTCGGGGTTCGGCCGGGGCGGCTGCGGAATCGGGTCCGGCGCGGGACCGGGCGGCATCGGACCGGGGCCCGGCGGCGTGGGCGTGGGCACCGGTGCCGGGCCGGGGACGGGCGTCGGCGTCGGCATCGGGGGCTGGACGGGGTCGGGATACGGTTGCGTCATCGCGGCCTCCAAAGGTGCGAAAGGTACGAGTGGAGCTCATCCCCACCGTCTCCCGCTGCGGCTGCCCCCGCCTGCCGAGTCCACACCTCCGAGCGCCCCTCCCCCGGCCCCTGCCCCCGCAGTGCCGTCCGGCGCCGACCCTTCCTGTCCCGTGGGGGCGGCTGGGGCGCAAGGCCGGAGGGCGGTCAGCCCGCGACCGGCACCGAGTGCGGGCTGCGCTCCTGCCGCGTACCCGGCACGGGCGCGGAGGCGTCGTCGCCGAGGGAGACGATCCGGTTGCCCGCGTCCACGTGCACCACGCTCGGCACCAGCGTCCGCGCCTCCGCGTCGTCGACCTGGGCGTAGCTGATGAGGATCACCAGATCCCCGGGGTGCACCAAGTGGGCCGCCGCACCGTTGACCCCGATCACCCCGGAGCCGCGCTCGCCCTCGATGACGTACGTCTCCAGCCGGGCGCCGTTGGTGATGTCGACGATGTGCACCAGCTCACCGGGCAGCAGGTCAGCGGCGTCCATCAGGTCACGGTCGACCGTCACGGACCCGACGTAGTGCAGGTCGGCATGGGTCACGGTGGCACGATGGATCTTGGACCTGAACATTGTACGCAACATTGAGGCACTCCCACAAGTAGGCTCCCTGCCTGCGTTTTTGCAGGTCAAGGGCTATTTCGACACCCTACAACGAGTCGCATGTTCGAGCAGCTGTCCCCACGTTTCTCAGGACTCATGCTGACCACTTGCTGACTTCTCTGACGCCCCGTCAGGTTCCTGAAGAGGGCTTCGTCCCAGCCTTAGGGACGGTGGCGACGGCCCCAGCGTGGGTAGCACCCCCCGAAGGACGTCCATGATCACCGTCACTCGAACGGCCTGGAGGGCACTCAGGAGCGAGGGTGCTCGACAAGCCGGCAGTCGGACCACGCGCCGCCATAGGCCGACTGGCTCAAGACCCTCGGATCGCACCTCAGAGAAGGAGGCGCCCACCGTCCCAAACAAGTCCGGAAGGGCTGAAGCAGCGCGGCAACATAGCGGCGGATCGCCGGTTAGCCAAACCGGCGATTCTCACGACCATGGCTGTAGCTCGTCCGGCGACTCTTAGCGGTGGCACAGACGGGCGTCAGCAACGTTTGCAATCCGACCGGAGCAGAGCGCGAACCGCTGCCGCGATCAGGCTCAGGCCAGCCTCAAGGAGTCATCTTGCCCGTGGGACGTCAGTCGCACCCCGATGAGACCCGCACCGATATCAGCTTGTCGCACCGACGCCCCAGCATCGAGCCCATCCTCATGGACACTTCCGAGGTCGCTGCGATGCTCAGTATGTCCACGAGCTGGGTCTATAGAGAGGCATCAAAACTAGGCTTGAAGGGCTACAAGCTCGGCCGGGGCAGGAACGCCAAGGTCCTGTACAAGAGGGCCGAGGTCTTCAAGTGGCTGGAGCAACAGAAGATCCATGAGAAGCGGGCAGTTTTTTGCCGGCCCCGGACTGACAGACACGGCAGTCGTCCATACAGCGGCTGCCGGACGTCCTGGTGATCCCGACGTCGTCGCGGGTCTGTTTCGACTAGCACCGCGGAAAGCACCTCGAAAGCACCTCATACCCCCGCGTCGGCGGTGAGGACTTGCTGACCTGCAGCTGAAGGAGTGCTTTGCAATTCAATTACCTTTGAAGCAGCAGTCATACAGATTAGGCCCGGGGAGACGGCCCTCTCACGGCCGACACCGTCTGCGCCTCGTACCACGGTGCCAAAACTTTCGATTGACTCCAGGCTGTGCCGCTGTACGGCGGCGACGCCCGCGCGGCCGTCGCCAAGGCCCGCGATGCTGAGCCTGCAGAGGACCCATTTCGTGAGCGTGAGCAGAAGCGGCAGGATGTCGGGTCATGAGGATCCTGGCGCTCGGCGGAACGTGGTTCTTGGGCAAGCAGATCGTTGCGGAAGCTCTGAGCCGCGGGTGGGAGGTGACCACCTTCAACCGTGGCCGATCAGGTTGTGACGTCGCAGGTGTGCGGGCTGTCCACGGGGACCGTACGGAGGCCGGGGATCTGGAGCGGCTCGCGGCCTTCGGACCGTGGGACGCGGTGGTGGACACGTCCAGTGCCGACATGCCTCCCCGCGACGTTCTGCGCGCGGTCCGCGTGCTGGAGGGGCAGGTGGCTCGCTGGGTGCACGTGTCTACGGTGTCCGTGTACAAGGGGTGGCCACACCAGCCGTTGGCCGAGTCGTCCCCCGTGCTGGACTGCCCGGTCGACGCGGATGAGACGTTCGGATACACCGGCCCAGGCGGATCGCCCACTGTCTACGGCTTTCAGAAGGCGGGGGCCGAACGGGCGGTGGCGCAGGCTTTCGGTGACCGGTCTGTGTTCCTGCGGCCGGGGGTCATACTCGGGCCCGAAGAGTACGTGGGCCGTCTGCCGTGGTGGCTGCACCGGGCGGCACGCGGTGGCCGGATCCTGGCGCCCGGCCCGGCCGGTCGCCGGATCCAGCCCGTCGACGTGCGAGACGTGGCCGCCTTCGCCGTCGACCAGGCCGCCGCCACCACCAGCGGCCCCTACAACGTCACCCACCCGCAGGGCATCACCTTTCAGGGCTTTCTCGAAGCGTGCCTTGCAGTCACGCAAGCGGCCGGGAAGCCGGTATGGGCGGACCCGGACGTGCTTATCGAGCATGGGGTGACGCCGTGGACCGAACTTCCTTTGTGGCGAGCCCAGGCGGGCGTTTGGGCGGTTGATCCGAATCGTGCGGTGGACGCGGGTCTCCGGTGCCAGCCACTGGTCGAGACGGTGGCGAACACGTGGAAGTGGCTGCAGGCTGACGGCCGCCCCGTGGACCACCCACGCTGGGCGGAACACGGGATTGCTCCGGACAAGGAGGCCAAGATCCTCGCAGCCCTGTCCTGATCAGGCTTCGAGTGCCGCCAGGACACCGCTTCCGCGCTGAAGCTGGGCCGTGCGCGCGAAGTGCTCCAGCCGCTCGCCGATCTCGCCGGCGAGCGGAGCGTCACGGTACTGCGAGGCCGTCAGCGCGCGGCGGAGCTGCCGGGTACGGGCCAGGAGGCCCGTGGCGCGCTGATCGTCTGGTACCTCCCATACGTCGCCAAGGGCGTCTGCGGCACCGTCGAGATCGCCGCGCATGAGCCGGGCCGCGGCCAGGTCCGCTGCGGCACCTCATACCACGGGAAGCGATCGGGTGCTCCCCGGCCTGGCGGAGACGAGCGCGAGGGCTTTCTCGGCCGCGGCCTCCGCTGCGTGACCGTCGCCGAGCAGCAGGCATGTCGACCCGTTCGACATGGCCAGGCGCTCGTCGCTGAAGCCGAACTCACCCCCGACCCCGTCGTGCAGGTCGTCCTGCGCGGCGGAGATGTCGCCGAGGTGCCCGTAGGCACGCGCCTTGATGGCAGCGAGACGGCGGCGGCCGACGTCGCCGAGGCCCGGCAGCATGGCGGCGCGGCGCGCGTGCTGTGCTGCTTCGGCGGGCCGGGCCGAGAAGTAGGCGATGTAGGCGAGCGTGCCGCCCACGTAGGCGCGCAGGGGTTCGAAGCGTGCGGTTTCCCCGTACAGGGACGCTGAGCGGGCCAGCCGCGTCGCGTTGTCGAACATCCCGAGGTCGAATGCGGCCGTGGCCAGGATGGCGCATGTCTGGCCGGCCAGCACGAGCAGCTCTTGCTGCTGAACGGGCACCTGCGTCCGGTCTCGCTGTTGTTCGATCTGGGCGCACAGAATTCTGCCTGCCCGGAACGCGTCGGCCGGCGGCGTCACCTCGTAGCGGCGGGCGAGGTTCAATACGTCGTCGCGGAGCTGTTCCACGGCAGTGTCGGAGATGGAGGATGCGGCGGCCGCGCCGGCCGCTTCCTGTGCGTTCCGTGCGGTCATCTCGATCTCGGCTTCCAGGTCGTTCGGTACGGGTGACTTGGGCGAGGGAGCCGCGAACAGGGATGTGGGATCGATGCCGAACAGGTCGCGCAGGACGCGGCATGCGTCAGCGGCGGGCAGGCCCTGGACCTTGCCCGCCGTCCACCGCCGGAACTGGGCTTCGGAGACCGTCAGGCCGGTCATGCCGAGCCTTCGTGCTGCCTTCTCGAAGTGCTTCACGAAGTCGGTGTAGGTCCAGTGCTTCTGCTCCACCCGAGCTTTGAGCACCGTCTTGGGCAGCTCACCCACGCTGATCTCCTCGGCTTTGGCGAGTGTCGACAGCACCAGCATGTGTCCGTCGCTCCCTCTCATCAAGGGATTACCGCCCATCCACACCGACTGCAACTCACCTGCTCGCGATGACACTTGGGTGATCTCCGGGTGCTACCTCCGTCACCCGAAAGAGCATCAGGTGCGATGCGACAGGACATGGCGGCGACACCTGAGGGCGTGCGGGTCCTCGTCGTGGACACCGGGGCCGCCACTCCATCGGAGGTAGCCGCACGGATAGCCGACGCGATCCCCGCTCCACCGGTAGCGTCGGCGCTTCCACCACAGTCGACAACCACTCAGGGACCATGACACCGGAACTCGCAACCCCCGTCATCGACACCCACGTCATCCTGCGCGACGGCGACAAAATGCTCCTCTCCCAGCGCGGAGCCCCCTATGGGCACGGCCGGTGGCACATGCCGTCGGGCAAGCTCGACCGGGGCGAGCCCCTGAGCGTCGGAGCGGCCCGCGAACTGCGGGAGGAGACCGGGGTCACCGTCGACCCCCGGCACCTCCGTCTGGTCCACACCGTGCACCACCACCAGGGCGGCGGCATCGAGCGGATCGGGTTCTTCTTCGAAGCCACCGAGTGGACCGGAGAGCCGGAGAACCGGGAGCCCGAGAAGTGCCTCCGCCTCCAGTGGTTCACCGTGCACGACCTGCCCGAGGACATCATCGAGTACCCGGAAGCCGGCCTCCTCGGCTACCTGGAAGGCGACCAGTCGCTCACCGAGCACGGCTGGTCCTAGCCCCTCACCGCACCGTGCTGCTGTGCCCCGGACCGAGCGGTCCGGGGCACAGTGCCGGACCGCCGTCGACGCGGCCCGCACGAAGAGGAAGCCGTCAGTCGCCTGAGTTCGGCGCAGTCGCGACCGCCTGCCCGAGCTGATCGCGAGACCCGCCCGAGAGCCGCCGGTGCAGCGCCGCGGCACGCGAGCGGACCAGCCCGATGCGGTAGCCGGCCGGCAGGTGCGCGAATGCCTCGGCGGCCGTGCCCGCCGCCTCGCCGGGGTCGCCACTGGGGATGAGCTCCAGGTCGGGCTGGCCCAGGGTGGCGACGAGGGTGCCGTCGGCGTGCGGGATGCGGGCCTTCTCGGCCTGGGTGCCGATCGTCTGCGAGACGAACTCGGCGTGTACGCACTCGGACTGAAAGCCGGCCTGGCAGATCTCGCAGGTGTTGTCGGAGATGACGAACGACCCGACGACGAAGTCGCCGATTTCGACGTTCTCGACCTCGGAGCCGACTTCCTCCACGACGCCCACTTACTCGTGGCCCATGACCTGGTGGTCGGCGGGCTCGATGCCGCGGTACGGCCACAGGTCCGAGCCGCAGATACAGGTCGCCGTCAGCTTCACGATCGCGTCGGTCGGCTCGATGATCTTCGGGTCTTCGCGCTCCTCCACCCGGACGTCTCCGGCGGTGTACATCACTACTCCACGCATCGTGGGGTCTCCTTTGCTCTGTCGTGCCAGCGCGTGAGGAGCCGGATTGTTCGTGTTCAGGACGGCACGGCGGGGCCGCGTCTTCCTCGATGTGAAAGGGTTCGCGCCGTCGAGTCCGCTGGAAGGGACTAGTTCGCCGCGGGTGTGCGCGGGTGGCGCTGGGTAAGCGCGATGGCGATCGTGGGGATCAGCGTGAGAGCGGCGATCACGGTGCCGACGGCGGCCGGGCCGGTGGCTCCCAAGGCAGAGTCGAGGGCGAGGCCGGCGGTCCAGGAGCCGATGGCCGTGCCGAGATTGAACGCCGAGACGGTAAGGGCGGAGCCCAGGGTGGGGGCCCGTCCTGCGAAGCGGACGCCCAGGGAGATCAGCACGGGGTTGGCGCCGAGCCCGAACAGTCCCAGCAAGGTGATCAGCACCATCGTGGGCGCGGCGTATCCGGACAGCAGGCAGAGCGCCAGCAGCAAACCCGTGGTCACCGCGGGCGCCACGATCGTCGTCAGGTACGGACGGCGGTCCCCGAGACGGCCTCCCACCAGGAAGCCTGTCAGCGCGCCGACCCCGAAGCCGACCAGTACCAGCGGCACCAGACCGGCGGCCAGACCAGCCCGGCCGGTCAGCAATGGCGAGATGTAGGTGTACGTCGACAGCACACCGCCTGTCGTGGTCGCGCAGGCCGCAAGCGTCAGCCACAGGCGTCCCGAGCGCAGAGCGGACAGTTCGGAACGGACCGAGACCGCCTGGTCGCCGCCGGTGTGGCGCGGAACCTGGCGGGCGATGAGCACCATGGCGGCGGCACCCAGCACGGCGAGCGCCCAGAACGGCCCGCGCCAGCCCATCACCTGTCCGGCCAACGCGCCCAGCGGTACGCCGACGACGTTCGCGAGCATCGCACCGGCGCCCACGACCCCCAAAGCGCGAGAGCTCGCGGCGGGACCGGCGGCGCGTGCGGCCACCACGTTGGCCACTGCCCAGAACGCGCCGGTCGCCAGAGCGGTCAGGAACCGGGCGCCAAGGATCAGCGCGAAGCTGGAGCCGAGTGCGACGACGACGTGTCCGGCCGCGAAGATCCCCAGTGCCAGGATCAGCGTCAGCCGCGCCGGCAGCCGCAGCGTCAGCATCGCCATCAGCGGCGCGCCGACGATCATCCCGACCGCGAAGACGGTGATCAGCAGGCCGGCCTGGGCCATGCCGACCTGCACGTCGGCGGCGATCTCCGGCAGCAGGCCCGCCACCACGAACTCGGTCGTGCCCATCAGAAACGTGCCCAGGGCCAGCACGTAGACGAGGAGCGGGAGCCGGGCGGGCGGCAGTTCGTGGCTACTGCTCCGCAGGTCGGCGGGGGCGTGGAGGGTGTCTCCTAGCGTGGTCATGCTTCATCTCCGCAGCGGGGTCCAGATCGGGGTGGAGGCCAGCGCTGTGGCAGCTGGTCACGCCACCTCTGTCGGCAGGCGGGCGGGCCGTCGCCTGCCTGCAGAGGTACTCACGTTCAGGCGAGGTTCTTGGTGAAGAACTCGTCGAGCTTGTCGAAGGGGATGAGCTTCTTGCGGTCGTACAGGTCGACGTGGTCCGCGCCCGGGACGATCACGAGGTCGACCGTGTCGGGGGCCATTTTCTGGGCGTCCTCGGCGTAGTACCGGGAGTGCGCGTCGGCGCCGGCCACCAGGAGGGCCTTGCGGGGCGCCAGCAGGTCGAGGTTCGTCATCAGCGGGAAGGCGAAGAACGACATCGGTGTGGTCGCGGTCCATGCGGTTGTGGAGTTGATCGAGCGCGGGTGGTAGCCGCGCTCGGTGCGGTAGTAGTCGAAGAAGCTCTTCGTGACCGGGTCGGCGTCCGCCGGGAGGGTCTCGGGCAGGACGCGGTTCGAGGGGGCGACGTTGCCGTTCTCGTCGAAGGGGACCTCGTGGGAAAGTCGCGCGTACGTGCGGTTCTCGGCATCGATCCAGCGCTGCCGGCTGAGGTGGTCCACGACCTCCTGGCGCTGCTCACGCGTGTAGTAGTCCTCGTGGCCGCGGGACATGCTGCGCGACATGTCGTACATCGAGGCTGTGGCGACGGCCTTGATACGGCTGTCGGCAGCCGCTGCGGTGAGCGCCATACCGCTCAACCCACAGATGGCCTGCACGCCGATCCGCTCGCGGTCGACGATCTTCTGCAGGCCGAGGAAGTCGACGGCGGCGCTGTAGTCCTCGGTGTAGATGTCGGGCGAGGCCACGTCGCGCACCACACCCCCGCTCTCCCCGGTGAAGGAGGGATCGAAGGCCAGGGCGGCGTAGCCGCGGCGGGCGAACTCGTTGGCGTAGAGCCCAGAGGACTGTTCCTTGACGGCGCCGAACGGTCCGCTGACCGCCAGGGCGGGCAGCTCGCCCTTGGCGTTCTTCGGCATGTAGAGGTCCGCGGCGACCTCGATGCCGTAGCGGTTCTTGAACCGCACGGAGGTCCGCTTGACGTTCTTGTCCAGCGGGAAGGTGTAACCGCCCTTGGCCTTGCCCTGTCCTGTGGCGCTCGCGGCGCGGCCGCCCTCCGCAGCGAAGGAGGGCCGAGCGGTGAAGGTGGCGGCGGCTCCGGTGGTGGCGATCAGTCCGAGCGCTTTGCGGCGTTCCATGGAGGGACCTCATTTCGATCGGCGGAGGTGAAGGCGCGACGGCTGGTGGTGTCGTGACCGAGGCGCGATTCCAGGAGACCGCAGCTGCGTCAGGCGCGGCAGGCTGCGTTTATGGGGGGGACAAGTTCGACCCCCCTTCCCTGGGAGCGGGGTCGTAGCGTGGAGGGCATGGAACGCCTCCCCGACCACCGCGCCGAGATCCGTGACTTCCTCGCCACCCGGCGCGCCAAGATCACCCCGGAGCAGGTCGGGCTGCCCACCAGCGGCCGACGCCGGGTTCCGGGGCTGCGGCGCGAGGAGGTCGCCGTCCTCGCCGGCGTGAGCACCGAGTGGTACACGCGGCTGGAGAAGGGCCACATCGCCGGCGTGTCCGCTGACGTCCTCGACGCGGTCGCCCGCGCGCTGCAGCTGGACGAGGACGAACGCACCTACCTCTTCGACCTGGCCAGGGCCGCCCAGCCACCCAGCCGAACCCCGCGCCGCCGCAAGGCCGTCGACATCCCGCCCCGCGTCCAGTGGCTGCTCGACTCCATGACGCTGTCCGCGGCGTTCGTCACCAACGGTCGCCTGGACATCGTTGCCACCAATGCGCTGGCCCGCGCTCTGTTCGCGCCGCTGTTCAACAGCGAGACCACGGACAAACGCGGCCGTCCGAACTTCGCCCGGTACTGGTTCCTCGACCGCGGCGCACCCGACTTCGTCACCGACTGGGAGGGCGCACTCGACGCCACAGTCGCTCTGCTGCGCGCCGAAGCCGGCCGCTACCCGCACGACAAGGCTCTGCGCGAGCTGATCGGTGAACTGTCCACAACAAGCCCCGAGTTCCGCACCCGTTGGGCCGCCCACGACGTGCGCATCCACCACGGCGGGGTGAAGCAGTTCCAGCACCCTGACGCCGGACCGCTGAAACTCGTCTACCAGCCGCTGGACCTGCCCATCTCACAAAGCGAGGTCCACTCGCTGACCATCTACACGGCCGAGCCGGGAAGCCCCGACGAGGACCGGCTGAAACTCCTCGCCAGCTGGGCAGCGACCCGACTCAAGGAAGCGGAACCCGCCCGCGACCGGGAACTGCCCTGAAACCCATCACAGAAGCCACCCCGTCCTGTCGTACAGGGCGCCACCCGAACTCCCGCAGCCCGGCCAAGATCTCGTCCCGCACGGGTGTCTCCACAGTCACATGATCGTCCGTGAGTAGTGCGTTGATCACTTGCGGGTGCCACCGTTTGACGACAGGCATCAGGGGCGTCCAATGACCCGGCCTCCAGCGCGAGCTGACCTACGCGGGTCTGCGCGCCGCCGAGGCAAAGGGCAGCAAGGGCGGCCGCCCCACCGTGGCGGCCGCCCCCCAGACCGACGACTTGCGCTCCGCGTGCCTGGAAGGCGGCTCCCTCGCCGCCCCCGCCCGCGACCACGGCGTCAGCCGCGGCGCCATCCGCACGGCTGTCTCCGACCTCCTACCCGACCACACCGCCAGCGAGGAGGACGCACCCGCCCCGTAGCTGCCGGTCAGCCTCGACGTGCCCGGCAAGATCGCCGACTACCTCCGCACCAGCGAGCTGGAGCCCGCCGAGCGTGCCGCGCTCGACCAAGGGACGACTGTACGGCGCGGGCCAGGGCTACACCCTGCGCGTCAGCACCGTCCCCGCTGTACACCGGCAGCTCCTCGCCCGCTGCCAGCCGCGCGACGGTGGCCAAGGGCTCCTTCTACATACCGGCCCGGCGCAACGCCCGCCGAGAATAGGAGAACCGTGTCAGCGCACTCACGCCCTGACCGGTCGTTCTCAACGCCAACGGCTGTACCGAGGCCGTTGCCCAATCCTCGTGGCGGGCGTAGCTGAAGCCCCGGCCGGAGAAAACTTCGACCGGCTTGAGGCAGGTGCGCTTGAGCCGGTCCAGGAGGGCATGGCTGCACTGGGCAGTCATGCCCTCAACCACTTCGGCTCACGGCCCGCCCCGCCCGGTGGCGGTGGATGGGCTCGCGCCCATCCACCGCCACCGGCGCACCGAGTCTTTTCCGAGCATCATGCCGCAGTGTCCGGCCCGCGGCTCCCTCGGATGATCTCTCGCGGGGTCTACCCGACCGCTAGCGAACGGTGATCACGCCGGCGTACTCGGTGTCGGTGGCCGAACGGCCCACATATACGGGGACCTTGCCGATGGGAGTCACCCACGTGCCTTGGGACTCGTCCCAGTAGGACAGGGCCCGCCGGGTGACAGTGACCGCCACGTCGCGGCGCTCACCGGGCTCAAGGGTCACCTTGGCGAAGCCGGCAAGCATCCTGGCCGGGGTGTCAACCTTGGTGGGGAGGTGCCCAATGTAGACCTGGATTACTTCCGAACCTGTGCGGCGGCCGGTGTTGCGGACCTGGACGCTGACTTCGGCCGCCTCATCGCCGCGGCCACGACTGGTGACTCGCAACTTGTCGTGACTGAAGGTCGTGTACGAGAGCCCGTGTCCGAAGGGGAAAAGCGGTTCGGCATCGTGCTTCTGGTACCACTTGTAGCCGACGTAGATGCCCTCGTCGTAGGTGAGGGTGCCGTTGGCGGCATCGTTCTTGCCGCCTGTGTACTGAGCGGGACCCTGCTCCTCGGTCGCGGGGAAGGTCATGGGCAGGCGGCCGCCGGGCTCGGCGTCGCCGTAGAGAATGTTGGCGATGCTGGTGCCAGTGGCGGCACCCTGGTACCAGGCTTGCAGCACGGACTTCACCCGGCCGAGCCACGGCATGAGCATGGGGCCGGAGGTGTTGAGGACCACGACGGTGTTGGAGTTGGCCGCAGCGACGGCTTCGATGAGCTGACTCTGGTCGCCGGGCAGGTTGAGGTCCTCGCGATCGAGACCTTCACCGCTGTAGTTGTTGACGAAAACGACGGCGACATCAGCCTTCTTGGCGGCGGCCGCAGCGGCGGGGATCAGCGATTCGGGCTGCCAGCCGAGTACCAGCCCGGGTCCGTTGTAGCCGACGTCCTTAGTGCTGTACTCCACGGTGATGTTGACGGTCTTGCCTTCGACCAGTTCGGTCACGCCGCCGATCGGCCACTCCCTGGGGCCGATGAAGGAGTCCCAAGCGTAGCGGGATTCCTCGATCACGGTCACGCCGTCGATGACGAGCCGGGCCGCTCCCGACAGCAGCACGGCGAACCGCACGAGCCCGGTGGCGGGCGGGGTGATCCGACCCGTCCAGCGGGCGGACCAGGCCGAGGGGAGGCCACTGATCGGGGTGCCGGATCGGAAGTCGATGGTCGCTGCGGTGGTCGCGGTCAGCGGGATACCCGAGAACTCCTCGCCGGCGAAGAACTCCGCGTGGAGACCCGGCTTCCCCTCCGGTGTGGTGAACACGTCGCCGGGCACCGTGGGCAGTGTGTTGTCGCCGAGGGTGCCCTGGGAGAAGAGAACTCGGGATGCACCGGACTTGGCGGTGATTGCCTCCAGGGTGGTGGTGAAGTCCCCGGGATCGACCCAGGAGGAGCCCTCCACACCCGTGATGGCGTCCTTCCCGACAGGGCCGATGACTGCCACGGTCTTGCGACGCGACAGCGGCAGCAGACTGCCCTCGTTCTTCAGCAGGACTGTCGCCTGCTCGCCCGTGGTCCGAGCGAGAGCCTGGTGGGCATCGGTGGTCACCACGTCGGTGGGTGCAGCGGGCAGCGGGGTGTCGTAGGCGCCGGATGCGAAGAGGGAGTACAAGATGCGGTAGGCGGCGTCCCGGGTTCGTTCCTTCGGGATGCGCCCGTCCCTGAAGGCGTCCTTGGGCATGTCGGGCATGAGGGCGGTGGAGTCGACGCCCGCGTTGACGCATGCGACGCGGTCCGCGTGGGGGTAGAAGTCGGTGCCGAGATAGCCCTTGAAACCGAGGTCGGTCTTGAGTGTGTCGATGATGTGGCTGTTCTGGCAGGCGAACACACCATTGATCCTGGGATAGGAGCCCATGACCGACAGGGCGCCGCCTTCGCGAATCGTGTGCTCGAACGGGGGGTAGTACACCTCCCTCAGTGCACGCTCGGAAACGACCACGTTGAGGGACAGGCGTCCCTCCTCCTGGTTGTAGGCGGCGAAGTGCTTGACCTGTGCGATGGTGTCGTTCTTCTGGAAACCCTTGGTGACCGCGGCACCGATGAGTCCGCTGACAAGGGGGTCCTCGCTGTAGGACTCGGACTGCCGACCGAAGCGGGCGTCGCGCAGGATGTCGATCGTGGGGCCGAGCAGGATGTTCCAGCCCTTGGCGCGGGCTTCCGTGCTGATCGCGGTGCCGTACTTTTCCGCGAGGTCGGTGTTGAAAGTGGCGGCCAAGGCGTTGGGGGCCGGAAAAGCGGTCGCGCCAGTGTCCCCGCGCAGACCATCTGAAGCATCCACACGGGTCATCGCCGGGATGCCGAGGTGCTCCAAGGGCTTGAAATCCGGGATCTCGACAGCGGTGACCAGAGCGATCTGCTCCTCGAAGGTCATGGCGCTGAGCAGTGCTTCGGTGCGGCGTCCTGGTGACTGTCGCTTGGCACGCCAGGGCTGGTCGACCGAGGGGACTGCCTGGGGTGCCGCTGATGCGGCGGTGGGCAGGCCGGCGGCGACAACCGCGGCTCCCCCCGCGACTGCAACGGATACGGCAACGGCTTCGCGCCGTGTCAATCCTGTGGGGCGATTCACGCCACTTCTCCTCTTGCGGATGAGCTGCACGACGGGTGAGTCAACGGGGCGGCGAAACGTCAGAGGTGTGTGGAGGCGCAGGCCGGCAATTGCAAACGATTGGGAGCTACTGCGCTGCTCAGGGAGCACGGACCGGGTGATCGGCGACACGCGCTCTCAGCCATCAACGACGTGGGGGTGTCAAGGCACGCCATGCCTCTGGGGCGTTCTTGTATAACGTTCTTCGTTCGGAGGTGCGCACCACAGTGCACGCAAGAGAAGTCACCGTCAAGACATCGGCCTGAAACAAGCAGCGTATGGCGACATGGCCCGGAAGTAGCGACCCACCCTTCATCGACAGCTGTAGACCGTTATGCAGTCCAAACGCTTCCCCCCTCACCAGGCCGCTCACGCTGCACCTCCGGTTCCGCGAGACACGGCCAGCACCCTCCGGCCATAGCCGTCGGCAAAACGACTCTCTGCACGGGTGTTGACAGGCTGCAGACGCCACTCCCACGATGGCCGCATCGCAGCCCGCCACCGCTCACACCGAGCCGCGTTCGCCTACTGGAAATCTCACACACCAAGTGGGCAGCACCGTTTTCGCACCCCCACTGACGCAGCAACCGAAGCCGACCATGAAGTGAATCGTTTCATTTGCTCGGCGGACCCCTCCGGAGAGGCTCTCGCATGACCATGTCCCTCGCTCGTTCGCGCCCCTGGAGGCGGGTTGCGCACCGCCAAGCCGGCACCGGCACGTTGCGCGGCCTGCTCACCGTCTGCGCGCTGGTCGGCTCCCTGCTCTCCGTGCTGCCTGTTGCGCCCGCTCAGGCCGCCGAGCCCGACTTCGGGCAGAACGTGGTCGTGTTCGATCCCTCGATGTCCGACGCGGCGATCCAGGCGAAGCTGGACGCTGCCTACGCGGTCCAGAAGGACAACGAGTTCGGCACGCAGCGCTACGCCTTTCTGTTCAAACCAGGCCAGTACTCCGTGGACGCGAATCTCGGCTACTACACGTCGGTCGCCGGTCTCGGGGCCTCACCCGATGACGTCACGATCGACGGAGCGGTACGTGTGGAGGGCCGCAGCGACGCGCTGACCAACTTCTGGCGCTCGGCCGAGAACCTGTCCATCACGCCGACCGGAGGGACGAACCGCTGGGCCGTCTCCCAGGCCGCACCTCTGCGCCGGGTGCACGTCCGGGGCGCACTGGACCTGCACACGGCCGACTACGCCTACGCCAGTGGCGGTTACATCGCGGACAGCAAGGTGGACGGAGCCGTCGACGCCACGACACAGCAGCAGTACTACACGCGGGACAGCGAGATCGGGTCCTGGACCGGATCGGTGTGGAACGAGGTGTTCTCGGGGGTCTCCGGTGCACCCCCGCAGTCGTTCCCGAATCCGCAGATGACCACGCTGGCCGCCACGCCCGTCAGCAGAGAAAAGCCGTACCTGACGGTCGACGGGTCGGGGAAGTACTCCGTCTTCGTCCCGTCGGCACGATCGTCCTCATCGGGGACGACATGGTCCTCGGGCACGACGCCCGGCACCTCCATCGCCCTGAGCAACTTCTACATCGCCAAGCCCGCAGACAGCGCCGCGACCATCAACGCGCAACTAGCCGCCGGTAGACACCTGTTGCTGACGCCTGGCACCTACCAGCTGGCGCAGCCGCTGAACGTGTCGCGGGCCGGCACCGTCGTCCTGGGGCTGGGCTTCCCCACACTGGTACCGACGACAGGGAACTCCACCCTCCAGGTCAGTGACGTCGACGGCGTCCGGGTGGCCGGCCTCCTGATCGACGCGGGTGCCACCAACTCCGCGAACCTGGTCCGCATCGGCGCCAGCTCCAAAACCTCCGTCCGGCACACATCGAACCCAACCTCGGTGCAGGACGTGTTCTTCCGCATCGGCGGCGCAAGAGCCGGCCGGGCCGCCAACAGCCTCCTGGTCAACAGCAACGACGTGATCATCGACCACATCTGGGCCTGGCGCGCCGACCACGGGGCGGGAGCCGGCTGGACGTCCAACCCCGCGGCAACCGGCGTCACCGTCAACGGCGACCGTGTCACCGCACTCGGCCTCTTCGCCGAGCACTACCAGAAGCACCAGGTGATCTGGAACGGCCAGAACGGCCGGACCGTCTTCTACCAGAGCGAGCTTCCCTACGATCCGCCGTCCCAGGCCGCCTGGATGAGTTCGGCGACGGGCAAGGGATACGCCTCCTACAAGGTCGGCCCCTCCGTCACCAGCCACGAAGCATGGGGCCTGGGCGTCTACTCGTACTTCAACCAGGGACAGCCCCTCCACGCCGATCGAGCCGTGGAGGTCCCCGACCGGAGCAGTGTGGCGCTGCACGACATCGTCAGCGTCTTCCTCGCCGGCAGCGGGGGCATCGACCACGTGGTCAACAACACCGGAGCCGCCGTCGCCGCCGCGGGAGAGACGGCATACGTCGTCGACTACGCCGCGGGGACCCCGACGAGAAGCTCCGGTAAGAAGGGTGTCGCCGCCATCACCTCCTCCGGCGACGCCGCGAAGCTGAGCGCCCTCGGCAGCGGCTGGTACTACAACTGGTCGACGAACGGGGCGAAGGCAGGAAACGCCGAATACGTGCCGATGGCCTGGAACGCACTGCCGAGCGAGACCGTGAACACTCTGGCCGACGGCGCCAAGAATGGGAACTACTCGGCCCTGCTGGGCTTCAACGAGCCCGACCTCCCGGACCAGGCGAACATGACGGTCGAACAGGCTCTCAATGCCTGGCCGGCACTGCAGTCCACGGGCCTGAGACTGGGCAGCCCGGCCCCCGCCAATTACTGGAGCGGCTGGCTGGACGACTTCATGGCGGGCGCCCGGGCCCGCGGCTACCGAGTCGACTTCATCGCTCTCCACATGTATCCCGACTGGACGAACCCCGGAGCCCTGGAAGAAGTGCGCGGCGTCCTGGCCGACGCCTGGAACAAGTGGCACAAGCCGATCTGGCTGACCGAGATCGGGACCGTCGACACGTCCACCTGGAAGCCGATGTACGGCACACCCACTCATGCCAAGGCGGACGGCCTCATCCAGAAGCTGATCCCGCTCCTGGAGAACCTGCCCTACCTCGAGCGTTACGCCTGGTTCGCGGACGACTGCGCCACGAACGCCAGTTGCCAGTACTCCACTCTCTACGGAGCTGATGGCAAACTCACCAGCCACGGTTCTGCTTACGCCGCCGCAGGCCCGCCTGGCCCCAGTGGGCGGTTCCGGATGGTCAACAAGGCGCAGCCCACTCTTACCGTCCATGCCACGGGAGAGTCCTACGAGGGCGGCAGCGCCCTCAACGCCGCCGTCACCCCGACGTCCTGGGGGTGGGACCAGCAACGCTGGAACGTGACCCCTGCCGACGGCGCCTACTACACCGTGACCAACGTCGGCAGTCCGGGGCTGCGGCTGACGACATCGACCGACCCCTACCCGTCAGGAGGCGGCAACTACCGGATCAAGGTGGCGGCAGCCACCGGCTCGGACGACCAACTGTGGCGGCTGGAGAAGACGGAAGACGGTTACTACCGGTTGATCAGCAAAGCGCGAGGGACGGCCCTGCAGTCGACCTTCGACGTCTACAACGGCTCAGCGGAGGCGCGTCAGCTGGCAGGCACCTCAGCGTCCTTCGTCAACGACCAGCAGTCCTGGGCATTCGTCCCAGGGTAGTGAGCGCGTGCACCATTGACACCGTTCGTCGTCACGCTCGGCTGCTGACGCCAGAGGTCGATGAGCCAGGAACTGCGCGTGACACAGGTTGTCTATCCCCGGCTGCACTGCCTGCCCTTCACGCTTGACAACGCCTCAGAGCAATGGCTGTGTACCGCGTTCGCTTTGCAGGCCGGTCGGGCACAGTGGCATCCCCGGGGGCGAGGTGGGCCCGATCGGGTAAGACGGTTCAGCAGGCGATTCTCGTGCTGTCGAAGTGGAGTGGGGCGCCGGTGTGGCACACCAATTCCTCGACGGTCACTCCTGGAGCGGTCTCGATGAGGGTGAGGCCGTCGTCGGTGATGTCGATCACGCCGAGGTCGGTGATGATCCGGTGGACGCACTTCTCGCCGGTGAGGGGGAGGGTGCATGCGTCGAGGATCTTGGGGGTGCCGTCCTTGGCGGTGTGCTCCATAAGGACGATGACGCGGCGGGTGCCGTGGACGAGATCCATGGCGCCGCCCATGCCCTTGACCATCTTGCCGGGGATCATCCAGTTGGCGAGGTCACCGTGTTCGGACACCTGCATGGCACCGAGGACGGCGGTGTCGATGTGGCCGCCGCGGATCATGCCGAAGGAGAGTGCGGAGTCGAAGAAGGAGGCGCCTGGTAGGACGGTGACGGTCTCTTTGCCCGCGTTGATCAGGTCGGGGTCGACCTCGTCCTCGTAGGGGTAGGGACCGGTGCCGAGGATGCCGTTCTCGGAGTGGAGGACGACGTTGATGCCGGGCGGGAGGTGTCCGGGGATCAGGGTGGGCAGGCCGATGCCCAGGTTGACGTAGGAGCCGTCGGTGAGTTCGGCGGCGGCCCGGGCGGCCATCTGGTCGCGGGTCCAAGGCATCAGGGATGTACCGTCCTCTTCTCGATGTGCTTCGCGGCGGCTTGTTCAGGAGTGAGCCGGATGATTCTTTGCACGAAGATCCCGGGGAGGTGGATTGTGTCCGGGTCCAGTTCGCCGGGTTCGACGAGTTCTTCGATCTCGGCGATCGTGATCCGGCCGGCCGTCGCGGCGAGTGGGTTGAAGTTGGCGGCGGCACGGCGGAAGAGCAGGTTGCCGTGGCGGTCACCGCGCCAGGCCCGGACCAGAGCGAAGTCCGTGGTGATGGCCTCCAGAACGTGCGGCTGTCCGGCGAACTCGCGTAGCTCCTTGGGGGGAGATGCTACGGCGATCGAGCCGTCGGGCGCGTACCGCCAGGGCAGTCCACCACCGGCCACCTGAGTCCCGACACCCGCCGGAGTATAGAAGGCGGGGATACCTGCGCCGCCGGCCCGCAAGCGTTCGGCGAGCGTGCCTTGCGGCGTGAGCTCCACCTCCAGCTCCCCGGCCAGGTACTGACGGGCGAACTCCTTGTTCTCCCCGACGTAGGAGCCAGTGACGCGGGCGATGCGGCCGGAGGAGAGCAGCACTCCCAGGCCACGGCCGTCGATGCCGCAGTTGTTGGAGACGACCTTGAGGCGCCTCGCGCCCTGTGCGTGCAAGGCGTCGATGAGGACCTCGGGGATGCCGGAGAGCCCGAAGCCACCGACGGCGAGGGAAGCGCCGTCGGCTATGTCGGCAACCGCGTCGTGGGGGCTGTCGATGACCTTGTCCATGGAGAGGAAACCTTCCTGATGCGGGCTGGGAGTGACGCCGCTCACGAGCGATCCGGAGGGAGCGGCACCGCACGCACGGCAGTCGGCGTTCCCAGGAGTCCTGCGGCGTTGGTCCCGCGAATGGCGTGGAAGTCCGCTTCGTCCAGTTCGGCCTTCCAAAGGGCGGCCACGGGGTCATCGGTGCCCATGTCGAAGGGGAAGTCCGAGCCGAGAAGGACGCGGTCGGCGCCTGCGGCACGGACGAGGTGTCGCAGGGAGTCCGCATCGTGAACGAGGGAGTCGAAGTACAGGCGTCGCAGGTAACTGCTGGGCTCGTGCGCGCATCCGGCACGCGCGTCGGGCCGGGACCTCCAGGCGTGGTCGGCCCGGCCCATATGCGTGGGGAGGTAACCGCCCCCGTGGGCCGCAACCAATTTCAGGCCCGGGTGCCGGTCGAGTACGCCGGAGAAGATGAGGTGAGAGATAGCGACGGCGTTCTCGGTGGGCTGGCCGACGCTGTTGGACAGGTACCACTCATCGAGCCGCTCGTCCAAGGTGCAGCCGAACGGGTGCAGGAAGAGCACGGCTCCCGTCTCCTCCGCACGTGACCAGAAGGGCTCCAGTCGCGGGTCGGACAGCTCCACGGTTCGCATGCCGTCTGCACGCGGAGCATGAGAGGAGATCTCGACGCCCGCCAGGCCGAGACCGAGAGCGTGGTCGAGGAGGCCCGGTGCCAGACCGGGATGCTGAAGGGGGACCAGCCCCAGTCCGCGCAGTCGTTCGGGGGCCTGCGCGCAGTGGTCGGCGGTGCCCACGTTGGCCAGACGACATACGTGGACGGCCAAGTCCTCGTGAGCCCAGTAGTGGTAGTGGGACGGAGACGGGCTGACCAGTTGGATGTCCACACCGGCCTTGTCCATGGCAGCCAGTCGTGCCCCGGCGTCGGTCAGCAGCGGTATCCGCTCAGCCACCATCGGGCCGCTGACAGCAAGGGCGGTCGGCCCGTTGCGGCGTGCGTCGAGATTTCGGGCTTTTGCCAGACCGGGGTGGCCCGCCACTGCTTCTTCGACTGCGGGGAGCAGCACGTGGGCGTGCACGTCGATCGTCGGCTCCGCCTCCACGGTTCTGGATATGGGCGGCGAGCTGCTGGACGGCTTGGACATGATGCTCCTGGCTGCGGAGTGGGAGCCGGGTGCGCTTCTGAGTCAGGGCAGGACACAGCGCACCCGGCGGCTTGTGGGGACTACTTGACGGCGACCGGGTTGACGGGTGAGCCGACCGCGCCGGTGATGGGCAGGGGCGCGGCGGTGAGGCAGACGTCGTACGCACCGTCGTCGGTGCAGTCTTTGGCGGGCGCTTCCAGGTCCCGCATGTCGCCGATCAGTAGCCCGATGTGGGGAATGACGACCTGGTGAAGGGGCTGGACGGCGTGCTGGAACTCGCTCGGGCGGACCTCGAAGCCCTGCGCGTCGGTGCCGATCGCGGCGGTCTCCGTGCCGCGGAGCCGGTCCGCCGCGGTGGAAGACAGACCGGGCGCGGAGCCGCCGACTTGTCGGGCACATCCGAGACGGACCAAAGGGTGGGGGGTGTCACGGTTGCTTGGCGAAGGCGAGTGCCTGCGCTCCGGCGTATTCCGCGCGGGCACCCAGTTCGGCCTCTATGCGCAGCAGGCGGTTCCACTTGGCGGTGCGCTCCGAGCGGGTGGTGGAGCCGACCTTGATCTGGCCGGTGCGCCAGCCGACAGCCAGGTCCGCGAGCCAGTTGTCCTCGGTCTCGCCGGACCGGGCGGACAGGACGGTCCCGTAACCGGCGGCGTGCGCGTGACGGACCACGGTGCGGGCGGCGTCCAGCGTGCCGGTCTGGTTGGGCTTGACCAGGACGGCGTTCGCGACCCCCTGGGTGATGCCGCGGCCGAGCCTGTCCAGGTCGGTGACGAAGAGATCGTCCCCCAGCAGCTGCCGGCCCGCGAGCCGCTTGCTCACCAGCGACCACCCGTCCCAGTCGTCCTCGGCCAGGGCGTCCTCAAGAGAGACGATCGGATAATGGGCGCACCAGTCGGCCAGTTCCTCGACCAGTGCCGCTGAGGTCAGCTCCCGGTCCTCGGCAGCGAGCCGGTAGGAGCCGTCCTCCCGCTGGAACTGGGTGGCCGCGATGTCGATGGCGATACCGACGTCGTCGCCGGGTCGCAGTCCGGCCCGCTCGATGCCCTGGACGAGTACGTCCAGCGCCGTACGGTTGCTGGGCAGGACGGGGCCCAGACCGCCTTCGTCGGCGACGAGGGCGACGGGCAGGCCTTGCTCGGCGAGGACGTCGGCGGTGCCGGCGCGGATGCGGGAGGCCCAGGCGATGGCCTGCTCGAACGTGGTGGCGCCCAGGGGCACGGCGAGGAAGTCCTGCACGTCGATCGAGCGGCCCGCGTGGGCGCCGCCCGAGATGATGTTGATCATCGGCAGGGGGAGCAAGGGAGTGGTGCCGGGTTCGGCGACGGCTTCGTACAGCGGGAGGCGTCGGGCGTCGGCGGCGGCGCGTGCCGTTGCGACCGACACGGCCAGGATCGCGTTGGCGCCCAGCCGTCCGAGGTCGGCGGTTCCGTCCAATGTCCGCAGGTTGCTGTCGAGCTGCTGCTGGTCGGCGGCGTCCAGGCCGCGCACGGCGTCGGCTATCTCGCCGGTCACGTTCGCTACGGCCAGGCGGACGCCGTTGCCGTCGTAGCGGGTCTCGCCGTCGCGCAGTTCCCGTGCCTCGTGCCGGCCGGTGGAGGCGCCCGAGGGCACCGTCGCCGTGCCTCGTCCGCCGCCCGCCAGCCCGACTTCGCACCCGACGGTGGGCTTGCCCCGGGAGTCGAGGGCTTCCCAGGCGAAGAGGCGGGTGATGAGGGTGTCGTTCACTTCAGGTACTCCCAGGCGTCGGTGATGAGTGCGGGCGAGTGGTGCAGGAGGTCGCGGCCGAGCGTTCGGGCCCTGTCGCGTGCCTCGGCGTCGAGGTAGGGGGCGGGGCTTTTGCCGTCGACGCGTGCGAGGACGAGGCAGGCGGTCTGCCGGACGAGTTGTGCTGGGTCGAGGGCGACCACCCCTTCGGTTTCTGTGCGGAGGGTGCGCAGGAAGGTCCGGGCGGCCTCGGCGTACGAGGCTGTGTAGCGGGGCTCGTTGATGGTCTTGAGCAGCAGATGGCCGGTGATCCAGGCGGGGTCGAAGGTCGGGTCACCGACGTGGGCGACCTCCCAGTCGATCACCCAGACGCCTTCTCCGGCGGGGTCGGCGAGCACGTTCTTGGGCGAGTAGTCCCCGTGCACCAGGCAGGTGTGTGCTTCCGCCATGACGGCGACGGTCTCCTCGATCGGCTCGGCGAGGTCCGGGTGCCGTTCGCGGATGGCGGTGTGGAAGGGATTGACACGCAGTTGCCTGAACACCGTCAGGTCCGTGAACTCGGCCGTCAGACGTGGCTCCTGTGCGGTCGTCCGCTGCCACGTGCCCAGGACGCGGCCGAGTCGTTCGGCGACCGACAGGCTCACGGCGCCGGCCATGAGGTCGTCGCGCCAGGTGTGCCAGCTGTGGGGTGCGCGTTCGATGACCAGGTACCCGTCGCTGAGATCGTGCACCTGCGGCACCGCTGCGGGGGTGAGGCAGCCGGCCAGGCGCAGTGCGCGGCCCTCGGTGTCCAGACGCGCCGTGTCGGCGGTCCAGGACTGGGCCACGCGCAGTTGACTCAGGGCCCGTTTGACCACGACATCGAGGTCGGGGCCGGTGACGGCGAAGACGTCGTTGGAGACGCCGCCGGTCATCGGCCGGATGTCCGGGGCGGAGTCCGGGGAGGCGAGGCCGCGGCGGACGAGGTGCTCGGTCAGCGCCCGAGCCTGTTCGGTGCCGACGGGGTGGGCGGTCATGAACGGTCCTCCAGGGCCGGGCGCAGTGCGGGGCTGTCCAGGACCGCGGGGTTCACGACGGTCGCGGGGGTGCGCCCGAGCAGCACGTCGGCGGCGTTGGTTGCCGCCTTCCTCGCGAGCTCGGCCAGGGAGCCGTCGGAGGAGAAGGCGACGTGCGGGGTGATCACCACGTCGGCGCGGTGACGGAGCGGGTGATCTGCGGGCAGCGGTTCGGGATCGGTGACGTCGAGGCCGGCGCCGGCGATGTCTCCGCGTTCCAGGGCGGCGACCAGTGCCTCGGTATCGACCAGCGGTCCTCGCGCGGTGTTCAGCAGGACGGCCGTCGGCTTCATTGTGGCGAGTTCGGCGGCGCCGATCAGGCCACGGGTGTCGGAGGTGAGAGGACAGTGCAGGGAGACCACGTCCGCTTCGGCCAGCAGCTCCTCCCGGGATGACACGGCGCGGACGCCGTCCGGCAGCTCACCTGTTCGCCGCTGCAGGGCGATCACGTCCATGCCGAGTGCCTGTGCTCGGGGGACCAGGGCCCGGCCTATGGTGCCCAGGCCGACCAGGCCAAGGACCTTGCCCCGCAGCCGGACGGGAGTCGGCACGGCGGTCCCGTCCCAGCCGCCACCGCTGATCTGACGGGCCAGGGGCAGGAGTCGCCGGGACAGGGCCAGGAGCATCAGCAAGGCGTGGTCCGCGACTTCTTCGGAGCAGTAGTCCGGGACGTTGCTGACGATCATGCCGAGCCGCGTCGCGTGGTCGACGTCGATGTTGTCCACGCCCACGCCGTACCGGGCCACCGTGAGGCAGCGCGGTGCGGCGTCCAGTACCTCTTGGGACACGTTGGCGAAGCAGGTGAGGATCGCATCGGCGTTCTCGGCCAAGCGGACGAGTTCTGCGGTCTCACCGGTCTTGGCGACGACGAGTTCGGCGTCCACCCGGGCGAGCACCGAGGTCTCGACGTCCAGGGTCGGCCAGGCATGGTCGGTGACGAGTACTTTGAACGTGCTCATGGCCGGCTCCAAGGCTGGATGTCATGGGGTTCAGCGCCGGCGATGACGTGATTCTGCGTGCCGCCGAGCAGCTCGACGCTGGTGGTGACGGTGTCACCGGGCTGGAGCGGCCGGTGGAAGTCGTAGCCGTGCCGGCCCCACATCTCCGCCAGACACCCGCCCTGGCAGGTGCCGGATCCCAGTAGGTCGCCCGGGCGGATCCACGTTCCCCGCGAGGCGTAGGCGGCGAGGGCTTCGAAGCTCCAGGCCATGTTGTCCAGCCGGTCGCTGCCGAGGAGTTCGCCGTTGAGGCGTACTTCCATGGTCAGGTCGAACGACGCTCCCGATCGGCGTTCTGCCAGTTCATCGGCTGTGACGAAGAATCCGCCCAGCGCCGTGGCGGTGTCCTTGCCCTTGGCCGGACCGAGCCGCATCCGCATCTCGTGGAACTGCACATCCCGCGCGGAGAAGTCGTTCATCACCACGAAACCCGCGATGTGCGACGCGGCCTCTTCGACACTCAAGTCCCGGCCGAGCGCCCCGACGACGGCCGCAACCTCCAGCTCGTAGTCGAAACGCTTCGTCCCGGGCGGTACGGGTACGTCGTCGTTCGGACCGATCGTCGCGTAGGGGTTGGAGAAGTAGAACGTCGGTATCTCCCAGAATTCCGGTGGGATGCCCCCTGCCGGATCCAGGGTCTTCACGATGCCCGCGGTGTGCTCGGGGAAGGTGGAGAAATCCCGTACGGTGGGTGGGTCCAGCGGGGCCATCAGTTCGGCCGTGGCCAGCGGGGTGACCGACTGCCGGGTCCGCAGGGCGGTGGCGGCCGCGTCCGCAAGCCACCCTTCCTCGGCAAGCAGGGCAGGCAACTCCCCGGGCCCAGGTAGATCGACCAGATGGTCTTCTGTGTCCAGGACGGCGAGCCGTGGGCCCTGCTGCGTCCGGTGGCGGGCAAACCTCATCACGTCTCCTTGTGCGGCTCTGTGCGCCGATGCTAGGGAGGCGGTGACCAGGGCGGAAATACACAGTGTGATTGGCTGCCATAAGCGCTGCGCATACATACGTGCCAGGGACGGCACGGCCTTGCGCGGCAGTAGACGTGAGCCGTGGCGGCGCGTGCCGCCGTATCGAAGAGCAGGTGATGAGCGATGAAGCTCGGCCAAGTGGACCTCAACCTCCTCGTCGTCCTCGACGCGCTGCTGCGTGAGCAGAACGTGACACGGGCGTCGGAGAGTCTGCACATGACCCAGCCGGCCACCAGCACCGCTCTCGCCAGACTCCGAAAAGTTCTGGGCGACCCGCTCCTGGTCAAGCACGGTCGCCACATGCAGCTGACCCCACGGGCCGAAGCGCTCGTCGAGCCCGTGCGCGGGGTGCTGGCGACGATCGAGCAGACGATCGTACGGCCGCCCGGATTCGACCCCGCCCGCGACAGCCGGGTGTTCGCCCTGACAGCCAGTGACTACATCGGCGTCGTACTGATCCGCCCCCTGCTGGTCGGCATGGCCAGCCTCGCGCCTCACCTCAGGCTCGACCTGGGACCGATCAGCGGGCGGTTCCTCACGGCACTGCAGCGGGACGAGATGGACCTGGTGGTGCTGCCCGACCGGATCGTCGCGGAGACCGACCTGCGGGACTGCTCCCGGATGCCCGTGATCGAGGACCGGTTCGTCGGCGCCGTCTGGAAGAACCATCCCGCGGCCGGGAAACCGCTCACCGCAGACGTCATCGCGGCCCACCCCTACCTGGCCTACCAACCGGTCGGCGGACGAAGCCTGGTGGAGGACGACCTCGACGCGGCCGCTGTGCCGCGGCGGACCGAGGCCACCGCCAGCACGTTCACCACCATGCCGTTCATGCTCGCCGAAACCGATCTCATCACCATCATCCCGGAACGCCTCGGGCGCAGAGTCGCGCACGCGGCGGACATCGTCCTGCTGGACACCGACATCGAACTCCAGCCGCTGCGCCAGTCCGCCTACTGGCACTCCCGGCGCGACGCCGACCCGGGACACCGCTGGTTGCGCGAAAAACTGCTCGCCGTCGCCCAGCGCGCCGGCGACGGCCGCACCCCGTGACCCGCCCATGCCGGCCCCACCGCCCACGGGCAGGTGAGATGCGCATAGCTCGTATTCACAGCGTTTATTTCCGCCCGCCCGTGCACTGTCACTAGCGTCACCGGCGGAACCGAAGGAGGACGCAGTGAAGCGCTGGGTGGAAGGTCATGCCCTTGGCACCTTCTCGGACGGACAGGACCCGTATGCCGGTCTGGTCGTCGGAGACCGGGTGCTACGTCTTGACCAATTCGGGCTGATCGACTCGCCGGTGACGGTCAGAGCGCTTCTGGAGCACTGGGACGCCGTGCAGCCCAGGCTCACAGAGATCGCCGCGACCGCGGACGACGTGAACACGCGGCCCCTGACACAGGTACGCGTCCACGCCCCGGTCGACCCGCGTCAGATCATCCAGGCGGGCGCCAACTACCGCTCCCACGTCGCCGAGATCATCGTCTCCGGCCGCGCCGACGACGACCCGCGCTCCGAGGACGAACTGCGTCGCGCGGCCGAGGAGATGATGGACGAACGGGCCCGCACCGGCAGTCCCTTCTTCTTCACCGGTCTGGCATCCGCCCTGTGCGGCCCGGACGACGACGTGATCCTTCCGGCCGAGGCGCACCAGGTCGACTGGGAGGTCGAACTGACCGTCGTCATCGGCAGGACCGCCCGGCGGGTGCCGCCGGAGCAGGCCATGGATTACGTCGCCGGGTACACCGTCTGCAACGACATCAGCGCCCGTGACCTGCAGTTCCCGGCCGAGCACCGTGCCCTGGGCGGCGACTGGCTCCGGTCCAAGAACCGTCCGACCTTCCTGCCGTGCGGACCGTTCATCGTCCCGGCCGGCCTTGTCCCCGACCATCGTGAGCTGGAGTTGACACTCGACCTCAACGGCGAGCGCAAGCAGCGGGACCTCGCCGCCAACCTCCTGTTCGACGTGCCCACGCTGATCGCCGAGGCTTCGGCGGCCACCACGCTCCACCCCGGAGACCTGATCCTCACGGGCAGCCCCGCGGGCAACGGGGGTCGCTGGAAGCGCTGGCTGCGCCCCGGAGACGTGCTGGAAGCCGCGATCACCGGCCTCGGCGGCCAGCGGAACACCTGTGTGGCGGAAAAGGTGTGACCACACCATGGGCGAGACGCGACGTGTCCGTGACCTCGTCGTAAGGGACAAGCGTCCGTTCGGTGTCCGTACGGTGGAACTTCTGCTGTGCGACCCGGACGGGGGCAAGCTGCCCAGGTGGCCGGCAGGAGCACACATCGACCTGTTGCTCCCCCATCAGCTGATCCGCCCGTACTCCCTGGCCGGAGACCCTTCCGACACCGCCGGCTGGCGCCTGCTGATCAGGCGCCCGTCGGCCGCAGACAGCCGGGAAGCGGCCGTCTCGGCTTCCGCGTACGTGCGGGACGTCCTGGCCGTCGGGGACCGGGTGCGGGCACGGGGACCGTACGACCGCTTCCGGCTGGCAGGGGCCCCCGCGTACCTGTTCCTGGCTTCGGGCGCGGGCATCGCACCGCTCCTGCCGATGGCCCGCCTGATCCAGGCGGCCCGCGTCTACCCGTGGTCCCTGATCCACGTCGACCGTACAGCGGGGTCCGATGCGCTGCGCGCGGAAGTGTTGTCCCTGGGTCCGGACGTATCTGTCCAAGAGGAGCTGGACTTCGACGCGATACTCACCGCGGCCGCACCTGGAACCGCCGTGTACGTCTGCGGTCCGAGCCGCTTCGTAACCGCCACGGAGGTGGCCGCGCAGCGCACACCTCACGTGCAAATGCACAGGCAGCGCTTCGACGCGGCGGCCCCCCGGGACGGCAACGGCCGCCCCTGCAACATCGTGCTGGCCAGACGGGGCGAGCACGTCCACGTCGATGCGGGCACTCCGGTCCTCACCGCTCTGCTCAACGCGGGCGTCGACGTGCCGTACGCCTGCGGCGCCGGAATCTGCGGCGCCTGCGCCGTCCGGGTCATCGACGGACCCGTTGACCACCGCGACTCCATTCTCACGAAGCACGAACGCGACGGGGGCGCGGTGATCATCACCTGTGTCTCACGCGCGTCGGGCGACGGGATCACCCTCGACCTCTGACGCCTTCGCGTGTCCGGAAACGTTACCGGGCGGCGGCGACCTATTCGGATTTCCGCATGCCAGCAATAGAAAACAAGTATTTCCGCTGTGTTACCGCGAGCTCCTAACGTCACGTCAACACGAATGCACCGCAGCACCGCCCTCCGGCGGAGAGTGGAGAACCACCATGGGAGAGATCGCCAAACTCGGCTACGTAGGAGTCGAGTCCCCCGACCACGAGGAATGGCGTACCTGGGCGCCGAAGGTACTCGGATGCATGATCGGTCCCGATGGCGCGGACGGTGCCGTACGCGTCAAGATCGACGATGCCGACTACCGGATCTCCGTTCACCCCGGCGAGGAGCACCGGTTCGCGTACGCGGGCTGGGAGGTCCTCAACCACCGTGACCTGGAAGCCGCCGTGAAGCGTCTGGAGAACGCCGGCGTCAAGACCCACGTCGCCGACCAGGAGACCACCAAAGCGCGCGGTGTGGACCGGCTGGTGCACTTCGAGGACCCCTTCGGCCAGCGCCTGGAGCTGTTCTGCTACCAGGAGTCCGGCTACCGTGACTGGAACCCGCCCCGGCCCCACGCCGGGTTCGTCACCGGTGACCAGGGCCTCGGCCACGTCGTCTTCGCCGTACCCGACGTCCGCAAGGCGGTCGACTTCTACGTCGACGCCATGGGCTTCCTCACCAGCGACATCATCACGCTCAACGAGCCGCTCGGTGAGATGTGGTTCCTCCGGGCCAACCCACGACACCACAGCGTCGCCCTGCTCGAAGTCCCCAACTCCCTCGGCCTCCACCACGTCTACCTGGAATCCCGCACTCTGGACGATGTCGGCTACTCCTACTACGACGTCCTGGGCGGCGACGAGAACCCCGACCTGCTGATGAACCTCGGCAGGCACATCGGCGACCAGACAGTCTCCTACTACATCCACTCGCCCGCCGGCTTCTTCATCGAATACGGCTGGGACGGCCTCGCCATCGACGACCTGGAGCGCAGGTCGCCCCACTTCATCAACGTGCGCAAGGGCAAGCGGCCGGAAATGTGGGGCCACAAGTTCCGCTTCCAGCCCAACGAGACGGTCAAGCCCTACGAATCCTGAACCCGGCCCCGGAGGATCACGCGCCTCCGGGCCACCAGCACCACGGCCGCGCACCGAAACACCGCGCACGACAACGAACCGGCCCGGAGGGAGCACGACGATGCCCGCAGTCAGCACCGTACTTGTAGTGGGAGGTGGTACAGCCGGTACCGCAGCCGCAATCCTGCTCGCCGAGGCGGGTATCGCCGTCGATCTCGTCGAGCTCAAACCCGACATCACCGCTCTGGGATCGGGGATCACCCTGCAGGGCAACGCGCTGAGGGTGCTGCGGCGGCTCGGAGTGTGGGAGGACGTCCAGCGCGAGGGGCACTCACACAACCGGCTCACTCTGCGCGCACCCGACGCCGACGCCACGGTGCTGGTCGAGCTGGACGTGGAGCGGACCGGCGGGCCGGAACTGCCCGCCACGGTCGGCATGTACCGGCCGAAGCTGGCGCGCATCCTCATGGACCGTGCGGTAGCCACGGGAGTGAAGGTCCGCACCAGCACGACGTTCGCCGAGCTCGCACAGGACGGCACCGGTGTGACCGCGCGGTTCACCGACGGTTCGACCGGACGTTACGACCTGGTGATCGGCGCCGACGGCATCCGCTCCGCGACGCGGCAGGCGGTGGGAATCGACGCGGACATCAAGGGCGCGGGCCTCGGCGCGTGGAGGGCCATCGTGCCCCGCCCTGCGTCGGTCACCCACACCGAGCTCTATTACGGCGGCCCCTCCTACATCTCGGGCTACTGTCCGATCAACGACCATGCCATGTACGCCTACTTCACAGAGATAGCCCAGGACCGCATGCGGACGGTCCCGGAGGAGAAGCTCGCCGTCATGCGCGGGTTCGCCGAGCACTATCACGGCCCCTGGGACGAAATCAGGGAGTCGCTGACCGACCCCTCGGCGATCCACTACACCTGGTTCGAATCCCACCTGCTCGACGGGCCCTGGCACCGGGGCCGCGTGCTCCTCATCGGCGACGCGGCCCACGCCTGCCCGCCCACCCTCGCCCAGGGAGCCGCCATGGCACTGGAGGACGCCCAGGTTCTGACGGAGATGCTGGTGGCCGCCGACCGCGTGGACGACGAGTTGCTGGAATCGTTCGCGAGGCGTCGGCTGCCGAGGGCCGGAGCCGTAGTGGAAGCCTCCCGGCAGATCGTGCAGTGGACGCTGGCCCGGGACGCCGGCGACGTGCCCGCTCTGCAGGCCAGGATCTCCGCGTTGGTGACGGACCCCGCTTGAGAAGCCGCCCCTCGTTCCGTGCAGGAGGAAGTGCGTGGCACGTCCACAATCTTTTCCTGCGCCGGACGAGGGGCGACGACGCTTCGATCCCTCTTACCACTGTCTGGCGCACGGCGGTGGGCAGGTCCTGGCGATCATGGTGAACCAATCTCGTAAACGGAATGCCGTCCGGGCAAGCCGACAACGTCCTTCACCACGTGGTGACCGGCTTGGCAGCCGACCCGCTGGATGGCCTCGTCAGCCTGACCGTCCACCAGGCGAGCACCGCCCGAAAGGCATCGGACACCGTGCAGGCCGGCCTGCGGCCTGCCACAGGGAAGGCCGCATTCGCCGGTAGCGTCGCAGGAGCCGCTATGAGTGCAGTGATCGACTACCTGCTCATCGGCATGCCCACTGCACCGGCTCAGGACACGGCACGTCACGCCATCACCGCCCTGATCAGCAGCTTCCTCGCAGCCTTCGCATGGCTCCTCCAGCACCAGCCCGCCCAAGTCCGGCGCCGCCGGCAGCGCCGACCGCGAACCCGAACCTCTTCCCCGAGCCGATGGCGCAGGAGATACCGCGTCCTGGTACTCCAGCAGCGTCTGGCTGACGCGGCTGGTCAGAGGGCTAGGCAAATGCATGGCGTATGGGGAAGTTGGTCTGCCCAGGTCATCGTCTTGATCCGGGGACGTTTGGCGCAGATGCTGTCACCGCGAGCACCTGGCCAACCCAGCCGCGCGACAACCTCTTGGACATGAGCGAGTCGGCCTGATTCGGAGGACGGAGGACACGATGAAGCCGCACGAGGAGTCGGTCCTCTCCCGTGCGGCGCGCATCCTGGAGGCGTTCAGCCAGGAGGAGCCAACGCTAACCGTTTCGGAGATCGCGCGCCGTTCGGGGCTGCATGTGGCCACGGCGTCCCGGCTCGTGGGGGAGCTGACCGCGCACGGCTTCCTGAGCCGGGACGACGACCGCCGGGTGCGCATCGGTGTCCGGCTCTGGGAACTGGTCGTGCGTGCCTCGCCCGCGCATTCCCTGCGGGACGCGGCGATGCCGTTCATGGAGGGCGTGCACGACGTGGTGGGCCATCATGTCCAGCTCGGGGTTCTCGATGGTGATGAGGTGCTGTTTCTCGAGCGGCTCTCGGCGCCGAACGCGGTGATCAACTACACCAGGATCGCCGGTCGCTTGCCCCTGCACGCCTCCTCCAGCGGCTTGGTGCTACTGGCCCACGGCTCGCCCTGCCTGAAGGAACGGACCTTGGCCGGTCCGCTCGCCACCTACACCCCGGCGACCCCGGCCACGTCCTCCCGGCTACGTACGGCGCTGGCCGAAGTACGCCGGCAGGGGTATGCCTACTGCCCCGGCTACGTCCATGAGGAAGCCCTGGGCGTGGCTGCCCCGGTGCGGGATGCAGCCGGCGCCGTGGTGGCAGCGCTGTCAGTCATCGTCCCCAACGACGTGGGAGCGCAAGCGGTCGTTCCCGTTGTGCGCACAGCCGCCCGAGGAGTATCCAGTGCGCTCGGCGCGCCCACCGGGACGAACGGGGCCGGAGTGTAACGGCCACGTGACATCCGCACGAACTTCGTCTCTCACTGAATGAGAATCCCATCGCGCCGTGACGGCGGTCACGCACATCCTTCCTGTATCACCCCAACGGGAGGCGACAACGTGGTCGTACACAACCTGCTGCCCGAAAGCCCTCAGCCCACCCCGGCACAGACCTTGCGGGTCCGTACCAAGGACGTCGTCGCGAACGGCATCGTGGCTCTCACCCTCGAACATCCCGACGGCGAGCGGCTGCCGGACTGGACGCCGGGAACGCACATCGACGTCGTGCTGCCGGACGGAGCGCCCCGGCAGTACTCCCTGTGCGGGGACCGATGGGACGCGTACACCTACCGCATCGCCGTGCTGCGCGAGCCCGCCGGGCGCGGAGGGTCTGCCTATGTACACGACCGGCTGATGCCCGGTGATCAGGTAGGCATCGGTGGTGCGCGCAACCACTTCCCCCTGGTGCCGGCCGACCGCTACCTGTTCATCGCGGGCGGCATCGGGATCACCCCCCTGTTGCCGATGATCCAACAGGCCGAAAAGAGCGGTGCCGACTGGCGATTGCTGTATGGCGGCCGTACCCGCGCGTCGATGGCCTTCAGCACGGAACTCACGCACGCGTACGGCGAGCGCGTGCACATCAGGCCCCAGGACGAATGCGGCTTGCTGGATCTGGCCGGGTGGCTGAGCGAGCCGCCGCCCGGGACGAAGGCGTATTGCTGCGGACCGGCCCCTCTCCTGTCCGCCGTCCAGGACGCGTGCGTGCACTGGCCGGACCACAGCCTGCGTACCGAACGCTTCATCGCCGCGGACCTGTCCGACCCCGTGCGCAGGTCACCGTTCGAAGTGGAACTGAGGCGCACCGGTCGGACGGTGACCGTCACCCCCGAGGTCTCCGTGCTGCACGCCGTGCGCCGGGCCGGCACGGAGGTGCTCTCCTCCTGCGAGCAGGGGACCTGCGGCACCTGCCTCGTCCCGGTGCTGGAGGGAACGCCTGACCACCGGGACGCGGTCCTGGCCGACCATGAACGCGCGGCAGGAGACTGCATGCTCCCCTGTGTCTCCCGCTCCCGCTCCGACCGCCTGGTCCTGGATCTCTGAGCACCCGCCCGCCGCCTTCCGCATCCCCTTCTGGCATTCCCTCGCCCCTGAGCCTCTCTTCCCTTCCTGCCTTTCGTGGAGCCGCCATGACCGAGACAGCAGCCGTTCCCGTGACCCCGCCGACCAGTGACGCCGATCCATTCGCTGAGCAGCACCTCTCCCACCCGGAGCCTTTGCACCGGCGGTTGCGCGAAGCCGGACCGGTGGTCCACCTGTCCCGCTACGGCGTGTACGCCCTGGCCCGTCACCAAGAGGTGCACGCCGCCCTGGCCGACTGGCAGACCTTCCAGTCCGGCGCCGGCGTCGGACTGGCCAACTTCCGCCATGAGAAGCCGTGGCGCCCGCCGAGCCTGCTGCTGGAGGCCGACCCGCCCCACCACGATGCGCCGCGCCGCGTGCTGCGCGAGATCCTCGCCCCGCTCGCCCTGCGCCGGCTGCGTGAGACGTGGCAGACGGTCGCAGAGGAACTCGTCGAGACGGTTTTGGCCGAGCGCGGGCTGGAGTTCGACGCCTTCGATGCTCTGGCGAAGGCGTTCCCGCTCCAGGTCTTTCCCGATGCCGTCGGCCTCGGCCCGCACGGCAGGGAGAACCTGCTGCCCTACGGCAACATGGCCTTCAACGCCTTCGGACCGCGGAACGCCCTCGTCGAAGCCGACGCACACCGGGTCGGCGAGCTGTCGGCCTGGGTGAACGCTCAGTGCGCCCGCGAGGCGCTGAGCGAGGACGGTTTCGGTGCCCGGATCTGGGCCGCCGCCGACCGCGGCGACCTCACCCACGCCCAGGCACCGCTGGTGGTGCGCTCGCTGCTCACCGCCGGCGTTGACACCACCGTGCACGGTCTGGCGGCCGCACTGTACGCCTTCGCCACTCACCCGCAGGAGTGGCAGCGGCTCCGAGCCCGTCCGGAACTGGCGCGGACGGCCTTTGACGAGGCGGTGCGCTGGCAGTCGCCGGTACAGACGTTCTTCCGCACCGCCACCACCGACGTCGATATCGTCGGTGCACGCATCACCGAGGGCGGCAAAATCCTCATGTTCCTCGGCGCTGCCAACCGCGACCCGGTCCGCTGGAGCGACCCCGACCGCTTCGACCTCACCCGTGACCCCTCGGGCCACGTCGGCTTCGGCATGGGTATCCACCAGTGTGTCGGCCAGCACGTCGCCCGCCTGGAGGCAGAGTCCCTGCTGACCGCCCTCGCCCGCCGCGTCGGACACCTCGAACTCGTCGGCGAACCGAGGCGCCACCTCAACAACACCCTGCGCTCCTGGGCCTCTCTCCCGATCCGCGTCCGGCCGGCGAGCTGACCGCCAGTCACTGAATCCACCCCACGCACACCCCACTGTCGAAAGGACCTCTTCCCATGTCGCAGCACGTACGAGGTGTCGTCGCCCGAGCCAAGGGCGAACCGGTACGCGTCGAGACCGTCGTCGTTCCCGACCCCGGCCACGGGGAGGCCGTGGTGAAGGTCCAGGCGTGCGGCGTCTGCCACACCGACCTGCACTACCGCGAGGGCGGCATCAATGACGACTTCCCCTTCCTCCTCGGCCACGAGGCGGCCGGCGTCGTCGAACAGGTCGGCCCGGACGTGACCGACGTCGCCCCCGGTGACTTCGTTGTCCTCAACTGGCGTGCGGTCTGCGGCCGGTGCCGGGCTTGCCGGCGCGGGCGCCCGCAGTACTGCTTCGACACGCACAACGCGCGGCAGAAGATGACCCTCGCCGACGGCACCGAACTGTCACCGGCCCTGGGCATCGGCGCCTTCGCCGAGAAGACCCTCGTCGCCGCCGGCCAGTGCACCAGAGTCGATCCGGCCGCGTCACCCGCCGTCGCAGGGCTGCTCGGCTGTGGCGTGATGGCGGGCATCGGTGCCGCGATCAACACCGGCGCTGTCGGCAGGGGCGACACGGTAGCGGTCATCGGCTGCGGCGGTGTCGGCGACGCGGCTGTGGCCGGTGCCCGGCTGGCCGGTGCGGCGAAGGTGATCGCCGTCGACATCGACGACCGCAAACTGAGCACCGCCAGGTCCCTGGGCGCCACGCACACGGTCAACTCCCGTACCACCGACCCGGTCGAAGCGATCCGCGGCCTGACCGGTGGCTTCGGCGCCGACGTCGTGATCGAGGCCGTCGGTCGCCCTGAGACATACCGGCAGGCGTTCTACGCCCGCGACCTGGCCGGAACCGTCGTCCTGGTCGGCGTGCCCACCCCTGAGATGCAGCTCGAACTGCCGCTGCTGGACGTCTTCGGCCGCGGCGGGGCGCTCAAGTCCTCCTGGTACGGCGACTGCCTGCCCTCGCGTGACTTCCCCACGCTCATCGACCTTTACCTCCAGGGCCGACTGGACCTCGACGCCTTCGTCAGCGAAACCATCAGCCTCGACGAGGTGGAGGACGCCTTCGCCCGCATGCACAAGGGCGACGTCCTGCGCTCGGTGGTGATCCTCTGATGGCCGGTGTTCGCATCGAGCGGCTTGTGACCTCCGGCGTCTTCACTCTGGACGACGGCACTTGGAACGTCGACAACAACGTCTGGATCGTCGGTGATGACCACGACGCCGTAGTCATCGACGCCGCCCACGACGCCGACGCCATCGCCGAGGCCGTCGGCGACCGGCGGCTGATCGCCATCGTGTGCACCCACGCCCACAACGACCACGTCAACGCCGCCCCGGCCCTCGCCGCCGCCACCGGCGCACCCATCCTGCTCCACCTGGACGACCGGGTGCTGTGGAAGCACACCCACCCCGAGCGCGACCCCGACGGCTATCTCTCCGACAACCAGCGCATCAAGGTCGCCGGGACACAGCTGCGAGTGCTCCACACTCCCGGACACACCACCGGAGCCATCAGCCTGCACCTCCCGGAATTCGGCACCGTCTTCACCGGCGACACCCTGTTCGCGGGCGGCCCGGGAGCGACCGGACGGTCGTACTCGCACTTCCCCACCATCATCCGGTCGATCCGCGACCGCCTTCTCGTGCTGCCTCCCACCACCCTGGTCCGCACGGGGCACGGTTCGGATACCACGATCGGCGACGAAGCACGCCATCTCACAGAACGGATCACACGTGGTTGCTAGCTAAAGGTACGTACTCACCCGAGGGCAATGAGTTCTTAATGATGCGGCAAGTGAGGGCGGGCCCCCTGCCGCAGATACTCACTCCGCTGCCGCCCGTGCGTGCTGCACAAAGACCTCGGAAGTGGCCAGCAGCGGGCGGGAACAGCCAGAAGCACCTGATCAGAGACAGCAGTAGCCCGAAGAAGCGAATCCACCTCAGATCCAGAAAAGCCCAGGTCAGCGTCTTGTTTGGACTTCATCGCGCCAGGGGTGGCGACCCCCATAGCAAGGGAGCAACTGCACTCCAGGTACGCGACACGCGGCATCGCGACCGCGCCTGGCCGTCAGGGACTCTGAAACGCTCGGTGGAGCCTCAGTACCCGGTCTGCGCTCTGCGGTCTCCTGCTGAGACAGGGGTCGGCGACGGCTTGAGGGTGTCGTCCATGTGTTTGCGGCGGCCGAGGTGACGGCCAGCGCCTACCGCTTCTTCAAGTAGGTCATGCCGTGTCCACCCAGGATGCGGCGTGGGAGTGTGCCTTACACCGGTGGGCGCAGTCCCTCTTACCGGTCCAGGGGGTTCTTCTTGCGGGCCGAGATCAGTGGGCGATGGCCGAGAACCCGCTGGGGAGAACCAGGGGCGCATGGCATGCTGATTGATCTTGCTGATCGCTTGCGTTTGCGGCATGGGGGCTTTGCGTCGTGGGGTACACAATTCCTGAGGGCGTCGACACGATGCTCGATGTCATCGGTGTGGGCTGGCCGAACGTCGACGAGGACGCGTACCGCGACATGGGGGACGCGCTGCGGGAGTTCGCGGACGATGCGGACGACGACGCCTACGCCGCCTACCAGCACGTGCAGAAACTGTTGGCGAGCGGGCAGAGCGAGTCGCTCACCGCGTTGGACCAGCACTGGTCGAAGGTGCAGGGCAAGCACAAGGACCTGGCGAAGGCGGCCCGGATCGTGGCCGGCGCCCTGGACCGGGTCGCGGACATCATCGTCGCCCGGAAGATCGCCGCGGTCGGCGAACTGGCGGATCTGTGCGCCACGGTGGGGATCACGCTCGCGTTCGCGCCGGTGACGGCGGGGCTGTCCGCGCTGCTGGCCGGCGGGAAGATCGCGGCGACGCGAATCGCGTTCAAGCGGATCCTCAAGGAGATGGCCGAGATGGCCGTCGAGGAGATCGTCACGACGCTGACGGAGCCGGCCGTCGCCGCGATCGAGAACATCGTGGCCGATCTCGCGATCCAGACCGCGCTGAACGTCACCGGTGTGCAGGACGGATACGACACCGGGCAGACCGCGAAGGCGGGCAAGGACGGACTCCGGCTCAACTCGGCTGGCGGCGGCGGTCCCAGGCCGGGCGACGGCACCGAGATCGACCACGACGCTCACGGGACGGCCCGGACGCACCTGGCGGGGGTGCAGGTCACCATGCGGGACAAGACCCGCGGCAAGCTCGGCAAGGCCAGAAGCCACCACGGGCGGGCGAAGGGCAAGGACTCTCTCACCGCTGTCCTGGACACCACCATCGAGGGCGTGACGGAGAAGCTCGGCAAAGCGCTCGACGACCTCGGGGACCACGTCGGCAAGAAGGTCCCCGACGCCCTCACCAAGAGCTCCAAGACGCACAAGGAAACCGACCACGACGTTCACGACCAGGTGAAGCGCATCGTGTCCGCCGACGGGAAGGAGGACGGCGACCGCCACGGTCCCCGGGACGGCGGGCGGCCCGGGGCGCACGGCAAGGACTCCGGCACCCGAGTCAAGCCCGCGTCCCTCGACGGCGCCAAGAACGACGCCCAGCGTCACTCCATCCCGCTGTCCAAGAAGACGTGCAAGAACGACCCGGTCGACGTCGCCACCGGGGAGATGACACTCACCCAGTCCGATCTCGCGCTGCCGGGCGTCCTGCCCCTCTCACTGCGCCGTACACACCTGTCCGAGTACCGCTACGGCCGCTGGTTCGGGCGCAGCTGGGCCTCCACCCTCGATGAGCGCATCGAGCTCGACGCCCGGGGGCAGGGGGCGGTCTGGGCGCGCGAGGACGGGTCCGTCCTCGTCTATCCCCGGCTGCCGGGCGCCGGTGACACCGACGGTGTTCTGCCCCTGTCCGGGCCGCGGCTGCCGCTGGTGCACGGCGGGTTCGACAACGGCGAGACGTCCTACCTGATCGCGGACACGCCGGCCGGGATCGTCAGGACGTTCACGGGCAGCCCGTACCACGAGTCGTCCGCCTTCTGGCTGAAGGAAGTCGAGGACCGCAACGGCAACACCCTCTCCTACCAGCGCACCGGCGACGGCGCCCCCGTGCGGGTGGTCCATCATGCGGGCTACCAGGCGGACCTCAAGGTCGTGGACGGTCGCGTCACGGAACTCGCTGTGCGCACCATGGGCGGCACGGTCACGGTGGTGCGCTACAACTACGACCCGGACGGCAATCTCGCGGCGGTCGTCAACTCCTCCGGTCTGCCGCTGCGTTTCGTCCACGACTCCGAGGGGCGCATCACCTCCTGGACCGACCGCAACGAATCGAGCTTCCACTACGGGTACGACGGTCAGGGGCGCGTCACCACGACGACCGGCCCCGACGGCATGCTCTCCTCCACCTTCTCCTACGAGAGCCACGGCCCGGCAGCGGGGTCGACGACGTACTACACCGATTCCACCGGTGCCACGACCGTCTTCCGGATCGACGATCGATTCCGCGTCGTGTCAGAGACCGATCCCCTCGGTGCCACCCACAGGATGGAGTACGACGAGTCCGACCGGCTCACAACTATGACGGATCCCCACGGCGCCACGTCGCGTCTGAGTTACGACGACCGGGGCCGGGCGACCGACCTGGTGCGGGCCGACGGCCACCGCACGACGGTCGCCTACGACCAGGACGGGCTGCCGGTCTCCCTGACCGAGCCCGACGGGGCGCGGTGGCTGCATGCCTACGACGGCAGGGGGAACCGCATTGCTCTCACGGATCCGGCCGGTGCGGTGACGCGGTACACCGTCGACCCGCGGGGGGCCGTCACCGCCGTCACCAACGCCGTCGGTGAACGGGTGGAGATCGTCCGCAACGCCGCCGGCCTCCCGCTACGGATCTCGGACGCGTCAGGGACCGTCCGGCGCTACGAGTACGACCCCTTCGGCAGGCCGGTGCTCGTCACCGGCCCGGACGGAAGCGGGGTGACCCGCCTGGAATGGTCTCCCGAGGGGCGGCTCACGAGCCGGACCGGGCCCGACGGCACCACCGAGCACTGGGAGTTCGACGGGGAGGGCAACTGCACGCGGCACACCGACCCGCTCGGTGCGACGACCCTCATGGAGTACACACACTTCGATCTGCTGGCCGCACGCACCACCCCGGACGGGGCACGGCACAGCTTCACCTACGACACGGAGCGACGGCTGATCAAGGTCACCGACCCACGTGCACTGTCGTGGAGCTACGCCTACGACGCCGCAGGCCAGTTGATCGGCGAGTCCGACTTCGACGGCCGGACCATGACGTACGCGTACGACCCTGCCGGCCGGCTGATCCGCCGGATCAACGCCGCGGGCCAGACCGTCACCTACGCCTACGACCCCGTCGGACAGCTCACCGACAAGACCGTCGACGGCCGCACCCTTACCTTCGACAACGACCCCTGCGGACGGCTGCTGCGCGCCGCCGGGCCCGACACCACGCTCGCCTACCGCTACGACCCCGTGGGCCGCATCACCGATGAGACCGTCGACGGCCGGACCCTGACCACCGCCTGCGACGCGGTGGGACGCCGCACCCACCGCACGACACCGCTGGGCGTCGCCACCTCCTACACCTACGGGGCCACCGGCGACTACGCGTCCCTCACCGCGTCCGGCCACACCTTCTCCTTCGCCCACGACCCGGCCGGCCGCGAAATCCGGCGCAGCCTCGACGACCGGTTCACGCTGGCCTTCGGCTGGGACGACGCCGGTCAGCTCACCGGCCAGACCCTCACCGTCACCGGAAGCCCGCAGCCCTCACTCCACCGCGCCTACACCTACCGCCAGGACGGGCACCTCACCGCCGTCACCGACCAGCACAGCGGCCACCGCGACTTCGTCCTCGACCGGGCCGGCCGGGTCACCACGGTCCGGGCGGAGAACTGGACGGAGCAGTACGCCTACGACGCGGCCGGCAACCAGACCCACGCCTCGTGGCCCGACCGCCACCCCGGCAGCCAGGCCCGCGGTCCCCGTACCTTCGCCGGCAGCCGCCTCACCGCCGCCGGCGCCGTCCGCTACGAGCACGACGCGCAGGGCCGCGTCGTCCTGCGGCAGAAGACCCGCCTGTCCCGCAAACCCGACACCTGGCGCTACACCTGGGACGCGGAAGACCACCTCACCGCCGTCACCACCCCCAACGGCACCCAATGGCGCTACCTCTACGACCCGCTCGGACGGCGCACCGCCAAACAACGGCTCGCCGCAGACGGCACGGTGGCCGAGGAGACCCGCTTCACCTGGGACGGCACCACCCTCACCGAGCAGACCACACGCGTCGCCGGCTCCGCCGAAACAGTGACCCTCACCTGGGACCACGACGGCCAGGCCCCGCTCTCCCAGACCGAGACCAAATCACTGGCCGCCGCCCCGCAGCAGACCATCGACCAACGGTTCTTCGCGATCGTCACCGACCAGGTCGGCACCCCGAGCGAACTCGTCGACGAAGACGGAACCGTCGCCTGGCGCTCCCGCGCGACACTATGGGGCGCCAACACCTGGAACCGGGACGCGACCGCCTACACACCCCTGCGATTCCCCGGCCAGTACTACGACCCCGAGACCGAACTCCACCACAACTACTTCCGCCACTACGACCCGCAGACCGCCCGCTACCTGACCCTGGACCCGCTCGGCCTCGACGCCGCACCCAACCCGTCCACTTACGTCGACAACCCGCACACCCTCACCGACCCGCTCGGTCTCGCCCCCTGCGACGAAAGCGACGTCAGCTGGGGCGGACGCGTACGCTACGGGCGCCCCGGCCCCGGCGGACGCGCGACCACCATGCGCGCCACCATCGAAGGCGACATGACCGGCGGACAGACCAACCCGAGCGCGAAAGTACCGGGATACGAGAAGTACAAGAAGCTCAACAAGACCCACCTGCTCGGCGCACAGATCGGCGGCTCGAACAAGGACCCCCGCAACTTCGTCACGATGCACCGGTTCGCGAACTCCCCCGTCATGCGGAAGATAGAGGACCAGATCCGCGAAGCCGTCGACAAACGAGGCGAGACCATCGAATACACCGTCACGCCCGTCTACCGGACCAACGACCCGACCGACGTGGTGCCCGTCGGCCTCACCATCGAAGCCACCGGCAACAAGGGCTTCAGCTTCACCCCCTACGAGGGCGGCGCCAGCACGAACACCATCACTATCCTGAACGTCGCAAAACGCGTCTGACCGACCCGCACAGGAGACACCCATGCACCCCGACGTGGAACGCCTCACCGCACTCGTCCCGCCCCCCGCCAACGCCAGCCCGCGGGACTGGACGACGGTCGAAGCGGCACTGGGCACCCTGCTGCCGGCCGACTACCGGCAGCTCGTCGACACTTACGGGGGCGGCGTCTTCGACGAGACGGTCTGGCTGCTGGACCCCTCCTGCCCCGACGACGATTACAACCTCGTGGCCCAAGCGGCCGAACGGGCCGACACGCTCGAGAAACTGTGGCAGACCGAACCCAAGCCGCAGCAACTTCAGGCCCCCGGTGCCAGGGTTCTTCCCTGGGCCTACATCGAAGACACCGGCGCCATGCTGTACTGGCTCATCCGGCCCGACGACCAGCCCGACGGCTGGACCGTCATGTTCAACGAAGGCCGCGGCCCCCTCTGGGAGCACCACGACACCACCTGTGCAGGTTTCCTCCTCGCCGTCCTCACCGGCGAGGCCGACACCGACTACTTCCCCGACCTCCCAGCCGACGACCACACCTTCGACTCCAACGACGACATCCTCGAATAGGCGCACCGACGCCCACAGATGCACCACAACCACCTCAAGGCGCCGACCACTCACGGGGCGGACACTGGTGAGGTACGGCACACGGCCGGAGCAGGTCCGCTTACACCGCCGAAAATGACGTCCGAAGAGGGACACGGACCGACGCCGGCGGAAAATGCTTGCTCCGGCGGGAAGGACAGTCACCGCCTTCCCGCCGAGACCGTTGGCCTCGGAACACCCCCGCGTCCGCGGGGGTGTTCCGAGTTACGTGTCCGACCTGGAGCTAGGGAAGCGGTCCTGCCCGCCGACGCTGGGGTATTCCGTGTACGACGGTGCCGTTCGAGCGCCGCGCGACGTCGTTCAGTCATCGCCGCGCTCAGGACACCGGTCGCTACCTGGGTAACAGCCCAGCACGGCACCCGGCAAACCACCCTCATCCCGCCACTCGCGGAGGCCACCATCCAAGGCCGGGCAGATCGCTGCCGAAGAGTTGGTAGCGGACCAGCTCCATCGAGCGCTTCTCTGCCCCTCAAGCCGCGTCCCAAAGGCCGGCGTCGAGGATACGTGCCGCCTTGGTAATACTCCCCGGCATCAGGTGTCGGTAGGTGCGGTATGTCTCCTCGATGGACTTGTGGCCCATCCACTCGGCCACATCGGTGATCGGAATGCCGCTGCCCAGCGCGTTGGAGGCGAGATAGTGCCGGAAGCCATACATACCCATCTGGTCCACCACGGGCAGCTTCTCGAAGAGTGCGCGAGCGCGTCGGCGTTCCATCGGCTCCGTGTAGTAGCCGCTGGGCCCCCGCAGCAGATAACCCTCCTTCGTCGTACCGTGTTTCGCCTCGTGACGTTCGATCGCGTCCCGCACCGATCCTGGCAGCGGAACTTCCCGGAATGCCCCCACTTTGCGGTGCTTCAATTTCGCCGGCCGGTGTGTATTTGAGTGGATCTGCTCGTGCACCCGGTACACATCGGCCGCCACGACATTGTTGATGTTCACCGCTCGGGCTTCGCCGTTTCGCAGTCCGCACCCCGCCATCATCACGATCTCCAGAGCAAGGTCGTCCCCCGCAACAGCCAAAGCGCGCTTCACGTAGGCCAGGTCCGGAATAACGACCCTCTCGCGCACATACTCCGGCTCCTGCACTCCCTTGACGGGATCATCCGCCATCGCTCCCTTGTCGTAGGCGTCCCGCAGGATCGCCTTGAGGGTGCGCATTATGTTGACCTGATTTCCCCGGCCGACACCATCGGCCTCCAACTCTTCCAGGAAATGCTCCACCACAATGGGAGTTACGGAAATCAGCTTTCGCGAGCCCAGACGCGGAACAATGTGGACATTGATGGAGCTGGCGACGTGCTCCCCCGTGGAGTATTGAGTCATCCGACGCTGCCTGGGCAACCATTGTTTCGCGTATTCCGCGACCGTCTTCTGCCCCAACTCCCGGCGTGCTTCCGCGACGGACGGCGCCGTACGCTTCTTCTCCGCGTAGATCTCCGTGAGACGCTCTATCGCGTCGTCCTGCGTGGTGAAGCCACTCTCCTCGACCTGCCTTCCCAGACCGTTGCGGAAACGGATGGTGTACGGGTGAGGGCACCGTGTCTGCCTGGCACAGCCGCAGTCCTTGAAGAATGAGCCCATACCGCGGGCAAGCTGTCGAGCCACGTAGCGAACCTTCCGATGGAGAGCCGGGCGTCTGCGCCCGGGCCCCGCTTCGGCGGTCATCAGGTCAGCAAGCCAGGACGCCACCGCGCCCGATGCTGACCACCTGCTGACTTCTCCGACGCCCCTCGGGTGAGCGGAGGAGGGTTCGCCCACTCTCACGACGTCACCGTGGTAACGGACCAAGCTTACGCAGCAGCCCTTGAAAAGCGTCCGTGATCACGGTCACGCGGACGGCCCGGGAAGCAGTCCGGCTGCGGCTCGCCCGGTGACTCTGGGCAGGGTCACCGGGCGGGCTCCCTCGGGCAGGACCTGGATTCGGCGTGCGCCCTCCCCGGCTTCCGTCAGCAGGTGCTGTTGCAACTCGCCGACGCAGGCAGATCCCTGCAACTTACGTGCGGTTTCGTCTACGTGCGGGTGGCGGCCAGGGCTGCGACGGAGGCTACCGCCGCCAGCAGTACGAAAAGGTGGGGGTAGCCGCCGAGTGAACCGGCGAGGGCCGCGCTCGCGAAAGGCGCGAGGGCGCCGGCGGCGGTGGGAAGCGCTCCGAGGAGGCCGGACAGCCTCCCGTAGTGAGCCGCTCCCCACCTGTCCGTGACAGCCGTGGCCTGGGCGAGGGTCAGATTTCCACGGATCATGCCGGTCGCCATGGAGAGAGCGACCACCAGGGGGTAGGGACCGGGGATCGCGGCCAGGGCCGCTGTCGCGAGGCCGCCAAGAACGATGAGTACCGCGAGGCGAAGGCGGGGGCCGGTGCGGCGGGCGAGCAGCGCGTAGAAGAGGCGGCCCAGGGTCTGGCCCGCCCCGCCGAGGCCGAGGGCCAGGGCGGCCGCCTTCAGGGAGAACCCCCGCTCGACCATCAGGGGCACGAGGGCGATGACGACCGCGTACGTCGCGAAGGCCGAGAGCGTCATGGCGGCGACGAGCATGCCGAACGGTCGGCTGCGAGCGATGCCGGAGGCGTCGGCGTGTTCCTCGGTCGCCGGCGTCACGGCCGGCCACGGGGCGTTGAGGGCCGTCGCGTGCGCGGGGATCGTGACGGCCGCGAGCACCAGGGCGAGGACGAGGTACGTGTCCCGCCAGCCCAGCCGGTCGGCGAGGGCCGCGGCGAGCGGGGCGAAGACGGTGGAGGCGAGGCCGCCGGCGAGCGTGACGACGGTGAGTGCGCGGACGTGGTCGGGAGCCCACCACCGAGTCAGGGCGGCGAAGGCCGGCTGGTAGAACGTCGCGGCCATGGCCGGCCCCGCCAAGGCCCAGCCGAGGAAGAAGACACTCAGGGTGGGTGCGGCGGCGATGACCACGAGGCTCGCAGCGCCCAGGACGGATCCCGTCGTCATGACCGCCCGGGGGCCTCGGCAGTCGATGACGCGGCCCACGAAGATGCCGGAGAGCGCCGAGGCGACGAGAGCCAGCGAGAACGCGCCGGTGGTCGCGCGCGCTGACCAGCCGGTCGAGGCCGTGATCTCCGCGTTCAGGACGGGGAAGGCGTAGTAGAGGATGCCCCAGCTCGTGACCTGGGTGAGGCACAGAGCCCACAGCGCCCGGCGCGGTCGCCCCTGAGCCGGGGCGAGCGGCCGGGTGGCTGCGAACGGTGACATCGGGGTCAGTCGACGGCGGGGCGGCTGGACAGCCCTGTGGTTTCGATCTGCAGAACCTCGGGGGCACCGCAGCAACTGCCCCCCTCCTCCTCGGCAGCGGCGTCATAGAGGCCGGAGCCGCCGCACACGCCGGTCTCCGGCAGCGTCAGCTCGACGCGCTCGGCAGCCTCGTGGTCGCCCGCGAGGGCCGCCGCGATCGAGCGGACCTGCTCGTAGCCGGTCATGGCGAGGAACGTCGGCGCGCGACCGTAGGACTTCATGCCGACGAGATAGGCGTCCTTCTCGCCGTGCGAGAGCTCCTTGGCGCCGTGGGGGTAGACGGTGCCGCACGAGTGGACGTTGGGGTCGATCAGCGGCGCGAGGTCGACGGGGGCTTGGAGTCGTGCGTCCAGGTCGAGGCGGAGTTCGTCGAGGAAGGAGAGGTCGGGGCGGAAGCCGGTGAGCGTGATGACCTGGTCGACGGGCTCGGTGCGGGTACCGTCCTCCGCGACGAGTGTGAGCGTGCCGTCGGCGTTCGCCCCGATCTCGGCGATGCGGAAGCCGGTGACGGCGTCGGCGTGGCCCGCGTCCACCGCGGCCCTGGCGGCGAGGCCGAGGGCGCCTCGGGCCGGGAGCTGGTCGGACGAGCCGCCTCCGTACGTGGAGGAGGTGACGCCACGGCGCAGGACCCACAGGGCGCGGGTGCCAGGTGCGGACGCGGCGAGGTCGGCGAGGGCGACGAGCGCGGTGAACGCGGAGGCACCGCTGCCCACCACCGCGGTGCGCTTCCCTGCGTAGCGTGCGCGGATCTCGGGATCGCGGAGGTCGGGCACCCGGTAGGCGATGCGTTCCGCGTGGGCGCGCTCGCCGACGGCGTGCAGGCCGTTGCCGCCTGCGGGGCCGGGCTTGGCCCAGGTGCCGGAGGCGTCGATGACGGCGCGGGCGAGGAGCCGGACCTCGGATCCGTCGGCGGCGACGGCGTGGACGTGGAACGGCTGGTCCTCGCGGTCGACGTCCACGACACGGTCACGGCCGGCGCGGGAGATGCCGGTCACGGTGGTTCCCGGGCGGACGCGGTCGCCGAGTGCGTCGGCGAGGGGCTGGAGGTACGACTCGGCCCAGTCGCCGCCGGTGGGGTAGGCGGCGCCGTCGGGTCGCTGCCACCCGTTCGCCGCGAGGAGCTTCTCGGCGGCCGGGTCGATGACCTCGTCCCAAGTGGAGAACAGCCGCACGTGGGACCAGTCGCGCACCGCGGCCCCGGCGGCGTCCCCGGCTTCGAGCACCAGGGGGTTCAGGCCCCGGTCCACGAGGTGGGCCGCGGCTGCGAGGCCGATGGGGCCCGCTCCGATGACGACGACGGGGAGTTCAGCGGCATCGATGGTGGTCATCGGGCTCTGTCCTTCGCTGTCGGCGGGAGGTACCCCCGCTCCGTTGATTAGACGAGTATCTAATCTGAGGCCAGCCTGCCGCATACATCGACAAGTGTCAACATAGAAGAACGTCGAATAAGCGCCCCGTAGGCACCTCCGAGGCGACATCGACGGCCCACCGCCTCGAACGGCGTCGCCGCGCACTCGGCGTCACTCCCGCAGCAGGCAGGTCCGGAGTCGAGCAGCTCGCACCGGGCAGCCGCCGTCCACCCGGCACGCACAACGAAGCCGACAATCCATTGCGGCTGTAATTCGATACATGCAAAAATAGAAGCATGTCGAACCTGAGTACGGGTCCCGAGGTCGTCCTTCCGTCGCGAGGCACAGTCCCGTGCTGCTCTCCACTCATCTCGGCGGAGCTCTCGACGTTGGATGCCGAACGACTGGCCAACCTCTTCAAGGCACTGGCCGACCCGATCCGGCTGAGGCTGCTGTCGCGCGTGGCCTCCCACCCCGCCGGCGAGGCGTGCGTCTGCGACATCGCAGACGTGGGCGTCTCCCAGCCGACGGTCTCCCACCACCTGAAGAAGCTCCGCGAGGCCGGGCTGCTCACCTCGCAGCGTCGGCGCAGCTGGGTCTACTACCGGGTGGACCCGGGCGTCTTCGTCGCCCTGGCGTCCGTTCTCGCCATGCCGGCTCGCGCCTGACACAGACGTGAAGCGGGCGGGCACCGTGTACGGCGGGTGATCACGATGCCCGCCCGCGGCATCAGGCGGGACGTACGTGGTGCACGGTGGTGTCGGCGAGACCGACACCGCGATAGGGACGTGCGTCGAGGTCCTCCGACGGGGTGAACAGGTTCAGGTGCAGCGGAGCGGTCACGGCCGCCGCCTCCCCGGCCGCCGGCGCGTATGACAACAGCAGCGTCGGGTCGGTGAGTTCGGTCAACCGAATCACCCGGTCGGCCTGGTGCGATCCGCTGCCCGGCTCCAGCAACTGCCCCGGTACGGCGGTGAAGCCGAGTCTCGACTTGAAGCTGAACAGCCCGGGCTTGACCACATGGCCGTAGAGGTTGATGTCCCGGCCGAGTATGGCCCAGCGCCGTTTCCTCACTCGTGCCTCACGCAGCATTTCCCAGTACAGGAGACGGGCCAGGCTGTCGTGGCGCCGGTCCGAGCTCACGGCCGAGAAGCGCGCCCGGATCTCGTCCTTGGCCGGGACGTCCTGGTTCAGGCAGGCAGCGACGAGCGTCCCGTGCGAACGAACCGTGACCGCGGAGTAGGCCTCGGCCTCGGCGAGGATGCTCCCCCGCTGCTCGACTGCGACAGCCCAGCCATGACGCATGGTCGCGACCTGGCTCTCGTACAACTCCAGGAACTCGTCGAGCAGGCCGACCGTCAGCGGCTCCGCCCCCACGTCCAGGTCGCCCTCGCCGGCCCGGCGATAGGCCGTCCGGATGTCGTAGCGGTCCTTCCCGGAAAGCGTTCCGAGGTACTGCTCCTCGGTCTCCAGGACCCCGGCCCGCCAGGCGACCACCTGCGGCTTGGGCAGGAATCCGGCCTCCCTCAGCCGGGGCCAGGACTCCGCGGGCGGGTCCTGGACCCGGATGAGGTCCACCTCGTTCTCGTACGTCCGCCAGCCGCCGCTCAACGCCTGGTCGACGTCGACGAGGGCCATCGGCAGACTCATGGAACTGACGATCACGAGACCGCCGCCGGGCTGGGACGTGCGGGGGGCAGGACCTCGGCCCCGGCCTTCTCGTCGTCACCCCGCAAGGACGGCTTGAACCCGCGCAGCCTGAGGCTGTTGCTCACGACGAAAATGCTGGACAGCGCCATGGCCGCACCCGCGATCATCGGGTTGAGGACGCCGGACGCCGCGAGGGGGATGCCGGCGAGGTTGTAGACGAACGCCCAGAACAGGTTGCCCTTGATCGTCCCGAGGGTGCGCCGCGAGAGGCGGACCGCGTCGGCGGCGTCGCGCAGGTCGCCCCGTACGAGGGTGATGTCGCTCGCCTCGATGGCAGCGTCGGTTCCTCCGCCGATGGCGATGCCGAGGTCGGCCTGGGCCAGCGCGGCGGCGTCGTTGATGCCGTCGCCGACCATGGCCACGTTCCGGCCCGCGTCCTGCAGGCGGCGCACCACGGCGGCCTTGTCCTGGGGCAGGACTTCCGCCTCGACTTCGGTGATGCCCATCTGGTCGGCGATACGGCGAGCCGCGCCCTTGCTGTCGCCGGTCAGCAGGATGGGGTTGAGGCCCAGGCCGCGCATCTCGTCGACGGCACGACGGCTGGTGGGCTTGGCCTCGTCGGCGACGAGGAGGAGTCCGCGCAGGCGCCCGTCCCAGCCGACGGCCACGGGTGTGTGGCCGCTGCGCTCGATCTCGTCGAGGCGGCTTCGGAGACTGTCCGGCGTGCTCATCCGTTCGCCGACCCAGCCCGGTCGGCCGACGATGATCTCGCGGCCGTCGACCGTGCCCACCACGCCGAAGCCTGCGTTGGCCCGGAAGTCGGCGACCGGGGGCAGGTCCAAGGTCGCTTCCCTGGCTGCGGTCGTGACCGCGGTGGCAATGGGGTGTTCGGAGGAGTGCTCCAACGCCCCCGCGAGGGTGAGCAGTTCCTCGCGGGTGGTGCCCTCGCCGCAGACGGTCTCGACGAGGCGCATCTTGCCGGTGGTGACCGTGCCGGTCTTGTCGAGGAGGACGGTGTCGATGCGACGGGTGGATTCCAGGACCTGAGGTCCGCGGATCACGATGCCGAGCTGGGCGCCGCGCCCGGTGCCGACGAGCAGGGCGGTCGGGGTGGCGAGTCCGAGGGAGCACGGGCAGGCGACGACGAGGACGGCCACGGCCGCGGTGAGCGCGACGGCCGCGTCCCCTCCGTTGCCGATCCAGAAGCCACCGACGCAGAAGGCGATGGCGACGACCACGGGGACGAAGACGGCGGCGATTCGGTCGGCGAGCCGCTGCACGGGTGCTTTGCCCGCCTGGGCTTCGGAGACGAGCCGGCTGATGTGGGCGAGCTGGGTGTCCGCACCGACTCGCTCGGCGCGGACCGTTAGACGGCCGCTGGTGTTGACGGTGGCGCCGACGACGCCGTCGCCGACGGTCACCTCTTGCGGGACGCTCTCCCCCGTCAGCATCGACGCGTCGACCGCGGAGGTGCCTTCCACGACCACGCCGTCCGTGGCGATCTTCTCTCCGGGACGGACCACGAAATGGTCGCCCACGCGGAGCTCACCGATCGGGAGGGTGACCTCCTGACCCGCGCGCACAGCGGTGACGTCCCTGGCTCCGAGTTCGAGCAGAGCGCGGACCGCACTGCCCGCCCGGCGCTTGGCACGGTGTTCCGCGTAGCGGCCGACCAGAACGAAGAGCGTCAGGGAGGTGGCGACCTCCAGGTAGATGTGGTGGAGGCCCTGGCCGGGGGTGGGAATCATCAGCAACGGCATCTGCATGCCGGTGATGCCGGCGTAGCCGAAGAACAGGGCGTACAGGGACCAGCCGAAGGAGGCCAGGACGCCGACCGACACCAGCGTGTCCATCGTCCCGGCGGCCTGCTTGAGGTTCTTCCAGGCCACGGTGTGGAACGGCCAGGCGCCCCAGACGGCGACCGGTGCGGCGAGGGTGAGCGACAACCACTGCCAGTTGTCGAACTGGAGCGGCGTGACCATGGCCATCGCGATGACCGGCACGGTGAGCGCGAGGCATATGAGGATGCGCTGCCGCATGGCCGCCAGCTCGCGGTCCGCGGCTTCTTCGGCCGTCTCCACCGTGTCCGACGCCGAGGCCGCCGCCCGGGGAGGCGGCGGGAGCTCGGCGGTGTAGCCCATCTTCACCACCGTGTCGATGAGGTCGTCGACCGAGTGCCGCTCGTCGAAGCTGACATGGGCCCGTTCAAGGGCGAAGTTGACCTCGGCGGTCACACCCTCGAGCCGGTTGAGTTTCTTCTCGATCCGAGCCGAGCAGGCACCGCAGGTCATGCCGCCGATGTCGAGCGTGACCAGGGCTGGTGCCGTCGTGGCAGTGCCTGCCATGACTGCGTACTCCTTCAAGACGATGGACTGGGGTTACAGGGGCGGCAGCGCGCTGCCGAGCAGGAACGAGACGCCGAAGCAGGCGACGAGGCCGACGGCGAACAGGGCGAGCTTCGCGGGCGGGTTCACGCGGCCGTTCCGGCGAACTCGTATCCCGTGCGCTCGACGGCGGCCTGGACCGACTCGGCGTCGACACCCCCGGGCGCGGTGACGGTGACCCGGCCCGCCTTGTGGTCGACGACCACCTCGGTGCCGTCGCCGAGGTCCGTCTCGATGGCGGTGCGGATGCGCTTGGCGCAGCCGCCGCAGGTCATGCCGCGGACGTCGAAGACGGTGGTGGCGATGTCGCTCATGAAGGGCTCCGTTCGTTGATGGTCTTCAGGTAGGTGCCGATGCGGTGCAGTGCCTGGGAGATGTCCTCGGTGCCGACCGCGTACGAGAGGCGCACGTGGTCGGGGGCGGCGAAATCCCGCCCGGGCATGACCGCGACGCCCGCGTGTTCCAGGAGGTCGCGGGCGACCGTGCCCGCATCGTCGTCGGGCCGGGTGTAGAGACCCCGGACGTCGACGAAGGCGAAGAATCCGCCCTGCGGCCGGCCGGTCAGCCGCAGGGGCGGCAGGTCGGCGAGGCCGTCCGTCATCAGCGTCCGCCGGACGTTGAGCTCCGCCGCGCGACGGGCGAGTTCCGTGTCGGTGTCACCGGTCAGGGCGGCGAGCGCGGCGTACTGGGAGATGGAGGAGGGGGCAGAGCTGGTGTGTCCCTGCACGGCCGAGAGGGCCGCGGCGACGGCCGCGGGAGCGGCGGCGAAGCCGATGCGCCAGCCGGTCATCGCGTACGTCTTGGAGAAGCCACCGATGGTCACCGTCCGCTCGGCGACGTCCGGGCCGAGGGAGGCCGCGCTCGTGAAGGTGGCTCCCTCGTGGACGAGGTCTCCGTAGATCTCGTCGCTGACGATGACGAGGTCCTGCTCGACGGCGACGGCCGTCAGCGCCCGGAGTTCCGAGCGGTCGTAGACGACACCGGTCGGGTTCGAGGGGCTGTTGAGGAGGAGGACCCTCGTCTTCGGGGTGATCCGCTCCCTGAGCGCCTCGGGAGTGAGCTTGAAGCCGGTGTCGGCCGTGTCGATGACGACGGGAACGGCCCCGGCGAGGGCGATCATGTGCGGGAAGCTCACCCAGTACGGGGCCGGCAGGATCACCTCGTCGCCGGGCTCGCACAGCACGGTGAAGATCTGGGCGAGGGCCTGCTTGGCGCCGTTCGTGGTGACGATCTGGTTCGCTTCGTAGGAGCAGCCCCATCGGGTGGCGAGCCGCTGGGCGATCGCCTCACGGAGGGGTCCGATGCCGGCGACGGGGGTGTACCGCGTACGGCCCTCGGCGATCGCTCGTCGCGCCCCGTCCGCCGCCTGCTCGGGAGTGGGGAAGTCGAGCTCTCCGCCGGTGAGGTTGATGATGTCGGCGCCGTCCGCGAGCAGGGCCTTGACGTGCGCGTCCAGGGCGGCGGTGCTCGATGCGGGGAGGGTCCGCGCGCGGGTACTGAGCACGGCGTCTACTCCGCCTTCACGTTGAACGCCGTGGTCGAGGCCTTGCCGGAGGCGGGCGTGACGACCACCGTCAGGTGCCAGTCGCCGGGCATGCCCAGGACGAGCTTGGCCTCGTAGCCGTCGCCCTTGGCTCGGGCGGACTGGTTGCCGCCCTTCATCTTCATGTTGGGCATCTCGGGGTTGATCTCTACCTTCGCGCCCTCCACGGCCTTGCCCGCCGCGTCCTTGACGGTGATGGTCGCCGTGCCGGCCGCGCCGCCGCCTTTGGCCGGGCAAGGGCTGACCGCGAAGGTGATCTCAAGACCGTTGTCGGACTTGGTGGCCCGGCAACTCGCGTCGAGGTCCGTACCACCGGAGGTGCCGGCGGACGCAGGAGTCGTCGTGCTGCATCCGGTGACGAGTGCCGCGGCCAGGGCCGCGCTCGTCACGGCGGCCAGGCGCACCGCCCCCTCGGGGGTACGGGGCCCAGCCCGCCGGGCCGCGTTCGTGCCGCGTACGGCGGGCTGGGTGGTGGCCGTGCGCCAGGTCATCTGCACTCCTTCGAAGTGGGGTGGAAAGGGGTCAGCCGCAGCAGGAGGATTTCTTCGGGGCCGCGGCCCCGGCCTCGGCGGGCTCGGCGGCGTCGGCGGCGGGCTTCGGGCCGCAGCACGACGACTTCTTGGGGGCCTCGGCGGCGTCGGCGGCGGGCTTCGGGCCGCAGCAGGACGACTTCTTCGGCGCTGCGGTCTGCTCCGCCTTCTCCGTCGCGGCGGGGGCGGCGGCTTCGGCGGCGGGCTTGGGGCCGCAGCACGACGACGCCTTCGGCGCCTCGACCGTCGGGGCCGCGTTCCCCTGGGCGGCGTCCCAGAACATGTTGCCGAGGTTGGTGTCAGACATGGGCGTTGTCCTTTCCTGTGGTGTTCTTGCCGGTGCGGCCCTCGTGGGCCTGGCAGAGCTCGGTGAGTCGCCCACCCGCGGTGAGCAGTTCGACGGGGAGGCCGGACTCGACGATGCGGCCGTCCTCCAGGACGAAGACCTCGTCGAGGTCCTCGATGAGGGTCATCCAGTGGGCGACGACGATCGCCGTGCGGCCTTCGAGGAGGCGCCGGATCGCGCGGAAGACCAGGCGCTGGCGGTCGGGGTCGACGCTGGAGATGGCCTCGTCGAGGACGATGATGCGCGGGTCGACGAGCATGGCCCGCGCGAGGGCGATGATCTGGCGCTCGCCGACGGACAGGCGCGAACCTCTTTCGCCGACCCGGGTCTTGTAGCCGTCGCGCAGAGCGGAGATCACCTCGTGGGCACCGACGGCTTCGGCCGCCTGGACAACCTGCTCTTCGGTGGCGTCGGGTCGGCCGAACAGGATGTTCTCGGTGACGGTGCCGTCGAAGAGCTGGGCCTCCTGGGTGACCAGAAGCACCTGGGAGCGGACCGAGGCGCTGCTGATGTCGGCGAGGTCGTGGCCGTCGATGCGGATGGCACCGCTCGTCGGTGTGTACAGGCGGACGAGCAGCTGCATCAGGGTGCTCTTGCCGGCGCCGCTCGTGCCGACGATGCCGATGTGCCGGCCCGGCTCGGCGTGCAGGCTGATGCCGTGGAGGACGTCGGGCCCGTCGCCGTACGCGAAGGTGACGTCGTCGACGTCGACCGTTCCTTCGACGGGCGGCAGGGTGCCGGAACCGCTCTGCTCCTCCTCCAGGTCGAGCACGTCGAGCATCCGCTGCGCGGAGGCGGCGATGTCGGATGTCTGACCCAGCTGGTTGGCGAGGTCGCGCACGGGGTTCAGCATGCGCTTGACGAAGAGGGCGAACGCGGCGAGGGTGCCGGCCGCCAGGGCGGTGCCGGAGGCCATGCCCATGGACGCCATCATCGTGTTGGTGCCCATGAGCATCCAGGTCATCGGCATCATGCCGGAGGCCATGTCGAAGAAGAACCCGGATCCCAGCTGGTGCCCGTTGATGATCTGGAGGCCGCCGAAGAAGATCAGCAGGGCCAGGGCGAGGAAGACGCTGAAGCCGAGGTGCGAGGTGAGCCACAGCCGCTTGCGGGAGAGCCGGTTGTGGACCTCGCTGTACTCCTCCGAGCGCCGGCGGAGATCGGCGAGGACCGCCTCCTCCTGGCCGAAGGCGCGGATGTCCGCGAGGCCGTCGATCCTCTGGTTGAGGTAGCCGACCATCTGGTCCCAGCCCTCGCGCTGGGCACGGGTGTCGGGTCGCAGGCGCGCCGTCCACTTCACCGCGATCCACACCATCAGCGGGATCGTGAAGAGCGTGGGCAGGGCGACCAGAGGGCTGAGGGCGAGCAGGAAGACGGCGAAGGCGATGAACCAGATGACGCTGTTGGTGATCTCCATCAGCGTCTTGGTCAGGAAGCCGCGGAAACGGTTGGCCTCGAACAGGACCCGTGTGACCCACGCGCCACTCTCCTGGGCGACGTGCCGGGAGAGCTGGACGTTGTGCAGGCGGGCCACGAGGTCGTTGCGGATGGTGACCGTCAGCCGCTCGTTCACCCGGATCATCGCCGAGTTGTAGGTGATGCGGATGATGTTGTCGAGGACGGTCAGCAGGAAGAAGTTGAGTGCCGTCGACCGGACGGCCTCCATGTCGCCGATGACGATGTGACCGATGCCGGCCATCACCGTGTACATCACGGCGATCGTGACGATGGTGTTGACGACGGCCATGGACGTGGCGACCGTCAGCCAACCCCAGTGGGGGCGCAGGTAGGGGAGGAAGCGGCGTACGGCGCGGAGGAGAGCCCGTCGTGCCTCACGCTCGTCCGGGAGTGGCTCGGTAGCCTGAATCGACGTGGTGGTCATGCTTCCCTTCCTCCGTCCGCGGTGGTCGCGCCCGCGAGGGTGGCCGTGGCGTCCGCGGAAGACTCCGGGGAGGCGAGGCTGATGGTGCGGTCGACGTAGCCGGCGACGGCCGGCTGCTGGGAGGCGATGACCAGGGTGCGGCCCCGGCGGACCCGGAGGACCGTTTCCAGGAGCGCGGCCTCGGTTTCGGCGTCCAGGTTCGCCGTGGGGTTGTCGAGCAGCAGGATGTCGGGGTCCACGAGGAGCACGCGGGCCAGGCCGATCCGCTGGCGCTCGCCCGCGGAGAGGTCCAGGGTGGTGGCGCCGAAGCGCCGGTCCAGCGGAATGTGGGAAAGTCCGGCGGCCTCGACGGCGTCGGTCATCTCCTGGCGGGTGGCCTCGGGGCGGGCGAAGCGGACGTTGTCCTCAAGAGTGCCCTCGAAGATCCACTGGCGCTGGGGCAGACAGACGATCCGGCGGCGCAGTGCCTCGGACTCGTACGTGCGGGCGTCCACTCCGTCGTACGTGACGCTGCCGGCCTCGGGGTCGCGCAGTCGGGCCAGCACGTGGAGCAGGGTGGACTTGCCGCTGCCGGTGGGACCGGTCAGCAGGACGGCCTCGCCGGGCTCGACGCGGAACTCGGCCCTGTCCAGGATCCGGCGGCCGGCGACGTCGACGTCGATGCCCGAGGCGTGAATCCCCCCCACGGCGGGAACGTCGGTGCTGCCCTCTCCGGTGGCGATCACGGAACGGGCGTCCATGACGCGGAGCAGGCGCTGTGCGGTGACGACGCTGCGGAACGCACCGTTCACGTGCATGGCGAGCATGTGGACGCTCATCTGGAACATCATCACGAGAGCGACGACGGCGACCAGGTCACCGACCGTGCTCCTGCCGTCCAGGACCGCGTTGCCGCCGACCCACAGGGCGATCGGCGTGGGCAGGCCCCCGATGACGTTCAGGATGGCTTCCCAGCGGCTGTACGTGCGCTTCATCTGGCCGTCGCGGGCCGTGTGGGCCTCGTTGACCTTGTTCAGACGTTCGGAGGCGTCCGCCTCGCGGCCGTACGACTTGACCACGTTGATGTTGGCGAGTGATTCGCCGACACCGGCGAGGAGTTTGGTGAACTGGCTCTTCAACTCGATGAACGCGCGCTGCAGGCGAAGTTGCACAGTGAAGTTCCCGATGACGACGAAGATCAGCGGGATGGAGGCCAGCACTGTCGTGCGCAGGTCGATGATGAGCGCCGTGATCAGCATGGCGAGCATGACGAGTAGCTGGTTGAGCAGTTCGAGCAGGCCGCCGTTGGTGAGGCCGCGGACCGAGACGGCGTCGGAGATGAGCCGGGTGAGCGCGCGGCCACCGGATGCCTCGGCGACGTCGGCGGGACCCAGGCGCATCATCTTGCGCACCAGGTCCTCGCGGAGATCATTGACGGCCTTGCTGGCGACGGTGAACCGCATGCGCTTGCCGTAGTGCAGCAGGGCCGTGGTGGCGGCGCCGGCGGCGAGCACCCCGACCGAGGTGATCAGCAGGCTGCTCGACTTCCCGCCCAGGACGCCGACGTCGATGGCGTAGCGGGTCAGGAGGGGCACGGCGATGTTGCCCAGGAGGCCGATGAACATGATCACCGTGGCGGTGATGATCTCGCGGCGGTAGCGCAGCGGGTAGCCATAGATGAAGCGCAGCGCGCGAAGCGAGTCGTTCAACGTCGTGCCCCCTCTGGAGTCTTGTGAGTTGGTGGTTGTCAGCGGGCCGCACCCGTCGGGTGCGGCCCGCCGTAGCGTCCCGGGACGGGATCAGTCGCAGCAGGCGCAGGCGCACCCGCACTCCTGGCCGTCCTCGGCGACGTCCTCGGCGCCGCTGGTCTCGCAGCAGCCCGAGCCGACCATGTCGTCAGCCATGTCTTCCTCCTCCCTGGTTTTTGATTCGATAATTTCAAAAGTATCGAATCACGTGTCCGGTTGACCGTCAACAGATCTCCACCGAGCAGAAGTCGTCAGCAGCAGCTGGTGTGCGCACGGTCCACGGCGGCATCGGCCGCCGCGTCGTCGACCAGCCGGACGGCGAGCTGTTCGCGGACCTTCGCGTAGTCGCGCTCCAACTGCTCCAGGCTCTCGCCGGCGAGCACGATGCGGCCGAACGCACCGCCCTTGGGGTGCTCGACGGGGAGCACGGCGTCGCCGGGCTTGACGTCGAACTCCACGAACGGCGGCACCGGGGACTCGAGCCCGCTCAGCGATCCGGCAGCCTGCGCGTCGTAGTCGATGCGCCCACTGCCGTCGAAGACGATGCTGCGGTAGAGCCCGCAGGGCGCCTTGAGTGCCCCGGGTTCCGCGTGCCGGCCCAGGGCGGCCTCGGTGGCGATCAGGCTCGGTTCGTAGCCGGTGGTCGACCGGATCATCTCGACCGCCTGCCCGCCGGGCACGCGCGGGTTGACTTCGCCGGCGCGCCAGCCGTCCGACGTGAGGGTGAACTGGAGGGCCGCGGCCCAGTCGTCGAGGCCGACGGCCGCGAGGACGCGGTCCGCGAGGTCTTCGAGTTCGGAGAGCTGTTCCTCGTCGAGGCGGCTCGGGAAGAACCCCCCGACCTTGACGAAGGTCGGAGGCGGGCCGACCTCCCCCTCGACGACCCACACGACCCGGGTCCGCCCTCCGACCCGGGAGGCGAAGACGCCTATCTCGGGCCCGGTAACGTATTCCTCGATGAGCGCCGTGTCACGGCCCGCCTTCAGGATGTCGCCGACCGCTTGCTCCACGTCCTCGCGGCTCTCGCAGTACTTGAGGCCCGCGGCACTGGAGGCGTCACGCGGTTTGACGACCACGGGCAGGCCGAGCTCTTCGGCGGCCTCGGCGCCTTCTCCAGCGCCCGCGACCACGCGGCTACGGGGCACGGGGACGCCCGCCTCCGCCAGGAGCCGATGGGTGGCCGCCTTGTCGATGCAGTCGCGGGCGGCCTGCTCGGTGATCCCGTGGTCGAGCCCCAGCTCGGCGCGCAGCCGTCCGGCAAGAGGGACCAGGCGCTCGACTCCCGTGACGACGGCGTCGATGGGCCGGTCGGCGTGGGCCGCGGCGACCAGGGCGACGGCGTCGTCCCAGTCGTCGAAGTCGACCTCCAGCGGGTAGTCGGCGAGCATGAGCTGCTCGATCGTCATGTTCTCCTCGGCGAACACGACGTCGTAGTCGGTGTGTTCCTTCAGCTGCCGCACCGTGCGCCGGCCGCCGAGGACGAGGATGCGAGGGGTCATGGGAGCGTCACCTGCTGGTTGTCGGGCTCGACGTGGAGTCGGAGCGATTCGAAGATGGCGCGGTACCGGCTCTCCAGCTCCGCGGGGTCGTCGCCGTAGACCACGATGCGGCCGTAGCTGCCGCCGTCCGGGTCGTCGACACTGCGCACGCTGTCGCCGGGCTCGACGTCGAGCGTGACGGCGGGTACGTCGATGCCGCCGAGGTCGTACCAGGCCGTGCCGGGGCTGTCGGAGGTGACGCACCGGTACAGGACTCCGGTCGCGGTGGGCGTCACGCGCGTGACGGGGACCCCGAGGGCGATCTCGGCGGCGGCGCGTGTGAGGTCGATGCCGCTGGTGCGCTCGGTCGCGGCGCACAGCTGCCCGCCGGGCGGCCGGGCGGCGACATTGATGAGGACGGGGCCGTCCTCCGTGAGCCGTACCTGCGTGTGGGAGACGGCGTGGTCGAAGCCGAGAACGGCCAGGGCGCGGGTGACGAAGGACGCCACCTCGGCCTCCCGCTCGGAACTGAGTCCACTCGGGAAGTCGTATCCCGTCTCGACCTGCCGGGGACCGGTTCCCACGTACTGGGCGAGGATGCCGACGACCTCGGTCCTGCCGTCGCTGGTGATGCTCTGCACGGCGTACTCGGGTCCCTCGACCGCGCGCTCCACGAGGAGCGCGGTGGGGCCGAGAACCTCGACAGCGCGGGCCACGTCCTCGGAGCTGCGGCAGAGCATGCTGCCCCGCCCTCGGGAACCGGTCGCTTTCTTGACCACGACGGGCAGGCCGAGGCGCCGGGCGGCGGCTGCGGCATCGGCCGGGTCGGTCGCCGTCAGATGGTCCGGGACGCGCACTCCCCCGCCGGCGAGCACCATCCGCATGCGGATCTTGTCGTGGCAGGCGAGCGCGGCCCGGAGGTCGAGCCCGCGGGTGCCGAGCCGCGCGGCCAGATAGCCGGCCAGCGGCACGTGCGCGTCGTAGACGCTGAAGACCGCGTCGAGCGGGCGGCCGGCGTGGAGCCGGCGCAGTGCCGCCTCGGCGGCGTCCCAGTCGTCCAGGTCGATGTCCAGGGCGACGTCGACCTTGCAGGCGAGGTCGAGCGGTGTGGGGTTGTCGAGCAGGACGGACCGCACGTCAAGACGGGTGAGGACGTCGACGACGCGGCGTCCCGAGAGGCACGCCACGCTCGGTCGCGTGTCGGCGACGGAGTCGGTCTTCATCAGCAGCACCGCTTGACCATGTCGAGTTGCTCATCCGCGCCCTGACACCGTTCTTCGAGGCGTCGGCAGGCCGCGTGCAGGGCGGCTCGCTCGGCGCGGTCGTGGGTGTTGAGGGCGAGGTAGAGCGGGACGGGACGGGCGCCGAGCTTGCGCTTCTCCACGCCGTTGGACCGGCCGAGGTCGATGGAGCCGACGTCGGTCGCTATGGCGCCCTCGATGAGGCGGGCGGCCATCGCCCGGTAGGGAACGAAGTGCGGGAGCCGCTCGGTGTCGAGCCCGGCCAGCCACATCGACCACTTCTGGGCGAACTGCCAGCCGGCGAAGACCGCAACGGTCTGCTGGTCGGCGTCGGCGGCGGTCACCATCCGCTCGTACGGAGCGAGGCGGGCCTTGACTGCGTGGAGGAACGCCTCGGGCAATACGTCCGTGGGTGTTCCACGGTTCTCGAGGATGGAGTGCAGGAGGCGCACGAGGGTGTCCGCGTCCGCAGGCGCCTCCGCCACGGTGTACGCGCGGCCGGAGACGCGGCGTTCCTTCTCCAGCTTGCGGCGCAGGCGCCCCGGGGCGAAGCCCCAGTAGTCCGCGACGGAGGGCACATCGGTGGAGCAGCGGTACGAAGTCGTGATGTGGGCGGTGGCGTAGCCGTGCCGCAGCAGCAGCCCGCTGAGGTCGCCCGCAGGAGCGTTCGCCACGCCCCATGTCCGTATGCCGTCCTCGCCTGCGGTCACTTCCAGGGCGCCGAGCAGAGAGACGAGCGCGTCCTCGTGGCCGGGCACGGCGAGCGGTCCGCCGTCGAGCGCCGCGAGGCTGTGGGCGAGGAGTACGGGACCGCCCGGGTCGAACGGGGCGAGGTCCGTCAGATACGAGAGCCGGGGGCAGTCGTGCACCACGTACGCCGGGCACACGCCCACGAGGTCGTCTCCGTGGTAGGCCATGAGATGGCGGGGCTCGAAGCGGCCCGGTGGGGCGTCCTCGAAGGCCGCGAGCCACTCCCACGTGTGGAAGACGGTGCCGCCGGCCCGGGCGACGACGCGGTTCCACTGCTCGGCGTCGACCGTCCGTATCGAGGTCCGCACCTCGGTCCGGTGCGTCCTCAAGATCTCCGGGGCGGGTTCGGTGCGTGTCATCTGCGCCACCTCAGCAGCACGACTTGAACTCGCGGCTGTCGGTCTGCGCCGGACCGAGGCCGTCTCCGAACACCACTTGCAGACTCAGGGCTCTGCGGACCTCCTGCTCCGCCCGGTCGAGCTCCTCGGGCGTCTGGCCGTAGACCACGATGCGGCCGTAGACACCGCCGTTCGGATGCTCCTTGGGCCGGACGGTCTCACCGGGTTCGACCTCGACCTCGACGAGGGGACTGAACGGCTCCGTCGCCGGGTCGACTTCGTCGTACAGGAGCGTGCCCGCGGTGTCGAAGACGATGCTCGCGTAGCGCGCGTACGGCACGGTGTCCTGCGCATCGGACTGCGGCAGCCCCAGGGCCTGACGTGTGACCGCCTCCGTCATGTCGACGCCGCTGACGGCGGTGGTCATCTCGACGAGACGGCCTCCGGGCCGTCGCGCGTTGACCTCGATGACGCGGAAGCCGTCCGGGCCGCGCCGGATCTGGGTGTGGCTGATCCAGTCCTGCACCCCCAGGGCGGCGAGAACGTCCCGCGTGAGGCCCTCCAACTCGGCGCGCTCGTCCGCCGACAGGCCGCTCGGGTGCTCGTATCCCAGCTCGACGAAGACGGGCGGCGGCGTCATGCGCTGCCGGAAAACGCTGAGGACACTGGTCTCGGAGTCCTGGGTGAGGGTCTGCACGGCGTACTCGGGCCCGTCGACGTACTCCTCGATCAGAGCCCCGGTCAGGAAGCCTGCCGGAGTCTCGGACAGGATGCCGACGGCTGCGCGCAGCTCGCGCTCGTCGCGGCAGCACCGCACCCCGAACGCGCCTGCCCCGTCCCGGGGCTTGACGACCGCGGGGTATCCGATGCCCTCGGCCGCCTCGATCGCCTCCTCCACGGTGGTGGCGAGCATGAACCGGGGTACGGGCAGACCCGCCTCGCTCAGCACCGTCCGGGTGCGCCACTTGTCACGGCAGTTCGTCGCCGCGGTCTCGTCGAGGCCCCGGGGGCTGTCGACGAGGAGCGAGCCCAGGTGGGCCATCAGCGGCAGTCGCGGTTCCGTGTGGGTGAGCACGGCCACGGGCGCCTCGACGCCGAGCTCGGCGCGTATCGCTGCGGCCACCGCGTCCCAGTCGTCGAGCGCGACGTCCACGTGGGCGTCGACCCAGGGCATGCAGTGCCACGGCACCTGCTCGTCCACGAGCACCACGCGGTACCCGAGATCGCGCACGAGGGCGAATTCCCGTTCGCTGCGGCCACCGAGCACGACGACCGAGCCGGCGCCACTGTTGGATGGATCAATCACGTGCTGCGGCCCTTCGAGGTGAGGTCGGATGGAAGAAAGCCGGTGTCAGCAGCAGGTGTTGGCCTTCTTCGCCGCGGCGGCGACGGCCTGGACGGCGGGGCGCTGCAGCGCGTCGAGCTTCATCGCCTCGACGATGCCGGCGATCTGGCCTATCTCCTCGTTCTTCAGCCCGAGCTTCTTCGCGGCGGCGAGGAAGGACCGCACGGTCTCCTCGCGGTCCTGCATGAGCGCGGCGCAGAGGGCGACGGCGGCGCGGGTCTTGGGCTCCAGCGCCTCGTGGTCGAAGACGGAGCCGAAGAAGTCCTGGTAGCTCTTGGAGAAGGCGGCGTGGTGCTCGCCGACCGTGGGGGCGAGCTGGATGAGCTGGGTGGAGACGGACTGCTGAGACGCGGCCATGGCGATGCTCCTGATCGAGAACGAGGGTGAAAGGGTCAGTACTGGGGGGCGAGGCGGCGGATCGTCTCCAGGACGAGGCTTCCCGCCTTGCTGAGCGCGTCGGGCTCGATCCGCTCGGGGCCGTCGAGCGGCGAGTGGTAGTGGGCCGCCCCGACTCCGATGCCTGCGGCGGCGAATCCGGCGGACGCGTAGCGCCGGTTGTCGGACGACACCGTTCCCGCGTACAGCTGGATGCCGAGGTGTCGCCCGGCGCTGTCGAGTGCGGCGATGATGTGCCGGGGGGCCGGGTCAGCCGGTCCGAGCTCGATCGCGATCCTGCCGTTGAACTTGCCGGCCATGTCGAGGTTGAGCGCGTCGGGTTCGACACCCGCTGCGCGCAGTGCGCGTGCGTGGTGCCCGGAGCCGAGCGTGCCGATCTCCTCGGCGTCGACCAGGGCGAAGACGACCGGCCGGGGCAGCGGCGCGGACGAGGTCAGCACGCGGGCGACCTCGCACAGCACCGCGGTCCCACTGGCGTTGTCGCCCGCGCACGGGAAGTGCCGCTGGGGATCCGAACCGACACCGTCGTAGTGCGCGGTGAGGAGGATGGGCTTCGCCTCCGGGTCGCTGCCCGGCAGGGTGGCGACGATGTTCGTGCCTGTGGCGGGCACGCGGACCAGCGGGACATGGGCGGTGACCACGCCGCCGACCACGTCGGCCAGCAGGTCCGGCCGTACGGCCACGACGGGGAGGCCGACCGGGGGCGGCCCCTGGACCCGTTTGGTGAGGAACCCGGAGGCGTCCGCGTTCTGCGCGGTGAGGATGCCCACCCCGCCGCGCGACACCAGGGCGTCGGCGAGCTCCGCGAAGGCGTTTCCCCGAGGGACTGCGGGCAGAGCTGCCCACTGCCCCGCTCCCGCGTCCTCGGAGACCGTACCGGTGACGGGGCCGGGCATCGGTCCCGAGCGGGGGTGCTCGGCGAATTCGGCGCGGTGGACGAGCTCGCGGTCGAGCCGCGCACCCTGCGCCCGGAAGGTGGGCTGGGCCGACAGTCGCATGATCTCGCGGATGGCGAAGCTGTCGAGCCCGGGCACGAGGCCGTACGCCTTCAGCTCCGCAGCGAGGAACTCGGTGGCCAGGTCGTGGCCGGCCGTGCCGGGCGCGCGCCCCTGCATGTCCGGCATGCACAGGGTCTGGATCGTCATCAGGGCGCGGTGCGCGTCGAACCCGTCCGCGGCCGACTGCGCCGCGACGGGTTGGCCCTGGGCCATGTCCTTCATCTGGGGCGTCTTCCTCAGCAGCCGCCGCCGGGCTCACCACAGCAGCCGCCGCCCTGACCGCCGGCGACCGCACCGGTGTCGTCGGCCGGCTCGCCGCAGCAGCCCTCCTGCGAAGCGCCCGCGGTGGCGGTCGGGTCCGTGACGAAACCGCCGACGGACTCCGGCTCGGCCGCCTCGGTCGAGTTCGTGGCCATGGCCCACTTCCTTTCCGCTCATCTGATTCGAACTTCCCTTACTTAAACAAGTATCGAATCAGAGAGATCGCCATGTCAATGGCCGCGCCGCGCCCGCTCTTCCACCGCGTCCAGGAACGCCCTTATGAGCGGGTGGAGTTGGTCCGCCGTCGACGACAACTCCGGCTGGAACAGGCTGCCGACGAAGAAGGGATGGTCGGGCAGCTCCACCGCGCGGGGCGCCTTCTCCACGTCCCAGCCGCTGATGCGCAGGGAACCGGCGAGGATCTTGTCCTCGTAATCCGGGTTCAGGCCGTACTTGCAGTGGTACGTCTCCACGGTCTCCTCCAGGCCCGGGTAGGCGGAGGCGAGCCGGCTGCCCGGCGCGAAGTGGAGCGGCGCCGTCTCGCCCACGAGCGAGCAGCAGAGCGGGACGATCAGCGGGGTGGAGGCGTCCGCGTCGTACTGCACGTCCTCCGCGTCCTGGATGCCGAGAACGTTGCGGGCGTACTCGATGAGCGCGTGCTGGAAGCCACCGCAGGTGCCGAGGTACGGGATGCCGAGGGTACGGGCGGTGCGGATGGCGAGGAGCACGTTCGCCTGGCTGACGTAGGGCGACCCGGGGACCACCCAGATTCCGTCGTACTCGGCGACGGCCTCGGTCACGGTGCTGCTGGGGAGCCAGTCGACGTCGACACCGAAGGCAGGGACGATCTCGTCGAATCGGGCATGGGCGGGTACGCGGTCGCTGCGGTCGCCGACGAGGGCGAGCCTGGGGCGCGAGGTCATCGGGATGTCTCCAGTCCGGTGGAGGTGAAAGGGGACGCACTGTCTTCGAGGTGGCCGGACGCCGCGCGGCTCACCACAACGGCCGCCCGGTCATGCGGGGCGCAGGGTCGAGTCCGAGCAGCGCGAGGACGCTGGGCGCGATGTCGGCGAGGGTGGCGGGACCTGCGGGCACGCCCGTCTGCTGCCCGGCCGCCGGGACGAGCACGGCCGGGACCGGATTGGTCGTGTGGCCGCCGTACGGCCGGCCGCCGGCGGCCGCGTCGGTGAGCATCTTCTCGGCGTTGCCGTGGTCCCCGACGAGCAGCACCCAGCGGCCGGTCGCCTGTGCGGCGCGGCAGATGGCCTCCACGGCACGGTCGGTGCACTCGGCGGCCCGGCGGGTCGCGTCGAAGTGACCGGTGTGGCCGACGACGTCGATGTTGGCGAGGTTGGCGACCACGAGGGGGACGTCGTCACGGCCGGCGGCGGAGGTCACGGCTTCGGTGACGCGGTCGATGTTCATCGCCGGTCGTGCCGTGTACTCGGCGGCCGTGTCGCCGGTGATCCTGACGTGCTCCTCGACGGGGACGACGGTCGCGTCCCGCCCGTTGAGGTAGTACGTGACGTGCTCGAACTTCTCGGCCTCGGCGATGCGTACGGAGCGCACGCCCTGCACGGCGAGTGCGCCGGCGAGGCCGCCGCCCGCGTCCGCCCGGTGCACCAGGGACGGGATGGACGCCTCGGTGTCGTACTGCGCGAGGCTGAGGAAGGCGACTTGCCGGCCGGCGAGCCGGCCGTACAGGTCGTCCGCGAGCTGCTGGATGCGGTCGCTACGGAAGTTCATGAAGAGGACGGCGTCGCCGTCCTGTACGGGACCGAGCGGGCGGCCGTCGGCTCCGGTGACGACGCAGGGCGGCACCCATTCGTCACCGCGCGGGGTCAGCTCCAGTGCCTCCTGTGGCTCGCCGACCGCTTCGCCCTTGCCGTCGACGATGGCGAGGGAGACCTTCTCCGTCAGTTCGAGGTTACCGCTCTTGTCGAGCGCGTACCCGCGTCCGGCGACCGTCGCCACCTCACCGACCCCCGCCTCGGTGACGAACGTGTCGACGAGCCGGAGGTAGGCGGCGGCCGTGTGGTCGGCGACGTCCCGCCCGTCCGTGATGGCGTGGATGCAGGCCCTCGGGACCGCGAACTGCGCGGCGATGCGCAGCAGTTCCCGCAGGTGCTGCACGTTGGCGTGGATCATGCCGTCGGAGCAGAGTCCGATGAGGTGCAGGGTTGCGCCGGTCGCGGCGAGTCGGGTCAGCACCCCGGTCAGGGTCTCGTTCGAGCACATGCGCCCGCTGGAGAGCTCTTCCTCGACGAGCACGCTGTCGTACGGGACGGGGCGGCCGGCGCCGATGACCATGTGGCCGATCTCGGAATTGCCCACTGTTCCGGGGAGCAGCCCGACGGCGGTGCCGGAAGCGTCGGCGAAGACGGTCGGGCAGGTGGCGATCAGGCCGTCGAGGTACGGCGTGGAGGCCGCGGTCAGAGCGTTGGCTTCGCTCGGCTCCGCGTGCCCCCAGCCGTCGAGCACCAGCAGAATGCCGGGGGTACCGGCGCTCACAGGGTGCTCGTGGTGTTGTCGTCGCGCAGGCTGTCCAGCGTCTTCCAGAAGGTCGGGAAGGACTTCGCGACGCAGCCGGGGTCCTTGACGACGACGCCCTCGGTGCGCAGGCCGGCGATGGCGAAGCACATGGCGATGCGGTGGTCGTCGTAGGTGTCGATGACCGCGCCCTGCGGCGTGCCTCCGGTGATGGTCATGGCGTCGGGGAACTCCTCGACGGCGATGCCCATCTTGCGCAGTTCGGTGGTGACGGCCGCGATGCGGTCGCACTCCTTGATCCGGAGGCTGGCGATGTTGCTGATGTGCGTAGCGCCCCGGGCGAAGGCGGCGACGACCGCGAGGGTCGGGACGACGTCGGGCATGGTCTCCATGTCGATGTCGATGCCGTGGAGTTCCCCGCCGGTGAGGGTGATGGAGTCGGCCGTCATCTCGGCCGTACAGCCCATGCGGACCAAGGCGTCGACGAGGCCGACGTCGCCTTGCTCGGAGTCGCTGCCGATGCCCGGGACGGTGACCGTGCCGCCGAGCACCGCGGCGGCGGCGAGGAAGTACGACATGCCGGAGGCGTCGGGCTCGACGGCGACCGTGCCGCCGCGCAGCTTCTGGCCGGCGGCGACCTTGAAGCGGGTGTAGCCGTCACGCTCGACCACGACGCCCATCTCGGCGAGGGCGGCGATCGTCATCTCGACGTACGGCTTGGAGACCAGGTCGTCGACGACGTGGATCTCGGTGTCCTGCTCCGCGCGCGTGGCGTTGACCAGCAGGCTGGACGTGAACTGGGAGCTGACCGCTCCGCTGATCCGGGTGGAACCGCCGCGGAAGCTCGGGCCGGTGACCTTGATCGGCGGGCTCCCGTTGCCACGGACGGCTTCGGCCGTCACGCCCACGCCGGGGAGGGCGTCGAGCAGGGAGCCCATGGGGCGCTCCTGCATGCGCTCCGTACCGGTGAGCACGGTCGTCCCCTCGGCGTGGGCGGCCATGGAGATCAGGAACCGGATCGGAGTGCCGGCCGCTCCGACGTACACCTCTTCGGCCGGGGCCACCATGGGCCTGCCGGTGGCCGTGACGGTGATCCGCTCCGCCGCGGCGTCGATGTCCACCTCGACGTGGCCGAAGGCACGCAGGGCGCCCGCGAGGAACTGCGTGTCGTCGCAGATGAGGGCGCCCTCGATCGTGGTGGCCTCGCCGGACAGAGCGGCGAGTGCGAGGTAGCGGTTGGAGTAACTCTTGGAGCCGAGGACCTTCACCCGCTTGTCGAAGGTCCGCAGCGGTCGGATCGTGACGCTTTCGGCCTTCATCCGCAGATCTGTCTCGAACGGCCTCAAAGCTTCTCCCGATGGTCGTGGCGTGGTGACGCCGGGGGTGACGCGTTCGAGACTGCGGGGCTGCGGGGCGGCTGAGAAGTTCCGTCCTGCGGCAGCAAGTTGCCGGGCAACATGTTGCCTGTCTTGATCAGGCTGAGGCATGAGACGGCCATCGGAGCGATCAAGTACCGTGCTATCTTGAAGAAATTCAATTCAGCAACAGACCCTGGGGGGCGGATGTTGCAGTCACTGGGATTGGACGAACTGGCGCACGCGATCTATCGCTTCGTGCTCGACCGGCCGGGGTGCCGTCTCCACGACCTGCGGCTCGGCGTCGACGCGCCGGAGGCCGCAGTACGCCGGAGCGTGAGCCATCTCCTGGAACTGTCGCTGCTGCGCCAGGTGTCGGGGACCCTGGTCCCGACCAGGCCGCCGCTCGCCCTGCGCACGATGCTGGAACGGCAGCAGTCGGAACTGCTCCGTCGCCAGCAGGAGTTCGTCCACATCAAGGCCGCCGTGGACCGGCTCTCCGAGGAGTACGAGGACGCACAGGCACGGGGCACACCCGCCGGATGGGAGCGTCTTGAGTCCCGGGCCACGATCCACGCACGCATGGAGCGCCTGGCCGGCCGGGCGTCCACCGAGTGCGTCTCCCTGCTTCCCGCCGACGCGAACAGCGCCGAGGCGATGCACGCCCGGCGCCCGATGGACCAGCACATGATGGACCGCGGGGTCCTGGTGTGGAACGTCTACCCGGAGAGCGTCTACAACGACCGGGCCTGCCTCGCCTACGCCCGCTGGATCGCCGCGAGCGGCGGGAAGGTCGGCACGGCCCCCACGCTGCCGCTCTGGCTCGTCGTCTACGACCGGACCACGGCTCTCCTGCCCGTCGACCCGAAGAACCCGGAGGCCGGAGCTGTACAGGTGTCGGGCGCCGGGTACATCACGGGGCTGATCGCCCTGTTCGAGCGCCTCTGTGAGAGCATGACGCCGCTGGACGCGCCGGGTGCCTGCGAGGGGGACCAGCCCACGCCGCTCGAGAAGGAGTTGCTCCGCCTGATGGGGCAGGGACTCACCGACGAAGCGGTCTGCAAGAAGCTCGGCGTGGGCCTGCGCACCGCGCGTCGCATGATCGCCGACATCATGGAGCGTCTGGGCGCCCGCAGCAGGTTCGAGGCCGGGGCCAAGGCGGTCGAGCGCGGCTGGTTACGGCCCTGTGCGTGCGGTGGCGATCAGCCCGTGCGAGCCCCGAAGGACGCGAAGGGCTCCTCGACCCCGCCCACGACCGCCGTGGGCCTGGACGTCGGCGTTCCGGTCTGAGCCTCTGGGAGCCGGCGCCCTCGGCGGGATCAGGCTTCGGCGACCGCCAGCTCCCCCAGCTCCCCCATGCTCGGGACGGCGAGCAGACCGGAGAGCAGGCTGAGGTTGTCGCGCCGGACCCGGTAGTAGACCCACGTGCCCCGGCGCTCGGAGGTCACCAGATTCGCCTCGCGGAGGATCTTGAGATGGTACGAGATCGTCGGCGCGGAGAGGTCGAACGGGCCGGTGAGGTCACAGACGCAGACTTCGCCGTCACCCGTTGCGCTCGCGATCATCGACAGCAGGCGGAGCCTGATCGGGTCGCCCAGGGCCTTGAACATCTTGGACGTGCCCGCGGCCCGTTTCTCGTCGAGAGGGGCGGCCATGACGGGGGTGCAGCAGGTTACGGGGTCGATCACCTCAAGCTGTGACATCTGTCTAGTTTCACATTTGTCGAATCTTTACGCAACCGGCCTGAGACGTGCAGAGAGGCACCGCATGTGCCTCCCTGCCAGGGGAAATGACCCTGCCTCCGCACGACGGGAGGACGCGCGGAGGCAAGGGCGGGAGATCCAACGGGGGGTGTGCGGCGGAGGTGGCCCGCCGGGCCGGCCGATGTTCCCGATCAGGAGGGAACCCTGGTGACCCGGCAGGCGAAGCACTTGTACGCCTGCTGGCCGGAGAGGTTGTCGTAGTAGCTGTCATCGACGAGCGTGTTCGCCGCCTCGTAGTGATCGGCTCCCAGCTCCTCGGAGAGCTTCTGGGCGGGGCCGAAGGTGTTCGGCAGGAAGACGGTGTCCTCGCGGATGCCTTCCCAATACAGGGCAGTGGCGGTGACCTTGCCCCGAGGGCTCTCCACGATCACGTCGTCGCGGTCGTCGATCCCGAACTTTCGCGCCGTCTCCGGGTGGATCTGAAGCAGCCTGATCCCGTTCAGGCGTGCTCCGGTGGGCGTCCAGTGGGTGACGGAGGCGAAGTGGACCACGCTCGGCCTCCCGGTCATGCCCATGAGCGGGTAGTCGCGGTGGACGGAGCCGTCCCCCTTCACTCCCAGCCGCACCGGATGCGTGACGGCCCGGGGGTTGATGGGGCTGGTGACGAAGCGCTTCTCGTACGTGAGGGTGGGGTGGCCGCCGGTCACCTCGGGGTGGGTGTAGAAGCTGGGCAGTGCCGCGTGCCCGGCGGTGCCGAGCTGCCGGTCCAGCTCCTCGGTGTGGATCTCGATCTTGCCGCTGGGAGTGAGGAAGCGCTGCCCCTTCGCGGCCCCGAGCGACTCCGCGGCCTCGTACCAGGACGGGTGGTCCTGGTAGAGCGCGCTGACGCCGGGGTGGTCGATCGTCGGACAGGGCCAGCGCAGGGGCTCCGTACGCTTCTGCATCCGCTCCTGCGTCATCCCGCCCACGCCCGGTGTGTGCCTGACGAACTCGGCCCAGAGAGTCGAGTAGTCCTTCCACTCCAGGGGGAAGGCTTCGGCCCAGTACGCGTGACCCTTGCGGTGGTCCTGGCGTGCGAGAGCGTGGGCGAGGTCGATCCAGATCTCGTAGTCGGTCTTGGACTCGCCGCAGCGCGGGACTGCGGCTTCCTGCCAGCGGATCGCACGGTCGTCGCGCCGCATGTACACGCCTTCGTACTCCAGCGGCGAGCTCACGGGGAGGACGACGTCGGCGTAGTGGGCCGCCTCCTCCATGAAGAGGCCGGTGTAGACGTAGAAGTCGAGCTCGCGGAACGCCTCCTTGACCTTCTCCGTGTGGGCGGATGAGATCAGAGGGTTGCCCTGGGTGATGATCGCCTTGAGGCGGTAGGGCTTGCCGGTGAGGATGGACTCGGCGAAGTAGTCGGGTCCCACGGGCAGGGCGGTGCCCACGGCGGGCGTGCGGACGGCGAGCGGGGGCAGGTGCAGGTCGCCGGGCCAGGTGTTGTGCATGAAGTTGCACCCGGTGCCGAGCCGGCCGATGTTGCCCGTGACCGCGGCAAGGAAGGTGAGGACGCGGTACGTGTCGAAAGCGCCGAGCTGGTGCGAGATGCCGGCGTTGCAGAAGATGGCCGCCTTGTCGGCGCGGGCGTAGTCGCGCGCGATGCGGCGAATGGCCTCGGCCGGGACGCCGGTGACCGTGGAGGCCCACTGCGGGGTGTAGCCGGATTTGGCCAGGTGGGCCTGAAGTTCCTCGAAACCGAGGACCCAGCGGTCGACGAACTCCCTGTCGTACAGGCGCTCGTCGAGGATGTGGTGGAGGATTCCCAGGACCAGGGCGAGGTCGGTGTGCGGCTTCGGGGAGATCCACTCGTCGGCGAGGGCACCGGTGGGAGTCTCCCGGGGGTCGACGACGACGAGCTTGGCGCCCGTGCGCGCCCGCCCGCGGAGCAGGTAGTCGAAGGTGACGGGATGGGTCTCGGCCTGGTTGGTGCCGAGGAAGAGGAAGTAGTCGGCGGAGCCGAGGTCGTCCCGGCCGGTGGCGCCGTCCGTGCCGTAGCCGTTGGTGAAGTTCCCGAGGCCGAAGGTGGCCTTGAGGGCGTTGCCGCCGGCGTCGTTGCAGACCGGCCCGACGTCGGTGTTGTTGGGGCTGCCGAGGAGTGCGAACAGGCGGGCCACGAGGGAGCCGGTGCCCCGCGGGAGGCGGCCGGTGGTCCGGTTCGCGACAGCGGCGGCCTCACCCTTGTCGCGCAGCGCCAGAAGGCGGCGGGCGATCAGGTCGAGCGCCTCGTCCCAGGTGGCCTCGCGGAAGGCGGAGTCCTTGGAGCCCTTCCTGCCGCCCGTACGGATCAGGGGCGTGGTCAGACGCAGCGGGTTGTGCGTGAGCTCGGCCATCATCGGGGCCTTGACGCAGATGTTGCCCTGCTGCACCGGGTCGCCCGACGCGCCCTGGACGCTGATGACGCGGTCGGCGCGGACACCGACGGAGAGGGCGCAGTTCGAGTTGCAGAACTGGCAGGCGCTCTTGACCGTCCGGTCGGGGCGCAGGGCCGCCGAGCCCTCGGTGAAGTTCAACGGACCGCCCTCGCCGACGGTGGTAGGTGGTGCGACGCTCGCGGGGCTGCCCCCGGCCGCGGATGCGGTCGGGACGTCGACCATCAGGGCCGCGCTGGTCAGCACGGCGCTCTGGACCACGTTGCGTCTGGAGACAGGCTTGTTGCTGTGGGACACGTCCGACTCCCCCTGTGGTGTGGCAGGCGTCGAGAGCCTAGGGTGACCACCACCTTCTGTCTAGAGATTCATCGAATCAAAGGGCTACAGTGAGGCGCGCACCGTCCCACCACTCGGACCGGCCCGGCCTTCGCACTGCTCTGCCGCTCCGTCGGATCGGATCCGTGCATGTCGACATAGAACCCGCAGGGGTGGGGATGGATCCGCGCCCTCGGCTGACGCCGGCCCCCCTCGCGTCCGTGTGCCGAGGCCGGGTCTCCCACGCCCTCCCCCACCCAGCCCCACGAGCGCGTGTGCCGCAGCAGGCGCCGCGCGGGGCGCCATACCACTGGAGTCACCCACTCATGCGCACTTTCGCACGCCTCGGCGTCGTCACCGTGACCGCGATCGCCGGCCTCACCTTCGGCTCTCCCGCCTTCGCCCACGTGTCCGTCCAGCCGGAGGGCACGGCCGCCAAGGGCGGATACGCCACCGTGAACCTCAAGGTCCCCAACGAGCGGCCCAACGCCTCGACGGTCGAGGTCGAGCTTTCGCTCCCGACGGATCACCCACTGGCCTCGGTCATGCCGGAGGCGGTGCCGGGGTGGACCATCGAGGTGACCACGACGAAGCTCGCCAAGCCGCTGACGCTGCACGGCAAGACCATCACCGAGGCCGTCAGCAAGGTCAACTGGACCGCCACCGGCAAGGGCATCCGGCCGGGCTACTTCCAGAAGTTCCCGCTGTCCCTCGGCCAGCTCCCCGAGGACACGGACGAACTCCTCCTCAGGGCGGTGCAGACGTACGACAACGAGGAGGTCGTGCGCTGGATCGAGCCGCCGGTCGAGGGCGAGGAGGAGCCGGAGCACCCGGCCGCCGTGCTGAAGCTCTCCGCCGCCGCCGACGACCACCACGGCGCATCGGCGACCCCGGCCGAGCCGGCCGCGAAGCCCTCGGCCGGCGGTGACCCGGGCGACGAGAAGGCGCAGGGGCACGACGACGTCGATGGCGGCACCGACCGGTGGCTCGGCGTCGCCGGAATCGTCCTGGGCGCTGCCGGACTCGGCACGGCTCTGGTCACCAGCCGTCGTCGCGGCGACGCCTGATCCAGCGAGGTCGCCATGACGATCACCGTCTCCCGCGCGCACCGGTGGGCCGCCGTCCGGCCGGCCGGTCCGGCCCTGCTCGTCGCCGGGGCCTCCCCGGCCGACGCGCACGCCGTGCTCACCGCCGGTGCGCCCGCGCGCGGGGAGGTGGTCCCCGAAGCACCGACCCGGGTGTCGTCGACCTTCACCGGCGGCCCTGCGGCGCGCGTCAGCGGGCCACTGGACCGTCTCCGGCGTCCAGGTGCCGACGCCGGGGACCTGGGAGCCGGCGCTGACGGTGCGGACCTCCGACGTCGATCAGATCACGCTGCGTCGTCCGCTCGATGTCCGCTGACGCCAGCGGCGTACGCATTCCGGTCGATCTCGGCGACGAGGTCCGCGACGCGCTCCTTGACCTCATCACGTATCCGGCGCACGACGTGGAGGTCCTGGCCCGCCGGGTCCTCCAGCGCCCAGTCGCGGTACTGCTTGCCGGGGAAGACGGGACAGGTGTCGCCGCAGCCCATGGTGATCACGTAGTCGCTGCTCTTCACCATTTCCCGGGTCAGCACCCGCGGCGTGAGACCGACCAAGTCGATACCCACCTCGGCCATGGCGGCCACGGCCTGCGGGTTGACGCACTCGGCAGGGAGGGTTCCGGCGGAGCGGACTTCCACGTTCCCGCGTGACAGGTGCTGGAGCCAGGCGGCGGCCATCTGTGAGCGGCCGGCGTTGTGGACGCAGACGAACAGGACGGAAGCGTGGGGGATGGCGGCCATGTCGGTCCTCGGGTGGTGCGGTGCATCGGCAGGTGAGGAGTGGAGGGGCCGTCGAATCCCTGGGAGAGACTGGGGGAAAGCGGTGGCCGCGGCACCCTCGGTCGTGAGAGTATCAGCACATGCTGACATCAGTCGACAGTGACGTCTTGAAGGTGCTGGCCGACCCGCTGCGACTTCGGATCGTGACGCTGCTGGCACGCGAGTCCCTCTGCACGACCCACCTGGTCGAGGAGACGGGAGCCCGACAGACCAACCTGTCCAACCACCTGAAGGTGCTCCGCGAGGCGGGCCTCGTCGATACGGAGCCCTGCGGCCGATGGGTGTACTACAGGCTCAAGCCCGAGGCGCTGTCCGCGCTCGCGGGCGAGTTGACGGGACTCGCGGCGGCCGCGCGGGAGACCGTCGACCACGACCGAAAGCGGAGCTGCTGACACCAACAGGAACTGACATCACTGAAAACTGGTGTCAGTTCACAGTGATGTGAGAGCATCCCCTCATGCTCATCCCAGTCGAGGCTGACGCGTTCGCGGGGACCGGATCCTGCCCGAGGCGGCGCCCGTGACGCTCACCGATCCGGACACCACTTCCACGACGGCCCTGACCCGTCGCATGTCGACCCTCGACCGCTACCTCGCGGTGTGGATCCTCATCGCGATGGCCGGCGGCCTCCTCCTGGGGCGGCTCGTCCCCGGGCTGAGCGGCACTCTCGCCGCGGTCGAGATCGGCGGCATCTCGCTGCCCATCGCCGTCGGGCTGCTCGTGATGATGTACCCGGTGCTCGCGAAGGTGCGGTACGACCGCCTGAACGCCGTCACGGGCGACCGCCGGCTCATGGTCACCTCACTGGTCGCCAACTGGGTCGTCGGCCCGGCGGTCATGTTCGCCCTCGCCTGGGCCTTCCTGCCCGATCTCCCCGAGTACCGCACCGGGTTGATCATCGTGGGCCTCGCCCGCTGCATCGCGATGGTGATCATCTGGAACGACCTCGCCTGCGGCGACCGGGAGGCCGCGGCGGTCCTCGTCGTCCTCAACTCGTTCTTCCAGGTGGTGGTGTTCGGCCTCCTGGGCTGGTTCTACCTCGACCTGCTGCCGAGGTGGCTGGGGCTCGGCGACGGGCAGGGGCTCGACGTCTCGCCGTGGCAGATCGCGCTCAACGTGCTCGTCTTCCTCGGCGTACCCCTGTTGGCCGGCTTCCTGTCACGGCGGGTCGGCGAGAAGAGACTGGGCAAGGACGGATACGAGCAGGAGTTCCTGCCCCGCGTCGGTCCGTGGGCGCTCTACGGCCTGCTGTTCACGATCGTCGTCCTGTTCGCCCTCCAGGGGAAGACGGTGACGTCGCACCCGCTCGACGTGGCGCGCATCGCCGTTCCGCTCCTGGTCTACTTCGCCGTGATGTTCTTCGGCTCCTTCGCACTCGGCAAGGCGGTGGGGCTGCCGTACGACCGCACCGCGACGCTCGCCTTCACCGCCGCCGGCAACAACTTCGAGCTCGCCATCGCCGTCGCGATCGCCACGTTCGGCCTCACCTCGGGGCAGGCCCTGTCCGGCGTCGTCGGCCCGTTGATCGAAGTGCCCGTGCTCATCGGCCTGGTCTACGTCTCTCTCTCCCTCAGAAGGCGCTTCGCGCGGACGTGATCTCCTGCGCGGAGACAAAGCGTGGGCGACCCGCGCACCAACGCGCAGGCCGCCCACCGAGACTTTCCGAACGATCAACCCACGGGCGTGGGGCTCGGCACCGCCGCGGGCGAGTCCAACTCCACCGTCTTGTCGCAGAGTCGCGCCACCTGGGAAGGGTCGTGCGACACGAGCAGGACGGTCCGGCGGCCGCGCAGAGCGGCCACGGACTCCTCGACCGTGTCCCGGCTCCGCTCGTCCAGAGCGCTCGTCGGCTCGTCGAGGAGCAGAGCAACCGGTTCCAGGGCCAGGGCGCGCGCGAGACACAGTCGCTGACGCTGGCCGGCGGACAAGTTCTGGGCCGGAGAGTCGAGCCGGTCGCAGACCTCCTTCCACAGGCCTGCCTCGTTCAGTGCCTGCTCGGCTCGGTCACGCAGGGTCTCCCGGGAGGCCCGCATGACGTGCCGTATTCCGAAGAGGGCGTTGTCGAGGATGCTGCCGCCGAAGACCACCGGCGTCTGGGGCACGAGCACGACCTTGGTCCTGAGGTCGGCGTCGCCCTTCCGAGGCGCGATCGGACGCCCCAGGACCTCAAGGTGCCCGTCCCGGGCGAGCCCGGCGGGAAGCAGGTCGACGACCGCACGCAGCACCGTGGACTTGCCGACGCCCGACGGCCCGCACAGGCCGGTGGTCGATCCCCGCTCCAGACCGAAGGAGACGGGCCCCACGAGGATCTTCTCCCGGTCCCGCACCCGGAGTTCTCGTACAGTGATCACGTGGTCCATCGCTCCCCCTCGAAGCGGTTGCGCAGCGCGACCGCCACGCCCAGCAGTACAGCCGTGATGAGCACCAGGACCAGTGCGCTGCCCCACGCCTGCGAGACCGCCTGCGGGTCGCCCGAATCCTGGGACAGGTTGAAGATGTGCGTGGGCAGAGACTGCACGGGAGCGTTCACGATCCCGCTGGGCAGCGCAGGCGCGCCGAAGACCACCGTGGCGGTGAACAGAAGTGGCGCGGTCTCCCCCGCGGCACGAGCCAGTCCGAGCAGGAGCCCCGTGACCGTGGCCGGCCAGGCGTACGGAACGACGACGGACCGAATGTACTGAGCACGCGAAAGTCCGAGCGCCAGGGCGCTCTCGGTCATCTCCGTGGGCATGCCGCTGACCCGCCCCGCGGTCGTGATCGCGACGACGGGCACGACCACCGGCACGAGCACGATGGCACCCGCCAGCCACGACCGGCCCCAGCCCATGGCGCTGCAGATGATCACGAACCCGGCGAGACCGAGGAGGATCGTCGGCGTCCCGCCCACCACCACGGTCACCGTCTGCAGGACGCGGGAGGCTCGGCCGGAGGCGTTCACACCGAGCAGGATGCCCGCCCCGAATCCCAGGGGCAGCGAGATGACCCCCGTGGTCACGACGAGAAGGAGCGTGCCGAGGATCTGGTCGCTCACCCCGCCACCGGCCGACCCGGACGCGGACGTCAACCAGAACGACGGAGAGAAGGCCACGCTCCCTCGCGTCGCCAGGACGGCGAGCATGGACACGAGCAGCGCGCCGGGCAGAAGGAGCGCCCCCACGCGCAGCAGCCCCACGGCCTTGTCGGTCTCCCCGCGCATCCTCGACGACTGCCGCTTCCGGTTGCCCCGCATCGCGGAACCGGATCCCGACGTGCGTCGGATGCCCCACACGGTCGCGGCGGCGACCAGGGCGAGCAGGATCAGTCCCAGCCCGCAGACCGCGGCGAAGTACGGGCCGGACGTGCCCGCCAGAACCGGCTCCGGTCCGGCCAGCTTCGTCGTGAGTGTCTGTCCGGGACGGACGAGCGAGTCGACCAGCTCACCGAAGGACGTGGGCAGCCTTCCGTCGGCCCTCCCCACGACCAGGAACACGGCGATCGCCTCACCGAGCGCCCGGGCGAGACCCAGGAGCACGCCGGCCCTCATCCCCTGCCGGGCCTGTGGAAGCACCGCCGACCGGACGACTTCACGTCGTGTGAGTCCCAAGGAGTAGGCGGCTTCGCGGTACCGATCCGGCACGGCGGACAAGGCGTCCACACTCACGGCCACGATGGTCGGCATGATCATCACGGCCAGGACGATGCCTGCCGCCAGGAGGCTGTCGCCGCCGGGGACGTCACCGATCCACGCGATGAACGGGCGCACCGCCATGATGCCGATGAGCCCGTACACGATGGACGGGACGGCGGCGAGAAGCTCCACGCTCATCCGTAGGGGCCGGGCCAACCGGGACGGCAGGTACTCCGAGAGCGCGATCGCCGCCGCCCATCCGACCGGCACGGCGAGCATGAGCGAGATCAGGCACACGACGGCCGAGCCGTAGACCATGGCCAGTCCGCCGAAGACGGAGTCGGTCGGATTCCACATCGGCTCTGCCAGGAGATCGATCCAGTCGACCGTACCGCTGAGCACACCGACGCCGAGGTAGCCGAGGAGCACCAGCATGACGCCGGCGACGGAGACCGCGCCGACGCCCACCCAGGCCCACACCCACCGGGAGGGGTGCGGGCGAGGTGACGTGTCCGGTGTGGCGGGCTGCCGCACCGGCGTCTCCACTGTCACCTCCTACCGCCCGATCTGCTTGAGGGTGAGGTAGCCGTGCTTGGTCAGGAGCGGCTGCCCCTCGTCGGAGAGGATGTAGTCGATGAACTTCTTCGCGTCGTCCTTCGCCGGCCCATTGGTGACCATGTAGAGCGGACGGCTCATGGGGTACTTGCCGGTGGCGACGTTCTCCGAAGAAGGAGCGATTCCGTCGAGGGTGACCACGGCGAGCTTGTCGCGCCCCTCGACGAAGCCGGTCGACAGCGGGCCGACCGAGCCCGGAGTCGACTCGAGCTTGTTGCGCGTCTCCAGGTTGCCGCCCACGATCGCGAAGTTGTTGGAGTTCGGCGGTGGCGGGGGCTTCTCGCCGCGGTAGAGGAATGTGTCCAGCACCTCGCGCGTGCCTCGACCAGGCTCCTTGTCGTAGACGAAGACCGGCAGGTCGGGACCGCCGACCTGCTTCCAGTTCGTGATCTTCCCTTCGAAGAGGCCCTTGGCCTGCTCCTTGGTCAGGTTTCCGACCCCTGCGTCGGCCACCTGCTTGCTGATGATGATGCCCACGGCGTCGGCACCGATCTGCGTGGAGACGTAGTCGGTCTCGGGACTGGCGGCCTTGTCCTCGTCCGACACCGGCTTCGAGCTCAGCGCGATGTCGATCTGCCCGGCACCCAGTTGCGAGATACCACCGGCCGAACCGCCTTGCGTGGCAACGGTGATGTTCAGCCCCCGGGCCTTGAGCGCCTCGGCCGCGTCAGCCGCGACGGGTGCCACCGTGGTGGAACCGCTCGCCTGCAGCGCCTTCCCCGCGCCACCACTGGCATCGGCTTGGGCGCAGGCCGTCGTGAGGGACGCGATCAGGACAGCACCCGAGGCGAGATGGGCGAACCTCCGCCGACTGACCGCACCTGCGGCCCGAGCGCCCCCCGTCGTCAAGTCCCCGGAGCGCGACGGCGATTCCATGGTGCGGAACATGCGGGGTCCTCCCCCAGTTGGCCTTTGATTCGAACGGAGTCTAAGCAGCAAGGCGGCCGACTGAGAACCCTTATCAATGACCAGTCGTACGACTGGTGTTCACATTGCCCCCACTTCTGGTACATCTTCCGTTTGCTTGATCACTTCTTTACATGGGGCACGCCAGGCAGGCAGGTGCCGCTCACGAGCGGGACTGCGGGGCCGGCAGACGAAGCGCGTGGGACGGAGGGCGCTCCCATGGACGCAACGGTGCCTCTCCCCCACCGGGGTCCGCCCGCCCCCAGGGATACGCCGCCACCCAACGGCGGGACCGTCAGGGCGCCTTCACCACTCAGGCCCACCCTTCAGGGGCGGCGGGTTGCGGGTGTCTTTCCCCCGACTCCACCTGCCCGAGGTGCATGCACCAAGACTGGTCCCCAAGGTCCCCGGAGCCGCACGAGACCGCAGCGGCCTTTCTCGCTGCTCCGGCGTACGCCAACCTGCACGCGGCCTGGGCCTTCCAAGGGCTACAACGGGGCCATGGCGGCCATCGTGACCTGGAAGGAGACCGCGTCGGGGTCGATGTCCACCGTGTGGTCCTGTTCCCACCGGCCGATGGCTTCCGAGCCTTCGACGATCATGCGGCACCGGTCGTAGCGCCGTTGCATGAAGTTCGCGAGGACCTCGGACACGGGAAGGTTCCTGGCGATCTCCTCGGCGAGCACGATGCCGTCCTCGATGGCTTGCGCCCCGCCCTGGCCGCAGTGCGGGGAGGTGCCGTGCGCGGCGTCCCCGATCATCACCACCCGGTCGCGGTACCAGGGAGCGGGCAGCAGGACATTCTCCACAGGCCGGTAGACCACGTCATCGTCGTTGACGATCAGTTCCCGGTACTCGGCGACCGGACCGCCGTACTCGGCGAGCCGTTCCCGGTACCGCGCCGCGAGACCCTCGCGGGGCAGGCGCACGGGCTGACCGTCGGGCACCTTCTCGATGGCGAGTATGTACCTGAGGTCCGGTCCGAGCGGACAGAAGCCGGCCGTGCCGCGAGACCCCCTGTACGTCCAGAGCCGGTCAAGTTCGGGGGCCCGTTCCGGCGCGACGGCCCGCGCGGCCGCCGATGCCCGGCGCCTCCCGCTGTACGAAGCCGTCGCCGAACCGGGCACCACTCCCCTGCTGCCCCTGCCGATGATCAACATCATCTCGGGCGGCGCCCACGCGGGCCGGTCGATCGACGTGCAGGACTTCCTCGCAGTGCCACTGGGCGCGACCACCTTCGAGCAGGCCATCGCCTGGGCCTCCCGCATCCGCGCCGGCACCGCCGACGTCCTCGCCGAGCAGGGCCTGCCCGTCGCCCTGGTAGCCGACGAAGGGAGCCTGGGCCCGTTGCTGCCCAGCAACCGTACGGCGTTGGACGTACTCGTCCAGGGCATCGAGCGGGCCGCACTGCGACCCGGCGACGACGTCGGTATCGCCATCGACGTCGCGGCCACCCAGTTCCGGCAGGAGCACGGCTCCTACCGGTTCGCCGCCGAAGACCGGGAGCTGACCTCGTCGGCACTGGTCGAGGAACTGGCCGACTGGTGCGCCGATTACCCGATCGTCTCCCTGGAGGACGCCCTGGGCGAGGACGACTGGGACGGATGGTCGCTGGCGAGCAAGCAACTCGCGGGACGGCAGCTGCTGGGGGACGACCTCTTCGTCACCGACCTGGACCGGCTCGGTCGCGGCATCACCCGGGGAATCGCGAACGCCGTCCTGGTCAAACCGGGGACCCGACACCAGAACGTGTCGGGTCCCTTACGGGAAAGCCACGGAAAAAACACCGCGGAGTATGAGCGGTCACTTTGCCGAAACGGTTGGCCACCTCTACCGGGACCCGGCCCCGAGGCACACCCGAGAGCGGACAGCCGCGAGTTCCCGGCACATTGTTCAGTCGCTCAACGCGGCCACCGGGACGGAAAGGCCCAGCAACCGCGTGAGGTCGACGAGTTCCTCGTGAAACAGCTTGGCCGGGTCCTGGACCTGCGGGCGCAGATGCCCGTAGATCTCGAGCGAGACCAGACCGTGCAGACGTCCCCACAGGCGCATCGCCAGGGCGATCGCGGCGGGATGCAGGTCCGCGAAGGCCGATCGCACCATGACGACGAACTCGGGACTGTAGTCGTCCCAGGTGTAACCCCCCTCACCGTGCAACCGTTCGGCCCAGGGCCAGGCCGAGACGACGACGCCGGTGAGCGCGGTGCAGGCACGGTGTTCCGCATCGGCCGCGGGCCCGCACGGAGGCGCCTGGTAGTCGGGCGCGGGATCCCCGTAGACCAGGCGGAACTCCTGCGGGTTGGCCAGCGCCCACGTGCGATAAGCCCGCCCGTAGGCCATGACCTGCTCGACCGGATCGCCCGAAGCGCCGGCGATCGCCTCCTCGAGCGCCTGGACCAGCGAGTTGTAGACGTCGGCGATGAGCGCCGTGATCAGGTCGTCCCGGGTGTCGTAGTAGCTGTAGATGGCCCCGGCGGTCATCCCCATCTCGCGCGCGATGGCACGCAGCGACACCGCGGCGGTGCCGTTCTCCGCCATGTGCTTCAGCGCGATGGTCTTGATCTCCTGGGCGGCCTCCGCGCGGAGGCGCTCCCGCCGGTTCGGTTTCGCGTCGACCATGAACCCATCGTAACAGCGTGGAGGAGGCCTACAGCCGAGCTGTTTTTCTGCGCTGTGTAAAAACTGCACGGCACGGCTCCCTGTCGCCACGGACCACGCGTGCCCCCGCCAGGAGTCGGCACCTGGCGGCGGGGTCGGTGCCGTCGACACCCCTCCAGGAGCACGACACGACAGGCCAGGAAGACAGTGAGGGCGCGCCGCGTGGAGCCCGATCCCCTTTCGACAAACACCGTTTGACAGTTGAGCACCGTTGACTCACAATCCAGCGTGTTGTTACTGAACGCCGTGTAGTCCACGTCGGTCACCGACCCGGGCGTCCCGCGTGACGGCCCGGTCCGGTGACAGAAGGAAGCCCTGTCATGGTTGACACCGTCCCCAAAACCCATGCCCGCCCCGGGCTGATGCTCGCGTTATTGGCGTTCGCCCAGTTCGTCGTGGCCGCCGACTACAACGTCGTGTACGTCGCGCTACCGGACATCGGTGAAGCTCTCGGCTTCGGCCCGCAGTCCCTGCAGTGGGTGGTCAGCGCCTACGCCGTCGCCTTCGGCGGTCTGCTGCTGTTCGGCGGCCGTCTGGTAGACCGGATAGGCGGCCGCAGGATATTCGTCATCGGCGCCGTCGTCTTCGGCCTGGCCTGCCTCGCAGGCGGTCTGGCCGAGAACCCCGGCATGCTGATCGCCGCCCGCGGGGTACAGGGGCTGGGAGCCGCGCTGCTCTCGCCCGCCACCCTGATGCTGGTGAGCACACGCTTCGAGGAGGGCGCCCGGCGCAACCGCGCGATGGCCGTCTGGGGCGCCGCAGGAAGCGGTGGCCTCGCGGCCGGCGCGCTGCTCGGTGGCGTCCTCACCAACGCGTGGGGCTGGGAGTGGGTCCTGTTCGTCCTGGTCCCGATGGCTCTGCTGGCCGCCGTGCTGGCGCCGTCGATCCTGCCCGCGGACGAACGGTCGAGCAGCGACGCGAGCTTCGACGTCCCCGGGGCCGTGCTCGCCACCGTGGGTTCGTCCCTGCTGGTGCTCGGTCTGGTGAGCGGCCCCGAGGCAGGCTGGGGTTCACTGCGCGGCCTCGGCTCCATCGTCGCCGGCCTGGTCCTGCTGGCTGTCTTCGCCGTGGTGGAGACCAAGACCCGGGTGCCGCTCGCGCCCATGGGTCTGTTCCGCAACCGCAGCCTGGTGACCGCGATCCTGATCATCCTGGTCTTCCAGAGCGCTCTCGCCGGTTCGTACTACCTCTTCACCACGTACATGCAGAACGTGCTCGGCTACACCGCTCTCGAAGCGGGTCTCGCCTTCCTGCCCCTGACGATCATCTCGATGTTCGCCTCCCTGCAACTGACCGGCATCCTGCTGACGAAGTGGGGCCCCCGGGCCACGCTCTTCCTCGGCATGGTCGTCAACGGCGTGGGCATGCTGCTCCTGGCCCTGTCGATGACCACGAACGCCTCCTTCTGGCAGCTCCTCGGCGGCCTGGCCGTCTGGGGCATCGGCGGAGGCATCACGTTTCCCGCGATGTTCGTGTGCGCGGCATCCGGGGTCGCACCGAGCGAGGCCGGCATCGCCTCCGCGCTCGCCAACGCGTCCCAGCAGATCGGCGGCGCCGCGGGACTCGCCGTTCTCGTGGCCATCGCCCACTCGGGCCTCGACCTGAGCGTGGACGCCGAGCCGGCCCTCACCGCGGTCAACGACGGTCTGCGCACCGCGACCTGGGTGGGCGGCGTGGCCGCCATCGTGGGTGGTCTGCTCGCCTTCACCCTCCGCAAGCCCGGCGCCCCGGCGCCGGCTCCCGCCGCCGACACCGGCGACGAGATCGCCACCTCCCACTGAGAAGAGGGCTCCGCCCCTGCACGCGGGTCCGTGACCGGAGAGATCCCCGGACCGGTCACGACCCGTGTCGATGTGCGCGTGCGAGCAGCGGCACCGCTCGCACGCGCACATCGCGCCCCCGTGGCCAGGGCGAGCCGTTGCGGGCCGGACGTACGCGTGCCGAGCGCGTGCGAGCTGCGCGACCCGCGTCTCCGCGTCGCTGAGCGCCTCCGCCGGACGGGTCGCCGCGGCCGAGGGGATCCGTACCCTGCGGCGCTCCGCCCTCACGCACGCCCGCCCGCCCCAGGGTCTGCCGCACCCGGCTGTGATCGGTGCCGGCCGGCACTCGCGAGCGCGGGCGGGCTCCGGTCGTGGTCCGCTCGGCCGCGCCTCGCTTCCCGGTGCGGCGGGACACGAGGACCGCACCCGGCCCCAGGGACCGAGTGAGCGGGGTGGTCAGGACTGCTCGGGGAACCGGGCCCAGAAGTGGTCGACGATCTCTTCGAGGTAACGCCGCCCGTCCTCCCCGGAAGCGGTGGTGCCACCGGCCCGGCTGAGCGTGGCCGCCATGAGCACCTGGTACTCCTGGCACATGGCGCTCAACGGTGCGTGCAGCCTCTTGCGCTCCATGGACAGGAGTTTGGCGATGGCGCGTACGTGCGCCTGCCAGCGGGTGGTGACGGCCTCGGTCAGCAGACGGGCGAGCTCGCCCTCCAGTCCGGTGACGGCGACGAAGTCACGCGGAGGAAGCCGGAGCACACGGCCGAGCTTCTCGGACTGCCGGCCGTCCCCGGTCCACTGGTCGGCCTCCTCCATCCGGACATAGGCGTGCAGCGACAGGCCCGTCTCCCGGGCGACGTCCTCGGCCGCTACCCCCTGGGCGATGCGGTGCTCCCGCAAGGTGCGCGGACGGCCCATGAGTTCGCGGGGATGGCACCACAACGCCCCGGCGAGAGCCGCGAGTTCTCCGGCACTGGGCAGCGCGACTCCGCGCTCCCAGGCCTCGACATGCTGGGGGGTGACATGGGCCGCCCCGAAGGAGACGCGCATGCCGTAGGCGACGTGACCGGGTGCCATCCCGAGCTTTTCACGCAGGGCTCGGGCAGCACGCGCATTGAAGGGGAGTGGAGGGTGCACGTACAGAACGTAAGGGGATCGTGACGGCAAAATCCATGGGCGCTGTCGCCTGCATCACGGTTTGGCGGGATAGATCACCGCCGATTCCGTAGGAACCGACAGGCCCTGATCGATCGGCAACTGCCCTTAACAGATGGGGACTTGCCGGTTGTCCCACGACACGTATGATCCGCTCGCAAGGCGCCGCACGCGTGTTCGCACGACTCCCTGCCCTCCTTGTCGGGCAGTGGCGGTTCCTCGGTTCCCATCGATCGCAGGCCCAGGAGAACACCCCCATGCACCCCAGCAGCAGCCCGGCCGACATACCACCGAACAGATCAGGTGGTGCCCTCGACCGATTCTTCAAGATCACCGAACGCGGATCGAGCTACGGCCGGGAAGTACGTGGTGGCTTCGCCACCTTCTTCACCATGGCGTACATCCTCGTGCTCAACCCGATCATCCTCGGTAGCGCGAAGGACAAGTTCGGCGAGACGCTGGACCCCGTCCAGCTGGTGACCGCCACGGCCCTGGTGGCGGCGGTCATGACCCTGATCATGGGGGTGGGCGGCAATCTCCCGCTCGCCCTGGCCGCCGGGCTGGGCATCAACGCCGTCGTCGCGTATCAGGTGGCCCCGCTGATGGCCTGGGACGAGGCGATGGGCCTCATCGTGCTCGAAGGTCTGCTGATCTGCGTCCTGGTCATGACCGGTCTGCGCGAAGCGATCATGACCGCCATCCCTCAGGCCCTCAAGCAGGCCATCAGTGTCGGCATCGGCCTCTTCATCGCCTTCATCGGCTTCGTGGACGCCGGCTTCGTCACCCGCATCCCCGACGCGGCGAACACCACCGTGCCCGTCCAGCTCGGCACCGGCGCCCTCACCGGCTGGCCGATGCTCGTGTTCTGCCTCGGCGTGATCCTGACGGTCGTCCTCCTCGCCCGCAAGGTCAAGGGCGCCATCCTCATCAGCATCGTCCTGATGACGGTCCTCTCGATCATCGTCAATCAGCTCGCCACGGTCAGGTCCTGGGGTCTGACCGCTCCCACCCTGCCCGACAAGCCCGTCGCCGCCCCCGATTTCGGACTCCTGGGCCAGTTCGACCTGTTCGGCTCCTTCGGGCAGATCAGCGTCCTGACGGTCGTCCTGCTGATCTTCACCCTCATCCTGTCGGACTTCTTCGACACGATGGGCACCGTCGTCGGCGTCACCGCCGAAGCCGGACTCCTCGACGAGCGGGGCCAGGTCCCCGGCCTCGGTCGCGTCCTGCTCATCGACGGCGCAGCCGCCGTGGCCGGTGGCGCCGCGTCGTCCTCGTCCGCCACCACCTACATCGAGTCCGCCGCCGGCGTCGGTGAGGGCGCCCGCACCGGCTTCGCCAACCTCGTCACCGGTGGCATGTTCGCCCTGGCCCTCTTCTTCACCCCGATCCTGACCATCGTGCCCATGCAGGCAGCCTCGCCCGCCCTCGTCGCGGTCGGCTTCCTGATGATGACGCAGGTCAAACACATCGACTGGGACCGCTACGACCTCGCCGTCCCGGCCTTCCTCACGATCGTCGTGATGCCCTTCACCTACTCGATCACCAACGGCATCGGCGCCGGGTTCATCGCGTACGTGATCATCAAGGCGTGCCTGGGCAAGGCCCGCGAGGTCCACTGGCTGCTCTGGGGCACCGCGGTGCTCTTCCTCGTCTACTTCGCCATCGACCCGCTGGAACAGGTCCTCGGACTGAAGTAGCCCGACGACCCACCACCGGAGCGGGCCCCGGCATGCGCACCGCGCCGTCCGGGGCCCGCTTCCGTGAAGCGGCCGTCGCAGGGGCGCAGGCCCGCCTCCCGCCCGGCCGGACGTCACGCCGGGGGCGCCGCTCCGGCATGCGTCATCCCGCGGCGACGCGTTGCCGGGACGGGGATGCCGGCTCCCAGGCTGCCGCGCACAGGGACTCGGACACGGCGGCTGTGTAGCGGGCGGCGGTCAGCCAGTCGACGGCGAAACCGTCGGTGTCGGCGGGGAGGAGGCGGCCGAAGTGGTCGCGCTCGCGTCGGGCCGCCGAGGCGCACAGGGCGGTGAGGAGGCCGGCCGCGGTGGGAAGGCCCGCGCGCCGGAGGCGACGGGCCTCGGTGGTGACGTCGCCGAGCATGCCGAGTGCCGCCCGGCCCGCCGGGACCGTCTGTTCGACCCGGCGCTCCAGGAGGTACAGGGGCGAGTGCGCGCCGGACTCCCCCGGTTGCGGCGGGGCGGGGTGTACGGGGGCGGCCGGGCCGGGGAGGTCGGCGCGGCCGAGGCGGTCGAGGCCGAGGTCGACCGTGCCGCCGCCGGTGGGGTGCGAGCAGGCGAGAAGGGTGAGACGCGGGTGGAGTGCGGGCACCAGGCGGCCGATGATCCTCAGTCGGGTGCCCGGGGCCGCGGCCAGCAGCATCAGGTTGTCGCGGTGGGCCAGCGCGGGATCGTCGTCGGCGGCCGTGAGCCGGACGGTCGTGCCGTCCCCGCACCGGGCGAGCAGGCAGGTACCTCCCGATTCGCCCACGGCGCCGAGGAGTTCGACGTCCAGGAAGAGGAGGTCACTGCCGCCGGTGTCCGGGTCGGCGTAGCGGGAGGTGGAGTGCAGGGCGCGCAGGGCCTGCTCGGACGGCGGTGGCTCCCACAGGGCGGCGAGCGGCGGCTCCGTCCACGCCGCTCCGCGGGCGGTGACGGCCTTGACGCTCTTCCCGGCGCCCAGCCTGCCGTCCGGCGAGACCGTCGCGCCGGAGACCGCCAGGCCTGCCCGGCCCAGCTCCCGGTGGGTGAGGGCGCTGTCTCCGAGGCGTACCGCGCGGTCGGCCACGCCCAGGGCGCGCCCGGCGCCACCGGGGGCCACGTCGCCGACCGTGAAGAGGCGGTTGTCCGTGCCGACGACCCAGGTGCGGGCGCCGCCGTGCCCCGAGTCCGTGACCACCGGCTCGGTGAAGAGGCCGTAGAGCCGCAGCGAGCCGTCGGGGGCGTACGGGCGCCGGGCGCGACCGCGCACCGCGGCCAGCTCCGGCCCGGTCGCGGTCCCCAAGCGATGCGCGGTGCCCAGGAGTTCGGCGAGCGCGGTGACGAGGTCGGCGGTGCGGTAGGACGGGTCCCCGGCGCGGGCCGCGCGCAGCAGCGTGACGACGGACAACGCGGCGCCCGCGCCACGCGGCAGGTGACGGAGGCGCGCGGTGTGCGCGGCGCGGAGGAGGGCCGACTGGGCGACGGCGCCCGCCCCGTCGACTCCGGCCTCCAGGACGGCGGCGCCCGCCGACCACAGGGCCTCGGCCGCGGCGCGCTGGGCCGGGCTCGCCACCTCGGGCGGGGACGCGAGGACGGGTTCCGGGGCGGCGTCGGGGTCCGCCGCGGGCACGGGTCGGCCGGGGGCGGCCGTGCCGGGGGCGGCCGTGTCGGGGGCGGCCGTGCCGGGGGCGGCCGTGCCGGGGGCGGCCGTGCCGGGGGCGGCCGTGCCGGGGGCGGCCGTGCCGGGGGCGGCCGTGCCG
>NZ_CANLBS010000006.1 GCF_947488945.1 uncultured Streptomyces sp.
CACTGTCCCTAGGTGCGGGGCCCGCTTTCTACGGGGGCCACCCCCCCCCCCCCCCACCCCCCCGCCCCCCCCCCCCCCCCGCCCCCCCCGCGCGGGGGGGGCGCCCGGCGGGTGGGCGTCACCCGAAGAAACGGGCCAGCTCCGAAGGACTCGGGACCGCTTGCGAGGCGTCGGCCGACGTGGTGCCGCCGACCGCCTCGTCCCCCTCGTTTGGTTCGTCCGCGTCCCCCGGCCGCGGCACCGGTACCGGCTGTTCCGGCGGGTCGGACTCGCCGTCGCCGTTGACCACCGAGAACATCCAGTTGGCCGCCGCGAGATGGTCCACGACCGCCGCCAGCAGGTAGTCGGTGACGCCCCATTCGGCGGCCTCGCCGTCGGTGTCGCGGATGGTGGCGCTGTCCCGCGGCAGGTGCTTGATCAGGATCGCGAGCCGGCGTGAGGAGAGTTCTCCCCGGTGCCAGTCGAGCAGGTCCACCCCGTAGTGCCGGAGCAGATCCGCTTCGAGAGCCTCGGCGTGTTCATCGGCGAACGCGACGAGGCTCAGTCTTCCCCCAGGCCGAGCCCGGTCTCCTTGCCGTACGCCTCCAGGATGGCGGCGATGTCCTGCATGGTGACGTCGAGCTGCGCGAAGCGGGCGAACTGCTTCTTGCCCAGCAGGAGTTCGAGCAGGCCGTCGACGTCGTTGTCGTCCAGTCCGCGCAGCGCGCGGGCGGTGACGCGGGTCAGTTCGGTCGGCAGCTCGAAGGTGTCGCCGTCGATGGTGAACGACCAGGAGCGGCCGAGCGCCTCCATGCGCTGGGCGCGGGCGGCGGACACGTCGAAGGTGGCCATGGAATCTCCGTTTCGGGAAGGAAAAGGGGGCCGCACCGGCGGCCCGGTCGGGCGCGTCGCGGTGCGGCGGTTTCGGTACGTGCTGACGTGCGGGTGCTGCGGGTGCTGCGGGTGGTGCACCCCGTGCGGGTCACTGGCCGTGCGGGCTGGGGCTCGCCGGGGTCGTGCGGCAGGGAAGTCACGGGGCGCCGTCGCGCCGGCGGGGCCGGAGCTCCGGCGCCCCGTGGAGTCGCGCCCCCGGAGGCCGGGGGCGGCGGGGTCACACCTTGGCGTACGACGGGTCCTTCATGACGAAGGTCGCCAGCGGCTGGGTCTCGCCGGAGGACAGCGCCGTGAAGGTGACGCCCAGGGAGGCGGCGGCCTTGCGGGCCAGCTTGATGTCGTCCGACGCGGTGACCTGGCCGCGCGGGATCACGAACCGGTAGGTGACGTCGAGGCCGTCGTGGAACTCCAGGCCGAGGGCGCGCTCGTCGAACTGCGGGCCGTCCGGCACGTTGTACGAGTAGACCCCCGGGTTCTCGGTGGCGTTCACCGCCGAGACCGTGTCGCCGCCCATGAAGAACGGCAGGGTGTCCTCGTTGAACTGGAGCATGGCGAACTTCAGCGTCAGGTCGCGGTCCGCGTAGATGAAGCGGGCCGGGCTGACCGCCTGCCACGTCTCGACCGGGTCCAGCTTGTCCTTCTTGGAGAAGGTCACGCCGTCGGTGGACGTGTAGCCGAGGTCCCGCCACACCGCGCTGTCCCAGTCGGCCGCCGGGTCGTTGGAGAAGGCGGTCGGTGCCGGGGTGCCGGCCGGGGCCACGAGGATGCGGCCCGTTCCGGCGATGCGGATCTCGGACGAGTTGTTACCAGCCATGAAGGTGGCTTCCTTTCCAGGGGTGGTGCCCCCGCGGGCGGGGGCCGCCGTATCCGGGGCGGATACGGCGAAGGCCCCGCCGGTTCGGTCCGGCGGAGCCTGGTTCGTGGGGGCGTCGCGCGGCCCGGTGATCGGGCCGGACGCCGGTGCTCCCTCCGGCGTGGGTGCCCGGAGGGGCGGTAGGTGCGTACGGGCGGCGGCGCGGGGCCGTCAGTCCGTGCGGACGGTGAAGCGGAGGATGCAGAGGTACCGGTTGGCGCCCGCGTAGATGTAGTCGGGCAGCCAGCGCGGGCCATCCTCCTCGATCACCTCGCTGACGAACGAGGTGCCGAAGACGGTGCCGGTCGCGGCCAGCAGCGTGGCGCGGGCCGCGTTGGCGAGGCTGTGCGCCACCGACTTCTCCGGCCCGTAGACCTCCAGCTGGATCAGCGGTCGGTCCACGTGCAGGTCGTCGACCCAGGCGCCGCCCATGCGGGAGATCAGCACGGCCTTCTGCGTCCCGTCGAAGCCGGCCGGCGGTGCGTCGTCGACGTACGCGTCGCTCAGCTCCGGGCGGGTCCTGAGCAGGTCCCGCACGATCGCCTGGACGTCCGGGAACGTCCCTGGCGCGGATGAGGGCATGGTGGTCACTCCTTTGTACGGGCCGGGGACGGACGTCCGTGCGTACGGCCCGTACGCACGCCGGACACGGCGGCGGCGGAACCGTGCCCCTCGGAGGGAGGTGGGCACAGCTCCGCCGCTGCACCCATAGTGATCCATGAATTGCGTGCGCGCAACCAACTTGGGTGCGCCGCGACCGTGGAGTGTTCGAACGCCTGAAGGGTGGAGGGCTGGTGAAGGCCGCGTCGCGGCGTCATATGCCAACCCCTCGGACCTGGTTCTGCGTTATCCTGAACAGCCGATTCGAACATAAATTCGATCGGTGACGAACATGGCATGGACCGACGCAGGCGTAAGGACGGTGTGGGGTCGTGACGACGAACAGCGAATGGGGGCCGGTCTCCGGCGGTGAGCAGTCGTGGTGACCGGGGAGCCGGGGGAGCGGCTGGCCGACGTGATGGCCGCCGCGGTCACGGTGGCCGTGGAATCGGCGGAGGCCGGGCGTTACACCGGCGAGATGGGCAGAACCCTGGCCGCGGTCGTGGGCGAGGTGGGGGCCCGGATCGTCGGCGAGGCCGAGCTGCGGGGCTTCTCCTCCGGCTGGCAGGAAGCGATGGCCGCCAGACCCGCCGCGGTACGACCTCTCCGCGCCGCCAGAGCCCACGCCTGAGGCCGGCGCCCCGGCCGGGTTCTCGGCCGCGGCCCCCGGCGTCGCACGGACTCGCCGCTCCGGACACCCCTCCGCGACCCGCTCGCCGCGCCCGGTGCGCGCCCGGCGGACACCGCGCACGGGCCGGGCGGCCACCGCCGGCGGCCGGGCGCAGGTCCGGCGCCCGGACGGCCGACCGGTCGCCGGGACATGCGAAACGCCGGACGGCCACACGGCCGTTGGACACGTGAAACGCCGGATGGCCACACGGTCGCCGGACACGCGAAACGCCGGGCGGCCACACGGTCGCCGGACACGCGAAACGCCGTGCGCGCACCGGAACGCGCGAGACACCGGACGCGTCAGCTCGACGCCGGACGCTTGCCGTTCGGGTGCGCCGACGCGCCGACTCGCCGGGTGCGGGCATACGAACGCCCCCGGTTCCCTGTGCGGGAACCGGGGGCGGAGTGCTGTCGGGCCGCTGCCGGCGCGTGTCCGGTGCGTACGCGGTACGCGGCACGCGGCACGCGGCACGTCGGTCGGGGCGGCCGTGGCGGCCCGCCCGGTCCTCACGGAGTGGCGGCACGTCCCCGGGGGACGCGCCGGGCGGCGCGCTCGGCCGCGAAGACGTCCTCCAGGCGGTAGAGGTGGGCGCGACCCTGCTGCCCGGAGGGTCGCAGATGGCCCAGCTGCACCCACTTCCTGATCGTCGCGGGCACCACCCCAGCCTCCTGCGCCGCGAGGGCACTGGTCACCAGGGCGACGCCGGACAGGGCGGCGCCGGGGTTGCGGGAAGTGCTCACCGGGCCACACTCCCGGCCGGGGCGGCGGAGGCGGAAGCAGGGGCGGAGGTGGTGGAGGCGTCAGCGTCGGAGGAGCCGGCGGCGGCGGTCGCGGCGGCCCAGGCGTCGCGTTCCCACAGGTGCCGGAAGGCGGGATCGGTCGCGCAGTCGCACGCCTCGTCCCCGCACCGGCAGCCCGGGTTCACGCAGAGCACGGCCTCCCGGTCGGGGAAGGCGCGCAGGGAGACCGAGTCGCACCACGGGCAGCGCCCCGGCAGCCGGACCATCGTCTCGGTCTCGCCGAGGGCGCGTGCGCAGCGCCGTGCCATCCGCCGCAGTTCGTCGCGCGCGTGCCGGGCCAGCGTCGGGTCCTCTGCGGTGTGGCCGAGCAGCCCGGCGATCCGGGAGAGCCGTTCGGGCACCGGGGCCCGCCGGGGGCGGCCGAGCCCCAGGCGGCCGAAGAGCGCCTCCTCCAGCTCGACCACGCCGTCGGTGATGTCGCGCAACGCGTCCGAGATGTGCAGCCGCACCGGGGCCGCCGAGTGGCCGGGGACGGCGAGCCCGCGCTGTTCGTTGCGCAGCGCCTCCGCCCGTTCGGTACGGGTCAGAGCGGCGCGGGCCGCGCGCTCCGCGGGCCCGGGGACGTGCCGGACGACGGTGGGGCGGCTGCCCGAGGACGGCGCCAACTCGTCGAGCAGGTCCGGGAACTGGCGGGCCAGACCGGTGGCCCAGAGGGCCGCGTCCCGGGCGATGCCGGTCCCGTCCGCCGGCTCGGCGGGTCCGGGGGAGGCCCCGTACGGGCCGGTGGTTGCGGGAGCCTTCGTCTCACCCATGGCGGGCTCTCTTCCTGCGCGTGGTCACGCGCTTGTGTGCTGGTCTTCCGGAGTGCTGGGTTCTGCTCTTCGAACGGGGCGGCCTACCCAGCGGGTGGTTCAGGCTGCGCGACGCCGGTGGCCGCCGCGCTTGCCCAGGGAGACGGGGCGCCCGTTGCGCCAGAGTCGCCCCGCGCACACCCCGTCGAACCAGGTGTCGGCCGGCGCCACCGTCTCCTCGCACTGCCGGGCGACCGGGCACCGGGCGCAGGCGCCGAGTGCGGGCGCGGCCTCGGCCGGCTTCCGGGCGAAGACCGTGTCCGGGGGAAGGCCCAGGCAGGCGGCCGACGCGGTCCAGGTGTCGGACGGGAGGGAGAGGAAGGACAGGTCCACAGGTGCTCCTGGTGCGCGGATGTCGACTCGATACGGGAGCGGCGGAACGGGCGGGAGGGGTTCGGCTGCTGGTCGATGCAGAGTGACAGATTGCGTGCGAGCGCGCAACGTAAAACGAGCAGAAGGATCACTTTCGGTCGACTGCGGAGCGTGACGGAACGGCTGCCGTATGCGCCGAAGAGTCAAGAGTTCGACCGGATCTCCACATTGCGCACGCGAAAGCTCATAATTCTTCGCGCGCAAGCGCGGTAGCCTGGCCTTCGCTTCGGAGGGAGGCGAAGGCCTGTGACCGTCAGTGAACTGGAACAGTTCACGGCCTGGATCGAAGACGTGATCCGGCGGCGTGGATACGACATCGACAGCCCGCGCGGCGGCGGGAAGTCCCGCCTCGCCGACGAGGCGGGAGTGCACCGGGCCGCCATCACGCGGCTGTTGCAACGGCAGAGCATGCCGGACCTGGAGACGATGCGCAGACTCGCGCACGTCCTGGGCATCCCCGTGCGCGAGATGCTCATCCGCTCGGGCCGGCTGACCGAGGAGGAACTGCCGCTGCCCCCGGCGCCGGACGCCCACGACCGGCCGGGTGCGGGTGGGGCCGAGCGGATCACGCTGGAGGAAGCCGCCGCGGCACTCGGCGTCCCGGCCGACCAGCGGGAGATGTTCATGAGGGTCGCCGGACAGTTCCTCCCGGCCGAACCGGTCGAGCAGGAGTTGCCCGCCCGGCGGACCCGAAGACTCTGACCGGGTCTCCCGTCGCCTTCCGTGGCAAGGGCCGGTGGCGGAGGCCCACTTGAGCGCGCCCCCGCGTACATGCCGTGCGCGGGGATTCGGCCTGCCCGGAGCGGGAGCGGTGCCGGGACGACCGGCGTCTAAGCTGTTCGGGGCCTGTTCAGGGGCAGAGCCGGTGGCGTCCGGTTCCTGTTCAACCGTGGTGGAGGCGGTAAGCCCGGCACAGGGGGACCGTGCTCCGCAAAGGGGCCGGTGCTGAAGGAGAACGTCAGGAAGAGCCGCGCATGGTCGAGGGCGAGAAGGGCTCCCGGCAGGCGAACGGCCCGTCCGAGGCCGTGCCGCGACAGCGGCGGTCGGCGGTGGGCGGCGCGGAGGGGGACGAGGCGATGCCCTCCGGCGACCTGGCCCGGCTGCTCGCCGCCGTCGGCATCCTGCTGGGCGGACACGCGCCGGGGGATCTGGTGGTTCTCCCGCGCGAGGACGTCGAACGGCGCGAGTTCGCCGCGTACGGGAAGGGCTGGCGCGACGCGATGGCCCAGTACGACGAAGTGGCCGCACGGGTGGGGTCCCTTCCTGCGGAGGGCGGCGACCGCACTCCGGGGCAGGCCGCGGTCATCCCGTTCCGCCGCAGGGGTACCTCTCGTGTCCGCGGGGTCGCACCGCGTGATGCCGGCACCGCCGGTGAGGTCCCCGGCCCGCAAGGACCGGCGGACCGCGCCCCCGCGGAGCACGTGGTCGCGGTCCCCGATGCAGCAGACTCGGTCCGTGTGAACCCCGAACCAGCGGACCCCGACCCCGTCGCCGCCGCGCCGAACGCCCCCGGGCGGGCCGCCCCCGCGCCCGCCGCGTACGAAGCACCCGAACCCGCCGTCGGCGAACCCGCCCCCACCGCAGCCACCCCCGCCGCGGAACCCGGACCCGGCGATCGCGCCCCCGCCCCGGACGACCCCGCCGCCGAACCCGGCCCGCCCGCTCCCGAGCCCGGCCCGCCCGCTCCCGAGCCCGGCCCGCCCGCTCCCGAGCCCGGCCCCACCACTTCCGAACCCACCCCCACCCCCGAGGCTCCCTCCTCGCCCGCGCCGGTGTTCGCCCCCAAGAACCGCCGCTCCAAGGTGCCCACCATTCCGCGGCTGATCCGGGCGCCGAAGAAGGGCCGCCCCCAAGGGGGTTGACCCCCGGCGCCGGTGCCGGGCCGGTCACTCGCCGTGCATGCAGCGTGACGCGGAACCGGTTCCCGTGGCCCGTGCGCGTACGGTGGGAACGGTGTGCGGTGTACGCCGCGCGGCTCCGGGGCGTGGGTCCGTGCCGCTGGACAGCATTTGTTTTGACCCAAGTCGATGAGGTAGGTACGCTCAAGCCTTGTGCCTGGGGTGTGCCTGGGCTCCGGTGCGTGTCCTCAACCGCATCGCGAGTCCGTCGGTAGCCACCGCAATCTGCGCCTTCTCTGCCTCCGGGCAGTGACTTGCAGTGTTCGACACACCCGACCGCGTGGGTCGGTGTGTGTTCCAGGTTAGTTTCACGAACGGCACACAGAAACCGGAGAAGTAGTGCCTACGATCCAGCAGCTGGTCCGGAAGGGCCGGCAGGACAAGGTCGAGAAGAACAAGACGCCCGCGCTCGAGGGTTCGCCCCAGCGCCGCGGCGTCTGCACGCGTGTGTTCACGACCACCCCGAAGAAGCCGAACTCGGCGCTCCGTAAGGTCGCGCGTGTGCGTCTGACCTCCGGCATCGAGGTCACGGCCTACATCCCGGGTGAGGGACACAACCTGCAGGAGCACTCCATCGTGCTCGTGCGTGGTGGCCGTGTGAAGGACCTGCCGGGTGTTCGTTACAAGATCATCCGCGGCTCTCTCGACACCCAGGGTGTCAAGAACCGCAAGCAGGCCCGCAGCCGCTACGGCGCCAAGAAGGAGAAGTAAGAATGCCTCGTAAGGGCCCCGCCCCGAAGCGCCCGGTCATCATCGACCCGGTCTACAGCTCTCCTCTTGTCACCTCGCTGATCAACAAGATCCTCCTCGACGGCAAGCGTTCCACCGCCGAGCGGATCGTGTACGGCGCGATGGAAGGCCTCCGCGAGAAGACCGGCAACGACCCGGTCATCACGCTGAAGCGCGCGCTCGAGAACGTCAAGCCGTCGCTCGAGGTCAAGTCCCGCCGTGTCGGTGGCGCCACCTACCAGGTGCCGATCGAGGTCAAGCCCGGTCGCGCCTCCACCCTCGCTCTGCGCTGGCTCGTCGGTTACTCCCGCGCCCGCCGCGAGAAGACCATGACCGAACGCCTCATGAACGAGCTGCTCGACGCCTCCAACGGCCTCGGCGCTGCGGTCAAGAAGCGCGAGGACACCCACAAGATGGCCGAGTCCAACAAGGCCTTCGCGCACTACCGCTGGTAGTCGCTACCCCCATCGAGACCGAGAGAAGACTGAGCCTTATGGCCACCACTTCGCTTGACCTGGCCAAGGTCCGCAACATTGGGATCATGGCCCACATCGACGCGGGCAAGACGACCACCACCGAGCGGATCCTGTTCTACACCGGTGTGTCTTACAAGATCGGTGAAGTCCACGACGGCGCTGCCACGATGGACTGGATGGAGCAGGAGCAGGAGCGCGGCATCACGATCACGTCCGCCGCGACGACCTGCCACTGGCCGCTGAACGATGTTGACCACACCATCAACATCATCGACACCCCGGGTCACGTCGACTTCACCGTCGAGGTGGAGCGTTCGCTCCGCGTCCTCGACGGCGCCGTCACCGTGTTCGACGGTGTGGCCGGCGTCGAGCCCCAGTCCGAGACCGTCTGGCGTCAGGCGGACCGCTACGGCGTGCCGCGCATCTGCTTCGTCAACAAGCTCGACCGGACCGGTGCCGAGTTCCTCCGCTGCGTCGACATGATCGTCGACCGCCTCGGAGCGGTGCCGCTCGTCATGCAGCTCCCGATCGGCTCCGAGGCCGACTTCACCGGCGTCGTCGACCTCGTGTCGATGAAGGCGTTCGTGTGGTCGGACGAGGCCGCCAAGGGCGAGATGTACGACACCGTGGAGATCCCGGAGTCGCACACCGAGCTCGCTCAGGAGTGGCGCGGCAAGCTCCTCGAAGCCGTCTCCGAGAACGACGACGAGATGATGGAGCTGTACCTCGAGGGCGAAGAGCCCACCGAGGAGCAGCTGCACACCGCGATCCGTCGGATCACGCTGGCGTCGAAGGGCGGCGCGGGCTCCGTGACCGTCACCCCGGTGTTCTGTGGCACCGCGTTCAAGAACAAGGGCGTTCAGCCCCTGCTGGACGCGGTCGTCCGCTACCTGCCCTCGCCCCTGGACGTCGAGGCCATCGAGGGCCACGACGTCAAGGACCCCGAGGTCGTCGTGAAGCGCAAGCCCTCGGACGACGAGCCGTTCTCCGGCCTGGCGTTCAAGATCGCGAGCGACCCGCACCTCGGCAAGCTCACCTTCGTCCGGATCTACTCCGGTCGCCTGGAGGCCGGCACCGCGGTGCTGAACTCCGTCAAGGGCAAGAAGGAGCGCATCGGCAAGATCTACCGCATGCACGCGAACAAGCGTGAGGAGATCGCGTCGGTGGGCGCCGGCGACATCATCGCCGTGATGGGTCTCAAGCAGACCACCACCGGTGAGACGCTGTGCGACGACAAGAACCCGGTCATCCTGGAGTCCATGGACTTCCCGGCGCCGGTCATTCAGGTCGCCATCGAGCCCAAGTCCAAGGGTGACCAGGAGAAGCTGGGTGTCGCCATCCAGCGCCTCTCGGAGGAGGACCCCTCCTTCCAGGTGCACTCCGACGAGGAGACCGGCCAGACCATCATCGGTGGTATGGGCGAGCTTCACCTCGAGGTGCTCGTCGACCGCATGAAGCGCGAGTTCCGCGTCGAGGCGAACGTCGGCAAGCCGCAGGTCGCCTACCGCGAGACGATCCGCAAGACCGTCGAGCGCATCGACTACACGCACAAGAAGCAGACTGGTGGTACCGGCCAGTTCGCGAAGGTGCAGATCGCGCTCGAGCCCATCGAGGGCGGCGACGCGTCGTACGAGTTCGTCAACAAGGTCACCGGTGGCCGCATCCCCCGTGAGTACATCCCCTCGGTGGACGCGGGCGCCCAGGAAGCCATGCAGTTCGGCATCCTGGCCGGTTACGAGATGGTCGGCGTCCGCGTCACCCTTCTCGACGGTGGTTACCACGAGGTCGACTCCTCCGAGCTCGCCTTCAAGATCGCCGGTTCGCAGGCGTTCAAGGAGGGTGCCCGCAAGGCGTCCCCCGTGCTCCTGGAGCCGATGATGGCCGTCGAGGTCACCACGCCCGAGGACTACATGGGCGATGTCATCGGCGACCTCAACTCCCGCCGTGGCCAGATCCAGGCCATGGAGGAGCGCAGCGGCGCTCGCGTCGTGAAGGGCCTCGTGCCCCTCTCGGAGATGTTCGGCTACGTCGGAGACCTCCGCAGCAAGACCTCGGGTCGCGCAAGCTACTCGATGCAGTTCGACTCCTACGCCGAGGTTCCGCGGAACGTCGCCGAGGAGATCATCGCGAAGGCCAAGGGCGAGTAACTCTCCCGAGCTCACGCTTTAGGCTTGTCACCGGAGCCCGGTGGGGCATTCGACGCAGAACACCAGTTGTGCGGAGAATGCCCCCGGGACCCGGCATCCCAGCAAAGATCACCTGGCGCCGATGAAGCAAGGCGTACAGAACCACTCCGCAGGAGGATCCCAGTGGCGAAGGCAAAGTTCGAGCGGACTAAGCCGCACGTCAACATCGGCACCATCGGTCACATCGACCACGGTAAGACGACCCTCACGGCCGCCATTACCAAGGTGCTGCACGACGCGTACCCGGACCTGAACGAGGCCTCGGCCTTCGACCAGATCGACAAGGCTCCCGAAGAGCGCCAGCGCGGTATCACCATCTCCATCGCGCACGTCGAGTACCAGACGGAGTCGCGTCACTACGCGCACGTCGACTGCCCGGGTCACGCCGACTACATCAAGAACATGATCACGGGTGCGGCGCAGATGGACGGCGCCATCCTCGTCGTCGCCGCGACCGACGGCCCGATGCCGCAGACCAAGGAGCACGTGCTCCTGGCCCGCCAGGTCGGCGTTCCGTACATCGTCGTCGCCCTGAACAAGGCCGACATGGTGGACGACGAGGAGATCCTGGAGCTCGTCGAGCTCGAGGTCCGCGAGCTCCTCTCCGAGTACGAGTTCCCGGGCGACGACCTTCCGGTCGTCAAGGTCTCGGCGCTCAAGGCTCTTGAGGGCGACGCCGAGTGGGGCAAGACCGTTCTCGACCTGATGAAGGCCGTCGACGAGTCCATCCCGCAGCCCGAGCGCGACGTCGACAAGCCGTTCCTGATGCCGATCGAGGACGTCTTCACGATCACCGGTCGTGGCACCGTCGTCACCGGCCGCATCGAGCGTGGTGTCCTCAAGGTCAACGAGACCGTCGACATCGTCGGTATCAAGCAGGACAAGACCACCACCACGGTCACCGGCATCGAGATGTTCCGCAAGCTGCTCGACGAGGGCCAGGCCGGTGAGAACGTCGGTCTGCTCCTCCGTGGCATCAAGCGCGAGGACGTCGAGCGCGGCCAGGTCATCATCAAGCCCGGTTCGGTCACGCCGCACACCGAGTTCGAGGCCCAGTCCTACATCCTGTCGAAGGACGAGGGTGGCCGTCACACCCCCTTCTTCAACAACTACCGCCCGCAGTTCTACTTCCGTACCACGGACGTGACGGGCGTTGTGACCCTTCCCGAGGGCACCGAGATGGTCATGCCGGGCGACAACACCGTCATGAACGTCACGCTGATCCAGCCGGTCGCCATGGAAGAGGGCCTGAAGTTCGCCATCCGTGAGGGTGGCCGGACCGTGGGCGCCGGCCAGGTCACCAAGATCGTCAAGTAATCACTTGACCGTCTGACCTGGTAGCTCCGCACAAGAGCACCGAGAGGGGCCCCGGCCCGCCGCGCGAGCGGTGGGACGGGGCCCTTCTGCATGTCCGGGGGACGTGCGGGGGTGCGTCGGGATGCCTCGCGGGATGTCCGGCCGCGGACCGGACCGGGACATGCCCGGGGCGGGGCCGGGACATGCCCGGTCGTGGGCGCGACGCGCCGGGCCCCGCCCCCCGGTTCCGTACGATCCGCCTGCGTCGGCCTACTTCCGTACGACGGCGTCCACGCGTCCGGCCAGTTGCTCGACCGCGTACTCGATGCTGCGGGGGGTGGGGTCCGCGAGCGCCTGGGCGAGCGTCGGGTCGAGCCGGACGTAACGGCCCTCCTTCACCGCCTTCAGCGACCGGAAGGCGGGTTGTTCCTCCAGGGTCCGCATGGCGTCGTCCGCGCCGGTGGCGAAGACCAGGTCGGTGTCGGCCACCGCGAGATCCTCGTACGCGAGATAGGTGCGGCCCGGATAGCTGGACGGCGGGAGCTGGTTGAGCACCTCGTCCAGCTTCAGGCCGAGCTTGCCGAGCACGCGGCCGGACGGGTCCTTGCGGGAGTTGGCGGCGCCGACGCCGTGCGGCATCGGGTTGAGGAGCAGGCTGAACCGTTCGCCGACGAGGGCGGGGTGCGCAGCCCGCGCGTCGGCCGCCGCCTGGTCGGCCGCCGCGATGAGCTGTTCGCCCCGGTCGGGCACCCGCAGCGCGCGGGCCACGGTGCGGGTCATCGCCTGCCAGGAGTCGGTGTCCGGGCCGATCGTGTAGTGGACCACGGGGGCGACGGCCGTGAGCGCGGTATAGCTGTCCGGCAGGCGGCGGTCGCCGACGGCGAGGATGACATCGGGCTTGTACGCGGCGATCCGGGCGACCGGATCGCCGGCGGCGGCGGAGAAGAGGACGGGGCGCTTCCCGGTGAGGGACTTCGCCGTCCAGGGCAGTACGGAGCCGGCCGTGCCCTCCGCCTCGGCCATCGCGACGGGTTTCGTCCCGAGCGCGACGGCGAGGTCGGCGCTGGTGGTGTCGAGCGCGACCACGCGGCGCGGGGTGCCGGTGATCTTCGCGGTGCCGAGTGCGCCCTCCACGGCGACCGTGGCCCCGCCGCCGGGCGCGGACTCCTGACTGCACGCCGTGACGGAGACGACGACCGCGACGGCGGCGAGCAGCAGCGCACCGGGACGTCGGCGGGCGCCGCGCGGGGGCGTGCGGGTGGCGCGGCCGCTCATGCCCGTCCCCCGGCGTCCCGCACGTCCCGGACCTCCTGGACGTCCCGGACCATGAACACGTCCACCGGGTCCCACGGCTCCCGCTGCTGTTCCACGAACCCGTGCCGCTCGTACAGGGTCCGGGCCCGGCTGCCCCGCAGGACGTTGAGGCGGACCGGTCCGCCGCCGGCGCCCACATGCCGGTCCGCGCGGGCGAGCAGTGCGCGCAGCACCTCGCCGCCGAGGCCGCGGCCCTGGTGCGCGGGGGAGAGCATGAAGTGCTCCAGCCACCAGCACGGCCCGTCCGGGCCTTCGGCGGGACGCAGCGCCGCGCAGCCGGCGAGTACGCCGTCCACGAGGACCACCGAGGTGTGGTGCGGCGTCCAGGCGTCCCGCAGCCGCTGCCGGACGCGCCGGGCGTCGTACCGCCCCAGCCGTTCCAGATCCGGCCGCATCACGACGGCCCGCAGCTCGGCCAGGGCCTCGACGTCGCCGGGCGTCGCGGGGCGCAGGGCCCATGCGACGGCGGTGGTGTTCTCCATGCGACAAGTATTCGACACGGGGCGGATGTACGACGGGCCGGGGCCCCGTGCGGGCCGTACCCGTGGATTCCCGGCCGTCTCCCTACGGCTCTCCCCTACGGCTCGCGTCGCGCGTGCCGGACCGCGGCGGACGCCGAGCGCGTCCAGCCGCGGCCGGGGATCTCCTCGAAGCGGTCGCAGAACCGGTACAGGCCCCGGACGCCGGCGGCCCCGGCCGCCAGGGCCAGGGCCCAGGACAGCACGTCCGGCCCGGTTCCGCGTTCGGCGACGACGAGCGCGAGCAGGGTCACCGCACCCATGCCCAGGCCGTACGGGTGCGCGGTGGGGCGGTAGAGCGAGGTGCGCGGGGCCCGGCGGACCCGGCGGGGCCCGGTGGGGTGGGAGTGTCCGGGCGTGTAGGCGGTCTCCGCCTGGTAGCGGTCGGTGACGCCCCAGACGACGTGTCCGCCGTCGGTGACCAGAGCGGCGCCCATCGGCTCCTCCGGGTCGCCCCAGGAACCGCCGGCCGACGCCCAGCACAGCCATCCCTCCTGTCCCTTCAGGGCGATGCCCGGCTCCAGGTCCAGCCACCGGAAGCGGGTGTTCTTCCCGTCCACCGTCCGGAGCGCGTAGCTCCGGTCGTCGGCCGTCAGCACCAGCCGGCGTTCGGCCCAGGTGACATCGCCCCCGCCGTCCCACCGGGCCTCGCCCACGCGTACGCGGCGTGCGGCGACCGCTCCGGCGGCGGCGTCCCGGCGCAGTTCGGCGGGACCGGCGTGCGGACCGCCGAGGCCGTCGGCGAGGCTGACCAGCCAGGTCCGCAGAAGGAACAGCGACAGCAGGCCGACGAAGCCGGTGAGCAGCGGCATGGCGGGTTCCAGTGGACCGGGGTGGGCGTCGATCGTGCGGATCACGACGAGCGGCAGCGCGGCGAGCATCAGGCCGGCCAGCAACGTCGGCCGGATGCCGCGACGGCGGGGCAGCCGGGCGGGGACGACGGCGGGGACGACGGCCGAGCCGGGGGCCGCCGGCGGCGGCGGGAGGACCAGGGGCGGAGCGAGCAGCGCACCGATCCACCAGAGTGCGGTGAATACCGCCGTCAGGGCCGTCGTCCGCACCGCCGGGTCCTGCCAGAAGCCCAGTTCGGGCATGGGGAACATCAGGTTCGCGGTGGTGAGCGCCCCGGTCACCAGCGCCGCCGTCCCGGTCACCCGGCACCACCAGGTCGCCCGGCGCGGCAGCGCCGCGCGGTCCTCGTTCTTCTTCATGGATCCGTCCCCCTCGGGCGGCCCACCGGGTGGTGCGGCCCGGCCGCCCCCGGACCCGGCCGCCGTGTTCGCGCGCCCCGCCCCGCGGTCCGCCGGTGCGTGTGTCCTCGCGGCCGCAGCCTACGCCCGCATCCATGTGCAGTGAACGGATCTCGCCCGGCCGACGGTTCCAGGGCACTGAAACCGCCGTGAAACCGCGCTGAATGCGCCCTGCCGCAGTCTTCTCCGCATGACGACGACACCACCGCAACTCGCCATCGCGGCCCAGGGGCTGCACAAGGCCTACGGGGACAAGAAGGTCCTCGACGGCATCGACCTGTCGGTCCCGGCCGGCACCGTCTTCTCGCTGCTCGGCCCGAACGGGGCCGGCAAGACCACCGCCGTGAAGATCCTCTCGACCCTGATCACCGCCGACGCCGGAGAGGTGCGGGTCGGCGGGCACGACCTGACGGCCGACCCGCAGGCCGTGCGGGCCGCGATCGGGGTCACCGGCCAGTTCTCGGCCGTCGACGGTCTGATCACCGGCGAGGAGAACATGCTCCTCATGGCGGACCTGCACCACCTGTCCAAGGCCGAGGGCCGCCGCGTCGCCGCCGAACTGCTGGAGCGGTTCGACCTCACCGAGGCCGCCAAGAAGCCCGCGTCCACCTACTCCGGCGGCATGAAGCGCCGGCTCGACATCGCCATGACCCTGGTCGGCGGCCCGCGGATCATCTTCCTCGACGAACCGACCACCGGCCTCGACCCGCGCTCCCGGCACGACGTGTGGAAGATCGTCCGCGAGCTGGTGACCGGCGGCGTGACCGTCTTCCTCACCACCCAGTACCTGGAGGAGGCCGACGAACTCGCCGACCGCATCGCGGTCCTGAACAACGGCAGGATCGCCGCCGAGGGCACCGCGGAGGAGCTCAAGCGGCTCATCCCGGGCGGTCACGTCCGGCTCCGGTTCACCGACCCGGCGGCCTACCGGTCCGCCGCCGACGCCCTGCGCGACGCGGCCCGCGACGACGACGCGCTCACCCTCCAGATCCCGAGCGACGGCAGCCAGCGCGAGCTGCGCTCCATCCTCGACTGGCTGGACTCGGCCACCATCGAGGCCGACGAGCTCACCGTCCACACCCCCGACCTCGACGACGTCTTCTTCGCCCTCACCGGCAACGACGCCCAGCACAGCGTGCCCACCCAGCCGGGCCAGGCCCGGCCGGACCAGACCTCCAAGGAGACCGTCCGATGAGTTCCCTCTCCCTCGCCGTCCGCGACTCGTCCACGATGCTGCGCCGCAACCTGCTCCACGCGCGCCGCTACCCGTCGCTCACCCTGAACCTGCTGCTCACGCCGATCATGCTGCTGCTGCTCTTCGTCTACATCTTCGGCGACACGATGAGCGTCGGCATCGGCGGCGGGGGCAGATCCGACTACGTCGCCTACATCGTCCCCGGCATCCTGATGATGACCATCGGCGGCACCGTCGTCGGGGCCGCGGTCTCCGTGGCGATGGACATGTCCGAGGGCATCATCGCCCGCTTCCGCACCATGGCGATCCACCGCGGCTCGGTGATCGTCGGGCACGTCGTCGGCAGTGTGCTCCAGTCCGTCGCCGCCGTGGTCCTGGTCGGCGCGGTCGGCGTGGCCATCGGCTTCCGGTCCTCCCACGCCACCCCCCTGGAGTGGCTCGCGGCCTTCGGCCTGCTCGTGATGTTCTCGGTGGCGCTCACCTGGATCGCCGTCGGCATGGGGCTGGTCAGCCCGAACGCCGAGGCGGCCAGCAACAACGCGATGCCGCTGATCCTGCTCCCGCTGATCTCCAGCGCGTTCGTCCCGGCCGACGCGATGCCGGGCTGGTTCCGGCCGATCGCCGAGTACCAGCCCTTCACACCGGCCATCGAGACCCTGCGCGGTCTGCTGCTCGGCACCGAGATCGGCAACAACGGGTGGATCGCGGTCGCCTGGTGCGTCGCACTGACCGCGCTCGGCTACCGCTGGTGCATGGCCTCGTTCAACCGCGACCCGAAGTAACGGGGATGAGCGCACGGGCCGCGTCCCACAGCCCGTCCCGCCCGAGGGCGGCGTACTCCGACACCGCGTCGGCGTACGCCGCCCCGTCGGCGTTCTGGGACAGCTTCCGGGCCCGGTCGGAGGACATCGTCGGGTGGAACTCGCGCATCGCCCGCAGCCGTTCGGCCAGCGCGATCATCCGCACCGCCCGGCCCGCGTCCTCGCCGGACACGCCCACGGCCTCCCCGCCCACGGCCTCCCCGCCCACGGCCTCCCCGTCCCCGGCGTCCTCGCCTCCGGCCGTCCGCGAGGCGAGCGCGACCACGCCCAGGGCGTGCAGCGCGGTGCCGATGTGCGGCAGGTCCATGGGGGAGCGCGCGGGCCCGTCGACCATCGCCGACAGCCGCTCCCGGACCCGGTCGGCCATCTCCGCGACCAGCCCGGCGCGGCCCGTGTACGCGTGCGCCGTCACCGCCGCCGCCTGCACCTGGAGCGTCCACGGGCCGAGCCAGGTCTCGTCGCCCTGCGCGGCGGCGGCCGCCAGCGTGCGCTCCACGGTGGAGCGCCACAGCCCGAGCCCCACCTCCGTCAGCCCGCGGGTGAGCGCGATCTCGGCGCGGGCGCCGAGGTCGGTGGTGTACAGGGCGTCCTGCGGAGAAGTGGCCTCGTCTTCCGCCAGCCGGAGCCAGTCCTCGGCCTCGTCCGGGTCGCCCCGGTGCAGGCAGGCCAGGACCAGGGCAGAACGCAGCCCGATGTTGTCCCGCCCGTCGCCGAGCCGCGGCAGCATCCCCAACGACACCCGCAGATGCGCGTACGCCTCGTCGCTCTGCTCGGTACGCAGGCACAGCTCGGCCAGCCGGGAGTGCGCCATCAGCTGCACGGTCGGGTTGTCGACGGCGGCCAGCGCGGCCACCGCCCGGCGGGCCGAGGTGATCGCGCTGTCGAAGTCGTGCTCGTACTCCCAGACGTAGGTGGCCATGCACTCGGCGATGCCGGCGACCAGCGGGTACCTGTCGTCCCCGGCGCACAGCCCGCGCAGGACCGTGTAGTGCGGCGGACGTATGTCGGGGACGGCGCTCAGCACCGCCGCCGTGGCGCGCAGCAGGGTGTCCGGCGGGGCCGGCGGAAGCCGCCGCAACGTGACCAAGTGCCGCACCGCGCGCGGGCCCTGGACCATGAGCAGCAGCGCGGTGCACATCACCGCGGCGGCGCGGGCCACTTCGACGTACTCGGGCTCCGGGTGGTAGTGCGACAGCGCCTGTCCGGTGTCGGCGGCGAGGGCCGCCAGGCGCGGGTAGTTGGAGTCGGTGGACCAGAGGGCCGACAGCGTCGCGGTGAGCGCGGCGAGGGTGGGCCCGTCCTCGCGTGCCAGCGCGTGCCGCAGTGCCGGTACGAGATTGTCCTGCTCGGCCCGGATACGCTCCCAGGCCGCCTGCGGCTCGACACCGAACAGGAAGTCGTGGTGCGCTACCCCGAAGTCCCGTGCCCAGAGCAGGAAACGGTCGACGGCCAGGTCCTCCTCGCCCGCCTCGGTGCGCCGGGCCGCGCTGAACTCGCGTACGGTCTCCAGCATCCGGAACCGGACCCCGGCCGGGGCGTCCACCACGGTCAGCAGCGACTGGTCGACGAGCTGCTCCAGCAGGAACAGGGCGTCCTCGCCCAGCACCTGTTCCGCCGCCCCGCCGGTGAAGCCGCCGGGGAAGACGGACAGCAGCCGCAGCGCCGCCCGGCCGTCCTCGGCGAGCAGGTTCCAGCTCCAGTCCACGACGGCGTGCAGCGTGCGGTGCCGCTCCGGGGCGTCCCGGGCCCCGCCGCGCAGCAGCGCGAACCGGTCGCCGAGCCGGCGGGCGATCTCCGGGACGGACAGCACCCGCACGCGCGCGGCGGCCAGTTCCACCGCGAGCGGCAGCCCGTCGAGGTGGCGGCACAGCTCGGCCACCGCGTCCGGCGGGAGCTGCACCCCGCTGCGGGCGGCGCGGGCCCGCTGGGTGAACAGCTCGACGGAGGTGGCGAGTCCGAGTTCCGGCAGGGCGTAGACCGCTTCCGAGGTGAGCCCCAGCGGGGCCCGGCTGGTGGCCAGCACCCGCAGGTCCTCCGACGACCGGAGCAGCGTCTGAACGAGTTCGGCGGCGCCCCGGACGACCTGCTCGCAGTTGTCGAGGACCAGCAGCGCGGGGCCGGAGCCGAGGGCGCCGAGGATGCCGGTCACCGGGTCGGCCGGGGCGAGCCCGCCCATGGCCCCCGGCCGGCCGTCGCCCGCGCCGAGCGCCGAGGCGACCTCTCCGGCCACCTCCGCGTCGGTGGCGACGGCCGCCAACGGCACGAAGTGCACCACCCGCTGTGCGGCGCGGCGGCTGACGGCGTGCGCGAGCCGGGTCTTGCCGAGGCCGCCCGGACCCATCACGGTGACCGCGCGGGACCCGCGCAGCAGCAGCTCCACCGCCGCCACGTCCTCGTCCCGGCCGAGCAGCTGATTCGGCTCGTGCGGTACGCCGTGCCGGGCGACAGGAGCCTCCCCGCGCAGCAACTCCCGGTGCACGGCCCGCAGTCCGGCCCCCGGACTGGTGCCCAGCTCGTCGCGCAGCTCGCGCCGGTACGCCTCGTAGCGGGTGAGCGCGGCGGACGGCCCGGCGGTCGCCGCCTCGCCGCGCAGCAGTTCGGCGAGCACCTCCTCGTCGCGCGGGTGGCGCCCGGCCGCGACGGCCAGGGGCCCGGCCGCCTCCGCGTGCCGCCCGAGCCGGGCGAGAGCGAGCGCCCGCGCGCGTACCAGGGCGTCGCGCACGGGGGCGCGCTCGGCGCGCAGCGCGTCCACCGGGTCCTCCGCGTCGCCGGGGTCGTCCGAGGTCCCCTGCCACAGTGCGAGCCCGGCCTCGGCGGCGGCCAGCGAACCCGCGTGGTCCCCGGCCCTCGCCCGGTCGGCGCAGGCCGCCGCGTGCAGCAGCAGCGCGGAACTGTCGACCTGCGCCTCGGGCAGCGCGAGCCGGTAACCGGTGGGTGTGCTGACGATCAGGCCGGCCCCCAACTGCGCGCGGGCCCGGGACACCAGCACCTGGAGCGCCTTCCCCGGCCGCTCGGGCAGTTCGCCCGGCCACAGCCCCTCCACCAGCCGCTCGGTGCCGCACCCCGCCCGCAGGTCGCCCGCGAGCAGTGCGAGCAGGGCCCGGAGGCGGGGCGCGGTGACCTCCTGCCCGCGATGGGCGACGCGCGGCAACAGGGTCAGGTCGGTGGTCACCCGTGCAGATTAGCCAAGCCGACGGCCCCCGAACCCCGCGTCCCCGAACCCCGCGATGAACCCGCTGTCGTCAGCGTCTGCCTCTGCCGGCGGAACGAGGTCCGGCCCACACGCACGGCCGGTGCCGGAGCTGATGGCATGGATCGGACAAGGACGCCGGAGGGCTTATGCGGCAGCGGTCGGTGCGGGAAGATCAAGGGGACGTGGTGCGTCAGCACGTGTACCGGGGGGTTTCATGATCAGTTTGGGTGTCTTCGTCGGGCTGCTGGCCGCGCTGGTGGTCTTCCTGATCGTCACGCTGGTCCGACGCGGCAACCGTGCCACGGAGAACGCCGACGGCCTTCTCATCGAGCAGGCCCGACGGACGCAGGCCCACGACGACCGTTCGTCCTACAGCTCGATGACGGTGCACAACACCTTCCCGACGACGAGGGATGCTCGCCGTCCGTGACGGACAGCGCTGTGGCCCCCGCCCAGAGAGGGCGGGGGCCACAGCGCACGGGGGTGCCTGTCCGAGGCCTTCGGGTCAGGCGTGGCGACGGTTACCGCTGATGACGCGGTACAGCGCGAGCAGGATCATCGAGCCGACGATGGCGGCGATCCAGGTGGAGAGCTCGAAGAAGCCGTCGATCGAGTCGACACCGAAGATGACCTTGCCGAGCCAGCCGCCGAGGAGGCCGCCCGCGATGCCGATGAGCATCGTGATGATGATGCCGCCCGGGTCCTTGCCCGGCATGAGCGCCTTCGCGATGAGGCCGGCGAGCAGACCGATGATGATCCAGGCAATGATGCCCATGTTGCGTCTCCTACCTGGTCGTATAAAGACTGTGTCAGAACATCGTCTGTACCGTGCCGGGCTCTTCAAACGGCCTGCGCCAAAACTTTTCGCAGTGGGCCCGCCGACCGGGCGCAGCGCGGGGACCGTCTCATCGGGGCGGTGACCCGACGCGGGCGGGGACGGTGGGGATGTCCGGTCCCGCAGTGGTGCAACCGCCGCAGCGTCCCGGCTCCGGGGCCCGGTAGGCGCGGTCGCAGCCCTCGCAGTTCTGCATCGGGTGCGGCGGATGCGCGGCCGTGGACGGGCTCCCTGCCGGGGCGGGCGGCAGCAGGTCGGTGAGACGGTGGCGCAGGAACTTCGCCGGGTACTTCACCGGGTGCGGCAGATCCCTCACCAGCGTCCGGCACAGCGTCTCGGGCCGTACGCCCCGCTCCAGCCAGGGCAGCACGAGCGGCGCGAGACGCCCGATCTCACCCTCGCCGAGGGCCAGCTGCCGGTCCCGCTCGCGCAGGCCGCCGAGCAGCGAGGTCGCGGTCGCCAGCTGAGCGGGGTCGGCGCCTGCCGGTACGGTCTCGGGCTCCCGGCGGGGGAGCCTGCGCGGGCCGGGCCCCGAGAACTCCCGGGGCGGTGGAGCGGACAGGGCCGTAGCGGCGGGCTCCTGTCCGGGTGCCTCGACCGGTCCGGGCGCGGCCGTCGGGGTCAAGGGCGGTACGGGAACGGGAACGGGTGCGGGTACGAGCGCGGGGGCGGGTACGACGGCCGGTACGGGAACGGGTGCGAGGACGGCTGCCGGTACGGGTGCGGGGACGGGTACGGCTGCCGGTACGGGCGCGGGCGCGACGGCCGGTACGGGCGCCGGGGTGATACTCGGGACGGCGACCGGGCGGGGGGCCGCCGGGGAGGGCTCGGGGGAAACGCCCATCCCGCGCATCAGGGTGGTCACCGACGCCCCCAACGGGGAGATCGGGTCGTGCGCGGCTCCCGGGACCCCGCCCTTGTGGACACGGGCCCACCGGGACCTCAGGTGGGCCGGAGCCGCCTCCCTCGGGGGGCGGGCGTACCCACCGCCCCCGGACGCCCCGCGCTCCGGCGTCCGGTGCTCCGTCGATCCGCGCCCGGACGACCTCTTCGCCGGTCCGGCCCCGGGGCGGGGACTGGAGCCGACCCCGGCCCTCGTCCCCGCCCCGCCTGCTGCCACCGCCGCGCCTGCGAGGGCGGCACCCTTCGGCTGGTTGTACGAAACCGTCCGGGTCACGATCCGGCCGTCCGGCAGCCGCTCCCGGCGGCGGGCTAGGTAGCCCTGCGCCTCCAACTCCCGCAGAGCCGCCGCGATCCGCGCTTCGCTCTCCGGAAAGCGGGCGGAGAGGAACTTGATGCCGACGCGCGCCCCGGCGGGCAGCGACTGGATGTGGGCGGCGAGCCCGATGGCCAGCAGCGACAACTCACGGTGCTGGGAGAGGTGGTTGCCGATCACGGTGAAGCGGGCGGCGTGGCGCTCGTTGACGTGGACGACACCGGCGAGGGGACCGGTCGAACCGGTCGGGGCGCACCGGGGCGCGGTAACCTGCGGGCTAGCCATGGGGAAGGCTCTTCTCTTCCTGAATGGTCAGGCCCTCGACCGGGATTCTCAGTTCCGTCGGGGGCCGTCTCGTGTCTGTCTCGGGCTGAGCATAAGCCCGCCAAGCCGCCCCAAAGCGACCAAAGTTGGCAGATCTCACCCGTGCGGGTGACCAGGGGACCGGGGAGGGTGGGGAGGGTGATTTCCCTCGTTCTCAAAAGCCTTTAACCGCGCGGCCCGCCACGACCCGCGAGGCCACGACCTGGTCGCCCGCGACCCGGTCCACCACGCTCAGGCCCACCGGGTCGCGGTCCCTGCGACCCGGTGGTTCGCGGCCCGTTCCGGCGCCTCACGCCCCCACGACAGCGACCTCCGCCCACACGGTCTTCCGGGGGGACGGCCCGTGCTCCACGCCCCAGTCGACGGCCAGCGCCGCGACGAGCACCAGCCCCCGCCCCGATTCGTCGTCCGTCTCCGGTGCCCGTACGCACGGCAGCAGATCGCCCCGGGTGTCCACGACCCCGACACGCAGCACGTCCCCCGCGAGGGTCATCAACAGCCGGAAGTCCCGGCCCTCGACGTGGCCGTGCGAAACGGCGTTGGCGGCCAGCTCGGCCACCACGAGTGCGGGCGTCTCCAGCGGGAGACCCCAGGACCGCAACTGCTCGGTGGCCAGAAGCCGGGCGAGCCGCGCACCCCGAGGGGTGGCGGAAAGCTGAATGCTGAACTGTCCGGCGCGTGCGCGCGGTTGGGTGATTTCTCGGTTCACGTGACTCAGCGTGGCGGGATGTCTCTACGCTGAGAAGCATCGACGTGAGTACGGACGGTGACTGTCCAGTCGGCGGCCGCTCCTGTCCAAGGAGTACGGGCGAGCGCCCGATGTGCGGGAAGGCGGGAGCGATGGAGGCGAACGACGACGAGGACCGTACGGCCTACGCCCAGGACGAGGCGGACGCCGGCGGCTTCGGGCTGGAGGACGACTCCGGCGCGGTCATCGCGGCGGTCGGCCGCCAGATCCGGCTCTGGCGCGAGGCCGCCGGAATGCGCCCCGGGGAACTGGGCGTCGCCATCGGCTACAGCGAGAACCTGGTCTACAAGGTCGAGTCGGGCACCCGCATCCCCAAGCCCGAGTTCCTGGACCGGGCGGACGAGGTACTGGGCGCGGGCGGCAAGATCTCCGCCATGCAGAAGGACGTGGCCGAGGCCCGCTACCCGAAGAAGGTCCGCGACCTGGCCCGGCTGGAGGCGGACGCGGTGGAGATCGGGTCGTACACGCAGCAGACACTGCACGCCCTGTTGCAGACGCCCGAGTACGCCAGAGCCCTGTTCGGGACGAGGCGCCCCCTCTACTCCGAGGACGTCATCGAGCGAGCGGTCGCGGCAAGGCTTTCCCGGCAGGAAATCATGCAGAAGGGCCGCACCACGCCGATCTTCAGCTTCATCCAGGACGAGGTGAGCCTCCACAGGCCGCTGGGCGGCAGGGAAGTTCACCGGCGGCAGCTCGAACATCTACTGGAAGTCGGGAAACTGCGCAATGTGGAACTGCAAGTGCTGCCCACCGCTCTGGAAGACCACGCCGGCCTCATGGGAGGCTTTCGAGTGTTCAAGCTGAGCAACGGCGACTCGGTGGGTTACACCGAAGTGCAGCACCTCAGACAAGTTGTCTCTGACGCCAAGGAAGTTCAGGTGCTTGAGATGATCTACGGGAGCCTCCGAGCGCAGGCGCTCGCGCCGCCGGAGTCGCTGGCTACTATCGAGAAAGTGTTGGGTGAGACATGAAGAGCGAGGCCGCCGTGGACAGAAGCGAACTGTCCTGGTTCAAGAGCAGTTACAGCGGTAGCGATGCCTCCTCCGACTGCGTCGAGGTGGCGTCGACCGGCGCCGGTACCGGCGTCCACGTCCGCGACTCCAAGAACGTGCCCGGCCCTCAGCTCGGTTTCGGCGGTGCCGCGTGGGCGGACTTCGTGGCGTACACCTCGCGGGGGTGATCCCGTAGCGGCAGCACCGTCACCGTGAAGCGACTCATCCGCGTGGAACGACCACGCCCCCGCGTCACGTCCCGGGCTCCCGGTCCCAGCCCAGCGCCAGGATCGTCAGCGGGACGGCGACTGCCGCCGTGAGGACCGCCGTCATGATCACGGAGGTCCATCCGTCCTGGACGAAGTTCGAGACGATGCCCAGTGCTCCGGGGACGAGGGCCACGGCAGCAAACTTCCCCGTGCCGAACGGGACCCGTGGGGAGACGGACAGTCCCTCCGACGCGCGGCGGATGCGGCGGTGGCTGCGGAACGCGGCGACGAGGCAGAGGGCCGACAGCCAGAGGCCCGACAGGGCGAACCCCGCCACCGGTGAGGCCATTTCGTCGGGCATTCCGCCGTTCACCTCCTCGGTGATCCCGCCGTGGCGCATGGAGACCGGGGTGGCCCGCCAACTCGTGATCTCCACCTCGGCCCCCGGTCGGATGCCGTGCTCCGCCAGTTCGCTGGGCAGCCCGAAGTCGACCGACAGCTCCGACGGCGGTGACTGGTGCTCCCGCACGATCACGCGGAAGACCCTCGCCTTGCCGGACCTCGTCTCGCCCGCGGAAACGACCGTCGCGCCCACGGTCCACAGGCAGTCCGCCCCGGCCGGTGACTCCCCCTCGCCGCAGGGCCGCGCGCCGAGGTACGCCTGCTCGTCCGCGACCAGCCCGCGCACCAGGTGGGCCGTGCCCCCGGTCGGCGCCAGCAGCACCAGCCCCAGCACCAGCCACACCAGCGGCCTGTACCGGGGTTCCCGCCCGTACCGCGCCGGGCGTCCCGGCCCGGTCGCTCCCGCTCCTGTCCTCGCCCTCGTACGCACCGTCATGCCCGCGGCCCCCCTTCGTCCGGGGACCATTGCGCCACCGCCTTCCGCCTCGGAGAAAGGGGAAAACCCGGCAAGGTCGAGAGGGCCCCAGACTGCCGGGATCCGGCAAGGGCGTACCTGCGGGACAGGTGGGTGAGGGGCAATGCCGGCCTTCGGTTTCCTCAGGCCGACGACTCCCCCAGAGCCTCGAACCGGCTCACCCCCGCCAATCCGGCACCTCGCCCGTGTCCGGCCGGGCCGGCCGGGCCAGCCGGGCGCCCCGCAGTCCGCGCAGCAGTTCCGTGCCGATGTCCGCGAGTCGGGCAGGGGAGGGCGGGGTGGCTCCGAGGCCGACGGCGTACCGGACCTCGTCCGGGCCGGAACCGACCGGGCGGGGCCAGACGGTGGCGTCCGGGGAGCCCGCGTCCGCCAGGGCGGCCAGCAGCGCGAGCACCCGGCCCCGGAAACGGCCCTCGTCCTCACCGGGTGCGACGGAGACCACCGCCCAGGCGCGGTGGCGCTCGCGCGACGGCGGCGTACGGAGCGCGGCCGGGGGAGCCGGGGCGTTGTCCGGCAGGGACTCCAACTGCTCCCAGGCGAGGAAGAGTTCCTCGGCCACCAGGTCGCGGAAGGCGGCCGAGACCTGCCCGGTGCAGGACCGCACCGGAGCGGTCGGGGTGAGCACCGTGAGCGGTGCCGCCGGACCGGGCACTGCCTCGCTGCCGCCTCCGTACCCGTATCCGTACGCCCGCGGAACCGGCCCGCACGCCACCGGCCGCGTCCAGTCCCAGGCCGCCCAGGTGGCGAAGAAATGCCGCAGCAGTGCCGTGGGCGGCAGGTCGCCGGCCTCCGCGACCGTGCGGGCTGCCAGCACCGACCACGCCAGCCCCGGCAGTCCGCCGAACGCGGCGGAGTCCAGCCCCTTCGCCCTGGCCCACGCCTTCACGGCCCTCGTCAGCGCGGTGTACGCCGCCGGGTCCGGGGCGTCCGCGACCGCGTCGAGCAGCGCCCGCGCATCGCTGACCGCGCTCAGCGCGACGGCCGCCGCGTCGCCCAGCTCGGCCCGCCGGGCCACCGCCTCGCCCGGTGGGACGGCGCCCGTCGCGACCAGGACCAGGTCCACCTTCAGGCCCCGCAGCGCGAACCGCAGGCCCGGCACCCGCGCCCCCGTCACCTCCCGCACGTCCCGCGCCCGCGGCAGTCGGCGTCGCAGCTCGGCCGCGTCCACCACGGCGGGCAGCGCGGCCACCAGGTCCACGTCGGCACCGGGCAGCGCGCACCCCGTACGCCGCGAGCCGACCAGATGCACGCACCCCTCCGGAAACGCGTCGGTCACCGCGACGACCACCTCGGCCCCGCCGTCCTCCGAGCCGCACTCCGAGCCGTCCTGCGAGCCGTCCTCCGAGCCGTTCTCCGGGCCGTCGTCGCCGTCGTCCCGGCCCGCCGCGAAGGTCACCCGCACCCCGTAGTGGTCCGAGGCGAACAGCCCGTCGGCCTCCGGCACGTCCCCGACCAGCGACGCAGTCCGCGGACGGAGTGACCCGACCCGGTACAGCACCCGGTCGAGGCGGGACACCCGGCCGGTCAGCGAGCCGACGGCGGCCAGCGGGTTGGCCGCCGGGTCGAAGGTGGGGGTGTCGTCGTCCGGCCCGTGCACCACGCTCCACGCGTCGGCGAGACCGAGGCGCGCCTGCGGGTTTCCGCCGCCGTCGTTGAAGTCCCCGAGCAGCAGGACGTCACCGTCCAGACCCGCCACACCCGTGGCGATGTCGGCGAGTTCGCGGTCGCGTCGGACCGCGCCCTCGGGGGAGTGGTCACTGCTCAGGTGGGTCGCCGCCACCGTCACCGGGCCGTCAGGACCCTCCAGCACCGCGACGGCCATCGCCTTGTGCGGGCCCAGGACGTGCAGTCCCGCCCCCCGCACCGGAAGACGGCTGAGCAGCAGCAGCCCGCAGTCGGCCACGTCCCGGACGTCGAAGCCGACGGCGACCGTGTAACCCTCCCTGATCCACGGGGCGTTGAGGATCATGTCGCGCAGGGCCGGCTCGACCTCCTGGAGCGCGACGACATCCGCGCCCGCCGCCCGCAGGGTGTCGAGGAGCAGCGGACGGCGGCGAGCGGTGTCGATGCGGTCGCTGTCGTAACGGTCCCAGAGGGTGTTCCACGTCAGCACGGACAACGCCCGCCCGGCCGGAACCGCGTCCTGCGCCCGCCCGGCCGGAACCGCGTCCTGCGCCCGCCCGGCCGGAACCGCGTCCTGCGGGCGCGTGCCCCCGACCGGCTCCCACCTGCCGCCGGTGAAGGCGTACGCCGTACGGGCCGCGAAGTACGGGGCGGGCAGCAGGTGCGTAGCGCGGACCCGGCCGGCCTCCGTGGTGTCCAGCCGGTCGAGGCCACTGGCCCGGTCCCAGACCACCTCGCCGTCCGCCTCGAAGAACAGCACCCGGTGCCAGGGCACCTCCCCGCCCGGCGTGAAGCGCGCCAGCCGCATCCGTTTCGGCTCCCGGCCGCGCTGCGCCACCCCGATCACGAACCGTTCCGGGTCGAAGCGGGCGTCCCACCGGACCCGGTGGTAGATCTCGTCGCTCGTACGCATGCGGCGTCTATACCCTTTCCCCGACGGTGCCGTCCGGCCCCGCGTACCAGGTGCGGTGCGCCTCGCCCGGACAGGGCGGCACGTACCGCCGGATCTGCTCGGTCAGCACCTTCGGCGGCACGGGGTGCTCCCGGCGGCCGTTGCGGCGCACCAGTTCGTCCGCCTCCACCACGGTGACCACATGGGTGACCAGCGCGTTCCGGCGGGCGGCGACCGCGTGCACGGAGGACCGCTGGCGCGGGGTGAGGGAGGTGGCGTCCCAGAGGGTGGTGCCGCCCGCCGCGAGTGCCCGGTCGAGCCGTTCGTGGCCCTCCCGCACCACCTCCTCGTTGGCCGACTGGTCGGTGCGCGAGCCCCGTGCCTCCCGCAGGTCGTCCAGCGACACCGTGACGCCCACGCCCGGCAGTGCGCGGGCCAGGGTGCTCTTGCCGCTGCCGGACGGGCCGACCATCACGAACAGGCGGGGGAAGTCCCCGTCCCGCCAACGCCAGGTCGCGGCCACCGCCTCCTCGGCGCTCGTGATCCGCCCCAGCGCCCACGCCTCGCGGGCCTCCGCCAGGCAGCGGTCGCGGGCGTCCGCGTCGGGCAGACCGGCGAACGCCTCCCGCAGCCCGGCCGGCTCCGTGAGACCGTCCGCGTGCAGCGCCGACCACTCGGCCTGCTCGCGCTCCTCGTCGGTCCCGGCCACCGTGGCGGCCAGCGCGTGCAGGGTGGACAGATCGGCCGCGTACGACATGCGGATCAGGCCGGTGCGCCGCTCGGCGTCGGGATACGGCCGCAGCACGGACCGGTGCAGGCCCACCAGGTCGGCGATCCGGCGTCCGGCCGGCAGGCCCAGCGTGCGGGCCAGGCGCGGCATGAGCGTCGCACGGCGCTCCCGGTGCAGCAGCCCGGCGAGCACCCCGTCCAGCCGGGCGTCGCCACCGGGCCCCGACCGGTCGCCCATGGCGACCGCCGCGTCCGCGTCGGGCGCGGCGGCCGGTCCGTCCGGCAACGCGGCGGCGGCCAGCGCCGACGCGTCCACCGGGCCGCCGGAACGGACCTGCCAGAGCGCGGCCCGGGGGCCCAGCCCGTTGGGCACCACCCGCTCGTGCATCCAGTGCGTCCCGGTCGTCACGTGCCCCGCCCGCACCCACTTGGCCACCGACCGCCCGAACTCCGCCGCACCGAACCCCTCGGCGGGCCGCACGACGTACCCCTCGACGCGCCCGGTGTCCAGGCCCTTCGCCAGCGCTCGCAGCGCCTTCCCGCCCCGCGCGTCCAGCGCGCCCCGCCAGAGCACCGGAACCGCCGGCACGCCCAGCTCCCGCAGGACCGCCACGGTCTCGTCCCAGGGCAGACAGCGGTCGCCGTCCCACACGGAGAAGCCGTAGAAGTAGCCCTCCAGCTCGTCGTACGGGATCGAGTGGCGCGCGTACACGTTCTCGCCGCAGATCCGCCGCCCCGCCGGGATCCGGGGTCCGATCCGCCCTTGCAGGGCCTTCACCCAGCCCCGCGAGGGGTGGTGGGCCGAGTCCAGCGAGCGGGCGTGCAGTCCGTCCCCGTAGAGCGTGGTGTTCTCGCCGTCGAGCTTCTCCGTGACCACCACCTCGCGCCCGCTCAGCCCCGCCAGGTCCCCCACCCGCACGTCGTCCGACGTCGCCCCCGGTGACCAGGGCACATGCGGAGTCCTCGGATAGTGCGTACGCATGGTGCCGGCCCCCGTGGATCCGAATGTCTACGGACCCAACCTAGGCGTGCCGGGTGGCGGGACTCGACCGGTTTCGGGCCGGGGTCGTACGCTCCGGCCCGGTCACGCGTCCCGGAAGAGGTCGTCGGTGCTGTTCGTGGTGGAGGCGCGGCGGAACCAGTGGCGCAGGGTGTCGGAGTCTCGGCACGCGCGGATCCGGGCGGCGGCTTCCGGGGACACGGTGATGCCCCGGTCCTCCAGGGCGAACAGCAGGAACTCGGCCTGCCCTTCCACGCGTCCCTCGTCCCGGAGGCGCTCGCTGGTCTCGGAGCGGAAGAAAGAGAGGTTCGCCGACATGAGATCTCTCCAGAGGGCCGCGGCCGCAGTGCGGCCTCACAGTTCTCCATCCGACGCCCTCGCAAAGAGCGTCCTGGGCAGCGGGCAGCCGTTCGGCCGGCCCGCCGCCCTGGACCTTTGGTAGGCCTCAGGCGTGCCAGGTGACGGGACTCGACCGGTTTCGGGCAGGGGGCCGGTGATCGGCCCGGTCACGCGTCCCGGAAGAGGTCGTCGGTGCTGTTCGCGGTGGAGGCGCGGCGGAACCAGTGGCGCAGGGTGTCGGAGTCTCGGCACGCGCGGATCCGGGCGGCGGCTTCCGGGGACACGGTGATGCCCCGGTCCTCCAGGGCGAACAGCAGGAACTCGGCCTGCCCTTCCACGCGCCCTTCGACGCGCCCTTCCACGCGTCCTTCCACGCGTCCCTCGTCCCGGAGGCGCTCGCTGGTCTCGGAGCGGAAGAAAGAGAGGTTCGCCGACATGAGATCCCTCCAGAGGGCCGCGGCCGGCGTGTCCGCCAGACCGAGTTCGGTGAGTTCGCCGAGGATCAACGCGGTGTCCGGCGCCACGGTCTTCAGGGCCCCGGCCAGCGCTCCCAGTATGTCAGCCGCGTATGGCTTCTTACTATGTGTAATCGCCGAAAAGGCGGCAAGCGGGACGTCTCTGGCCGCGGTCGCGATGTCGCTGATGACGGGCACGTTGTGCGGGCCCAGTACCAGGGGGCGGACCGTGAGGGACGGCCACTCCGGCGTGCCGATGCGGTGCGGGCCGGCCGCCCAGCGGGCGGTGGCCTCGTCGCGGCAGACGACCAGGAGCACCGGGCCCAGGCCGTACTTCGCGTGCAGGTGGGCCAGGTAGTAGGCCCAACTGCTGTGCTTGGCGGGGTCCTTCCTGCCCTGTGCCTCGACGGCGAGGAGGTATCCGCCCCCGTCGGCCGTGTCGACGCGCAGCAGGGTGTCGAGGCGGCGCTCCAGCGGCTTCGTCTCGGTGAGATCCGTGGAGAGCTGGGACACCGTGACCGGCTCGGGGAAGGGGATGCCCAGCGAGCGGAAGGAGCGGGTGAAGATCCCCGGATCCTCCTGGAAGATCCGGTGCAGCGCCTCGTGGGAGGAATTGACCATGGGGTCGACGCTAGGCACCGGCCCCGCCCCCCGTCGCACACTCGCACGCAGTTCGCCCGCACGGGCGAACGCGGACGCGGAGCCTTGACCAGCTGGTTGACACGGGAAAGGGTGCCCACCGAAGCGTGCCCGCGTTTGAGGAGTCATCCTCCGGGGGTAAGATCCTCGGCCGATTGGCCAGGCTCGCGCCCCGTGTGGCACACTGACCAGGTTGCTCGGTTGAGTGTCAATGCTGCGCGCCTCCCGCCGGGAGGACCGGAAGCGAGTCCCACAGTACTCGTCGGCCCCATGCGGGCCGGACGTACGGGAATCTTTCGGGAAGCGTCAGTGGGGCCTCGGCCAGGCGCCCGGTGGGCGTTCCGCCCCCGACAGCAGCGTGGTCCCAGGGCCCGCACCCCCTTGGTTGGGAATTCCTCCGGGAGTTTCACGTAGAGGGGATGCGACACGCCCGACCGCGTGGGTCGGATGCGGAGTTACCAGAACCCCCGGGTTCCAGAGCGTGACGAGAGACAGGACTACTAGTAGCCATGGCGGGACAGAAGATCCGCATCCGGCTCAAGGCCTACGACCACGAGGTCATCGACTCCTCGGCGAAGAAGATCGTCGAGACGGTGACCCGCACTGGTGCGTCGGTCGCGGGCCCGGTGCCGCTGCCCACTGAGAAGAACGTGTACTGCGTCATCAAGTCGCCGCACAAGTACAAGGACTCTCGCGAGCACTTCGAGATGCGCACGCACAAGCGCCTCATCGACATTCTCGACCCCACGCCGAAGACGGTTGACTCGCTGATGCGCCTCGACCTGCCGGCGGGCGTCGACATCGAGATCAAGCTCTGAAGGGACGGGCCGAGATGAGCAAGAACATCAAGGGCGTCCTGGGCGAGAAGCTCGGCATGACCCAGGTCTGGGACGAGAACAACCGGGTCGTCCCGGTGACCGTCGTCAAGGCCGGTCCGTGCGTCGTGACGCAGGTCCGTACGAACGACAGCGACGGCTACGAGTCGGTGCAGATCGCCTTCGGCGAGATCGACCCGCGCAAGGTGAACAAGCCCCTCAAGGGCCACTTCGCCAAGGCCGACGTGACCCCGCGCCGCCACCTCGTGGAGCTGCGCACCCCGGACGCCAGCGAGTACACGCTGGGCCAGGAAGTCACCGCCGACGTGTTCGAGTCCGGCGTCAAGGTCGACGTCACGGGCAAGAGCAAGGGCAAGGGCTTCGCCGGTGTCATGAAGCGTCACAACTTCAAGGGCGGCAAGGCATCCCACGGTGCCCACCGCGTGCACCGCATGCCCGGTTCCATCGGTGGCTGTGCCACCCCCGGCCGTGTCTTCAAGGGCATGCGCATGGCGGGTCGCATGGGCAACGAGCGCGTCACCACCCAGAACCTGACCATCCACGCGGTTGACGCGGAGAAGGGTCTGCTCCTCATCAAGGGCGCGGTCCCCGGTCCGAACGGCGGCCTCGTCCTGGTCCGTACCGCGGCCAAGGGGGCTTGAGGTAATGAGCACCATTGACATCCTTTCGCCGGCAGGCGACAAGGCCGGTACCGTCGAGCTCCCCGCGGAGATCTTCGACGCGAAGACCAGCGTTCCGCTGATCCACCAGGTCGTTGTCGCCCAGCTGGCCGCTGCCCGTCAGGGCACGCACAAGACCAAGCGCCGCGGCGAAGTCCGCGGTGGTGGCAAGAAGCCTTACCGCCAGAAGGGCACCGGCCGCGCCCGTCAGGGTTCGACCCGCGCCCCGCAGTTCGCCGGTGGTGGCGTCGTCCACGGCCCGCAGCCGCGTGACTACTCGCAGCGCACCCCGAAGAAGATGAAGGCCGCCGCCCTGCGCGGTGCCCTCTCGGACCGGGCGCGTCACTCCCGCATCCACGTCGTCACCGGCGTGGTCGAGGGTGGAGTCTCCACGAAGGCCGCCAAGACGCTGTTCGGCAAGATCTCGGAGCGCCCGAACCTGCTCCTGGTCGTCGACCGCGCCGACGAGGCCGCGTGGCTGTCCGCCCGCAACCTGCCCCAGGTGCACATCCTGGAGCCGGGCCAGCTGAACACGTACGACGTGATCGTCTCTGACGACGTGGTCTTCACCCAGGCCGCTTTCGAGTCCTTCGTGTCTGGCCCCCAGACCGCTGAGACCGAAGGGAGCGCCGCCTGATGAGTGAGGCGACCGTTACCAGCAAGACGTACTCGGACCCGCGCGACATCCTCGTGAAGCCGGTCGTTTCCGAGAAGAGCTACGCGCTGCTCGACGAGAACAAGTACACGTTCATCGTGGCGCCGGGCTCCAACAAGACCCAGATCAAGCAGGCCGTCGAAGCGGTCTTCTCGGTCAAGGTCACCGGGGTCAACACGATCAACCGGCAGGGCAAGCGCAAGCGCACCCGCACCGGTTTCGGCAAGCGCGCCGACACGAAGCGCGCCATCGTGACCCTCGCCGAGGGCGACCGTATCGACATCTTCGGCGGCCCGACCTCCTGACGGAGGTCGAGACGTCCAGGATCCGGAATTCTTCCGAGGACTGAGAGATAATGGGTATCCGCAAGTACAAGCCGACGACCCCGGGCCGTCGTGGCTCCAGCGTCGCCGACTTTGTCGAGATCACGCGGTCCACGCCGGAGAAGTCGCTGGTCCGCCCGCTGCACAGCAAGGGCGGCCGTAACAACGCCGGTCGTGTGACCGTTCGCCACCAGGGTGGTGGCCACAAGCGCGCCTACCGCGTGATCGACTTCCGTCGTCACGACAAGGACGGCGTGCCGGCCAAGGTCGCGCACATCGAGTACGACCCGAACCGCACCGCGCGCATCGCGCTGCTGCACTACGCGGACGGCGAGAAGCGTTACATCGTCGCTCCCCGTGGCCTGAAGCAGGGCGACCGTGTCGAGAACGGTCCGGCCGCCGACATCAAGCCCGGCAACAACCTGGCGCTGCGCAACATCCCGGTGGGTACGACCATCCACGCCATCGAGCTGCGGCCCGGCGGCGGCGCGAAGTTCGCCCGTTCCGCGGGTGCCTCCGTGCAGCTGCTGGCGAAGGAGGGCACCATGGCCCACCTTCGTATGCCGTCCGGAGAGATCCGGCTGGTCGACGCCCGCTGCCGCGCCACCATCGGTGAGGTCGGCAACGCCGAGCAGTCGAACATCAACTGGGGCAAGGCCGGCCGCATGCGCTGGAAGGGCGTTCGCCCGACCGTCCGCGGTGTCGCGATGAACCCGGTTGACCACCCGCACGGTGGTGGTGAAGGCAAGACCTCCGGTGGTCGTCACCCGGTCTCGCCGTGGGGTCAGAAGGAGGGTCGTACTCGTTCTCCCAAGAAGGCGAGCAACAAGTACATCGTCCGCCGCCGCAAGACGAACAAGAAGCGCTAGGAGCGGGTTTAGATGCCGCGCAGTCTCAAGAAGGGGCCTTTCGTCGACGGACACCTCATCAAGAAGGTGGACGTACAGAACGAAGCAGGCACCAAGAACGTCATCAAGACCTGGTCCCGTCGCTCGATGATCGTCCCGGCCATGCTGGGTCACACCATCGCGGTGCACAACGGCAAGATCCACGTCCCGGTGTTCGTCACCGAGTCGATGGTCGGCCACAAGCTCGGCGAGTTCTCGCCGACTCGCACCTTCCGCGGCCACGTCAAGGACGACCGGAAGTCGAAGCGCCGCTAACGCGGGGTGGAAACGACTATGACTCACACCGAAGGGACAACCATGGAAGCCAGGGCCCAGGCGCGGTACATCCGCGTCACGCCCATGAAGGCCCGCCGAGTGGTGGACCTCATCCGTGGCATGGATGCCACGGAGGCTCAGGCGGTCCTGCGTTTCGCCCCGCAGGCCGCGAGCGTGCCGGTTGGCAAGGTGCTTGACAGCGCCATCGCCAACGCCGCACACAACTACGACCACCCCGACGCCTCTTCGCTGGTCATCAGCGAGGCGTACGTGGACGAGGGCCCGACCCTGAAGCGGTTCCGTCCGCGTGCTCAGGGCCGTGCCTACCGGATCCGTAAGCGGACCAGCCACATCACCGTGGTCGTCAGCAGCAAGGAAGGAACCCGGTAATGGGCCAGAAGGTAAACCCGCACGGGTTCCGACTCGGCATTACCACGGACTTCAAGTCCCGTTGGTACGCCGACAAGCTGTACAAGGACTACGTCAAGGAAGACGTTGCCATTCGTCGCATGATGACGAAGGGCATGGAGCGCGCCGGCATCTCGAAGGTTGAGATCGAGCGCACCCGCGACCGCGTCCGCGTCGACATCCACACCGCTCGTCCGGGCATCGTCATCGGCCGCCGCGGCGCCGAGGCCGACCGCATCCGCGGCGAGCTGGAGAAGCTGACCGGCAAGCAGGTCCAGCTGAACATCCTCGAGGTCAAGAACCCCGAGGTGGACGCTCAGCTGGTGGCCCAGGCCGTCGCCGAGCAGCTCTCCTCCCGCGTCTCCTTCCGTCGTGCCATGCGCAAGAGCATGCAGAGCTCGATGAAGGCCGGCGCCAAGGGCATCAAGATCCAGTGCGGCGGTCGCCTCGGCGGCGCCGAGATGTCCCGCTCGGAGTTCTACCGCGAGGGCCGCGTGCCCCTGCACACGCTCCGCGCGAACGTCGACTACGGCTTCTTCGAGGCCAAGACGACCTTCGGCCGCATCGGCGTGAAGGTCTGGATCTACAAGGGCGACGTCAAGAACATCGCCGAGGTCCGCGCCGAGAACGCCGCTGCCCGCGCCGGTAACCGTCCGGCTCGTGGCGGCACCGACCGTCCCGCCGGCCGTGGTGCCCGCGGTGGCGAGCGTGGCGGTCGCGGACGCAAGCCGCAGCAGACCGCGCCGGCAGCCGAGGCCCCCAAGGCCGACGCTCCCGCCGCCGCTGCTCCGGCTGCTGAGAGCACCGGAACGGAGGCCTGACCGAAATGCTGATCCCCCGTAGGGTCAAGCACCGCAAGCAGCACCACCCGAAGCGCAGCGGTATGTCCAAGGGTGGCACGCAGGTTGCGTTCGGCGAGTACGGCATCCAGGCGCTGACCCCGGCGTACGTGACGAACCGCCAGATCGAGGCAGCTCGTATCGCGATGACCCGCCACATCAAGCGTGGCGGCAAGGTCTGGATCAACATCTACCCGGACCGCCCCCTGACGAAGAAGCCCGCCGAGACCCGCATGGGTTCCGGTAAGGGTTCTCCCGAGTGGTGGATCGCGAACGTCAAGCCCGGTCGGGTGATGTTCGAGCTGTCCTACCCGAACGAGAAGATTGCTCGTGAGGCGCTGACCCGCGCTGCTCACAAGCTTCCGATGAAGTGCCGGATTGTTCGGCGCGAGGCAGGTGAGTCGTGATGTCGGTCGGTACCAAGGCGTCCGAGCTGCGCGAACTGGGCGACGAGGAGCTCCTCAACAAGCTCCGCGAGGCCAAGGAAGAGCTGTTCAACCTCCGCTTCCAGGCGGCGACTGGTCAGCTCGAAAACCACGGCCGGCTCAAGTCCGTCCGTAAGGACATCGCCCGGATCTACACCCTGATGCGCGAGCGCGAGCTGGGCATCGAGACGGTGGAGAGTGCCTGATGAGCGAGAAGACTGTGACTGAGACGACTGACAGCACCCCTGCGGGCGACCGCGGTTTCCGCAAGACCCGTGAGGGTCTGGTCGTCAGCGACAAGATGGACAAGACCGTCGTCGTCGCTGTCGAGGACCGCGTGAAGCACGCTCTGTACGGCAAGGTCATCCGCCGTACGAACAAGCTCAAGGCCCACGACGAGCAGAACGCTGCCGGCGTCGGCGACCGCGTCATCATCATGGAGACGCGTCCGCTGTCCGCCTCGAAGCGCTGGCGCATCGTCGAGATCCTCGAGAAGGCCAAGTAATTCCTGAGGGGTATTCCCTCAGGCAGGTTCCGCCAGGCTCGGTGGGGGTCCGCGACCGTGAGGTCGCGGCCCCCGCCGGGAACCGGCAGACGATCAGGAGATAGACGTGATCCAGCAGGAGTCGCGACTTCGCGTCGCCGACAACACGGGTGCGAAGGAAATCCTCACCATCCGTGTTCTCGGTGGTTCGGGTCGCCGCTACGCGGGCATCGGTGACGTCATCGTCGCCACCGTCAAGGACGCGATCCCCGGTGGCAACGTGAAGAAGGGTGACGTCGTCAAGGCCGTCATCGTTCGCACCGTCAAGGAGCGTCGTCGTCAGGATGGCTCGTACATCCGCTTCGACGAGAACGCCGCCGTCATTCTGAAGAACGACGGCGACCCCCGCGGCACCCGCATCTTCGGCCCGGTGGGCCGGGAGCTGCGCGAGAAGAAGTTCATGAAGATCATCTCGCTCGCGCCGGAGGTGCTGTAAGCATGAAGATCAAGAAGGGCGACCTGGTTCAGGTCATCACCGGTAAGGACAAGGGCAAGCAGGGCAAGGTCATCGTGGCCTACCCCGCTCAGGACCGCGTCCTCGTCGAGGGTGTCAACCGGGTCAAGAAGCACACCAAGGCCGGTCAGACGGCTCGCGGTTCGCAGACGGGTGGCATTGTCACCACCGAGGCCCCGATCCACGTCAGCAACGTTCAGCTGATCGTGGAGAAGGACGGCAGCAAGGTTGTCACTCGCGTCGGCTTCCGCTTTGACGACGAGGGCAACAAGATCCGCGTTGCCAAGCGGACCGGTGAGGACATCTGATGACTGCCACCACTGCGCCGCGTCTCAAGACGCGCTACCGCGAGGAAATCGCCGGCAAGCTGCGTGAGGAGTTCTCGTACGAGAACGTCATGCAGATCCCCGGTCTGGTCAAGATCGTGGTCAACATGGGTGTGGGCGACGCCGCCCGCGACTCCAAGCTGATCGACGGTGCCGTCAAGGACCTCACCACGATCACGGGTCAGAAGCCGGCCGTCACGAAGGCCCGCAAGTCCATCGCGCAGTTCAAGCTGCGCGAGGGCCAGCCCATCGGCTGCCACGTCACCCTCCGCGGTGACCGGATGTGGGAGTTCCTGGACCGTACGCTGTCGCTCGCGCTTCCGCGTATCCGTGACTTCCGTGGCCTGTCGCCGAAGCAGTTCGACGGCCGTGGCAACTACACCTTCGGTCTCACGGAGCAGGTCATGTTCCACGAGATCGACCAGGACAAGATCGACCGGGTCCGGGGCATGGACATCACCGTGGTCACCACGGCGACCAACGACGACGAGGGTCGTGCCCTCCTTCGTCACCTCGGCTTCCCGTTCAAGGAGAACTGACCGTGGCGAAGAAGGCTCTGATCGCTAAGGCCGCCCGTAAGCCGAAGTTCGGCGTCCGCGGGTACACCCGCTGCCAGCGCTGCGGCCGGCCCCACTCCGTCTACCGCAAGTTCGGCCTGTGCCGCGTGTGCCTCCGTGAGATGGCTCACCGTGGCGAGCTGCCGGGCGTGACCAAGAGCTCCTGGTAATTTCCCTTCGCCCCTTGGGCGTTGGGAGTACCCGGAGACTCTCGGTAAGTATCTGGTCGGCAGGAGCCCCTCCTTTCATGCCGTAGGCTTGAAGGGTTGGGCGCCTGCCGCCCTGGACCGACTTACTACGCCGTAGGTCCCCGCACCGCACCCGTCCCGCCACTGAGTGGGGAGAGGGATGGCGCATACAGGAAACCCCGGCGAGAGAGGCCGAAGGCCAATTCATGACCATGACTGATCCCATCGCAGACATGCTCACGCGTCTGCGTAACGCGAACTCGGCGTACCACGACTCCGTCGGGATGCCGCACAGCAAGATCAAGTCGCACATCGCGGAGATCCTCCAGCAGGAGGGCTTCATCACCGGCTGGAAGGTCGAGGACGCCGAAGTCGGCAAGAACCTCGTCCTGGAGCTGAAGTTCGGCCCGAACCGCGAGCGTTCGATCGCCGGCATCAAGCGCATCTCCAAGCCGGGTCTGCGCGTGTACGCAAAGTCCACCAACCTGCCGAAGGTTCTGGGCGGCCTGGGCGTGGCCATCATCTCCACGTCCCACGGTCTCCTGACCGGCCAGCAGGCCAGCAAGAAGGGCGTAGGTGGGGAAGTCCTCGCCTACGTCTGGTAGTCGGGAACGGAGGAATAGCTCATGTCGCGAATCGGCAAGCTCCCCATCCAGGTTCCCGCCGGTGTGGACGTCACCATCGATGGCCGCACGGTCGCGGTGAAGGGCCCCAAGGGTTCCCTCTCGCACACCGTCGCCGCGCCGATCGAGGTCTCCAAGGGCGATGACGGCGTGCTCAACGTCGTCCGCCCGAACGACGAGCGTCAGAACAAGGCCCTTCACGGCCTGTCCCGCACGCTGGTGGCGAACATGATCACCGGTGTGACCCAGGGATACACCAAGGCGCTCGAGATCAGTGGTGTTGGTTACCGTGTCCAGGCGAAGGGCTCCAACCTGGAGTTCGCCCTGGGCTACAGCCACCCCATCGTCGTCGAGGCCCCGGAAGGCATCACCTTCAAGGTCGAGTCGCCCACGAAGCTCAGCGTCGAGGGCATCGACAAGCAGAAGGTCGGCGAAGTGGCCGCCAACATCCGCAAGCTGCGGAAGCCCGACCCGTACAAGGCCAAGGGTGTCAAGTACGCGGGCGAAGTCATCCGCCGCAAGGTCGGAAAGGCTGGTAAGTAGCCATGGCATACGGTGTGAAGATCGCCAAGGGCGACGCGTACAAGCGCGCGGCTCGCAAGCGGCGCCACATCCGCGTCCGCAAGCACGTCTCCGGTTCGCCGGAGCGTCCCCGCTTGGTCGTGACGCGTTCCAACCGCCACATGGTCGCTCAGGTGATCGACGACATCGCGGGCCACACGCTCGCGTCGGCGTCGACCCTGGACGTGTCCATCCGTGGTGGCGAGGGTGACAAGAGCGCCCAGGCCAAGCAGGTCGGCGCCCTGGTCGCCGAGCGCGCCAAGGCCGCAGGCGTCGAGACCGTCGTGTTTGACCGCGGTGGTAACCAGTACGCCGGGCGGATTGCCGCTCTGGCTGACGCCGCCCGTGAAGCCGGGCTGAAGTTCTAAGCCCCGGTTCCTACGCACAGCGGACGTAACAGAGAGAGGTAATTCCAATGGCTGGACCCCAGCGCCGCGGAAGCGGTGCCGGTGGCGGCGAGCGGCGGGACCGGAAGGGCCGTGACGGTGGCGCCAGCGCCGCCGAGAAGACCGCGTACGTCGAGCGCGTCGTCGCGATCAACCGCGTCGCCAAGGTAGTGAAGGGTGGTCGTCGCTTCAGCTTCACCGCGCTGGTCGTGGTGGGCGATGGTGACGGCACCGTCGGAGTCGGATACGGCAAGGCCAAGGAAGTTCCCGCGGCCATCGCCAAGGGCGTCGAAGAGGCCAAGAAGAGCTTCTTCAAGGTGCCGCGCATCCAGGGCACCATCCCTCACCCGATCCAGGGCGAGAAGGCTGCGGGCGTCGTCCTGCTGAAGCCTGCTTCCCCCGGTACCGGTGTGATCGCGGGTGGCCCCGTGCGCGCCGTCCTCGAGTGCGCCGGCGTCCACGACATCCTGTCGAAGTCGCTCGGTTCCTCGAACCCGATCAACATCGTGCACGCGACCGTGGCGGCCCTCCAGGGCCTGCAGCGTCCCGAGGAGATCGCGGCCCGCCGCGGTCTGCCCCTCGAGGACGTCGCCCCCGCGGCTCTGCTTCGTGCGCGTGCGGGAGCGGGTGCGTAATGGCTCGCCTCAAGATCACGCAGACGAAGTCGTACATCGGCAGCAAGCAGAACCACCGCGACACCCTGCGTTCGCTCGGGCTCAAGCGCCTGCACGACGTGGTTGTCAAGGAGGACCGCCCCGAGTTCCGCGGAATGGTGCACACCGTCCGCCACCTCGTGACGGTTGAGGAGGTTGACTGACATGGCGGAGAACAGCCCGCTGAAGGCCCACAACCTCCGGCCTGCCCCCGGCGCGAAGACCGCCAAGACCCGTGTGGGTCGTGGTGAGGCGTCGAAGGGTAAGACCGCAGGTCGTGGTACCAAGGGAACGAAGGCTCGTTACCAGGTTCCGCAGCGCTTCGAGGGTGGGCAGATGCCCCTCCACATGCGCCTGCCGAAGCTCAAGGGCTTCAAGAACCCGTTCCGCACGGAGTACCAGGTCGTGAACCTGGACAAGCTCGCGACGCTCTACCCCGAGGGTGGAGAGGTCACGGTGGCCGACCTGGTCGCCAAGGGCGCCGTGCGCAACAACCACCTCGTCAAGGTCCTCGGACAGGGCGAGATCTCCGTGGCGCTGCAGGTTTCGGTTGACGCCGTCTCCGGCTCCGCCAAGGAGAAGATCGCCGCCGCCGGCGGCACCGTCACCGAGCTGGTCTGAGACAACTCGGACAACTCGATGGACTGAAAACCCGACCGGGGATGCCTCATTACGAGGCATCCCCGGTTGGTCGTTCCTAGGGGGGCGTGGTCGCCGGTAAGGTGGCGTGCGTCTGTGTGGTAACCCCTGGGCGCCCGCCCGGGGACTTTTCACTCTTTCCGTATTCGTCGATCCTCAAGACCGTCACCTCTACGCATCGCGCGGGGGTCGCAGGAGGCACCGTGCTCACCGCGTTCGCCCGGGCGTTCAAGACGCCCGACCTGCGCAAGAAGCTGTTCTTCACGCTCGGCATCATCGTGCTCTACCGGCTCGGGGCACACATCCCGGTACCGGGGGTGAGCTACGAGAACGTCCAGACCTGTGTCGATCAGGCAAGCAAGGGGAACAACAGCCTCTTCGGTCTGGTCAACATGTTCAGCGGTGGTGCACTGCTGCAGATCACGATCTTCGCGCTCGGCATCATGCCGTACATCACGGCCAGCATCATTCTTCAGCTGCTGACCGTCGTCATCCCGCGCCTCGAAGCCCTGAAGAAGGAGGGGCAGTCGGGCACGGCCAAGATCACGCAGTACACGCGTTATCTGACCGTCGCGCTGGCGATCCTCCAGGGCACCGGCCTCGTCGCGACGGCCCGCAGCGGCGCTCTCTTCAGCAGTTGCTCCGTGGGCGACCAGATCGTCCCCGACCAGTCGATCTTCACGACCATCATCATGGTCGTGACGATGACCGCCGGCACCGCCTGCGTCATGTGGCTCGGTGAGCTCATCACCGACCGCGGCATCGGCAACGGCATGTCGATCCTCATGTTCATCTCGATCGCCGCGAGCTTCCCCGGCGCCCTCTGGGCCATCAAGGAGAGCGGCAAGCTGGCGGACGGCTGGATCGAGTTCGGCACCGTCATCCTCATCGGCTTCGTCATGGTCGGACTCGTCGTCTTCGTCGAGCAGGCCCAGCGCCGCATCCCGGTCCAGTACGCGAAGCGCATGATCGGGCGCCGGTCCTACGGCGGTACGTCCACGTACATCCCGCTGAAGGTCAACCAGGCGGGTGTGATCCCCGTCATCTTCGCTTCTTCGCTGCTCTACATCCCGGCCCTGATCGTCCAGTTCTCCAACTCCAACGCGGGTTGGGCGAACTGGATCAAGGACCACTTCGTCAAGGGCGACCACCCGTACTACATCGCGACGTACTTCGTCCTGATCGTCTTCTTCGCGTTCTTCTACGTGGCCATCTCCTTCAACCCCGAAGAAGTGGCCGACAACATGAAGAAGTATGGTGGGTTCATCCCGGGTATCCGGGCAGGTCGACCTACTGCCGAGTATCTGAGCTACGTGCTCAACCGGATCACTTGGCCGGGCTCGCTGTACCTGGGTCTGATCGCTCTGGTGCCGACGATGGCGTTGGCAGGCTTCGGCGGCGCTAACCAGAACTTCCCGTTCGGCGGGACGAGCATCCTCATCATCGTGGGTGTGGGTCTGGAAACCGTGAAGCAGATCGAGAGTCAGCTCCAGCAGCGCAATTACGAAGGGTTCCTCCGCTGATGCGAATCGTCCTCGTCGGGCCTCCTGGAGCCGGAAAGGGAACGCAAGCCGCGTACCTTGCCGAGAACCTGTCGATTCCGCACATCTCCACCGGCGACCTCTTCCGCGCCAACATCAGCCGGGGCACCGACCTCGGCAAGCAGGCCCGCTCGTACATGGACGCGGGGCAGTTGGTGCCGGACGAGGTGACCATCGCGATGGCCAAGGACCGGATGGAGCAGGAGGACGCCGTCAACGGCTTCCTGCTGGACGGCTTCCCGCGCAACGTGGGTCAGGCCGAGGCGCTCGACACGATGCTCAAGGGCGAGGGCGTCACGCTCGACGCCGTGCTCGACCTGGAGGTCCCCGAGGACGAGGTCGTCAAGCGGATCGCGGGCCGCCGCATCTGCCGGGCGGACAGCGCGCACGTCTTCCACGTGACGTACAACCCGCCGAAGACCGAGGGTGTCTGCGACACCTGCGGCGGCGAGCTGTACCAGCGGGACGACGACACCGAGGAGACGGTGCGCACCCGGCTGGAGGTCTACCACACGCAGACCGAGCCGATCATCGACTACTACCGCGAGCAGGGACTGGTCGTCTCCATCTCCGCGCTCGGCAAGGTCACCGAGGTGACCGAGCGGGCCATGGCGGCGCTCCAGAAGTCCGACGAGGCCTGAGCAGTCCCCACCGCAGTACCACAGCCGGCCGCGGCGCCTCCAGGGCGCCGCGGCCGATTGCGTGCGGCCGTATCGTTGAAGACGGCCGCAGGCCCCCGACCCCTTTCCGACGCAGTCGGTCCCGACGCAGAGAGGCGCCCGAGATGGTGCAGATCAAGACCCCCGAGCAGATCGCGAAGATGCGCGAGGCCGGCCTGGTGGTCGCCGCCATCCACGCCGCCACCCGTGAGGCCGCCGTGCCGGGCGCCACCACCCGCGACCTCGACGAGGTCGCGCGCAAGGTCATCGCCGACCACGGGGCGAAGTCGAACTTCCTCGGTTACGGCGGCTTCCCCGCGACCATCTGCACTTCGGTGAACGAGGTCGTCGTGCACGGCATCCCCGACGAGAAGACCGTCCTCAAGGACGGCGACATCATCTCCGTCGACGCCGGAGCGATCGTCGACGGCTGGCACGGCGACGCCGCGTACACCGCGTTCGTCGGCACCGGCCACGCTCCGGAGCTGATCGAGCTCTCCCGGGTGACCGAGGAGTCGATGTGGGCCGGTATCGCCGCCATGAAGACGGGCAACCGGCTGGTCGACGTCTCCAAGGCGATCGAGTCCTACATCCGTCGCCAGCCGCGGCCGGCCACCGGCAAGTACGGGATCATCGAGGACTACGGCGGGCACGGCATCGGCACCGAGATGCACATGGACCCGCACCTGCTGAACTACGTCTCCCGCAAGCGCGGCAAGGGCATCAAGCTGGTGCCCGGGGTCTGCCTCGCGATCGAGCCGATGGTGTCGCTCGGGACCGCGCAGACCAAGGTGCTCGCCGACGAGTGGACGGTACTGACCACCGACGGCACCTGGTCCTCGCACTGGGAGCACTCCATCGCGCTCACCGAGGAGGGCCCGCTGGTGCTGACCGCTCCGGACTGCGGCCGCGAGCGGCTGGCCGCGTACGGCGTGCAGGCGGCCCCGGACCCCCTGGGCTGACGCCCGCTCCACCCGCGCGTGCGGGTATCGGGAAACACGCATAAGGATCTACGCGGATGGGCAAACTTGACGGATTCGTCTTTTGAACCTCGCTGACGTAGACTGACTCGTCGGCTCTCGTGCATCCGTGTGTCCGTATGTCTGCCACACGGACGAGCAAGAGTCGATCAAGGTAGCCGATTCGAAAGGCGAAGCGTGGCCAAGAAGCAAGGTGCCATCGAAATTGAGGGCACCGTGATCGAGTCCCTCCCGAACGCCATGTTCAAGGTGGAACTCCAGAACGGTCACAAGGTCCTCGCGCACATCAGCGGCAAGATGCGGATGCACTACATCCGTATTCTTCCCGATGACCGGGTCGTGGTGGAGCTCTCTCCGTACGACCTGACGCGTGGCCGGATCGTCTACCGCTACAAGTAGATCTTGTCCGCATCGCGTTTCGGCGCGGTGATGGCACTGACCCGGAGAACCTGACATCCCATGAAGGTCAAGCCGAGCGTCAAGAAGATCTGCGACAAGTGCAAGGTGATCCGCCGTCACGGCCGGGTCATGGTCATCTGCGACAACCTGCGCCACAAGCAGCGCCAGGGCTGACGCACGACCCCCTGCATCTCGCAGTTCTTCGCGCGACGCACGTAATACGTACATACGCAGCACCCGTCCAAGCCACGGCTGACGACACCTCCGGCGGGGGCCGGGGACCCGGACGTACCACTGACAGATCCTGTCGGTCGGCGGTCGGGAGCGGCGCTGCGGAAGACCCCCGATATGACAACTGGAGCCATTGAATGGCACGCGTTTCAGGTGTTGACATCCCGCGCGAAAAGCGCGTGGAGGTTGCCCTCACCTACGTCTTCGGCATCGGGCGCACCCGGTCCAAGGAGATCCTCGCCACCACCGGCGTGAACCCGAACACCCGCGTTCGCGACCTGGCCGAAGAGGACCTCGTCAAGATCCGCGAGTACGTCGACGCCAACCTGCGCACCGAGGGTGACCTCCGCCGCGAGATCCAGGCCGACATCCGCCGCAAGGTCGAGATCGGCTGCTACCAGGGTCTGCGTCACCGCCGTGGCCTCCCGGTCCACGGTCAGCGCACCAGCACGAACGCGCGTACCCGCAAGGGCCCGCGTCGCGCCATCGCCGGCAAGAAGAAGCCGGGCAAGAAGTAGTCCTCAGCGGACGCACTGCGGGCCCCGGTCCTTCCGGGCGGTCGCAGAAACCAGCGGTCTTCGCTGTAGGACCGATCACCTCCCCTCTCCATCTGGAGTAAGACATGCCCCCCAAGGGTCGTCAGGGCGCAGCCAAGAAGGTGCGTCGCAAGGAAAAGAAGAACGTCGCTCACGGCCACGCGCACATCAAGAGCACGTTCAACAACACCATCGTCTCGATCACGGACCCCTCGGGCAACGTGATCTCCTGGGCCTCCGCCGGCCACGTCGGCTTCAAGGGCTCGCGCAAGTCCACCCCCTTCGCCGCGCAGATGGCCGCCGAGTCGGCCGCCCGCCGCGCGCAGGAGCACGGCATGCGCAAGGTCGACGTCTTCGTGAAGGGTCCGGGCTCCGGCCGCGAGACCGCGATCCGTTCGCTCCAGGCCACCGGCCTGGAGGTCGGCTCGATCCAGGACGTCACCCCGACGCCGCACAACGGCTGCCGTCCGCCGAAGCGTCGCCGCGTCTGATGCGTGACGGCCACTGACGGCCGTCCGTGTCCGAAGCACTGCAGTGGGGTCGGGCGGTACCTCCCTCCGGGGACGTGCCGCCCGTACCCTTGTTGTATCTGTCGGGCATCAAATAGTGGGTGCCCACGACTGAAGGACTCACACCATGCTGATCGCTCAGCGTCCGTCGCTGACCGAAGAGGTCGTCGACGAGTTCCGCTCCCGGTTCGTCATCGAGCCGCTGGAGCCGGGCTTCGGTTACACCCTCGGCAACTCCCTCCGCCGCACGCTCCTCTCCTCGATCCCCGGTGCCGCCGTCACCAGCATCCGGATCGACGGGGTCCTGCATGAGTTCACCACCGTGCCGGGCGTCAAGGAGGACGTGACCGACCTCATCCTCAACATCAAGCAGCTGGTCGTCTCCTCGGAGCACGACGAGCCGGTCGTGATGTACCTGCGCAAGCAGGGTCCCGGCCTGGTCACCGCTGCCGACATCGCCCCGCCGGCCGGTGTCGAGGTCCACAACCCGGACCTCGTCATGGCCACCCTGAACGGCAAGGGCAAGCTGGAGATGGAGCTGACCGTCGAGCGCGGTCGCGGCTACGTCTCCGCCGTCCAGAACAAGCAGGTGGGCCAGGAGATCGGCCGGATCCCGGTCGACTCCATCTACTCCCCGGTGCTCAAGGTCACGTACAAGGTCGAGGCGACCCGTGTCGAGCAGCGCACCGACTTCGACAAGCTGATCGTCGACGTCGAGACCAAGCAGGCCATGCGTCCCCGTGACGCCATGGCGTCGGCCGGAAAGACCCTGGTCGAGCTGTTCGGTCTGGCGCGCGAGCTCAACATCGACGCCGAGGGCATCGACATGGGCCCGTCGCCGACGGACGCGGCGCTCGCCGCCGACCTGGCGCTGCCGATCGAGGAGCTGGAGCTCACGGTCCGTTCGTACAACTGCCTCAAGCGCGAGGGCATCCACTCCGTGGGTGAGCTCGTCGCCCGCTCCGAGGCCGACCTGCTCGACATCCGCAACTTCGGTGCGAAGTCGATCGACGAGGTCAAGGCGAAGCTGGCCGGCATGGGCCTGGCGCTCAAGGACAGCCCGCCCGGATTCGACCCGACCGCCGCCGCCGACGCGTTCGGCGCGGACGACGACGCGGACGCGGGCTTCGTCGAGACCGAGCAGTACTGATCGCCTCCGGCGGGGGTGCGCGGGGGGTTGCCCGCGTGCTCCGGCCGGGGTGAGGCGTTGTCCTCGATCGCCGGAGGGCTTGAAGATCGTCCGGCGTGGGGCGTGTCCTCAAGCGCCGGACGGGGTTGATGCCCGTTCGGCACCAGAGACTTCCGGGAGGCGTCCGCCTCACGGGAACTGACACCGGTACCTGATACGGCCGGTGCAGCACACAAGGAGAAACACCATGCCGCGTCCCGCAAAGGGTGCCCGTCTGGGCGGCAGCGCCGCGCACGAGCGTCTGCTTCTCGCGAACCTCGCGAAGTCGCTGTTCGAGCACGGCCGCATCACCACGACCGAGGCCAAGGCCCGCCGCCTGCGCCCCGTCGCCGAGCGCCTGGTCACCAAGGCGAAGAAGGGCGACATCCACAACCGTCGCCTGGTGCTGCAGACGATCACGGACAAGAGCATCGTCCACACGCTCTTCACCGAGATCGCGCCCCGGTACGAGAACCGCCCCGGTGGCTACACCCGCATCACCAAGATCGGCAACCGTCGTGGCGACAACGCCCCGATGGCCGTCATCGAGCTGGTCGAGGCGCTGACCGTGGCCCAGCAGGCCACCGGTGAGGCCGAGGCCGCGACGAAGCGTGCGGTCAAGGAAGACTCGGCCAAGAAGGACGCGGCCCCGGCCGAGTCCGAGGCCGTCGAGGACGCCAAGCCGGCCGCCGAGGCCGACACGGAGTCCAAGGACGCCTGAGCGTTCTGAGACCACGGAACGGGCCCGCACCACCCTTCGGGGCGGTGCGGGCCCGTTCCGCTGTTCCACCCGATTTCCGCACGGGGAGAGTTGAGAGGACGCACGGGTGAGCGACGAGGCAGCGCCCGGTCTGGTACGGGTACGGCTGGACCTTTCGTACGACGGCAAGGACTTCTCCGGCTGGGCGAAGCAGACCGGCCGGCGCACGGTGCAGGGCGAGATCGAGGACGCGCTGCGGACGGTGACCCGTTCGCCGCGGACGTACGACCTGACGGTGGCGGGGCGCACCGACGCGGGCGTGCACGCCCGGGGCCAGGTGGCGCACGTGGACCTGCCCCTGGAGGTCTGGGAGGAGCACCGGGAGAAGCTGCTGCGGCGGCTGGCCGGTCGGCTGCCCCAGGACGTGCGGATCTGGCGGGCCGAGGAGGCCGCCCCCGGGTTCAACGCCCGGTTCTCCGCGCTGTGGCGCCGGTACGCCTACCGGATCGGCGACCGGCCCGGCGGGGTGGACCCGCTGGTCCGGGGTCATGTGCTCTGGCACGACCGGCCGTTGGACGTGGACGCGATGAACGGGGCCGCGGCCCTGATGACCGGCGAGCACGACTTCGCGGCGTACTGCAAGAAGCGCGAGGGCGCCACCACCATCCGGACTCTGCAGAAGCTGCACTGGGTGCGCGACGAGGGGTCCGGGGTGCTGACGGCGACCGTGCAGGCGGACGCGTTCTGCCACAACATGGTGCGGGCGCTGATCGGTGCGGCGCTCTTCGTGGGCGACGGGCGGCGGCCGCCGCAGTGGCCCGCCGAGGTGCTGGCGGCGAAGGTCCGCGACCCGGCCGTGCACGTGGTCCGGCCGCACGGCCTGACGCTGGAGGAAGTGGCCTATCCGGCGGACGATTTGCTGGCGGCCCGTGCCGAAGAGGCCCGCAACGTGCGGACGCTGCCGGGCGCCGGCTGCTGCTGAGCCGGCGGAAGGGCAACCCGCCCGCGCGGGCGGGGGGTTGCCCGGTCCGGGCGCCGTGTCCCGTCAACTCCGGCGCACGGCGCGGGCGATGCGGCCAAGAAGTCCGGACTTCCGGGCCGCCGGCACGATCGCCGGGACCTCGGCGACCTGCACGCGCAGCGACAGGTCGCGGTGCGGCTTGGTCCAGTACGGGGTGACCGTGCGGACCGTGTCGCCCCGGTGGGGGACCGCGGTCAGCGTCTCGGAGAGCTCCGGCGCGCGGGTCGAGCCGAGCCTGCCGGTCTTGGTCCAGCCCAGCGCGGTGAGCCGGACGTAGAGGTCCCAGGCGCCGTCGTCGAGCGGGTGGCCGCCGTCGGCGACGGCCGGGTCCAGGTCCGCCGTGCCGCTGACGGTGAGCGTTCCGTCGTCCGCGCGGTGCGCCCGCGCCTCGGTGGGCAGCCGGTGCTCCGCCCCGGTGGCGCGCTCCCGCAGGACGACCACCGCGGTCGCCCTGTCCGGAGCCGCCCCGCCGGTGAGGGCCTGGCCGGCGAACCGGTCCCGCAGTTCCTCCGGGAGACCGGCGGGCACGAGGGCGGCCCGGCCCTCGGCGTCCGTGGTGACGCCGACCGCGCCGTCGTCGGTGCGCACCTCGGCGGAGAAGCCCAGCCGGAGCGTCCGGTCCGGCAGCCAGTCCACCGCGGTCAGAGTGGGCCGGCAGGCGAGGGACCGCTCCCACCGCGCGAGGCGTACGACGTCCTCGGGGCGGTCGTCCTCGAGGAGGCCCACCGCGATCCGGCGCGACACGGGCAGGCCGTCGACGGCGGTCCGGGACGGCAGACCCGCGAGCGCGGTGCGGATGTCGCCGAGGAGGGCCACCCGCTCGGACTCCTCCAGGTCGAGGAAGGCCTTGCCGGTGATCCGGTCCAGCACCTCGACCCGGAGCCACCGGCGGTGCAGCCGGTCGCGGGCCGGACCGGGCCCGGCGACGGCGTCGACGGCCTTCATCAGCCCGGCCACCGCGCCGTAGAACGCGGCGGGCTCCGGGGCGGGGGTGGCTGCGGCCTTGGGGCCGTAGTGGTAGCAGACCTGGCTGCCCAGCACCGAGGCGAAGCCGGCCCGGAGGTACGCCTCGGCGGCGAACGCCTGGTCCGACAGCGGCAGGTCGCCGGTGGCGAACCGCAGGCCGTGCCGCAGCAGGAAGGCCCGGTCGTAGAGCTTGTTGACGGTGAGGCTGTCGGCCAAGGGGTCCTTGGCCAGGCTCGCGCGCGGGCGGTCGCGCACGAAGAGCTCCTTGGGCAGGGCGCGTCCCTTGCCCGCGAGCTTCCCGACCACGATGTCCGTGTCGTTCTCGACGCCGTACGCGTACATCCGCTCCAGTGCCTCCGGCGCCAGCCGGTCGCCGGGCTCCATGAACAGGACGTAGCGGCCGGTGGCGGCGTCGATGCCGGCGTTGCGGGGCTCGGTGCCGGGGGCCGGGCGTACCGCGCCCTCGGCCTCCCCGACGAGCACGGTCTCGACGGCGCCGGCGGGCAGGCTCTGCGCCTCGACCGAGTCGAGGGTCGTCCGCAGCGCCGCCGCGGCGGCGCCGTCCACCGGGAGCACCACGCTGACCCGGGGCCGCACCTCGACCGGTGCGTCGTCGGACTCCGTGACCGTCAGCGACAGGCCGGTGCCGGGGCCGGTGGCGTGCGGCGCGTGCTCCGCGCGGACGGGGGCGGTGCGGCGGCCCGCGTGCACCTCCGCGGCGGCCGGCTCCGCGGGCGAGCCCCCGTTGCCGAGGGGCACCGTGCGGTCGAAGCCGGCGCCCATCACCCGGATCTGGACGTCCCAGGCGCCGGGGGCGAGCGGGTGGCCGCCGGCGCCGCGCGCCGGGTCGAGCGCGGCGGTTCCGGTCAGCACGGGCCGGACCAGGACCGTGCCGTCCCCGGCCGTCTCCTCCTCCAGCGTGAGCGTGGTGGGCGCGGGGACCGGCCACAGGTGGGCGGTCTCCGCGTGCCGCAGCAGCACGTTCACCCGGAAGGACTTCAACTCGTCGGTGACGTCGAACGGTTCGTCCAGGACGCCGTCGGTGAGGGCGGGCGCCAGCACGTACCGCTCGCCCCGCCGGGCGAGCAGCAGGCCCGGGCCGTCCGGCCGCTCGGCGAACCGGGCGGTGAACTCCACCTTCAGCCGGTCGCGGTCCCAGCGCGCCGCGGTGACCGTGGTCAGGGCGGTGAGACCGGCCTGCCTGCGGGTGTACTCGGTGAGCTCCGCGGGCCTGTTGCCGCGCAGCAGGCTGGAGCGGACCCGCAGATTGGCCGCCAGGCCGTCGTGGACGCCGTCGGTCACGAAGGTCTCGGCCAGTTCGCGTACCGGCTCGAAGGCGTCGCCGTCGAACAGCGGGTCGATGACCGCGCCGCGCGGCGGCTCGCCGACGCGGCCGAGCATCTCGCCCCGGTAGAAACGCCGCAGCAGCCGGTCGCGTGCGGGGCCCGGTTCGGTGCCGTCGGCGACGGTGGCCATGATCTCGCGCAGGTTGGCGTAGTAGCGGCGCGGGTCCATGGCCCGGGTCCCGGCGTTCGCCGCGTCCTCGCGCGCCCAGTAGGTGTAGCAGACGTGGTCGCCGAGGACCGAGACGACGTCGGCCTTGAGGTAGGAGCGGACCAGGAAGAGCTGGTCCTCCAGGATCCAGGGGCCCTCGGGGTGCACGATGCCGTGCTCGCGCAGGAAGGCGGTCCGGAACATCTTGTGCGGGGTGAGGCTGTCGATCAGCGGCGCGTTCCACACCGTGCACCGCTCGCGGGTGGTGCTCATCAGGCCGTACGGGACGCCCCGGCTGCGGAAGTTGCTGGCGACCTTGCCGATGACGATGTCCGACCCGTTGCGTTCGCCCATCGCGTACAGGCGCTCCAGCGCCTCGGGCGCCATCAGGTCGTCGTGGTCGACGAACTGCACGTACGTGCCGCGGGCCTGCTCCACGCCGACGTTGCGCGGCTTGCCGGGCCAGCCCGAGTTGGGGATGGCGGTGGTGCGGAAGTGGGCGTGCCGCTCGGCGAGTTCGCGCAGCCGCTCCGGTGTGCCGTCGGTGGAGCCGTCGTCGACGAACAGGACCTCGAACTCGTCGGGGGAGAGGGTCTGGGAGAGCATCGACCGCACCAGCGGCTCGATGTGGCTTCCGGAGTTGTAGGTCGGGACCACCACGGTCACCTTGATCGCCATGTCGCCTGGGTCTCTCTGTGCTGAGGTGTGGGGTTGCCGCGGGGCGCCGTGCATGCGGCGGGATCAGGCGGCGGGCGCGCGGGCGGCCTCGGAGGCCTGGATCTCGCCGCGGCTGCGGATCTGGCGGAAGGTGAAGTTGGTGAGGTCGTCGCCGGCGCCGTAGACGGCCTTGTCGGCGGTGGTGACGTCCCGCTCGCCGCCGACGAAGCCGCTCACGCTGAAGTAGGCGTAGCGGCCGTAGGCGTTCGAGGTGCGGCGGCAGACCGCGCCGGCGCGGCAGAAGGTGTCGACGCCCGCGCCGCTGAGCGAGGCGACGCCGCCGGAGGCCTCGTCGAGCGCCTTCTTGGCTTCGGCCCCGGTGCCGAAGACCGCTATGCCGACCGTGACCGCCACGCCGTCCTTGCGGTACGTGGCGCGGATGACCTGGTCGCAGCCGTTGCTGGTGAGGATCGCGCCGAGCGCGCCCTGGGTGACCGAGGCGCAGGACGTGGTGCGGTCGGTGGCGCCTTTGAGGTAGACGTCCTTGCCCATGGTGAGCTTCTTGCCGGGGAAGAAGCCGGTGACCGTGATCGGGGCCGTGTCCTTCTTCTCGTCGGTGAGGAAGTCCATCGGGTCCGGCAGCGGGGCGGGCGCCACCGAGGAGAACGTCGGCCCCGGGTCGGAGGGGGCCGGCGGCAGGTCCACGGGCGCCGGCAGGCTGCTGCCGGAGGCGGCCGGCTTGCCGTCCGGGCCCGCGTGCACCACCGCCGTCGCCACGATCGCGGCCACGGCGGCCGTGGCCACCGCCCCGCCGCCGATCAGCAGCCACTTCCTCCGCCGGCTGCGCGCGGCCGACTGCTCGGCCAGTGCCGCCCAGTCCGGTGTCCCATCGGCTCCCGGCCCCCAGGAGGGCCCCCCTTGCCCAAAGCTCATGAGGCGCATCCTAGGGCTTCTGCGCGAACCCGGGGCCAGGGGCCGCGTCCCGGTCGGCAGGGCTCCGCGCGGGGCGGGGGCGGTAACTCGTTTGGGCCAAGGCCGCCGGGACCGCGACAATGCGCTCATGGGACATCTCGAAGCGGGCCATCTGGAGTACTACCTGCCGGACGGCCGCGTGCTGCTCGGCGACGCCTCGTTCCGGGTGGCCGACGGCGCGGTGGTCGCGCTGGTCGGGGCCAACGGCGCGGGCAAGACCACGCTGCTGCGGCTCCTGTCCGGCGAGCTCCAGCCGCACGGCGGATCGGTGTCGGTGAGCGGTGGCCTCGGCGTGATGGGCCAGTTCGTCGGCTCGGTCCGCGACGGGCGGACCGTGCGCGACCTGCTGGTCTCGGTCGCGCAGCCGCGCATCCGGGACGCGGCGAAGGCGGTCGACGCGGCGGAGGAGCTGATCCTCACCGCGGACGACGAGGCCGCCCAGATGACGTACGCGCAGGCTCTCAGCGACTGGGCGGAGGTGCGCGGCTACGAGGCGGAGACGCTGTGGGACATGTGCACCACGGCCGCGCTCGGCGTCCCGTACGACAAGGCGCAGTGGCGCGAGGTGCGCACGCTCAGCGGCGGCGAGCAGAAGAGGCTGGTGCTGGAGGCCCTGCTGCGCGGTCCCGACGAGGTGCTGCTGCTGGACGAGCCGGACAACTATCTGGACGTGCCCGGCAAGCGGTGGCTGGAGGAGAGGCTGAAGGAGACCCGCAAGACGATCCTGTTCGTCTCCCACGACCGCGAACTGCTCTCCCGCGCGGCGGAGAAGATCGTCAGTGTCGAGCCCGGCGCGGCGGGCAGCGACGTCTGGGTGCACGGCGGCGGCTTCGCCACCTACCACCAGGCCCGCAAGGAGCGGTTCGCGCGCTTCGAGGAACTGCTGCGCCGCTGGCAGGAGGAGCACGCCCGGCTGAAGGCGCTGGTGCTGCGGATGCGGCAGCAGGCGGCCAACAGCCCCGACATGGCCAACCGGTACCACGCGATGCAGACGCGCTTCAAGAAGTTCGAGGAGGCCGGACCGCCGCCGGAGCCGCCCCGCGAGCAGGACATCCGGATGCGGCTGCGCGGCGGCCGCACCGGGGTGCGCGCGGTCACCTGCCAGGGGCTGGAGCTGACCGGCCTGATGAAACCGTTCGACCTGGAGGTCTATTACGGCGAGCGGGTCGCGGTGCTCGGCTCCAACGGTTCCGGCAAGTCGCACTTCCTGCGGCTGCTGGCGGGCGAGCCGGTGGCGCACACCGGGGAGTTCAAGCTCGGCGCGCGGGTGGTGGCGGGCCACTTCGCCCAGACGCACGCGCACCCGGAGCTGCTCGGCCGCACGCTGGTGGACATCCTCTGGACGGAGGCCGCCAAGGACCGGGGCGCGGCGATGTCGGTGCTGCGCCGGTACGAGCTGGAGCGCCAGGGCGACCAGCCCTTCGACAAGCTGTCCGGCGGACAGCAGGCGCGCTTCCAGATCCTGCTGCTGGAACTGGCCGGCACCACGGCGCTGCTGCTGGACGAGCCGACGGACAACCTCGACCTGGAGTCGGCCGAGGCGCTGCAGGACGGCCTGGAGGCGTACGACGGGACGGTGCTGGCCGTCACGCACGACCGGTGGTTCGCCAAGTCCTTCGACCGCTACCTCGTCTTCGGCTCGGACGGCGTGGTCCGCGAGACGACCGAACCGGTCTGGGACGAGCGGCGCGTCGAGCGGGCCCGCTGACGGGAGCCGCTCCGGCGGACGGCCGGGCCGGGGGCGCGTACCGCCTCCGGCCTGCGGTGTTCGTCTCCCGGGTGGGGGATGCGTGATACTGGGGGCGCCCCCGGCCCGCGGTCGCACCGCGCGAGGGGTGCAGAAGGTCTTCTCCGGAGGACCCGTCCGGGGGCCATTTTGACCCGCACGGGTGCTCAACGGTATTCTTCTGGTTTGTTATGCGTATTGGCTTGGTCGTTCTCACGCGAGGGGCCCTTACGCCGGTCCACCGGGCCGATGACCAGCGGCAGGCACTCGGGTTGCGTCCCCGTAGCGCCGCCAAGGCTGGTGTGATCGTCCGGGTGGCCTTGTCAGGACTCCACTCACTGAAGAAGCGAAGGCTACGACCGTGCGTACGTACAGCCCCAAGCCCGGAGATGTGACGCGCCAGTGGCACGTCATTGACGCGCAGGACATCGTCCTGGGCCGTCTGGCCACCACGGCCGCGAACCTCCTCCGAGGCAAGCACAAGGCGATCTACGCCCCCCACATGGACATGGGCGACTTCGTCATCATCATCAACGCCGAGAAGGTCCACCTCTCCGGCAACAAGAAGACCCAGAAGATGGCGTACCGCCACTCGGGCTTCCCGGGTGGTCTCCGCTCGGTCCGCTACGACGAGCTGCTCGCCAAGAGCCCCGAGAAGGCCGTGGAGAAGGCCATCAAGGGCATGATCCCCAAGAACACCCTGGGGCGTCAGATGCTCTCGAAGCTGAAGGTGTACGCGGGCGACCAGCACCCGCACGCCGCGCAGCAGCCGGTCCCGTACGAGATCACCCAGGTCGCGCAGTAGTTCCGGCCTCCCCCTAAGACCAAAAGAAAGATCTGAGGAGAATCGTGGCCGAGACCACTGTTGAGACCGTCGAGGGCACCGAGGGCGAGGAGACCTTCGCCGAGGTGACCACCTTCGAGTCCGAGGTCCCCGTCGAGGGTGAGTACACCAGCGAGTCGCTCGCCGGCCGCTTCGGCGACCCGCAGCCCGCCGCCGGCCTTGGCCGTCGCAAGAACGCCATCGCCCGCGTCCGGATCGTTCCGGGCACCGGCAAGTGGAAGATCAACGGTCGCACCCTTGAGGACTACTTCCCCAACAAGGTGCACCAGCAGGAAGTCAACGAGCCCTTCAAGGTGCTCGAGCTCGACGGCCGTTACGACGTCATCGCCCGCATCTCGGGTGGCGGCGTCTCCGGTCAGGCCGGCGCCCTGCGCCTCGGCGTGGCCCGTTCGCTGAACGAGGCCGACGTGGACAACAACCGCGCCACGCTGAAGAAGGCCGGCTTCCTCTCCCGCGACGACCGTGCGGTCGAGCGCAAGAAGGCCGGTCTCAAGAAGGCCCGCAAGGCCCCGCAGTACAGCAAGCGCTAAATCCCGCCTGCTTCACACGTTCGCCCCGGCGGCACACTCCGTGCTGCTGGGGCGTTCGTTTATCGCCCCTCTCGGGCGTATAACGGCATAAGACATTGATAGGCATGTCCGACCCGGTTGCTCCCACAGGGTGCGATTGCGGGTGGCTTTGTCGTTCTGTGCCGCCTTCTGTTTGTTGGGCTTGTGTGGTTGTCGGAGCATCTCGGAGGACACCAGTGGGACGACTCTTCGGTACGGACGGCGTACGCGGTGTCGCCAACGCGGATCTGACGGCTGAGCTCGCGCTCGGCCTCTCGGTCGCGGCGGCGCACGTACTCGCCGAGGCGGGCACCTTCGCCGGGCATCGGCCGACCGCCGTGGTCGGGCGCGATCCCCGGGCCTCCGGAGAGTTCCTGGAAGCCGCCGTGGTGGCGGGCCTGGCCAGCGCGGGCGTCGACGTCCTGCGCGTCGGCGTGCTGCCGACCCCGGCCGTGGCGTACCTCACCGGCGTGCTCGGCGCGGACCTCGGCGTGATGCTCTCCGCCAGCCACAACGCCATGCCGGACAACGGCGTGAAGTTCTTCGCACGCGGCGGCCACAAGCTCGCCGACGAGCTGGAGGACCGCATCGAGAACATCTACGAGCAGCACCGCACCGGCGAGCCGTGGGCCCGTCCCACCGGCGACGGCGTCGGCCGCGTCACCGACTACGTCGAGGGCTTCGACCGCTACGTCGCCCACCTCATCGGCGTGCTGCCGAACCGGCTCGACGGCCTGAAGATCGTCCTGGACGAGGCGCACGGCGCGGCCTCGCACGTCTCTCCCGAGGCGTTCACCCGCGCCGGGGCCGAGGTCGTCACCATCGGCGCCGACCCCGACGGCCTGAACATCAACGAAGGCTGCGGCTCCACCCATCTCGACCTGCTGCGCGCCGCCGTGGTCGAGCACGGCGCGGACCTCGGCATCGCGCACGACGGTGACGCCGACCGCTGCCTGGCCGTCGACGCCGCGGGCGAGGAGGTCGACGGCGACCAGATCCTGGCCGTCCTGGCGCTCGCCATGCGCGACGCCGGCACCCTGCGCAAGGACACCGTCGTCGGCACCGTGATGTCGAACCTCGGCTTCAAGCTGGCGATGGAGCGCGAGGGCATCCACCTCGTGGAGACCGCCGTCGGCGACCGGTACGTCCTGGAGGCCATGAAGGCCGAGGGGTACGCGCTCGGCGGCGAGCAGTCCGGACACGTCATCGTCCTGGACCACGCCACCACCGGCGACGGCACCCTCACCGGCCTGATGCTCGCCGCGCGGGTGGCGGCGACCGGCCGGACCCTCGCGGACCTGGCCGGGGTCATGCGGAAGCTGCCGCAGGTCCTCATCAACGTCCCCGACGTCGACAAGTCCCGGGTGTCCACCTCCTCGGAGCTGGCCGTCGCGGTCGCCGAGGCGGAACGCGAACTGGGCTCCACCGGCCGGGTGCTGCTGCGCCAGTCCGGCACCGAGCCGCTGGTCCGGGTCATGGTCGAGGCCGCCGACATCGGCCAGGCGCGGGCCGTGGCGGGGCGACTCGCCGACGTGGTGAAGTCCGCGCTGGGCTGATCTCCCGTCAGGCCACCGCGCGCGGGCGGCCGGTGACCGCCACACTGCCGTCGAAGGGCCACGGGCCCGTCGGCGGCAGTGGTGCGTCCGGGGGCGGGCGCGCTGTGGGGCGAGGGTCGCGGGGCCGGGTGTGCGGCGGGTCGCGGGGCGGGCGGCCGGCGGGGCGCGGGCGCGCCGCGCCCGCCGGTGGGACCGGGGGCCGGGTGCGACGCGACGGCGGCGCGTCCCGGCCGGCTGACCGTGCCGTGCGGGACTCGGCCCGCGCCGGGTGACCGTCACCCGTCGGGGCAGGCCCGTGCCGGGTGACCGCCCGGTGCGGGGGCCCGCCCGCGCCGGGTTCAGCCCCGGCGCGGCTTCCCTCCGGAAGCCGCCGACCGCCGCAACTGGGCGGCCCAGAGCACCTTCTGGGCGAGCAGGGTGAGGGTACCGGCCAGCACGATCCCGCCCAGGTTGGCGAGGAGCTGCTGCGCGGAGCCGACCGTCTGCGCGTAGTCGGAGTAGCTGAACGCCACCGCCGCGTTGGCCGCCGCCGGGACCGTCGTCACCGAGATGGTCACCCCGATCAGCGCGGCCGACTTCGACGAGGTGAGCGACAGGGTGCCGGCGATCCCCGCGAGGAACGCCACCACGAACGACATCGAGTCCGGCCGCCAGATGAATCCGGTGTTCGGCCGGTCCGCCTCGATCATCTCCCAGGTGAAGAGCCCGCAGACGTCCATCAGCCAGGCGAAGCCGGCCGTCAGCACCATCGCCGCGGCGAATCCGCCGACCAGCGCCACCAGCGAGCGGACCACCAGCCGGGGTGCGCGCTGCACCAGCGCGGTGGAGACGCCGGCCAGCGGCCCGAACTCGGGCCCGACCGCCATCGCCCCGACGATCAGGATCGCGTTGTCCAGCATCACACCGACCGCCGCCAGCATGGTGGCGAGCGTCAGGAACGCGACGTAGGTGACGCTGAACGTCGACTCCTCGTGGGTGACCTCCGTCAGCTCCTCCCACAGCACCGCGTCCGCGCCGTCGCCCGGCGCCCGCTCCTCGGCCTCGTCGGCCCGCGCGGACAGGGTCAGGGCGGGGTTCTCCACGGTGATCGAGCCGGTCTCGTCGAGGCCGAGTCCCCGCAGCGCCTCGATCAGCGGGTCGCCCGCCTCCCGCGCGACGTCGCAGAGCACCAGGTCACCGGCGGGGGAGCGGGCCGCGCCCGGCATCACCACGAGGTGCGCGGTGCCCACGCTGTCTTCCAGCATCCGCACCACCTCGTCCGTGCGGTCGGCAGGGACGATCAGGCGCAGGTGCAGCACGGGGGCAGTCCTCCCAGGAAGCGTCACGGACCGGGCCGGCCGGCCGAACCGTCAGAGTTTGCGCAGCGACAGCCGCTGGACCTTGTGGTCCGGGCCCTTGCGCAGCACCAGGGTGGCACGGCTGCGCGTCGGGGCCACGTTCTCCAGCAGATTGGGCTTGTTGATGGTCCGCCACATCGTGCGCGCGTACTCCAGCGCCTCCTCCTCGGAGACCCGGGTGTACTTGGTGAAGTACGACGACGGGTCCTGGAACGCCGTGTCGCGGAGCTTGCGGAAGCGGTTGAGGTACCAGCTCTCGATGTCCTCGGCGCGCGCGTCCACGTACACGCTGAAGTCGAAGTAGTCCGCGAGCCCGACCCTGGTGCGGCCGTCCTTGCCGGGCAGCGCGGGCTGGAGCACGTTGAGCCCCTCGACGATCAGGATGTCCGGGCGGCGGACGGTGAGCCGTTCGCCGGGCACGATGTCGTAGATCAGGTGCGAGTAGACGGGTGCGGTCACCTCGTCCTTGCCGGACTTGATGTCCGCGACGAACCGGGTCAGCGCCCGCCGGTCGTACGACTCCGGGAAACCCTTCCGGGAGGTCAGCCCGCGCGCCTTCAGCTCCTCCATCGGCAGCAGGAACCCGTCCGTGGTCACCAGCTCCACCCGCGGGTGCTCCGGCCACCGGGCCAGCAGCGCCTGGAGGAGGCGCGCGCTGGTGGACTTGCCGACCGCGACACTGCCCGCCACCCCTATGACGAACGGCGTCCCGCGCTGCGCCCCGTGCCCGTTGCCCGCGTCGCCGAGGAAGGTGTTCAGCGCGCCGCGCAGGCCGGAGGTGGCCTGCACGTAGAGGTTGAGGAGCCGGGAGAGCGGGAGGTAGACGTCCCGCACCTCGTCCAGGTCGATGACGTCCCCGAGCCCGCGCAGCCGCTCGACCTCCTCCGCCGTCAGCGGCAGCGGCGTCCTGTCGCGCAGCGCGCTCCATTCGTCACGCGAAAGGTCGACGTAGGGCGTCGGCGCGTGCTCGGTGCGGCGCGGGGTGCCCCGTGGCGGCGAAGTGATCACACGTTCATTGTTACGGGAGTTTGAACGGGACGGGGGGTGGGGTCGGTCACGTGACCGCGGGGTTGCGCGCGGGCGGGGCGTGGGGGTGCCCGGTTCGCCACGGCACCGGGTGCTTCGCGGGCAGTGGTGGGGCGGTCCGCCTCAGGCGAGTGCGGCGAGCTGGGCTTCGACGACGGCGGTGGGGATGTCCGCGGGTCCGGCCGCGGCGCTGCCGGTGGGGTCCAGGGCACTGAGCAGGCAGATCGTGGTGCCCGAGCGAAGGGCGATCACCTCGCGCCCGGTCGTCGAGGATCCCGCCGCGAGAGTGAGGGTGAACGCCATGGACTGGTCGGCCCCGGCGGGGGACAGCGCCTTGCCCTCGCGGACGACCCGCACCTGTTCGTCCCGCACGGTGAAGGCGAAGCCGCCGGTGCAGGCGTCCGAGGCGGCGGACAGTTCGGTCATGGCGGCCACCGCGTCCTCGTTCTCGTACGAGGCGAGTGTCACGGCGGTCACCTGCCCGCCGGAGGAGACCCGGCGGGAGGTGGACGCGGCCGGCTCGCCCACCGTGGTCCCGGCCAGCGCCCGGGCCAGCGGGGCGCAGCCCTTCTCCGCCCGGACGTCCTTCGGGGAGAGGGCGTCGGCGCCGCGCGGGGTGGTCACCGCGGCACCGGCCACGCTGTCCGCGTCGAGGGCCTTCGCCGCGAGGCCCGAGGCCCCGGTCACGGAAGGGCTGGGCGCGGCGCCGGGCCGCAGCCCGTACTCCGCGGAACCACCCCCGCCGCTCCCGGCGACCGAGCAGCCGGTGACGAGCGCGACCGCCAGGGCCGCCACCGCCGCGGCCCGGAACCGCCGTGCGGGGGTGCCGGCCGCGCCCCGCGCGGTGCCGCCGAGCCGCCGGGTGACACTTTCGCACCGCACCTGCTGCTTCATCACTCTGTCCTCCGAAGGATCGCGGACCGTCCGCGCACTGCTCGGACAAGGGCCCCGGCCGGTTCTGCCGGGGCCCTTGTAGGTCAGCCGAACGACTTCTTGCTCTCCCAGCCACCGCTGATCACGGTGGTGGCGCTACCGCCCCAGGTCGCCGTCGCCTTGTAGAAGCGCACGGTGCCGTCGGCCATCAGCGCCCAGATGTCGGGGATGCCGTCGCCGGAGACGTCGGGCGTGCCCGTCATCAGCGGGATGTTCGTCTTGCTCCAGCCGGTGCCGAACTCCGCGTCCACACCGGTCGAGGAGTTCGCGGCGCTGGAGAGCGAGGTGAGGCTCGTGCCGCCCGCCGCGTCCGCCTTGCCGAGCCGCAGCAGGAGCCGGTCGGAGACGAAGGTGCGGTACACCAGGTCGGCGAACCCGTCGCCGTTGTAGTCACCCACGTTGACCAGGTCGCGGTCCGCCCACAGGGTGGAGGAGAGGCGGGTCGCGGTCTGGAAGGTGCCGCCGGTGTAGCCGGTGAACGCCCACAGGGCGTCGCCGGAGGTCGCGAACAGTTCGGGCCGTCCGTCGGCGGTGATGTCGCCCACGGCGAGGATCTGGGTGAACGTCGACGGGGCCGGAGCGTTCTCGGGGAGCCGGACCTCGGTGCGCTGCTCGACGTCGACGCTGCCGTAGCCGTCGCCCCGGTAGACGTAGAGCTTGCCGTCACCGGTCCGCGCGACCAGGTCCTGGATGCCGTCGCCGGGCAGGAAGTCGCCGTTGTGCGTGATCAGCGACGGGTTCCCGGCCGCGTCCAGCCAGTAGTCGCCGTGATCGGAGACGCCGTCCTCGTCGAGATCGGCCTCCAGACTGACGCCGTCCATGTGGGCGGCCTGGAGGGAGACGTGGATGTCACCGGAGGTGGTGGCGGGGTACAGCCGCAGGTCGCCGGTGGCGTCGAGGACGTAGAGGTCGGCCACGCCGTCCCCGGTCACGTCGCCCGCCGCGTCCTTGGAGTCCCTGGGGGTGACGTAGAAGAGGTACTTGGTCGCCGCGGGCGAGGCGTTGCCCGAGCTGTCGACTGCTTTGGCGTAGAGGATGTTGGGTCCGGCCGAGAGCGGCGGAATCGCCACGGTGACCGAACCGCCGGCCGCGACCGTCGGGGTGGTCTTGCTCAGGCTGCTGGAGTTGACCGAGTAGGTGTACTTGACCGTGTCGGTCGAACCGGCCGCCGAGAAGGTGAACTTACCGGTGGTCGAACCGAAGGCGACCTTGCTCCAGTTGGTGCCGTTGCCGTCGTCCTCCGGATAGTCGGTGGAGGTGATCTCCGGTGAGTTCGGCGCGCTGGAGTCGTAGACGAAGCCGCAACTGGCCGTCGTGGGCGGGCCGTACGTGGACGCCGCTCCCGAGGAGTCGAGGGCCCGGACCGCCCAGAAGTAGGTCTTGCCGTTGACGAACTGGCTGGCCGTGCCGTCCGCTCCGTCGATCGTGGCGCTGGCGGCGCCGGTCGAGTCGACCGTGTGGTTCGCGTCGTAGATGCGCGTGCTGCTGCCGGACTGCGACACGACGAAGTTGAGGTACTTCAGGTCGCCGTCCGGATCGCTGGACTTGGCGGAGAAGGTCACGTCGCTGAGGCCGATGGACGGGTACGGGGCGACGTAGTCACAGCCGGTGCCCGGGGTGATGTCCAGCTTGGTCGGCTCGGCGGGCTTGCGGTTGTAGGTGATGACGATCTTCGGAGCGCCCTCGCCCTCGGCCTTGAACTTCTTCCAGGAGTAGGAGGAGTCCTCGGTGCTGGCTTCCAGCCCGATGGTGAAGTCGGTCCAGCCGCCGTTGGCCGCGGACTGTGCGATCGACTTGCCGTCGTACACGACGTAGGCGTCGGGGCAGCCCGAGTTGTAGCCGTGGGCGAACGAGTCCCTGCCGATCTCCTTGTTCTTGCCGGGCGGGTTGTTCCAGGTGGTCTTGGAGGAGATGCCGTCCGTGTGCCAGATCTGCATCTCACGTTTGGTGCACGACCAGGCGTACGTCTCGTAGAGCCGGATGTCCGCCTTGGTGACGGTGGCGCCCTTGATGCTGGAGGTCCAGCCGAGCCGGAAGTAGGACCGGGACAGGCCCCCGGTGGTCGACTCGTAACCCACCCGCGCCTCGGTGGTGCCGGAGTTGTAGTTGGCGCCGTCGTAGAAGCTGGACGTCGGGTACTTCTTGTACGTGGTCGTCCAGTTCTTGGTCTTGCCGGTGAGCGACGGGTCGATGAAGACCGGCCAGACGGTCTCGGGGTCCGTCAGCAGCGACGCGTCGGGGGTGATGGCCAGGGTGGCCGCCGTCGTCCCCCCGCCCGTGAGCGCCGCTTTGCCCACCGCGGTGGCGGAGCCGACCTGCGGCCCGGCGAGCCCCGGCAGGGTGAGTACGTCGGCGGTGGAGAGCCCGGTGCGCAGGGTCGCGCGGGAAGCCGCACCTGTTCCCGCGCGGTAGGCGGACCGCTGGACGGTGCTGCCTTCCTCGGTCTCCTCGGCCCCGGGCGTGGCGGAGGGTGCGGTGGTGGCGTCCTGGCCGCCCGCGGCCGGGGTCCCGTCGCTCTCGGGGGCCGCGGTGTCGTCGCTCTCCGGGCCGTCCGGGTCGGCGGGCGCCCCGCCCAGCTCCTCGCCCGGTTCCTCGGAGTACCCGGGTGCGGGGTCCTCGGTGGGTTCGGGGGCCTGCGGGTCGTCGCCCTCGGTCACGGCGGGGCGGCCCGCGGAGTCCCAGAGGTACGGGGTGGGGGAGACGGCGAGCTCCGCGCCCTCGGCGTCCTGCGCGGTGACCGCGTGCGTCACCGGGTCGAGGTGGAAGGTGAGGTCGGGCGAGGTGAGGCGGTAGGAGAGTCCGGCCTCGTGCAGGCCGGCGGCCGCGGCGGCGTCGCGCACGACCAGGACGTGGGTGAATCCGCTGTCCCGGGCGGTCAGCAGCAGGTCCACGCCGTCGAACACACCGCGGTAGAGGGCGGTGGCGCCGTCGATCTCCGGTTCGGGGAGGTCTCCGGGCCAGCCCATGGTGACGTCGTGCCCCCCGGTGCGGAGGGTGACGAGGTCCTCGTACGTGGTGTTCTCGTCGGCGACGGTCACGGCACGGTTGTCGGAGCCGGAGCTGGTGACGGTGAACGACGCGTGACTGACCGTGCCCTTCCCCCCGCCCTTGCCCCTGCCGCGGCTCGTTTTCCCGCTGCCGTCGGAGAAGACGACGGGGTCGGACGCGGCGCGGGGTGCCCAGCCGGTGTCGGTGCGGGCGAGCGTGGTGTCGATGGCCTTCCACGTGCCGTCGACCTTGGCCCGGACCGGTGCGGAGTGCGCGGTCAGCTCGAAAGTGCCGTCGGGCAGCGCGTACGTGGTGGAGGTGGCGTCCCGCAGGGCGGTGACCTCGACCCGCTTGCCGGTGCGCTCGGCCTGCCGCTGCGCCCCGCTCTCGTCCAGGGGTGCGGTGGCCGGGGACGCCGGGGCGGCGGAGCCGCCGCCTGTCGGGGCGCCCGTGTCGGGCCCGAGCAGGGCGAAGCCGAGGCCGGCCGCGACGAGCGCCGCCAGTCCTGCCGCGGTGCGCCGGGCGGTGGCCCGGCTGGGACGTCGACGTTCCACGGTGCTGGGTTCCCTCCCCCGAACGGCGATGCGCCGGAACGGAGAAACACCCCGGGGGCGCGGCCGAGCCGTTCCACCGGGCGCTGCCGAACACGCGCACGCCGTCATTCATCAATGACTCCCTGTCCACCCGCCGGGATCATCCGGAAGGGCGAGATGGCGCGCCCCGACAGGAAGGGGCGAGGCAGAAGCATGCCGGATGGGTCACATCGCATCCATAGCTGTGCCCATTCCGTGCAGGCGCTCGGACGGTGACTCTCCGGCCCCCCGGGGCGCCGCTGCGCCACCGCCCCGGTCGTCGGACGCTGTGGGGCCCAGGGTGGCGAACCATGATCAAACATTGGTTAAACACGCAGAATACCCACGGTGAATGACCGGTTACAGACGCTCTTTGCTGTTTTATCGACATGTCGGTGGATCTTGAAGCTGATCATCTTGAATTTCCCCGATGGTGTAAATGGGTAAAGGAAAGCGAAGTCACAGAAAATGTCGCGTGATTGAGATCACCACGTGTTCAGACCATTTGACGAGTTGTGAATTCATGGATGAACATTCGCCCCATCAATTAGCCTTCGGCGCCTCGTGTTCCACGCGGTCCGCTGGTGGTCGGAGATCGACTGTGGGGGGCCGCGGCCGTCGTGTGGGGATCGCTTTCGTGGAGCGGCCGGGGACAACTCCCCGGCACTGAGGAACAGCGCCGTCGTCGGCGGCGCGCCAGGATCGGCGTCGTCGTCGTCGCGGCGACCGCCGTGACGGTCGGCCTGCTGCCGAGCGCGTACGCCGTGCCGCCGCCGAGCGACCGCTCGGGCGTGGAACTGGTGGATCTGCCCGAGGCCGAGCTGGCCGCAGGGGAGAACGGCGGCGGTCTCGCGGACATGACGACGGCCGACGTGCCGCCGGGCGAGGACTACGAGCCGAAGAAGATGACGGCCCCCGCGGGGACGGGCATCACCACGCCGGCCACCGGCACGGTGGACGCGCTGACGCCGGGGCAGACCCAGCCGATCAGCACCCTGCCGATCGGGATCGGTGCCCCGGCCACCGCCACACCGGAGGAGACGACGGCGCTGGAGGGCGACTGGCAGGTCGCACTGGCCAGCCAGGCGGAGTCCTCGGCGGCCGACGTCGAGGGACTGGTCTTCACCGTCACCCCGCCGGCCGGGGCCACCGGTGACGCTGTGGTGGCGCTGGACTACACCGAATTCGCCGAGCTCTACGGGGCCAACTGGGCGGACCGGCTGCAGATCGTCAAGTTCCCCGAGTGCTTCCTGACCACCCCGGACGTCGAGGGCTGCGCCGAGCCGACCGAGGTGGACACCACCAACGTCGTCGTCCCGCAGGAGACCGACGTCGAGGGCGACGGCATCCTCGACGGCGAGCGGCGTATCGAGGCGACGCTCGACGTGGCCGAGCTGACGGACGCCGGCACTGCCGCGGCCACCGCGTCGGCGACCTCCACCGGGACGGTCTCGACCGCGCTGTACCGCAAGCCCACCAGCGGGTCCGCCCCGCTCACCCGGACGGCAGCGCTGAGCGCCGCGAGCAACGCGGGCTCCTCCGTCCTCATGGCCACCTCCAGCGGCGGCGGCGCGAAGGGCGACTTCTCCGCGACGCCGCTGGCCAGCGCCGGTTCGTGGACGGCGGGCTCCAGTTCGGGCGGGTTCTCGTACACCTACCAGCTCTCGCCGCCGTCGGTCCCCGGCGGTCCGGCGCCGAGCCTGGCGTTCGGGTACAACTCGCAGGGTGTGGACGGCCGCACGTCGGCCACGAACAACCAGGCGTCCTGGATCGGCGACGGCTGGGAGTACAACCCCGGCTCGATCACCCGGACGTACAAGACCTGCCGCGACGACACCGAGAACGGCAACAACGCCAAGCGCAAGACCAGCGACCTCTGCTACGGCTCCGACAACGCGACCCTGACCCTCGGCGGCACCACCACCGAACTGGTCAAGGACGACGACGAGACCGGAAACGAGTGGGTCACCGCCAACGGCGACGGCTCGCGCGTGCGCCTGCTGAAGGACACCTCGCTCGGCAACGGCGACTCCCTGGGCGAGTACTGGGAGGTCACCACCCGCGACGGGACGGTCTACTACTTCGGCAAGCACAAGCTCCCCGGCTGGAGCGACCACGGCACCGCCGCCGACGACCCCGTCACCAACTCCGTCCTGACCGTCCCCGTCTCCGGCAACCAGTCGGGCGAGGACTGCTACGACGCCGACTTCGCCAAGTCCTTCTGCGACCGCGGCTGGCGCTGGAACCTCGACTACGTCGTCGACACCTCCGGCAGCGCCATGTCCCTGTGGTGGGAGAAGGAGAAGTCCCTCTACGCCAAGAACATGAAGTTCAAGACCCCGGTCTCCTACGACCGGGGCGGCTACCTCAAGCGCATCGACTACGGCCAGCGCTCCACCACTCTCCACAGCGCCGCCCCGCTCGCCCGCGTCGACTTCGCCGTCGAGGAACGCTGCTTCGTCGAGGACGGCATCGCCTGCTCCGAGGCCAACTTCACCTCGGGCGACTTCGCCAAGAACCACATCTGGTACGACACCCCGGCCGACCTGCTCTGCAAGTCGGGCAAGGACTGCTACGTGCCGGTCCCGACCTTCTGGACCCGCAAGCGCCTCGCCCAGGTGACCGCCTCCACCCAGCGCACCGAAGGTTCCACCGCGCTGTCCAAGGTCGACTCCTGGACGCTGGAACAGTCGCTGCCGGCCGAACGCACCGACGAGGGCACCGCCCTCTGGCTCGACTCCATCACCCGCACCGGCTACGGCACCGACGGTGAGGCGCAGACCCTGCGGCCGGTGACCTTCGTTCCCAACACCCAGCCGATGCCCAACCGGGTGCGCCGGGGCGAGAAGGACCCGAGCCCGACGTTCGACCGGCTGCGCGTGGAGCGGGTCATCAGCGAGTACGGCGGCGAGACCTTCGTCGACTACCGCGAGCCCACCGGCGCCTGCGAGAGCGGCTCCGGCTTCCCGGCCGTCGAGTCGAACACCGGCCTCTGCTACCCGGCGTACTGGCACCCGGACCCGGACAAGGTCGACGAGTCCATCGAGTGGTTCAACAAGTACGTCGTCGACCACGTCGAGGAGCTCCCCGGCGTCAAGGGCGTCGCCACCGTCACCACCTCCTACGTCTACGGCGACAACGGTGACACCAAGGGCGCCTGGGCCCTGAACCAGGCCGAGTTCTCGAAGAAGAAGACCCGCACCTACGACCAGTGGCGCGGCTTCAGCCGCGTGCGCACCATCAGCGGCGCCGACTCCTCGGACGCGTACGAGGGCAGCGCGCGTTCGGTCTCCGAGAAGCGCTACTTCCGCGGCATGAACGGCGACCCGCTCCCCGGGGGCGGCAAGCGCGCCGTGACCGTCAAGGACACCGGCGGGGAGGACATCGCGGCCGACGACCTCGCCCTCCAGGGCCGGGTCGCCGAGGAGCTCGACTACACGGGCGTCGGCGGCGCGCTGGTCTCCCGGTCGGTCGACTACCCGAAGGTGGTCGAACTCGCCAGCCGCACCCGCGCCGGCGGCATCCCGGCGCTCAAGTCGTACCGGGTGCTGGACGACCACACCATCACCACCACCCGTTCCTCGGGCACGTACGACGTGAACGAGATCCGGCAGTGGCGCTCGCTGCGCACCAACACCACGTACGACACCACCTACGGGCTGCCGCTGACCGTCGAGTCCCTCGGCGACACGGAGAAGCCCGGCGACGAGTCCTGCTCGGTCCTCAGCTACGTCCACAACACGGCCAAGAACCTGATCGGGCTGGACAAGGAGACGCTGACGACGGCCGGCACCTGTGCCGCCGCGGCCACCGCTCCGGTCTCCGCGCGCATCGCCGGTTCCCGCATCGCCTACGACGACCTGGCGTTCGCCGCGACCCCGACCTCGGGGTCGGCGACCACCACCTGGTCACTCAACGGCACGGGTGACGCCTGGCAGCAGACGGCCAAGCTCACGTACGACTCCTACGGCCGCGTCCTGACGACGACCAATGCCAAGAGCGAGACCGAGAAGACCACCTACACCCCGGCCACCGGCCAGGTCTACTCGATCACCGAGGAGAACGCGAAGAAGCACACCTCCACCACCTACCTGGATCCCGCGCGCGGCACCACGCTGAAGGAGGTCGACGCCAACGGGCGCACGACCCTCTACCAGTACGACGCGCTCGGCCGCACCACGGCCGGCTGGGGCACCTCGCAGAGCGCCGACGAGAAGCCGTCGGTCAAGTTCGCGTACAACACCTCGCCCAGCGAGCCGGTCAACGTCGTCAGCTCCACGCTGAAGGACAACGGCACCGACTACGACGACTCCGTCGTCTTCTACGACGGCCTCGGCCGCGAACGCCAGCGCCAGGAACCGGCCGTCGGCGACGGCCGCCTGATCACCGACACGCTCTACAGCGCCAACGGCACCATCGCCCGGACCAACAACGGCTACTACGCCGACGGACTGCCGCAGACGGTGATGTTCGAGGTCGACTCCGACTTCAAGATCCCGAACGCGACGCTGTACAAGTACGACGGCCAGGGCCGCATCCTCGCGGAGACCCCGTACATGGCGGGCTCCACGGTGCCGGCGAAGGCGACGCGGTACGAGTACGACTACGACTCGTCGACGGTCATCCCGCCGGTGGGCGGAGCGGCGCAGCGGACGTGGAGCGACGCCCAGGGGCGGACGGTCCGGGTCGACACGTTCACGGACGCGGCCCGCACCAAGTTCCGGTCGACGACGTATTCCTTCGATGTGCGTGGCGACCAGACCAAGGCGGAAGACTCCTCCGGAAACATTTGGTCTTGGACCTACGACACCCTCGGCCAGCAGATCACGTCGACCGACCCGGACACGGGCACGACCATTACGACGTACGACGTGCTCGGTCGGCCCGAGACGATGACGGACAGTAAACAGAACAAGACCTGGACGAAGTACGACGAACTCGGCCGCACCACCGAGCAGCGGAAAGGCTCGTCCACAGGTGAACTGCTGACCTCGGTTACCTATGACCAGGTCATCGGCGGCCTCGGCCTGCCGGCCACCGCGACTCGCTACACGGACGGTCTGCCCTACACCAGCACAGTCACCGGCTACACCCCGGAGTACTCGCCGACCGGCACCAAGCTGACACTGCCCGCGACGATCGCGTCGCAGTACGGGCTCCAAGAGGTGTACGCGTACACATACGAGTACAGCAAGTCCGGTCAGTTGCAGTCGGCTTCACTTCCGGCTGCGGGCGGCCTGTCACCGGAGAAGATCGTCACCCGGTACAACGAGGACGGTCTGCCTGTCTCCACGTCCGGCATCGACTGGTACAACGCGGACACCGACTACAGCGTCTACGGCCAGGTCTTGCGCGCGGTCACGGGTGAGAATCCCAACCGCGTCTGGACCACCAACCTGTTCGACGAGCGCACCGGCGAACTGACGAAGTCGTACACCGACCGAGAGTCCACCAGCGACACCTCGGCAGTGCTCGGCAACCGCGTCAACGTCCGCTCCTACGGTTACGACGCGGCAGGCAACGTCACCAAGATCGAGGACGCGGTCGACTCCAAGACCGACCGCCAGTGCTTCACCTACGACGTCCTCGGCCAGTTGACCGAGGCGTGGACTGCGTCCGACACGGCGTGCGCGGTGACCTCCACCGGGATACCGAGTGCCCCGACCATCGGCGCGAGCGGCGACGGTTATCACAAGACGTACACGTACGACGCGATGGGCAACCGCAAGACGGAGGTCGACCACTACCTCGGCACCGCGGGCACCACCACCACCGTCCTGGACCCGGCGAAGGACGCCACCACGTCCTACACCTACGGCAAGGCGGACGGCACCCAGCCGCACACCCTGACCGGGATGTCCTCGACCTATCTGACGGATGCGGGTGCCAAGGTCACCGAGGCCTCCTCCCGCACCTACGACAAGACCGGGAACACCGAGACCCGTACCGACGGTGGGGACCAGCAGGGCCTGACCTGGACCTGGGACGGCAAGCTCGAAACGGTCACCGGGTTCGGTGAGAGCGGGGCCGGCGCCTGGATGGGCCTGTCCGGCAAGTGCCTGGACCTCGCCTCGTCCTCCACGGTCGCCGGAACGGCGATCCAGCTCTATGGGTGCAACGGCACCCGTGCTCAGCAGTTCAGGATCGAGGGCGCCACGCCCACCGATTCCTCCAAGGGCGCTCTGAAGGTCCTGGACCAGTGCGTGGTGCCGAAGGACGGCGCCACCGCCGACGGCACGGCGGCCGTGATCGCCAAGTGCACCGGGGCCGCGGCCCAGCAGTGGACGACGGTCGAGGCCGGCCACAAGCTCAAGCACGTCGCCTCGGGCAAGTGCCTGGTGGTGCCGGGGGCCAACACGGCCTCGGGGACCGACCTCACGCTCAGCACCTGTGACGCGAGCGGGGCCGCTCAGTCCTGGGCTCCCGCGAACGAGACGAAATACGTGTACGGCCCTGCGGGCGAACGCCTCATGGCGCTCACAGCGAGCACCCGCACCTTGTACCTCGGAGAGACCACCGTCTCGGTGAACGTGGACGGCACGCCGAACTACTCGGAGCGTTATTACCAGCAGGCCGGCGGCCCGGTGGTGATGCGGTTCAAGCAGGGCGGCGGTGCCGATCAGCTGTCCATGCAGGTCACCGACCGGAGCGGCACCGCCTACATCAACGTCAAGCTCGCCCCCGGCAATGCGGTGAAGTTCGACAAGACCGACCCCTTCGGTGTCGCGCGCAAGGAGAACGCGAGCTGGCTCTCCCACCGGGGATACATCGGGGGTGACGACGACAGTGCCAGCGGCCTGATCCACCTCGGTGCCCGTGAGTATGACCCCGAAACGGGTCGGTTCATCTCCGCAGACCCGATGCTGGACTTGGCGGACCCGGTTCAGATGAACGGGTACGCCTATTGCGAGAACAACCCCGTTACCTTTGCCGACCCGTCCGGTCTCATGATGGACGGCGGAGGCGGCGGCGGCGGCGGTGGCACTGCGGAGACCGCCGAAGAAGCTTGGGCGAACCAGCAACTGAACACGTCGATGTCCGACATCATCATGAATGTCGGATGGGCGGTGTTCAAGGAGTTCATAGGCTGGAACGACGTCGTCGCCTGCTTTTCCCGTGGCGACATGTGGGCCTGCGGATCGCTGATCATCGACGCCATACCGTGGACCTCGGTGTTCAGCAAGGGAAAGAAAATCTGGCGCGCGGTCGAGAAGACCTTCAGTGCGATCAGTGCCTGGCGAAAGGCGCAGGAAAAGGCCCGAAAGATCATCGCGGCGGCCAAGGCTGCTCGCGAGGCCGCCAAGCGTGCAGCCGCAGCGGCAAAGGCAGCCGCAAAGAAGGCCGCGCAGGCGAAGCAAAAGGCACAGCAAGCTGCGACGCGGGCAGCTAAAAAGGCAGTCGAAAAGACTGGCAATACGCTCCAAAAAAGCAAGAAGGTCGCAGCCAAGTCGAACGAAAAAGTCAAAAGCGCTGCCCAGAAGGTCTCGGGGAAGTCCAAGAAGGAGGGTGGAAAAGACGGGGTCGACGAAGCAGGTCCCGGCGGGGGCAGTTGCCCGGTAAACAGCTTCGTGCCCGGCACCCAGGTCTTGATGGCAGATGGATCGACCAAGTCGATCGAGAAGGTCAAGAACGGTGACGAGGTTCTCTCCACCGATCCCGAGTCCGGTAGGACGACTTCGGAGGCCGTTACCGCCGAGATCACGGGCGAGGGCTTCAAGCACCTGGTCGAGGTCACTCTCGACGCGGATGGGGACGAGGGTGACAAGACCACCTCGGTGACGGCGACGGACAATCACCCCTTCTGGGTGGAAGCCGTCGGGGAATGGCTCCATGCCACGGACCTGGAGCCCGGTGAATGGCTTCGCACGAGCGCCGGCACCTATGTCCAGGTCACCGCGATTGATCGCTGGACGGCTCCGGACGCGACTGTCCATAACCTCACCGTCAACGATCTCCACACGTACTATGTGCTGGCGGGGGCCACATCGGTCCTCGTTCACAACAGTGGCGGTAGTGAGTGTGGTGCGTCCGGCCTCCAGCAGCGTGCTCAGGACCTTCAAGATCAGGTCGGCTGGAGCGGTACGACGGCCGTGGCCCGGGTTCGGAGCCTGGCCGACCCGAGCCGGGTCGAGACGTGGGTGGCCAGCAATAAGACGTATCTGCCGACGAACTGGCGGAAGACCAACGCGCTGAACCCGGGCGAGACGTTCATTCAGCTCAAGGGGCATGCGGAAGACTCCATCATGCAAGCCCTTGATGTAGGCGATGGTTGGGAGATCATCGAGGGCGGCACTTCTACCGGTGTTTGCTGGGGCAACTGCCATCCCAAGCTGACATCAAGTGGAGTGACTGTGGGGGGTCCCGAATTCGGAAGCAGTAAGAACAATTCCCCTTGGAGAATGTTTTGGAAAAGGTAGATTTCTCACACGAAGTGCTGGTTCGGGAGCTGAGTGAGGCGAGCCTCGAAGCACACAGGATCGCGGCCGCGATGTGCCTCTACAGAGTGTTGCCGGTCCTGGTGGTACGCTCTTCGCCTGTTGTCGCTGCGAAAGTCCCCGTGCATGCGTGGTCTCCCGCAACTGTGGATAATGAAATCCTTCCATTCCTTGAAGTCATTCGTTCGGGGGTGGGTGAGGGGGGTGACGGTGAATTCGCCGAGCAGGATGAGGAAATAGAAGAAATCTTCGCTATGGCCTCTGAGATGGTGCATAGGGCTTTTGTGGATGACTTCGATGTTCGCGTCTGGTCCGACTGGTGTTCGTCGCTCTGTCTGGATATTCATCAGGCATTCGACGCGCTGGTCGAGGAGGCTGATTCGGAGCCGCAGTTCTATCCTGCCGGACGGTACCCGGACCTGACCGAGCTCCAGGCGTGTGAACTCGAGGATCAAGTCCGCATCCTGCGCCTGCTCCGTGACAGGTCGTCAGTGAATGATGTGAAGGTGGCTGAGGTCGCGGAGACCGGCAAGGGAAGGGTGGCCGCTTCGTTGGAGCAAGTCCTTGGCGACAGGTCCTAGTGGCCTCTCGGAGAGCCGCGACTGCCACCCTGCGCGCTTCATCGTGAGATCTGTTCCCGTGGCCCTCCGAGGATCATCTCGGGGGGCCACGGTCATGAGTTTCGCCGTGGTCCCCGCTCGCTTGGCGCTGATGTTCCGGGAAGGGGGCAACCGGCGAGTCCTTGTGTCGCTCTTCCTTCCGTGCGCGTCGTGCGCGTTGTCTGTGCCAGGGCAGGGCTCACTTGGGCCCGCCCCCACGCCCACCCCTTCCGTAACCCGCCCCCTCCGCACCCCCCGCGTCGTATCGTGCCGATATGTGCGGAATCGTGGGATACGTGGGTGCGCAGTCGGCGCAGGATGTGGTCGTCGCGGGGCTGAAGCGGCTGGAGTACCGGGGGTACGACTCCGCCGGGGTGGCCGTGCTGGCGGACGGAGGGCTGGCCGCCGCGAAGAAGGCGGGGAAACTCGTCAACCTGGAGAAGGAACTCAAGGACCGGCCGCTGCCGGCCGGTCCGACCGGCCTCGGGCACACCCGGTGGGCGACGCACGGGGCGCCGACCGACGTCAACGCCCACCCGCACCTGGACAACGCGGGCCGCGTCGCCGTCGTGCACAACGGGATCATCGAGAACTTCGCCGCGCTGCGCACCGAACTGACGCGGCGCGGGCACGACCTCGCCTCGGAGACCGACACCGAGGTGGTGGCGCACCTGCTGGCCGAGGAGTTCTCCGCCTGCGGCGACCTCGCCGAGGCGATGCGGCGGGTGTGCCGACGGCTGGAGGGCGCTTTCACCCTCGTCGCTGTGCACGCCGACGCTCCGGACGTGGTCATCGGCGCGCGCCGCAACTCGCCGCTGGTGGTGGGCGTCGGAGCCGGTGAGGCGTTCCTCGCCTCCGACGTCGCCGCGTTCATCGAGCACACCCGGGACGCGATCGAGCTGGGCCAGGACCAGGTGGTCGAGCTCCGCCGGGACGGGGTGAGTGTCACCGGCTTCGACGGGGAGCCCGCCGAGGTGCGCGCGTACCACGTGGACTGGGACGCGTCGGCCGCCGAAAAGGGGGGCTACGACTACTTCATGCTCAAGGAGATCGCCGAGCAGCCCAAGGCGGTCGCCGACACCCTCCTCGGCCGCATCGACGGCGAGGGCTCGCTGCTGCTGGACGAGATCCGCATCCCGCAGAGCGAACTGCGCGAGATCGACAAGGTCGTCATCGTCGCGTGCGGCACCGCGTTCCACGCCGGGATGATCGCGAAGTACGCCATCGAGCACTGGACCCGGCTGCCCTGCGAGACGGAGCTGGCCAGCGAGTTCCGCTACCGCGACCCGATCCTCGGCCCGAACACCCTGGTCGTCGCGATCTCGCAGTCCGGCGAGACCATGGACACCCTGATGGCGCTGCGGCACGCCCGCGAGCAGGGCGCCCGCGTGCTGGCCATCTGCAACACCAACGGTTCGACGATTCCCCGCGAGTCCGACGCCGTCCTCTACACGCACGCCGGGCCCGAGGTCGCCGTCGCCTCCACCAAGGCGTTCCTCACCCAGCTCGTCGCCTGCTACCTGGTGGCGCTCTACCTCGGCCAGGTCCGTGGCACCAAGTGGGGCGACGAGGTCCGGGCGGTGGTGCGCCAGCTCTCCGCGATCGGCGCGGACGTCGAACGCGTCCTGGAGACCATGGAGCCGGTGCGCGCGCTCGCCCGTTCGCTCGCGCACAAGAACACCGTGCTCTTCCTCGGCCGTCATGTCGGCTATCCGGTGGCGCTCGAAGGCGCGCTGAAGCTGAAGGAGCTCGCCTACATGCACGCGGAGGGGTTCGCGGCGGGCGAGCTCAAGCACGGCCCGATCGCGCTGATCGAGGAGGACCTGCCGGTGGTCGTGGTGGTCCCGTCACCGCGCGGCCGGTCCGTCCTGCACGACAAGATCGTCTCCAACATCCAGGAGATCCGCGCCCGCGGCGCACGCACCATCGTCATCGCGGAGGAGGGCGACGAGGCCGTCGTCCCGTACGCCGACCACCTCATCACGATCCCCGCTACGCCTACGCTGCTTCAGCCACTGGTCGCCACCGTGCCGCTGCAGGTCTTCGCCTGCGAGCTCGCGACCGCCCGGGGCAACGAAGTGGACCAGCCGCGCAACCTGGCGAAGTCCGTGACCGTGGAGTAGGGAACGAGGGTGTGGGCGTGATCATCGGGGTCGGGATCGACGTGGCCGAGATCGAGCGGTTCGGCGCCGCGCTGGAGCGGACGCCGCAGTTGGCCGAGCGGCTCTTCGTGCCGGGCGAACTGCTGCTGCCGGGCGGCGAGCGGCGCGGCACCGCCTCGCTCGCCGCCCGGTTCGCGGCCAAGGAGGCGGTCGCGAAGGCGCTGGGCGCGCCCGGCGGGATGCACTGGACCGACTGCGAGGTCTGGGTCGAGGACAGCGGCCGGCCCCGGCTCAGGGTCACCGGCACGGTCGCGGCCCGCGCCGACGCGCTCGGGGTGGTGAACTGGCACCTCTCGCTCAGCCACGACGCGGGAGTGGCGTCGGCCATGGTGATCGCCGAAGGTTGAGCACAGGCGTGGACCCGCCCCGCGCGGGCACTCCTCACAGTGCCGCGCCGCCGCGAGCGCACGGCCCGGCCCGCACGACACCGCCTCCTCGCCGGCCCGGCCTCCCGTACCCCGCGCATCCACGAAGGGCTGCCCCATGCGAACCGCCTACAGCGTCGAAACCGTACGCGCCGCCGAGAGGGCCCTCATGGCCCGCCTTCCCGAGGGGACCCTGATGCGCCGGGCTGCCGCGGGTCTCGCGGTGGCCTGCGGCGACCTGCTGCGCCGCAACGGCCGGGTGTACGGCGCACGGGTCCTGCTGCTGGTCGGCAGCGGCGACAACGGCGGCGACACCCTCCACGCCGGTGCGCTGCTGGCACGGCGCGGCGCGGGCGTGCGCGCCCTGCTGGTCACCCCCGGCCGCGCCCACGAAGGGGGGCTCGCCGCGCTGCGGGCGGCCGGCGGCACGGTGATCGACCGCGCCGGGGAGGCCGGGACCGTCGACCTCGTCGTGGACGGGATCACCGGGATCGGCGGCCGGGGCGGACTGCGCCCGGAGGCGGCCGCGCTGGTCCGGGCCGTGACCGGGGGGCACGGCGCGCCGGTCGTCGCCGTCGACCTGCCGAGCGGGGTCGAGGCGGACACCGGCGAGGTCCGCGGCACGGCGGTGCGCGCGGACGCGACCGTCACCTTCGGCGCCCTCAAGCCCGGCCTGCTCATCGACCCGGCCGCCGAACGGGCCGGGGCGCTGCGCCTGGTGGACATCGGTCTCGGTCCCGAACTGCCGGACACCCCGGACCTGGAGGCGCTTCAGTACGCGGACGTGGCGGCGCTGCTGCCCTCCCCGGACGCGGAGAGCGACAAGTACCGGCGCGGGGTCGTCGGGGTCGTCGCGGGGTCGGAGCGCTATCCGGGGGCGGCGGTGCTCGCCGTCGCCGGGGCGCTGCACGGTGGGGCGGGAGCGGTCCGCTACGCCGGGGCGCGCGGGGACGCGGTGATCGCACGCTTCCCGGAGACACTGGTCAGCGAGGGACGGCCGTCGAAGGCCGGGCGGGTGCAGGCGTGGGTGGTCGGACCCGGGCTGGGCGACGGCGGGGCGGCCGTCGCCGCGGTCGCCGACGTACTGGCTTCGGACGTGCCGGTGCTGGTCGACGCGGACGGGCTGCGGCTGATGGACCCGGACGCGGTGCGCTCCCGGCCCGCCGCCACCGTGCTCACCCCGCACGCGGGCGAGGCCGCGGCCCTGCTCGGCGTGGCCCGCGAGGAGGTCGAGGCGGGGCGGCTCGCCGCCGTGCGCGAACTGGCCGCCCGGTTCCGCGCGACCGTGCTGCTCAAGGGCTCCACGACGCTGGTCGCCGAGGGCGGGGACACACCCGTACGGGTCAACCCCACCGGGACGTCGTGGCTGGCCACCGCCGGCAGCGGGGACGTGCTGTCGGGGCTGACCGGCTCGCTGCTGGCCGCGGGGCTGGCCCCGCGCGACGCCGCGTCGGTCGGCGCGTACCTGCACGGGCTGGCCGCCCGGCACGCGTCGGGCGGCGCGCCGGTCTCCGCGCAGGACGTGGCCGCCGCGGTCCCGGCGGCCTGGCGGGACGTGAGCAGGGGCTGACCGGGACCGGCCGCCGATCCGGCCCCGGTCCCGCGCCGGTCCGGACGTGCGGCGGGTGCGCGGGCGGGCGAGGCTGGGCGGGGCTGGGCGGGGCTGCCGGTACGGGCGGCCGGGGCGGCGGACGCGACGGAAGGGGTCCGGGATGAGCGGTGGCGACGGCGGGTCCCCGCGGGTCCGCAGGGTCTACGACCCGCTCGAGGACGGCGACGGAACCCGGGTGCTGGTGGACCGGCTCTGGCCGCGCGGGGTGTCCAAGGAGAGGGCGGCGGTCGACGTCTGGCTCAAGGACCTCACGCCGTCCGCGGAACTGCGGTCCTGGTACCACGAGGACCGCTCCGGAGCCCGGTACGACGCGTTCGTCGAGCGGTACCGCACCGAACTCGCCGGGCCCGCCCCCGCCGAGGCGGTCCACCGGCTCCTCGCGCTGCTGGCCGGCGACGGTCCGGTCACCCTGGTCACCGCGGTCAAGGACGTCTCCCGCAGCCATGTGCCGGTCCTGGTGGAGTACCTGGAACACGAGCGGGCCCGCGGGACCTGACCCCGAGACGGCTCGGGGGCGCGCGATCCGCACCCGCCGCGCCCCTAGCCACCCCGCACCACCCTGACCCGCGCCCCTGAGCCGCTCCGCACCACCCCGAGCCGCGCCCCCGGGGCCGCCCCTGAGGTGCGCCCCCGAGTCGACGACGGGGGCGTGCGGGCCGCGCGTCCGTGCGCGTCTCCTCCCGCACGCTCCCCGAATCGCCGGTCCGCGCCCCCGGCCTCGCCGCCGCCCGTGCGGGCGGGACGACCTGAGAGACTGGGCGCGATGAACGACAAAGCGCCCCTGAGAGCCCGTGCCGAGATCGACCTCGCCGCGCTGCGCGCCAATGTGCGCACGCTGCTGGCGCGGGCCGGCGGAGCGCAGCTCATGGCCGTGGTGAAGTCCGACGCCTACGGTCACGGCGCGGTGCCGTGCGCCCGCGCCGCGCTGGAGGCCGGGGCGACCTGGCTCGGCACCGCCACCCCGCAGGAGGCCCTGGCGCTGCGCGCCGCCGGGCTCGGCGGGCGGATCATGTGCTGGCTGTGGACCCCCGGCGGCCCCTGGCGCGAGGCGATCGAGGCCGACATCGACGTGTCGGTCTCCGGGACGTGGGCGCTGCGGGAGGCCGTCGACGCCGCCCGTGCGGCGGGCCGCACCGCCCGCATCCAGCTCAAGGCGGACACCGGCCTCGGCCGCAACGGCTGCCTGCCCGCCGACTGGCCCGAGCTGATCGCCGGGGCCCGTTCCGCCGAGGACGCGGGCGACGTCCGGATCACCGGCCTGTGGTCGCACTTCGCCTGCGCCGACGAACCCGGTCACCCCTCGATCGCCGCCCAGCTGAACGTCTTCCACGACATGCTGGCGTACGCGGAGAAGGCCGGCGTCCGGCCCGAGGTGCGGCACATCGCCAACTCTCCGGCGACCCTCACGGTCCCCGAGTCGCACTTCGACCTGGTGCGGACCGGCATCGCCGTGTACGGGCTCTCGCCCAGTCCGGAACTGGGGGTGCCCGCCGACTACGGGCTGCGCCCCGTGATGACGCTGGCTGCCTCGCTCGCCCTGGTCAAGCAGGCCCCGGCGGGGCACGGCGTCAGCTACGGCCACCACTACACGACCCCCACCGGGACCACCCTCGGCCTGGTCCCGGTCGGTTACGCCGACGGCATCCCGCGCCACGCCTCCGGCCGCGGGCCGGTCCTGGTGGACGGCAGGATCCGGACCGTCGCCGGACGGGTGGCGATGGACCAGTTCGTCGTCGACCTGGAGGGCGACCGGCCCGGACCGGGCAGCGAGGCGGTGCTGTTCGGACCGGGCGACCGGGGCGAACCGGGCGCGGAGGACTGGGCGGTCGCCGCCGGCACCATCGCGTACGAGATCGTCACCCGGATCGGCGCGCGGGTGCCCCGCGTCCATCTGCACGCGACGGATGCGACGGACGCGACGGACGTCACGGCCGGCCCGCGGTACGACACCGTCGTCGCGGGTACCGGTACCGGCACCGGACACGACGGGAACGGGAGCACCGCAGGGTGAGCGAGAGCAGCGCGGGGGAGGCGGTGGCCGACGCCGTGACGGCGGCCGCCGGATGGCGCCGGGCGGGTGTCGCCGGGGCCGCGATAGGGGTGCTGGCCGCGGGAGCGGCGGCGGGCGTCGCCGTGGAGCGGCTGACCGTCGGCCGGGGGATGCGCAAGAAGGCCCGGCTGGCACTGGACGCGGCGGGCCCGTACGGCGCGCTGCGCGGGGAGCCGGGCCGGGCGGTGGCCGACGACGGGACCGAGCTGTACTACGAGATCGACGAGGTGGACGAGGCGGCCGCGGACTCGGGTCCGCGCCGTCGCCGGCTCTTCGGGCGGAAGTCGCCCGCCCCCGTCACCGTCGTCTTCAGCCACGGCTACTGCCTCGGCCAGGACTCCTGGCACTTCCAGCGGGCGGCGCTGCGCGGCCTGGTACGCACGGTCCACTGGGACCAGCGCAGCCACGGCCGCTCCGGCCGGGGCAAGGGGCAGGCGAAAGGCGTGCCGGTCACCATCGACCAGCTCGGCCGCGACCTGCGGGCCGTCATCGACGCGGCCGCGCCCGAGGGCCCGCTGGTGCTCGTGGGGCACTCCATGGGCGGCATGACGGTCATGGCGCTGGCCGAGCAGTACCCGGAGCTGATCCGGGACCGGGTGGCCGCCGCCGCGTTCGTCGGCACCTCCGCGGGAAGGCTCGGTGAGGTGAACTTCGGGTTGCCGGTCGCCGGGGTCAACGCCGTGCGCCGGGTGCTGCCCGGAGTGCTGAGGGCGCTGGGCACTCAGACCGAGCTGGTGGAACGGGGCCGGCGGGCCACCGCCGACCTCTTCGCGGGGCTCATCAAGCGGTACTCGTTCTCGTCGCGGGACGTGGACCCGGCGGTCGCCCGGTTCGCGGAGCGGCTCATCGAGTCGACGCCCATCGACGTGGTCGCCGAGTTCTACCCGGCCTTCACCGAGCACGACAAGAGCGCCGCGCTGCCGCTCTTCGCGGACCTGCCGGTGCTGATCCTCGCGGGCGACAAGGACCTGGTGACGCCCAGCTCGCACAGCGAAGCCATCGCCGACGTGCTGCCCGACGCGGAGCTGGTGATCGTCCCGGACGGCGGCCACCTGGTCATGCTGGAGCACCCGGAGACGGTGACGGACCGGCTCGCGGACCTGCTGGTGCGGGCCGGTGCGGTACCGGCCGCGCGCACCGGCGGCCGGACGTAGCCGCGCGCGGACGGGCGCGGCGGCGGATCCGGCGGGAGGCCGGCGGCTGACGCCGCGATGCCCCGCCCACGGCGCCCGCCTCCGGTCCGCCGTGGCGACTAACGTGGGCGGGCATGGAAGCACCACAGATGAGCCAGGACCCCGGGAACCCCCTCGGTCAGGACTCCGTCACCGTCCGCCGCGCCGTCGACTCCCCCGAGGGGATGCGGCTGCTGGGCCTCGAACTCGCCCCGCTGCTCGCCCCCGGCGACCTCGTGATGCTCACCGGTGAACTCGGCGCGGGCAAGACCACGCTGACCCGGGGGCTCGGCGAAGGGCTGGACGTGCGGGGCGCCGTGACCTCGCCGACCTTCGTCATCGCACGGGTCCACCCACCGCTCGGCGCGGGCCCGGCACTCGTGCACGTCGACGCCTACCGCCTGGGCGGCGGGCTCGACGAGATGGAGGACCTGGACCTCGACGTCTCCCTGCCGGAGTCGGTCGTGGTGGTCGAGTGGGGCGACGGCAAGGTCGAGGAACTGTCCGAGGACCGGCTGCACATCGTGATCGACCGCGCGGTGGGCGACACGGACGACGAGCGCCGCGTGGTGACGCTGGTCGGCATCGGCGCCCGCTGGGCGGAGCTGCGGGCGGGCCTGGAGCGCTAGACCTCCCGTCCGGGGCCCGCCGGGTCGCGGGCGGTACGGGCGGACCCGCGCGGCGGTCCGGACCGGCGAAGAAGCCGGTCCGGACCGCTCTCGTGTGTCCGGAACCCGACCCCCGAACACCTTCCGTTCCGACACGGTGTCGGTAAAATGTTGCATGAGAGGCCACGGGCGTGGTGACATGGGTACGAGCCCCTGGTTAGGTATGCCTAACCACGCCCCCAGCGGAGCCCAGGAGGCACCCATGCCGACGCCCGAGCACGACGCGCAGACGCCGCACTCGTCCCTGTCCGCGGTGCCCGGGGTGTCGATGAAGGACCTGCTGGCGTCCTGCGCCGCGGCCACCGCGGTCTCCACCCCGCCGTCGGACCGGCCCGGCGCCGAGGACCGCGCGGACGACGTCACCGTCGCGGACATCCGGCCCCCGGCCGGCCGCGCGGCGGCCTGAGGACGGACCGACGCACAGGACCCCGGAGCCGACGGCTCCGGGGTCCCGTGCGAGGTGGCAGCGGGGCGGATCAGGCGACGACGACGACCTTCGCGCCGACGGTGGCGAACTGCCACATGGCGTCGCCGTCCTCCCGCGAGGTGCGCACCCCACCGGTCTTCAGCGTGGGGTCGGGCGTCGGCATCGAGCCGTCCTGGGCCGCACTGAAGCCGATCGCGACGTCCCCAACGCTGGCGAAACGGACCACGTGCTCGATCAGCACCCCGTCCGAGCCCTGCACACTGCCCGACCGCGAGGTCACCTGGTAGGTCCCGGGCGGCGGGCTGACGGGACTCGGCATGACGGTGAAGGTCCGGGTCGCCCTGCCCGACTCGTCCACCAGCCACACCCGCTTGTCCTTCAGGGCGTACACGACCCGCGCCCCGGTGCCCGAACCGGCGGGCAGCGCCAGCGGGTCGGCCGAGGTCTCCGGCTTCGCCGAGGGCCGCGCCGACGCCGCCGGCGCGGAGGCGCTGGAGGAGGGGGCGGCCACCGAGTCCGGAGCGTTCGCCGACGCCTGGTAGGCGAGGAAACCGATCGCGACGATCGCCGCGGCGGTGAGCCCGGCCACGATTCCCGAGCTGCTCCTAGCCACCTGAACTCCCCTTTCGCACGCCGCCCGGCGTGCCGTCCGTTCGTAAGTCGTACAAGCTTTTACGTCGTACCCGTATCTCCGGGTGACGGTAGCAGCAGCCGCCGGGCCCGCCGGGACCATGGACGGGAGCCGTGCCCCCGTCGGCGGAGCCGTAGGCTGTTCGTGTGCTCTTGCTCGCCATGGATACCGCCACCCCCGCCGTCACCGTCGCCCTCCACGACGGCTCCTCCGTCGTCGCGGAGTCGAGCACGGTGGACGCCCGGCGACACGGGGAACTGCTGCTCCCCGCCGTCGACCGGGTCCTCGCCGCCGCCGGGACGACACTCGACGCCGTGACCGGCCTGGTCGTGGGCGTCGGCCCCGGCCCCTACACCGGACTGCGGGTCGGTCTGGTCACCGCGGCCACCTTCGGCTCGGCGCTCTCCGTCCCCGTGCACGGCCTGTGCACCCTCGACGGCCTCGCGTACGCGGCCGGGATCGACGGCCCCTTCGTGGTGGCGACGGACGCGCGCCGCAAGGAGGTCTACTGGGCCCGGTACACCGACACCCTTACCCGTACGGGTGAGCCCTCGGTCGACCGGCCCGGCGACATCGCCGAGAGCCTCGCGGGGCTCCCGGTCGTCGGCGCGGGCGCGGTGCTCTACCCCGAGGCGTTCGGTGACGCCCGCGGCCCCGAGCACGTGTCCGCCGGCGCGCTCGCCTCCCTCGCCGCCGAACGGCTCGCCGCGGGCGGGGAACTGCTGCCGCCGCGGCCGCTCTACCTGCGCAGGCCCGACGCGCAGGTACCGAAGAACTACAAGGTGGTCACCCCGAAGTGACCGCCGCCTCCGCCGTGCTGCGCGAGATGCGCTGGTGGGACATCGCGCCGGTGCTGGAACTCGAAGACGAACTCTTCCCCGAGGACGCCTGGTCGGCCGGCATGTTCTGGTCCGAGCTGGCGCGGGCCCGGGGCCCGCACGCCACCCGTCGCTACGTCGTCGCCGAGGACCCGGACGGCCGGATCGTCGGCTACGCCGGGCTGGCCGCGGCCGGCGACCTCGCCGACGTACAGACCATCGGGGTCACTCGCGGCCACTGGGGCGGCGGCCTCGGATCCGAGCTGCTCACCGACCTGCTGAAGCACGCCACGGCCTTCGAGTGCGCCACCGTGCTGCTGGAGGTCCGGGTCGACAACACCCGCGCGCAGAAGCTGTACGAACGGTTCGGCTTCGAACCCATCGGCTTCCGGCGCGGCTACTACCAGCCGGGCAACATCGACGCGCTGGTCATGCGCCTGCACGTACAAGGAACAGAGAATGGCTGATGGCAATGGCTGACGAACCGCTCGTACTCGGCATCGAGACCTCGTGCGACGAGACCGGCGTCGGCATCGTGCGCGGCACCACGCTCCTCGCGGACGCCGTCGCCTCCAGCGTCGACACGCACGCCCGCTTCGGCGGCGTCGTCCCGGAGATCGCCTCCCGCGCGCACCTGGAGGCCATGGTCCCCACCATCGAACGCGCCCTGAAGGACGCCGGGATCAGCGCCCGCGACCTGGACGGCATCGCCGTGACGGCGGGCCCCGGCCTGGCCGGCGCGCTGCTGGTCGGCGTCTCGGCGGCCAAGGCGTACGCGTACGCCCTGGGCAAGCCGCTCTACGGGGTGAACCACCTGGCCTCGCACATCTGCGTGGACCAGCTCGAACACGGCCCGCTGCCCGAGCCCACCATGGCGCTGCTGGTCAGCGGCGGACACTCCTCGCTGCTGCTGGCGCCCGACATCACCAACGACGTGCGCCCGCTGGGCGCCACCATCGACGACGCGGCGGGCGAGGCGTTCGACAAGATCGCCCGGGTGCTCGACCTCGGCTTCCCCGGCGGCCCGGTCATCGACCGGCTGGCCCGCGAGGGCGACCCGAAGGCGATCGCCTTCCCGCGCGGCCTGACCGGATCGCGCGATCCGGCGTACGACTTCTCCTTCTCCGGGCTGAAGACCTCGGTGGCGCGCTGGATCGAGGCCAAGCGGGCGGCGGGCGAGGAGGTGCCGGTGCGCGACGTGGCGGCGTCCTTCCAGGAGGCCGTGGTGGACGTCCTCACCCGCAAGGCCGTCCGCGCCTGCAAGGACGAGGGCGTCGACCACCTGATGATCGGCGGCGGCGTCGCGGCCAACTCCCGGCTGCGCGCGCTCGCCGAGGAGCGCTGCGCGAAGGCGGGCATCCGGCTGCGGGTGCCCCGGCCCGGCCTCTGCACGGACAACGGCGCGATGGTCGCCGCGCTCGGCGCGGAGATGGTGGCCCGCAACCGGCCCGCCTCCGACCTGGAGCTGTCGGCGGACTCCTCGCTGCCGGTGACCGAACCGCACGTACCGGGCGCCCACGCGCACGACCACGACCACGTGCACGAGATCAGCAAGGACAACCTGTACTCATGAGCGTCGCGCTGATGTGGGAGGCCCGTGCCGTCGGGGGCCGGGGGGCCGAACTGCTGGAGTGGGCGCGCGCCCGCACCGGCGAACTGGCCCGCGAGCCGGTCCGCAGCGAACTGCTGCGCGCCCCGCAGGACCGCGTGCTGGTCATCACCTGGTGGGAGGGACAGTACGGCGACGAACTGCCGGAGCTCCCCGAGCCCGACGCCGGGCTGATCACCCGTGCCGTGCACCGCTGGCGTTTCGAGTCGCTGGGGCCGGCCGGGGACTGAGCCCGGTCCTGCGCGGGGCGGGCGGCCGGGCGTGCGTGCCGCCGGGGGCCGCAGAGGGCGGCTCGTGGTTTCCCGCGCGGTGCCGCCGGCCGGGTGCGCAGTGCCGTCCGGGTGCATGGCGCCGTCCGGGGCGTGGCGCGATGAGTTCCGGGCGGCCGGCCGGTCTACCTTGCACGGCGTCCGACCGCGCGCCGTCCGCACCGGACGGCGGCGGGACCCCGCTCGACGAGGAGCGACCATGCAGAAGATCACCCCGTGTCTCTGGTTCGACGGCCAGGCCCAAGAGGCCGCCGAGTTCTACGTCTCCGTCTTCGGCGGCGACTCACGCGTCCTGGACGTCAGTCACTACGGCGAGTCCGCCCCCGGCGAGACGGGCAGCGTGCTGACCGTGCGCTTCCTGCTGGCCGGTCAGGAGTACCTCGGTCTCAACGGCGGCCCGCAGTTCCCCTTCACCGAGGCCGTCTCGCTCTCGGTCGACTGCGAGGACCAGGCGGAGGTCGACCGCTTCTGGGACGCCTTCACCGCGGAAGGCGAGGAGGGCCAGTGCGGCTGGCTGAAGGACAAGTACGGCTTGTCGTGGCAGATCGTCCCGCGCGCCCTGGAGAAGGCCCTCGCCGACCCGGACCCCGCCAAGGCCGACCGGGCGATGAAGGCGATGCTGGGCATGCGGAAGCTGGACGTGCAGGGGCTGCTCGACGCCTGAGCGGCGGCGCGGGCGCCGAGCGTCCGGGCCCGCCCCACGCGGTGCTGACGGGCCCCGCGCCCGCCGCCGGGCGCGCACGGCCACGTCACGTACGGCCACGTCACGAACGGCCACGTCACGAACGGCCACGTGGCGCACCGTCACGTCATGCACGAGCGCGTCGTACGGTCACGTCCTGTGCGGGCCTTGTCCTGTGCGGTCTCGGCCTGAGCGAGGAGAGCCGCCGCGCGTGAGGGAGCCACCGCGGGTGAGGAGAGCGCTGCGGCCGAGGCGGGTTGAGCGGAGGTCTTCGGACTCGCGCCGCATCCTTTAGCCTCGGGCCATGTCGCCCCGCCCCGCGCTCCCGCCGCCTCCGCCGCCCGTGGAGATCCGCAGTTGGCCCGACCGGGAGGCGATGCTCGCCGACCGTGCCCTGGTTCTGGGTGAGTTGGTCACGCGGTACATCGGCCGGAGGCGGCTGGGTGTGCTCTGGACGTGGGGCGCGGTGGCGGCGCTCGGCTGGGCGCTGGTCGGTCTCGCGATCCTCGCCCTGGAGGAGCCCCACGACGTGTTCGCCGGGATCCTCGCCGTGCCCTTCGCCCTGTTCGGGGCGGCGCTGCTGATCCCAGCCGTCGTCCTCGCGGGCACGGGCCTCGGACGGGACCGCGAGGTGCGCGCACTGCTGGACGCGTGGGGGGCCCTGGACCGCGATCCGGACCGCGACGCCTCGCTGCGCCGGCCCGGCGACAGTCTGCTCTGGCTGCTGGCGTCCGGCCTGCTCTGCGCGGTGGGCCTGTTCGTCTGCGTGGTGCTGCCGGCCACGGCGGAACGGGGTGTCGACACCTATGGCTCGGTGGCCGGCTCCATGGGGCTCGGCATGGTGGCATGGCTGACCGGACTGGCCGGTGTGGTCCGGGCGTTCGCGCACCGGCGGTGGGTACTGAGGGTGCTCGGCGGAGCCGCGGCCGGACCGGCGCCCGCGTCGCCGCCGGCCCCCGCCCGGCCGGACGCCCACGGCTGAGCGGAAGCGGCCCGCCCCGCGCCTCACCGCACCGGTCCGCCGATCAGCATCGTGGGCGCCCCCGCCACCCGGGTCAGGAAGACCGTCGCCTCGTTCGGTCCCTGGAGCTTCATCCGGCGCCGCACCTCCTCCGGCTCCACCGCCGAGCCGCGCTTCTTCACCGTGAGCACGCCGACCCCGCGCTCCCGCAGCAGCGCCTTGAGCCGCTTCAGGTGGAACGGGAGGTGGTCGGTGATCTCGTACGAGGAGACGTACGGGGAGTCGCAGGGGGCGTCGCTCGTGACGTAGGCGATGGTCTCGTCGATCAGCCGGCCGCCGCACTCCTCGACCACCGACGCCACCAGGTGCGCCCGGATCACCGCTCCGTCCGGCTCGTGGAGGTAGCGGCCGACCGGGCCGACCGGCGGGGCGGGCAGCGGGGCCGGGGCGGCGAGGGTCGCGCCGGAGGGCAGCAGGGTCGCGCGGTACGAGCCGGGGGTGAACCCCTCGCCGAACCACAGGACCGCCTCCTTCACGTCCCCGCCGTCCGAGATCCACTCCGCCTCCGCCTCCGGGCCGATGGCTTCGTGGGGGACGCCGGGGGCGATCTTCAGGGCCGCGCGCGGAGCCTTCAGCGCGGCGGCCGTGGCCCAGGACAGCGGGGGCGAGTACGCCTCGGGGTCGAAGATCCGCCCGCGCCCGCCCCGCCGCGCAGGGTCGACGAACACCGCGTCGTACGGCTCGGTGTCGATGTCCGCGACGTCGGCGCACCGCACCTCGATCAGCCCGGCGAGGCCGAGCGCCTCGGCGTTGGCGCGGGCCACCTCGGCGGTGAGCGGATCGCGGTCCACGGCGAGCACGGAGACGCCCGCGCGGGCCAGCGCCACCGCGTCGCCCCCGATGCCGCAGCAGAGGTCCGCCACGCTCCGGACGCCCAGCGCGGCGAACCGCCCGGCGCGGTAGGAGGCGACCGAAGTGCGGGTCGCCTGCTCCACGCCGTTCGGCGTGAAGAACATCCGGTACGCGTCCTCGGCCCCGAACTTCGCCACCGCTCGCTGCCGCAGCCGCGCCTGACCGAGGGCCGCCGAGACCAGCGCGGGCGGATGGGTCCGCCGCAGCCGGGTGGCGGTGGCGAGTTCCTGGGCGGGGTCGTACTCCCGCAGCCCGGCCAGGAGCGCCGCGCCCTCGGGGGTGCGCAGGGCGGCGAAGTCGGCGAGCGGGTCGGGGGCGCCGGCTCCGGTGGAGGGGGTAGTCGCGTTCACCCGTCCCATTGTGGGCCAGTGCGCGACTGCTCCTCCGGGCTGTCCACAGGCTGTCCACAGGTGGAGGGTGACGGGGTCGTCCACAGGCGGCCCGGTCACCGGTGTGGGCCGGGTGGGGGACGGCACCGGACCCCCGGAGGTGTCGGGGCGGCCGCCCCCGGCCCGCCTGGCAGGATGCGGCGCCATGCAGCCTGTACGACAAAAGGAAAAAATGACAAGGAAGCGGCGCAGAACCGGCCGCTACGTCCTCACGGCCCTGTTGGCCGCCGCCGTCGCCTCCGGGTGCGCCTCCGGGACGGACGGCGGCAGCGCGCCGGGCGCTCCGGGCCGGGGGCCCGCGGGGCAGCCCGGCGGTCAGGCGCAGCAGGCCGGCCCGGCCCGCGCGCTCACCGCGTACGCGGAGCAGGTGGAGGCCCGGCAGGCACGGCGCGTCGCCGCGGCCAGGAAGTGGGGGTTGGCGAAGGTGCCGCTGGCCGCACCGGAACCGCCCGCGGTGAAGCCGCGCATCACCAGCCGGGAGGGGTTCGAGGTCGCGGACGGCGAGGGCCTGCCGCCCGTCTTCACCACCGTTCCCACCGAGGAGCGGATCGTCTTCCTCACCATGGACGACGGCGCGGAGAAGGATCCCCGGCTGCTGCGGATGATGAGCGAACTCTCCATCCCCTACAGCGCCTTCCTCAGCGACTACGTCATCAATGACGACTACGGGTACTTCGCCCGGATGCAGAAGCAGGGCGTCACCCTCAACAACCACACCCTCAACCACCGCTACATGCCGGGGCTTTCGTACTCCCAGCAGGAGACGGAGATCTGCGGCCAGCAGGAGAAGATCGAGAAGCGCTACGGCAAGCGCCCCACGCTCTTCCGGCCGCCGTACGGCAACTACAACCGGGACACCCTGGTCGCCGCCGCCTCCTGCGGCGTGAAGGCGGTGCCGCTCTGGGCGTCCGAGGCGTTCGCCGACCACATGGAGTGGCGCGAATGGGACCGCGACCTGCACCCCGGCGACATCATCCTCACCCACTTCCGCGGGCCGGAGGACTGGAAGGGCACCATGCCCGACATGATCCGGCAGGTGATGAAGGTGGTCACCGACAAGGGGTACGCCGTCGCGCGCCTGGAGGACTACGTCTGACCCGGCCGGCGAGCAACCCTGCCGAGCCCGGACCCGAGCCCGAGCCAGAGCCCGGACCCGGACAGCGGACCCGGACACGCGGCCCCGGCCGCGGCCCGAGAGGGACGCTGCCGGGGCCGTCCCGTGCCGTCCTGGGCCGTCCCCGCGGCAGGAACGGTGAGGCTCGTCCCGGCGTTCTCCATACGGGTCGCAGGGCGACCGGGCCGTGGCGCCGTCCGGGCTGCGCACTCCGTCCGCACCCCTTCCCCACCCGCCGCCGCACCCGTCCCGCCGGGCACGGCGGCGGCACGGACGGCCCTCTTCCGGTTGCCGGATCCCGCCACGCGGGGGTGGTGAATTGGCACTCCGCTTGACCGAGTGCTAATCCCGGTCATAGTCTCGCTTCTGGCACTCCCCACTGGAGAGTGCCAGCAGCACCGTGCGAACAAGGCAGGTCCGGCACCCGCGACGACGGATCGACCTTGGCCGCCGGCCCCAGACTGTTAAACCCCGTGAGATCTCCGAAGGGGGAGACCGGATCGTGTCGACCACCAGCTCCAAGGTTGCGATCAAGCCGCTCGAGGACCGCATTGTGGTCCAGCCGCTCGACGCCGAGCAGACCACGGCTTCCGGCCTGGTCATTCCGGACACCGCCAAGGAGAAGCCCCAGGAGGGCGTCGTCCTGGCCGTGGGCCCGGGCCGCTTCGAGAACGGCGAGCGCCTTCCGCTCGACGTCAAGACCGGCGATGTCGTTCTGTACAGCAAGTACGGCGGCACCGAGGTGAAGTACAACGGCGAGGAGTACCTCGTCCTCTCGGCTCGCGACGTCCTCGCGATCATCGAGAAGTAATTCACCCAGTTTGCTTCTGTTCTGCGCCCCTGGCCCCCTGCAATCACTAGCCGGGTGACAGGGGCGCAGTTCGTCCGAGAGGGAAAGTTCAGCCCATGGCGAAGATTCTGAAGTTCGACGAGGACGCCCGTCGCGCCCTTGAGCGCGGCGTCAACAAGCTTGCCGACACGGTGAAGGTGACGATCGGCCCCAAGGGCCGCAACGTCGTCATCGACAAGAAGTTCGGCGCGCCCACCATCACCAACGACGGTGTCACCATCGCGCGCGAGGTCGAGCTCGACGACCCGTACGAGAACCTCGGTGCCCAGCTGGTGAAGGAGGTGGCGACCAAGACCAACGACGTGGCCGGTGACGGCACCACGACCGCCACCGTGCTGGCCCAGGCGCTCGTCCGCGAGGGTCTGCGCAACGTCGCCGCGGGCGCTTCCCCGGCCGCCCTGAAGAAGGGCATCGACGCCGCGGTCAAGGCCGTGTCCGAGGAGCTCCTCGCGACCGCCCGTCCGATCGACGACAAGTCCGACATCGCCGCCGTGGCCGCGCTCTCCGCGCAGGACACCCAGGTCGGCGAGCTCATCGCGGACGCGATGGACAAGGTCGGCAAGGACGGTGTCATCACCGTCGAGGAGTCCAACACCTTCGGCCTGGACCTGGAGTTCACCGAGGGCATGGCCTTCGACAAGGGCTACCTGTCCCCGTACATGGTGACCGACCAGGAGCGTATGGAGGCCGTCCTCGACGACCCGTACATCCTGATCCACCAGGGCAAGATCGGCTCGATCCAGGAGCTGCTCCCGCTCCTGGAGAAGGTCATCCAGGGCGGTGGCTCCAAGCCGCTGCTGATCATCGCCGAGGACGTCGAGGGCGAGGCGCTCTCCACCCTCGTCGTCAACAAGATCCGTGGCACCTTCAACGCCGTCGCGGTGAAGGCCCCCGGCTTCGGTGACCGCCGCAAGGCCATGCTCGGCGACATCGCCACCCTCACGGGTGCGACCGTCATCGCCGAGGAGGTCGGCCTCAAGCTCGACCAGGCCGGTCTCGACGTGCTGGGCACCGCGCGCCGCGTGACCGTCTCGAAGGACGACACGACCATCGTCGACGGCGGCGGCGACGCCGGTGACGTCAAGGGCCGCGTCAACCAGATCAAGGCCGAGATCGAGAACACGGACTCCGACTGGGACCGCGAGAAGCTGCAGGAGCGCCTCGCGAAGCTGGCCGGCGGTGTCTGCGTGATCCGCGTCGGTGCGGCCACCGAGGTGGAGCTCAAGGAGAAGAAGCACCGTCTGGAGGACGCCATCTCCGCGACCCGCGCCGCGGTCGAGGAGGGCATCGTCTCCGGTGGTGGCTCTTCGCTCGTCCACGCCGTCAAGGTCCTGGAGGGCAACCTCGGCAAGACCGGCGACGAGGCCACGGGTGTCGCGGTCGTCCGCCGCGCCGCCGTCGAGCCGCTGCGCTGGATCGCCGAGAACGCCGGCCTCGAGGGTTACGTCATCACCTCCAAGGTCGCCGAGCTCGACAAGGGCCAGGGCTTCAACGCCGCCACCGGCGAGTACGGCGACCTGATCAAGGCCGGCGTCATCGACCCGGTCAAGGTCACCCGCTCCGCCCTGGAGAACGCCGCGTCCATCGCGTCGCTGCTGCTCACGACCGAGACCCTGGTCGTCGAGAAGCCGGCCGAGGAAGAGGCCGACGCCGGTCACGGCCACGGTCACTCCCACTAGTCGCACCCCGTACGCGGCCTGAGGGCCCGTAAGGCGAAGAGGTCCGGTGCACCCGTCGCGGGTGCACCGGACCTCGGTGCTTTTCCGGCCGCCGCAGACGGCCGGGGACCCGGTCGGCGTGCTCGCACCGGCCGGATTCCGGCCCCCACCAGTGATGACGCGGCAGGAACGCCGGCAGGGAGTCGCGGCAACCGCGTGGTCGATAGATCGATCGATGAATAGATCCGACCACTATGCCGTTTCCGGCCGTGGTCACGCCTCCCGGCCGCCGCAGGACGAGCGGATCCGGAGCTGGGGCAGCAGGCTCAGATGGCGCCGAGGCCCGTCCGCGTCCGCGCCGCCCGGTCCCCGGCCCAGCCGTTCCACCAGCAGCTCGGTGGCCCGCCGGCCCACTTCCCGCTTGGGCGGGGCGACGGCCGTCAGCGGAATGTCCGCGAGCGCCGCCACCTCGTCGTCGTACGCGATCAGCGCCAGGTCCTGGGGGACCCGGACGCCCAGTTCCGCGAGGCGCTGCACCACCTGTATGGCGTCCATGTCGTTGTGGATCAGTGCCGAGGCCGCCGTCCCCGAGGCGACCGCCGCGCGCAGCTCCTGCACGGACTTCTCGAACCCCTCGGGCGACAGCTGGCCCGGCACCGACTCGATGACGTCCTGCGGCGGACGCATCCCCATGAAGCCGAGCGCCGACGCGTACCCCGACCGCACGGCGAGCGCCGTGGGGGAGTCCGCGCGCGCCATCAGCAGCGGCGCCCCGTGACCGAGGGCGACCAGGTGGCGGACGGCCAGCAGCACGCCGTGCGCGTGGTCCGAGCACACCCGGTCCAGACCGCCGAGCGGAGAGCCGTCGGGCGGTCGGCGCTCCAGAAGCACCGTCGGCACCGGCATCGAGGTGATCCAGTCGCCGTAGGCGGCGGGGTCGTCCGCCCGGGTCCAGCCGGGAGCCAGCAGCAGGCCCTCCACCCCGGCCCCGAGCAGTCCCTCGGCGCGGGCCTGGTCCTCCTCGGGACGGTAGTCCGACACCCGCAGGACGAGCCGGGCACCGGCCCGCGCCGCCGCCTCGTGGGCGCCCCGGATCACGTCGGCGAAGTAGTAGGTGGCGGACGGCGCGAGCATGCCGAGCACGGGGCCGCCGCCGGGGCCGGCCGCCGCCGTGGGGGCCGCCGCGGGCTCCGTCCCGTTCCGCGGCCAGGAGACGGAGCCGTGCACCCGGTCCAGCAGATCCCGGCCCGCCAGCTCCTCCACGTCCCGGCGGACCGTGACGGGGGAGACCCCCAGCAGCGTCGCCAGCTCCGAGACGCGGGCCGACCCGCGCTCCCTGACCAGCGCCAACAGTCGGTCATGGCGTTCGGCGGCAGTCTCGCGCACGGCTGCGGTCCCCTCGTCGTAGGTGGCGTCGGTGGGCGTTTGCCCGTCCGGTCCGTCGGAGTCGCCGCCCGGCCACGGTGAGAGCGTAGTCCAGTTTGATCGATCGACGGCAGTCTCGATCATTCAAACGATCCGGTTCCGGGTTCGATCAATCCCCTTCCGGATCGCGCTCTCCCGTCCTCGCCGGGAGGACGGGGGAGCACCGGGCGGGGCCCGGCCGCACGCGGACGGATCAGTTCGGGCCGTAGCTGCGCCCGGTGCGGGCGGTGGCCTCGCCGAGCAGCCCGCGCGGCGCCAGCTTCACCAGCCCCATCAGGGCCTTGTACCGGGCGTCCGGCACCGACACCGTCTTCCCGCGCGCCAGATCGTCCAGCGCCGAGGTCACCAGTTTGTCCGCGTCCAGCCACATCCAGCCGGGGATGTTCCCGGTGCCCATGCCGGCCCGCTCGTGGAACTCGGTCCGCACGAAGCCGGGGCAGAGCGCCATCAGCCGCACCCCCGACCCGCTCAGGTCCTTCGCCGCGCCCTGGGTGAACTGCACGACCCAGGCCTTCGACGCCCCGTACGTGCCGCGGGGCACGAACGCCGCCACCGAGGCGACGTTGACGATCCCGCCCCGCCCCCGCTCGCGCATGGGCCCGGCGGCCGCCGAGGTCAGCCGCAGCACCGCCTCGCAGTGCACCTTCAGCATCGTCAGCTCGTCGGCGAGCGGGACCTCCAGATAGCGGCCCTTGTTGCCGAAACCCGCGTTGTTGACCAGCAGTTCCACCGGGTGGTGCGGATCGGCCAGCCGCTTCTCGACCGCCGCGATGCCCGCGTCCGAGGAGAGGTCGGCCGTCAGGACCTCCGCCTCGATGCCGTGCCGGTCGTGCAGTTCGGTGGCCTGGCTCCGCAGGCGCTCGGTGTCGCGCGCCACCAGCACCAGGTTGTGCCCCCGGCCCGCGAGCCGCCGCGCGAAGGCGGCGCCGATGCCCGCGGTCGAGCCGGTAATGAGTGCAGTCGTCATGCGCGGCACGTTAGCGCCCGCACGATCCCCTTCCCGCCCCCGGTCGCCGCCCGCCCCGTACCGCCTTTCCTTCTTCACCGTTCCGCCGCCGACCGTCCCCGCCGGCCGACGGGGGCCCGCCCCGCTCAAAGCAGGACGAGCATCACATTCCATTCATAGAAGGTTCACTTATGGTGGAGAGGTGATCGAAGCCCGCCATCTCCGAGTCCTGCGCGCCGTGGCCACCACCGGTTCCTTCTCCGCCGCCGCCCGCGACCTCGGCTGCACCCAGCCCGCGGTCAGCCAGCAGATGAAGGCGCTGGAGGCGTCCGCGGGGACGGCCCTGCTGATCCGCACCGGCCGGGAGATGCGGCTGACCCAGGCCGGTGAGGCGCTGGTGCGCCACGCGTCCGGCATTCTGGCCGGGCTCACCGCCGCCGAGGAGGAGATCGCCGCGATCGCCGGGCTGCGCGCCGGCCGGGTCCGGCTGGCGTCGTTCCCGAGCGGCAGCTCCTCGCTGGTCCCCGGCGCGCTGGCCGCGCTGCGTGCCGAGCACCCCGGCACCCGGGTCTCCCTCGTCGAGGCCGAGCCGCCGCGCTCCGTGCAGATGCTCCGGGACGGCGACTGCGACATCACGCTCGCCTTCCGCTACGGGGCGGGCGGCGAGGAGTGGGACGACCTGGTGGTCCGCCCGCTGCTCACGGACCGGCTGATCGGGCTCGTCCCGGAGGGACACCGGTTCGCCGGTGCCGGGACCGTGGAAATGGCGGAACTCGCCGAGGAGTCGTGGATCGCGGGTTGTCCCCGCTGCCGTCGCCAGTTGGTCGAGGTCTGCGAGGACTCCGGCTTCACCCCCCGTATCGACTTCGCGACCGACGACTATCCGGCCGTGGTCGGACTGGTGGGAGCCGGGCTGGGTGTCGCCGTGCTGCCCGAGCTGGCCATTGACTCCGTACGCGTCAAGGGGGCCAGGACCGTCGCGGTGGAGCCGGCCATCGAACGCGAGATCGTCGCGCTGACCCTGCCGGACCTCGCGCGGGTCCCCGCCGTGGCCGCCACCCTCGACCAGCTCGCGCTCGCCGCGTCCCGCTAGGCTCCCGCCCGCTGCGGCGGATCCGGGCGTGCGCGGGGGGCCGGACGGCACGGCGGTACGGCCCCGGCCGCCGCGGGCGCGGAGTGCGCGGAGGCGGGCCGAACGCGTGCATCCGGAGGGGGACGGGTTTGAGGAAACGTTTCTGCGGTACCGGGCGCGTCGCGACGGTCAGTCGTGCGCGGATCCCTGCTCGGGCCCGGCCGCGGGCGCGGCGCCGATCAGCCGGTTACGGGCCCTGCCCATGAGTTCTTCGCGCTCGTCCTCGGTCAGGCCGCCCCATACGCCGTAGGGCTCGCGTACCGCGAGGGCGTGTGCCGCGCACTCGGCCCGTACGGGGCAGCGCATGCACACCTCTTTCGCCGAGGTCTCGCGTGCGCTCCGGGCGGCGCCTCGCTCTCCCTCCGGGTGGAAGAACAGGGAACTGTCGACCCCGCGGCAGGCGGCGAGCAGCTGCCAGTCCCACAGGTCCGCGTTGGGTCCGGGAAGGCGGGAGAAATCTGCCATTGCTTGTCCCCTCGAAACCGTTCTGAGCCGGAGCGGCGGCCGTCGGCCGTGGTCGACCGGGCGGCGACCGTTTCCGGGTGACTGACGTCACGACCGTACATCTACGGTGTTAGTAGATGTAAATATGACTGATTGCGAATCTAGTCACAGACACCCTCAAAAGGGAAGAAAAAGCGCTAAATGGGGCACGCCATCAGGTGAAGTTTCGGTTGAGGAGTGAAGGATCCGCGCCGCTCTGCTCCGTATGCACCCCTTCACGTAGAGTGCCGAACCCGACGGTCCAAGCCGTAACTCTTTCGAGTGACCATCGTTGAGAGTGCGGAGGCGGTTGACGGTGAGCGAACTCGGGCAGACGTCCGAGGGGGTCGACCGCACAGGTGACGACTTGTATCAGCCTGGAGGCTCAAGGTGACGCGCATCAGCTGCGGAGGACGGTCATGACATCCGTCCTCGTCTGCGACGACTCCCCGCTTGCCCGAGAAGCGCTGCGCCGCGCGGTTGCCACCGTGCCCGGCGTCGAGCGTGTGACGACGGCGGCCAACGGCGAGGAAGTCCTCCGCCGCTGGGGGGCCGACCGTTCGGATCTGATTCTGATGGACGTACGCATGCCCGGTCTGGGGGGTGTGGAGACGGTCCGGCGGCTGCTCTCCGCCGACCCCGGGGCGCGGATCATCATGCTGACCGTCGCCGAGGACCTGGACGGCGTCGCGCTCGCGGTGGCCGCCGGGGCCCGCGGATATCTGCACAAGGACGCCTCGCGCGCGGAACTGCGGGCGACCGTGACCCAGGCGCTGGCCGACCCGACCTGGCGGCTCGCGCCGCGCCGGCTGCGGTCCGCCGAGATGGGCGCCGCCCCCACGCTCACCGCGCGGGAGATCCAGGTGCTCGAAGGCATGAGCCACGGCCGTTCCAACGCGGAGATCGGGCGCGAGCTCTTCCTCTCGGAGGACACGGTCAAGACCCACGCACGACGACTGTTCAAGAAGCTCGGCGCGTCCGACCGCGCCCACGCGGTGGCCCTCGGCTTCCGCTGGGGCCTGGTGCGCTGAGGGTGGGCCCGTCCGTGCTGTCCGCGAAGATCCCCGCCCGTCCGACGGGCGGGGACACGGACGCCGGACGGACGGGCCGGCCCGTCCGCGGACCGGCCGGGGCCGTGACGCGTCACGCTTCCCGGCCGATGACGCATCCTTGAGCTGTGGAGTTCCTCGGGAACGATTCGGACCAGCGGAAGGGGAGGGCGCAGGGGATGACATCCGGCGCACCCGCTCATAACGCTTCGGTGCACAACTCGGGACGCGATGACGCGGACCGGTCGGCGGCAGGGCACCATGGTCCGATGCGCGAGGACGAGACGACGGTGATCGGTGCACTGGTGCACCGTGCCGTCGACGGGGACGCGCAGGCCACGCACGACCTGCTGGCCCACGTGCACCCGCTCGCCCTCCGCTACTGCCGGTCGCGGCTGAACCGGCTGCCCGGCGACGCCCGGCACTTCGTGGAGGACCTCGCGCAGGAGGTCTGCGTGGCCGTGCTCATGGCGCTGCCGCGCTACAAGGACACCGGCCGCCCCTTCGAGGCGTTCGTCTTCGCCATCGCCGGTCACAAGGTCGCCGACCTGCAGCGCGCCGCGATGCGGCACCCCGGATCGACCGCCTTCCCGGCCGACGAGATGCCCGAGCGCCCCGACGACTCTCTCGGCCCGGAGGAACGCGCGCTGCTCAGCAGCGACGCCGCCTGGGCCAAGAAACTCCTGGCCAACCTGCCGGAGAACCAGCGCGAACTGCTGGTGCTGCGGGTCGCGGTGGGACTCACCGCCGAGGAGACCGGGCAGATGCTCGGCATGTCCCCGGGCGCGGTCCGCGTCGCCCAGCACCGCGCGCTCAGCAGACTGCGGGCCCTCGCCGAGCAGTGACACCGCGGCGGCGGCCGCACCCGCGGGCAGTTCGGGCACGGCCGCCGTGCCGTGCCCGTGACGCAACCGACAGTGCGCCGCCCGCCACCCGCGCCGGCCCTTGTCCCGCAACGGGACCGGGGGGCGCGGCACCCCGCCGAAGGCCCCGGGCACCCGCCGGAGGTCCCGTAGGAAACTACAGAACTCCTTGGTGATCTTGCTCGTGGAATTTGACACCCCCGGAGCCCGTTAGCATGGACATCCGCACCGATCAAGGCCATATGGGGAAGGTGTCATGACTGCAAACGTCGACGGAGTGCCCGAGAAATTCGCGACGCTCGGGCTGACATACGACGACGTGCTGCTGCTGCCCGGCGCGTCCGACATGACGCCCGATCAGATCGATACCTCTTCACTCGTCTCGCGGAACGTCCGGGTCAACATCCCGCTGCTGTCCGCCGCGATGGACAAGGTCACCGAGTCCCGCATGGCGATCGCCATGGCCCGTCAGGGCGGCGTGGGCGTGCTGCACCGCAACCTCTCGATCGCCGACCAGGCCAACCAGGTCGACCTGGTCAAGCGCTCCGAGTCGGGCATGGTCACCGACCCGATCACGGTGCACCCCGACGCCACGCTCAGCGAGGCCAACGAGCTGTGCGCCAAGTTCCGCATCAGCGGCGTCCCGGTCACCGACGCGGCGGGCAAGCTGCTCGGCATCGTCACCAACCGCGACATGGCGTTCGAGCCCGACCGCTCGCGCCAGGTCCGCGAGGTCATGACGCCGATGCCGCTCGTCACCGGCAAGGTCGGCATCTCCGGTGTCGACGCCATGGAGCTGCTGCGCCGCCACAAGATCGAGAAGCTTCCGCTGGTCGACGACGCCGGCCTCCTCAAGGGCCTCATCACCGTCAAGGACTTCGTCAAGGCGGAGAAGTACCCGAACGCGGCCAAGGACGCCGAGGGCCGCCTGCTGGTGGGCGCCGCCGTGGGCGTCGCCGGCGACGCGTACGAGCGTGCCCAGGCGCTGATCGAGGCGGGCGTCGACTTCATCGTCGTCGACACCGCGCACGGTCACTCCCGGCTGGTCGGCGACATGGTCGCCAAGATCAAGTCGAACTCCTCGGTCGACGTCATCGGCGGCAACATCGCCACCCGCGACGGCGCCCAGGCGCTGATCGACGCGGGCGTCGACGGCATCAAGGTAGGCGTCGGCCCCGGTTCCATCTGCACCACCCGGGTCGTCGCCGGCATCGGCGTCCCGCAGGTCACCGCGATCTACGAGGCCTCGCTGGCGGCCAAGGCGGCCGGCGTCCCGGTCATCGGCGACGGCGGCCTCCAGTACTCCGGCGACATCGCCAAGGCGCTGGTCGCCGGCGCCGACACGGTGATGCTCGGCTCTCTGCTCGCCGGCTGCGAGGAGTCCCCGGGGGAGCTGCTGTTCATCAACGGCAAGCAGTTCAAGTCGTACCGCGGCATGGGTTCGCTCGCCGCGATGCAGACCCGCGGCGACCGCAAGTCGTTCTCCAAGGACCGCTACTTCCAGGAGGGCGTCGCCTCCGACGAGAAGCTGGTCCCCGAGGGCATCGAAGGCCAGGTGCCCTACCGCGGCCCGCTGTCCGCGGTCGTCCACCAGCTCACCGGCGGCCTGCGCCAGTCGATGTTCTACGTCGGCGGACGCACGGTGCCCGAGCTCCAGGCGAACGGCCGGTTCGTCCGGATCACGTCGGCGGGGCTCAAGGAGAGCCACCCGCACGACATCCAGATGACGGTCGAGGCGCCGAACTACAGCAGGAAGTAAGGCCCGCGCGAGGCGGGTGAGGGGCGGACCGGGGTTCCCGGGGCCGCCCCTCACGCGTGTGTCGGGGATACTGGTCAGCGCAGACGTAGAGGGAAAGGCCACACATCGTGACTGAGATCGAGATCGGGCGCGGCAAGCGCGGCCGCCGGGCTTACGCATTCGACGACATCGCCGTCGTCCCGAGCCGCCGCACCCGTGACCCGAAGGAGGTCTCGATCGCCTGGCAGATCGACGCCTACCGTTTCGAGCTGCCGTTCCTGGCCGCTCCCATGGACTCCGTGGTCTCCCCGCAGCACGCCATCCGCATCGGCGAGCTGGGCGGGCTGGGCGTGCTCAACCTCGAAGGTCTCTGGACCCGCCACGAGGACCCGCAGCCGTTGCTGGACGAGATCGCCGAGATGCCGGTCGAGAGCGCGACCCGCCGCCTCCAGGAGATCTACTCCGCCCCCATCCAGGAGGAGCTGATCGGCCGGCGCATCAAGGAGGTGCGCGACTCCGGCGTCGTCACCGCCGCCGCGCTCTCCCCGCAGCGCACCGCCCAGTTCTCCAAGGCGGTCGTCGACGCAGGCGTCGACATCTTCGTCATCCGGGGCACGACGGTCTCCGCCGAGCACGTCTCCGGCGCGGCCGAGCCGCTCAACCTGAAGCAGTTCATCTACGAGCTGGACGTGCCGGTCATCGTCGGCGGCTGCGCCACCTACACCGCCGCCCTGCACCTGATGCGCACCGGCGCGGCCGGCGTCCTGGTCGGTTTCGGCGGCGGCGCCGCGCACACCACCCGCAACGTCTTCGGCATCCAGGTGCCGATGGCGACCGCCGTCGCGGACGTCGCCGGGGCCCGCCGTGACTACATGGACGAGTCCGGCGGCCGGTACGTGCACGTCATCGCGGACGGCGGGGTCGGCTGGTCCGGCGACCTGCCGAAGGCCATCGCCTGCGGCGCCGACGCCGTCATGATGGGCTCGCCGCTGGCCCGCGCCACCGACGCCCCCGGCCGGGGACGCCACTGGGGCATGGAGGCGGTCCACGAGGACGTGCCGCGCGGCAAGCTGGTGGACCTCGGTTCCGTCGGCACTACCGAGGAGGTCCTCACCGGCCCCTCGCACACCCCCGACGGCTCGATGAACATCTTCGGCGCCCTGCGCCGCGCGATGGCCACCACCGGCTACAGCGACCTCAAGGAGTTCCAGCGCGTCGAGGTGACGGTGGCGGACTCGCAGCACAGCCGCTGATCCCGCGCCGGTCCGCCGGTGCACGACACGGGAGGGCCCGGACCGACGCGCGTCGGTCCGGGCCCTCCCGTGTCGGTACGCGGGTCAGGACGCCCGCTTGGCGCCGCCGATCGCGGCGACCGGGCCGAGGATCAGGAAGACGACGCCCATGAAGTCGGCGTTCTCCTTCCAGAGGGCCGTGACGGAGTCGAAGTGGTCGAAGAAGACCTCGGAGAAGCCGGCGCCCGTCAGGTCCGCCATGATCATCGCGATGGCTATCAGCTGGCCGAGGTAGACCGATCCCAGAGCGAAGACCGCGGAGGCGGCGATGATCCCCGGGTTGCTGCCGCCGACCTTGCTCGCGGCGAAGCCGATGACGAAGCCGACCGCGACGGCGGCATAGCCGACCTCGCGCTCGATGGAGCCGGCGATGACGCCGTAGAGGATCGCGGCGAGCACGGCGGCGCCGAAGGCCGCCAGGATGCCGAGGCCGACGTTGTTGCGGGCCGCCGGGGCCGGGGCGAACGGCGCGCCGCCGTACGGGGCCTGCCCGTCCGCGAAGGGGTTGCCGCCCTGGGCGCCGGGGTGCGGGGCGTAGGGCGCGCCGCCGGGCTGCGTCTGCGGTGCGCCGGCGAACGGGTTGCCGGAGGACGGCGCGGCCGGACCCGGCTGCGCGGCCGCGTACGGGTTGCCGTCCATGGGCTGAGGCTGGTTCGGCGGCGGCACGGGCTGGCTCATACGGGATTCCCCCCTGGGAACGGTGCGCACGGATGTGCGAGTGACGCCGCAGGCTAGCAGCCCGTCCCGACAAGCCCCACCCGTAATCCGGGGTGGTCCGCGGCCCGGAGCGCCGGTCGGTGCGCGGGGAGGCCGGGTCCCTCAGAGCCGGTGCGCCGCGCCCGCGGGGGTGGCACCGCGGGTGTCGAGCAGCAACTGCGCCTTCACCGCGAGCCCTTGCAGGTCGTAGGTGCGGTGGTGCTGGAGGAGCAGGGTCAGGTCGGCGGCTGCCGCCGCCTCGTAGAGCGAGTCGGCGCGCGGTACCGGAACCTCCCGTACCCGCCAGTCCATCACGTGCGGGTCGTGGTAGCCGATCTGCGCGCCCATGTCCATCAGCCGGGTGGCGATCTCGCGGGCGGGGGCGGCCTCCTGGTCGGCGCTGTCCGGCTTGTAGGTGACGCCGAGCAGCAGCACCCGCGCTCCGCGCACCGACTTGCCGTGCTCGTTGAGCAGGGTCGCGCACCGCTGGATCACGTAGCTCGGCATCCGGTCGTTGATCTCCTGGGCCAGCGAGACCATGCGCAGCGGGTGACCGGGGGTGCGGCTGTTGTACGGGAGGTAGCCCGGGTCCATGGGGGTGGCGTGGCCGCCGACGCCGGGACCGGGGCGGAAGGGCTGGAAGCCGAAGGGCTTGGTCTCGGCGCACCGGATGACGTCCCAGAGGTCGACGCCGAGGTCGTGGCAGAGCACCGCCATCTCGTTGACCAGGGCGATGTTCACGTGCCGGAAGTTGGTCTCCAGCACCTTCGTCATCTCCGCCTCGCGGGGGCCGCGGGCCCGCACCACCTTGTCCGTGAGCCGGCCGTAGAAGGCTGCGGCGGACTCGGTGCAGGCGGGGGTGAGGCCGCCGATGACCTTGGGGGTGTTGGCGTAGACGTGGGTGCGGTTGCCCGGGTCGAGGCGGCCGGGGGAGTAGGCGAGGTGGAAGTCGCGTCCGGCCCGGAGTCCGGAGCCCTCTTCGAGCAGCGGGCGCAGGAACGTCTCGGTGGTGCCGGGGTGCACCGCCGATTCGAGCAGCACGGTGGTGTGCGGGCGCAGCCGGGGCGCCAGCGCGCGGGCGGCGTCGCCGACGGCGGTGAGGTCCAGGGTGCGGTCCGGGCCGAGCGGGGTGGGGGCGCAGATCACGGCGGTGCGGACCCGTCCCAGTTCGGCGGGGTCGGTCAGCGGCCGGAAGCCGCCGGACAGCATCCGGCGCACCTCGGGTGCGGTGAGCGAGCCTTCGACGGGGGTGCGGCCCGCCGTCAGCTCGGCGTGGGGGCGGGGGTCGGTGTCGTAACCGACGGTGTCGATGCCGGCGGCGACGGCCGCCTGGGCGAGAGGCAGGCCGAGGTGACCGAGTCCGATGACGGCGAGGTCTGCGGGCATGTCGAGTGCCGTCCTTCCCAGAGGACCAGGGGGTCGAGAGCGCGAGCGCAGGAGATCGTGCAATGTCAGACTAGGCGTAAATATGACCTGTATGTCGTATTCGCATCAGCTCGTCGTCCGGGTGTTGTGGACAGGCATGGCTGAAGTCGCGGACCCCGGACAGAATCGATGCGTGAACACGGTGCCCGACCGCCCGGCCGGGCGGCTCCACCGTGTCCGACCACCCCGATCCACCGGGAGGCAGCAGTGAGGACAGCGACACTGGGACCGGCCGAGCGCGCCGAGGCGCTCGCCGCCCTGGCCGAGCGGGAACTCGACGTGCTCGTCGTCGGCGCGGGGGTCGTCGGCGCCGGGACCGCGCTGGACGCGGTGACGCGCGGGCTCTCCACCGGGCTGGTCGAGGCCCGGGACTGGGCCTCCGGCACGTCCAGCCGGTCGAGCAAGCTCATCCACGGGGGCCTGCGCTATCTGGAGATGCTCGACTTCGCCCTCGTGCGGGAGGCGCTCAAGGAGCGCGGCCTGCTGCTGGAGCGGCTGGCGCCCCACCTGGTCAAGCCGGTGCCCTTCCTCTATCCCCTCCAGCACAAGGGCTGGGAACGCCTCTACGCCGGGTCGGGCGTGGCGCTCTACGACGCGATGTCCTTCTCCTCCGGACACGGCCGCGGTCTGCCGGTGCACCGGCACCTCTCCCGCCGCCGCGCACTGCGGGTGGCCCCCGCGCTCCGCAAGGACGCGCTGGTCGGCGCCCTCCAGTACTACGACGCGCAGATGGACGACGCCCGGTACGTCACGACCCTGGTCCGCACCGCCGCTTCGTACGGCGCGCACGTCGCCAACGGCGCCCGGGTGAGCGGCTTCCTCCGGGAGGGCGAACGGGTCGTCGGAGCGGTGGTGGAGGACGTCGAGGCCGGCGGGCGGTACGAGATCCGGGCCAAGCAGGTCGTCAACGCCACCGGCGTATGGACCGACGACACCCAGGCGCTGATCGCCGAGCGCGGGCAGTTCCACGTCCGCGCCTCCAAGGGCATCCACCTCGTCGTGCCGAAGGACCGGATCCATTCCTCCACCGGCCTCATCCTGCGCACCGAGAAGTCCGTCCTCTTCGTGATCCCGTGGGGACGGCACTGGATCGTCGGCACCACCGACACCGACTGGGATCTCGACAAGGCGCACCCGGCCGCCTCCAGCGCCGACATCGACTACCTGCTGGAGCACGTGAACACCGTGCTCTCCACCCCTTTGACCAGGGACGACGTGGAGGGGGTGTACGCCGGGCTGCGCCCGCTGCTGGCCGGCGAGTCGGACGCCACCAGCAAGCTGTCGCGCGAGCACACCGTGGCCCACCCGGTGCCCGGACTGGTGGTCGTCGCGGGCGGCAAGTACACGACCTACCGGGTCATGGCGAAGGACGCGGTGGACGAGGCGGTGCACGGGCTCGACCAGCGGGTCGCGGAGTGCGTCACCGAGGACGTCCCGCTGCTCGGCGCCGAGGGGTACCACGCCCTGTGGAACGCCCGCGCCAGGATCGCGGCCCGCACCGGCATCCACGTGGTCCGGGTGGAGCACCTGCTCAACCGCTTCGGTTCGATGGCCGAGGACGTGCTGGCGCTGATCGAGAAGGATCCCTCGCTCGGCGAGCCGCTGCCGGCCGCCGACGACTACCTGCGGGCCGAGATCGTCTACGCCGCCTCGCACGAGGGCGCCCGGCACCTGGACGACGTCCTCACCCGGCGCACCCGGATCTCCATCGAGACGTTCGACCGCGGCACCCTGAGCGCCCGGCTCTGCGCCGAGCTGATGGCCCCGGTGCTGGGCTGGGGCCAGGACCGGATCGACCGGGAGGTCGAGCACTACGAGAAGCGGGTGGAGGCCGAGCGGGAGTCGCAGCGCCAGCCCGACGACCTGACGGCCGACGCCGCCCGGCTCGGCGCCCCGGACATCGCCCCGGTCTGACGGGCGGGCGGGACCCGGGACCGCCCGGTGAAACCCCGGTGCCGGGTCGGGGCCTGTCGGCGGATCAGGAGGGCCGGGGCTCCGTGCCCGGTGTCCCGGCCTAGTCCCCGGCCCGCCGTGCGGGCGCGTTCCGGGCCGGCACGGGACCTGTCGTTCCGTCTGATTCCGCGCCCCGCACCGGCGTACGCGCCCGCGGAGCGGGCCGGTCCACCGGCGGCGGCCGACGGGCGCCGCTCCGGGCCCGCGCCGCCGGCCGGCCAAGGGCTGCCTGGGGACGAACCGGGACAGGCGGTACCCGGTGGGCGTGAGAAACGGTTGGCAGGGCAGGCTCGGAAATCCAGAAGACCGAGCAGTGCCGGCACGGGCACTGCGGCGAACGGCGCGCGCACAGTCGGAGCGGCGGGGTCCTTCCCCGGCCGTATGAGGGCGGAGCCCGGACCCGGGACCACGAGTGGTCCCGGGGTGAGGGACAATGACAGCTCTGCCAGGGCGGGTTGAACGCAGAGGGGACTCATGTCGGAGGCGGAGCAGGCGAAAGAGCCCCAACGGGACAAGGAAGGACGTCTTCTCGCGGGGCGGTACCGGCTCGGTGACGTGCTGGGACGCGGGGGCATGGGGACCGTCTGGCGGGCCGCCGACGAGACCCTGGGCCGCACGGTGGCGGTCAAGGAACTCCGTTTCCCGTCCGCCATCGACGACGACGAGAAGCGCAGGCTGATCACGCGCACCCTGCGCGAGGCCAAGGCGATCGCCCGTATCCGCAACACCAGCGCCGTGACCGTCTACGACGTGGTCGACGAGGACGACCGGCCGTGGATCGTGATGGAGCTCGTCGAGGGCAAGTCGCTGGCCGAGGTGATCCGTGAGGACGGCACCCTGGAGCCCAGGCGCGCGGCCGAGGTCGGTCTCGCCATCCTGGACGTGCTCCGCTCGGCGCACCGCGAAGGCATCCTGCACCGCGACGTGAAGCCGTCGAACGTCCTGATCTCCGACGACGGACGCGTGGTGCTCACCGACTTCGGCATCGCCCAGGTCGAGGGCGACCCGTCGGTCACCTCCACCGGCATGCTCGTCGGCGCCCCCTCGTACATCTCGCCGGAGCGGGCGCGCGGTCACAAGCCGGGCCCGCCCGCCGACCTCTGGTCGCTCGGCGGACTGCTGTACGCGAGCGTCGAAGGCACCCCTCCGTACGACAAGGGGTCCGCCATCGCGACCCTGACGGCGGTGATGACCGAGCCGCTCGACCCGCCGAAGAACGCCGGACCGCTCAAGGACGTCATCTACGGCCTGCTGGAGCGCGACCCCGAGCGCCGCCTCGACGACGCCGGGGCTCGCGCCCTGCTCAAGGCCATCGTCGACGCCCCCGACGAACCGGTCCGCCCTCCTGCCGACGCCACCCGGGTCATGGCCCTGCCTGCCGACCCGGGCGCCCCGTCCGGGAGCGCCGTCACCGGCACCGCCGACTCCGGCGACAGCGCCCGGGACCGGCTGCGCGGGGCGCTGCGCTCCGCGCGCGGCGCCAAGGCCGTCGCGGCGGGAGGCGTGAGCGCCGCGGGTTCCGCCGCTGCCGCCGACGCACCCTCGGGCGGCTCGGGCGCCACCACCGGTGCGGCCGGCACACCGGCCGGCAGCCGGGCGTCGGCCCGTCCGGGCGCGGGAGCGACCGGGGCGACCGCGGCGACCGGCGGGAGCGCCGCCGGGAAGCCCGCCGCCGCTTCGGCCTCGGTGCCGTCGCAGCGTCCCGGCCCTTCGGGGCCGGCCAACCGTGCCTCGCTCACCGACGTGGTGCCGCGCCGGACCCTGGCGATCATCGCCGGGGTGATCGTGCTCGCCGTGCTCGGCACCGTGCTCGCCCTCACCCTCGGAGACGACGACCCGAAGGGCGGCGGCGGGTCCGCGGCCGGCGCGTCGGCCTCGGCAGGGGCGAACCCCGGCGACGACGCCTCGGGCAAGGGCGGCGAGCAGACGCAGGGCCAGGGCGACGGCAAGGCCGACGCCTCCGTTTCGCCGAGCACCGACGCCTCGGCCTCGCCGTCGCCCTCCCCGTCCGAGAAGGAGGAGAAGGAGCCGGCCGACACCCTGCCCGCCGGTTACACCGGCGTCGCGGACGACCGGTTCCACTTCACCATGGCGATGCCCTCGGGCTTCTCGCGCACCGGCATAGCCGGCAGCAACTCCGGCGGGATCTACAACACCCGGGAAGGCGCCTTCCCCCGCGTCCAGATCGACTACAACTCCTCGCCGAAGGACGACGCCGCCGCCGCGTGGACGGCCGCCGTCGCCGGGACGCGGGCGGCCAGCAACGGGTACCAGCACATCGGCGTCAAGAAGGTCTCGTACAACGGCTACCCGACGGTCGCGGACTGGGAGTTCCGCCGCAACCAGAACGGCGAGCGGGTGCGGGTGCTCAACCGCGGCTTCAAAGTGGACGCCACACACGGCTACTCGATCATGGTGACCTGCAAGGACAGCGAGTGGGACGGCGACGAGTGCCGCACGCTGCGCGAGACGGCGTTCGCCACGTTCCGGCCTGCCGACTAGCGGACGACCGGGGAGGGGCGGGCCGGGCGGGCCGGCCGGAAGCCTGGCTTCCGGCCGGCGGTCCGATCCGCCCCCGTCGCACGGTGACTGACGGGGCGTCGGCCGTGCGGACGGCCACTTCGCGCCGTCCGTGTGTGTGGAAGGCGGCCCTCCGGGCAGGCGGGTTGGGGCGACCCGGCGCGCCCGGAGCCCCGGCCACGTATCGTAAGAGGCCGAGGACCGTGCGCAGCCGGAGTCACGGGTCGGGAGGGTGCCGACCGGGAACGTGATCGACGGGTCACCGGGACTCGTGACCGGGGACCGTACGCTCTGGGGAGGCGTCGTGGACGACTATGCGGGTCGGGTGCTCGCCGACCGCTACCGCCTTCCGCTGCCGCCTTCGGACGCGTACGAGCTGGTCGAGACGCGGGCCTTCGACACCTACAGCGGACAGGAAGTGCTGGTCCGTCAGGTCCCGCTGCCCGAGGTGGTCGACGCCGAGGTGGTCGACGGGGACGGGCGCGCGGCGTCCGCCCGGCGGGCAGCGGGGCGGGCCGTCCGCAGGCCCACGGACCCGGCGGTCCGCCGTGCCATCGAGGCGGCGCAGGCCGCCGCCCAGGTGCCGGACCACCCGCGGCTGGACCAGGTCTTCGACGTGTTCGCCGAGGCGGGGTCGCTGTGGATCGTGAGCGAGCTGGTCGCGGCGCGCCCGCTGGCGGCGCTGCTCGCGGAGCGCCCCCTCAACCCGTACCGCGCCGCCGAGATCGGGTCCGACGTGCTCACCGCCCTGCGCGTGCTGCACGCGCACGGGTGGACCCACCGCAACATCACCGTGCGGACGGTGCTCATCTGCGACGACGGCCGGGTCATGCTGACCGGCCTCGCCGTCGGGGCCGCCGAGGAAGCCCTCTGCGGCTATGTCACCGTTCCCCGGCCGGACCTCGACGACGTGGACGGGGCCGAGGGATTCGGCGACGACATGACGGCCGGTGCCGCCTACGGCCGCCCCGCCATCGAGCCGGCCCGCGACGGAGCCGGCGGCCACGCCGCCCCGGCCCTCCGCGAGGGCGGGATGACGGGAGCGTACGCGGACGGGGCCTACGAGGGCCGGTACCACGAGGACCCGACCGGCGAGGACCGGGGCTACGCCGACGGGTCCTACGAGCGCGGGACGTACGGGGACGAGGGGTACGGGGACGGGGGCCGGGAAACCGGTGACGACGGGCCGGAGCGGGCGCCCTACGGGGGGCCGCGGCCCGGCTCGGGGCTGAGCCCGGCCGTTCGGCCCGACCCCTACGGGAAGCCGGGGGCGGACGCGCCGCGCGCTCCCCACGCCCCGCAGGAATCCCCGCGCGCCCCCCACGGGTCGCCGCCCCGCGAACCCGGCGGGGAGCTCGTTCCCCGGCCCTCGGGCCCCGTCGAGCCGGCCGGCCCCGCCGTGCCGCGCCCCTCCGGCCCGCCGCCCGCCGCGCCGGGCGCCGGTACGCCCGCCCAGCTGCGGGCCGCCCGCGCCGGAGCCATAGCGGCCTACCGGGCCGGGGCCATGGCCGCCGCCGCCCGGGTCTCCGAGGACGCCCGGACCGCCGAGGAGCAGCGCGCCGGGCACGCGGGTACCACCGAGCCGCCTGCGGCCGGACGACGTCCCTCCGGCCCCGACGCCCGGCCCGGTTCCGACGCCCGGCCCGGCCCCGACGCCCGGCCCGGTTCCGACGCCCGGCCCGGTTCCGCCGGAGGCGACGCCCGCGAGGCCGCCGACAACTGGGCCGACGACCGGGCCGACGACCGGGCCGGCGACCCTGACGACGACACCGGCGTGCTTCCCGTCCAGCGTCCCGCCGCCGGACTGCCCCCGCTCGCACCGGGCTGGGGCCGGGCCGCCCACCCGTATCCGGGCGTGTACGGCGACGCGTACGCGTACGACGACGACGACGATGACGATGACGACGAGGGCCCCGGCGGTGAAGGCCCCGGCCGTACCGTGCACCTCGCGGGCACCTGGGGCGACGGTCCCGGCGCCGGGCGGCCGGTCCCTGCGGGCGGTTCCGGCGAGGACGCCCTGCGTGCCGACTCGCGGCGGGCCGCCCTGCCCGCCGCCCGCCCGCAGCCGCCCGCCGGGCGGCCCGGTGCCGGCGGCTGGGACGAGGTCGTGGCGGCGGGCCGCACCGGGGACGGGCCCGTCTACCGCGGTCCGGCCACGCCGCTCGCCGCGGAACGCGCGCGCCAGGCCCGGATCGCCGTGGTCGGCGCGGTCACCGAGCGCTGGGCCCCCGAGCAGGCCGGCCCGGTCCACGAGAACTGGCGGCTGGCCCCTCCGATCAGCCCCGTCACCGACCTCTGGGCGCTGGGCGCCCTGCTGTACCGCGCCGTACAGGGCCATGCCCCCTACCCCGAGGAGAACGCCGCCGAGCTGGTCCAGATGGTCTGCGGCGAACCGCCGGCCTTCGCCGAGGAGTGCGGGGCGCTGCGCCCGGTGGTGGAGTCCCTGCTGCGTCAGGACCCGACCGAGCGGCCCGACTTCGAGGAGCTGCGCGGCTGGCTCCGCTCCCTGGTGCGCTCCGCCCCGGAGCCGGAGGCGGGCGCGGACGTGGTGCCGCTGCCGTCCGTGGACGCGACCCGGCTGCCGGTCGTCCGCCGGCGCGGTGAGCTGGTGCGCCGCAGGCGCGGCCGGTTCGGCGGCGCGGCGCACGGCAAGCACCGGGGCGGCGGCCGGCGCGGGCCGGTGCCCGCGGCCGACTTCCGGGAGCACGAGCCCGTCGAGGTCCGCCCGCGCAAGCCCGCGCGCACCCCGCGCGAACCCAAGGTGCTGCGGGAGCCGCCCCGTGACCGGCCGGGCGGCAAGCCGCCGCGCAGGCTCGGCCGGCTGCTGCTGACGGTCATCCTGCTGGCCATGGCCGGTGCGATCGTCTACGCCTTCACCTTCATGCCGAAGTCGGAGCCGGGCACCGGCGGTGGCCCGCAGGCGCCCGCCACCCGCTCCGCCGCGCTCCCCGGCCAGGGGGACGACCGGGACGACGCCGAGGGCGCGGGCGACGACTCCGCCGCCGGCGACGCGCCGGGCGCCTCCGGCGAAGCGTCGGCCTCCACCCCGCCGCGGACCGCCACGTCCCCCGCGCTCGCCGACGGGTACACGCTGCGCGAGGACCCGGAGGGCTTCCGGATCGGTGTGCCCGAGGGCTGGCGGCGCAGCCCCGCCAACGCGGACCGGCAGATCCGTTACGGCAGCGACGGGTTCGGCGTGCTGGTGGTGCCCGGCCGCGACACCGTCGAGGCCAACGGCGACGACCCGCTGGGGTACCAGCGCGACAGGGAACCGGAGCTGAAGCAGTTCCGCGACTCGGGCTGGTCCACCTCGATGGGGGTGCGCCGGATAGACGTCGGCACCCAGGCGATGGCCGAGGGCCAGTACACCTGGCAGGACGCCGAAGGCCGCGAGGTGTACGCCCGGAACCTCGTGATGATCGTGGACGGCCGCTACCACGTCATCCAGGTCACCGGACCGGACGCGGAGCGCGACAAGGTGACGGAGATCTACGAACAGGCCATCTCCGCCTACCGTGTGACGTCCTGACACATCCGGGACGGGCGGGGCGTCCCACCACCGTCACAGTGCGGTCTCGGGGGCGCTGCGAGGTTCCGCGCCCCCGCGTCGGCTCCGTAACCTGGCAGTCCGAGAACGGGGCGGGGACGACACGTGGAACATGCACAGGGGACGGGCGCGGGGCTGGTACTCGCGGGGCGCTACCGACTGGGCGAGGTGCTCGGGCGCGGCGGCATGGGCAAGGTCTGGCGGGCGCAGGACGAGCTGCTGCACCGCACGGTCGCCGTGAAGGAACTGACCGCCGGGCTGTACGTCGCCGAGGCGGACCGCGCGGTGCTGCACGCCCGCACGCAGAAGGAGGCGCGCGCCGCCGCCCGCATCACGCACCCCGGTGTCGTCACCGTCCACGACGTCGTGGAGTACGACAACCGCCCCTGGATCGTCATGCAGTACGTCGACGGGCCCTCGCTCGCCGACGCGGTCAAGGAGAACGGCGAGACCTCGCCGCGCGACGCCGCCAGGATCGGGCTGCACGTCCTGCGGGCGCTGATGGCGGCCCACGCCGCAGGGGTGCTGCACCGTGACGTCAAGCCCGGGAACGTGCTGCTGGCGCGCGACGGGCGGGTCCTGCTGACGGACTTCGGGATCGCCGCGATCGAGGGTGACTCCACCATCACCCGGACCGGTGAACTGGTCGGGTCCGTCGACTACCTCGCCCTGGAACGGGTGCGCGGCGCGGACCCCGGCCCCGCCTCCGACCTCTGGTCGCTCGGCGCGACCCTCTACACCGCCGTGGAGGGGCACTCGCCGTTCCGGCGGACCTCGCCGATCTCCACCATGCAGGCCGTCGTCTCCGAGGAACCGTCCGCGCCGACCCTGTCCGGCCCGCTCGCGCCGGTGATCCGCGCGCTGCTGTGCAAGGACCCGGCGGGCCGGCCGACGGCGGCCGAGACGGAGCGGATGCTGCGGGACGTCATGGAGGGCCGGGAGGCCCGCGCGGCCCAGGTCTTCGTGGCCACCGAGGTGCTGCGGGACGAGCGGCGGGTGGCCACCACCGCCTGGCCCGTCCCCGAGCCGCCACCAGGCTCCACCACGGCGTGGCCCGCCGGTCCGCCGCCCGCCGGCACCGTCGCGGGCCCGCCCGCCGGTCCGCCGCCCCCGGCCCGCGGCTACGCCCCGTCCGGTCCGCCCGCCGGACGCTCGTCCGTCCCCACGGTCCGCCGGGCCGGCTCCCGGTCGCGCACCGCGCTGGCCGCGGGCGCCGCCGCGCTGGTGCTGGGCGGAGCGCTCGGGTTCGCGGTGATGCAGTTGGGAGGCGACGACGACGGCCGGAGCGACGGCCGCGGCTCCACGGCGTCCACGGCGACCTCCCCGCCGGTCACCGGGGACGGCGGGCGGTCCGCGCAGACCGCGCAGGAGCCCGCCCCGACCGACGGCGGGACCTCGGCCGCGGCCGGCGAGGAGGTCCCGGAAGGCTGGCAGCGGGTCCTCGACCCCGAGGGGTTCAGCCTGCTCGTCCCGGAGGGGTGGGAACGCCGGCCCGCGGAGAACTGGGTCGACTACACCCCGGACGAGGGCGGCCACCGCATCCGGATCAGCGTCGACCCCGCGCCCCAGTTCGACAGCCCGCTCCAGCACGTGACGAGCATGGAGCAGGACGTGTCCGCCCGGCTGCCCGCGTACACGCGGCTCGCGCTGGAGTCCCGCACGTTCCGCGACCGGCCGGGCGCGCTGTGGGAGTTCACCTGGACGGAGTCCAAGGACCACCCGGGCCCGCGCCACGGGATCGACCGGATCTACTACGGCGCGGCGGGCGGCCCCGAGTACGCGCTGTACATGACCGGGCCCGAAGAGGACTGGTCCGGCATGCGCCGGCAGTTCGACACGATGCTGCGGAGCTGGCGCGCCCCGGGCGAGAGCGCCGGCTGACGCGGGACCGGGTCCCGCGCACGCCCTCCACCTCGCCATGACCTGCTGGATAGCCGCTGATCAGGGGTTATGTCGCCAGTGATCGCTGGCCGGTTTGTGGGGAGTGTGAAAACCTGTTACCGGCGGGTACCCAAAGAGGGCCGGGGAGACTTACCCTCGCCCTCATGACGGTCTCGCAGGCACCCCAGGCATCCGCAGGTACGAACCCCGTGGCGGCGGCCCCCGCGGGCGCCCGCACGGCGGCCGACGTGGTCACCCCCGAGGTGGTCGCCCGGCTGGTCCGCGGCGTCGTCGGCTCCGGCCGCACCGCCAACCACAGCCCGTTCACCGGGGAGAAGCTCGCGGACCTGCCCGAGTCCACCCCCGAGGACGTGGCGACCGCCTTCGAGCGGGCGCGCGCCGCGCAGACCGCCTGGGCCGATGTGCCCGTACGGACCAGGGCCGCCGTCCTGCTGCGGTTCCACGACCTCGTGCTCCAGCGCCAGTCCGAGGTCCTCGACCTCATCCAGCTCGAAACCGGCAAGGCCCGCCTGCACGCCCACGAGGAGGTGCAGGCGGTCGCCGTCGCCGCCCGCCACTACGGCCGCAAGGCCCCCGCCTATCTGCGGCCCAAGCGGCACACCGGCGTGGTGCCGACGCTCACCAAGGTCACCGAACTGCGCCAGCCGCGCGGTGTAGTCGGCCAGATCGCCCCGTGGAACTACCCGCTCGAACTCTCCGTCGGCGACGCGCTGCCCGCCTTCGTGGCGGGCAACGCGGTCGTCATGAAGCCCGACACCGAGACGGCGCTGACCGCGCTGTGGGCCCGTGACCTGCTGATCGAGGCGGGCCTGCCCGCCGAGGTGTTCCAGGTGGTGCTGGGCGAGGGCCCGGTCGTCGGGCCGGAGGTGGTCAAGCACGCCGACTACGTCTCGTTCACCGGCTCCACCCGCACCGGCCGCGAGGTCGCGCAGGGCGCCGCCGCCCGCCTGGTCGGGGTCTCGCTGGAGCTCGGCGGCAAGAACGCCATGCTGGTGCTGGCCGACGCCGACGTCGAGAAGGCGGCGGCCGGCGCCGTACGCGCCTGTTTCTCCTCCGCCGGGCAGCTGTGCATCTCCATCGAGCGGCTCTACGTCCACGAGTCGGTGGCCGACGACTTCCTCGACCGGTTCGCCGCCCGGACCAGGGCGATGCGGCTCGGCAACTCCCTGGCCTACGGCGCGGACATGGGATCGCTCGTCGGCGAGCGCCAGTTGGAGACCGTCGCCCGGCACGTGGCGGAGGCCGTGGAGAAGGGCGCCACCCTGGTCGCCGGCGGGGTCGCCCGCCCGGACATCGGCCCGCTGTTCTACGAGCCGACCATCCTGGACGGCGTCGAGGCGCCGATGGAGGTCTGCACGCAGGAGACCTTCGGCCCGGTCGTGTCCGTCTACCGCTTCAGCGACGAGGACGAGGCCGTCGCCCTGGCCAACGCCACCCCGTACGGACTCAATTCGAGCGTCTGGACCAAGGACTCCGGGCGCGGCCACCGGATCGCCGCCCGGCTGCGCACCGGCACCGTCAACATCAACGAGGGGTACGCCCCCGCCTACGGCAGCGTGCAGTCCCCGATGGGCGGCATGAAGGAGTCCGGCCTCGGCCGCCGCCACGGTTCCGAGGGCATCCTCAAGTACACCGAGGCCCAGACCGTGGCCCAGCAGCGGCTGATCCCGCTCGCCCCGGCCTTCGGCATGGACGACGAGAAGTACGCGGCGTTCATGAGCCGCAGCCTCAAGGCGATGAAGGCGTTCCGGCTGCGCTGACCGGTCCGCCCCACCGGGGTACCGCCCCACCGGCGTTCCGCATCGGTCGGCCGGCCCTTGGCCGCCTTGTGTTCCGCCCGCGCCACCGTCCGCCCGCGCCGGCCACGTTCCGCCCGCGTCACGTTCCACCCGCGTCACCTTCCGCCCTGTTCACGACGAGGTTCACAACGAGGAGAGCCATGACCCAGGACAGCCCTGCCCGGAACCGGGCGGAAGCGGACGACGACGCGGTCCGGGACGACACGGCGTACGACTACGACGTCCTGGTCGTCGGCTCGGGCTTCGGCGGCTCGGTCTCGGCGCTGCGGCTGACGGAGAAGGGGTATCGCGTCGGCGTGCTGGAGGCGGGCCGCCGCTTCACCCCCGGCACGCTCCCCAAGACCTCCTGGGACCTGAAGAACTACCTCTGGGCCCCGGCCCTGGGTCTCTACGGGCTGCAGCGCGTGCACCTCCTCGGCAACGTCATGGTGCTGGCCGGCGCGGGCGTCGGCGGCGGCTCGCTGAACTACGCCAACACCCTCTACGTGCCGCCCGCCGCCTTCTTCCAGGACCGCCAGTGGGCCGGTATCACCGACTGGCAGGACGAACTCGCGCCGTACTACGACCAGGCCAAGCGGATGCTCGGAGTGCGGCTCAACCCGACGCTCACCCCCTCCGACGTCCACCTCAAGGCGGTCGCCGAGGCGATGGGCGTCGGGGACACCTTCCACCTGGCCCCGGTCGGCGTCTTCTTCGGCGACGGGAAGGACGCGGACGGCACGTCCACCGCGAAGCCCGGCGGCACGGTCGCCGACCCGTACTTCGGCGGCGCGGGACCGGCCCGCAAGGCGTGCACCGAGTGCGGCGAGTGCATGACCGGATGCCGGCACGGGGCGAAGAACACCCTTACCGAGAACTACCTCCACCTCGCCGAGAAGGCGGGCGCGGTCATCCACCCCATGACCTCGGTGGTGGCCCTCGCCGAACACCCCGACGGCGGCTACGCCGTCTCCACCGCGCCCACCGAACGCCGCCGGAAGGCGGTCCCGAAGGTACTGCGGGCCCGCCAGGTGATCGTCGCGGCCGGGACCTACGGCACCCAGACGCTGCTGCACACCATGAAGGACACCGGCCGGCTGCCCCGCCTGTCGGACAGGCTCGGCGAACTGACCCGTACCAACTCCGAGGGCCTGGTCGGCGCGCAGACCAGCGACCGGCGCTACCGCAAGAAGCACGGCATCGCCCGCGCCGACTTCACCAGGGGCGTCGCCATCACGTCCTCGATCCACCCCGACGCGGACACCCACATCGAGCCGGTCCGCTACGGAAAGGGCTCCAACGCCATGGGCGGGCTCACCGTCCTCCAGGTGCCGCTCGCCAAGCACCGGGTGCTGGCCTGGCTCGGCAACATGGCCAAGCACCCGGCGCTGGCGCTCCGTTCGCTCTCCAACCGGCGCTGGTCGGAGCGGACCATCATCGGCCTCGTGATGCAGTCGCTGGACAACTCGCTGACGGCGTACCGCAAGACCTCCGGCCCCGGAAAGGGACTGCTCACCGCCCGGCAGGGCCACGGCGCGCCCAACCCGACGCAGATCCCGGAGGCGACCCGGGGCGCCTCGCTGCTCGCCGAGGAGATCAACGGCTTCCCCGGCTCCAACATCGGCGAGGTCATGGGCACCCCGCTCACCGCGCACTTCCTCGGCGGCTGCCCGATCGGCGCGACGCCCGAGGACGGCGTGATCGACCCGTACCACCGGGTCTGGGGCTATCCGGGGATTTCGGTCGTGGACGGATCCGCGGTCTCCGCCAACCTCGGCGTGAACCCCTCGCTGACCATCACCGCGCAGGCCGAACGCGCCCTGTCCTTCTGGCCGAACAAGGGGGAGCGGGACGCCCGCCCCGCGCAGGGCGAGGCGTACCGGCGGCTGGCGGCGGTCGAACCGGTGGCGCCCACGGTGCCCAAGGACGCGTTCGGCGCCCTCCGTCTGCCGTTCCTCGGCATCCCGGCCGTGCCGCCGAAGACCCCGGCCGCGCCCGCCCAGGACGCCACGGTGCCCGCGGACGCGATGCCCTCGCAGGACGAGGCGGCGGCGGAGGCAGCGGCCAAGGACGACGGGGCGTAGGCGCAGCCGGGGCGCGGGGACGCAGCCGGAGACGGGGCGCGGGGAGGGCCGGGGTCCCGGGAGAGGCGGTCGGGGCCGGCCGAGGCCGGGGAGGGATGCGGACGTATCCGCAGGAGCCGCCCCGGCAGGGGGAGTTGTGGCCGATCCGTGATCATCGGGGAGGGCAACCGTGGAGGCCGTCGCGTGGTCGTACCACGTACCTGCGTCACAGCAGTCACAGCAGTCACACAGCTTCCGTAGAGACCCAGAGGTCCGCGATGACACGCACCACCCCGAGACCCGGCCTGCGACGTTCCGCTGCCGGCCTCGCCGCAGCCGGTCTGCTGACGGCAGGCTCGTTCGCCCTCGCCGCTCCCGTCCACGCGGCCGACCCCGTCTTCACGCTCGGCGGCCCGGCCGAGACCGCGGTGCACACCTATCCGGCGAGCGGCAAGCCGTCCGTCGCCTCCGTGCCGCTCACCGTCAACAACCCGTCCGAGGACGAGGAGGGCGGCGGGTTCGAGTCCGAGTACACGATCACCCTCGACCTCAGCGGCGTCCAGGGCGTCGCCGACGTCACGTTCGACAGCGAGGCGGGCGACGACTGCGAGGTCACCGGCACCACCGCGGTCTGCCAGGACTGGGGCATCTACCCCGGTCTCAGCGGTATCGCCGACCTGCGGGTCACCGCCGCGAAGGGCAGTGAGGACGGCGACACCGGCACCATCGCGGTGACCGGTTCCGCCGACGGCGCGACCTTCACCCCGTTCACCACCCGGATCACGGTCGGCGGCCCCGACCTCGTGATGAAGCAGATCCCCTTCACCCAGCAGAACGAGCCGGGCGACAGCCAGCAGGCACCGCTGTCCTTCACCAACAAGGGCACCCGCGCCGCGGACGGGGTCCTGCTCACCCTGATGTACTCCTCCGGGCTCGAACTGCCCGGCGACTACTCCAACTGCGAGTACGGCCGGAGCGAGTTCGCCTGGATGTCCACCGTCCTGTGCTCCTTCCCGGGCAGCTACGAGCCCGGCGCGACCTACACGCTGGACACCCCGCTCACCGTGGTCACGGGCGAGCACGCCTACATCGACACATTGATCTACCGCGTCGGCGAGGACGGTCCGGCGCAGCGCGCCGCCCAGCGTTCCGGTGCCTCCTTCGAGAAGGGCGCCGGCCCGGCCCTCACCCTGAAGAAGGCCCCGACGGCCCGCTCGGGCGACCTCAACCCGAGCGACAACCAGCAGGAGATCGACTTCCTGACGAAGAACACCGCCGACTTCGTCGCGTACGGCGACGCGCTCGCGGGCGAGGCCGGCGAGACGGTCACGGCCGAGCTCGGCTTCCGTAACGAGGGCCCGGCCTGGATCGGTTACGTCCGCTCCGGCGAGTCGGTCGGCACGGTCGACTTCACCGTGCCCGAGGGCGCTTCGGTCACCGCCAAGCCGGAGTCCTGCCGCGGCGTCACGGCCAAGGGCGCCTACCGGGAGCAGCAGCTCGGCGCGCCGCGTTACTTCTGCGACTCGTCGATGACCGTGCCGGACGGGGCCGACATCGCGCTGCCGTTCGAGCTGAAGATCGACCAGAAGGTGGCCGACGCGGCCGGTTCGGTCACGGTGCGCGGGGGCCTGTTCGAGCCGGAGTTCCCGTTCGACCCGAAGAACGCCAACAACACCGCCCGCGTCGTGCTGAACGGCACGGGCCCGACGGACGGCGGTGCCGAGGGCGGCAGCGACGGCGGTACGGACGGCGGTACGGACGCCGGCGGCTCGGAGGGGTCCGGCACCACCGGCGGAGCGTCGGCAACGCCGTCGGCCGCGGCGGCCTCGCCGGCCGGTGACGGCACGAGCGGCGGGCCGACCACGCAGACCGGCACGGAGGGCGGCGGCCTGGCGTCCACCGGCACGGCGGTGGCGACGGTGTCGGCCGTGGGCGCCGCGGCGCTGCTGGCCGGCGGCGCGCTGTTCGTCGTCGCTCGGCGGCGGGCTCGGCAGGGCTGAGCCTGCCGGTCGCGGACGCCGGACGCCGGAAGTCGGGCGGGGACGTCGGAGCCGAGGCGCTGCGGGGGCTTGCCGCCGCCCGAGGGGGCGGCGGCCCGGGGCCTGTGGGACGGCCGGACGGGGGTGGGGGCTCTTGCCTGTGGGACGGCCGGGGTCTTCCGGGGGAGGGCCGGGCCTGGGCGGACCCGGAAGCGATCGGCCCAGGCGTCCCCGGGCCGATCGCGAACGGAGTGACCGGGCCGCTGTCCCCTGCGGTCCGGTCACGCGCGTCGGGACGCGGTCCCACGGCGCACCTGTGATGCGCCACACGACCCGACGGAGCCACGCGTGGTTTCCTACCGGTGCCGCCCCTGGTTGGCACGGACATGGGGATCAACGAACCCGCGGGGACGCGGGTCACGCGCCGTACGGGTGAGAGCGCGTCCGAACTCGGGTGCGGGCCCCTGCGCCGGAGTGTTCTCCGCCGCCCGGGTCCTTCCCCCGGCCCGTCCTGACCGCCCTCCGGTCGGGGACCGGGTCAGACGCGACCCCGGCAGAGTTCGAGCAGGGTCATGGCGAGCGGGGTGCCCGGCCTGCCCAGCGCGTCGCTGAAGTGCGTCAGCACCTCCATCTCGCGGGACAGGTTGACCCGGCGCCCGCCCGAGGTGATCCGGGCCTCCTGGATGACCGCCGAGACCGCCATCCGTTCCTGGACCAGCCCGATGATCCGGTCGTCCAGCGCGTCGATGCGTGACCGGGCGTCCCCGATCAACGTCACCGCCTCCTCTGTACGCGCCCCGGTCCACTCGGCCGCCGATTTCGAGGGGGGCGTGGCGGTGGCGGTCCCGGGGGCCGGGGACGCACCGGATGCCGAGGACGCACCGGATGCCGTGGGGGTGCCGGGCTCCGAGGGCTTGCCGGACGCGGAGAAGGCCGTGGGTGCGGGGGCGTGCGGGGCGGTGGCGGCGGTGCTGATGGTGCTCATGGGGGTGACTCCCGTCGGTGAACGGGCCCCGGGGACGGGTCCGGAACGCCAGAACGCCCCGGGCCTGTCGGCCCGGGGCGCCTGGAACGTTGCTCGTCAGTTGCTCAAGCAGCACGACCATGGCAGCCGGCGGACCGGGTGCCATAGGTAAAGACGAAGATCGTGTGCTGACGCATGGCAGCAGTATGGACCCGCCGCCCGCCCCGGATCAAAGCCGGTACCGGATGGTGAGACAGGGGTGCGGAGCCGCGGGGCGAAGGTGTTCACCCGCACGGCCGGTAGAATTGAAGGACCGACCCCTCTCACCGCCGGAAGGCCGCCTCGTGCCAGCAGCACCCCCCGCCGCCCCCGACAGCACCACCGACGTGGTTCTCGTAGTCGATTTCGGCGCGCAGTACGCCCAGCTCATCGCCCGCCGCGTCCGTGAGGCACGGGTCTACAGCGAGATCGTCCCGTCCACCATGCCGGTGGCCGAGATGCTGGCGAAGAACCCGCGCGCGATCATCCTGTCCGGCGGTCCGTCCTCGGTCTACGCCGAGGGCGCACCCTCGCTGGACCGCGCGCTGTTCGAGGCTGGCGTCCCCGTCTTCGGGATGTGCTACGGCTTCCAGCTCATGGCGACCACGCTCGGCGGCACCGTCGACGACAACGGCGCCCGCGAGTACGGCCGCACCGGGCTCACGGTCTCCAAGGCCGGCTCGACCCTCTTCGAGGGCACCCCCACCGAGCAGTCGGTCTGGATGTCGCACGGCGACGCCTGCTCCGCCGCCCCGGAGGGGTTCACGGTCACCGCGTCCACGGACGTCGTGCCGGTCGCCGCCTTCGAGAACGACGAGAAGAAGCTCTACGGCGTCCAGTACCACCCGGAGGTCATGCACTCGACCCACGGCCAGCAGGTTCTGGAGCACTTCCTGTACCGCGGCGCCGGGATCGAGCCGACGTGGACGACCACCAACGTGGTCGAGGAGCAGATCGCCGCGATCCGCGAGCAGGTCGGCACCAAGCGCGCCATCTGCGGCCTGTCCGGCGGCGTCGACTCCGCGGTGGCGGCTGCCCTGGTGCAGAAGGCCATCGGCTCTCAGCTCACCTGCGTCTACGTCGACCACGGTCTGATGCGCAAGGGCGAGAGCGAGCAGGTCGAGAAGGACTTCGTGGCCTCCACGGGCGTCCAGCTCAAGGTCGTCGACGCCGAGAAGCGGTTCCTGGACGCGCTCGCCGGGGTCTCCGACCCCGAGCAGAAGCGGAAGATCATCGGCCGCGAGTTCATCCGCGTGTTCGAGCAGGCCCAGGCCGAGATCGTCGCCGAGGGCGCCGCCGACGGTGAGGACGTCGCCTTCCTCGTGCAGGGCACCCTCTACCCGGACGTGGTGGAGTCCGGCGGCGGTACCGGCACCGCCAACATCAAGTCCCACCACAACGTCGGCGGACTTCCCGACGACATCGAGTTCGCCCTGATCGAGCCGCTCCGCCAGCTCTTCAAGGACGAGGTGCGGATGGTCGGCCAGGAGCTCGGCCTTCCCGAGGAGATCGTCCACCGTCAACCGTTCCCCGGCCCAGGCCTGGGCATCCGCATCGTCGGCGAGGTGACCAAGGAACGGCTGGACCTGCTGCGCGAGGCCGATGCCATCGCGCGCGAGGAGCTGACCGCAGCCGGTCTCGACCGTGACATCTGGCAGTGCCCGGTCGTCCTCCTGGCCGACGTCCGCTCGGTCGGCGTCCAGGGCGACGGCCGCACCTACGGCCACCCGATCGTGCTTCGCCCGGTCTCGTCCGAGGACGCGATGACGGCCGACTGGTCGCGCCTGCCGTACGAGACGCTGGCGAAGATCTCGACCCGCATCACCAACGAGGTCGCCGACGTCAACCGCGTGGTGCTCGACGTCACGAGCAAGCCCCCGGGGACCATCGAGTGGGAGTGACCCGCGCGTGAGGGACACGGGGCGCTGACCACCGACCCGCACGCCCACCCGGTCGACGCACCGGGACCCGATGCCGCCGCCCCTCCGTGGGGCGGCGGCATCGTCGTGTGCGGGGTGGACGGCGTCGACGTGTGCGGGACGGGTTGTACGGGCGGGTGTGCATGGGACGGGCGTGAACGGGACCGGCATGTACGGGACCGGCGTTGCGCGCTGTCGTTGGGAGCCGGAGCCGGAGCCGGAGCCGGAGCCGGAGCCCAAGGGGCAAGGGCTCTGGACGGGGGCTGGTGGGCGGCGAGCGGCGGTGGGCGGCTGGAAGGGGCGGGACGGGGCGTGGGCCCGTAACTCCCGCGACACGCGCCCCCGATGCGGGCGATCTCCGTCCGGTAAGGCACAATTCGCTGCGATAGTACGTGAGTTGGTTGTACCGGGGTGGGAGAGGGCGGCACACGTCGTGGCGTTGGACGAGGCGAGGGCGTACCGCGCCCACGGCGGAGGCTGTACGTGTGGCGACTGCCCGCACGGGGCGCGCGAGGGACACCGGCAGGCCGTGGCCGCCTTTCTCGCCAAGCGCGACGAACTCGCGGCGGGCAAGGGGCTGCCGACCGGCGTGGCGCAGTCCCCGTCCGCGTCCCGGCAGTGGGTGTCGGACGAACTGACCGGGGCGGCGCGTGCCCTCGCCGACCGGGGACGGGAAGCCGGTGACGTGTGGCTCCGCAAGGTCTGGGAGCGGACCCTGCTCGTGGTCTGGGGCGGCTTCGCCGCGCTCGTGATCGGTGAGGCGGTGACCGCGATCGGCGCCGGATGGTCCACCGCACGCACCGCCGGACTGGTCGCGGGAGCCGTCACCGCCGCCCTGCTGACGGGCGCCGCCCGATTCCACCGGGCGCGCGGCGGCCTTCTCGCGCCGCTGATAGGAGAGGACAACCGGCTCTCCACCTCCCGCACCGTTGCCGCGGCGTGGGTGCTGCTCGCGGTCTTCGCCGTCCTGGTGCTCGCTCTCCAACTGGCGGGAGCCTCCGACCACGCCGACCGGGACGCACTGATCGAGGGCCTCGACCTGATGCGCTCGGCCGGTGTGCTGACGGTGCTGGCACTGGTGAGCGCCATCGCGGTCCTGGTGCGCCGAGTGGTGTCCGTACGCGTCCTGGGGCAGCGGCTGCAGAAGCTGCGGGCGGAACGCCCCCGGGCCGCCGACCTGCTCACCGACGACTCCGGTCGCGGCAGCTTCACCGACGTGCAGTATGTGCTGGTCAGCGGGGTCGCCGTGCTCTTCGCCGCCGTCCGGCTGGCCCGCCGTCCGGAACAGCTGCCGGACCTCCCGTGGGGGCTCGCGCTGCTGGTCGGCGTCTCGGCCGCCACCTACTTCGCCGGGAAGTACGCGGAGGGCGGGCGCCCCGTGATCCTCTCCGTCGTGCGCGCCAGGGAGGCCGGGGACCTCGACGCCCCGATCCGCACGGGCGACGACATCGAGATCCGCGGCGCGGGCTTCGTGCCGCCGGGGGCAGGGAGCCCCGACCGCTTGGCCCGTCTGACGGTGCGCATCGGAACGGTGCACGTACACGTCCCGCTCATCCCCGTCGCGGGAGGCTTCGCCAACCCCACCGACACCGTGTTGACCGTGCCGGTGCCCGTGGAGGTCGAGCCCGGCGCGGTGGACGTACAAGTGGTCACGGCGGCAGGAGTGGAGACCAACCGCTGCACCATCGACGTGACGGACTGACGGACTGACAGGTTCGCGGACTGGCCCGCTGGTGGACTGGTGCCTCTTTTCGATCACCTGGCTGCCCCCCTCGGCCTGGCTGATCGCCCCCTCCTCGTCTGATCGCTCTCTCCCTGGCGGGCCGCCCTACTCCGATGCCTGCACTCGTCCCGAGGGGGCCACTACCGGCCGAGTGGTCGCCCCGGCCCCGGGGCGGGGATCGGTACACCCGTTCGTATCGTTTTACGTATGGTTGGCTGACGGGGTCACTGGAAAAGGGGCAGGCATGTCGGGTTACGGAAATGGCGGATACGCGCTCGCGGAGCCGCGCAGTCTGCGGGACCGTGCGCGGGAGTACGCGCTGCTCCCGTTGCGGATCTTCCTCGGTGTCACCTTCGTCTACGCCGGTCTCGACAAACTGACCGACAGCGCCTTCCTGTCCTCGAACGGCGCCGGTTCGATCGGTGAGCAGATGCGCGGTGTGCGTGACTCCTCCGCCATTCCCGCCCTCGTCGACCTCGCCCTGAACAGCCCGGCCGGTTTCGGCTACGCCATCGCCATCGGTGAACTCCTCGTCGGTATCGGTACCCTGATCGGGCTCTGGACCCGGGTCGCCGCACTGGGCGGTGCGTTGATCTCGCTCAGCCTGTGGCTGACGGTGAGCTGGCAGGCCACCCCCTACTACTACGGCAACGACCTCGTCTACCTCATGGCCTGGCTGCCGCTGCTGCTCGCCGGGGCCACGGTGTTCTCCGTCGACGCGCTTCTGCCCGCCCGCCGTCGGCGGAGCCTGTAGGCCCACCAGGTCGCCGTGGCGGCCACCCACAGGCCGCCGACCAGCACCGAGACGAAGAAGGCCCAAGGCGCCCGCCACGCCCCGGCGGCGTCTGCGGCGTAACCGCCGGCCAGCGCCAGCATCACCAGCCCCGCCACCGCGCGGCCCGGCCGGAACTCATGACGCGGCACGACTCACCTCCACTTCCCCTACGCCGACTTCCAGGTGCAGTTCGACCGTGCCGGCGGGCTTTCCGCCCCCGGCCGGGGCGAGTGTGACCTCGCGACGGACGTCCGGCGCCAGATCGATGTCCTTGCGGGGGTCTCCGCTCCCGGTGTCGTCCGGGCCCGGCAGCCGCACGTGCCCGAACCCGGCCTCCGCCCGCACCTCGACCGTCACCTCGGGCGGTACGACCACCACGATCCGGCCCGCACCGGCCTCCACCCGCGTGGCGACGGAGGACCCCGAGGGCACCTCGATCCGGGACAGGTCGAGCCGCGCGGTCCCGGTGCCTATCTCGTACTGCGGCTGCACGGCCGCCACCGACGCCGGGCGCCAGGTCTCGCGGCCCCAGGTGGTGGTGATGTCCTTCGGCAGGGCCGCGGCCCCCGCCAGCAGGAGCGCCGTGACGACCGCCAGCAGGACCGTGCCGGTGCCCGTCCGGCCGAAGAGCGAAGCGATCAGCAGGCCGAGTCCGAGCACCGCGAGCATGGCCGCCAGCCCGATCGTCAGGCTCGTGCCCAACGGCTGGGAGTCCCAGCTCCGATGGACGCCGACGGCACCCGCGACCACGGCGAGCAGGGAGAGGGTCCCCCCGATCGAACGCGGACCCTTCTCCGCGGGCGTCCGGCCGGCCGGATCACGGAACACCCGGGCGGTCAGATCCTCGGAGCTCTTCCCCTCGTCGGCCGCCGCGTCCGGTGGTCCCCAGAGATAGCCGGACCCGGACGGCCCGGTCGTACCGTCCTTGACGATCGGATCCCGCCACCAGGACGGTCCGGCGGGCGAGGGAGGCGGCTTCGCCTCCGGCGGGACCGTTCCCAGCGGGCTCACGACCGGGGCGGTGACGTTCGCTGCCGGCCGCCCTTGCTCCGGAGTGGCCGGAGATTGTCGCGGATACTCCCTGCGGTGCTTCGTCCACACGGCGAAGCCGACGACGGCCAGTGCCAGCATGGAGGCGAAAGCCAGCACCCCTCCGTTGTTCAGCATCGAGAGGAAGAGCCCGCAGCCGACCAGGGCGAAGACCAGAGCGGTCAGCGAGACGCCCTCGACCCGGCCGGAGAGCAGGCGGCGCAGCTCGGTCTCCTCCTCGTCCTCGGCCGGCAGCAGCAGCCAGGCGAAGCCGTAGAAGATCAGCCCCGTCCCGCCGGCGACGGCGAGGACCCCGAGCACGATCCGGAAGATCACCGGATCCACGTCGCAGTAGCGGCCGAGGCCGCCGCAGACACCGGCCACCACCTTCTGCCGCGGGCTGCGGCGCAGCTGCGGCTTCGGCGCGTCGGGCGGCGCCGCGCCCGGAGGGGCGTCCTGGAATGCGGTCATGCACCCATGGTGACGGCCCGCACCCCGCCGCGGCACCCGAGGCGACCCTGGCCCGTCCCTGATATTGGTCGAACCGAACCCTGAGGGGTGGCCCGCCCCGGAGTCCCGGTATCAGGGTCGAATGAGGGCTCTACCCTGATGCCGTGGCAGGGCCGCCCGTGTGACGATCGGTCCATGCCAGCCGCCACGACACGAGCCGCCAGCTCCCTGACGCCGGATCCGGAGGAGCCGCCCACCCGCAAGCTGTACCGCAGCGGCGAGGGGCGGTTGCTCGGCGGCGTCGCGCGCGGCCTCGCCGGCCACCTCGGCCTCCCGGTGGTATGGGTCCGGTTCGTCTTCCTCGGCCTCTTCTTCGCGGACGGCCTCGGGACCCTGCTGTACGCCGTGTTCTGGATCGTCGTCCCTCTCGGGGTCGGCGGGGTCGAGCCGCAGCGGTCGCTCTTCGAGCCCGCGCCGGACGGCCGCCGCAGATTCCGCGCCCCGGACAAGGGGCAGGTCTTCGCCCTGGTCGCGCTGATCGTCGGCGCCCTGATCTTCGTGGGCAACGTCGACATGGGCAGCGACGCGGACCGGTACATCTGGCCGACGCTGCTCATCGGTGCGGGTTCCGTCCTGGTGTGGCGGCAGGCCGACAACGCCAGGCGGGCCCAGTGGATGGACGTCGGCCGTCGCCGGGGCGTGCTCCGGATCGCCCGGGCCCTGGCCGGCGTCGCCCTGGTCGGCCTCGGCCTCGCCGCCTTCATGGTGGTGCGCGGTTCGGCGGCCCAGCTGGGGAACGTCATCACGGCGGCCATCGCGGTGCTGACCGGCATCGCTCTGCTCGCGGGCCCCTACCTCGTCCGCATGACGCAGGACCTCTCCGCGGAACGTCTGATGCGTATCCGGGCCCAGGAGCGGGCCGAAGTGGCCGCCCACGTTCACGACTCCGTGCTGCACACGCTCACCCTGATACAGCGCAGCGCCGACGACGGCGCCGAAGTCCGCAGGCTGGCCCGCGCCCAGGAGCGCGAGCTGCGGAACTGGCTGTACAACCCCGGCGGCACGGGCAAGGACGGAGACGACGAACCCGAGACGCTCGCCGAGGCCGTCAAGCGCACCGCCGGTGAGGTCGAGGACCAGCAGGGCGTGCCGCTGGAAGTCGTCGTCGTGGGCGACTGCCCGCTGGACGACAAGCTGGCCGCGCAGCTCCAGGCCGCGCGCGAGGCGATGGTCAACGCCGCCAAGTACGGTGGCGGAGGCGGTCCCGTCCAGGTCTACGCGGAGGTGGACGGGGGCACGGTCTTCGTCTCCGTGAGGGACAGGGGGCCGGGATTCGACCTCGATTCCGTTCCCGAGGACCGGATGGGCGTAAGAGAATCGATCATCGGCCGGATGCGCCGGAACGGTGGCACGGCCCGGCTGCGCACGGCGCCCGGCGGGGGAACCGAAGTCGAACTGGAAATGGAAAGGGCGAGCGAATGACCGAGAACACCGAAGCGGCGGCCGGGGGCCCGGAGCGGCGGGTGCGGGTCGTGCTCGTGGACGACCACCGGATGTTCCGTACCGGCGTGCAGGCCGAGATCGGCCGGACCGAGCAGACCGGTGTGGAGGTCGTCGGGGAGGCTGCCGATGTCGACCAGGCGGTCACGGTCATCACGGCGACCCGCCCCGAGGTCGTCCTTCTGGACGTCCACCTGCCCGGTGGCGGCGGGGTCGAGGTGCTGCGGCGCTGCGCACCCCTGATGTCGGCGGCGGAGAACCAGGTGCGGTTCCTCGCCCTGTCCGTCTCGGACGCGGCGGAGGACGTCATCGGCGTCATCCGGGGCGGAGCGCGGGGGTATGTCACCAAGACGATCACCGGCGTCGATCTGGTCTCCTCCATATTCCGGGTCCAGGAGGGGGACGCCGTCTTCTCGCCGCGTCTGGCCGGATTCGTCCTCGACGCCTTCGCCTCGACGGAGGCACCCCCCGTGGACGAGGACCTGGACCGCCTTACCCAGCGGGAGCGGGAGGTGCTCAGGCTGATCGCCCGGGGATACGCCTACAAGGAGATCGCCAAGCAGCTCTTCATCTCGGTGAAGACGGTGGAGTCGCACGTCTCGGCGGTGCTGCGGAAACTACAGCTGTCGAACCGCCACGAACTGACCCGTTGGGCAACGGCACGTCGGCTCGTCTGATCCGGCACGCACCGCCGCGCGGCGCCGAGGCCGTGCGAGCGGAGTGAAGGTACCGGGTCCGGCCAGGCCACGGTCGGTACGTAGCCCCCGCCGTCGGCAGGAGCTGCCCGCGGGCCCTGCCTCAGCTGCTCCCCGGGCGCGCGCCAGGGTGAGGATTTCCCAGGCCAGGATCTCCAGGACCAGGATCTCCAGGACCAGGACCAGGACCAGGCGCAGGACCAGGCCCACGGCGGTGCCGGTGCCGGTGCCGGTGCCGGAAAGTCTCCGCCAGTGCGGTGTTCGCCAGGGACACGGCAGCGAACAGCGCGGCAGCCCTCGGATGCCCGAGGTCGTGGACCGCTACCGCCGCGCCGCCCAGCACCAGCGCCTTGACGACGAGCACACCGGCGAGCGGCACGTCGAACCGGGCGCGAGGAGCGGCGAACAGCCCCCACAGGAGGACGGCGGCGGCTGGGGCGCCCAGTCCGAGCACCAGCGCGGGCAGCTCGCCCTGCCCCCTGGCGAACCCCCACCACGCCAGGCAGACGATGGCGGTGACTTCGAGCAGGAAGGCCAGCAACTCGTTCGCCGTCCACCAGGGTTGGCCCGTCGGGAACGCGTGTCGATCCGTCTTGCCCTGCGCCATGTCCGGCGCACCTCCCCGTGACGGTGCCTCGTGGTGCCCCGGTGCATCCCGGCCGGCCCACCCGGGCGAGTCCCCGACGGCACCGGGGCACGCGATCCGAGGCAGGCTACCGCTGGGGGACCCTCCACCGTGCCTGTTTGGGCGGGTTGGCCGCCACGCGACGCCCCGCGGTGGTGGCGCCGGAACCGTGTTGTGCGGGCCGGCGTCCCGCGTCCCGTGACCGCCCGGTGTGGCCGTCACCCCACCCGGGTCGCTCCCGCGAAGGGCATGTCGCTGATGGACGCGACGCGGATCGGTGCCCCGGGTCGCGGGGCGTGGATCATCTGGCCGCCGCCGATGTAGAGCCCGACATGGGTGATGCCCGCATAGAAGAACACCAGGTCACCGGGGGCGAGTTGGGAACGAGACACCCGCGTGCCGGCGTTGATCTGGGTGTACGTGGTGCGGGGGAGTGCGACGCCCGCCGCCCGCCAGGCGGCCTGGGTGAGGCCGGAGCAGTCGTACGCGGAAGGGCCGGTGGCTCCCCAGACGTAGGGCTTGCCGAGCGAGGAGTAGGCGAAGGCGACGGCCTGGGCGGCACGGGTGTGGGGAGCGGCGACGGCCGAGCGGGAGGCCGACCGGCCGGCGCGCAGCGACGTGCCGTGGGCGGCGTCGGCGGAAGTCTCGTAGGCGGCGCGCTCGGACGCGGTCAGCGTGGCCAGCAGCTTCCTCGCGTCGGCGAGCTTGGCGTGCACGGTGGATCGGTGCTCGGCCAGCTCCGCCCGACGGGAGGTCAGAGCCGCGATCTCCCTCCCGGCCCGTGCGCGCAGCTGGGCGATCCCCACGATCTGTCCCTGGATTCCCCGGAGCGCGCTGGACTGGCGGTCGGCCGCCCGGTCGACGTACGAGGCGCGTTCCAGGTACTCGTCCGGGTCCGAGGAGAGCGCGAGTTGGAGGGCGGGGTTCAGGCCTCCGCCGCGGTACTGCGCGGCGGCGAGCGCGCCGATCGCGTCCCGCGAGGCGTTGAGCCGCTGGGTGCGGCGGGCGGCCTCGTCGCGGAGGTCCTCCACCGCCCGGGCGGCCGAGGTGACCTGCTCCTTGGCGCCGTTGTAGTGCTCGGTGGCCACTTCGGCCTCGCGGTACAGCCGGTCCACCCTGGCCTTGACCTGGGCCGAGGTGAGCTGGGGGTCGGCTCCGGCGGGGGTGCCGGAGGCGGCGGCGGTGGCCGCGCCGGCGAGTGCCAGGGTGGCGGCGGTGCGGGCAGCAGGACCGGTGAACGGTCGCTGCTTGGGCTTGCGATGAGCGGTCTTCCGGTGCGCGGCCACGAGGGCTGCATCCTTCCTGTCGCTTGCCCGCCGGGGGCTACCGACGGGCCCGAGAGCTCCGGCGGACGCCACTGCGGGGGAGTGGCGCACCGCCGGTTCTACCGGCTCGGTGCCCGGGTGCCGTCCGCGTCACCGGACGGCGAAGGAGCGCCGGACACCTGGAAGGGACGCTAGGCCGGGGTCACGGCAAAGTAGCGCCTTGACCGGTAATTGCCGCGGCCTGGCGTTTCGTTTTCGCCGCAAGACCGGAAATGGCCGATGAGTCCGGGTGATGTGCGCGCTGCGACGTTCGCGACCGGACATTGCTGAGGCTTCCCTCACCCGGCTCGGGACCGCCATCCGCCCGCGGGGCGACCCGGTGGTGGCCACCCCGCACCGCGCCCCGCCGCGCCGCACCTTGCCTCGCCCCGCCCGCCCCGTCCAACCCGTCGGCCCCGCCCGCCCCCCGCGACGTCCCCCGGGCCCGCCCCTGCTGCCCGGCCCCGCCCCCGACCGACGCGTCCCGGCGGGCCCGTGAAAGGCTGCGGAGCCATGGACGTACTCATCAATGTCTTCGTCGCTCTTCACGTCATCGGCATCGCCGCGCTGCTCGGCGGGTTCCTGACCCAGATGAAGGCGATGGGTGCGGGCACCGCCCGCTTCGTGCCGGGGATGCTGCACGGTGCGCTGACCATGCTGGTCACGGGCGTCGCGCTGGTCGGTTTCCACCAGGCCGACGATCACCCGGTGAACAACGTCAAGATCGGCGTCAAGCTGCTGTTCCTGGTCGTCGTCCTGGCATTGATCTACGTCAAGCGGGACGACGAGAAGGTGAGCAAGGGGGCCTTCGCGGCGGTCGGCGGACTCACGCTCGCCAACATCTTCATCGCCACCCTCTGGACCTGATCGATCGGCCGTTCCGCTCCGCCGCGGGACCGCACCCTCTACCGTCCTGTCCATGAAGGTCCTGATCGTCGGCGGTAGCGGTTTCCTGGGTTCCGAACTGGTCCGCCGGGCAACGGCCCTGGGACACCCGACGGCCGCGACCTGGGCCACCCGGCCCCCCGGCGGCGGTACCGGTCAGGACACCGGTGGCAGCCCCACGGCCACCGGGGCCACCTGGTACCCCCTGGATCTGCGGGACCCCGGCCGCATCGAGGACGTGCTGGCCGCGTCGGACCCGCACGTGATCGTCAACGCCACCAGCGGGGGATCCGACTGGCCGGTGACGGCCGAGGGCCCCGTCCGCCTGGCCATGGCCGCGGCCGAGCACGGCAGCCGACTCGTCCACGTCTCCAGCGACGCGGTTTTCTCCGGTGCCCGCGTCCACTACGACGAAAGCTGTCCGCCCGACCCGCTCACCCCGTACGGCGCGGCGAAGGCGGCTGCTGAGACGGGCATCGGCTGTGTGTATCCGCGTGCCGTGGTCGCCCGGACCTCGCTGATCATCGGCGACCGCCGCTCGCACCACGTACGCCTGGTGCACGATCTGGCGGCCGGCGCACGGGACGGGGCGCTTTTCACCGATGACGTCCGCTGCCCGGTGCACGTCGCCGACCTCGCCCGGGCGCTGCTCGAACTCGCCTTCTCCGACGCCGGCGGGGTCCGCCATCTCGCGGGGGACGACGCCGTCAGCCGGTACGAACTCGGGCTTCTCGTCGCCCGCCGCGACGGACTCGACGCCTCCCGGCTGACCCCGGCGCTGCGGGCCGGCAGCGCCTGCCCCGGGGCCCTCGACGTCCGGCTCGACTGCCGCGCCACCCTGCGCGAGCTCTCCGTCCCGCTGCGCGGAGCCCGCCGGTTCCTGCCCGCCGGCCCCTGACGAACGAGCCGTGCGTACGCCCCCGCACACACGGCCCGCACACACGGCCCGCGCACACGGCCCCCGCACAGACGCCTCCCGCACAGACGCCCCCCGCACACACGGCCCGCACGCGTACGGCACCTGCGTACCGTCGTCTCCCCGGATCAGGCCCCGCACGCGTTCGGCGTCGCGTACCGCCCCCGGTTCAGGCCGGTCGGACGCTGCCGTAGATCGGCATGTAGTAGATCGACTCCTCGCGGACGTCGGCCCCCGGCTTGGGCGCGTGGACCATCATGCCGTCGCCCTTGTAGATGCCGACATGGCTGATGTCGTCGTAGAAGAAGACCAGGTCACCGGGTTGCAGGTCCTCGGTGGCCACGCGGATGCCGATCTCGACCTGGTCCCAGGTGGTGCGCGGCAGGTCGACGCCCGCCTCCCGCCAGGCCGCCTGCGTCAGCCCGGAGCAGTCGTACGACGACGGGCCGGTGGCGCCCCAGACGTACGGCTTGCCGATCTGCGACTCAGCGAACGCCAAGGCCTGCGCACCCTTGCCGGAGACGGTGGTGGAACCGGTACCGGCGGTCGAGCCGGAGGCGGTGGTGTCCGGCTGCTCCGCCGCCTTCTTCGCCGCGGCCGCGTCGGCAGCCGCCTTCGCGGCGGCCTGCTTGCGGGCCAGTTCCGCGGCCTTCTTCTTCGCCTCGGCTTCCTTCTTGCGCTCCAGCTCCGCGAGGCGCGCCTTCTCCTCGGCGGTCAGCTTCGACAGCAGCGTCCGGGCCGCGGCGAGCTTGTCCTGCACCGTCTGCTTACTGGTGCGCAGCTCGTCCTGGGACGCGGTGAGCGTCTCCAGGCTCTCCACCGCCTCGGCGCGCTTCGCCGCCGCCTCGGTCTGCCGGGTGCGGAAGTCGTCGACGGCTTCCTGCTGCTTCGCGGTGAGTCGCGTCATCAGCTGGTCCTGGTCGAAGTACGCCTGCGGGTCGTCGGCGAGGAAGAACGTCGCCGTCGGCGCGATGCCGCCCGTGCGGTACTGAGCGGCGGCGTAGTTGCCGAGCGCCCTGCGCGCCTCGTTGACCTGGTCCGCGCGTTGCGCGACCTCTTCCAGCAGCAGGTCGGCCTTGGCGCGCTGCTGGGTCGTCGCGGTCTTCGCCCGGTTGTACTGCTGGGTGGCGACGCCCGCCTGCCGGTAGAGCGTGTCGACCTTCTGCCGTACTTCCTCGATGCCGGGCGCGGGCTGCGACGGTGCGGCCTGGGCGCTCTGGGTGGACAGCAGGGTGACCGACGCGAGGGCCACCGTGGTGAGGCCGACGGCGGACGACGACTGGCGCACCCGGGGGCGCGGCTTGCGATGCGATGCCACGACCGGCATCTCCTTCCGTGGACCGCCTACCGGGTTAGCTGACGGGTTCGGGCGGAACGGAAGGCTGCCCTACGGTCCCGGGCGGGGACCGATTCACCCCGGTGACGCGTGTGGGTCCCCGGTTCCGTGCTCCCCTCGCGGGACGACGGATTCGGCGGGGGCACCCGTGCGGCGTGGATCGCCTGATGGGGTTCGGGGCCGCCCGACGGGCACGCTAGCCAATGCGTGGGGCGCCTGTGAAGGTTCGTGTGCGATATGCCCGATACATTTTCGTGACCTGATCGGCCCGGCCCTCTTCCCTCACCCTCCGTGTCCGCTCCGGAGCCTGCGGTGGCGGTTCGCGGGCGGCCCTCCGGGACGCGGCCACGGTTGTCGGTGGGGCCGCCTAGACTCGTCAAGCGATGAGCAGCCTCTTTGACGACAGCTTCCTGGCCGGCCTCCAGCCCGCGGAGGAGGGACCCCCGCCGCCCCCCGAGGACCACGCACCCGACGAGGTGCCCGAGGGGCTGTTCGCGGGTGTGTTCGACGCGCCCCCGCCGCCCCGGGACGGGTACTACCGCGACGGCGCCCCGCGCCCCGTGGTGGACTCCGCCGCCCTGCTGGACGGGCTCAACACCGAGCAGCGGGCCGCGGTGGTGCACGCCGGATCGCCCCTGCTCATCGTGGCGGGCGCCGGTTCCGGCAAGACGCGCGTGCTCACCCACCGCATCGCCCACCTGCTCGCCGAACGCGGCACCCACCCCGGCCAGATCCTCGCGATCACCTTCACCAACAAGGCCGCGGGCGAGATGAAGGAGCGCGTCGAGCAGCTCGTCGGGCCCCGGGCCCACGCCATGTGGGTCATGACCTTCCACAGCGCGTGCGTGCGCATCCTGCGCCGCGAGTCGAAGAAGCTGGGCTTCACCTCGTCGTTCTCGATCTACGACGCCGCCGACTCCAAGCGCCTGATGGCGCTGGTCTGCCGGGATCTCGACCTCGACCCGAAGCGCTACCCGCCGAAGTCGTTCACCGCCAAGGTCTCCAACCTCAAGAACGAGCTGATCGACGAGGAGACGTTCGCCGGCCAGGCCGCCGACGGCTTCGAGAAGACCCTGGCCCAGGCGTACGCCCTCTACCAGGCGCGGCTGCGCGAGGCCAACGCCCTCGACTTCGACGACATCATCATGACGACGGTCCACCTGCTCCAGGCGTTCCCGGACGTCGCCGAGCACTACCGCCGCCGCTTCCGCCACGTGCTGGTCGACGAGTACCAGGACACCAACCACGCGCAGTACACCCTGGTGCGCGAGCTGGTCGGTCCGTCCGGCGAGGGCGCGGCACCCGCCGAGCTGTGCGTTGTCGGTGACGCGGACCAGTCGATCTACGCCTTCCGGGGCGCGACGATCCGCAACATCCTCCAGTTCGAGGAGGACTACCCGGACGCCACCACGATCATGCTGGAGCAGAACTACCGCTCCACCCAGACGATCCTCTCGGCCGCCAACGCCGTCATCGAGCGCAACGAGAGCCGCCGCCCCAAGAACCTCTGGACCAACGCCGGCACCGGTACCCGGATCACCGGATACGTCGCCGACACCGAGCACGACGAGGCGCAGTTCGTCGCCGACGAGATCGACCGGCTCACCGACGCGGGCGACGCCAAGGCGGGCGACGTCGCGATCTTCTACCGCACCAACGCCCAGTCCCGCGTCTTCGAAGAGATCTTCATCCGGGTCGGGCTGCCCTACAAGGTCGTCGGCGGCGTCCGCTTCTACGAGCGCAAGGAGGTCCGGGACATCCTGGCCTACCTCCGGGTGCTCGCCAACCCCGAGGACACCGTCCCGCTGCGCCGCATCCTCAACGTCCCCAAGCGGGGCATCGGGGACCGCGCCGAGGCGATGATCGACGCCCTGTCGCAGCGCGAGAAGATCTCCTTCCCGCAGGCGCTCCGGCGCGTGGACGAGGCGTACGGCATGGCGGCGCGGTCGACCAACGCGGTGAAGCGGTTCAACACGCTGATGGAGGAACTGCGCACCATCGTCGAGTCCGGCGCCGGTCCGGCCGTCGTTCTGGAAGCCGTGCTGGAGCGAACGGGGTACCTCGCCGAACTCCAGGCGTCCACCGACCCGCAGGACGAGACCCGCATCGAGAACCTGCAGGAACTCGCCGCCGTCGCCCTTGAGTTCGAGCAGGAGCAGGGTCAAGCGGCGGGTGTGGCGGAGACGGACGACGCGGACGCGGCGGCACCGCCCTCCGGCACCCTCGCGGAGTTCCTGGAACGGGTGGCGCTGGTCGCCGACTCCGACCAGATTCCGGACGAGGAGGAGGACGGTTCGGGCGTCATCACGCTGATGACCCTGCACACCGCCAAGGGCCTCGAATTCCCGGTGGTCTTCCTGACCGGCATGGAGGACGGCGTCTTCCCGCACATGCGGGCGCTGGGCCAGGTCAAGGAGTTGGAGGAGGAGCGCCGCCTCGCCTACGTGGGCATCACCCGCGCCCGCGAGCGGCTCTACCTGACCCGCGCCTCGATGCGGAGCGCCTGGGGACAGCCCTCGTACAACCCGCCCTCGCGGTTCCTGGAGGAGATCCCGGACCAGCACCTGGAGTGGAAGCGGAAGGGACCGATGGCGGCCCCGGCCGGGCCGGTCTCCGGGGTCACCTCGTCACTGTCTTCGTCCCGCGCGCGTTCCGGCCCGTCCGGCTTCGCCACGCGGCGCAGCTCGGACAAGCCGGTCGTGCAGGTCTCGGTGGGCGACCGCGTCACCCACGACCAGTTCGGGCTGGGCACGGTGACGGCGGTCGAGGGGTACGGCGACCAGGCGAAGGCGACCGTGGACTTCGGCGACGAGCGGCCCAAGAAGCTGCTGCTGCGGTACGCGCCGGTCGAGAAACTGTAGTGGTCCCCGCGGGCGTCCTCGGTTCGGCACGGACCCGGACGCCCGCCCGCCGCAGCGCGGGCCGGTGGGCCCGGTGCCCCTGGTGTGCGCATGCGTGCGGTCGGGTCGTCCGGTCCCGGACCTACTGTGGATCGATGCCGTGGCTGTTGAGCCAGGGGAGCGGGTTGATCGCGGAGCCGCCGCCGGGGCGGACCTCGAAGTGCAGGTGCGGACCGGTGGAGTTGCCGGAGTTCCCGGAGTACGCGATCACGTCGCCGGCCTTCACCGATCCCGACCGGATCTTGGTGCTGCTGAGGTGGCAGTACCAGGTCTCGGTGCCGTCGGCCATGGTCACGATCGCCATGTTCCCGTAGGCGCTGTTCCACTGGGTGCGCACGGTGCCGTCGGTCGCGGCCATCACCGGCGTGCCGTAGGAGACGGGGAAGTCGATGCCGCTGTGCACCGACATCCAGTTCACCCCGGCCTGGCCGTAGTAGGCGCTCAGGCCGTGCTGCTCGACCGGCAGCACGAACTTGGGCCGTGCCGCCTCCTTGCGGGCCGCTTCGTCCGCCCGCCTCTTCTTCTCGGCGGCTGCGCGCGCCGCCAGGTCGATGCGCTCCTGGGTGCGGCTGGCCCGGTCCCGGAAGTCCTCGCCCGCGGCCCGGACGTTGGCGAGCTGGGTGTCCAGCTTGCTGTTGGCCGCGGCGACGGTCTTGACGGTGGCGTCGTCGTCGGCCGCCATCGCCGTCTTGCCGTTGTCCTTGCTCTCCTCGCCGCCCATGCCGCCGACCGAGGCCGCGGCGATCCCGGCGACGCTCATCACGCAGGCGGAGGGCACGGCGACGGTCAGCAGCGCCGACCGCTTCGACGGGGTACGGCGCCGCGCGCGGTTGCGGGTCGCGGACCGCCCACCGGGCCGGACCGTTCCGGCGGGGGCGTGCGGGCCGGCGTCGTGATGCTCCGCCGCGGTCCCGTGCTCGGCGTCCTCGTCGGCCGGGCCGCCCGGCTCCGCGTCTCCGTAGGGGTGCTGCCCGTACGGGGCGTCGTCGTCGGCGGCGTGGTGCGCGTCGCCGGAGACGTCCGGATCGGTGGCCCGTTCGTGCGTCGCTTGTTCGGGCGCCCCGTGTTCGGGCGCGCGACCCGACGAATGTTCGGGGGCGTAGTCGGCCGTCCCGGGCGTGGCGTCGGACGGTCCGGCCTGGTTCCAGGCGGTCGCGTCGTAGGCCCCGGTGTCGTACGCGGTCGCCCCGTACGTCCCTGTCTCGAAGCCGGTGGCCCCGAAGGCGGCCGAGTCGTAGCCGTGGGGATCCAGGGCCGAGGTGTCGAAGGCGCCCGTCTCGAAGGGGGACGCGGTGTGGGCCCCGCCGTCCGGCGCGAGGAGGTCAAAACCGCCGGTGCCGGTCGCGAAGGCCGTGGCCGCGTAGGCGGTGGTGTCGAAGCCCGCGCCGAAGGTGTCCTGGTCGCCGGTGCCGTAGACCGCCGTGCCGTAGCCGGGGGTGTCGTACGGGGAGGTGCCGCCGTCCGGCACCGCGGTGTAGGCCGCGGCCGGGAAGTCGTCGGTGCAGGACTGGTTCCAGAGGCCGGTACCGCTCTGCGTCGGGGCCAGTTGCCAGTCGCCGGTGGCCCACTGCCCGGAGGGGTCCGGTGCGTCCGGCGCCGGGTGGCCGGCGGCCTGCCAGCCGGCGGAGTCGTATCCCTGCTGCGCGCTGCCGGGGGCCTGCTCGGCCTGCCCGGGATAGGCGTACGGGGCGTCCTGCTCGTGCGTCCAGGATTCGGCGTAGCCGCTCTGCGCCTGCGCGGTGTCGTAGCCGGCGTACGGACCGCCGTCATGACCGTGGCCGTAGGCGGCCGCGCCGGTGCCGTCCTGGCCGCCGGGGAAGGTTCCGAAGAGCGGATCCACGGCGTAGCTGCTGGTCGTCCCGGAGTCGTATCCGACGTACCCGGTGGCGTGGGGGTGCTGGTCGTTCACCAACTTCTCTCTCGCCTCGGCAGCAGGACCCGTCCCGGGGTGGTGGGGGATTCCCCGGGGAAGCAATGGCGGCGACTGTACCCGGCGGTATGCGGGCGCGACAATCTTCGGCGAGGGTTTGGGTCCCACGGAATCGGGCAAACGGGCATCTTTCGTTCCACCGGGCACGGGGCGTTGGCGATTCGTTCGAACTCTGTTCTATTACTGGCGTGTTGCCGGAACTGTGCAGGGTCGGGTGTGTACCGGTCCATCGAGGGGCGAATGCCGCATGTCGTCTCCCTGTGTGCCGTCAACCCGGCGCGCCGACCTGAGCCTTGGCTGCTTCTTCGCTCTTCGTGTCGTCGGGGACGTGGTGGCCTGTGGCTCGTCCGGGGTGACGGTGGTCGGTCAGGCGACCGTGGCGTCGTCGGTGGTGGAACGCGCGATGGGGGGCCTGGGGCCGGAGGGAAACGTTGCGTCCTCGGCGTCCTCGGCGTCTCGGGTGTATGCCGTGTCATGGGCGTACACCGTGCCGGGCGAGTCGAGGATCTGCCGGATGCGCGCGGCGACCGCGGGATGCGCCGGAAGCGCCAGATGTCCGATGCCGACGACCCGGACGTTCTGCGCGAGGAGATCAGGATGGTCGACACGAGCCGTCGTCACCGGGACCATCACCCGGTCCCACTCGCTCCAGAAGGAGAAGAACAGGGTCCGGCATCCCCGTGCGGGCAGCCGCAGTTCCTGGATGAGGGCGGAGCCCCCGCGCATCTGGCGGACGATCGGGTGCACGCTCGCGGCGGGTGCGGCGGCGGTGCCCCCGTGCGGGGTGCCGAGGGTGACGAGGACGCGTACGCGGCGGTCGCCGCCGAGGCGTTGCACGTAGTACCGGGCGATCAGGCCGCCCAGGCTGTGTCCCACGATGTCGATCTCCCGTTGCCCGGTACGGGAGCAGATCTCCTCGACGTGTCTGCCGAGCAGCTCGGCCGCCGTGCGGATGTCGCAGGTCAGGGGCGCGTAGTTGAGCGACTCCAGGTGGCGGCGGCCGTGCCGGGCGAGTGAGCGGCGGAGCAGCACGAAGACCGACCGGTTGTCGATGAACCCGTGCAGCAGCACCACCGGCCGGTCGGCGTCGGATCCGCCGCCCTGCACGGCTCCGAGCGGCGTCACCACCGCCTCCGCCGGGCGCGTCGTGCCGACGGGCGGGGTGCTGTCCGACGAGGTGCCGGCCGGCGGGGTGCCGGAGCCCGGTTCCTCGCCGGGTCCGGCGCGCTGCGCACGGTCGGTGGGCTGGCCGGTGTCGGGGCGGCCGCCGGGGCGGGGACGCTCGGGGGTGATCCCGGAGGGGTGAAGCAGCAGGTGCCAGGCGAGGACCAGCACCTCCAGGACGGTCGCCCCGAGCACGGTGGAGGAGAGGCGCGGCGCGTTCGGTCGCGATGGCATGAGCGAAGCGAAGGCTGAGGAGAACATCTTCATGGCCGACCTCCTGCGTCGGCGTGCGGGAGCGTCTGCCGCCCCGCACGCCACCGGGGGCTCCGGCGGCGAGGCGTCGAACCGTCCGGCCTCGGCCGAACTCCGGGCGTCGTCACGACGTCCGGAGTCGGTGGCGTGCCGGGGCGGCCGACCAGGGCCGTACCACCGTGCCGTGCGGCTGGCGGCACGGTGGTACGGCGACCTCTTGGCGGCTCCCCGTGTGGCCGGCCCCGGCGCGGCGAACGACGTCGCGCGGCGGACGGCACTCGGTGAAATGCGTCCCACGTGTGATTTCCCCCTCCCGGCCGGTCGCGAAACGGCACGGTGCGGGATGCTGGGGATAACGTTCGTTCACATCCGCGGTTCTTGGACGCGGGCGACCCCTGTGGAGGCAGTGATGGGTGTGACCGGTCCGATCCGAGTGGTGGTGGCCAAGCCGGGACTCGACGGCCACGACCGCGGCGCGAAGGTGATCGCCCGCGCTCTGCGCGACGCCGGCATGGAGGTCATCTACACCGGTCTCCACCAGACGCCCGAGCAGATCGTGGACACCGCGATCCAGGAGGACGCCGACGCGATCGGGCTCTCGATCCTCTCCGGCGCCCACAACACGCTGTTCGCCAAGGTGATTGAGCTGTTGAAGGAGCGGGACGCGGAGGACATCAAGCTGTTCGGTGGCGGCATCATCCCGGAGGACGACATCGCGCCGCTGAAGGAGCGCGGGGTGGCGGAGATCTTCACCCCCGGAGCCACCACCACCTCGATCGTCGCATGGGTGCGCGCCAACGTCCGCCAGCCCGCGGAGGCGTGAGCCAGGCTGGAAACCGGGCGTGAACCGGGCGTTCGGAGGGCGGGCCCGATCCCCGGTGCCGCACCCCACCCGCTCGGCCCCGAACCCGTATCCGTATCCGCCCGCACCCCGTCCGGCTGTCCGGCGGGGCGCCACGGATCATAGGGCGACCGGGGTCAGCTCCGTCTCCATCGCGGCCCGCAACCGCAGGGTGGAGACGAGCCGTTGGAATGCCTCCGACCAGTAGCCGTCCGCGCCGGGCGAGGCATCCTCCTGTTCGTCCTGTGCGGCGGTGAGCACGCTGAGCCGGTCCGCCTCGCCAGGGTCCAGGCAGCGCTCGGCCAGCCCCATCACCCCGCTGAAACTCCAGGGGTAACTGCCCGCGTCGCGGGCGATGTCGAGCGCGTCGACCACCGCGCTGCCGAGCGCCCCCGACCAGGGCACCGTGCAGACGCCCAGCAACTGGAACGCCTCCGACAAGCCGTGCGCCGCTATGAACCCCGCCACCCAGTCGGCGCGTTCCGCGTGCGGCAGAGTGGCGAGCAGTTTGGCGCGTTCGGCGAGCGACGCCGTCCCGGTGCCCTGGGTGGGCGGGGTGGTGGGTGCGCCGAGCAGGGCTCGCGCCCAGACCGTGTCCCGCTGGCGGACGGCGGCCCGGCACCAGGCCGCGTGCAGACTGTCGGTCCAGCCGTCCGCGACCGGCAGCGCCACGATCTCCTGCGGCGTACGCGACCCGAACCGCTCGGACCACGTGGCCAACGGTGTGGCCTCCACCAACTGCCCCAGCCACCAGTCCCGTTCCCCCCGCCCGGACGGAGGCGTCGCCGTCACCCCGTCGTGCTGCATCGCGGTGTCGCACTCGTGCGGGGCCTCCACCGCGATCGAGGCTCCGCCCCCGGTGCGGTCCAGGTGGACACAGCTCCTCGCGCGTGCCGCCATTCGCGCGCCCAGGGCGGATTCCGGCAGCGCGGACAGCAGCTCGGCCGCGGTGGCGCGGACGTTGCGGCTCCGGTCGGAGAGCGCCTGCTCCAGGAACTCCTCGTCCGGGGCGGACAGCCCGGTGCGCAGAGAATCGAGGAACATCAGTCTGTCCTCGGCCCGTTCACCGGACCAGGTGGACACGAGCAGGGCGAGCGCGCCGGCCGGGTCGGCCGACCGGATGGCGGCCAGCAGCGCGACACGTTCCGCGAACAGTCCTTCCTCCCACACCCTGCGGGTGGCTTCCGGATCGGGCACGCCGGTCCTCTCGCGGCGGGCGGAGTCCCGAAGCGCGAACTTCCATTCCGGGTTGAGCGCCGCCAGCCACAGGCCGCGCGCACCGGCGAAGGCGAGCGCGTTCGGCCGGAGATCCGTGCGGGCCCGTGCCGCGTCCAGCAAGGCGGGCAGCAGCACGGCGGGCGGCCTGAACCCCCGCCGGTTGGCGGTGGTCAGCCACTGCGGGATGAGTTCGGTGAGGTCGGGGGCGGCGCCCCGACGGCCTCCTGAAGGGGCCGTCCGGTCGGCCAGCAACTGGGCCAGCCGCAGTTCGGCGGCCGGAGGCAGCAAAGGGCGCGGATCGTCGGGGGCGCGGCCGGGCAGGGCCGCCGCCGGTGCGGGAGACAGACCGGCGCGCCGGCGGACGGTGTGCAGCGCGGCGGCGTCCAGCAGGGCGCGCGGGGCGTCCTGAGTACCGGGTGCGAGGCCGGGCGCGGGGGGCCTGCGGTCGGTGCCCAGCAGCGCCGAGGTCACCAGTTCGTCCCACGAGGCCGCGGACGGCGCGTCGGCGTCCGGCACGGCATGCGGGTCGGGGGCAGGCACGTCTCCGTCGGCGCGGTGCACGGGAAGCATGGGTTTCCTCCAGCGTGGGGCGGGATACGGGCTCGCCGGCCGGTGCGGTGCGGAAGTCCCGCGGCGGTACGCGTGGTGTCGGGCGTGGGGGAGGGCGGGGCGCGTCGGTGGCCGCAGAGGCGTCGGACGGCCCTCAGCCGAGCGGTACGGTGCCCGGCACGCGGCCCTCCTCCTCCGTCGGCGACCAGGTGGCCAGGGGATCGAACCCGCGGTGTCCCAGCTCGCCGAAGACGGTCAGCGGTCCGCCGCCGGAGACGGCGACCAGCCGCCACAGCCCCGGTCCCGCCGCCGCGGCCGGTGCGATCGGGACCGCGGATTCCCCTTTCTCGTCGGCCAGTTGCCAACCGTCCCCCGACGGCACGGGTATGACCTGGTCCAGCACCACCGGCACGGATGCGAGCCACGGGTCCTCCACCAGCGCCCCGCCGTAGACCGCGACGGCTGCGGCGACGGAGACGCCGGGCGGCGGACCGTCCGGTGACTCGGCCGCTGCGGCGTCGCCGCCCAGCTCCACGCGGTACTGGCTACCGCCCGGATAGGGGGTGACCTCGGCGTCCCAGGTCGTGCCGACCGGGAGGGACGGCGCGGGGGCGCGGCCCGGGGCGCCGAACGAGAGGAGCAGCGCGGCCCGACCCGACCGCCTGCCGTGCAGCCAGGTCCGTCGGGCGACGAGTCTGCCGTCGGGGACGTCGTGCCGGGAGAGCACCGTCCAGTGGTCGCGGACCGGGATGCCCTGTGCGGAGGAGGGCAGCCCGATCCGGGTCCGCACGGTGGCCGCCAGGGGGCCCGGCAGCCGGTCCCGGCCCAGCCAGGCGGTAGCGAGCAGATGCACCAGCGCGCACTCCTCCAACAGACGGTCCGGCCGGCCGGAGGCGGACGCGGGAAGCGCGCCCAAGTCCCTCACCCGAGAGGCGAGCCCGGGGGCCTGGGCGTCGACCATGCGGGCGGCGGTCTCCTGCCACAGGGCGTCGCCGGATTGCTCCGAAGCGGCGAAGCCCCCGCGGACCAGGTCCGCCAGCCGCTGCGCCAACTCCTCGACACCCGCGGTGACACGGGCCGCCCGGCGCTCCGCGCGCCGGCGCGCCGCCTCCGGGTCGCCGGTCGCCGACGCGGTCACCGGGGCCCCCTTCGTCCCGGTACGGTCGGGTCGGCCGTGCAGCCGGGCCGAGGCCCACTCGGGCGCCTCGCCCACCGGCACCGCCGCCGGATCCGACGCGTGGAGCAGCAGCAGCCCCAGCGCGTGCTTGCACGGAGACTTCCGGCTGGGGCACGAGCAGGTGTACGCGGGCCCGCCGGTGTCCACCGCGGTCCGGTAAGGCCGGCCCCCGCCGCCCTCGCAGGACCCCCACACGGCCCCCGTGGCGTCGTGCCCGGTGCCCGACCACGCGCCGGGCACGCCGAGCCCGGCGCCCGCCCGGCGTGAGGTCTCGTCAGGAGCGAGTGCCATGACCTGATCCACCGTCCGACGCACCGCCGTTCCGGCGCCGCGCGTGGGTTCTCCTCCGTGAGGTACCAGCATGGGAACGACGGTAGGACGCCCCACTGACAATCGCCCTGAACTGCGACGACGGTCGATTGTCAGTGGCATGGTGCACCGTGGTCGTACAGCAGGCCGACCGATCTGGAGGGGGATCCATGACCGTGTCCGAAAGCACCGTGAGCGCCCCGACCACCGCCCCGGCCGGGGCGGTCCCGACCACGCCCGCGCTCCCGGCACCCGCCGGCTCCGAGGTGCTGCGGGCACACGCGGAGGATGCCTTCGCGGCGGAACTCGACGCGCTCGCCGCCGCCGACGACCGCCCCCGCCCCGCGCGTTGGCGGCTCTCACCCTGGGCCGTCGCCACCTATCTGCTCGGCGGCGCCCTGCCGGACGGCACGGTGGTCACGCCGAAGTACGTGGGCCCGCGCCGCCTGGTGGAGGTCGCCGTCAGCACCCTGGCCACCGACCGCGCGCTGCTCCTGCTGGGCGTGCCCGGCACCGCCAAGACCTGGGTGTCCGAACACCTCGCCGCGGCCATCAGCGGCGACTCGACCCTGCTGGTGCAGGGCACGGCGGGCACCCCCGAGGAAGCGGTCCGCTACGGCTGGAACTACGCGCGGCTGCTCGCGGAGGGCCCCAGCCGCGACGCCCTGGTGCCCAGCCCGCTGATGCGCGCCATGTCCGGCGGGTCGACCGCGCGCATCGAGGAGTTGACCCGCATCCCCGCCGACGTGCAGGACTCCCTCATCACGATCCTCTCGGAGAAGACGCTCCCCATCCCCGAACTCGGCCAGGAGGTCCAGGCGGTCAAGGGGTTCAACGTCATCGCCACCGCCAACGACCGGGACCGCGGGGTCAACGAACTGTCCAGCGCGCTGCGCAGGCGGTTCAACACCGTGGTGCTGCCGTTGCCCGCCACGGTCGAGGCCGAGGTGGAGATCGTCTCCCGGCGCGTCGATCAGCTCGGGCGCTCCCTCGACCTGCCGTCCGCGCCCGACGGGTCGGCCGAGATCCGCCGGGTGGTCACGGTCTTCCGGGAACTGCGCGACGGGGTCACCGCCGACGGCCGCACCAGGCTCAAGTCCCCCTCCGGCACGCTCTCCACCGCTGAGGTGATCTCCGTCGTCACCCACGGCCTGGCGCTCGCCGCGCACTTCGGCGACGGCGTGCTGCGCGCAGGGGACATCGCCTCCGGGCTCCTCGGCGCGGTGGTCCGGGACCCGGCTGCGGACCGGCTGGTCTGGCAGGAGTACCTGGAGACGGTCGTGCGCGAGCGGGAGGGCTGGAAGGACTTCTACCGCGCCTGCCGTGAGGCCGCCGCGTGAGCGCCCGGGAGCCGGGCGGGCCGCTGCTGCTCGGGGTGCGGCACCACGGTCCGGGCTCGGCCCGCGCGGTGCTCGCCGTGCTGGAGGCACGCCGGCCGCGCGTCGTGCTGGTGGAGGGCCCGCCGGAGGGAGACGCTCTGCTGCCGCTCGCCGCCGATCCCGCGATGCGCCCGCCGGTGGCGTTGCTCGCGCACGCCGTGGACGACCCCCGCCGGGCGTCGTTCTGGCCCATGGCGGAGTTCTCGCCCGAGTGGGTGGCGGTGCGCTGGGCACAGACGCACGGCGCCGCGGTCCGCTTCATCGACCTGCCCGCGGCGCACTCCCTGGCTCTGGCCGCCGCGGGGGAGCAGGAGACGTCGGACGGTCCCGAGGCCCCCGCCGACCAGCCGGTCGACCACCAGGCCGACCCGGCGGCCGACCCGATCGCCGTCCTCGCCGGGATCGCGGGGTACGAAGACCCGGAGGCATGGTGGGAGGACGTGATCGAACACCGCCCGCCCGCCCCCACCGGCTCCCCGGTCGGCACTGCGTCCCCGGCCGGTACCGGGTCCCCGGCCGGTACGGGAACCGGCACGCCCACCGGCGTCGCGGGCGGGGCCGGCGAAGAGGCGGACCCGGCGGAGCCGTTCGCCGCGCTCGCGGAGGCCATGGTCGCGCTGCGCGGGGCGTACGGAGACGGCGGCCACCCACGGGACGCGGTGCGCGAGGCGTACATGCGCCTGCGGATCCGCGCCGCCCGCAAGGAGTTCGGGGACGGGGAGACGGTCGTCGTCTGCGGCGCCTGGCACGTGCCCGCACTGGCGGAGAGGACGACGCTCGCCGCGGACCGGGCCCTGCTCAAAGGGCTCCCGAAGGTGAGGACCGAGACGACCTGGGTGCCGTGGACGCACCGCAGACTGGCCCGGCACAGCGGGTACGGCGCGGGCATCGACGCGCCGGGCTGGTACGCGCACCTCTTCGCCGCCGCCGACCGGCCGGTGGAGCGGTGGCTGACGAAGGTGGCGGGACTGCTGCGGGACGAGGACCACTTCGTCTCCTCCGCCCACGTGATCGAGGCCGTGCGGCTCGCCGCCACTCTGGCCGCACTGCGGGGCCGGCCGATGCCCGGACTCGCCGAGACCACCGATGCCGTCCGGGCGGTGATGTGCGAGGGGTCCGACGTCCCGCTCTCCCTCGTCCGGGACCGGCTGGTGGTCGGCGACGTCTTGGGCGAGGTGCCGCCCGACGCGCCCGCGGTGCCGCTCCAGCGTGATCTGGCACGTGCCCAGCGTCGGCTGCGGCTCCCCCCGGAACCCACCCTGCGGGAGCTCGAACTCGACCTGCGCAAGGAGACCGACGGCGACAGGAGCCGACTCCTGCACCGGCTGCGGCTGCTCTCGGTCGACTGGGGCGAACCGGCCGCCGGCCGGGGGAGCACCGGCACGTTCCGGGAGAGCTGGCGGCTGGCCTGGGAGCCGGAGCTCCACGTCCGGATCGTGGAGGCGGGGGTCTGGGGCACCACCGTCCGCTCCGCCGCGACCGCGAGGGCGGCGGCCGAGGCCGAGACGTCCCGCTCGCTCGCCGAGGTCACCGGGCTGGCCGAACGCTGCCTGCTGGCCGGGCTGCCGGAAGCGCTGCCGGTCGTGATGCGGGCGCTCGCCGACCGGGCCGCGCTCGACGCCGACGTGGGCCATCTCGCCGACGCCCTGCCCGCGTTGGCCCGCACTCTGCGGTACGGAGACGTCCGCGGTACCGACACCGCCGCACTGACCGAGGTCGCCACCGGGATCGCCGCACGGATCTGCGTCGGCCTGCCTGCCGCCTCCACCGGCCTCGACCCCGACGGGGCAGAAGAGCTCCGAAGCCGGCTCGACGGCGTGCACGCCGCGGTGGGACTGCTCACCGACAGCCCACGGGCGGGGAGCAGCGCCCCCACGGACAGCGCACGGGCCGAAAACGGCACGCGCACCGAAAGCGTGCCTGCCGACAGCCCGCCTTCCGGCAGCGCATTCACCGGCACCGCGCCTGCCGACAGCCCGCTCACCGGCACCGCGCCCCCCGACAGCCCGCTCACCGGCACCGCACGGTCCGGGAACGGTGCGCCGCAGGGCCCTCGGCCGGAGGCCGTCGGTCTTCGCGTGCGCTGGACCGGGGTCCTCCGCACGCTTGCGACCCGCGACTCCGTCGCCGGCCTCGTCCGGGGCCGGGCCGCCCGGTTGCTGCTGGACGACGGACGGCTCGACGAGGATGGAGCCGCCCGGCTCATGGGGCTCGCGCTCTCGCCCGGCGTGCCCCCGGAGGACGCCGCCGCCTGGATCGAAGGCTTCGTCGGCGGGGCGGCCGGCGGCGGGATGCTCCTGGTCCACGACGAACGGCTGCTCACGTTGCTGGACACCTGGCTGACGGCTTTGCCCCCGAACGCCTTCACCGACGTACTGCCGCTGCTGCGCCGCACGTTCGCCACGTTCGAGCCCGCTGTCCGACGCGCCGTGGGCGAGCAGGTCCGGCACGGCGGGCCTCCCGCCGGCCGGGCGGCGGGAGGCCCGAGGCCACCCGTTCCTGGTTTCGGCCCCGGAACCGACCGGTTGAGGGCGGAGGCGGTGACCCCCGTCCTGCGTCTGCTGCTCGGTTTCGGCCCCGCAACCGGAGCACCACCCGGCGACGCGATGTCCGAGGACGGTGGGACCGGGCGGGAGACGGCGGGCACGGCCACGGGGACGCCGACGGGCGGCGGACCGCGACGAAGCGGCGGAGCGCGATGAAGGGGGATGACGGGATGCGGGTGCGTGACGACGGGACGCACGGACGGGACGACGCAACTGCTGCCGACACGGCGGCCGCGGCTGCGGCAGTGGCAACGGGGACGGTCGTGGCAACGGGGACGGCAGTGGCAACGGGGACGGCAGTGGCAGGGGGGAAGCCGACGGACGCGCGACCGACGCCACACGACGGCGCAGACGATGATGCGCACGACGGTGCGCACGACGCGGAACGGCTGCGGCGTTGGAGGATGGTGCTCGGCCCAGACGCGGCGGAGAGCACCGGGAGTCGGCTCGGTGGGCGGGACGTCGCCATGGATGCCGCGCTGACCGCCCTGTACGGCGGGGTGAAGAGCGACGGCGGAAAGAGGAACGACGGCCGGGGCAAGGGCGACCGCACGGCGGGGCTCGGCGCCTCCGCGCCCTCCGTCGCCCGCTGGCTCGGCGACATCCGCACCTACTTCCCGACCTCGGTGGTCCGGATCATGCAGCGGGACGCCATGGACCGGCTCGGGCTCGGCGCTCTGCTGCTGGAACCGGAGTTGTTGGAGGCGGTCGAGGCGGACGTCCACCTCGTCGGCACGCTCCTCTCCCTCAACAAGGCCATGCCCGAGACCACGCGGGAGACGGCCCGGACCGTGGTGCGCAAGGTGGTCGAGGACCTGGAGCGGCGGCTGGCGAGCCGGACCCGCGCCACGCTGACCGGCGCGCTGGACCGTTCCGCGCGTACCAGTCGCCCGCGCCACCGGGACATCGACTGGGACCGGACCATCAGGGCCAACCTCAAGAACTACGTGACCCTCCCGCCGCGTGCCCAGGAGGCCCAGGAAGCCCCATCGCCCCCGGACCACGCCGACGCCCACGACCACGCGGAGACGCACGACCACGCGCAGACCGCTGACCACATGCAGCCCCCGGAGCACACCGAGACCCCGGAGCGCCCGACGCCCCTCGACCGTGCCGAGCCCCCGGACCACGCCGGGCCCCCGGGCCACGCCGAGCCCCCGGAGCGCGCCGGGAACCCGGGAACCCCCAGCGCCCCCGACGCGCCCCGCCCGCGAACGGCGCCCCGCCCGCACACGGCCCTCCAGGCCCACACGGCCCTCCACCCGCGAACGGCCCCCGCAGGCACCGTCGTTCCGGAGCGCCTCGTCGGGCACGGGCGGGCCGCCGCGGCCGTGCGGAAGGAGGTCATCCTCTGTGTCGACCAGTCCGGCTCGATGGCCGCGTCCGTGGTCCACGCCTCGGTCTTCGGTGCGGTGCTCGGCTCGATGCGGACGCTCGACACCCGTCTCGTCGTCTTCGACACCGCGGTCGTGGACCTCACCGACGAACTGGACGACCCGGTGGACGTCCTCTTCGGCGTGCAGCTCGGCGGCGGCACGGACATAGCCCGTGCGCTCGCCTACTGCCAGTCGAGGATCACGCGTCCCGCCGACACCGTGCTGGTGCTCATCAGCGACCTCTACGAGGGGGGCGTACGGGACCGGATGATCGAGCGGGTGGCGGCGATGAAGGCCTCCGGTGTGCAGTGCGTGGTGCTGCTCGCGCTCTCGGACGACGGGGAACCCGCCTACGACCGCGAGCACGCCGCCGCGCTGGCCGCGCTCGGGGTGCCCGCCTTCGCCTGCACCCCGGACCGCTTCCCGGAGGTGATGGCCGCCGCGCTGGAGAAGCGCCCCCTGCCCCTGCCGGAACGGGAGCCCGGTGCGGCCGCCACCCGCCGGTAGACCCGGAAAAGCGCCGCCCGTCCCGGACCCCGCACACCCCCGCCGGCCGTCCCGCACCCCGCACACCCCCGCCGCCCGTCACCGCGCTCCGCGCGCCCCCGAAAGCCCCGTCGGTGCGCGCGGTTTGTCCCGCAGGGGCCCGGTCACCAGGACCTCCTGTGACCGTAATCACCGCGCTTGTGTGATCCGCGATTTAGGGTCCGGCCGAGCGCGGGGATAACCTGCCGGATGGACATGCCGCGTACCGGACACCGTGTGCGCCTTCCTGGTGACAGTTGCCGTCACGTTGCCCCTCGCGGCACGCCCACGCATTGAACCAACCGCGAGACCACTAAAAGGGACGGACGCGCGTGGACCTGTTCGAGTACCAGGCGAGGGACCTCTTCGCCAAGCACGGTGTACCGGTGCTGGCCGGTGAAGTCATCGACACGCCTGAGGCAGCCCGCGAGGCGACCGAGCGGCTGGGCGGCAAGTCCGTCGTCAAGGCGCAGGTGAAGGTCGGCGGTCGCGGCAAGGCCGGCGGTGTGAAGCTCGCCGCCGACGCCGACGAGGCGGTTGCCCGCGCGACCGACATCCTCGGCATGGACATCAAGGGCCACACGGTCCACAAGGTGATGATCGCCGAGCTGTCTCCGGAGATCGAGGCGGAGTACTACGTCTCGTACCTCCTCGACCGCACCAACCGCACCTTCCTGGCCATGGCCTCGGTGCAGGGCGGCATGGACATCGAGGAGGTCGCGGAGAAGACCCCCGAGGCCCTCGCGAAGGTCCCGGTCAACGCCGTCGACGGCGTCGACATCGTCAAGGCCCGCGAGATCGTGGCCCAGGCGAAGTTCCCGGCCGACGTGGCCGAGGGTGTCGCCGAGGCCCTGGTGACGCTGTGGGAGACCTTCGTCGCCGAGGACGCGCTCCTCGTCGAGGTCAACCCGCTGGTGAAGACCAAGGACGGCCGCATCCTGGCGCTGGACGGCAAGGTCTCGCTCGACGAGAACGCCGACTTCCGCCAGCCCGAGCACGAGGCCCTCGAGGACAAGGCCGCGGCCAACCCCCTCGAAGCCGCCGCCAAGGCCAAGAACCTCAACTACGTCAAGCTGGACGGCGAGGTCGGCATCATCGGCAACGGCGCCGGCCTGGTCATGTCGACCCTGGACGTCGTCGCGTACGCCGGTGAGAACCACGGCAACGTGAAGCCCGCCAACTTCCTCGACATCGGTGGCGGCGCCTCCGCCGAGGTCATGGCGAACGGCCTGGAGATCATCCTCGGCGACCCGGACGTCAAGTCCGTGTTCGTCAACGTCTTCGGTGGCATCACCGCGTGCGACGAGGTCGCCAACGGCATCGTCCAGGCACTTGAGCTGCTCAAGTCCAAGGGTGAGGCCGTCACCAAGCCGCTGGTCGTGCGCCTCGACGGCAACAACGCGGAGCTGGGTCGCAAGATCCTCTCCGACGCCAACCACCCGCTCGTGCAGCGCGTGGACACCATGGACGGCGCGGCCGACAAGGCTGCCGAGCTCGCCGCGGCTGCGAAGTAAAGGACGAGGGACTCCAACACCATGGCTATCTTCCTCACCAAGGACAGCAAGGTCATCGTCCAGGGGATGACCGGCGCCACGGGCATGAAGCACACCAAGCTCATGCTGGCCGACGGCACCAACATCGTCGGTGGCGTCAACCCGCGCAAGGCGGGCACCTCCGTCGACTTCGACGGCACCGAGGTCCCGGTCTTCGGTACCGTCGCCGAGGCGATCGAGAAGACGGGTGCCGACGTGTCGGTGCTCTTCGTGCCGCCGGCGTTCTCCAAGGCCGCCGTCATCGAGGCGATCGACGCCGAGATCCCGCTGGCCGTCGTGATCACCGAGGGCATCGCGGTGCACGACTCCGCCGCCTTCTGGGCGTACGCGAACGCCAAGGGCAACAAGACCCGGATCATCGGCCCGAACTGCCCGGGTCTGATCACCCCCGGCCAGTCCAACGCCGGCATCATCCCGGGCGACATCACCAAGCCCGGCCGCATCGGTCTCGTGTCCAAGTCCGGCACGCTGACCTACCAGATGATGTACGAGCTCCGCGACATCGGCTTCTCGTCCGCCGTCGGCATCGGTGGCGACCCGGTCATCGGCACCACGCACATCGACGCCCTCGCGGCGTTCGAGGCGGACCCGGAGACCGACCTCATCGTGATGATCGGCGAGATCGGCGGCGACGCCGAGGAGCGTGCCGCCGACTTCATCGCGAAGAACGTCACCAAGCCGGTCGTCGGTTACGTCGCGGGCTTCACCGCCCCCGAGGGCAAGACCATGGGCCACGCCGGCGCCATCGTCTCCGGCTCCTCCGGCACCGCCGCCGCCAAGAAGGAGGCCCTCGAGGCCGCCGGCGTCAAGGTCGGCAAGACGCCGACCGAGACCGCCAAGCTGGCGCGCGAGATCCTCGGCGCCTGATCGCACGTCGCGGCGGAGGCCCGCCGCGACCACGTGAGCAGTACGCACGGCGCGGGCCCGTGTCCCCGGGAGAAACCGGGTGGCACGGGCCCGCGCCGCGTTCGTGGGGTGCGCCCGGTCCCGCGGATGACGGGGGCCGCCGGGACGTCAGCGGATCTGCGGCACCAGCCGTTCCGGGCCGTGCGCCAGGTGCTCACGCAGCGCCTTCTGCAACTGCAGGTCCTGCGGCGTCAGCTTCTCCGGGCCGCCGCGCGGAGGGACGCCGTTGACCCGCTCGGCCGGTGAGATCGGCTGCTCGTAGCGGGTGGGCGCGGTGTGCAGCGTGAACGCCGTCGCGCCGATCAGCAGCGCCCCGAACGCGATCGCCGACCGGGTCCACAGGGTCGCCTTGCGCTCGCTCCCGGCCCGCACGGCGCGTGGGGCCGGCAGAGCCGGTGCGGGCTCGTCGAGGGCGAGTTCGGTCAGTCTCCGGCCCAGCAGCTCCGACTGCTCGGCGGGCGACGCGATCTCCGCCAGTTCCGGCAGCCGCTCGGCCACTGCGGCCCGCGCGTTGACCAGCCGGGCGGCCGTGGCCAGGGTGCTCGCCTCGGTCTCGGCGGCGGTCTCCGGCAGGTCCATCCCGACGCCGTCGTAGAGCAGCAGCGTCCGGCGGTTCGCCGGGGGCAGTTCGAGCAGCGCGTCCAGCAGGGCCCGCCGCGCCGGATCGGTGGGCGGCGTGTCCGGGTGCCGGTGCGCCCGGCGCATCCGGTGCCAGGGTGACATCGCGTACTCGTACGCCACCGCGCGCACCCACCCCGCGGGGTCCCGGTCGACGGCCACCTCGGGCCAGCGGTCCCAGGCCGTCTGGAAGGCGCGCTCGACGGCCTCCCGCGACAGGGCGCGCCGACCGGTGAGCAGATAGGTCTGGCGGATCAGCCCCGGAGCGGCCCACGTGTACAGGGCATCGAACGCCTCTTCGGCGGTGAGCCCCGCCCCGAGGTCCGAGGCGTCCGTACCGGAGACGTCGGCACCGGAGGCGTCGGTACCGGGGACGTCGGCAGGGGAGGCGCCGGCACCGGGGACGCCGGGACCGACGGTTCCGGAACCCGTGAGGGACGGGGCGTCGCGTTCTGCGGCCCCTCGGGCGTCTTGCGTGGCCGGGGCTGCGGCCTCTTCGCTGTCGGGCTCGGTCGGGGACACGGTGCTGCTCCCGGTGGCTTCGACGGGGTCGGTGGTGGAGGCGGCGGTGACGGCGGAGGGGCCGGCCGTGCCGTCGCCGGACGGCTGCGGGTCAGCCGGGGCGTCGCCCGGTACCGGCGGGGAGGGACGGGCGGTGGGACGGCGGTCGGTCCGGGCCCGGCCGGCGGCGGACGGCGCGGACCGCGTCGCACCCGCGCCGGAGCCGGGCCGTGCCGTGCCGCCGGGGCCCTTCCCGCTGCCGGTCGAGCCCTTGCCGGTGCCGCCGCCGGGGCCCTTGCCGTTCCCGATCAGACGGACGTACGCGGCCCGCTTGCGGCCCCGGGGGTGGGTGCGGCCCGCCTCCCAGTCACGGACGGTGGCGGGCGTGACGCCGATCGCCGTCGCCACCTGCTCCTCGCTCAGGGACTTCGCCTCGCGCAGCCTGCGCCGCTCCTTGGGGGAGGGCAGCGGGGCGGCGGTGGCCGTCTCGGCCGGACCCCGCGTCATGGGCGGGCCCCCGCCGTACCGCGAAGGGTGAAAAAGTACATAAACGTATATTGAGCGACACAGCGGTCATTCGCCCGTTACACGGAATAAGCGCGTGTCGTTGGCAGCATGGCGGGTGTGACCCAAGTGACCGAGCGCAGCCCGATGTTGTCCCCCGGACGCGGCCAGGCCGCCGCGCTGGTCTCCGCCTTCGCCCGCGGGGTGATCGCGGCGGGGCTCGGCCTCGGCGCCCTGGCCGTCCTGGCGATGGCACTGTGGATCAGCTCGCCCTACCCGGCGACCGGCCCCGGGGAGGCCCTGCACGCCTCGGCCGCCCTCTGGCTGCTGGGCCACGGCGCCGATCTCGTGCGCGCGGACACCCTCAGCGGTGCTCCCGCCCCGGTGGCGACGGCGCCGCTGCTGCTGATGGCGGGTCCCGTCTGGCTGTTGTACCGGGCGGGCCGGGACGCGCTGACCGGGAGCGAGGACCACGGGGGCGACGGCCGTGACGGTGGCGCCGACGGGGACGGCCTGCCCTCCGAGCGGCCCTCGGGCACCGCGCTGCTCTACGCGGTGGTCGCCGGATACCTGCTGGTCGCCGGCGGTGTGGTCGGGTACGTACGCGGTGCCGCGCTCGACGTCGACCGGGCCACGCTGGCGTATCCGCTCGTCGTCGTGGTGGTCGGCGCCGTGGCGGCCGGGGTGTGGGCGGCGTCCGGCCGTCCGGCGGGCGGCACGCCGTCCTGGGCCCCGCTCCGGCTCCAGGAGGCGGTGGCACGGTCACTGTTCCGGGCCCGCGCCGAGACGGTGTGGCGTGCCTCCACCGCCGGGGTGCTGGTCCTGCTGGGCGGCGGCGCGCTGCTGGTCACCGTGGCCCTGGTCCGCGACCTCCCCGAGGCGCAGCACAGCTTCCTGACCCTGGCGGGCGACTGGGCCGGCCGGATCGCCGTACTGCTGCTCGCCCTGGCCCTCGTCCCCAACGCGGCCTGCTGGGGGGCGGCGTACGGCCTCGGTCCGGGGTTCGCGCTCGGCACGGGCGCCATGGTCACCCCCCTCGGCGCCGAGGGGGCCCCGGCCCTGCCGGACTTCCCGCTGCTGGCCGCGGTGCCGGGGCCGGGCCCCGGTACCGCGCTGAACTGGGCCGCCGCCGCGATTCCGGTCGCGGCGGCGTGTGCGGTGGCGTGGTTCACCGTGGGCCGCGCCGCCCCGGCGCAGATGCCCCGCGCGCAGGCGTGGAGTGCGGGCGAGACGGCGCGGGTGACGCTGGTGGCGGCGGTCGGCTGCGGCATCGGCACCGCGCTGCTCACCGCGTTCTCCGGCGGCGCTCTGGGCACCGGGGTGCTCGCCGCGTTCGGGCCGGTGTGGTGGTGGACCGGTGCGGCGGCGGTCCTGTGGACGGCGGCGCTCGGCGTGCCGTTCGCCCTGTTGCTACGGCACTGGCGGCTGCGCGACGAGGGCTGGGCCTGGCGCCGGGACGCCGCGATGCCGGCGGTGCGGCCCACTCCGGCGGTGACCGCGGAGACGGCGCCGGACGGGAGCGGCGGCGTGAAGGACGTCTCCGCCGGGGGCGGTCCGAAGGCCGTCGCGGCGTCTTCGGGGGGCGGTACCGAAGGGAAGAAGGGCCGCTGGTGGCGTCGGGGACGGCGGGACGCGGGCGGGGCGCCGACCGGGGAACCGACCGGGGCGCCGACCGGTGCGGCGGAAGGCCCGCCCGCGGCGCTGTCGGGTGCACCCGGAGCGGAGGGCACGACCGGTCCGGCCTTCGAACCGTACGACTTCATGCCCGCGGACCCCTGGCACGACCGCCAGCAGCGGGAGGCACGCTGGGCCTCGCTGAAGCGGGCGTCGGGCGGTCTCATGGGGACCTTCCCGGCCGCCCCGCCCGCACCGGTGTCCTTCGGAGAGGCGGTGTCCCCGGGAAAGGCGGCGTCCTTGGGAAGGGCGGCGGACCGGGTGCAGCGGGACCCCGAGTCGGCGGACCGGGTGCAGCGGGACCGGAGCCCGGCGGACCGGGTGCTGCGCGACCCGGAGCCGGCGGACCGGACGCCGGTGGTCGCTCCGGCTCCTTCGGCCGGCGAGGGCGACGGAATCGGCCGGGCAACCGCCGGGGCCGTCATGAGCGAGGCCGCGGGCGCCACGGCCGGGAGTGGGGGAGTGGGGGAGGCCAGGGGAGCGGCGGAGACCGGGGGAGCGACCGCGGGCGGCGCGACCGGAACCTCCGGCGGGGCGAAGACCGGACCCCCTTCGGACAGCCCGGTCGACACCGCGCCCGGCGTCCGGAGAGCGGCGGAGCCGGCGGCGGCCCCGGTCGCGGGCGGCCCCCCGGAGGACGGGCCGGCCGTCGCGTCCGACGGTCCGCGCGGGGACGGGTGAGCGGCGGACCGGGGCGGTCCGGAGGTCAGCGCTTGACGCCGAAGACCTTCTCCAGCGGCTCCGGCAGTAGATCGTTGCAGGCCAGCGCGCTGGTCTTGGTCAGGGCGTCGTCCACGCAGGTGTAGTAGTCGCGGTAGACCAGTTCGACGGTGTACGTCGCCGCGACGACCCCCAACGCGAGCACGGCCGCGACCAGGCCGCCGATCGCGGCGGTCGTCTGCGGCTTGCCGGCCGTCGCGGAAGCCGCGGCGGGCCGGGCGGTGTCCGCTGTTCCGGCAGGCGGTACGTCGGCCGGGCGGGCGAACGGGTCGCGGGAGGCCGGCGTGCGGTCCCCGGCGGCGCCGGCGGCGTACGACTCCTTGGGCTTGGCGCGCAGCGAACTGATGGCCCAGTAGACCGAGAGCGCGCCGAGCAGCAGGGCGATCTCCTGGAGATCGAACAGGGCGAAGAAGAACGCCCACATCCCGCCCAGGACCGCGTACCGGGCACGGCGCTGCGCGGGATCGGTCGGGTCCCAGCGCATCCCGCCGGAAGCGGGGCCGCCGCCCTCCGGTCCGCCGCCGGTGCCACCGGAGCCCTTGCCGAAGGCACCGCCCTGGCCACCGGGCTGACGGTCGCTCCACCGGCTGCCCCAGCCGGAGGGCCGGTCGCCGCCGGACGGAGCGTCGCCGGATCCATCGGCGTCACCCGAGCCGTTCGAGCCGTTCGAGCCGCCCGAGCCGTTCGACGGGGAGGAGGGCCGGCGCGGCTGCCACGGCTGGTCGGGCCGGCCCGCGGGCGGAGGCGCGAACGGATTGTCGTCGGACGCGCCGCTGGCCCGCGACCCGCCGGTACCCGAGCCCGAGCCCGAACCGGAATCCGAGCCCGAGCCCGTACCCCGACCAGAGCCCGCATCCGAACCGGCGCCCGGGACCGGAGTGGCGGAGCCGGTGGGGCCGGACGCGGGGCCGTGCTCCGGGCTGCCGGAGGCGCCGGGCGAGGCGGGGTCGCTCTCCCGCAGCATCAGGTGGTCCCGCTCGGGAAGTGGACGGCGGAAGGCGGTGCGGCGTCGGTCCGGCATGTGGTGAACGTCTTCCCCATCTCGTCGTTTCCGCCTCGCGGGCGGTTCGCGTCCCCTGACGCTACCTCCCGGCCCCGCCCCCGTCCCGTGGGGGCCGTCCGGTGTGCCGGTATCGTTGCTGACGGCCGGTGCGTTCGTAGGGTTCCCCGTATCCGGGGGCGAGTTTCTTTCGTACGACCCTACAAAGACTCCGTGCCGCACCATCCGCACCTGCGTCAGTACGCGAGAAAGGGCCCAGCCGTGGCCTCCCCGCCCCCCTCCGCCGCTCCGGCCCGCATCGTCGTGCTGGTCTCCGGCTCCGGCACCAACCTCCAGGCGCTGCTCGACGCGATCGACGCCGATCCCGCCGGATACGGCGCGCGGATCGTGGCGGTGGGCGCGGACCGGGACGGCATCGTGGGACTGGAGCGGGCCGAGCGGGCCGGACTGCCGACCTTCGTCCGCCGGGTCCGGGATTACGCGACGCGCGAGGAGTGGGACGAGGCTCTGGCCGCCGCCACCGCCGCGTACGAGCCCGACCTCATCGTGTCGGCCGGGTTCATGAAGATCGTCGGCAAGGCGTTCCTGGCCGCGTTCGGCGGCCGGGTCGTCAACACCCACCCCGCCCTGCTGCCCAGCTTCCCCGGCGCCCACGGGGTGCGTGACGCCCTCGCGTACGGCGTGAAGGTCACCGGGTGCACCGTCCACTTCGTCGACGACGGCGTCGACACCGGTCCGATCATCGCGCAGGGCGTGGTCGAGGTGACCGAAGAGGACACCCCGGAGGGCGAAGCCGCCCTCCATGAACGGATCAAGGAAGTCGAGCGCAAGCTGCTCGTCGAGGCCGTGGGGCGGATCGCCCGTGACGGCCATCGCATTGAGGGACGAAAGGTTCATCTCGGTCATGTCGGTGAATAAGCCCATCCGCCGCGCTCTGGTCAGTGTCTACGACAAGACGGGGCTCGAAGACCTCGCCCGCGGTCTGCACGAGGCGGGCGTGGAGCTCGTCTCCACCGGCTCCACCGCCGGGAAGATCGCCGCCGCCGGGGTGCCGGTCACCAAGGTGGAGGAGCTCACCGGCTTCCCCGAGTGCCTCGACGGCCGCGTGAAGACGCTGCACCCGCGCGTGCACGCCGGCATCCTCGCCGACCTGCGCCTGGACTCCCACCGTGAGCAGCTCGCCGAGCTGGGCGTGGAGCCCTTCGACCTCGTGGTCGTCAACCTCTACCCGTTCAAGGCGACGGTGGCCTCCGGCGCCTCCGACGACGAGTGCGTGGAGCAGATCGACATCGGCGGCCCCTCGATGGTCCGCGCCGCCGCCAAGAACCACCCGTCCGTGGCGGTCGTGACCAGCCCCGGGCGTTACGCCGACGTGCTGGCCGCGGTCCAGGACGGCGGCTTCGACCTCACCGCCCGCAAGCGGCTCGCCGCCGAGGCGTTCCAGCACACCGCCGCCTACGACGTCGCGGTCGCCGCCTGGTTCGCCGCGGACTACGCCGCCGCCGACGACTCCGGCTTCCCGGACTTCTCCGGTGCCACGTACACGCGCAAGAACGTGCTGCGTTACGGCGAGAACCCGCACCAGCCGGCCGCGCTCTACACCTCCGGCGAGGGCGGTCTCGCGGAGGCCGAGCAGCTCCACGGCAAGGAGATGTCCTACAACAACTACACGGACACCGACGCCGCGCGCCGGGCCGCCTACGACCACGCCGAGCCGTGCGTCGCGATCATCAAGCACGCCAACCCGTGCGGCATCGCGATCGCCGACGACGTGGCCGAGGCGCACCGCAACGCCCACGCCTGCGACCCGCTGTCCGCGTTCGGCGGCGTCATCGCCGTCAACCGCCCGGTGACGCTGGAGATGGCCGAGCAGGTGGCGGGGATCTTCACCGAGGTCATCGTCGCCCCGGCGTACGAGGACGGCGCGGTCGAGGTGCTCGCCCGCAAGAAGAACATCCGCGTGCTGCGCTGCCCCGACGCCCCGGCCGGCCGGGTCGAGGTCAAGCCGGTCGACGGCGGCGCGCTGCTCCAGGTCACCGACCGGCTCCAGGCCGACGGCGACGACCCGGCCAACTGGACCCTCGCGACCGGCGAGGCCCTGTCCGCCGACGAACTGGCCGAGCTGTCGTTCGCCTGGAAGGCGTGCCGCGCGGTCAAGTCCAACGCGATCCTGCTCGCCAAGGGCGGCGCCTCCGTCGGCGTCGGCATGGGCCAGGTCAACCGCGTCGACTCCGCCAAGCTCGCGGTCGAGCGGGCCGGCGAGGAGCGCGCCCGCGGTGCGTACGCCGCGTCGGACGCCTTCTTCCCGTTCCCGGACGGCCTGGAGATCCTGACGGCGGCCGGCGTCAAGGCGGTCGTCCAGCCGGGCGGCTCGGTCCGCGACGAGCTGGTCGTCGAGGCCGCGAAGAAGGCCGGCGTGACCATGTACTTCACCGGTACGCGCCACTTCTTCCACTGATCCGCCCTCGTGCGACCCCGCGCACGCCACGCCCCACGGCCCGCCGGTCCACCGGCGGGCCGTTCGCGTAGGTGCGCGCGGGGGGAATCCGGTGTGCCCGCGCGGAATTGCCGGGCCGGGCGGCCCCGGTCACGGCGGGGGACCTGGCAGGATTCGAACACGAGGCCGCGGACGAGCCGTGCCGTGTCCCGTACGAGCCGTGTCCCGTACGAGCCGTGTCCCGTACGAGCCGTGGACCACGTGAAACCGATGGGGGAGCCAGTGCGGATGGGCAACGCCCGGCAGCGGCCCGGAGCCACCGGCCCCGGACCGGACGCGACAGGACCGGAGGCAACGCAACCGGCGGCCACGGAACCGGAAACGGCAGAACCGGAGACGGCGGGACCGGACGAGTCGGCCCCGGCCCCCACCGGACCCGCCCCCGCCGGACCCGCCCCCGCCGGACCCGCCCCCACCGGACCCGCCCCCACGGAACCGGCCCCGGCGCACCCCGTCGCCGGCGCGACCCCGGCGCCGCAGGCCGCCCCCCGCCCCGCCCCGGTCGTGCCCGAGCCGCGCACCGCCCCGGCCGTCCCATCCCCCGGGGCCGAGGCCGACGCCGCCCCGGCCCCCGACGCAGACGCCGCGCCCGACCCGGCCCCCCGCTCCGATCCCTCCGATCCCTCCGATCCCTCCGACGACGACGACGTCCGTCCGGCAGCAGCAGCCTCCGCCTCCGCCTCCGCCTCCGCCTCCGCCGCCTCCGCCGCCGAGCGGGTCCCGCTGCGGCCGTACCTGGTCATCGCCGCCGTCCTCTGTGCGCTGTACTTCCTCTACTCCTACGCCCAGTACGCCCGCTTCGACTCGCCCTCCTGGGACCTCGGGATCTTCGAGCAGGAGGTACGCGCCTACGCCGAGTTGCGGGCGCCCGTCGTGGACATCAAGGGGCCCGGCTACCTCATCCTCGGTGACCACTTCAGCCCGCTGGTGGCGCTCCTCGCGCCGCTGTACTGGATCTGGCCGTCGGCGCTCGCCCTGCTGTTCGCGCAGGCGGCCCTGTTCGCCGCCTCCGCGGTCGTGGTGGGCCGTACCGTGCAGCAGTTGCTCGGCGGCCGGTGGGGGCCGTGGGTGACCGTCGCCTACGGGCTGTCCTGGGGACTCCAGGAGGCGGTGAAGGCCGACTTCCACGAGATCGCGCTCGCCGTGCCGCTGATCGCCCTGGTCTGCCGGGCGCTGTTGCGGGAGCGGTGGACCGCCGCGGCCCTCTGGGCGCTGCCACTGGTGCTGGTCAAGGAGGACCTCGGCGCCACGGTCGCGGCCGTCGGCTTCCTGCTGATCGTCTTCGGCCGGCGGCTCCAGGGCCTGCTGGTGACGCTGTTCGGCGCGGGCATGTTCGCGCTGACCCTGCTGGTGCTGATCCCCGCGGCCAGCAGTGCGGGGCAGTACGACTACTGGAAGAAGATCGACACCGACGGGGAGAAGCAGATCACCCTGCTCGACTCCGTGCTCGGCCTGCTCGACTCCCCGGTGAAGCTGGAGATGCTGTTCTTCCTCGTAGCCGTCACCGGCTTCATGGCGCTGCGTTCGCCGCTGATGGTGCTGGTGCTGCCGACGCTCGGCTGGCGGCTGATGTCCCAGGACGAGTTCCACTGGGGGATGATCTGGCACTACAGCGCGATCCTGATGCCGGTGGTCTTCCTCGCCATGGCCGACGGAATCCGGCGGTCGAGGGGATCGAAGCGGCCCTGGCTCGCCGCGTACGCGAACGTCGTCGTGCCGGTGACCGTGGGCATCGCGCTGGCGATGACCCAGCACCTGCCGCTGCGCGAACTGCTGCGCGCCGACACCTACCGCACGGACGACCGGGCGCGCGCGGCGGCGCTGGCGCTGGACGCCATCCCGGTCGGCGCCCGGGTGGAGACCGACATCGACCTGATGGCCCACCTCACCTCGGACCGCACGGTCTACTGGGTCGGCGGTGCGGCCGGGACCGCCCCGGACATCCTCGCCCTGGACCTGAGCGCGGGCTGGGCCCAGTCGATCGAGGACCCGGCGGCGTACGCGGAACAGCTCCACCCCGAGGGGCGGTACCGGCTCAAGCTGCGGGCCGGCGACTTCGCGGTCGTGGAGCGCACCACCCCGGCTCCGGTCGCACGCCCGGCGGGCTGAGCCGGTCCGGCCGCCCACCCGGCCCACCACCCCCGCCGTTCCCGTCGCCCACCCGGCGGGCCGAGCCGCCGGCACCCGTACACGCGGGCCGATCCCCCGGCACCCGAGGGGCCGATCCGCCGGTGCCCGTCCACGCGCGGAGGCCGCGTCCGTCGGTGACGGGCGCGGCCTCCGGGTGCGGGTCGGGGGTCAGTTGGCCTTGACGACGACCGTGGAGCAGACCTTGTCGGCGAACGTCTGCTTCTTCTCGTCCCACAGCGGCCACAGCCAGCCGAGGTAGCAGGCGAAACTGTCCAGGGCGTGGGCGATGCGGCGCACGAACGCCATGCCGAAGCCGAGCGGGCGGCCGTCCGACTCGCGGAGCAGGCGGATGCCGAGGGCCTTCTTGCCGAGCGTCTGGCCGGTCTTGCCCTCCTGGTAGATCATCCATATGCCCACGCCGAACATGGCGAGGAAGCCGATGATCGCGAGCACCGAGCCGAGGCCCGGCGAGCTCTCCGACAGGGCGGCGCCGATGATGATGAAGATGTAGCCGACGCAGATGACCAGGCCGTCCAGCAGGAGCGCGGCGAAGCGGAGTCCCCAGTGGGCGAGTTCGGGGCGGCCCGTGCCGTAACCGAAGCCCGGCTGCTGTCCGTAGCCCTGCGGCGGGACACCCGGCTGCTGCTGCGGGTAGCCGTAGCCCTGCTGCGGAACACCCTGCGGGGCCTGCTGCGGGTAGCCGTATCCGGGCTGGTTCTGCGGGGGCTGGCCGGGCTGCTGGCCGTACGGATTGGTGGGTTCGCCGAAGCTCATCAGGGTGTTCCTTCAACCGGTGTTCGGGGACGGAGCGGCCACACACACGGAGGAGGGAGCAGCATCAGCGGTCCGCCCCCCGTGCTACCGCGCCACTGTGCGCTTCATCGTCATGAGCGGAGCATCGGTTTGTCCACCCTGGGTGGGCAGATGTTGCCGGAGTGCAACGCTGCGCACGTCGGGCACCCCGAATTGGTACACGGGCGGGTGCATCCGCGAGGATGGGACCATGACTGCCCAGATTCTCGATGGCAAGGCCACCGCAGCCGCGATCAAGTCCGATCTCACCGTCCGCGTCGCGGCGCTCAAGGAGCAGGGCATCACCCCTGGCCTCGGCACCCTGCTCGTCGGGGACGACCCGGGCAGCCGGTGGTACGTGAACGGCAAGCACCGCGACTGCGCGCAGGTCGGCATCGGCTCCATCCAGCGCGAACTGCCCGACTCCGCCACCCAGGAGGAGATCGAGGCCGTCGTCCGCGAACTGAACGACAACCCCGACTGCACGGGTTACATCGTGCAGCTCCCGCTCCCCAAGGGCATCGACACCAACCGCGTCCTGGAGCTGATGGACCCGGCCAAGGACGCCGACGGGCTGCACCCGACCAATCTCGGCCGCCTGGTGCTCAACGAGACCGGCCCGCTGCCCTGCACCCCGCAGGGCGTCGTCCAGCTCCTGCGCCACCACGGTGTGGAGATCGCCGGCGCGCACGTGGTGGTCGTCGGCCGCGGCGTCACCATCGGGCGTTCGATCCCGCTGCTGCTGACCCGCAAGTCCGAGAACGCCACGGTCACCCAGTGCCACACCGGCACCCGCGACCTCTCCTCGCACCTCAAGCAGGCCGACATCATCGTCGCCGCCGCCGGGGTGCCGCACATCATCAAGCCCGAGGACGTCAAGCCCGGCGCGGCGGTGCTGGACGTCGGCGTGAGCCGCGACGAGAACGGCAAGATCGTCGGCGACGTGCACCCCGGTGTCGCCGAGGTGGCCGCCTGGATCTCCCCGAACCCCGGCGGAGTGGGCCCGATGACCCGTGCGCAGCTGCTCGTCAACGTCGTCGAGGCGGCCGAGCGCGCCGCCGCCGAAGCCGCCGCGGTCTGACCCGGTCGCGGAAGGAGCGCTCATGGCTGCTGCTACGAGTCCGGCCGGCCCGCCCGCGGACGACGCGTCGGACGAGTCTCCCGGCGCGGCGTCCGACCGGACCGCCGGCGACGCGGACGGCCGCACCCCCGGCACCGCGGACGCGGACACCGGGACGGCCCCGACCGCCCCGGCCGCTCCGACCGCCCCGGAACCGGCGGAGGCGGACACGGCCCCGGCCCCCGACCCGGCCTCCGGCCCGGACGCGCGCACGGAGTCCGGCACCGGGACGGGTTCGACGCCCGAGCAGGAGCCCGGCGCCGACGGGTCCACGCTCAGGCCGTCCCGCCGCTTCCCGCTGTTCACGCGGGACACCGCGCGCCCCGAGGGCGGCGGCCGGGCGGCGCCGGGGGACGCGCCGGCGCCGGCCCGCCAGTGGCCGCTGATCAGCGTGATCGTGACGGCGGCGCTCGGGCTGCTGCTGGTGGCCGTCGACCCGTTCGACCAGGCGTTCCGCGTCGGCGCGATCGTGATCGGCGTGGCGCTGCTCGGCGGCGCGCTCCTGCGGTGGACGGTGCCGTCCGTCGGGATGCTGGCCGTGCGGTCCCGGTTCACCGATCTGGTGACGTACGGGCTGATGGGCGCGCTGATCGTGGTGTTCGCGCTGATGGCGCAGCCCCAGCCGTGGCTGGACATCCCGTTCCTCCAGGACGTCGCCCGCTTCACGATCAGGTGACGGGCCGGCCCCGGACCGAACCCGTTCGAGGGGATTCGGGGCGGGGCGGCCACAGAGGAAGGTGTCGGCGTCCGTCCCCCTGTCCCCCGACGGGGGACGGACGCCCGGACCGGGGCCGCGCGGGACGCCGCCACCCCCGTGAGCGGCGTCCGGCGGGCTCGTCCCCGTCCGTCTCAAGCGTCATGGACATGGAAGGACCGGAACAAGGGGCGCTCTCGTCCTGTGGCACGGAAGTGACCATTCCGGCACGGTTCGACAGCTGGGCGGCCCCGGCGCGGGCCTCCGGGGGCCGGGTCGTGGGGCCGCACGGCCGGTGCTCCTGTGTGCGGTCACACAGGGGGTCGGACCGAAGGCTCCGGCCGGGTCGGATAGCCTGACCGCTGGATATCTCTTCACATCAAGATTCAGGGATGTCCAGCATCCGGGGCCACGAAGACCCCCACCGCCAGCTGTCTTAACGGAGATCGCCATGACCCGCACTCCCGTGAATGTCACCGTGACCGGCGCAGCCGGCCAGATCGGTTACGCGCTGCTCTTCCGCATCGCCTCCGGCCACCTGCTCGGCGCGGACGTGCCGGTCAACCTGCGCCTCCTGGAGATCCCGCAGGGCCTGAAGGCCGCCGAGGGCACCGCGATGGAGCTCGACGACTGCGCCTTCCCGCTGCTGCGCGGCATCGAGATCACCGACGACCCGAACGTCGCCTTCGACGGCGCCAACGTCGCGCTGCTCGTCGGCGCCCGCCCGCGCACCAAGGGCATGGAGCGCGGTGACCTGCTCTCCGCCAACGGCGGCATCTTCAAGCCGCAGGGCAAGGCGATCAACGACAACGCCGCGGACGACATCAAGGTCCTCGTCGTCGGCAACCCGGCCAACACCAACGCGCTCATCGCGCAGGCCGCCGCCCCGGACGTACCGGCCGAGCGCTTCACCGCCATGACGCGTCTGGACCACAACCGCGCGATCTCGCAGCTCGCCGCGAAGACCGGCTCCGCCGTCTCCGACATCAAGAAGCTGACGATCTGGGGCAACCACTCGGCCACCCAGTACCCGGACATCTTCCACGCGGAGATCGCCGGCAAGAACGCCGCCGAGGTCGTCAACGACGAGGCGTGGCTGGCCGACACCTTCATCCCGACCGTCGCCAAGCGCGGCGCGGCGATCATCGAGGCCCGTGGCGCGTCCTCGGCCGCCTCCGCCGCCAACGCCGCCATCGACCACGTGTACACGTGGGTCAACGGCACCGCCGAGGGCAACTGGACCTCCATGGGCATCCCCTCGGACGGCTCCTACGGCGTCCCCGAGGGCCTCATCTCGTCCTTCCCGGTCACCACCGAGAACGGCACGTACAAGATCGTCCAGGGTCTGGACATCAACGAGTTCTCCCGCGCGCGCATCGACGCGTCGGTCAAGGAGCTTGCCGAGGAGCGCGACGCGGTCCGCGAGCTCGGCCTGATCTGACGCGGTCCGTCCCTCCGGTCCCGGCAGCAGCCACGGGCCGGACGCCGGACGGACCCGTACCCGGAGCGCCCGCACGGCCCACGCCGTGCGGGCGCTCCGGCATGTGCGCCCCTGCGGCCCGGAACGGACGCCCACGGGTACCGGATTCGTCGAGGACGTCGGCAACTGGCCTTTCCCGCCGGGGCTTTGGCCCGCAATTCCCTGCACGCACCCGCCGGACGCCGCTACATTGGCCTCCGTTTTCCGTCGCGGCGCGCCCCACCGGTGCGTGCCGTCGTCTTCCGAGGGGTGCAGGTGGCCGAAGGATCCGTGCCGTCCCGGCCGTCGTACGGCCCGGACGCACCGAGCGGGAAGCCGCCCGTCCACCCGGCCACCAGCGAGGCGTGCCGGCTGCTGTGCGCCGGGGTGCATCTGCACGACGGTTTCCGCGAGGCGGTGATCGACCAGCTCTACGTGCAGGAGCAGCGTGTCGTCGCCCCCTCCACCGGTTTCGACGCGGCCCGGGTGCTCGCCCACGCCGTACGGGCCCGCCGGACCGAACTCTGCTGGGCGGCCGGCACGTTGGCCGCCTGGGTCCTCGGCGTGGTGCTCTCCCGCGGCTTCCTGGCCGGACTGTTCTGGCCCGCCGTCCTGCTGGGCCTCGCTCCGCTGGTACGGGGAACGGCCCGTACCGCCCCGCTGTACCGGACCTTCCCGGCCCTCGTGCTGCGCTGGTACGGCCGGTTCCTGATGGCCCTGGTGGCCGTCTTCGGACTGGCGCTGGGCGTCGTGGGCCTGTTCACGGACGACGACGAGCCGGACTACTCCTCCGACGGCTACGGCTACGACTCCTCGTACGGCTACGAGGATTCCTTCTACGACTCCGACGGCATCGGCACCACGGTCACCGACGCGCTGAGCCCGGACGCCGTGGTGGGCGTGTTCGACGACGTGGGCTCCGCGACCGGCAGTGTCTGGGTCGCGCTGCTGTTCGCCGCCCTGCTCACCGCCCTCACCGGCCTGCGGCGGGGGCAGTTCGCCCGCACCATGGCGGGCGAGCTGTCGCGCGGGGAGTTCGCCCGCGTCTCCGAGGACCCGGCGGAGCGGACGGCCGGACCGCGGTTGCGACGGCTCCAGGAGCGCATCCGGGTCGAACAGCACGCGTCGCTGGTGATGTACAACGAGGACGACCCGTTCTGCGGCAGCGGCGAGAGCCACCACCCCTGGAACCTGTCGGTCGAACTCCGCCCGGTCGAGGGCGAGTCGGCGGAACCCCTCGACAACGCGGGTGTGCTGCGGCGGATCGTGCCGCTGCTGGAGGACCTCAGGGTGCCGGCCGGGCACGGCTCGCCGCAGGCCGCGGCCGCCGTCCGGGACCGGTTGCGCGAACTGCGCGTCGACGAGTGCGTCTTCCTGCCCGTGCGCGGACTGCGGAATCGGGACGACGCCCCCTACGGCGAGGGGCAGTTCGAGGTCCACCGGGCCGCCGCCGTCGAAGAGGGCGGCGAGAGCCGGCGGCACTTCCTGCGCATCCGGGTCGGCGGCTGGGGCGAGGAGGTGGTGGTCACCGTCTTCGTCCGGGTCCACACCCAAGGCGGCATGCTGATGCTGGAGGTCGCTCCGCACGTCCTGATGCCGCTGCTGAGGTTCTTCCACGACGCCGAGCGGGCCGCCGAGCGTCACCGCGACAACAACCGTGTGGGCAAGGTCTACTGGGCCCTCGTCCACATGCCCGGATCGTTGGTGCGGTCGTTGGTGACGCTGGGCGCGGGCCTCTCCCTCTGGCGCAAGCGGCTGACGGACGGCGACTCCCGTGCGCTGCCCGAGGGCCCGGCGCTGTCCGTCCGGGAACTGGCGGCGGACGACGAGGCCACCCTCTTCCAGGACATGGACATCAACCGGTACCTGAAGAGCATCCAGGACCGGGTGGCCGGCGGCGTCCGGCTGGCGCTGCGGGAAGCCGGCTACCACACCGACGAGTTCGAGCAGAAGATCGTGCACGTCGGGGCAGGCGGCGTCTTCATCGAGTCCGCGAAGGACAGCGCCATCGGCATCGGCGACCACAACGACATCCGGCGCACCGCAGGGCCGGGCCCGGTACCGCCGAAGGACCCCGGCCCGAAGTCCGGCCCGAAATCCGGCCCGAAGTCCGGGCCTTTCGGTGCCGACGGGCCGAGGATCCCGCGCCCCGGCGCGGGTCCCGGGAGGCCCGCGGACACCGGCCCGGCGGGGCCGTCCGGTCCCTGACCGGCCCGTGGGCCCCGCACGCGTACGACCACCATCACGACCCGGAGGCAGAGGACATGGCGGAATCCGCATCGGACGGACGGCGGCAGCCGGGCGTCCACATCGGCTCGGTGACCGGCAGCGCGTTCGCCGTCGGCGACCACAACACGGTCACCCAGCACCAGGGGGCGGCAGCCGCCGACGAACGGCAGGAGGCACTGCGGCGCGAGGTGCTGCGGCTCCGCGAGGACCTGGCCCGGTTCGTCGCCTCGGACGCCACGCAGGCGCTGGACGCCGAACTGGACTCGGTGGCCGAGGAGATCGGGACGGCCGGAGCCGCCTCGCAGGGGCGGCTCGTCCGGCTGCGCGAAGCCATGGACGCCGCGGGCGCGCTCGTCGCCACGCTGGCCTCCGGGGTCGCCGTCGGCGAGTCGCTCGCCGCGCTGCTGGGAGGCTGACCGATGCGGCGGGGCGCTCCGGCACGCTGGAACGACGAGACGCAGAGTTGGGAGACGCCGGACGACCGGGCGCCCGCGGGGCCGCTGCCGCCCGTCCCGACGTCGCGGCCGGTCGTGCCTCCGCACCCGCCGCAGCCCACGGCACCGGGGGCGGCCGGTGACACCGGCGGGCTCCAGGGCGTGCCGGAACAGCCCCCGCGCGGGGACGGCGAGGGGGCGCGGCCGCACGGGCCCTCCGGGGCGCCCGCATACCACTCGTACACGGCCCCCGAGGTCTCCGGCGCCCACCCGTACGGGCCGGACACGACCCCTGACGGGATCGTCGGCACACCTCACGGGCCCTCGGGGGAGCAGGCCCCCTGGACGCGGCGGCTCACCCCGGTGACGGCGGCACTGGCCGTGGCGGTGCTCGCCACCGGTGCGGCGGGGCTGTGGTTCGCCCTCGGCTCCCCGGACGACGGGGGCCGCGCGGGCGGGCCCGGTTCCTCGGCGTCGGCGCCGCTGGACGAGGGGGTCCCCGAGGAGCCGACCGATGAGGAGGCCGAGGGGCTGCCGACGGACGGGGCGGACACCGGGTCCCCGTCGGAGAGCACCGGTCCGCCGCCCGGATACTCCACGGCCGACGACGTCGAGGGCTTCTCCGTCGACGTCCCCGACGACTGGCACGACCGCACCGAGGACGAGCACGGTGTCTACTACGAGTCGTCCGACGGCACGGAACTGTTGCAGATCTTCCGGATCGTGGAGCCGATGACCGCCCTGGACGCGGTGGCCGCCGCGTCGGAGAGCCGCCGTTCCACCCCCGGCTTCGAGGAGATCGCCGTCGGCCCGTACGCGACGCAGGACGGCACCGACGCCGCCGAGCTGGTCTACGCCTACGACAGCGCGGAGACCGGAGGCCGGCGCCAGGTCGTCGACCGGGTCTTCACCGCGTCGGACGGCAGGCTCTACGCGCTCCTGGTCGCCGGCCCCGACACCGGGTGGCCCCGCCAGCGCGAGGTGCTCGACGTGGCGATGGCCGGCTTCGACCCGTACGCGTCGCCGTTCTGACCCGTACGGGCCGGGACGTGACCCGTACGGGTCGAAGCCGGCCGGGGTGCGCGTCGGGTCAGTGCGAGCCCGGCGTGTAGTGGCCGGGCACCATGCGGGTGGAGACGGCGAACCGGTTCCACACGTTGATGACGTTGATCGAGGCGATCAGGTGGGTCAGCTCGGTCTCGTCGAAGTGCTTGGCGGCCTTCTCGAAGACCTCGTCCGGCACGAAGCCGTCGGTCAGCACGGTGATCGCCTCGGTCAGCTCGATCGCCGCGATCTCCCTCTCCGTGTAGAAGTGCCGCGACTCCTCCCAGGCGGAGAGCTGCACGATGCGCTGCACGGACTCGCCGGCCGCGAGCGCGTCCTTGGTGTGCATGTCCAGGCAGAACGCGCAGTGGTTGAGCTGCGAGGCGCGGATCTTCACCAGTTCCGCCAGCACCGGTTCCACGCCCTTGTTGGCGGCGGCGTCGAGCCGGGCCACGGCCTTGTAGACCTCGGGGGCGTGCTCGGCCCAGTTGAGGCGGGGGGTGTGCTCGGGAACGTACTCGGACGTGGCGTGTGCGTGTGTCGTCATGACAACGACGCTACGCAACGGATGGCCTCTCGCTATGGTCCATTTCCATGACCGATTCATGGGCCACTTTCGGGGCCGACCTGCACATCGAGCCGAAGGGCGCCGGCGTCCGCAGCGGCCTGATGGAGGCGCTGCGGGAGGCGGTCCGGTCGGGTCGTCTCGGACCCGGAACCCGGCTGCCCTCCTCCCGGGCGCTCGCCTCCGACCTGGGCGTCGCCCGCAACACCGTCGCCGACGCCTACGCGGAACTCGTGGCGGAGGGCTGGCTCACCGCCCGGCAGGGCTCCGGCACCACGGTCGCCCGCCGGTCCGCCCCGCGCCGCCCGGCCGGCCCCGGCGCCCGCCGCGGCCCCGCTTCCCGCGCGCCCGCGTACAGCCTGCTGCCCGGCCAGCCGGACCTCGCCTCCTTTCCGCGTGCGGAGTGGCTCCGGGCGTCCCGGCGCGCACTGACCGACGCCCCCTACGAGGCCTTCGGCTACGGCGATCCGCGGGGCCGCATCGAGCTGCGCACCGCCCTCGCCGACTACCTGGGCCGGGCGCGCGGTGTGTACGCCGACCCCGAACGGGTGGTCGTCTGCTCGGGGTTCGTGCACGGCCTGATGCTGCTCGGCCGGGTCCTGCGCGCCCGCCGGGCCCGTGCGGTGGCGGTCGAGTCGTACGGTCTCGACTTCCACTGGGACCTGCTGGCGGACGCCGGGCTGCGCACCCCGAGGCTGCCGATCGACGGACTCGGCACCCGCACCGACGGGCTGGCGGGCATGCGGGACACGGCGGCGGTGCTGGTGACACCCGCGCACCAGTTCCCCACCGGCATGCCGCTGCACCCGGACCGGCGGGCGGCCGCGGTCGACTGGGCGCGTGCGACGGGCGGTCTGATTCTGGAGGACGACTACGACGGCGAGTTCCGTTACGACCGCCAGCCCGTCGGCGCCCTCCAAGGGCTCGACCCGGAGCGCGTCGTCTACTTCGGCACGGCCAGCAAGTCCCTGGCGCCCGCCCTGAGACTGGCCTGGATGGTGCTGCCGGAAGGACTGGTCGGCCCGGTGGCGGAGGCGAAGGGCATCTCGGACTGGATGTCCGGCACCCCGGACCAGCTCACCCTCGCCGAACTGATCACCTCGGGGGCGTACGACCGCCATGTGCGCGCGATGCGGCTGCGCTACCGCCGCCGCCGCGACCAGCTCGTCGCCGAACTCGCCGCACGCGCACCGGACATCACCGTCAGCGGGATCGCGGCCGGACTGCACGCCGTCCTCACGCTGCCGCCCGGCACCGAGCGGTCCGTGATCCAGTCCGCCGCGTTCCAGGGGCTCGCCCTCGAAGGGCTCTCCCGCTTCCGGCATCCGGACGCCGCTCCGGGCGCGGACGGCCTGGTGATCGGCTACGGAACCCCCACCGACAGCGCCTGGGCGGGCACCCTGGAGGCGCTCTGCCGGGTGCTGCCCTGAGGCGGGGCCGCGGATCGGCCGGGAGTGTTGGTCCCGGAGCCCGCGTCGGCACGGCGCGTGCACCGCGCCCGCGCCGGCACGGCGGCGGTGGGTCCCGGCGCCCCGGTCCGACGGCGTCAGCGGGTGACGCGCACGGCGGCGGCCAGCGCCTCGCCGACCGCCTCGGCCCCCTTGCCGTTGGGGTGCAGAGGGGCGGCGTCGTCGGTGGGCACGAACCCCTCGGTGTGCCGGTCGGCGGGCGCGGCGCACGCGTCGTGCCCGATGCCCAGCCGGTACGTGTCCACGAAGGTCGCCCCGTGGTCGTGTGCGGCGTCCCGCAGCACCGCCCCCAGATGATTGACGGCGCCCTGGAGATAGGTGGCGTCGTCCGCCCAGAGCGGCTGCACCGGGAAACAGCCGCCGGGCCGGATGTAGTTGCCGTAGCCGATGACGAAGACGTCCGCGTGCGGCGACCGCCGCCGGATCTCCGCCAGCACGGTGCCGAACTGCGGGGCCCAGGCGTCGATCCCGTCCTTCACCTTGTCCGACCCGCCGGCGGTGTTCCGGGCGGCGCAACTGGACCCGACGGGCTCCGGAAGCAGGTTGACGCAGTCCAGGGCGGCGGCCACCAGCCCGGTGTCGTTGCCGCCGATGGTGATGCTGACGACGTCGGTGCCGGTGTTGAGCGCCTCGTACTGCGGGCGGGTGCCCGGATGCTGGGGCTTGCTCAGGTCACCGGCGGTGGCGGCCGAGCAACTGACGTCCGTCAGCCGCGCGCCCAGCGCCTTCGCGGCGACGTGGGGGTAATCGGCGAGCGAGCGCACGCAGAGCAGGTTGGACGGGTCGGCGGGCGAGACCAGCGGTGCGGCGGCGAACGAGTCGCCCAGCGCGACGTAGTCGAGCGGCGCGGGCGCGGAGGCGGGCGGTCGGGGGGCGGCGGAGGTCACGGGCGCGGCGGCGGCGAGGACCCCGGCGGCGCACAGGGAGGTGCAGAGAGCGGCGGACACGGCGGCCAGGGGGGTACGCGGGCGGGTCTGCACGGGGCGGCTCCGTTGTCGTCGGGGCCCCATTGTCCGAGGGGCCGGGGGCGATCGGCCCGCACCACACCGGCCGGTCGCCGGCCCGCCGGCCGCCCCCACGTTCTCGTATAAGCACCGGACCTGACGGAGGATCAGCGTCGCATCACCGCATCGAGGTACCTCCGCACCGGTTCGAACAGCCCTTGAGGGACGTACGCCGGGATCTCGTCGTGCCCGGCCCAGACCACCTCCGCCACCTCGTCCGCCGCCGCCACGCGGGCGGTCCCGCCGATCACCGTGCAGGCGGTGTACGAGAGGTGCCGGCCGGTATCCGGATGGACCCGCTCGCCGAGCGGCCCCACGGCCTCCACCCGCAGCCCGGTCTCCTCGCAGGTCTCCCGCACGGCGGCCTCCGCGACGGTCTCGCCGGGCTCGGCCTTGCCGGAGGGGAACTGCCAGGAGAGCCGCCCCTCGGCCACCCGGCGGCGCACCAGCAGGACCCGCCCGTCGTGGACGACGACGGCCGCGGCGACGGGTGCCCCGTGCGCGGACGACCGGTGGCGACGCCGCAGCACCCGGCAGTCGACCGCGCCGCTGAGGTCCCGTGACGCGACGGCCGACGCCTCCGCGTGGTCGAGTTCCCGACAGGTGGGGCAGCCCTCCGCCGCATTCGGCCGCCTCTCGGGTCGCGCGGGTTCCGGTGCGTGCGTCACAGCCGTTCCCCCCTGCTCCGCGCGTTGCGCTCCGCGGTGGCGGCGCGCAGCCGCTCCCGGGGCGTCAGCGGTCGTACCCGCGCGGGCTCGGCCTCCCACTCCCGGCCCCCGAGCAGCGGCCTCAGGGCCCAGTAGGGACCGGACATGCCCCGGAACTCCCCGATGCGGTCCTCGTGACCGGTGTCCAGCAGCAGATCGCCGATCTCCGGTGTGCTCATATCGCTTTTCACTCTTTCTCGTCCCTTCCGCACGCCGCGCGTGCTCGATGCGATACCCAGAGTGAGGGCAGAAAGCCCGGTGCGGGGCGCTCATGGCGTTCGACCTGCGTTTTGGTCAGGGCGGCATATGCGCGAGCCCGTGAGCAGCGTCGATGATCCGTCGACACGCGGTGACCGGACTCACGGTCGGGAGGGGACAGGGATGACATCGGAGACTCGGGTTGACGCGAGCGGACTCGACGCCCGCGAGAGGTTCGCGCAGGACCTGCGCACGGCACGGGAGTTGCACCCGGAGGGACCGCTCAGCCAGACCGAACTCGCCCGGCGGGCCCGCACCTCGAAGACCACCGTCAGCCGCGTCGAGAACGGCGTGGGGCCCGTCCCGCCCACCCTGCCGGTGCTGTTCGACCAGATCTTCCGGACCGACGGCCACTTCAAGCGCCTCTACGAAGAGGCGGTGGCGTCCTCGTTCCCCGCCCTGTACCGGCGGCGGATGGCGTTGGAGAAGACGGCGGTGGCCGTCTGGGAGTGGTCACCGACCATCGTGCCGGGGCTCTTCCAGACGGGGGCGTATGCGCGGGCGCTCCTGCGGCGCGGGGACCCGAGGGCGGGGGAGGAGGAGATCGGCGCGCTGGTGGGCGCACGGCTGGCTCGCCAGGACCTGCTGCGGGGAGCTTCGCCGCCGGTGGTGCGATTGATCATCTGCGAATCGGTCCTCGGACGGCGGGTGGGCACGGCCGAGGTGATGCGTGACCAGCTCGCGGCCCTGCTGGCTCATACCCAGCGCCTGACCACCCGGATCCAGGTCCTGCCACTCGACGCGGAGCCGCACCTGCTGATCGATTCGCCGATCACCCTGCTGACCACCCCCCAACATCAGACGTACGCGTGCGTCGAGGCGTTCAGGACGGCGGCGATCATCGAAGACGTGGAGCAGGTCCGCAACGCGCTGCGTGCATACGATGAACTGACCAGCGAAGCCCTGTCCGCACGCGACAGCGCCGCCCTCATCCGAGAGAAATTGGACACATGGTGAACTCCCTTCCGCGATGGATCAGTTCGACCTACAGCAGTCCCGAAGGCGGCAACTGCGTCGAGTGGTCACCGAGCTGCACCGGTACGACGGGGGTGGTCCCGGTGCGGGACAGCAAGCGGCCGGCCGGACCGGTGCTGCGGGTGGGCCCCGCCGCCTGGGCGGGGCTGGTCGCCCTCGCCCGCGCCGACCGGCGGGTCTGAGCGCCCGCCGGCCTCCGTCCCGTACAAGCCCTGCGGCCCGTCGCCCTCCCGCCGACGGGCCGCACCGCAGGCATCACGCGCACCGCCCGCCCCACGGCCGCACACGTCGGCCCCCGCCCACCGTCCGCCCGTCCCCGGGCTACCCCTCGGATGGATACGCCATCTAATGTGACGGGCGATCGAACACGATGTCCGACGGGCCGCCCCGCGGCGGTCCGGACGAGGGGGAGAGAACACATGGCCAAGCGCATGCTGCGGTCGACCACGGTGGTGCTGGGCGGGATGGGGCTGCTGGCCGCGACGCTGACGGCGTGCGGGTCCGAGCCGGACAAGCGGTGCGTCGACAGGGTCACCCGCGAGAAGCTGCCGAAGTACGAGTGCGACAACCGGTCCGGGCACGGCATGTACTACTACGGCGGCAGCGTCAAGAACGGCAAGGTCTCCGGCGGCAGCTTCGACAAGTCCGCCGTGTCGCGCGGCGGCTTCGGCTCGTCCAAGTCCAGCGGCGGCTGATCCGCGATGGAACGCCGCACCATCGAGCCCCGCCCCGGCTGGCAGCGGACCGTCGAGGAGCAGGGGCTGATCTACCCGCTGACCCGCTACCCCGACGGCTCGCTGCGCCCGTACTGGGACGAGAGCGCGTACTACGTCTTCTCGCTGCCGGAGGTCGAGGCGCTCGAAGAGGTGGTCGAGGAACTGCACACCATGTGCCTGGCGGCCGCCGCGCACATCGTCGAGCAGAACCGATTCGCCGATCTGGGCATCACCCAGCCCCGGCTGGCCGGGCTGATCGCCGACTCCTGGCATCGCAGGGCCGAACTCCCGTCGCTCTACGGGCGGTTCGACCTGCGCTACGACGGGACCGGGCCGGCGAAGATGCTGGAGTACAACGCCGACACCCCGACCTCGCTGGTGGAGGCGGCCAGCCCGCAGTGGTTCTGGATGGAGGAGAGGTTCCCCGGCGCCGACCAGTGGAACTCGCTGCACGAGCGCCTGGTCGACGGCTGGAAACGGCAGGCCGCGCTGCTGCCGCCGGGGCCGCTGCACTTCGCCCACTCCGACGGCGACGAACTGGGCGAGGACCTGATGACCGTCGCCTATCTGCGGGAGACCGCCGAGCAGGCCGGGATCGAGACGGAGGCGCTCTCCGTCGAGCAGATCGGCTGGGACCACCTGGCCGGCCGCTTCGTGGACGACCGGCTCCGGTTCATCCGCAGCTGCTTCAAGCTGTACCCGTGGGAGTGGCTCGCGACCGACGCGTTCGGTCCGCACGTCCTGGACACCCTGGACAACGGCGGCGGCACCGGCACCACCTGCTGGATCGAGCCCGCCTGGAAGATGCTGCTCTCCAACAAGGCGCTGCTGGCGATCCTCTGGGAGCTGTACCCCGGCCACCCCAACCTGCTGCCGGCGTACCTCGACGGCCCGCGTGAGCTCGCCGCGCCCGGCGGACCCGGCTGGGTCTCCAAGCCGCTGCTCGGCCGCGAGGGCGACGGAGTCGTGCTGCACGGTGCGGGGGAGGCGCCGGTCGTGCGCGAAGAGCGCTGTTGCTACCAGGAGTTGGCGCCGCTGCCCGACTTCGGTGGCAACCGGGTGGTGCTCGGCGCGTGGGTCGTGGAGAACGAGGCGGCCGGACTCGGCATCCGCGAGTCGTCGGGACCGGTCACCGACGAGTACGCCCGCTTCCTCCCCCACGTCATCCTCTGAGGAAACCGGACGGAACGGGACCGGCCGCGTCGCCCCGACGGGAGCGGCGCGGCCGGCCCCACGGGTTCACCGCCCGGTGCCGCCCAGCACCGCGCGGAGCTGGTCCAGCCCCCAGTCCAGGTCCTCCTTGGAGATCACCAGCGGGGGCGCGATGCGGATGGTCGAACCGTGGGTGTCCTTGACCAGGACGCCCCGCTCCATCAGCCGCTCGGAGATCTCCCGGCCGGTGCCGAGCCGGGGCGCGACGTCGACGCCCGCCCACAGGCCCCGGCCGCGCACCGCGTCGACCGCCCCCGTCCCGGTCAGCACACCCAGCTCGCGGTGCAGGTGGTCGCCCAGCTCCGCGGCCCGCTGCTGGTACTCCCCGGTGCGCAGCATCGCGATCACCTCCAGCGCCACCGCGCAGGCCAGCGGGTTCCCGCCGAACGTCGAGCCGTGCTCACCCGGCCGGAAGACCCCCATCACCTCGGCCGACGAGACCACCGCGGAGACCGGGACCACCCCGCCGCCCAGCGCCTTGCCGAGCAGGTACGCGTCGGGCGCCACGCCCTCGTGCTCGCAGGCGAAGGTCCGCCCGGTGCGGCCCAGGCCCGACTGGATCTCGTCGGCGACGAAGAGCACGTTCCGCTCCCGGGTGAGCTCCCGGACGCCCGCCAGATAGCCCGGCGGCGGCACCAGGACCCCGGCTTCGCCCTGGATCGGCTCCAGCAGCACCGCCACGGTGTTCTCGGTCATCGCCTCCCGCATCGCGGTGAGGTCGCCGTACGGGACGATCTCGAAACCGGGGGTGTAGGGGCCGTAGTCGGCGCGCGCCTCGGGGTCGGTGGAGAAGCTGATGATCGTGGTGGTGCGGCCGTGGAAGTTGTCGGCGGCCACGATGATCTTCGCCATGCCGTCCGGCACGCCCTTGACGCGGTAGCCCCACTTGCGGGCCATCTTGACCGCCGTCTCCACGGCCTCCGCACCGGTGTTCATCGGCAGCACCGTCTCCATGCCGCACAGCTCGGCCAGCTCCGCGCAGAAGTCGGCGAACCGGTCGTGGTGGAAGGCCCGCGAGGTCAGCGTGACCCGCTCCAACTGGGTCCTGGCGGCGTCGATCAGGCGGCGGTTGCCGTGGCCGAAGTTCAGCGCGGAGTAGCCGGCCAGCATATCCAGGTAGCGGCGGCCCTCCACGTCGGTCATCCACGCGCCGTCCGCCGTGGCGACGACGACGGGCAGCGGGTGGTAGTTGTGCGCGCTGTGGGCCTCGGCGGAGGCGAGGGCGTTCTCCGTGGTCGACACGGGGTCTCCGTTCGTCGTGCGGGGCGGGCGGGGGTGGCGGCCCGGCCCCGCGGGGGGAGCGGGCGGGTCCGGTCCCCGGCGGGATACGGCCTGCCCACTTTGTATCGTCGCTCGCCCGTCGGCCGGGGAAACCTCGCGCCGCACGGCGCGCGCGTCGCGCGGGCCCGATGTGCGCGGGTCCGCCCGACGCGCCGGGCCGGTTCGCGCGTGCGGTCCCGCCGTCCGTGTCTTCTCCGCACCTTCTGCCGGAGAACCGTTCCGTACCTGAGACAATGGCTGCATGGCCTCTGACCGACCTCGCGTGCTCTCCGGAATCCAGCCCACCGCAGGCTCGTTCCACCTCGGCAACTACCTGGGCGCGGTGCGCCAGTGGGTGGCGCTGCAGGAGTCCCACGACGCCTTCTACATGGTGGTGGACCTGCACGCGATCACCGTGCCGCAGGACCCGGCGGAGCTGCGCGCCAACACCCGCCTGGCGGTGGCCCAGTTGCTTGCGGCGGGGCTCGACCCCGAGCGCTGCACCCTGTTCGTGCAGAGCCACGTGCCCGAGCACGCCCAGCTCGGCTGGCTGATGAACTGCCTCGCCGGCTTCGGCGAGGCGTCGCGGATGACGCAGTTCAAGGACAAGGCCGCCAAGCAGGGCGCCGACCGCGCGACCGTCGGACTGTTCACCTACCCGATCCTCCAGGTCGCGGACATCCTGCTCTACCAGGCCCACCAGGTCCCGGTCGGCGAGGACCAGCGCCAGCACATCGAGCTGACCCGCGACCTCGCGGAGCGCTTCAACGGCCGCTTCGGCGAGACGTTCACGGTCCCGGCGCCGTACATCCTCAAGGAGACCGGCAAGATCTACGACCTCCAGGACCCGTCGATCAAGATGAGCAAGTCGGCGTCCACGCCGAAGGGCCTGATCAACCTCCTGGACGAGCCGAAGGCCACCGCGAAGAAGGTGCGCAGCGCCGTCACCGACACGGACACGGTGATCCGCTTCGACCCGGAGAACAAGCCGGGCGTCAGCAACCTCCTCTCCATCTACTCCACCCTCACCGGCACCCCGGTCGCGGACCTCGAACAGAAGTACGAGGGGCAGGGGTACGGCGCGCTCAAGACGGAGCTGGCCGAGGTCATGGTGGAGTTCGTGACCCCGTTCCGTACGCGCACGCAGGAATACCTGGACGATCCGGAGACGCTGGACTCGATCCTGGCCGTGGGCGCGCAGAAGGCGCGTGCGGTCGCGGCCGAGACGCTGGCGCAGGCGTACGACCGGATGGGCCTTCTGCCCGCCAAGCACTGAGCCGAAGGGCCCTGGCGGTTTCGGGGCCCCACGAGTCACACTGGCGGCGACGGGCATCGCCCCGCCGCCGGTCCGGCACTGGCACCGGGTCGGCGCCCGCCGACCGAGCGAGGAAGAGGAGAACGACGTGGGGACCGTTACGCTCGGCGTTTCGATCGCGGTCCCGGAGCCCTGTGGCAGCTTCCTCCAGGAGCGGCGCGCGAGCTTCGGGGATCCCGCCGCCTACGGCATCCCCACCCACGTCACCCTCGTCCCGCCGACCGAGGCGAAGGCGGGTGACGTGCCCGCCGTGGAGGCGCACCTCGCACGGATCGCGGAGGGCGGCCGGCCCTTCCCGATGCGGCTCTCCGGCACCGGCACCTTCCGGCCGCTGTCGCCCGTCGTCTACGTCCAGGTGGTCGAGGGCGTCTCCTCCTGCACCTGGCTCCAGAAGCGGATCAGGGACGCCTCGGGCCCGCTGACCCGTGAGCTCCAGTTCCCGTACCACCCGCACGTGACCGTCGCCCACGGCATCGCCGAAGAGGCGATGGACCGGGCGTACGAAGAGCTCGCCGACTACGAGGCCGCCTGGATGTGCGGCTCCTTCGCGCTCTACGAGCAGGGGTCGGACGCCGTCTGGCGCAAGATCCGGGACTTCCCGTTCGGCTCCGGGGGCGGCACCCCCGTGGTGCCCGCCCAGGGCGGCTGCACCACCTCCGCCGAACCCTCGCTGCACACCTGATCCCGTAGGCCGCCCGTCCGGCTGCACGCGTCCGGCTACACCGGCAGGCGGCGGAAGAGCGGGCGCGGGGCGTGGCGCAGCGCCGACATCAGCGGGCGCAGCGCGGCCGGCACCCACACCGTCTCCGAGCGCCGTCGCAGCCCCGTGACGATGGCGTCCGCCACCGCGTCGGGGGTGGTCGACAGCGGCTGCGACGGCTGCCCCGCGGTCTTACGGGTACGGACCTGGCCGGGCCGCACCACCATCACCTGCACGCCGGTGCCCTGCAACGCGTCCCCGAGGCCCTGGGCGAACGCGTCCAGCCCCGCCTTGCTGGACCCGAAGATGAAGTCGTCACGCCGGGCCCGCTCGGCGGCCACGGACGAGAGCACCACCAGCGAGCCGTGCCCCTGCGCCTGGAGGGCGCCCGCGCACACCAGTCCGGCGGAGACCGCCCCCGTGTAGTTGGTCTGCGCGACCAGGGCGGCGGCCACCGGGTCCTCCTCGTCGCGCGCCTGGTCGCCGGAGATGCCGAACGCCATCAGCACCGCGTCCACGTCCCCGTCCGCGAACACCTTGCCGAGCACCGGCTCGTGCGAGGCGGGGTCCAGGGCGTCGAATCCGACGGTGCGCACCTCGGCCCCCAGCCCGCGCAGGTCGGCGGCGGCCGACTCCAGCTCCGGGCCGGGACGGCCGGCCAGCCAGACGGCGCGGGTCCGCAGGGCGATCAGCCGTCGGGCCGTCGCCCTCGCGATCTCCGAGGTGCCGCCGAGGACGAGCAGGGACTGCGGGGCACCGAAGGCGTCCTTCATGGCGACACTCCTGGCTGGGCCGGCCCGGAAGGCCGGCGGGTGGGTGCGGGGACCTGCGGGAGGCCGGGGACGGGGTCAGAGACCCAGGCGGCGGGAGAGGTCGGAGCAGAGCGCCCCGGTGGGGTCCTGGGTCGCGCGCAGCGCCCGGAACTCCGCCAGACGCGGGTACATCGCGGCGAGCGTCGCGGGGCGCACGCGGGCGTCGTCGCAGAGGGCGACCCGGCCGCCGGCCGCCGCCACCTCGTCGTCGAGCGCGTCCAGCAGCCCGGCCAGCCCCGGCGCCCGTGCGGGCAGCTCCACCGACAGCGACCAGCCCGGCAGCGGGAAGGAGAGCCAGCCCGCCCCGGCCGCCCCGAGCCGTTCCAGCACGCCGGCGGAGGCCGGGCAGTGCCGTGACGCGAGCCGGCGCACCACCTGGCGCAGGGTCTCCTCCTGCCCGTGGCCGAGGGCGAACCGGTAGCGCACGGTCGCGCCCCGGCCGGGCACGGTGGCGCCCCCCGGCAGACCGTCGAGCGGGGCGAAGAAGGCGCTCAGCCGCTGGAGTCCGCCGCTGCGGGAGCGGGGCTCCGCGCGGTGGCGCACCTCGTTGAGCAGGCCGACCGCGGTGCGGGCGAGCAGCCGGCGGGGAGCGAACGCGGGCACGGCCGGGAGGAGGGGCAGCCCGGTCCCGGTGGCCGGCAGACCGGGCCCGGGGTCGAGCGGGGTGCGCCGGGCGCGCGCCGGGAGCGCGGTCGGTGGGGCGTGCTCCCCGCGCCGTACGAGCCCGCGGCCCAGCACCCGGCCGGTCGCGGTGAGATCGATCCAGGCCGCCGCGTACTGCGCCGGGGCGCACCGCTCCAGCAGGGCGAGCGCGCCGTCCAGTCCGCCGGCGCGGGCGGTGTCCACGGTCATCAGGGACGTCCCGACCCGGCGGCAGCGCACGGTGGCGGAGAGGACCACCCCGGTCAGCCCGAGGCCGCCGGCGGTCGCGTCGAAGAGCGGTTCGCCGGGGGAGAGGGTGCGTACCGTGCCGTCGGCGGTGAGCAGCTCGAGCGCGATCACGTGCCGGGAGAAGGAGCCCGCCGCCGGGTGGTCGCGGCCGTGCGCGTCGGTGGCGATCGCGCCGCCGACGGTGGCCCGCGGGGTGCCGGGCGTCACCGGCAGGTACCACCCCAGCGGCAGCATCGTCGCGGCCAGCCGGTCCAGGGGGACGCCCGCCTCGCAGACGACCGTGCCGGTGTCCCGGTCGACGGAGCGGATCCGGCGGAGCGCGGTCATGTCGAGCACCGAGCCGCCGGCGTTCTGGGCGGCGTCGCCGTGCGCGGAGCCGAGGCCCCGGGCCAGAGCGCCGCGGGGCCCCCGGCCGCGCACGAACGCGGCGGCCTCCGCGCCGCTGCGGGGGCGGAACCGCAGTGCGGTGGTGGGGGAGGTGCGGCCCCTGCCGGTCAGGGACACGGTGTCGACGGACATGAGGGTGACCGTATCGTCCGAGAAAACCCCTTTGCGGTATTTGTTACAGCGCTCACCGGAATGGGTGATTGAACGAGTGTCAGCACTTACTGGCGCACATCTTGCGCGGATGAACGGAAGTGTCGGAGCCGGCCGCCCGTTTTCCGCGCCGAGGAGGGTACGCGTACGTCATGGACTGGCTGAAGAAACTCCCCGTCATCGGGCCCGCAGTCGCCCGGCTGATGGAGACCCACGTCTGGCGCTCGTACGAGACGCTGGACCGGGTGCACTGGACCCGGCTGGCCGCCGCGATCACCTTCACCAGCTTCCTCAGCCTGTTCCCGCTGATCGCGGTGGGCGCCGCCGTGGGAGCGGCGCTGCTCTCGCCGAAGCAGCTCGACACCATCGAGAAGAAGCTGTCCGAGCAGGTCCCGGGCATCTCCGACCAGCTCGGCATCTCCAACCTCGTGGAGCACGCCGGAACGGTCGGGCTGGTCGCCGGCGCGCTGCTGCTCTTCACCGGCATCGGCTGGATCGGGTCGATGCGCGACTGCCTGCGGGCGGTGTGGGGGAAGGACGACGAGGACACCGGCAATCCGGTGGTCCGCAAGCTCAAGGACGCCGGGCTGCTGCTGGGCCTCGGCGGCGCCGCGCTGCTGACCCTCGTCGCCTCCACGGTCGGCTCCACCGCGGTCGGCTGGACCGCCGACCGGATCGGCATCCCCGAGGACGGCGCCGGCGGGGTGCTGCTCCAGGCCGCCGCCCTCGCGGTCGCCGTCGGCGCCGACTTCCTGCTGCTCCTGTACATGCTCACCCTGCTGCCGGGCGTGGAGCCGCCCCGGCGCCGGCTGGTGGTGGCCGCCCTGGTCGGGGCCGTCGGCTTCGAACTGCTGAAGCTGCTGCTCGGCAGCTACATGAAGGGCGTCGCGTCCAAGAGCATGTACGGCGCGTTCGGCGTGCCCATCGCCCTGCTGCTGTGGATCAACTTCACCGCCAAGCTGCTGCTGGTGTGCGCGGCCTGGACGGCGACCCGCAGCAAGGGGGAGGCCCCGCAGGACGGGACCTCCGGGGCCGCGGACGGAGACGGGGACGAGCGGGCCGGTGACGGGGCGGCCGGTGGCGGGACGGCGGGTGAGGAGCGTGGCGCCGCCGCCCCGGCCGCGTCCCGGCCGGCCGGATCGACGCGGGCCGCGAAGGGCGGCGGCCGTCCGGTCAGCGGCGGGGCAGGCGGCGGACCAGGTCGGGAAGCGGCCAGCGCCGGTTGACCACGAACACCCCGCCGGCCAGCAGCACCAGGAACCCGCCGGCCACCGCCAGTGCGATGCCGACGCCGCCGGACCGCTGCTCGGCGGCGACCTCGGCGGACGCCGCCGCCCGGGCCTGCGCCCCGGAGCCGGAGCCCGGCCCGGTCGCCGGTTCGGCTCCCTTGCCGGGGACGGGCTCCGCCGCGTCCGATGACCTCGGCGCCACCAGCTCGCCCACCGGGGCCACCTTGCCGTCGGCGGCGAAGCCCCAGTCCAGCAGCGAGGCGGCCTCCTTGTAGACGGCGTGGCTCTCGTCCGACTCCGGGTTCATCACGGTCACCAGCAGGACCCGGCCGCCGCGCTCGGCGACCCCGGTGAAGGTGTTGCCCGCCTGCGAGGTGTAGCCGTTCTTGACCCCCGCGATGCCGTCGTACGGGGCGATGCCCGCGTCGCCGGTGAGCAGCCGGTTGGTGTTCTGGATCTGGAAGGTCTCGCGCTTCCCGTCCTCCTCGCCGCCCGGGAAGTCGGCGGTGGCGGTCGCGGCGTACTCGCGGAAGTCCTTCTTCTGCAGCCCGTTCCGGGCGAACAGGGTGAGGTCGTACGCGCTGGAGACCTGTCTGTCCGCGTCGTAGCCGTCCGGTGAGACCACCGTGGTGTCCAGCGCCTGGAGCTCCACCGCGTGCTTCTGCATCGCCGTGACGGTCGCCGGGATGCCGCCGAAGAGGTCGGCCAGCACGTGCACCGCGTCGTTGCCGGAGCGCAGGAAGACCCCCAGCCACAGGTCGTGCACGGTGTAGGTGTGGTCCTCCTTGACGCCCACCAGGCTGCTGCCCGCGCCGACGTCGGCGAGCTGCGCGTCCGTCACCGTGACCGACTGGTTCTTGGGCAGCGACGGCAGCACCGTGTCCGCGAAGAGCATCTTCAGGGTGGAGGCCGGAGGCAGCCGCCAGTGGGCGTTGTGCGCCGCGAGCACGTCCCCGCTCTCGGCGTCCGCCACGATCCACGAGCGCCCGGTGAGCTCCTTGGGCAGCACGGGCGCACCGGGCCCGAGGCTGACCTGGGTGCCGGCTTCGCCGAGCCGTTCCCCACCGACCGTCGACATGTCAGCGGTGGGCGGCGGCTGTTTGGCGTCGGCCTTGTCCTTGTCGTCCGCCGATGCGGGACCGACGACGAAACCGGACAGCAAAGCGGCGGAGATGACCGTCAGAGCGATCTTTTTCAGTGCGGGCACGGTCGGAAACGTACAGGGACTCCGTCGCGTCGGGCACCCGGGGCGGCCGGACCGCCGGGGGCCCCGCCGGGCGGGTCCGTCCGGCGCCGCCGCCGAACGGCTGAATCCGGACCCCCCGCCCACCGCCGGACGGGTGTACTCGGCACCGGGTTCCGCCGCCGGACGGGTGGACCCGCCTCCCGAGCCCGCCCGCACCGCCGGACGGCTTCCCGCGGGCCCGCGGGACCCGCCCCGGCCACCCCACCCGATCCGTCCGGTGGCGGGCGGCGATACTGGACCCATGAAGCTCAGCCGCCCCGTGTCCTGGTTCCTGCTCGCCTTCGGGGTGTGGAGCTGGTTCATCTGGATCACTTTCGCCAAGAATCTCTGGAACGACGGCAGCGGACTCGCGTTCGACGACGCGGGCGACCCGACCGCGTACTTCTGGGTCCACCTGATGCTCACCGTCGTGTCCTTCCTGTTGGGGACGGCCGTCGGCGTGATCGGGTTCCGTGGAGTCAGGGCACTGCGCGCGGCACGTTCATAACCGGCCACCGGGCCGGGGACACACAGACGCATGACACATGGGGTGGGGACGCGGTGACGGCAGTGGTGTTCGTGGTGGCGCTGGTCGCGGTGGTGGCGCTGCTGGGCGGTGTGCACCGCTATCTGTGGCGGCGGTTCGTCGGTGACACCACCGCGCCCGGCAGCGCGCTGCGCCGGGCCGGGACGGTGGCGGCGTACGTGCTGCCGCTGCTCAGCGTCGGCGCGCTGGTGTCCGGACGCTCCGGGGCGCCCTTCGTGGTCCAGCAGGCGCTGGCGTGGCCCGGCTATCTCTGGCTGGCCTGCCTGCTCTACCTGACACTGGCGCTGCTCGTCGGCGAGGCGGTCCGCCCGGCGCTGCGCCGGTTCCTGGCGGCCCGGTCGGACCGTGCCGCGGCGCCGGACACGGGGGAGCGGGACGCCCCGGCCGGCGAACCGGCCGCCCCCGGCGCCCGCGGCGGGGTCGCCACCCTGACCGCCCCCGCCGACGCCCCGGCCCCCGCCGCGCCCGCCGGCGGGACCGCAGACCCCGACGCCCCCGCCGACCCGGGGCGGCGGCTGTTCGTCGCCCGCGCGGTCGGCGGCGCGGCAGCGGTGGCCGGGCTCTCCACCGTCGGCCTCGGCACCTGGGGCGTGCTGCGCGGCCCCACCACCAAGCGGATCACGGTGCCGCTCGCCAAGCTGCCGCGCTCCGCGCACGGATTCCGGATCGCCGTCGTCAGCGACATCCACCTCGGTCCGGTCCTGGGCCGCGCCCACACCCGGCGGATCGTCGACGCGGTCAACGCGACCAACCCCGACCTGATCGCCGTGGTCGGCGACCTGGTGGACGGCTCGGTGGCCGACCTCGGCCCCGCGGCCGAGCCGCTGGCCGGACTGCGGGCCCGGCACGGCAGCTTCTTCGTGACCGGAAACCACGAGTACTTCTCCGGCGCCGCCCAGTGGGTCGACCGGGTCCGTGAACTGGGGCTCCACCCGCTGGAGAACGACCGGGTGGAGATCGACGGCTTCGACCTGGCCGGGGTCAACGACGTCGCCGGCGAGAGCGAGGGCCAGGGGCCCGACTTCGGCCGGGCACTCGGCGACCGCGACCGGTCCCGCGCCGCGGTGCTCCTCGCGCACCAGCCCGTCGTCATCCACGACGCCGTCGAGCACGGCGTCGACCTCCAGCTCTCCGGCCACACCCACGGCGGGCAGTTGTGGCCGGGCAGCCTCGTCGCCGAGCTGGCGAACCCGACCGTCGCCGGGCTCGAACGCTACGGCGACACGCAGTTGTACGTCTCGCGCGGGGCGGGCGCCTGGGGCCCGCCGGTGCGGGTCGGCGCCCCCTCGGACATCACCGTCGTCCAACTGGCCTCCCGCCGCGCCTGACCCACCGTCCGGCGACAAGCGGAATCTTCACGGTGAGCAGGGGAGCGCTCCCACGAGCGCTCCCGAGTGCTCCTCTCGCGCGCCCCGTCGCGCCGCCCCGAGACCTCGTCAACTCGCGCCCCTCGGGCAGGCGCTGAGCACCGGGTAGTCGTTCGCCACTCGATTCGGTGACTCTGCGTGAGTGCCGGGGTGCCCAGTGCCATCCCACATGTCGCCTTCCGTCCCTTGGGTTTCGGCTGGCCAACAAAAGTCTGTGAGCGTCCCTTTCGCTCTTCCAGATGCGAAAATCGTGTGATTAGGTAAGCGCGAACATGCGGCGATTGTGTGTCTACGCGCGTACGCCGTGGTGGGGCTGTTAAGGGAGAGCACGGCAATGCGTTCGATCCGGGTGCGGATTCTTGCGATATTTGCGGTTTTGGTCATCGCGGGGGTCGGGGCCTGGCAACTATTGCCTTCCGGCGACGCGGACGAGAAGCCGGTTACTGTCGGTACATCCGACGAAGTCACTTCGCTGGACCCGGCGGGCGCCTACGACGCCGGTTCGTGGGCCCTCTACAGCAACATCTACCAGTCGCTGATGACGTTCAAGTCCGGTGCGGTGGTGCCGGAACCGGACGCCGCGGAGAGCTGCCGGTTCATCGGCCAGAAGCTCCAGACCTACCAGTGCGAGCTGCGGGACGACCTGACCTTCTCCAACGGTCACAAGATCACGGCGAAGGCGGTCAAGTACTCCTTCGACCGCATGATCAAGATCGCCTCCGACGTGGGTCCGGCGTCCCTCTTCCCGACCCTGGAGAACGTGGTCACCGAGGGGCGGCTCATCACCTTCAACCTCAACGCGCGCGACGCGACCTTCCCGCACAAGCTCGCCACCGGGGCCGGTTCGATCGTCGACCCCGAGGAGTACCCGGCGGACAAGCTGCGTACCGGCGACCGGGCGGACGGCTCCGGCCCGTACACCCTCAAGTCGTACAAGGCGGGTGAGGAGGCCGAACTGGTCCCCAACCCCGGGTACCAGGGCGCGATCAGGAAGTCCGGCGGACCCGTGACCATCCGGTACTACGCCGACTCCGAGAAGCTCAAGTCCGGGTGGGACACCGGACAGGTCGACGTGACGCACCGCCAGCTCCCGCCGGAGACGCTCAACAAGCTCAACCCCGGTGACCCCGACATCCGGGTCACCGAGATGGACAGCGCCGAGATCCGCAACATGGCCTTCAACGTCCGTGCGGACTCCGCCTTCGCGGACAAGCGGGTCCGCCAGGCCGCCGCCTGGATCATCGACCGGGGCCCGCTGGTGGGCGACGTGTACAAGAGCACCGTCGAACCCCTCTACTCGCTGATCCCGCAGGGCACCATCGGGCACGGGACGCCCTTCTTCGACGCCTACCCCAGCCCCGACCCGGCGAAGGCGAAGGACCTGATGGCGGACGCGGGCATCGAGACCCCGCTGAAGGTCACCTATGGATTCAGCCCCGGCGGTGCGACGGTCGCGGAGGCCGCCGAGATCCGTCGCCAGCTGGAGGCTTCGGGACTCTTCAAGGTCACCGTCAAGCCCATGGAGTGGCAGGACTTCCAGAAGGCCTACGCGGCCGGCCAGTTCGACTTCTACACCGTCGGCTGGCTCCCGGACTACCCGGACCCCGACACCTTCAGCCAGCCGCTCGTCGGCCGTACCAACACGCTGCACAACGGCTACGCCTCCGCCGAGATGGACGCGCTGATCACCAAGACCCTGGAGTTCAGCGACCGTTCGCGGACCTCGGCCACGTTCAAGGATCTCCAGGACCTGGTCGGCGAGGACGTTCCGCTGCTGCCGCTGTGGCAGAAGAAGGACTACGTGATCGCCAAGACCGACGTCGCCGGTTCGCAGTACCTCTCCGACGGCACCGGCATCTGGCGCCTCTGGGAGCTGGGCTGGATCTGATCCGCTTTGATCTGGTCCGGTGCCGTCGGACCGGATCCTGCGGCGCAGGAGAACGGCCCACGGCCCGCGGGCGGAGTCAGCTCCGCTTGCGGGCCGTCGCCGTCTCCGCCATGCCGGGCAGGAAGTCCGTGAACAGCTCGTGCACCTCGCGCACCAGCGGGCGCAGCGCGCGGAACCGGGCGAGTGCGACGCCGCGAGTGGTGAGCCGGGCGCCGCGGGCGGCGAGGCGGCGGGTGCGCTCCCGGCCGGGCGACCGGTCGAAGACCCAGTAGAGCACCAGTCCCATCTGGGACAGCCACATCAACTCCGGCAGGATGTCGGCCAGTTCATCCGGCACCTTGGCCTTCGACCCCTCCAGCACCTCGCGGTGCAGGGCGATGGCGGCCTCGCGGGCGGGCTCGGACTCGGCGGAGAAGGGGCTGAGCGGGCTGTCCGGGTCGGCGGCGTTCTTGAAGAACTGCGCGGCGAACTCGTGGTACGGGGCGGCGACGTCCAGCCAGACGGTCAGCACGCCGGTCAGCCGGGCCTCCAGGTCGCTCTCGCGGGCCAGTACCTCCCGCGCCGCCGCCGCGTGTTCCGCGCCGATGCGGTCGTAGAACCCCTGGACCAGGTGCTCCTTGCCGGCGAAGTAGTAGTACGCGTTGCCGACCGAGACCCCGGCCTCCTGGGCGATGGCCCGCATGGTCGTCTTGTCGTAGCCGCGCTCGCGGAAGAGCCGCAGCGCCGTCTCCAGGATGACGGTGCGGGTCTGCTCGCTCTTCTGCGTGGCGCGCGACGGGGCGGAGGCCGAGGGCCCGGCCCCGACCGGTCCGGTGGATTCCGGTCCCTTCGGCCCTTCCGGTCCGGCGGACTTCGGTCCCTCCGGTCCGGTCGCCGCCGGTTCGTCCGCGTCGTCCGTCGGATGCGCCATCGCCTTCTCGTCCTTCGCCACGGCCCCAGGCTATCCGGCCGGGCCGGGCGGCCGACGCGCCCCTCGGGCGGCGCCGCTCAGGGCGCCGTGGGCGCGGCCGGAGCGGCCGGCGGGGTCCACGGGCCGCGGGGGTCGGGGCGGCCCTGGGGCGCCCAGCCCTGCGGGGCCGGGGCGGCCGGGCGCCGCTCGGTCATGCTCCGCCGCCGCATCCTGCTGAGCACGAAGACGTTCCCCAGGTGCAGGACGCCGAGCACCAGCAGCACGACCCCGAGCTTCCCCGACAGGGTCTCGAAGAGGGTCCTGGCGTCCGGCACCGACTCGGTGTTCTTCAGATAGAGCGCGACGAACCCGAGGTTGACCAGGTAGAAGCCGACCACCAGCAGGTGGTTGACGGCGTCCGCCAGCTTCTCGTCCCCGCGCAGCACGTCGGCGATGAACAGCCGACCGTTGCGGCTCAGCGTGCGGCCCACCCAGACGGTGAGCGCGACGCTGACCACCAGGTAGACGGCGTAGGCGACGACGGTGAGATCCATGGTTCCAACCCCCTGAACGTGTTCAAAAACTGTCCTGGGCATGACTGTAGACCCCTTCTTGAACATGTTCAAGAAGGGGTCCGGTGAGGCGGGGGGACCGCAGCGCGCCGACGGCGGCCGGGGTCAGATGCTCATCGAGCGGGCGGTGTTCACCTGGGACATGACCATCTGGAAGGTCTCCGGGCCCATCGCCGGGATCATGGTGGAGTGGTGCCGGCCGCCGCTGGTCACCGTGACCTGGACGAAGCCGGTGGTCTTCTTCTCCTTCATCAGCAGGAAGAGCAGCCCCACCAGGCACAGCAGCGCGAAGACGATCGCCAGCACGATCGCGACCGGCGGGATCTTCTCCTCGGTGCGCGACATGTCCGTCGCCGTCCACACCGCGCCCCGCAGCGGCATGGTGCCCGACGGGGTGACGATCGAGTCGCTCATCACCGTGATGTCGCCCAGCGCCAGCACCGGCACCCCGGTCCCCATCCCCTGCTGGACCGGCAGGTTGTGGCCGGGGGGCTGCCCGGCGCCCGGGTAGCCGTAACCGGCCTGGCCACCCTGGGTGGGGCCGCCCGGATAGCCGTAGGCGGGGCCCGGCTGGGTGGCCGACTCGGGCAGCGGCTGCGGATAGCCGTAGCCGGGCGGGCCGCCCGCGGCCGGGTATCCGTAGCCCTGTCCGTCGGCCACCGTGGGCTGGTGGGCCGGGGGCTGCTGGGGCGGGCCCCACGTGTAGGCGTCGTCCGCGTACGGATTGGGCTCGCTCACCGGATTCCCCGTTCTGTCGTCGTCGGTCGCACGACCGTACCGCCCGAACTGCCGGCACGCAGCAACAGGCCCCGCCCACCGCCGGATTCGCCGGGGTGCGCGGGGCCTGTCGGGACGGCCGTGGGCCGGGCGGGTCAGAAGCGACGCGTGATCAGCGCGCGCTTGACCTCCTGGATCGCCTTGGTGACCTCGATGCCACGCGGGCAGGCGTCCGTGCAGTTGAACGTGGTGCGGCAACGCCACACGCCGTCACGGTCGTTGAGGATCTCCAGGCGCTGCTCGCCGGCCTCGTCGCGCGAGTCGAAGATGAAGCGGTGCGCGTTGACGATCGCCGCCGGGCCGAAGTACTGCCCGTCGTTCCAGAACACCGGGCACGAGGACGTGCACGCGGCGCACAGGATGCACTTGGTGGTGTCGTCGAACCGCTCGCGGTCCTCGGCGGACTGCAGGCGCTCGCGGGTCGGCTCGTTGCCCTTGGTGACGAGGAAGGGCATGACGTCGCGGTACGCCTGGAAGAACGGGTCCATGTCGACCACGAGGTCCTTGAGGACCGTGAGGCCCTTGATGGCCTCGACCGTGATCGGCTTCTCCGGGTTGATGTCCTTGATCAGCGTCTTGCAGGCGAGCCTGTTCTTGCCGTTGATCCGCATCGCGTCGGAGCCGCAGATGCCGTGGGCGCAGGAACGGCGGAACGTCAGGGTGCCGTCCATCTCCCACTTGATCTTGTGAAGGGCGTCGAGGACACGCTCCTTCGGGTCGATCTCGATCTGGAAGTCCTGCCACTGCGCCTCGTCCGAGACCTCCGGGTTGAAGCGGCGGATGCGGATCGTGGCGGTGATGTAGGGGGAGTCCGCGAAGCCCGGCTCGGGCGTGCTGGTCTTCTCCAGGGTCGGGGTTGCCATCAGTACTTACGCTCCATCGGCTGGTAGCGGGTCTGGACGACCGGCTTGTAGTCGAGCCGGATCGACTCGGTGCCGTCGGCCGCCACCTCGCGGTACGCCATGGTGTGGCGCATGAAGTTGACGTCGTCGCGGTTGGGGTAGTCCTCGCGGTAGTGACCGCCGCGGGACTCCTTGCGGGCCAGTGCCGAGGTCGCCATGACCTCGGCCAGTTCGAGCAGGTTGCCCAGCTCGATGGCTTCCAGGAGGTCGGTGTTGAACCGCTTGCCCTTGTCCTGGATCGACACGTTCAGGTAGCGCTTGCGGAGCTCGGCGATCTTGTCGACGGCCGTCTTGATGGTCTGCTCCGTGCGGAACACCATCACGTTGGCGTCCATGCACTCCTGGAGCTCCAGGCGCAGCGTGGAGACGCGCTCGGTGCCCGTGGAGTTCCGCAGCCGCTCGACCTGGGCCTCGACCAGCTCGGCCGGGTTCTCGGGAAGCGCGACGAAGTCGTTCTTCGCGGAGTACTCGGCGGCGGCGATGCCCGACCGGCGTCCGAAGACGTTGATGTCGAGCAGCGAGTTGGTGCCCAGGCGGTTGGCGCCGTGCACCGACACGCAGGCGACCTCGCCGGCGGCGTACAGGCCCGGGACGACGGTGGTGTTGTCGGCCAGCACCTCGCCCTCGACGTTGGTCGGGATGCCGCCCATGGCGTAGTGCGCGGTCGGCTGGATCGGGATCGGGTCCGTGTAGGGCTCGATGCCGAGGTAGGTGCGCGCGAACTCCGTGATGTCCGGGAGCTTCGCGTCCAGCTGCTCCGGCGGCAGGTGCGTGAGGTCGAGGTAGACGTGGTCGCCCTCGGGACCGCAGCCGCGGCCCTCACGGATCTCCGTGTAGATGGAGCGGGACACGACGTCACGGGACGCGAGGTCCTTCATGACCGGCGCGTACTTCTCCATGAAGCGCTCGCCGTCCTTGTTGCGGAGGATGCCGCCCTCACCGCGGGCGCCCTCCGTCAGCAGGATGCCCATGCGCCAGATGCCCGTCGGGTGGAACTGGAAGAACTCCATGTCCTCCAGCGGCAGGCCCCGGCGCCAGGCGGCGGCCTGACCGTCGCCGGTCAGGGTGTGCGCGTTCGACGTCACCTTGAAGAACTTGCCGGTGCCGCCGGAGGCGAAGATGATCGCCTTCGCCTGGAAGACGTGGATCTCGCCGGTCGCCAGCTCGTAGGCGACGACGCCGGCGGACTTCTTCACGCCGGTCTCGGGGTCGTCCTGCAGCAGCAGGTCGAGCACGTAGAACTCGTTGAAGAACTCCACGCCCTCCTTGACGCAGTTCTGGTACAGCGTCTGGAGGATCATGTGGCCGGTGCGGTCCGAGGCGTAGCAGGACCGGCGGACGGGGGCCTCACCGTGGCTGCGGGTGTGCCCGCCGAAGCGGCGCTGGTCGATGCGGCCCTCGGGCGTCCGGTTGAACGGCAGGCCCATCTTCTCCAGGTCGAGGACGGCGTCGATGGCCTCCTTCGCCAGGATCTCGGCGGCGTCCTGGTCGACCAGGTAGTCGCCGCCCTTGATCGTGTCGAAGGTGTGCCACTCCCAGTTGTCCTCCTCCACGTTCGCCAGCGCGGCGGCCATGCCGCCCTGCGCGGCGCCCGTGTGGGAGCGGGTGGGGTAGAGCTTCGTCAGCACGGCGGTGCGGCTGCGCTTCGTCGACTCGATCGCGGCGCGCATGCCGGCGCCGCCCGCACCGACGATGACGGTGTCGTACTTGTGGATCTGCATGATTTCCTCTGGTCCCTCTGGCCCGGCGCCTAGCGGATGTTCGGGTCGAAGGTGAAGATCACCAGCGTGCCCAGCAGGACGGTGAAGACCGTGGCGGTGTACAGGAGCATCTTCAGCCAGAAACGGGTCTTGTCCCGCTCGGCGTAGTCGTTGATGACCGTACGGAGGCCGTTCGCCCCGTGGAGCATGGCCAGCCACAGCATCGCCAGGTCCCAGACCTGCCAGAACGGCGAGGCCCACCGGCCCGCCACGAAGGCGAAGCCGATCTTGGAGACACCGCCGTCCAGCACGAGCTGGATCAGCAGGTGGCCCAGGACCAGGACGACGAGCACGATGCCCGACAGGCGCATGAAGAGCCAGGCGTACATCTCGAAGTTGGTGCGGGAGCCCTTGGGGGTCTTGCCCGTCCGCTTGCGCGGGGGCTCGATCACCGGAGCCGGGTTCTCCACGTCGAACAGGCTCACGCCTTCGACGTCGCCGATCGCGGCAGGGGTGTTGGCGGACATCGGCCTCAGCTCCCGAACAGTTCGCGTGCGGCGTGTCCGAGGACGGGGTACAGGGCCCCGACCATCAGCACGATCCAGATGCCCAGCACGGTCCAGAGCATCTGCTTCTGGTAGCGCGGGCCCTTGGCCCAGAAGTCCACGGCGACGATCCGCAGACCGTTCAGCGCGTGGAAGAGGATGGCGGCAACCAGCCCGTACTCCAGGAGAGCGACGGGCACGGTCTTGTAGGTGGACACGACGTCGTCGTAGGCCTCGGGAGAGACGCGGACGAGAGCGGTGTCCAGGACGTGTACGAACAGGAAGAAGAAAATGAGGACACCGGTGACTCGATGAGCCACCCAGGACCACATGCCTTCCCGGCCGCGGTACAGCGTTCCAGCCGGCACGGAAGAACCCTCCGGGAGCGGGGATTGGGGTCGGCCGGCTTGACTGTCGGTCTGACCCGGCCGGGTACGGTCCACCGGCCCCGGCCATCGTAGCGACGCTTTGTCGGTTCGTTCGCGCCGGGGCCACAGGTGTGATCAAAGAGGCAAAAGAACTGGGCACCAACGGGCTAGGCGGATCGTTTCCCTGCCTGGTCCCCGCACGCCCCGCCGCCGCCGCGGGCGGGTGCACTTGTCGTCGGATATCCCCGCGTACCCCCCGGATCGCGGGGTGCGCGCCGGCCCCGCGGAGCGCTCCCCGGCCTCAGACCGGGTCGGGCCGGCGCGCCTGCTCGGTGACCATCTCGACGATGCGGGCCCGGGCGAGCCGCCGCATCTCGTCCGCCGTGACCGCCCGCTCCTCGTCCTCGTCGTTCTCCATCCGGGCCCGGATGGTCGCCAGTACCTGGTCCACGTGCTGGGAGGGCGGGACGGCGTCCAGGCAGATCACGAAGGCGTGCCCGAATGTGCTCTCGTACGCGGCGTGCGCCGCCCGCAACGCCAGATGGGCCGCGCGCGGGGCGTCGTGGTGCAGGCAGGGGGCCGTCTCGTCGGCCAGCGCCTCGGCCATGTCCGGCGCCGGCAGGTCGTACCCCGCCTCGTCGGCGGCGGCCAGCATCGCGTCCAGGTCCGGGTAGGGACGGTGATCGACAATCCGTCGGGCCCAGCGACGGCTGCCGCAGCACTCCCGCAGCGCGGCCTCGGCCTCCGGGCGCGGCAGGGCGTTGAACCGGGCGACGCCGTCGGCGGACCGGGGCAGCGCGAGCCCCGGCGTGGCGGGGCCGCGGTGCTGCACCGGAACGCCGGGCGCACCGGTCCGGGGCGCCGACGGGCGCTCCGGGAGACCGGCGGCGGATTCGCTGGACCTGGACAGCGTGGACTCCTCGGACGAAGGACATCTGTGACTCTGAAAGAGGGGCCGGAGAGAGTTGAGGTTGCTCGGAGGAGCGAGCGAAGGGAGAGGCTGGTGTGCCGCAACGCTAGCGAGGCCCGACCACGGCCGTTCGACGGACGGAGAAAATTCACCGGAACGAGAGAGTTTCGGAACATGTGACGGTAAACGAGCGACCCTCTCGCGAGGCTCGACTCACCCGAACGGGGTACCTCGGACGAACCCGCCGCCGTACCCGCTTCTCCCTCTCCCCACGGAGGTGCCCTTCCGATGACGCACGCACGCGGCCCCCTGGCGGCCGTCACGACCGCCCTCACGACCGCCGTCGCCCTCACGCTCGCCTCCTGCGGGTCCTCGGACTCCGGTTCCGGCGACTCCTCCACGCCGCCCCGCGCCGCCCCGTCGTCCTCCGCCCCGCCCTCGCCGAGTCGCAGCTACCCGCTCTCCGAGGCGCCCCGCACCATCCCGTCCGTCCGCGAGCACACCGCGGCCCGCGGCCCCGGCTGGAAGCCGGCCCCCTCGGCGGGCGTCGTCGTCGGCAGCGGGCGGCTCGCCGACGAGGGGCGCCTGATCGCCGAGGAACTGGGCCTGCGCTACCGCGGCGGGGCGGACGCCCGCGACGGCGACGTGGAACTGGGCCTCGCCACCGGGAAGAAGGGCCCCGCCGAGTCGTACACCCTCACCACCCGCGACGGCCGGGTCACCATCACCGGCGCGGACGAGGCGGGCGCGTTCTACGGGACCCGCACCCTCAAGCAGTCGGTCGAGGCGGACGGGGTCATGCCCGAGGGCGTCGTCAAGGACCGGCCGGGCAAGCCGCAGCGCGGCTTCAACCTGGACATCGCGCGCAAACCGTACGAGGCGGGATGGATCGAGGACCGGCTGCGCGAGATGGCCGACCTCAAGATGAACCAGTTCGGGCTGCACTTCTCCGACGACCAGGCGTTCCGCATCGAGTCGAAGAAGCACCCCGAGGTGGTCGCGGCCGACCACCTCACCCAGGCCGAGGTCAGGAAGATCGTCGCGCTCGCCTCCCGCCTGCACATCGACGTCGTCCCCGAGATCGACTCGCCCGGACACCTGGGAGCCGTCCTCGACGCCCACCCCGGCCTCCAGCTCCGCAACACCCGCGGCGTCGCGTCCCCGGGCTCCCTGGACATATCGAAGCCGGGCGCGGCCACCCTGATCGACGAACTGCTCGACGAGTACACCGACCTCTTCGGCGGCGCCTACTGGCACCTCGGCGCCGACGAGTACCAGGCGCTCACGGTCAGCGACCCGTCCGCCTCCTACCCGCAGCTCGCGAACGCCGCCCGCGAGAAGTACGGCAGCGGCGCGACCATCGAGGACCTGGCCACCGGCTGGCTCAACGACCGCGCCGACACGGTGCGCCCCAAGGGGATGACCGCCAAGGCGTGGAACGACGGGATGTTCTCCGGCGGCAGCGTCCAGGCCGACAAGGACATCGAGGTCGAGTACTGGACCGGCAAGGAGATCGGCGCCCGCGAGCCCGAGGCCTACCTGAAGGAGGGCCGGAACCTCGTCAACCTCAACGACGAGTTCCTCTACTACGTGCTCGGCGAGCCCAACACCTTCGTCTACCCGACCGGGGAGCGGATCTACGCACAGTGGACCCCGCAGGTCCTGCGCGGCACCACACCCGTCTCCGCGCGGTACTCCGACCAGATTCTGGGCGGCCGGTTCGCCGTCTGGGGCGACCTCCCGAACGCCCAGACCACCGCCCAGGTCGCCGAGGGCATCCGGATGCCGCTGTACGCCACCGCCCAGAAGCTCTGGGACCCGACCGATCCGACGCTGAGCTGGGCGCAGTTCCGCGCGCTGGCGGGGGAGATCGACGGTCGGGGGTGAGGCGTCGGGAACGCGGGGCCGGGAGCGGGAGCCGGCCCCGCCCGCCCCGGCCGCCCCGCGGTCCGCCGCGCGGCTCCGGGGGTGGCGGCCCCACCCGCTCCGCCGCACCCCGTTGCTCGTAGTCTCCGGAGCATGAACGGCACGCCCCCGGCGCGGACTGCGACGAGGACGCCTTCCGGGGCCTGCCGCGCCCGCCACACGACCCCGGAGCCGTCCGCATGATCACCGTCCACCTGAAGTACGAGATCGACCCCTACAAGATCGCCGAGTTCGAGGAGTACGGCCGCCGCTGGGTCCTGCTGGTCAACCGGTTCGGCGGCACCCACCACGGTTACTTCCTGCCGAGCGAGGGCGACAGCGACATCGCGTACGCCCTGTTCTCCTTCCCGAGCATGGCCGCCTACGAGCAGTACCGCACGGACAGCTTCGCGGACGAGGACTGCCGGGCGGCCTTCGCGTGGGCGGAGACCACCCGGTGCATCAGGCGCTACGAGCGCCGCTTCCTGCGTCCCCTGGACGCGCGGACGTCCGCCGTCGAAGCGAGCTGACGCCCCGCCGGGAAAGGGCCACGGCCGGGATCGCCGCTCCCGGCCCGGCTCGGCCGTGCGGTTCCTCCCCGACCGCGCGTGCACCCGGAGCCGCGCCGCGCGGCGCACGGGCAAAGCCGCGCGGCGCACGGGCAAAGGGGTGTTCCGCATCCGGTGCGGGGCAGGCCGCTTCGAAGTGGCTGTGCCTTCCGGCCGCTCGGCCCGTACTGCAGGACGCTTAGGCTTCGTCCCCCTCACAGGGCGCTAAACAGGTGTTTACGGACAGCTTTGGCCCGTATGCGGACAGTGGTCGGAGTGTGCCGTAGGGGCCGCCGCGACGACCGGGATGATGCCCGTGGCTCCACCCGGTCGCCGGTTTCCGGCATGCGCCGGGCGGGGCAAGGCTGTTGCGGCCCCCCATCCTGCCGCGGCGGTGTGCGGCACGAGACCGTGTACCCAGGGGCCACTCCGGGTGACGCGGTGCGTGATGTCCGAGGCCCCGCACGGCCGCCCCACCGGCACGTCGCGTGCGGAGCGAGCACGGCCGCACTGCTGCCGGTCCTCCAGGCCCCACCGGGGCCGCCGGCGGGTGCGGGCCCCTCGAAGGGAAAGTCCCGTGACTGCTCTACCCGCCAGACCCCGCCGCGCCCTGAAGTCGTGGGGACGCCGGATGACCGCCGCCACCGCCGGGAGTGCTCTGGCACTCGGTGGACTGGTCGCCCTGGCCGCCCCGCCCGCTCAGGCCCTCGCACCGGCCCCGCTCGCGTACGTCACCGACCTGATGGCGAACCAGGTGTCGGTGCTGGACACCGCCACCAACACCGTCACGGCCACGATCCCGGTCGGCAGCAGCCCGATCGGGGCGGTCGCCTCCCCGGATGCCGCACACGTCTACGTCACCAACAACGGCTCCGACTCGGTGTCGGTGATCGACGCCGCGACCAACACCGTCTCCGCGACCGTCGCGGTCGGCGCCGGCCCGATCGGCGTGGCCGTCTCCCCGACCGGAGGCAGCCTCTACACCGCCGGCAGCAGCGCGAACACGCTCTCGGTGATGGACACCGCCACGAACACCGTCACCGCGAGCATCCCGGTCGGCAGCCAGCCGTTCGGTGTGGCGCTGACCCCCGACGGTGCGCGCGCTTACGTGTCCAACAACGGCGGCAACACGGTGTCGGTGGTCGACACCGCCACCGCGGCGACCGTGGCGACCGTCGGCGTCGGGCAGAAGCCCAACTTCATCGCGGTGACTCCGGACGGTTCACGCGCCTACGTCGGCAACCAGAACTCCCACAACGTGTCCGTCATCGACACCGCCACCAACACCGTCACCACCACGATCCCGGTCGGCATCGGCCCGTTCGGCCTCACCCTGTCCCCGGACGGGACCCGCGCCTACGCCAGCAACAACTCCGCCTCGTCCGTGTCGGTGATCGACACCGCCACCGACACCGTCACCGCGACCGTGGGCGTCGGCAACGGCCCCTTCCAGAGCGCCGTCACCCCCGACGGCGCCCTCGCCTACGTGCCCAACGGCTACGCCGGGACCCTGTCGGTCATCGACACCGCCACCAACGCGGTCACCGCGACCTTCCCCCTCGGGTCCTTCCCGTACTCGGTGGCCTTCGCCACGGCGGGCGGCGGCGCCCCTGCCGCGGACCTGTCGGTGGCCGTATCCGACTCCGCCGATCCCGCCGCCCTCGGCGGCACCTACACCTACACCAGCACCGTGACGAACGACGGACCCGACGACGCCACCGGCGTCACCGCGACGACGACGCTGTCCGGCGCGGCCCGCACCGTCGGCTCCGCCACCTCCTCGCAGGGCACCTGCGCGATCACCGCCCCCACGATCACCTGCGCGCTGGGCCCGCTGGCCGACGGGGCTTCGGCCACGGTCACGATCGCTGTGGAACCGGCGGCGACGGGCACCATCACCGCCACGACCACCACCACCGCCGACCAGGACGATCCGGCACCCGCGAACAACACGGACGCCGAGACGACCACCGTCGACAACGCCAACGGGTGCACCATCACCGGCACCCCCGGCAACGACACCCTCAACGGCACGAACGCCGCCGACGTGCTCTGCGGCCTGGGCGGCAACGACACGATCGACGGGAAGAACGGCGACGACATCCTCCACGGCGGGTCCGGTGACGACGTCATGGGCGGCGGGAACGGCGCCGACACCCTCTACGCGGGGGCGGGGAACGACACCAACTACGGTGAGACTCTCCTCGGTTCGCTGCTGTACCTGTTCGACAACGGCAGCGACCACATCTACGGAGGCCCGGGCAACGACGACCTCGACGGGCAGAACGGCAACGACGTCCTCGTCGACACCTCCGGCACCGACACCATGAGCGGCGCCCTGGGCAACGACAGCATCGACGTCCAGGACGGGGCCGGCGGCGACATCGCCAACGGCGGCCTCGGCACCGACACGTGCACCGCCGACACCGGTGACACCCTCAGCAGTTGCTGACACCGGCCTCCTGAAGGGGGTGTGGCCGCCCGCAGTCCTCACTGCGGGCGGCCACGGCCCGGCCGGACCGTTCCGCACCACGCGCAGGTGTTCCACTCCGGGCACCGGTCCGGAAGTGGTATCCGCGCCGAACCGTCCGCGACGGACGACCGGACCTCGTGATTTCGGAACGTGCCCCAACTCCCTTGGTTACGCTGCGACTCATGGGTCTTTTCCACAAGAGGGGCAAGCAGCCCACGCCGGGTGAGCAGCGGGAGACCAGCTTCGGCGGTGCTGAACTGGATGCGTTGAGGCCGTTCGTCGTGCCGCCCGACGGGCTCCCGCCCGGGGCCGCCGAAGGCGCGCCCGTCGCCCTGCCGGGACTGGTCATGGCGACGGCCCTGTTCAGCGGCAGCCGGCTCGACTTCCTGCCCGTGTCGTCCATGGATCAGCTCGGCGGCAGCGAGGCGGTGTGGAGACGGGCGATGTACAACGTGGAGAACCTGGACGGGCTGAGGGTGGTGCGCGAGGCGTGCGACGCGGCGCGCGAGGACACCGAGTTGGTGACCCTCACGGGGGACGACCCCTTCGTCGCGTCCCGGGTGGCCGTACTGGACTGGCTGGTCGGCCAGGTGCACGGAGCCCCGGCCGGCTACGGCGTGATGGTCGCCGTGCCGTCCTGGCACACACTGATTCTGCACGTGGTGAGAGGCGTGGGGGTCCTGACCGCTGTCGAGACCATGGCGCTGGCGGCCGGTCACTGGTTCCGGACCGCGCAGGGCAATCAGGGCGTCAGCCCCGAGGTCTACTTCGTCGCCCCCGACCGCCGGGCCCAGCGCGTCGCGTACCCGGACGCCGACGGAAAGGTCGTCATCGACACGACCGGCCTGATGGGCGACATGCTGTTCGGGCCGGCGCCACGCGGCCTCGGCCTCAAGAAGTAGGCACGACCCCGCGTACGTCGCGCCGGGCCGTGCCGCTCTTCGGGCGGAGCACGGGACGGCCGGACTCCGGGCTTGTGCCAACTTCGCGACTGCCAGGAGGGAAACGCGGGGCGGTGGCGAAGAGGGCGGGGCGAGGGCCACGGCACCCCGGCCCACGGATCAGAGAGCGCGATTGCGCAGGGCCGAGATGCCGGCGAGAAAGATGTCCACCCCGGCAAGGAACTGCGCACGGTCGTCGTGCTCGCCCGAGCGGGTGGCCGCCGCGTGCACGAACGGGCCGGCGTGGAGGCGTGCGTTCGAGGCGTTCTGCGCAGCGGCCCCGAGGACGTAGTTCATGAGCGCGCCGGCTGCGTCGACAACCGGGCTCGCGACAGGGCGGTTCGCGTCCTCGGACCTGAACAGCCCCGTGCCGCCGGTCAGCAGGGCTGCAAAGGACGACGACCGGGGTCGCCACCCCCGGCCCTGAGGAGTCGTAGGTGGCGTCTGAACAGGTGTTTTGTAGCCCTGGTGGAGGCTTCGATTGCCGCCTTGATCTGTCCCCATCTGGGTACTTCTGGCTGTTCCTGGCCGCTGTTGGCCACGCGTTGGCCACGGCGTCCAACCGTCGAGGGTGTTGGATGTTCGAACGGCACGGGGGCACGCAGCGGGACTGCGTGCCCGCTCGGCGGATTGTCAGTGCCGACTCCTAGGATTGTCTTGACAGCTGCACAGGCGATTAGGCATAGCAGTGGAGGGGCGGAATGGGGTCATCTCAGGGCTCGGGGCGCATCACAGCGCCTGAACCGACGATTGCGCCGATCTCGACGCTCGCGCACCGTGTGCTGTCCGGAGAGATCGTTCTGCCGAAGTACCAGCGGGCGTTCGTCTGGGAGCCGGAACAGGTTCTCTACCTGCTGGACTCGGTCCGCCGGAACTATCCCATCGGCAGTTTGCTGATGTGGCGCACGTCCGATCGTCGGCTCGCTAGTGGTCACGAGATTGCTGGGCTGACCGCTGTCCCACAAGTGCCAGGCGCTCCGGTTCAGTACGTCATCGATGGACAGCAGCGACTGGCGAGCCTCGTGGGCGCGATGCACGGCCAGGGCGCACGGTGGAGGATCGGATTCGACCTGGCCCGTGAAGAGTTCCTGTACCTCACGGAGGAAACCCCGGCTGGTGCGCACATCATCCCCGTGCGCGACCTCGACTCGGCGGGCTCAATGATGGCGTGGGTGCTGAGGGATAAGCCGACGGACGAGCATGTGCGGCGCGCTCAGGCACTGAGCGATCAGTTCCGCGGGTATCAGGTGCCGGTCGTCACCATGGTCGAGGTCACTGAGGAGGACTCGGCCCGTATCTTCGAGCGGATCAACAGCACGGGCACGAGGATGGACATCGTCGATCTTGTGCGCGCCGGGACCTGGTCGAGCGACTTCGACCTCAAGGAAGAGATCGAACAACTGCTGCAGGTCCTCGACCGAAAGCGGTATGGCCGGGTCGACACCAAGACGATGCTCCGCACGATCTCCGCAGCCGCAGGACTGGGGTTCTCCACGAAGTCCATCCAGGACCTGAGGCGTCTCGACCCCGCAGAGCTGCACGGTGCGGTGACCGAGGCTGGCAAGGCGGCTGCTCGAGCGGTCGACTTTCTCTTCACTCAGATCCGGACTCCTCGTGCCGAGGCTTTGCCGTATTACAACCAGTTCGCAGTTCTGGTGGAGCTGTTCCGGCAGCTCCCCAAGCCGTCCGCCGATCAATACGCAGCGATCGGCCGGTGGTTTTGGCTGACGGCGAGCAGTGAGTACTTCAAGGGCTGGCGCGAGTCTCAGATGACGGCCGACCTTGACGCGGTGTCCGCCTTTGCTACTGGCCAGGCGACGGAGATCGAGACCGGGGCGGCCCTGCCGCGCGACGTGCTTTGGCAGCGGACGCAGTTCTCACGTGCCAACGCACCAACCAAGCTGCACGTCTTGCTGATGTCGTACGAGAAGCCAGTGGACCTCAACACCGGTCAGGCCATCGACACCGACAAGGCGCTGGCCGGGCAGAACGACAAGCAGTTCCACCACTTCTTTCCGCGTGCCTTTCTGAAGCGAAGCGGAGTGAGCGCGACTCGGGCGAACGTGTGCGGAAACCTGATTATGTTGAGTGCGATCACCAACAACAACGTCTCAGACTCTCCGCCCTCGGTATATCTCAAGGACTTGATCGACTGGCACGGCGAGGACACGCTGAGGGCGCGACTGCGGACCTGTCTCATCGAGGAGGACGCCTACCAGGCTGCTCTGCGAGACGACTATGAGGGCTTTCTGAGGGCCCGCTCGCGGACGCTGCACGCGCGTCTGATCGACCTGATCGGATCGGCGGCTGAGGGTGGCGATGACTCTAGGCCGGGCATCACGTCGATGGGCGCTGAGGAGTCCGAGGAGCCCGATCCCGTACCCGACGACGCGGAGCCGTTCGATCGCGACTCGGTCGACTGAGCCGGGCCTGATCAGCATGCGCATGAGGGAGGTCCCGGCGCAGGATCGGCCGAGAGAGCGGCTGCTCGACCGGGGTGCGGAGGCGTTGTCCGACCGGGAGCTTCTCGCGCTGCTGCTGGGAGCGGGACTGGCCGGTCAGGACGCCGTGGAGCTGGCGGGACGGTTGATCGCCCGGCACGGTGGGCTGCATGCGCTCTCGCGCGTCCCTGCCCACGAGCTCGCCGCCGGTCTGCCGGGTGTGGGTCCGGCGAAGGCGGCGCGGGTCGCGGCCGCGTTTCAGCTGGGACGGCGGGTGTCGGCGCAGCAGGCTCCCGGCCTGCGGCGAATTTCCGGCTCCGCCGATCTGGCGGCCGTCGCGAGCCCTCTCCTCCGTGGCTTGCGCCATGAACGCGCGGTTCTGGTGACCTGCGATGGGGCGGGCGCGATCCTCCGGACATCCGTCCTCACCGATGGCGCGTCCGACCGCACTCTCGTCCCGGTCCGCGACACCCTCGCTCGCGTTCTCGCCCTCGGCGGTGCCGCGTTCGGTGTCGCCCACAACCACCCCACCGGCCGCCTGACGCCGAGCGAGACCGACCGCCTCACGACATCCCGCCTTGCGGCGGGAGCGGAGACGGTCGGCCTGAGGTTCCTCGACCACGTCGTGGTGACGGACTCGGGGTGGCGGAGGGTTCCGACAGCCTGACCCGCCTACAGACGCCCGGAGAAGGCCGCGTCGAGCAGGCCCTTGCGCAGCGCGTCCATGTCCGCGACCTGGCGGGCGCCGGCCTCGGCGACGCGTCGGGTCAACGTGAGGCGTTCCACGATGCGGCGCTGTTCCGGTAGCGACGGGAGGGGAACCTCCGTGGCGAGTAGTCGACTTACGTTGACTCGCTGTCGGCGAGATCCCATGCCACTGCCTTGGTCCTTAAGGCGGTAGTGAAGCCCATCCCAACGCGCGAGATGAGTCATATAGGAAACGTCAGCAACCTCAGGGTCGATATCGAAGGTAGGGAATTCGTGAGACACGTGAATTCCGTGGAAATCTTCCGGAACGACCGCAAGCGACCCCTCCCAGCCAAAGAGCTTACTGTAAACAAACTGATGACTCTTCAGCTGGTTGTAGCGTGGGTACTTGGTCTCATTTCCCGAGATCGTGGGTCTGTGGAAAAGGCCCCGCCCTCGGTTCAGGATCCCTGCAGTTCGATACGTCTTCTCGGGTGAGACTGTTACAAAGTCGCTGCTCTCATCGAGTGCGCTAGAGAGCGGTCTTTGCTCTTTGATGGAGCCAAATAGTGCATCTGCGTGCTGTCGTACGAGTGCGTCCGAATCCTTCTTCAGCTGCACTACTCGGGAAATACTGTCCATCGCCGCGTCCAGCTTTTTGGCGATGCGGCGCTGTTCGGTGACGCTAGGTAGGTGAATTTGCTTCGCGGCAAAAGTCCGCGCCCCAAGTGTGCGATTTCGTCCCGCTGACCCCGGTGATGCGCTGCGAACTGCATTCAGTCCCGGACCGCCGTAGAAGTAGTGGAGCAAATAGCGGGCATCGGCAACCTTTGTATTCACCTGGTGCGTCATGAATCGATGTGAACCGATCATGCCACTTTCCCGTTCGGAGGCGATCGCTACGGCCCCTTCCCAGGCGAAGACATTGCTGAAGATGAGGTCGCCTGGTTGGATCCTGAAGACCTTTTTCCCGGCGATCTCCTCTGCCGCGACGGGATCCTTGTGGAAAACCCCTTTCCCGAACGACCGCAGGCCGATCTCGCAGTAGGTCTCCCCCGTCGCAGGCGTGATTGGCCGGCGCACGAGCGTCATGACGTCTTCAACCGCGTACTCAGTCAGTTCGGTCATTTCTTCTCCAGCTTCGCCCGCAGATCCTCGAGAGTCTTGAGGATCGCCGACTCCGTCTTTACCAGCTCGTCCACCAGCTCTTCGGGAGTGCGGTGAGCCAGTTCATCCCCGATGTGCGGGTTGGCACGGTCGAGGTTGTAGCCGTCGGCGATGATCTCCGACGCCGGGACCGACCAGGCGTGCTCCCCAGCTTCGCGGCCTTCGCGGGTCTTGCCGCCCCACCAGGCCACGCAGTCGTCGTACTCCTCTAGCCGCTGCGGCTTTGTCTTGGTGTAGCCGCGGCGACCCTCAGGGAGCGGGATCTCGTAAAACCAGACGTCCCGCGTGGGCCCGGTCTTCTCGAAGAAGAGGATGTTGGACGGGATCTGGGTGTAGGGCGCGAAGACGCCCTGTGGAAGGCGGACGACGGTGTGCAGGTTGCACTCCTTCATCAGCTTCTTCTTGATCTTCGCGCCGATCGAGTTCTCGCCGGAGGCGAAGAGCGAACCGTTCGGCAGGACGATCGCACAGCGGCCGCCCAGCTTCAGCTGGTCCAGGATCGAGTACAGGAAGAGCCAGGCCGTCTCCTGCGTCTGGAAAGCAGACGGGAAAGCCGTGACGACCGATGACTCCTCCTCCCCGCCGAACGGCGGATTGGTGAGGACCACGTCCACCTTGTCCGATGCCTGTGCGTTCCGCATGGTCAGGAGCGCGTTCTCGCGGCGGAGGCGAGGGGCGTGAACACCGTGGAGCAGCAGGTTCATAGAGGCCAGCAGATACGGCAACGGCTTCTTCTCGATGCCCTTGAGGTTCGCGTGAAGCTCACGCTGCTGCGTCTCGGTCTTCACCCTCCCCGCCAGTTCCTCGTACGCCTGCACCAGGAACCCGCCAGTCCCGCAGGCGGGGTCAAGGATCGTCTCATCGAGTTCGAGAAATGACTGCCGCACCATGAAGCGGTTGACGGGACGCGGTGTGTAGAACTCACCAGAGTCGCCAGCCGCGTCGCGCATCTCTCGCAGGATCGACTCGTAGACGAACGCCATGGTGTGGATATCGTCGTGCGAGATGAAGTGAATCTTGTTGACGATGTTCACGAGGTCACGCAGCAGCGTTCCCGACTGCATGCGGTTGACGACGTCCTTGAAGATCAGGGAGATGACGTTGCGCGGGTCCTCCGCCCCCCTGTCGGCTTCCCTGTCCAGGCCCGCCAGGTAGGGGATGAGCTTGTCGTTGACGAAGGTCTTCAGCTCGTTGCCGCTGAGGTCCTCGTCCGTCGCCCAGTCCGTCCAGCGGTAGGGCTTCTCGATCGCCCGGCGGTATCCGCCCGGGTCCAGCGCCTCGCCCTCTTCCTCGACGCGCTCCTCGAACGCTTTCAAGAACAGGAGCCAGGACAGCTGCGGCAACCGGTCCAGGTCGCCGTTCATTCCGGCGTCCTTGCGCATGGTGTCGCGTGCGGACTTGATCAGGGACGCGAGGCGAGCCTGCGTGGTGACGGGTGCCTTCTCCGCCGTTTTCCGTCTGGTCGCTGCCATGTCAGTTCAGTTGGTCCTTCTGCTTGTTCTGTCCCGGAAATGCGGCGTTCACGTCGTCCTGCCCCGCGTCCTTGGCGAGCGTCCGAGCCCACAGGCTGCGGACCAAGGTCATCGCGGCGTCGACGGTTGGTGGAGTGCCGGTCGCCAACTCCTCGGCGATGTCCGGGTAGTCGTCCCTCCATCGCGGTGGAGGGTCAGGAAGGATAAGGGGAACGTCGTGCGTGGCCCGTACCGCGAACACGTGTCGCACGGCCTTCAACAGGTCCATGTCGCCGGAGAGCCCGCTCTCGATCAGGAGCACGAGGTCCACTAAGTCCTTGACCCGAGTGTTGGGCCGATCGCCGTAGTCGCGGGTGAGCGCGTGGAGCTTCTCTGCGAAGTGCTGACGCCGGTCGACCGCCTCGATCGCACGCGCCGGCGCCCCGGCGAACTCCAGTGTGTTGGGCAGGGGCAGGAGCTCGGTGAGTGAGATCTCCTCGCCACGGTCGACCACGTCCACCCTGACACCGGCGAAGACCTTCCCCGCCAGGTGCGCCTCGACGGAAAAGCGCCACCCACCCCGCCCAGCGATGTCCGCCTTCAGAGCCGATGGCGTGGCGACACGGAACCGGAATCCGTCGGCGTCGAGGTCGCGGTCCAGAGCCTCGATGAGCATCTCGCGGACCGCATCCCCGTCAAGACCTCCGCCGACCGGCTCGGGCCGTACGGCAAGGTCGAGGTCCTTGGTGGTGCGCGCGCGCCCGGTGAAGCGGAACTCCATGACGGCACCGCCCTTCAGTACCCAGCCGCCGGCGCGGTCCTCGGCCAGCCGCGCCGCGAGACGGTCGAAGACGACCAGCCGCCGACGTCGAACCAGGTCCGTACCGGTCTCGGCGGCCTCCTGCTTGAGTCGCGCCTCCAGGGCCCTTCTCAGGTCCGCCGCATCCCTGTACCGCCCTGTCACGAGAGAGCTCCGAGCGCGCGCTCGATTCCCAACTCGGACCGTGGGCCGGAGAGCTGGGCTGCGTGCAGCAGCTTCCGACGGGTGATCATTCCGCGCTCCAGGGCCTCGGACACCGCGGATTCGAGCACGTCCTGGTCTTCCCCGTCGGCCGCACACTCCGCCAGCGCCCTCAGCGGCGTCGTCACCCGGTACCCCGTACGTCCCTCGCTGTCTCCGTCGGCGAGATTGGCATGGTGCAGGATCACCGCGTCCGTGGTCTGTCGGAAGGCGCGGGGCACGGTGACATGGATGCGGGAGGGGTTGGCCACCCCTAGATCATGGGCCGCCAGAGCGCTGGCATGTGAGATCACCGCGCGCCCCCTGCTCCACAGCGACCAGCGAACGAATTGCTCGTCGCCTTCACTCGGAAGGTCCGCGAACTCACTGAAACGGTAGATGGCCCGATCAACGGCGAGCCAGTTGCCATGCTGCGCGTGGTGGCGCTGGGCCTGGTACGAGTACCCCGCCTCCCGGGCCTGGGCGGCGGTGAAGTACCCCCGCTGTCCGGCGGCAATCCGCCAGAGTGTGGCCCGGGTGTCCGTACGATCTCTGAGCACCTCCCCAGCGTAACAGGACTCGAAACACAAAGGTGGCTTTACTTCACCATGAACCGTCAACATCAAAGTAAAGTCAACTTATAGTCCTGCGTCTTACGCCAGTCAGACCGCAGTGAGCAGCCGAGCCGCCAGTTCGTCGATGGCCTGATGTGCTTTACCTGGCTCTCCGAACCGGCTGGTCAGCTCGGCCACCCGTCCCATCTCGGTGAACGGTGGCACCTGGAGCGTCTCCACCTTCAGCTGCGGCGACCCGGACTCCTCGAACTTAAGGAGCATCGCTTCGAGCACCTCCCTGGCCCGGTCCCCGAAGGAGTCCAGGAACTCCGCGTGCTCCCGGCGGAACCACGTCAGTCGTTCGTCCCGGCTCACGACGGCGAGCCCGTCCCAGGCCACGGACACCAGCAGGTCCACGGGGTCGACCTCGCGCATGCCCAACTCCTCCGGCAGACGCTCCACGTCGATCTGTGCCGACTTCAGCGCCGCCATCAGAGCGGCTCGGCTCTTCGCCTGCGCCCACTGAGTACGCAACTGGGCCGGATCGAGATCGAGTTCCAGCACCCGGTCGTGCACCCACTGCTGTACGGTCACGAGCTGGAGTCGTTTCCCGTCGTCCTTGAGGATGTACCGCAGCTCACCCACCTTGTAGACGTCGACACCCTTGACTGTGAACCGGTTCCTGGAGCGGGAAAGAATCCTGTCGATCTCCTCCTCGTCGGTGATGTCGCCGTCCTGCGCTCCGGCTGCGGAGTCGACATCAGCGTCGAAAGCACCGCCGTCCTGTTGGGTGTACTCCGCCTGCGGCTCAGCGGCGGACTCTGCGTCCATATCCGGCTCGGACTCAGGCACAGGGGTCAGATCGTCCGAGCTCACCACCTCGCCCTGATCGTCAGTCCAGTCCCGGACCACCTTGAGCGGCGGTCCGTCGAAGGCCGGATCGTCAAAGAGTCGCGACGCCTCGACGAAGTCGATGATGTCGAACGACTCCTTGCCGATCTCCGGGCAGAGTCGAGTGCCTCTGCCGATGACTTGCTTGAACTCCGGCATGGAGGCCATGCGCCGGAACAGCACCACATTCCGCACAGGCGGCATGTCCACTCCCGTCGACAGCAGCTTCGACGTCACGGCGATGACCGGCTCGTTGCTGTCCGCCTTGCGGAACTCCTCCAGCGCTTCGCCACCGTGCGAACCGTCGTCTCCGACGATGCGCCGCACGAAGTCCGGGAGCGCTGCGACCTCCCCGGGGGCGGCGTTGAACAACGCGGTCCGCATTCGGGCCGCGTGGTCGTTGTTCTCGCAGAAGACGAGGGTCTTACCGAGCCGCCCCTCCTCGGCCGTCGCGCGCAGATGGTCGAGGAGGTACCGGGCCGCCAGCTCGGTCCGCTCAAGGATCACCATGACCCGTTCGTAGTCTTTGGGGCCGTAGAGATCGTCAGGAATCTCCCGACCGTAGATGTCCTTTTCACCCGGCTGCGGCCGGTAGCCCTCCACGTCCACGTTCAGTCGGACCCTGCGCAGTCGGTACGGCGAGAGGAACCCGTCTTCGATACCGTCCTTGAGCGAGTACGTGAAGACGGGGTTGCCGAAGTACTCGTATGTGTCGGTCTTCCGCCTGTCATCGGCGACCGGCGTAGCCGTGAGGCCGATCTGCACAGCCGGCGAGAAGTGTTGGAGGATCCTTCGCCAGCGACCGTCGCTGGCGGCGCTTCCGCGGTGGCACTCGTCCACGATGACGACGTCGAAGTAGTCTTCCGGGTACTCCCGGTAAAGCTCCTCTCCCTGGGCACCCTGCTCCAGGGTCTGGTAGAGGGCGAAGTAGATCTTCCGTCCGCGCTTGGCCTCACCTCCCGTGATCTTGTGGACGTCGTCCTTCCCGAACACTTCCTGGAAGTAACGGTCCTTGGGATCGTCGACGAGCATGTTGCGGTCCGCGAGGTACAGCACACGGGGTTTCCGGCCGCCGAATGCCTCGGGGGCGTTCATCAGCCGCGCCACCAACTGGAGCGCGAGCATGGTCTTGCCGGTGCCCGTCGCCAGGACGAGCAGAATGCGCCGCTCATCGCGGGCCAGAGCCGCCAACGCCCTTGTCACGGCCACTCGCTGGTAATAGCGCGGCCGCTGGGACGTGCTGTCGGAGTTGCGCAGGGTGTAGTCGTACGGGGTCGAGAGGAGCCGCTCGCCGAGCGGAGTGTCGCCCACGCCCTGGTCCTGAAGGAACCGCCCCCAGAGTTCCTGCGGGGAGGGGAACTCCTGGATGTCCCGGATCACCGGCCGCTTCGGGTCGCTGAAGTCGATCTCTACGATGTCGCGGCCGTTGGTGGCGTAGGCGAATCGCAGCCCCAACTTGCGCGCGTACCGCCGCGCCTGCTCGACCCCGTTCTCCGCGCTGAGCCGGTACCGCTTGGCCTCCACCACGGCGATCGGCACGTCCGCGACGTACTCCAGGACGTAGTCGGCGACCAACGGCCTGCCCTTGCGGTGACGCCTCTTGGTCGGCACGAGTTGTCCGTTGTTGATCCCGTACTGGGGCCTGATCTGCGGAGTGGTCCACCCGGAGGCCGCGAGCGCCGGAAGGACGAACCGCTTGCACGTCTCGTCCTCGGTCAACTGATTCGAACCGAAGGTCATGGGATCAGGTTTACTGCATGACTCTGACAGTTGAGCCGGGAGGGTGGAATCAGCCACTGCTCCGGCCGGTTTCCCTCTGGATCGCCAGTTCGGCAGTATCACGGCAGCCGGTGACCGGACTGACTGACGGTGTGTGAAGGCGTACGAGTTCGCTGCGGCACTCTTTGGCTTCGACCGCGTCGGCGAACGCTGTTCTGATCCCCGCGTCTATCGTTTGGTCGGGACCTTCTTCGTGCTGTCCCAGCGGGCAATGCGACGTTGCTAGGTGCGGCTACCCGGACACGGAGTCTGAAGCTCGCGTAGAGAAGGGCGGTGCTACGCAACGGACGGCAAAGGATCGGGTGATCGCCGACCGCGTTGGTCACGCGTTGGTCATGCGGAGGCCCCGCGACCCGCATATTGCCTGGTCAGAGCCGATAACTATGAGGACGACCGGGGTCGCCACCCCCCACAGGAGAGACCCCGGCCGCCTTCCACGAGGCCGCGGAGCGGCCCCGTACTCAAGACAGCGTCACGGCCGCGCTTTCTGTCACACCGCTGCCGGAGCCCGGCGTCGGCCGCTCGATACGGGTCGCTTCGTCGCGAGTGGCGCGAGCCATGGACGCGGTGCCGTGCGAGCACGTAGCGTGCTGATCCGCGCACGATCGCGCGAACATCGGTGACCAGCGGTGATTCGGGACGCAGGGCGGGTTGGGGAGTGCTGGGGGACGACGCGGAGCTGACCACCGCGGTGCTCGCGGCGCAGGACGGGGACGAAGAGGCCTTCCGTGCTGTGTACCGCGCCGTGCACCCGCGCTTGCTGGGCTACGTACGCACGTTGGTGGGGGACACGGACGCCGAGGACGTGGCCTCGGAGGCGTGGCTCCAGATAGCCCGTGACCTCGGGCGGTTCGCGGGTGACGCCGACCGGTTCCGGGGATGGACGGCGCGGATAGCCCGCAATCGCGCGCTGGACCATCTGCGCACGCGCGGCCGGCGTCCCGTGGTCGGCGGCGACGAGAGCGAACTGGCCGGGAGGCCCGCCGAGTCGGACACCGCGGCCGAGGCCATCGAGGCGCTGGCCACCGGCCGCACCATGGAGCTGATCGCCCGGCTCCCGCGCGACCAGGCGGAGGCCGTGGTGCTGCGGGTGGTCGTCGGCCTCGACGCGAAGAGCGCGGCGCAGACCCTCGGCAAGCGCCCCGGAGCGGTGCGCACCGCCGCGCACCGGGGGCTGAAGCGGCTGGCCGAACTGCTCGGCGGCGACCACCCCGCCGGGCCGAACGGAGGCGTGGCACCCGGATCGGGCGAAGCGGAGGACGGGGCGACGGGTTCCGTGAACGAGGATGACTCCGGAGCGGAATTGCGGGCCGTGCCCGCGCAGCGCGTCGTCCGCGGCGGTGCGGTGGCTCCGGCGGCCGCCGGGGCCCGCGGAGCCGCCGGTGTGACGCATTGGCGTCCGTGGACGCAGAAGGACATGTGATGGCCGACGAGCAGGACGAGTGGCTTGACGAGGAGGCCGCGGAGTCACTGCTGCGCGGCGAACCGGTGGTCCCTCTCGACGCCCCGGCCCGCGCGGCTGCGCTACGGCTGGCCCGGGCGCTGGACGAGGCCCGCGCGCACCGGCCGCAGGGCGGACTGCGCGGCGAGGAGGCCGCGCTGGCCGCGTTCCGGGAGGCCGCCGGCACCCCGGGCAAGCGGCGGTCCGCCGCCCAACGCCCGCTGACGGTACGGGCGGTGAGTCCGTCCGTCGGGATGGAGCTGCCCGATCCGGTCCGGCTCGGCGTCGCGCCGCCCGCCCGCAGGCGCCGGATGCGGCGCTCCGTCCGGTACGGACTGGTCGTGTCGCTCGCGGGCTGCGCGCTCGGCGGGGTCGCGGTGGCGACGGGCGCCGGCGTGCTGCCGGGCCCGTTCGGAGGGCACGGCACGGCTGCCCCGGCCGCCTCGGTCTCCGCACCCGCTCCCTCCGGCGTGCCGGACGGTGCGAAGACGTCCGGCCGCCCCGGCGACCCCTCGGAAACAGGCGCTCCCGGGACCGGCGGTGCGACCGGCGCGCCGGGCTCCGCAGGCGCCGGGAACGACGGCTCCACGCCCGGAAGCGGAACCTTCGGCGGGACGGGCGACCGGCCACTGCTGGGTGGAAGTGGAAGCGCAACGGGCGGGAGCGGAACGGGTCGGGACGGGACCGTCGACGGTCCGGACCGGGCGGGCGACGCGGCGCGGGACGGCGCCCCCGGCGCCTCGCGGAGCCCGTCCGGCGGTGACTGGCTCACCGCCGCGACCCAGCAGTGCCGCGACTACCGCGACGGCGATCTCGGCGCTGCGGAGCGCCGCAGGCTGGTGCGGACGGCCGGCGGAGAATCGAGCCTGGAGCGCCGCTGCGACCGCCTCCTCGGGGACGACGACGGCCGAAGCACGGACGGTTCGCGGGGCGGTGCCGGGGCCGACGGGGACCGCGAGGACGACGGCCCACACGACGACGGCCCCCGCGATCTCGGCGACGGTTCCGTCCGGAACTCCCGCGCGGAGAAGGAGTACGGCCCTTCGGGTGCGCGTGCCGGCGTCCGGCGGACGGTGGCGCCGCCGGGCGGTGCGTCGGCCGGGCGGGGAGGGCCGGGCGAGACGTCGGCCGACGGCAGGGTCACCTCCACCCGGACCGCGGTCTTCACCCGCACCGCCGTCACCGGCCGCCGCTGACCACTGCCGTCCACTGCCGTCCACCGCCGCTGACCACTGGACGGCCCCGCCTCCGGCTGTGATGCCGGTCACGACGGGGCGGTCCGGTGTGACGTTTCCCGGACGCCGGGCGCAGTAGAGAGTGAGCCGACTGGTCATCGGCCGCGCCCAGAGCCGGGGTTCCCCCCGTACCTTCGGCTCGGCGCACCGGCGCGGGCGGGACACGTTCCCCCGGTCCCGTCCGCGCCCCTTCTTCCCCGGCCGGCCTTCGCGCCGGTCCGCGCCTCGCCGAGCGGCGCGGGATCAGGCCGGTCTCGGCCGCTTCGCCTGTGCCGCCATGGTGCGCTTCAGCCGGGGACCGAACGGCTTCTCCACGAAGCGGTGCAGCAGGTACGCCAGCGTGAGCATCGAGAGCACCGACCCCACCAGCGTGACGTAGGGCGGCAGGTGCATCCACCGGTTCATCAGCCGGATCGCGAACCAGCCCAGGTGTTCGTGGACCAGGTAGAACGGATAGGTCAGCGTCCCCGCGAAGGTGAGCCAGCGCCAGTTCGCCCACCGCAGCCAGCCGAGCGCCACCGCCGCCACCGCGAGGAACGACAGCAGCACGATGAGCTGGATGACGTAGGGGGAGCGGTCGAAGTCGCCCTCCATGCCCGGGTGCCAGCCCGCGGTGACCGAGTACCGCTGCCCCAGCAGCATGCTGGTCAGGACGATCCCCCACAGCAGCAGGTCGCTGCCGTAGCGGTGGATGAGGTAGAGCGCCAGGCCGCCGATGAAGTACGGGGCGTGGTCCCGCATGACCAGCGCGTCGGTGAGCGGGGTGTCGGCGAGCCGGGCGAACGCGCCTGCCAGCGTCCAGGCGCAGCAGAAGACCACCACCCGGCGGTAGGTGACGCCCCGCCAGACCACGAAGACCGCGAACAGCACGTAGAAGCGCAGCTCGACCCAGAGGGTCCAGCAGACACCCAGCACCCGGTCGGCGCCCATGGGTTGCTGGAGCATGGTCAGGTTGACCAGGAACTCGTCCGGCCGTACCGGGGAGACCACCACCGGCAGCACCAGGGCGGCCGCGGTGACCAGCACGATCGCCACCCAGTAGGCCGGGTAGAGGCGGGCGACCCGGGAGCGGAAGAAGTCCCCGACCGTGCGGCCCCAGCTGCTCATGCAGATGACGAAGCCGCTGATGATGAAGAAGAGCTGCACGCCCATGCCGCCGTAGGTGGCGAACGCCGACAGGGTGGGGAACTTGATGCCCGGGGACTGCCCCCAGGACTCCGCGACCTGCCCGTTCTTTCCTGCGTAGTGGTAGCAGCAGACCATGAGGGCTGCCAGGATGCGCAGGCCGTCCAGGGCGCGCATCCGGTCCGTGCGGGTCCGGGGCGCGGTGGCGGGCTCCGGTAGGGCGGCGCTCTCCTCGGCGGGCTGCGCCGGGAGCGCCGTGACGGTCGTCATGTGGTCGGTCCTTCGGATGGGTGTCAGCGGCCGCGCGAGGTCCGTTTGGCCGCGGCCCGCTTCCAGGCGACCGCCTGCCGGGCGAACTTGCGGACCGTCGCGTTGCGCGGGATGAAGTCGAGCTGGGACGGCAGCGCGCCGGGCAGCGCCAGGGCCGTGAGCCGGCGGCGGCGGAAGTACCGCGTCAGGTCGGCCGCCGGAAGGCCCGTCAGGTGCTGTTCGGCCGCCGGGCGGAGGTCGGGGTAGATCTGCGGCTGCATCGCGAAGCCGACGGCCGTGACCAGCCCCGACAGCTTCTCGCGCACCCCGTTCTCGTCCGGCAGCGACCAGCCGGTGACCGCCGCGGTGTCCTCCAGCGCGGGCAGCAGGGCGTCGACGATGGTGACCGGCACCCGGTTGCTGTTCTGGTACGGGGTCAGGGCCGCCAACAGCTCCTCCGTGCCGACCCGGGCGACCGGGATGCCGTAGAACGTGGTCGCGGTGAGCAGGGCGGTGGAGAACGCGCCGACGACGAGCGCCGGGCGGAGCCGTTCGTACACCACTTCGGCGATGACCGGGCTGTCGAGGACCGACAGTTCGGCGCCGAGCCGGGCCGCTTCCTGCTCCAGGTCCTGCGACCAGCCCACCGGCGCCGACGGGTGCGGCTTGAACACCACCCGGCGGTGCCCGAGCGCCACCGCGCCGCGCAGCATCCGCAGGTGCAGCTCGCGCTCCTCGTCGGTCGTCAGCACGTCGATCGCCGACAGGTACTGGCCGAGCAGCAGTGCGGGCGCCTCGGCCGCGAGGTCCAGGCCGCCCGCCGCGTCGGCGAGCGCGCCCAGCGCCTTCAGGAACTCCGGGGTCGGGATGACCTCGGGCTCCACGCCGAACTCGGTGAGCAGCAGCGGGCGCAGCCCCGGTACCAGGTCCAGGTGGAGCAGCCGCTGGATGCGGGTGCCGATCAGCGGGTCGATCTTGCTGCGGGTGGGGCCGTAGCTCATCAGGCCGTCGGCGTAGATGTGCACCGGCGCATCGCCGAAGATCCGGGCGGCGGCCTGGGAGGGGTTGGCCTGGATGGACTCGCAGGCGATCTCCACCGGCCCGTCGCCCAGCTCCCACGCGGTCCGCAGATACCGCTCCCACAGCAGCGTGTCCTGCTCGCGCGGGGACCAGCCGACCGGGTGGAAGGGCCGCAGGAACGCGTTCCAGGAGCGCACCTCGTCGAATTCGGGGCGCAGCGACTCGAAGCCCGCCATCCGGTCGAGCGGGACGCCCACCTCGGGGGCGGGCGAGGTGTCGCTGACGACCAGGATGCGGCGGTGCTCGTCGCGCGGACCGAACTGGCCGGCCCGGATGGCGGCGGTCACCGTCAGGGCGGCGTACTGCGAGCAGGCGAAGAAGAGCTGGGTGGTGCGGATGCCGGACATCAGACGGTGGCTCCAGGGGCGGCGGCGGGGGTGGGGACTTCGGTGGCGGCGGCCCGTCGGCGCACCCGGCGCAGCAGTGCGGCGCGGTGGTCGCCCAGCGAGACCAGGGTCTCGTCGAGGACGTCCTGGGGCAGTCGGCGCAGCGCCGCCGCGCTCATCGCGCGGAGCTGCTTCGCCACCGGGGGCTCGAACCGCTCGATGGAGTCGAGGTGGTGGGCCATGACGGCGCAGTAGGTGCGGACCGCCTTGGGCAGCAGCGCGTCGGCGTCCCGGTCCTGCGACGTCTCCGCGATGACCTGGTCGAACGACCGGATGAAGTCCAGTTGGCGCACGTCGCCGATCTGGGTGAGCGAGGACGCCACCCCGCGGCGGTAGAAGACGCCGAGCAGCCCCACCGAGGCGAAGCTCTCCGCCTCGCGGTGCAGCCGCCAGATCCAGGGCCGGTCCTCGGCGGTGCGCAGCCCGTCGGTGAAGTGCAGCAGGCCCCGGTCGAGCAGCCGTCGGTGGTAGACGCCGGCCCAGGCGTACGGGTAGTCGACCGGCGTCGTGCGGTGGGCGGGCAGGATCACCGAACGCGGGTCCAGCACCCGGTTGCGCAGGCCGTGCGGCACCCGGTGCACGGTCCGGGCGCGTCCGGTCACCTGCACGTGGTCGGAGCGCACGAAGTCGCAGCCCAGCCGCTCGATCGAGGCGACGAGATCGGCGAAGTAACCGGGGGCCAGCCAGTCGTCGCCGTCCAGGAAGGTCAGGTACTCCCCGTTCGCGGCGTCGAGGCCGGTGTTGCGGGCGGTCGCCAGGCCGCCGTTCCTTTCGTGCCGTACGACCACCGCCCCAGGAATGTCCTCCCGGGCGCGCGAAAGAATGTCCCCCGTTCCGTCGGTCGAACAATCGTCGACGAGGATGAATTCGAAGTCGTCGCGGGCGTTCGCCCGCAGACTGCGAAGGGTGTCGGGCGCGTATGTCTGCACGTTGTAGAACGGCACGATGACGGAGAGCTTGACCACACGCAACACGCTAGATGCGGGCCCGGCATTTTCCTTTTCCGTCACGGGTATACAAGGTGAACACCGCATGGCGGGATCATGAAGCGCCCTGCTTGCAGGGCGAATTCATCCCTTACGAGAGGCTGACCCCAACCGTCGGCGTGCTGTTAACCATTTGTTGCCGCTGTGTTGGGCCGTCACTCGCAATGGCTTCCTAACTTCTAGGACGTGCCCCCACGTACCAGCCCCGCGGCCTCGGCCCCGGACCTCGAAACCGCCTCCGCCCCGACCGCGTCCGACGCGGCCGGACCCGCGCTGAAGGTGGCCGTGCTCGCCGACTCCGACACGCGGTGGAAATGGGGCGCGCTCACCGCGCGCCGCCTCACCGCCGCCGCGGAACCGGCGGCCGGTGGGCGGGCGGTCGAGATCAGCGGACTGCTGCTGCGCGGCCGGGCCACCCCGACCCCCCGCCAGCTCGCCGAGGTCGGCGACGTCGGGATCGACCCGAGCCGGGTGCGCGAGGTCACCGCCGTCGAGTTCCTGCACGCCGTCCGGGACGAGGGGTACGACCTCGTCGTCCTCGCTCTCGTCGGCGGCGGCGTCCAGGCCATGCTGCACGGACTGGCCGCGCTCGGCCTGCCCCGCAGGCCCGTCGTGGTCACCGGCTACGTCGGCGTCGTCTACGAGAAGCTCGCCGACGGGCTGCTGCTGCGCCACGGCGCGGACGTCGTGCTCGCCAACTCCCGCCACGACGCCGAGCGGTTCCGCGCGGTCTACGAAGGGGTCGGCGCCGACGCGGGCGCCGTCACCGAGGCCGCGCTGCCGTTCCTCGGCGGCGCCCCGCACCGGCCCGAAGAAGGCCGGGACACCGTGGTCTTCGCCGCCCAGCCGTCCGTGCCGGCCTCCCGCGCGGAGCGCACGTACCTGCTGCGCAGGCTCGTGGAGCACGCCCGGCTGCACCCGCACCGCGAGGTGGTGCTGAAGCTGCGCTCCAAGCCCGGCGAGCACACCACCCACGTCGAGGAACTGCCCTACCAGCGGCTCGCCGAGCGGCTGCCCGGCGGCCTGCCGCCCAACTTCCGCCTGGCGTACGGCCACATGGGCGAGGTGCTGGACCGCACCGACCTGCTGGTCACCGTGTCCTCCACCGCCGCCCTGGAGTCCCTGCACCGGTCCATCCCGACCGCGATCCTCACCGACCTAGGGGTGCGCGAGACCCTCGGCAACCACCACTTCGTGGGGTCCGGACTGCTGACCTCCTGGGACCGGCTGGACGGCGGCCTCGCCCCCGTCCCCGACCCCGGGTGGCTGGCCGGCCAGGGCGTCGCCGCCGACGGCACGTACGCCACCGCGTACGACCGGGCCCGCGACCGCGTCACCGAGCTGCTCGGCTCCGCACTCCCGCCCCTCGCACCCTTCTACGACCCGGCGACCGCGCCCGGATACCTCCCCGGCATCCTCGCCCGCCACCATCTCGGCCCCGACGGCCGCCCGCTGCCCGGCGCCCCCGCCGCCGCCGATCCCGGCCGGATCCGGGGCGCGGTCCGCGAGACCGTCCGCAATGCGGCGCGCGGCGCCTACCGGCACGGCGTCCAGCGCGTCGCCCCGGTGATCCGCCGGATGGGTGAACTGTGACCACCACTTCAGGAGCCTCCATGACGACACCCACCGTGCTCGCGGTGATCCCCGCCCGCGGCGGATCCAAGGGCGTCCCCGCCAAGAACGTCGCGCAGGTCGGCGGCGTGCCGCTGGTCGCCCGCGCGGTGCTCGCCTGCCTCGGCGCCCCCGAGGTCACCGACGTGGCCGTCTCCACCGACGACGACGCCGTCGCGGCCGCCGCCCGCTCGCGGGCCGAGGCGTCCGGCGAGGCGGACCGGGTGCACGTCGTGCGGCGCCCCGCCGAGATCGCCGGCGACACCGCCACCAGCGAGGCCGCCGTCCTGCACGCGATGGACGCCTTCGAGGCGATGACCGGCCGGACCGTGGACGTGGTGCTGCTCGTCCAGTGCACCAGCCCGTTCGTCTCCCCCGGGGACGTCGACGGGGTCGCCCGCGCGGTCCGGACCGAGGGCGCCGACACCGCCGTCACCGTCGCCCCCTTCCACGGCTTCGTGTGGCGCGACGGGAAGGCCGTCGAGGAGTCCGCCTACGGCGTCAACCACGACAAGTCGGTACGCCCCCGCCGCCAGGACCGCCCCCAGGACCTGCTGGAGACCGGCGCCGCGTACGCCATGGACGCGGCCGGTTTCCGCACCCACCGGCACCGCTTCTTCGGCGACACCGCACTGGTGCGCACCGACGCCGCGCGGGTGCTGGAGATCGACGACCCCCACGACCTGGCCCGCGCCCGGACGCTCGCCCCGCTGCTGGACCCACCGGCGCTGCCCACCCGCGCGGACGTCGACGCCGTCGTCCTCGACTTCGACGGCACCCAGACCGACGACCGGGTCATGATCGACTCCGACGGCCGCGAGACCGTCGCGGTGCACCGCGGCGACGGCCTCGGCATCGCCGCCCTGCGCCGCTCCGGACTCGACCTCCTCATCCTCTCCACCGAGCAGAACCCGGTCGTCGCCGCCCGCGCCAAGAAGCTGAAGGTGCCCGTCCTGCACGGCATCGACCGCAAGGACCTGGCACTCAAGCAGTGGTGCGACGAGCACGGCATCAGCCCCGACCGGGTGCTCTACGTCGGCAACGACGTCAACGACCTCCCCTGCTTCGCACTGGCGGGCTGGCCCGTCGCGGTCGCCGGTGCCCACGACTCGGTGCGCGCCGCGGCGCGCGCCGTCACGGCCACCCCCGGTGGCCACGGAGCGATCCGCGAGATCGCGGCCTGGCTGCTGGGCCCCGAACTCACCCTCACCACCCCCACCCTCACCACCAGCTAAGGAACACCCTCATGAGCGACTCCCGCCTGCGCACGTTCGGCACCCGCACCGCCGGACCCGGTCAGTCCGTGTACATCACCGGTGAGATCGGCATCAACCACAACGGCGAGCTGGACAACGCGCTCAAGCTCATCGACGTGGCCGCCGAAGCCGGCTGCGACGCCGTCAAGTTCCAGAAGCGGACCCCCGAGATCTGCACCCCGCGCGACCAGTGGGACATCGAGCGGGACACCCCCTGGGGCCGGATGACGTACATCGACTACCGCCACCGCGTCGAGTTCGGCGAGGACGAGTACCGCACCATCGCCGCCCACTGCGCCGAGCGCGGCATCGACTGGTTCGCCTCCCCGTGGGACACCGAGGCCGTCGCCTTCCTGGAGAAGTTCGACGTCCCCGCCCACAAGGTGGCCTCCGCCTCCCTCACCGACGACGAGCTGCTGCGCGCCCTGCGCGCCACCGGCCGCACCGTCATCCTCTCCACCGGCATGTCGACGCCGAAGCAGATCCGCCACGCCGTCGAGGTCCTCGGCAGCGACAACATCCTGATGTGCCACGCCACCTCGACCTACCCGGCGCAGGCCGAGGAGCTGAACCTGCGAGTCATCAACACCCTCCAGCAGGAGTACCCGAACGTCCCGATCGGCTACAGCGGCCACGAGACGGGCCTGCAGACCACGCTGGCCGCCGTCGCCCTCGGCGCCGCCTTCGTCGAGCGCCACATCACCCTCGACCGCGCCATGTGGGGCTCCGACCAGGCCGCCTCCGTCGAGCCGCAGGGCCTGGCCCGCCTGGTCCGCGACATCCGCACCATCGAGGCGTCCCTCGGTGACGGCGTGAAGAAGGTCTACGAGTCGGAGCTCGGCCCGATGAAGAAGCTCCGCCGCGTCCCCGGCGTCGTCGCCGAGGCCGACAGCGCGTCCGCCGAGCCGGTCGCGGTCTGAGCGCCGACTTGTGAACCTCGCCTTCGTCGAGAGCCCGGTCCAGCTCCTGAACGTCCTGGAGTGGACCCACGCCACGGGGGAGGGCACGCCGGCCGACACCACGGTCGTCGTCCTCCCCCCGGTCGACCCGATGTCGCGCGGCCAGCTGCGCCGGATGGCGGACCTGGCCCGCGACGAGGGCGCCACCGTCCGCTGGCAGGAGGCGCGCGGTGAGTCCGGCGCCCCCCTCAAGGCCCTGCGGGCCCTGGCCGGACTGGTGCGCCGCGCCGACCACATCGTGATCGGCGACCCGTTCTCCCGGTACGTGCAGCTGCTGCTCACGCTCGTGCGGGCGGACCGGCTCACGGTCGTCGACGACGGCACGGCGACGATGGAGTTCGTCGCCCAGCTCGCGCGCGGCGAGCGGCTGGTGCGGTGGCACCGCAAGGGCTCCTCGGGGCCCCGCGAGATGCTGCTGGCCCCGGTGACCGCCGCCGCGCGCCGCAGGTTCGTCCCCTCGGCCCGGCACCGGGTGGAGGTCTTCACGGCGATGCCCGTAGAGGCGCCGCCCGGTGTCGGGGTCACCGCCAACACCTTCTCCTGGACCCGGGCCCGGTTCGGCCCGCCCAGGATCGGCAAGGGGGCCGACCTCGTCGGTACCTCGCTGGTGGAGACGGGGGTCGTCGACCGGGAGCAGTACCAGCGGGCGGTCGCCACCCTGGCGGAGATCCACGGCGCCACCCGCTACTTCGCCCACCGCCGCGAGTCCACCGACAAGCTCCACGCCCTGGAAGCCGCCACCGGCCTGGAGATCGTCCGTCCCGACCTGCCGCTGGAGCTCATCGCCCGCCGCGGCCCCATCGGCCGCACGGTGGTGAGCTTCCCGTCCACGGTCGTCCACACCCTGCCGCTGGCCCTGGAGGGCACCGGCGTCAAGGTGGCGGTCTGCGACATCGCGCCGGAGTGGCTGCGGGAGAACGCCTCGCCGCGGGCGCAGGGCTTCCTGTCCGGCGTCACGGACACCGCCCGCGACGTCCACCGGCTCGCCTCCTGGGTGGTCGCGCCGCCGGCGGAGGCCTGACGCGGCGGGGGCCTGACGCGGCGGGGGCCGGGGGATCGAACGCCCGCGCTCCGGTCACTTTACGTGTGCGGGCGTTCGAAAACGGGTGAGTGTACCCATCGACGGACCCCGTCACACGCGCCCACGCCGTCTTCCGTTCCACTGAGTGGCTGAAGTTTTGTTGATCCATCGACGTCGAGGGGGGCAATGGGCCTACCGTGGACTGGGTGAACCCGTTGACGTCACGCGCGACCCTCGTCCCCACCGACGCAGTCCCGGCCGGCGGAGCATCCGCCGACGGCGTACCGGCGGGCGGCGCGGCCACCTGCGGAGCACCGGCCACCGGCGCCCCGGCCCCGGCCGACGCCCTGCCCGGCACCCTGTCGGACGAACTCCGCAACGAGCTGATCGCGTTCCGCCGTGACCTGCACATGCACCCGGAGCTGGGCAACCAGGAGTTCCGCACCACCGCCGCCGTCAAGGCACGGCTGGAGCGGGCGGGACTGAAGCCCACGGTGCTCGCCACCGGCACCGGGCTGATGTGCGACGTCGGCACCTGGGACGGCGAGACGCCCATGCTGGCGCTGCGCGCGGACATCGACGCCCTGCCCATCCCGGACACCAAGGCGAGCGTGCCCTACCGCTCGACCGTCCCCGAGCGGGCGCACGCCTGCGGCCACGACGTGCACACCACCACGGTGCTGGGGGCCGGGCTGGTGCTGGCCGAGCTCGACCGGCAGGGTCGGCTGCCGCACGCGGTGCGGCTGATCTTCCAGCCCGCCGAGGAGGTGCTGCCCGGCGGCGCCCCCGACGCCATCGACTCCGGGGTGCTCGCGGGCGTCGGCCGGATCGTCGGCGTGCACTGCGACCCCAAGGTGGACGTGGGCCGGATCGGACTGCGCGTCGGCCCGATCACCTCGGCCTGCGACCGGCTGGAAATCACCCTGGACGGGCCCGGCGGCCACACCGCGCGCCCGCACCTGACCACCGACCTGGTCACCGCCGCCGCCCGGGTGGCCGTCGACGTGCCCGCCGTGCTGGCGCGCCGGGTCGACGCCCGCTCCGGCCTGGCCGTCACCTGGGGCCGGCTGGAGACCGGGCACGCGTGCAACGTCATCCCGCAGCACGCCGAACTCTCCGGCACCGTCCGCTGCCTGGACCTGCCCGCCTGGCGCGCCGCCCCGGACCTGGTGTCCGCCGCCGTCGCGGAGGTCGCGGAGATGCACGGCGCCAAGTCCACCGTCGACTACATCCGGGGCGTCCCGCCCGTGGTGAACGACGCCGAGTCCATCGGCCTGCTGGACGCGGCGATGACCGCGCGCCGCGGACCGTATGCGATCGAGGACACCGAGCAGAGCCTCGGCGGCGAGGACTTCTCCTGGTACCTGGAGCACGTGCCGGGCGCGATGGCCCGGCTCGGGGTGCGCCCGGTGGGCGACACGCGCGGTCTCGACCTGCACCGGGGCGACTTCGACGTGGACGAGGAGGCCATCACGGTGGGCGTCGAACTGTTCACCGCGGCGGCCCTCCTGGACGACCGGCGACCGTGACGCTCCGGAGGGCGGCGGCCGGTGCGTCCGTCCTCCGTACGGTGCTGTTGCGGGCAGGTTTCGGCCAGTCCGGGCCCGTCACGCCGGGGCATCGCGCCGGACCGCCGCGACTGTCCGGAATCAACCGGTACGTCTTGCGTGAGGGCTGCACGTAGGCGCTTCACGACGATCCGGTAACGACTGGTGAACGGGTCTTTAACTGACATCTACGCGCGTTACGATCGCCGCGAAACCAGCGCCGAAGTGGCGCTTCGGTCAGGTTTGAAGGAGCCTCCCTTGCGCCGGGTATCCAAGATCGCTGCTGCGTGTACCATCACCGCGACTCTCGCCCTCACCGCCTCGGCGTGTGGCGAATCGTCCACCGAAGACACCTCGGGCGACAGCGGATCGCTGAAGATCGGCATGGCCTACGACGTCGGCGGCCGTGGCGACAACTCGTTCAACGACTCCGCGGCTCGCGGTCTGGACAAGGCCAAGGCCGAGTTCAAGGCCGAGGCCAAGGAGTTGACCGCCAAGACCGGTGAGACTCCGGCCGACCGCGAGCAGCGCCTCGCATCGCTGGCCGAGGGCGGCTACAACCCGGTCATCGGGGTCGGCTTCGCCTACCAGGACGCCTTGGAGAAGGTCTCCAAGGCGCACCCGGAGACCACCTTCGGCCTGATCGACTCGGTCTCCGGGACCAAGAACGTCGCCTCCATCGTCTTCACCGAGGAGCAGGGTTCCTATCTCGCCGGTGTCGCGGCGGCGCTGAAGTCCAAGGACGGTCAGATCGGCTTCATCGGGGGTGTCGACCTTCCGCTGATCAAGAAGTTCGCGGCGGGCTTCCAGCAGGGTGTGCTGGACACCAACCCCCGGGCCAAGGTGCAGATCCAGTACCTGTCCACCGGTTCGGACCTGTCCGGCTTCGGCAGCCCCGACAAGGGCAAGGCCGCCGCCACCGGCATGCTGGACAAGGGCGCGGACGTCATCTTCGCCGCCGCCGGCGGCTCCGGCGCGGGCTCGATCGAGGCCGTCGCGGCCAAGCCGGGCGCCTGGTCCATCGGCGTCGACTCCGACCAGGCCAAGGACCCGTCCCTGTCGAAGTACGCCGACACGATCATGACCTCGGTCGTGAAGAACGTCGACAGCGGCGTCTTCGACCTGGTCAAGTCCGTCAAGGACGGCAAGCCGCTGACCGGCACGCAGACCTACTCGCTGGCCGAGGACGGGGTCAGCCTCACCACCACGGGCGACCACCTCGCGGACGTGCAGGCCAAGATCGACGAGGCCAAGAAGAAGATCATCGACGGCACCGTCACGGTCAAGACCACTCTCTGAGCCGGTACCGGGTCAGGGCCCGCGGGGCCGGCTGTCGCCGGCCCTCGCGGGCCCGCTCCGCGTGCGCGGACCCCGCGTCCCGGTCCAGGACCGTCGACGATTCCAGGCGGCTACGCGCGTAGCTACCGCTCGGCGCGATACTTTCGCCACCGGCCCCATGAGAGCCGCCGCCCGCCCGTTCCCGCCCTCCGCTCCTGCCAAGGAGAGTGCGCCATCAAAGCGTCGTCCAGCAGTCCCCATGCCGTGGAGCTCCGCGGCATCACCAAACGGTTTCCCGGCGTCGTGGCCAACCACGACATCGACATCACGGTGAACCGTGGCACGGTCCACGCCCTCGTAGGCGAGAACGGCGCCGGCAAGTCCACGCTGATGAAGATCCTTTACGGCATGCAGAAGCCCGACGAGGGCACCATCGCCGTGGACGGCGAGCAGGTCGCCTTCGGCAACCCCGGTGACGCCATCGCCCGCGGCATCGGCATGGTCCATCAGCACTTCATGCTGGCCGACTACCTCACCGTTCTCGAGAACATCGTGCTCGGCTCCGAGAAGCTGCACGGGATCGGCGACAAGGCGAGGGCGCGGGTCAGGGAGATCTCCGACGCCTACGGTCTCGGCGTTCGGCCGGACGCCATGGTCGAGGATCTCGGGGTCGCGGACCGCCAGCGCGTGGAAATCCTCAAGGTGCTCTACCGGGGCGCCCGGACCCTGATCCTCGACGAGCCGACCGCGGTCCTCGTGCCGCAGGAGGTCGACGCGCTCTTCGACAACCTCCGTGAGCTCAAGTCCGAAGGACTCACGGTCATCTTCATCTCTCACAAGCTGGGCGAGGTGCTCTCCGTCGCCGACGAGATCACCGTGATCCGTCGCGGCACGACGGTGGGTACCGCCGATCCCGCGCGCACGACCGCCAAGCAACTCGCGGAACTCATGGTGGGCAGCGAACTGCCGTCGCCGGAAACCCGCGACTCGACCGTCACGACCACCCCGGCGCTCACGGTGAAGGACCTGACGCTCACCGCCACCGATCCGGACGGCGTGGTCCGGGCGGTGCTCGACGGGATCACGTTCACGATCCACCGGGGCGAGGTGCTGGGCATTGCGGGCGTCGAGGGCAACGGCCAGTCGGAACTGGTCGACGCCGTCATGGGGATGCGGGTGCCGGACACCGGGGTGCTCACCCTAGACGGCACGGACATCTCCCGTACGCCGACCCGCAAGCGGCGGGAGGGCGGCATGGCCGTCATCCCTGAGGACCGCCACCGCCACGGCCTTCTGCTGGAAGCTCCCCTCTGGGAGAACCGCATCCTCGGCCACGTCACCGAGAAGCCGAACAGCAACGGCGTTTTCCTCGACCCCAAGGCTGCCCGTACCGACACCGAGCGGATTGTGCGCGAGTACGACGTCCGCACCCCCGGCATCGACGTCACCGCGGCCTCGCTCTCCGGCGGCAACCAGCAGAAGCTGATCGTGGGCCGTGAGATGAGCCACCGCCCCAAGCTGCTCATCGCCGCCCATCCGACCCGTGGCGTGGACGTCGGCGCGCAGGCGCAGATCTGGGACCAGATCCGTGAAGCGCGCCGCGAGGGTCTGGCCGTGCTGCTCATCTCGGCCGACCTGGACGAACTCATCGGCTTGTCCGACACGCTGCGGGTCATGTACCGCGGCCGGCTGGTCGCGGACGCGGACCCCGCGAGCGTCACGCCGGAAGAGCTCGGCTCGGCCATGACCGGCGCCGCATCGGGCCGCCTGGACGCCTCCGCCGACACGCACCCGGACACGTACCCCCCGAGCGGGGGAGAGGACCGATGAAGAAGTTCGACAAGGAGCGGTTGCTCCTGGGCATCGCGGCCCCCCTGCTCGCGATCGTGGCGGCCTTCCTGGTCACCGCGCTCGTGCTGGCCGCCACCGGCAAACAGCCGTTCAGCGCTTTCGGCATCATGTTCGACTACGGGCTGAAGTCGGACAGTCAGGTCTACATCCTGAACAAGGCGACGACCTACTATCTCGCGGGTCTCGCGGTCGCCGTGGGCTTCCGGATGAACCTGTTCAACATCGGGGTCGACGGCCAGTACCGCCTCGCCGCCTTCTTCGCGGCGGCCGTCGGCGGGGCCCTCACCCTGCCGGGCGTTCTGCAGATCCCGTTGATCATCCTCACCGCGATGATCGTGGGCGCGATGTGGGCCGGGATCGCGGGTCTTCTGAAGGTCACCCGCGGAGTCAGCGAGGTCGTCTCGACGATCATGCTGAACGCCATCGCCACGGCGGTCATCGGCTACCTGCTCCAGCAGGGCCGGCTCGGCCACCTCGACGAGGCCGGGACGAAGATCTCGACCACGCCGATCCCGGAGTCCTCGCACTTCTTCGAGTTCCCGACCACCCCGACGCCGGTGTGGGGCTTCATCGTCGTCGCGGTCGTGGCGGGCGTCGCCTACTGGTTCACCCTGTCGCGCACCCGGTTCGGCTTCGATCTGCGGACCGTCGGCCAGTCCGGCCCCGCGGCCGAGGCCAGCGGCGTCGACGTCAAGAAGATGGTCGTCACCTCCATGCTGATCTCCGGCGGTGTCGCCGGCCTGATCGGCATGCCGACGCTGCTCAACGACAGTTACGAGTACAGCGGCGACTTCCCGGTGGGCATCGGCTTCACCGGGATCGCCATCGCCCTGCTGGGCCGCAACCACCCCATCGGGATCGCCCTCGGCGCGCTGCTCTGGGGCTTCCTCGAAAGAGGCACCGGAAAGCTCGAGTTCGAGGGCTACGACAAGGAGATCGTCGGCGTCATCCAGGGCGTCATCGTCCTGAGCGTCGTCATCGCCTACGAAGTCGTGCGCCGGTACGGCCTCAAGCGCCAGCAGCGCAGGGTCGGCGCAGAACTCGCCGCCCATGCAGCACACCACTCCGACCAGCAGGAGGTGTCGGCGTGACCGCCACGGCGACTTCCACCCCGCCGCCCGCGGCCCCCGCGGTCACCGGCGGCAAAGGCGGGCGCACCCGCTTCACTCTGCCCGTCGTCCTGCTGATCGTCGCGGGAGCGCTGCTCGCCCTGTCCGCCGTGCGTGCCATCACCGGCGCGCAGGACGTGACCTCGGCCGGACAGATCGGCGCGGCGCTCGCCATGGCCGTGCCGATCGGGCTGGCCGGGCTCGGCGGCCTGTGGGCCGAGCGCGCGGGCGTGGTCAACATCGGCCTCGAAGGCATGATGATCCTGGGCACCTTCTTCGGTGCCTGGGCCGGCTGGCAGACCGATCCCTGGCTCGGCGTCCTGGCCGGCGTCGTCGGAGGCATGATCGGCGGGCTGGTGCACGCGTTCGCCACCGTCACCTTCGGCGTGGACCACATCATCTCCGGCATCGCGATCAACATCCTGGCACTCGGCTTCACCACCTACCTCGCCAAACTGTGGTTCAACACCGGCGAGGCGGCGCAGCGCGGCGGCAGCCCCAAGCAGTCGCCACCGGCCGAGAGCATCCCGACGGTCACGGTCCCCGGACTCTCCGACGGGCTGAAGTCGGTCGCCGACCACCACTGGTTCTTCGTCTCGGACGTCGCCGGCGTTCTGGGCGGGCTGGTCACCGGCGTCTCCCTGCTGACGCTGGTCGCTGCGGCGCTCTTCGTGGGCTCCTTCTTCGTCCTGTGGAAGACCTCCTTCGGTCTGCGGCTGCGTTCCTGCGGCGAGAACCCCGTCGCAGCCGAGTCGCTGGGCGTGAACGTCTACCGGTACAAGTACATCGCCGTGATCGTCTCCGGCGGTCTCGCCGGACTCGGCGGGGCCTTCCTCGCCCTGGTCACCTCGCACATCTACAACGAGGGCCAGACCGGTGGGCGCGGCTACATCGGCCTCGCCGCGATGATCTTCGGCAACTGGCGGCCGGGCGGGCTCGCCATGGGCGCCGGACTGTTCGGCTTCGCCGACGCGCTCCAGCTCCGCAACGGCGGTGAGTCCGTGCACGCGCTGCTTCTGCTCCTGGTGGTGATGCTGGCGGGTCTCGCGGCCTGGAAGCTGTACCGCAAGAGCCTCGTGCCGGGTGTCGTCAGCGCGGTCGTCGCCGCCGCCGTTCTCGTCTGGTACCTCACCACGGACACGGTGCCGACCGAGTTCGTCAGCGCCACCCCGTACATCGTCACGCTGCTGGTGCTCTCCCTCTCCGCCCAGCGGCTGAGGATGCCCAAGGCGGACGGGATGCGCTACCGGAAGGGCCAGGGTACGTGAGCGGCGCCGGGGCCCATCCGGACTGGACGGCGCTGCGGGCCGTCGCGCGGGAGTACATGACCCGCGCCTACGTGCCGTACTCGCGCTACCCGGTCGGTGCGGCGGCCCTCGTGGACGACGGCCGCACCGTCGCCGGCTGCAACGTCGAGAACGCCTCCTACGGCCTCGGCCTCTGCGCCGAGTGCGGGCTGGTCTCCCAGCTGCACGCCACCGGAGGCGGCAGGCTCACCCACTTCACCTGCGTGGACGGGGCGGGCGAGATCCTGGTGCCCTGCGGCCGGTGCCGCCAGCTGCTGTACGAGTTCGGCGGACCCGAGCTGGTCCTGGAGACCCCGGACGGGCTGCGCACCCTGGACGCCATGCTGCCGCAGGCGTTCGGGCCGCAGCACCTCGGCCGCACGGCGGACGGCCGGCTCGGCTGACTCGGGGCTTTGCCCCGCTTCCCGTACCCCGTGGCCCTCCCGGTGCTGTCGCCGGGAGGGCCGCCCTCTCTCATCCCCGTCACCCCTCTATGCGCGTAGAGTCGGGCGGTGGTCCGTATGCTGCACACCCCCCGGCCGGAAGGACTCCCATGGACGCCATCTCCGTCATCCGCACCAAGCGGGACCGAGGCGAACTGACGCCCCAGCAGATCGACTGGGTCATCGACGCGTACACCCGGGGCGAGGTGGCGGACGAGCAGATGTCCGCGCTGGCCATGGCGATCCTGCTGAACGGCATGAACCGCACGGAGATCGCCCGCTGGACCGCCGCCATGATCGCCTCCGGCGAGCGGATGGACTTCGCCGCGCTCTCCCGCCCGACCACCGACAAGCACTCCACCGGCGGGGTCGGCGACAAGATCACCCTGCCGCTCGCGCCGCTGGTCGCCGCCTGCGGGGCCGCGGTGCCGCAACTCAGCGGCCGGGGCCTCGGCCACACCGGCGGCACCCTCGACAAGCTGGAGTCCATCCCCGGCTGGCGCGCCCACCTCTCCAACGAGGAGATGCTGCACGTCCTGAACACCACCGGCGCGGTGATCTGCGCGGCCGGCGACGGCCTGGCCCCCGCCGACAAGAAGCTCTACGCGCTGCGCGACGTCACCGGGACCGTCGAGGCGATCCCGCTCATCGCCAGCTCGATCATGTCGAAGAAGATCGCCGAGGGCACCGGCGCGCTGGTCCTGGACGTCAAGGTCGGCAGCGGCGCCTTCATGAAGACCGTCGAGGACGCCCGCGAACTGGCCTCCACCATGGTCGCGCTCGGCACCGACAGCGGGGTGCGGACCGTCGCCCTGCTCACCGACATGGCGACCCCGCTCGGCCTCACGGCGGGCAACGCCCTGGAGGTGCGCGAGTCGGTGGAGGTGCTGGCCGGCGGCGGCCCGAAGGACGTCGTCGACCTCACCCTGGCGCTGGCCCGCGAGATGCTGGACGCGGCCGGCCTCAAGGACGCCGACCCGGAGAAGGCGCTTGCCGACGGCTCCGCGATGGACGTCTGGCGCCGCATGATCGCGGCCCAGGGCGGCGACCCGGACGCCACCCTGCCCGTCGCCCGCGAGCAGCACGTCGTCACGGCCCCCGCCTCCGGCGTGCTGACCCGGCTCGACGCGTACGACATCGGGGTCGCGGCCTGGCGCCTGGGCGCGGGCCGGGCGCGCAAGGAGGACCCGGTGCAGGCCGGCGCGGGCGTCGAACTGCACGCCAAGCCGGGCGACCACGTCACCGAGGGCCAGCCGCTGCTGACCCTGCACACCGACACCCCCGAGAAGTTCGCCTACGCCCTCGACGCCCTGCCCTCCGCCTACGACGTCTCCCCGGCCGGCACCCCGTTCACCGCCACCCCGGTGGTGCGGGAACGTATCGCCTGACCTGCGGGATTCCCGTACGGGTGAATGAGGCCGGTGGACCGCCCCGGCCTCGTTCGGCATGCTGGACTCGGTGACGCACCGAAAGAGGAGACCGCCATGAGCGCACTCACCGTCGATCCCGTGCCGGAGAACGGCCAAGGGTGGGACGAGATCGTCCGGATCTGGGAGGAGACGGACGCACCCGAGGGCTGCAAGGTGGAGATCATCGAGGGGATCGTCACCGTGTCGCCACCGCCGTCCAAGGACCACAACACCACTGCGGAGTTGCTGCAACGCAAGCTCTACGGGGTCATCCCGGAGGACTGGGGCATCTACCAGACATTGGGGGTGTCCGTGCCGGGCCGGGCCGGGCTGTACATCCCCGATCTCGTCGTCGTCCCCCGCGCCGTCGCGACCGGCCCCGGCAACCGGGTGCCGGCCGACGCGGTCCGCCTCGTCGTCGAGATCACCTCGCCTTCCAACGCCAACCACGACCGCATCGGCAAGGCGCACGGTTACGCCAAGGCCGGGGTCCCGCTCTTCCTGCTCCTGGACCCCTGGCATTCCGGACGCCCCACCGCGACCCTCTACGGCGAGCCGATCGACGGCACCTACCGGGTCCTGGAGGCGGTCGAGTACGGCGGGACGCTGACCCTGCCCAAGCCGTTCGGCCTGGAACTGGACACCGCAGTCCTCCCGGCCGACTGAGCCGCCGCGCCGGGGCCGGCCTGCGGCGGCCGATGAGTTCCGCCCGCCCCGGCGGTCTGCCTGGTGTGGACGCCAACCCTGGGGACGCCGTGCCCGTGGACGCCGTGCCCCCGTACGCCCTGGTGCTCGGGGGCCGGATCACCCGCGCCGACCTGCCCGCGCTCCGCGCCGAACTGGAGGCGCTGCTGCACGCCCGCGCCGCCGGGGCACCCCGCGACGCACCCGGGGCGATCGACTGCGACCTCGCAGGCGTGACCCGCCCGGGCCTGGCCCTGGTGGACGTCCTGGCCCGCCTGGCCCTCACCGCCCGCAGAGCCGGCACCGGCCTCCGTCTCCACAACCCGCCGCCCGGCCTCGACGCACTGCTCGACCTGGCCGGCCTCGCGGAGGTGATCGGTGGGGCGGGTGAGCGGGGACGCGGTGTGCGGGAGCCCGGCCCTGCGGAGTGAGTCACGGTCCGGCTCAGGGGACGTAGGACTCCGTGTACAGACAGCCCACCGCGACCGCTGTGGTCTGCGGTGTCGTCGTGCCGGGGTGGGCGCCGGCCGTCGGCGGTTCGGGCGGCGGCGTGGGGGCGGACGAGGCGGTCCGGGGCTCGGGCGGGCACGCGGCGCTCTCCGGCTGGGGGCCCGGCTCGGGGTCGTCGGCCGGGGCCGGCCGACTGGGGGCGGGGCCGGGCCCCGCCGTGGAGGCCGGTCGCCGAGCCACAGGGTGGCGGCCCGGCCGGCCGCCACCAGTAGGGCCCAGACGCCGGCCGTCCGCGGCCCGGCTCTCACTGCCCGGCGCCCGTCCCGTCGAGCCGGTCCGGCAGACCGAACAGCGGGAACCAGCGCGGGGTGTCCAGGAAGCAGTGCATCCCGGTGATCGCACCGTCCTGGATGTCGATGACCTGTACCGCCCAGGGGACGAAGCCGGGACCGTCCGGGTTCGGCTTGTAGTGGGCGAAGGCGGGGGTGCCGTTGGCGGCGGTGGCCACCAGGCGGGACCCGGCGCAGCTCGCGCCGATGGAGAGCATGAAGCCGGTGATGTCCTCGTGGCCGCGCAGCCAGAGGTCGAACGGCGGCATGGTCATCACGGCGTCCTCGTGCAGGAGCGCGGTGAGGGCCTTCATGTCGTATCCCTCGAAGGCGGCGACGTACCGCTCCAGGAGCTTGCGCTGTTCCTCGTCGAGCGGGTCGGCGGTGTCCGGCCCCCGGTCCTCGGCGTCGTTCAGCGTGGCGCGGGCCCGCTGCAGGGCGCTGTTGACCGAGGCGACGGAGGTGTCGAGCAGTTCGGCGACCTCCGCGGCCTTCCAGGCCAGCACCTCGCGCAGGATGAGCACAGCGCGCTGCTTGGGCGGCAGGTGCTGGAGCGCCGCCACGAAGGCGAGCCGCACGGACTCGCGGGCGACCGCCGCCTCCGCCGGGTCGGCGAGCGAGGGCAGGATGCGCCCGTCCGGCATCGGCTCCAGCCAGGTGTTCTCCGGCAGCGGGTTGAGCGCGGCCTGCGCGAGCGGGGTCGGGCCGGTCAGGTCGACCGGGCGGGCCCGCTTGTTGCCCGCGGTCAGCATGTCCAGGCAGACGTTGGTGGCGATCCGGTAGAGCCACGAGCGCAGCGACGAACGCCCCTCGAACTTCTCGAAGTTGCGCCAGGCGCGCACCATCGTGTCCTGGACCGCGTCCTCCGCCTCGAAGGCCGAGCCGAGCATCCGGTAGCAGTACCCCGTCAGCTCGACCCGGTATCCCTCCAGCCGGCTGTCGACGCTCTCCGCGGCCGTCGTGGTCAGATCACTCATCGCTTCACCCCTGTTGCGCTGTGACACCGCTCTCAGCACTCAGGAAGCTACAGGAGGCCACTGACACTCCGGGCGGGAAGCGCACAAGCCGACGCGGCCCGGTCCCGTGTCAGGTACCGGGCTTGCGGCCGTAGACGTAGACGTCGTCGCCGTTCTTCAGCAGCTTCCAGTATGCCTTCGCGTCGGCGGGGCGCATGTTGACGCAACCGCCGGACCCCGGCGGGTTGTACATGGACTTGGTGACCGAGTGGAACGCCTGGCCGCCGTCGAAGAACTGCGAGTACGGCATCCACACGTCGTAGAGCGTCGACCAGTGCTTGACGACCCGCCAGTAGACCTTCTTGGAACCGGTGCGGGTCTCCGCGCCGTTGCGGCCGGTCCGCACCGGCACCGGACCGAACTTCAGCTTCGAGCCGTCCTGGATCCAGCTGATCTGCCGGGTCAGGTCCACGCAGGCGATGCGCCCCCGGTCGGTGGGGCACTTCCTGGCCTTGTTCGGCGTCTTGCCCGCCGCCTTCTGGGCCAGCATGGTGTTCATCGTGCGCCAGGTGATCGGTCCGGCGTAGCCGATCGTCGGCGTGATCCCGTGCTTCGCCTGGAACGCGCGGGTCGCCTTGCAGTCGGCCGCGGACTGCTTGCCGTCGGCCTTCCGCCCGAGGAACTTCTCCACCTGCTTCTGGTACGGCCCGGTGGAGGTGGTGCAGGAGGCCGCCTGCGCGGTGCCCGCGCCGGTCAGCACCAGTGCCGGCGCCGCCAGCATCCCGGCGGCGCCGAGGGCGACCGCCCGCCTCGTCCGCCTCGTTCGTATCGTCGTGCCCCTTGCTCCCATGTACGCCAACTCCCCTTCGAGCGCAGCAGGTTGGATGACACCTGCTAGACGCCCGAAGGGGAGCGCCGGTTGCCGGGGGACACATCTCGATCGGATGTACGGTCCGGACGCGCGCGGAGCCGGGGAGCGCGGGCTGCCCGGCTCCACGCGTCCCGGCTCGGTCCGCGAGCGAGCGCGCCGTGCGGGTCAGGCCGCGAGGGCGTCGGCCGGGTGGGCCGCCCGGCGCTCCGCGCGGGCGCACCGGGTGCCGTAGAGGGTGATCGAGGCGACGCCGGCCACGGCGAGCACCCCGAGGGCCACCGTGCCGGCCCAGCCGCCCGCGTGGAAGGCGACGGCGCCGACCGTGCCGCCCACGCTGGAACCCAGGTAGTAGGCGGACTGGTAGAGCGCGGAGGCCTGGGCCCGGCCGTGCGTCGCGGTGCGGCTCACCGAGGAGGAGGCGACCGCGTGTCCGGCGAAGAACCCGGCGGTGATCAGGACCAGCCCGAGCAGCACCGCGATCAGCTGGTCCGCGAGGGACAGCAGCAGGCCCGCGGCCGCGGTCGAGGCGGCGAGGTAGAGCGCGCCGCGCCGGCCGAACCGGCCGACCAGCCGGCCCGCCGCGGCGGAGGAGACCGTACCGACCAGGTAGACGAGGAAGACCGAGCCGACGACGCCCTGCGGCAGGTTGAACGGCTCGTCCACCAGCCGGTAGCCGATCACGGTGTAGACCGCGCCGAACACCGTCATGAAGAGCGCGCCGATCGCGTACAGCCTGCGCAGCAGCGGGTCCGCGAGATGGCTGCCGACGGTCCGGGCCAGCGCCTTGGGGTTCAGTGAACCGGGCGTGAAGTGGCGGGCCTTGGGGATCATGAGGTGGAAGACGACCGCGCAGATCACGGCGATCAGACCGATGGACGCCAGTGCCGCGCGCCAGCCCCAGAGCTGGGTGATCCAGCCGGTGATGATGCGTCCGCTCATGCCGCCGACGCTGTTGCCGGCCACGAACAGACCGATCGCGGCGACCAGCGCCTTGGGCCGCACCTCCTCGGCCAGGTACGCCATCGCGGAGGCGGGCAGGCCGGCCAATGCGGCGCCCTGGACCGCGCGCAGCGCGATCAGCCAGCCGAGCGAGGGGGCGAAGGGCACCAGCAGCCCGATCGCCACGGCGACCGTCAGCGAGGCGGTCATCATCTGCCGCCGTCCGAACCGCTCCGACAGGGCGCTCATCGGCAGCACGCACAGGGCGAGCGCGCCGGTGGCGGCGGAGACGGTCCAGCTCGCCTGCCCCGCGGTGGCGCCGAAGGCGGCGGAGACCGAGGGGAGCAGGGCCTGGGTGGAATAGAGGAGGGCGAAGGTCGCGATCCCGGCGGCGAAGAGCGCGAAGCTCATCCGGCGGTAGCCGGGACGACCGGGTTCGAGGTGCCGGTCCTCCGGGCCGGCGGCGGTGGCCGTGGCGGTGGAGGCGGGACGGACGGACGGCGCGGAGGCACCCACCGCGAGGGTGGATGCCCCGGTACTGGCAGGAGGCATGGGTCGAAAGTAGGCCGGAAGCTTTCATGCGTCCAATGCACGAAACCCCCATAATCGATCCCATGGCGCATGAACCCAGCTCAGAGGTGCGGCTGTCACCGAGCGGTTACGAAGAAGACATCCGCGCGGTGCTCGCGCCGCGGCTCGCGTACTTCGAGGCGGTGGCCCGGCACGAGCACGTCACCCGGGCCGCCCAGGAGCTCGGAGTGCCCCAGTCGACGCTGTCGCGCGCCATGGTCCGCCTCGAACACGACCTGGGCGTCGACCTGTTCGCCCGCAGGGGCCGCACCGTCTCGCTGACCCACGCGGGCCGCAGCTTCCTCGGCTCGGCGGAGCGGGCGCTGGCAGAGGTCGAGAAGGCGGCGGAGTCCGTCCGGGCGGACGCCGATCCGGCCACCGGCAAGGTCGCCTTCGGGTTCCTGCACACCATGGGCTCGGAGACCGTGCCCGCGCTGATCCGGGCCTTCCGCGCCGACCACCCGCGGGTCCGCTTCCAACTGGTGCAGAACTACGGCGAGGCGATGATCGAGCGGCTGCGCGCCGGTGACCTCGACCTCTGCCTGACCTCGCCGGTGCCGGACGCCCCGGACCTGGTGGCCCGGCGGCTGGACGAGCAGCGGCTGCGGCTGGTCGTTCCCGACGACCACCGGCTGGCATCCCGCCGCCGGGTGCGGCTCGCGGAGGCCGCCGACGAGAGCTTCGTGACCCTGGAGCCCGGTTACGGCCTGCGGCGGATCACCGACGACCTGTGCGCGGAGGCCGGCTTCACCCCGCGCGTCGCGTTCGAGGGGGAGGAGGCGGAGACCCTGCGGGGGCTGGTCGCGGCCGGTCTCGGGGTCGCGCTGCTGCCGCCGCCGGCGGTGGCGCGGCCGGGGGTGGTCGAGCTGACCGTGACGGCGCCGCGCGCGGCCAGGGAGATCGGCGTCGCCTGGCTCGACGGGCACCAGGACACCCCACCGGTCGCCGCCTTCAAGCAGTTCCTGCTCTCCCGCCGGGGCCACCTGCTGCCGGACTGAGCAGGCCGGGGCACAGACTGGGCCCCGCGGCCCGGCCCCGGCGACCGCGCCCGGGGCACGGGCCGCGCCCGGGGCCCCGCAGGAGGCGGCGCTCAGTGCCGCAGTGAACGGCCGAACCCCGCCGCCAGCGGCATCCGCAGGCCCAGCGGGGGCGGCGCGGCGAGGGCGTCGGTGAGCGGGCGGGCGTACGGGCGGGCGAAGAGGGAGCCGCGCACGAAGTCGGCGGCCAGCGCCTCCACCTCGTCGCGGTGCTGGCGCAGCGCGTGGCCGTCGGAGTGGACCTCGAAGCGGCAGGTGTCCCGGTTGGCCTTCTTCGCGCGGGCCGCCAGCGCGTAGGAGAGTTCGGGATCGGTGTGCGCGTCGTCGGTGCCGTGCACGATCAGCACCCGCCGGCCCGCGAGCTGCTTCACCGGCTCGGCCTCGCTCTCCGGCCCTCTGCGGTCCGGGAGCCAGGGCGACATCGCCAGGACCGAGGTTACCGCCGGGTGCCCGGCGCCGCGCAGCGCGGCCCGTCCGCCCATGCCGTGGCCGGCCAGGCAGACCGGCACGTCGCCGTAGCGCCGCACGATCTCGTCGGCCGCCCAGTGCGCGTCGGCCGCGGGGTCGGCGGCATCGTCGTTCCAGCCGCGGTGGCGGTAGCGCACCACGTGGGTCACCAGCCCCTCGTCGCGGCAGGAGCGGGCCAGTGAGCGGGCGAGCGGGAGCTGTGCGGCGTGCGAGAGCGCGCCCGGCCGGCGCAGCGAGGCGGGCGGCCCGTCGGGGAGCAACAGGACGGCGCCGCCGACCTCGAACGGTCGTCCGGACGACGTCACGGCCCGCCCCAGTGCGGCGGCGGACGGCGAGGGTGAGCGCAGGGCCATGACAGAACAGTCTCAGAAGTCCGGGTGTACTCCACCCGGCTTCGCGGTCACTGTTACGTATCGGCCCCGGCCCGCCCGGCAGCGACGTCGTGCGGTACCCCGGGCGGTCTACGCGCGTAGGCGCTAGAGTGCCCTGATGACGAGCCAGAACCGACACGTCCCTGACGACGAGCAGATCCGCCGCGCCCCGAAGGTCCTCCTGCACGACCACCTCGACGGCGGGCTGCGCCCCGGCACCGTCGTCGAACTGGCCCGGGAGCAGGGGTACGACGCCCTCCCGGAGAGCGAGCCCGACAAGCTGGGCGTCTGGTTCCGCGAGGCGGCCGACTCCGGCTCGCTGGAGCGGTACCTGGAGACCTTCGCCCACACCTGTGCCGTGATGCAGACCCGCGAGGCGCTGTTCCGGGTGGCCGCCGAGTGCGCCGAAGACCTCGCCGAGGACGGCGTCGTCTACGCGGAGGTGCGGTACGCCCCCGAGCAGCACCTGACCGGCGGGCTCACCCTGGAGGAGGTCGTGGAGGCGGTCAACGACGGCTTCCGCGAGGGCGAGCGCCTCGCCCGCGCCGACGGACACCGCATCCGGGTCGGGGCGCTGCTCACCGCGATGCGGCACGCCGCCCGTTCGCTGGAGATCGCGGAGCTGGCCAACCGGTACCGCGACCGCGGCGTGGTCGGCTTCGACATCGCGGGCGCCGAGGCGGGATTCCCGCCCACCCGGCACCTGGACGCGTTCGAGTACCTGAAGCGGGAGAACAACCACTTCACCATCCACGCCGGCGAGGCCTTCGGCCTGCCGTCGATCTGGCAGGCCCTCCAGTGGTGCGGGGCCGACCGGCTCGGACACGGCGTGCGCATCATCGACGACATCGAGACCGACGCGGACGGCGGGGTGCGGCTCGGCCGGCTCGCCTCGTACGTCCGGGACAAGCGGATTCCCCTGGAGCTCTGCCCGACCTCCAATCTGCAGACCGGCGCAGCCGCCTCCTACGCGGAGCACCCGATCGGATTGCTGCGGACCCTGCACTTCCGGGTCACCGTCAACACCGACAACCGGCTGATGAGCGGCACCAGCATGAGCCGGGAATTCGAGCGACTGGTCGAGACCTTCGGATACACGCTCGACGACATGCTGTGGTTCACCGTCAATGCGATGAAATCAGCATTCATTCCTTTCGATGAACGTTTGGCGATGATCAATGACGTCGTCAAGCCCGGCTACGCCGAACTGAAATCCGAGTGGCTTTTCCGTCAGACCGCCGCGACCAGCGGTTCTCCCGCCGACAACGGCTGAGGAATCCGCTCCGGGAAAGGGCCGTGGCGCGTAGACGCGGCCCTTTTCCGTGTGTCGGGGTGTTTGCGGCCGGAGGAGAGCGCTGACTACCGTGCGGAGCCGCTCATTTCCTCTCCCCAAGGACGCGTCTCCATGAAGCAGTCTGCTGTCAGGACCCTCGGTGTCGCCGCTCTCGGCGCCGCTTTCGCCGCCGTGGGCACGGGGGCCGCCTCCGCCGCCACCGCACTGCCCCTGGACGCCGCGGCCGGCGCCCTGCCGGTCTCCACCACGGTCCTGGACAACGTCACCCGGACCCTGCCGGTCGAGAACACCGCCGGCAAGGTGCTCGGCGGCGAGGCGACCGACGTCGCCGCCCCCGTGACCTCCCTGCTCGGCGGCCTGCCGACCAAGGACCTGCCCGCCAAGGGCCTGTCGCTCAACGGCCTCCCGCTCGGCGGCTGATCCGCCCGGAGCGGACGAGGGGCCCGCACCCGTTCCCCGGGTGCGGGCCCCTCGCGCGTCCCCGTGGGCGTGCGGTCACCAGGCCGCCGTCGTGGACGGGGACTTCTCGCTCGGCAGGAGTATCCACAGCGCCAGGTAGAGCAGGAACTGGGGGCCGGGGAGCAGGCACGAAACGAGGAAGATCACGCGCATCGTCGCGGCGGAGGTGCCGAAGCGCCGGGCCAGTCCGGCGCACACACCACCGATCATGCGTCCCTCACGCGGGCGGACCAGTGCGGCCATGATGGACTCCTTCGAGGGTCGTCGGGGAGTCGCCGGCCGGCTCTCCCACTTCCTCCATGGTCGCTCCGGAACCGGGACGAAGCATCGCTCTACGGGGCGATCCCGACCCTGGTAATCGTCGGGGTCGAACCCTGAGCCGCGTCCTGCGGCAGTCGGCGCGCCCCGTCCTCCCGCACGGTCGCCGGCCGGCCCCGGCGGCGCAGCCGCTTGCGGCAGACGGGCACCACCAGCAGGTGGGCGAGCGCCACGCCCGCCGTGTTGAGCAGCAGCGAGTCGATGTCCACGACCTGGCCCGGCACCCCCGTCTGCCCGAGCTCCACCACCAGCGAGACCAGCGCCCCCGCGGCGGCGGTGCGGATCAGGGACGACCAGGGGGAGACGAAGAGCCGTCCGTCGGCCATCGGGAGCAGCACCCCCAGCGGGGCCAGCAGCAACAGGTCGCCGCCGATCCGGCGGGCCGCCTCGACGGGGCCGAGCGCGAGGTCCGCCCGGATGCCGGCCAGCGGATGCCAGTTCGCCGCGGTGACCCAGGGCACGTCCAGCGGGCGCAGGCTCAGCCACCCGACGAGCACCAGATGCGCGAGGAGGAGGACGAACCCCGCCGCACGGAACCTGATGACGGCCTGGCCGCCCGAACGCTGTCGCACGCATCCCAAGACGCCGGGGCGGAGCCGAACGGTTCCGAGCCCGGCGGAAAACACCTCCCGTGGTGGGTGATCCGCGGGACACCGGGGTACGCACCCCGCACCCCGAGCACCCCCCCGCGCACCCCGCGCCCCCGTCCGGACGGCGGCCGGACCGCTCAGTCCGGGGCGACCGGGTCCGGGGTGGCGAGTTCCTGCGGCCGGGCCTTGGTCTGCGCCGTGCAGGCGTACCCGCGCGGGGCGTACCTGCCCGGACCGCCGAGCAGCACCGTGCCCCCGGTGGCCAGGGCGGCGTCCTCGGCGAAGGTGCACACCAGCTGGGCGAGCGCCTCCTGCGCCAGGTCCTCCGGCTGCTCGCTCAGCCGCAGCGTCCCGGCCGGGTCGTCGGCACGGGCGCCCTCGACGCCGAGGTCCGAGGGCACCGCGGTGGTGAAGCCCGCCCGCCGCTCCTCGGTGAGCGGGGAACGCCGCGACTGGTCCAGCAGCTGCCGTGCGGTCCCCAGCCGGTCGCCGGGCAGCACGGGGACCGTGCGGTCCACGGTGACCAGTTCGGAGGCGCACAGCAGGTAGACGTGGACCAGGGCGGAGCCGGCCTCCGTGGAGCCGGAACCGGCGGCCGAGGTGCGGCACGGCACCCGCGAGGGCGCGGCCCCGCCGTCCACCGGCACCGACATGGTGCGGATGCCGCACCCGGCGAGCAGTGTCGCGGCCCCGGCGGCCGTGGCGACGAGCGCCAGCAGGGTCCGGGTCCCGGGCCTGGTCGTGCGGTCGCGGTGGGTGGTCACGCTGCTCCGCCTCCGTCGTCGTTGCCGCGGTCCCGCGAGCCGCCGGGGCCGGCGGCGTCGCCGTCGGCGTCACGGGGCAGCCGCAGCACGAACACCGCCCCGTCGCCGTCGGGGGAGTTGGCGGCGGTGATCGTGCCGCCGTGGATGAGCGCGTTCTCCATCGCGATCGAGAGGCCCAGCCCGCTGCCCTCGGAGCGCGGCCGGGAGGCGCTGGCCTTGTAGAAGCGGTCGAAGACGTGCGGGAGCACGTCCGCCGGGATGCCGGGACCGTGGTCGCGCACCTCGACGACCAGTTCCGGGCCCTCGGTCCGCACCGACACCCGCACCGGGGAACCGCCGTGCTTGAGCGCGTTGCCGATCAGGTTGGCGAGGATGACGTCGAGCCGGCGCGGGTCGAGCCGGACCATGATGCCGCGCTCCGCGTCCAGGTCCACCGCGTCCAGCCACGCGCGGGCGTCGATGCAGGCGGTCACCTGGTCCGCCACGTCCACGGTGTCCAGGACCAGGCGGGCGGTCCCCGCGTCGAAGCGGGTGACCTCCATCAGGTTCTCCACCAGGTCGTTGAGGCGCCGGGTCTCGCTCACCACCAGGTGCACGGCCGGCGCGATCATCGGGTCGAGGCTGTCGGCCTCGTCCTCCAGCACCTCGGCCACGGCGGTGATCGCGGTGAGCGGGGTGCGCAGCTCGTGCGACATGTCGGCGACGAACCGGCGGCTCGACTCCTCGCGGGCGCTCATGTCCGCGACGGTCTTCTCCAACGATATCGCGGCCCGGTTGAACGTCCGGGAGAGCTCGGCGAGTTCGTCGGTGCCGGACACCTCCAGCCGGGTGTCGAGCTTGCCCTCGCCGAGCTTGCGCGCCGCCTCGCCGAGCCGCTGCACCGGGCGCAGCACCGTCGTCGCCGCGGCCTGCGCGAGCAGAGCCGAGCCGACCAGCGCCAGCGTCGTCGCGATCCCGAGCGACCAGGCCAGCGAGTTGAGGTCCTGCCGTTCCTGGTCCAGCGACTTGAGCATGTAACCGGTCGGCCCGCCGCCGATGATCCGCGTACCCGCCACCAGGTACGGGGTCGAGCCGATGTTCGTACGCTGCCAGAACAGGTGGTACTCGGTCGGGTTCCCGGGCGTCACCTTCTGCTTCCTGGCGACCTGTTCCTGGAGCGAGACGGGCACGTCGGCCTTGGTGAAGGTGTCCAGGTCGGAGTAGCCGACGATCGGCTTGCCGCTGTCGCGCTCGTCCTCCAGCAGCACCGCGTAACCGCCCGCCGACATCTGCGTGGCGGTGGTCTGCAGGTCGTCCTTGGTCGGCCGCAGCGGCAGCGACGCCGCCCTGTTCTGCATCTGCCGCCGGAAGTCCCCGAGCGCCGCGTCCTGCGTACGCGTCAGCACCGCCTCACGGTTGAGCCAGTACGCGATCGCCGACGCGGACACCGCCGCCGTGAGCGCCACCAGGCCGAAGACCACGACCAGGCGCAGTCGCAGGCTGGTCCAGCGCAGCCCCGCGCGGACGGACCTGCCGGCGCGTCCGGTCACTGAGGCGAGTCCAGCCGGTACCCGACGCCGCGCACCGTACGGATCAGTGTGGGCGAGGACGGCACGTCCTCCACCTTCGCGCGCAGCCGCTGCACGCACGCGTCCACCAGCCGGGAGTCGCCGAGGTAGTCGTGCTCCCACACCAGCCGCAGCAACTGCTGCCGGGACAGCGCCTGTCCGGGCCGACGGCTCAGCTCCAGCAGCAGCCGCAGTTCCGTCGGGGTGAGCTGGAGGTCCTCGCCGTCCTTGGTGACCGTCATCGCGGAACGGTCGATGACCACGCTGCCGAAGGTCGCCGAATCCGTCGACTCCCGCTCGCCGCGCCGCAGCACGGCGCGGATGCGCGCGTCGAGCACCCGGCCCTGCACGGGCTTCACCACGTAGTCGTCGGCGCCGGACTCCAGGCCCACGACCACGTCGATGTCGTCACTGCGCGCGGTGAGCAGGATGATCGGCAGTTGGTCGGTGCGGCGGATGCGCCGGCACACCTCGAAACCGTCGATGCCGGGCAGCATCACGTCCAGCACGACCAGGTCCGGCCGCTGCTCGCGGAGCAGGTCGAGGCCGTCCTCTCCCGTCGCGGCGGTGGCCACCCGGTGGCCCTGGCGCGACAGCGAGAGTTCGAGGGCCGTGCGGATGGCGTCGTCGTCCTCGATCAGCAACAGGAAAGGCACGGGGGCCATTCTGGCCCATGGCGGCGGATCCGCACGACCGCGGGCCGCCACTTCCTGCTCCGCGGAACCGAATTCACCTGCGCCCCACGTGCCACGCAGGTCTCCGCAGGCCCTGTGACAGCTCTGTGACAGTCGGCGGACAACGCCATGAAATCGCCTTGGCAAGCTCGTTGTCACAGCGGACGCACGTCACTGGCACCGATGAAGGAGGCGCGGGATGAACGCACTGCACAGCACCGGTTCGAGCGCGGTGGTCACCCGTCTCCACGACTTCGGCGGCCGGGGCGCGGACAAGTCCGCCACCAGAGACGTGCGGGGGTGTGCGACGCGCGGCAACGGGCGTCCGCACCCGGTCCACATGGCGGTGGTCGAGGCGCTCGCGGGGGGCGAGCGCACCGGCACCGCCGACGGGGGGAGCACGGACGCGTACGGGGAGGTTCCGGGGGAACGGCAGTCCGCCGCGCGGACCGAGGACGCCGAAGCGGCGTTCACGGCCTACGTGAAGGAGCGCCGCGCCTCCCTGTACGCGACCGCCTACCACCTGACCGGTGACCGCTTCGAGGCCGAGGACCTGCTGCAGAGCGCCCTGTTCTCGACGTACCGCGCCTGGGACCGCATCACCGACAAGGCCGCGGTCGGCGGGTACCTCCGCCGCACCATGACCAACCTGCACATCAGCGCGTGGCGCAGGCGCAAGCTCAACGAGTACCCGACCGAGGAACTGCCGGAGACGGTCGGCGACTGCGACGCGATGCGCGGCACCGAACTGCGGTCGGTGCTCTGGCAGGCGCTCGCGCGGCTGCCCGAACTCCAGCGGACCATGCTGGTCCTGCGGTACTACGAGGGGCGCACCGATCCCGAGATCGCGGCGATCCTCGACATCAGTGTCGGCACGGTGAAGTCGAGCATCTGGCGGTCGCTCCGCCGGCTCCGCGAGGACGAGGTCCTCAGCTTCGGCCGTGACGAGAAGGAGTCCTTCGGCGAGCTGGTGGCCTGAGGCGCACGGGGGCCCCGGGGGGAAGCAAGGGGGCTCACGGGGGAAGCAACGGGGGATCGGGGGACGCCGCTCCGGGGGGAAGCGGCGCACACCGGGGGGAAACGGCGGGGCGGTAGGGGCTGGGGGGCCCGTACCGCCCCGCCGCCGTGTCCGGACGCCGGCGCGGGGCGCACGCGCCGGCCGGCTACTTCGCCGTGAGGGCCTTCGCCACCTGCCGGTCGAAGTCCGTGCCGGAGACCGGCGCGCCCTTCGCGTCGAGTACGTCGACCGGGGTGTCGTTCACCTTCACCGTCGGGGTGCCGGTGACGTCGCTGTCGTAGAACGCGTCGGCGACCTGCGCCCACGGCAGGTACGTGCCTTCCTTGACCGCCTCGTTGAAGGCCGGGGTGCGCAGTCCGTCGACCTCGCCCGCGAGCTCCAGCAGGGTCGCCGAGGAGCCGAAGCCGTGCGGTGACCCGGATCCGACACGCCCGGCGGGCCGGGGGCCGGGGCGCGGAACCCGTGGTCCGGGCCGCGCACCACCTCAGACTGGGCGCGCACCCGCCCGCCGCCGGAAGCCGACGGTCCCCGGCCCGTCCGAGAACGTCCCCGCGGGCGCGGGGCGAAGGTCCCGCCGCCCGCAGGCGCTACTTCGGGACCGGCGTCCCCCGCCGGCACCGCCCCGCCGCGGCGGCGGCCAGCCGGCCGAGCGCCTCCTGCTTGCCGCAGGGATGGGCGCCCAGCGCCGTCTGGCGGGCCACGATGCGGCGCTCGGCGCGCATCAGCCGCCACCCCCGCCGCAGCAGGAACGGCACCGATTTACGGCCCTCGCGGACATCGCGGACGAGACGCCGCCGGAAAGTCGTCGTCGGCCGCCCCCGCAGGCACAGGGCGTCGGCCAGCAGCCCCAGCTCCTGGCAGCGCGCGACGATGTCGGCGGCGAAGATGCCCTCGGCCACGAAGAGCGGGGAGCGCTCGATGTGCAGGATCTCCCGGTCCACCCGCGAACTGCTCGCGAGGTCGTACACGGGGACCAGGGTGCGGCCCGTCCGGCAGAGTTCGGCGATGGCGGCGAGGGCCGCGTCCGCGTCCCATGAGTCCGCCGAGTCCCAGTCGATGTCGGTGCTGCCGGCCACCAGCGGGAGCGACGGATCGTCGCCCTCCTTGTAGAAGTCGTCCAGTCGCAGCACGGGCAGCCCGGTGCGGGCGGCGAGGTGGGACTTGCCCGAGCCGGAGGGGCCGGTCAGCAGGACGACGCGGGTCGGTATCGCGGGGGAACTCACAGAACAAAAGTGTGACGCATGACCCGGGCAGGGGACCCCTCGAAGGTCCTGTTGGTATCGAGCATCACACGTCCACTACGCTGCGTGTGCGTACGACTACCCTTCCAGGCTCGATCAGGTGGGAACACATGGCACGTCATGCACGACCCAAGGCCTCGCACCGCGTGCTGCTGCGCGCCGGGCTGACCATCACCGCGACGGCGGCCGCACTCGGCGCCACGGGAGCGGTCGCCCAGGCCGCGCCGCAGGTCGCACCGGTCGCCGAGAGCGACAGCGCGCTCGCCGCGATCGGCGGGACGGCCGGTCCGGCCCTGACCACCGCGCTCGGCCACTCGATCGCCGGCGGGCTCGGCCCGGCGACCTCCCTCCAGCTCGACCCGCTGGCCGGGACGGGGGTGGACCCGCTGGACAACGCGGTCGCCACCCAGATCGCGGACTTCAAGCCGGTCTCCACCGCGCTCGTCACCGACCACCTCACCAACGGCGGCGCCCTGCGCGACCTCCCGGTCGTCGGCCCCGTCACGGAACTGGTGACCGGCACCCGCTGACCGGCCCCGGAGGCGCTCCGCTTCCGTACCCGTACGGCAGCGGAGCGCCCCGGCCCCGGCGGAGAGGTTCTCAGTACGAGGACCCGCCCGTGCCCAGCGCGCCCGTCGGGTGCCAGACCGTCTTGGTCTCCAGGACGGCCGTCATCCGGCGGGTGCCGGGGGCGGCGGTCCAGTCGGCCGCCGCGTCCACAGGCTGTGGACGCAGCACCCGCTTCAGGTTGTCGGCCGCCGCGATCTCCAGCTCCTTCGCCAGCGCGGGGTCCGCGCCGGTGAGGTCGATGGCGTTCACGTCCTGGTGCGACGCGAGCGGGGCCGCGATCTCGGCCGTCCGGCCGGACAGGAAGTTGACCACCCCGCCCGGCAGGTCGGAGACGGCCAGCACCTCGCCCAGCGCCAGGGCCGGCAGCGGGGCTTCGGCGGAGGCGACCACCACGGCGGTGCAGCCGGTGGCGATCACCGGGGCGATCACGGAGACGAGCCCGAGGAACGACGACTCCTGCGGGGCCAGCACCGCGACCACGCCGGTCGGTTCGGCCGTCGAGAGGTTGAAGTAGGGCCCGGCGACCGGGTTGGCGCCGCCCACGACCTGGCCGATCTTGTCGGTCCATCCCGCGTACCAGACCCAGCGGTCCACCGCGGCGTCCACCACCGCGGCCGCCTTCGACTTCGACAGGCCCTCCGCGTCCGCGACCTCGCGGGCGAACTGGTCCCGGCGGCCCTCCAGCATCTCGGCGACCCGGTAGAGGATCTGGCCGCGGTTGTACGCCGTCGCCCCCGACCAGCCGCCGAACGCCTTGCGGGCGGCGACCACCGCGTCCCGCGCGTCCTTGCGGGACGACTGCGGCGCGTTGGCCAGCCACCGGCCCTTGGAGTCGCTCACCTCGTACACCCGGCCGCTCTCGGAACGCGGGAACTGTCCGCCCACGTACAGCTTGTAGGTCTTGAAGACGGTCAGACGGTCGGCCGCGGTCATCGGGCCTCTCCCTCGGTGCTCGGTGCGGCGCCGGGCGCGGCGAGGTACGCCTCCAGGCCGTGCCGGCCGCCCTCGCGGCCGTAGCCCGACTCCTTGTAGCCGCCGAACGGCGACGTCGGGTCGAACTTGTTGAACGTGTTGGCCCACACGACGCCCGCCCGAAGCCTGTTCGCCACCGCGAGGATGCGGGAGCCCTTCTCCGACCAGATGCCGGCGGAGAGGCCGTACTGGCTGTTGTTGGCCTTGGCGACCGCCTCGTCGGGCGTGCGGAACGTCAGCACCGACAGCACCGGGCCGAAGATCTCGTCACGGGCCACCGTGTGCGCCTGGGTGACGCCGGTGAACAGCGTGGGGGCGAACCAGTAGCCGGAGGAGGGCAGTTCGCACGGGGCGGTCCAGCGCTCCGCGCCCTCCGCCTCGCCGGTCTCCGCCAGCGCGGTGATCCGCGCGAGCTGCTCGGCGGAGTTGATCGCGCCGATGTCGGTGTTCTTGTCGAGCGGGTCGCCCAGGCGCAGCGTGGAGAGCCTGCGCTTCAGCGCGTCCAGCAGCTCCTCCTCGATCGACTCCTGCACCAGCAGCCGCGAACCGGCGCAGCAGACCTGCCCCTGGTTGAAGAAGATGCCGTTGACGACGCCCTCGACCGCCTGGTCGATCGGCGCGTCGTCGAAGACGATGTTGGCGCCCTTGCCGCCCAGCTCCAGCGTGACCCGCTTGCCGGTGCCCGCGACCTGCCGGGCGATGGCCTTGCCTACGGCGGTCGAGCCGGTGAACGCGACCTTGTCCACGTCCTCGTGCGCGACCAGCGCCGCGCCCGCGTCGCCGTAGCCGGTCAGGATGTTGACGACGCCCTTCGGCAGGCCCGCCTGCCGGCAGATGTCCGCGAAGAACAGCGCGGAGAGCGGGGTGGTCTCGGCGGGCTTCAGCACCACCGTGTTGCCGGTGGCGAGCGCCGGGGCGACCTTCCAGGCCAGCATCAGCAGCGGGAAGTTCCACGGGACGACCTGTCCGGCCACGCCCAGCGGGCGCGGGTCCGCGCCGAAGCCCGCGTGGTCCAGCTTGTCGGCCCAGCCCGCGTAGTAGAAGAAGTGCGCGGCGACCAGCGGGAGGTCCGCGTCGCGGGTCTCCCTGATCGGCTTGCCGTTGTCCAGGGTCTCCAGCACCGCCAGTTCGCGGCTGCGCTCCTGGATGATCCGGGCGATCCGGAAGAGGTACTTGGCGCGCTCGGAGCCCGGCAGCGCCGACCACGTCCCGAACGCCCGCCGGGCCGCCCGCACCGCGCGGTCGACGTCCGCCGCGCCCGCCCGCGCGACCTCGGACAGCACCTCCTCGGTGCTCGGCGAGACCGTCTTGAAGACCTTGCCGTCGGCGGCCTCGGTGAACTCGCCGTCGATGAACAGCCCGTACGAGGGCGCGATGTCGACGACCGACCGGGACTCCGGGGCGGGCGCGTACTCGAAAACAGATGCCATGGTGATCAGTCCACCGTCACGTAATCGGGGCCGGAGTACCGGCCGGTGGCCAGCTTCTGGCGCTGCATCAGCAGGTCGTTGAGGAGGCTCGACGCGCCGAACCGGAACCAGTGGCTGTCCAGCCAGTCCGCGCCCGCGGTCTCGTTGACCAGCACCAGGAACTTCAGCGCGTCCTTGGTGGTGCGGATGCCGCCCGCGGGCTTCACCCCGACCTGCGTCCCGGTCCGCGCGCGGAAGTCGCGCACCGCCTCCAGCATCAGCAGGGTGTTGGCGGGAGTGGCGTTGGTCGCCACCTTGCCGGTCGACGTCTTGATGAAGTCGGCGCCCGCCAGCATCCCCAGCCAGGAGGCCCGCCGGATGTTGTCGTACGTGGAGAGCTCGCCGGTCTCGAAGATGACCTTGAGGCGGGCGTCGCCGCACTCGGCCTTCACGGCGACGATCTCCTCGTACACCTTGAGATAGCGGCCGGAGAGGAAGGCGCCGCGGTCGATCACCATGTCGATCTCGTCGGCACCCGCCGCCACCGCGTCGCGCACGTCGGCCAGCTTGACCTCCAGCGCGGCGCGCCCGGCGGGGAAGGCGGTGGCCACCGAGGCCACCTTCACCCCGGAGCCGGCCAGCGCGGCGACCGCGGTGGCCGCCATGTCGGGATAGACGCAGACCGCGGCCGTGCGGGGGGTTGCGCGGTCCGTCGGGTCCGGGTGCACGGCCTTGGCGCACAGCGCCCTGACCTTGCCGGGGGTGTCCGCGCCCTCGAGCGTCGTCAGGTCGATCATCGAGATGGCGAGGTCGATGGCGAACGCCTTGGCGGTGGTCTTGACCGACCGGGTGCCGAGGGCGGCGGCGCGCGCTTCCAGGCCGACGGCGTCGACGCCGGGCAGCCCGTGCAGGAAGCGGCGCAGCGCACCGTCGGACGCGGTCGCGTCGGCGAATGCGGGAGCAGTGGTGGGCATGGTCACCAGAGGAGCATATCTACGCGCGTAGCGACCTGTACAGGGGGTGGGGTCGCCGCCCCGGACTCCGCCTCGGACCCCGCGCCGGTCCCCGCGCGGGCCCCCGCGGGCGGCCGCCCCGCCGTCCGCGGGCGGCGTCAGGCACAATCGGGCGCATGACGAGTCCCAGTCCCTCCGCCTCCGACGAACCCGCCTACGCCGACCGCACCTACCGGTCGGGCGCGGGGGTGGCCGCCGGTGTGCTGTTGCTGCTGCTGGCGCTCTGGCTCGCCGGGGACGCGATGTTCCGGGGCCACGGCCGCACGCCGTGGGTGGCGCTCGCGGGCCTGGTCTTCGCCGTGCCCCTGGTCGTGGCGTTCACCCTGCGGCCCGCCGTCTTCACCAACGCCGCCCGCGTGCGCGTCCGCAACCCCTTCCGTACCGTCGAGCTGCCGTGGGCGCAGGTCGCCGACGTACGCGCCGCCTACTCCACCGAACTGGTCGCCGGGGACGGCGCCACGTTCCAGATGTGGGCGGTGCCGGTCTCGCTGCGGGCCCGCAAGCGGGCCGTCCGGCAGGCCGGACGCCCGGAGCGGGGCGGCATCGGGGGCACGGCAGCGCCCCGCCCGGCGGCGGCCGACCAGGCGGTCTCGGATTTCCGGAAACTCATCGGGGACGCTCAGTCCGCCGGCCGCCCGGCCGGGACCGCGGGAGGGACGCCGCGGACGGTGCGCTGGGCCTACGAGATCATCGCGCCGGCCGTCGTCGGGGCGGTGGCGCTGGTGGTGCTGTTCTCCGCCACCTGAGCCCTCCGGGGCACGGGCCCCCGGTCGTGACGCCGGCGCCCCGCGCACGCTCCGGCACCGTGGTCAGATCCCGGCGGCCGCGGCCAGGTCCTTCTTGATCCCGGCCAGCAGCCGCGCCGCCTCGGCGCGCGCGGCGGGCAGCGCCGCCGCCGACCCCACCGGCACCACGACCTCCAGGTAGCACTTCAGCTTCGGCTCGGTGCCGCTCGGGCGGACGATCACCCGCGCCCCGTCCAGCCGGTAGCGCAGGCCGTCGGTGGGGGGCAGCGCGGCGGAACCCGCCGACAGGTCCTCGGCCGAGGTGACGGCGAGACCCGCCAGCGAGGCCGGCGGCCGCTCGCGCAGCCGGGCCATCGCGTCCGCGATGACCGTCAGGTCCTCCACCCGGACCGAGAGCTGGTCGGTGGCGTGCAGCCCGTGCGCGAGCGCCAGGTCGTCCAGCAGGTCCAGCAGGGTGCGGCCCCGTTCCTTGAGGGCGGAGGCCAGTTCGGCGACGAGCAGCGCCGCCGTGACGCCGTCCTTGTCGCGGACCCCGTCCGGGTCCACGCAGTACCCGAGCGCCTCCTCGTAGCCGTACCGCAGCCCCTCGACGCGGGCGATCCACTTGAAGCCGGTCAGCGTCTCCTCGTGGCCGAGGCCGGCCCGCTCGGCGATGCGGCCGAGCAGCGAGGAGGACACGATCGAGGCAGCGAACACGCCCGTCGCGCCGCGCTCCACGAGGTGGGCGGCGAGCAGCGCGCCGACCTCGTCGCCGCGCAGCATCCGCCATCCGCCGTCGGCGTCCGGGTCCGGCACGGCGACGGCGCAGCGGTCGGCGTCGGGATCGTTGGCGATCACCAGGTCGGGGTGTTCCCGGCGGGCGGTGGCGAAGGCCAGGTCCATCGCGCCGGGCTCCTCCGGGTTGGGGAAGGCGACGGTGGGGAAGTCCGGGTCCGGCTCGGCCTGTTCGGCGACCAGCACCGGTTCGGGGAAGCCGGCCCGGGCGAACGCGGCCGTCACCACGGAGGTGCCGACGCCGTGCAGCGCCGTGTGGACGATCCGGGCGGTGCGGGGCGATCCGGCGGTCAGCACCGCGTCGGTGCGCTCCAGGTACGCGTCCAGCACCTCCTCGCCCAGCACCTGCCAGCCGCTCTCCGGGCGGCCGACGCCCGCGAGCGGGCCCACCGCGTCGATGGCCGCGGCGATCTCGCCGTCGGCGGGCGGCACGATCTGGGAGCCGTCGCCGAGGTAGACCTTGTAGCCGTTGTCGCGCGGCGGGTTGTGGCTGGCGGTCACCTCGACGCCGGCGACGGCCCCCAGGCGCCGTATGGCGTACGCGAGGACGGGGGTGGGCAGCGGGCGGGGCAGCAGCGCGGCCCGCAGGCCGGCGCCGGTCATCACCGCGGCGGTGTCCCGGGCGAAGTCGGCGGACAGGTGGCGGGCGTCGTAGCCGACCACCACCAGTGCGTCCGGCCCGGCGCCGTGCGCCTTCAGGTACGCGGCGAGGCCGGCCGCGGCCCGGATCACCACGGAACGGTTCATCCGCATCGGGCCCGCGCCCAGCTCGCCCCGCAGCCCGGCGGTGCCGAACCGGAGGGTGCCGGCGAACCGGGCCGCGAGGTCGGCCGCCGCGGCCGGCTCACCGGACGACGCGGCTGCGACCAGCCGGGCCAGCTCGTCCCGCGTCCGCGGGTCGGGGTCCTCGGCCAGCCAGGTCCTGGCCCGCTCGATCAGGTCGTCCTGCACGGGGTCCGCCTTTCGGGGCGTCGGGGTGGGACCGGCCGCACGGCGCCGCGCGGCCGGCGGGCCGGGGCCGGTCCGGGCCCCGGCCGTTCGGGCGGGTCAGACGCGTTCCAGCACCCGGGCCAGCAGCGCGCCCATGCGGGTGGCCGAGTCGCGGCCGGCCCGCAGCACCTCTTCGTGGTTGAGCGGCTCGCCGGAGAGGCCGGCGGCCAGGTTGGTGACGAGGGAGATGCCCAGCACCTCGGCGCCGGCCTCGCGCGCCGCGATGGCCTCCAGGACCGTGGACATGCCCACCAGGTCGCCGCCCATCACCCGGACCATGTTGATCTCGGCGGGGGTCTCGTAGTGCGGGCCGGGGAACTGCACGTACACGCCCTCTTCGAGGGTCGGGTCGATCTCCTTGCAGAGCGCGCGCAGCCGGGGGGAGTACAGGTCCGTCAGGTCCACGAAGTTCGCGCCGACGATCGGCGAGGCCGCCGTCAGGTTGATGTGGTCGGAGATCAGCACCGGCTGGCCGGGGCGCATGCCCTCGCGGAGCCCGCCGCAGCCGTTGGTCAGCACCACGGTCTTGCACCCGGCGGCGACGGCGGTACGCACTCCGTGGGCGACGGCGGCGACCCCGCGGCCCTCGTAGAAGTGCGTCCGGCCGAGGAAGACCAGGGCGCGCTTGGCGCCGATCCGGTACGAGCGGATGGTCCCGCCGTGGCCCTCGACCGCCGGGGCGGGGAAGCCGGGCAGGTCGGTGACCGGGAACTCGGCCTCCGGGACGCCGAGCGCGTCGCCGGCGGGGGCCCACCCGGAGCCCATCACCACGGCCACGTCATGGGTCTCGGCGCCGGTCAGCTCGCGCAGTCGGGCAGCGGCGCCCGCGGCGGCGGCGTGCGGGTCGCGCTGGTTCTCGTCCGGGATCACAGATGCGTTCACCGCACGAGGGTAACCGCTGATTCCCTACGCGCGTAGATGCGCCTGTCGCCGACTTCGGCGGCGACGGCCCGCCGCGGGTCGCGGGGCCGCCTCCGGGGGGATCAGCAGGGGCGCTTGCGGAGCTCCATCGTGTAGTCGTGCGGGGCGCCCGCCGACTCGGCGGCGTCCGCGATCTCGCCCAGGTAGCGGGCCGAGGGGAGGCCGCCCTCGTAGCCGTTGAGCACGTACATCCAGGCCGGCTCCTCGCCGTCCAGGGTGTGCACCCGCACGCGCATCCGCCGGTAGATGTCCAGGCCGACGCCCTCCCAGCGGTCCATGGAGTCCTCGTCCATGGGCGCGAGGTCGTACAGCGCGACGAAGACCTGGGAGCGCGGCGCCTCCACCACCGTGGCGAGCGCGCCCTCCCAGCCCATCTGCTCCCCGCCGAAGGTCAGCCGCCAGCCGTTGAGCCAGCCGGTGCCGCGCAGCGGGGAGTGGGGAGCGCGGCGCGTCATCAGCCGCGCGTCGAGGTTGCCGGCGTACGCGGCGTAGAGCGACATGGGATCGAGGGTACGGGAGGAGGGGCGCGGTGTGCGGCCGGTTGTGATCCGCAACGGAAAGCTCGCACCCCCGCGGCCTGTTGCTTTCCCGGTGTTTCCGCGGGGCGGGCGCGCCCCTGACCCGTTCGGTGGGACCCGGGGCGAGGCCGGTGTGCGCGTGCGGGACAATGAAGTACGTACTGCATTCCCCGGGGCGATCCCCCGGACCCCCGGCCGGGGCGGCAGACGGCCGTGGGACGACACCACGCGAGGCGGACTTTTCGTGACCCGGATCGTGATCATCGGCGGTGGCCCCGGCGGCTACGAGGCGGCGCTGGTCGGCGCACAGCTCGGCGCGGAGGTGACCGTCGTCGACTGCGACGGCCTTGGCGGGGCCTCCGTCCTCACCGACTGCGTGCCCTCCAAGACCCTGATCGCGACGGCCGAGGTGATGACCACCTTCGACTCGTCCTACGAGGAACTCGGCATCATCGTCGCCGACGACACCCCGCACCTGGAGCAGGCCGCGCGGGTCGTCGGCGTGGACCTCGGCAAGGTCAACCGCCGCGTCAAGCGCCTCGCGCTCGCCCAGTCCCACGACATCACCGCCTCCGTCACCCGGGCCGGCGCCCGGGTGGTGCGCGGGCGCGGCCGGCTCGACGGCCTGCAGGCCGCGGACGGCTCGCGCCAGGTCGTGGTGACCGCCGCCGACGGCACCGAGGAGCGGCTCACCGCCGACGCGGTGCTGATCGCGACCGGCGCCCACCCCCGCGAGATCCCGGACGCGCAGCCCGACGGCGAGCGCATCCTCAACTGGACCCAGGTGTACGACCTCGACGAGCTGCCCGAGGAGCTCATCGTGGTCGGATCCGGCGTGACCGGGGCCGAGTTCGCCGGCGCCTACCAGGCGCTCGGTTCCCGCGTCACCCTCGTCTCCTCCCGCGACCGGGTGCTGCCGGGCGAGGACCCGGACGCCGCCGCCGTGCTGGAGGACGTGTTCCGCCGTCGCGGCATGAACGTCATGGCCCGCTCGCGCGCCGAGGCCGCCAAGCGGGTGGGCGACCGGGTGGAGGTGACCCTCTCCGACGGCCGGGTCATCACCGGCAGCCACTGCCTGATGGCGGTCGGCGCGATCCCGAACACCGCGGGGATGGGTCTGGAGGAGGCCGGTGTCCGGCTGAAGGACTCCGGCCACATCAAGACCGACAGGGTGTCCCGCACCGGCGCTCCCGGCGTCTACGCGGCCGGCGACGTCACCGGCGTGTTCGCGCTGGCGTCCGTGGCGGCCATGCAGGGCCGGATCGCGATGTACCACTTCCTCGGCGACGCGGTGGCCCCGCTGGACCTCAAGACGGTCTCCTCGAACGTCTTCACCGACCCCGAGATCGCCACCGTCGGCTACACCCAGGCCGACGTGGACGCCGGCAAGATCGACGCCCGGGTGGTGAAGCTGCCGCTGCTGCGCAACCCGCGCGCCAAGATGCAGGGCATCCGCGACGGCTTCGTCAAGATCTTCTGCCGTCCGGGCACCGGCATCGTCGTCGGCGGCTGCGTGGTGGCGCCCCGCGCCAGCGAGCTGATCCACCCGATCTCGCTCGCGGTCGACAACAACCTGACCGTGGAACAGATCGCGAACGCCTTCACGGTGTACCCGTCGCTGTCGGGTTCGATCGCCGAAGTCGCCCGGCAGTTGCACACCCGGAAGCTCGACGGCGGAGTCTGACCGCCCGGCCGGAACGGGCGGTGACGCGGCCGGATCGCGTCAACGCCCGTGCGGGGGAGTGTGGTTGAGCCCGGGGTGGATCATTTCTGACCACTCCGGGACCGGATGCGTGCACCTTGCATGACACTCGGGCAACTTCCCGACCGCCTATATCACTTGACACCCCTCTTCCGGGGCAACTTCTGCAATTCGGCGCATTCCGCTGAAATCACGTGCAGGTCACGTTACTGTCAGTTCCGTGTTCGCTGCAGAACGTCGTCAGTTGATCCTCGAAATGGTGCGCGCCAACGGGGCGGTATCGCTCCGAGAGCTCGCCCGCGTCGTCCAGACCTCCGAAGTGACCGTCCGGCGGGACGTGCGGGCACTGGAGGCAGAAGGGCTCCTCGACCGCCGGCACGGCGGTGCGGTCTTGCCGGGCGGTTTCACGCGGGAGTCCGGCTTCCCGCAGAAATCCCATCTCTCCTCCGCGGAGAAGACGGCCATCGCCGACGTGGCCGCCGGTCTCGTCGGCGAGGGCGAGGCCATCGTGGTCGGCGCCGGCACCACCACGCAGGAGCTGGCCCGCCGGCTCGCGCGCGTCCCCGGCCTCACCGTGGTCACCAACTCCCTGCTGGTCGCCCAGGCGTTGGCCCATGCCAACCGGGTGGAGGTGGTGATGACCGGCGGCACCCTGCGCGGGAGCAACTACGCCTTGGTGGGCAGTGGGGCCGAGCAGTCCCTCCAGGGGCTGCGCGTCTCGCGGGCGTTCCTGTCCGGGAGCGGGCTCACCGCCGAGCGCGGCCTGTCCACCTCGAACATGCTCTCCGCCAGCGTCGACCGCGCGCTGGTGCAAGCCGCCGCCGAGGTGGTGGTGCTGGCCGACCACACCAAGATCGGCGCGGACACCATGTTCCAGACGGTGCCGACCGACCTCATCACCCGGCTGGTCACGGACGAGCCCGCGGTGCACGACGAGCGGGCGGCCGCCGAGATCCAGGCGCTGGCCGACCAGGGTGTGGAGATCACCGTCGCCGGCCCCGAGCCGGGCGGCGCCGAGAGCGGGCCGCAGGGCCGGCAGCGACGCGAGATGCCACTGCCGGGACAGCAGCGGCGCACCCAGCAGAACGGCGGCCTCGGGCCGCAGTTGCGCAGCGCCGCGTCGCTCGCCGACCCCGGCCCCGCGGAGCGCGCCCGGGTGGCGGACATGCGCCGCCGCTGACCGGAGGCGCGGACCGCCGCAGGGCGGTCCGGTCCGCCGTGTGCCGCCCTTGCCGTGCGCCGCCTTTGCCGTGCGCCGCCTTTGCCGTGCGCCGCCTTTGCCGTGCGCCCCGTCCGTGCGTCCCCGCCCGCGCCGCCGGGCCGATCACCGCGGCCGGGCCCGTACGCCCTCCAGCAACTGCTCGACCAGCGGGTCCGCCAGGTCGTCGGGGAGCGGGCCGGGCGCGAAGAGGGTGCGGGTGAACAGGGTGCCGCTGAGGGCCTCGATCAGCAGCCGGGACCGGGTGTCCGCGCGCAGTTCGCCGCGTGCGACGGCCCGGTCGACGATTACGGCGGCCCGGTGCAGCCGCAGGGTCCAGAAGCGGTCCGACTCGGTGGCGTCCGCCCCGGTCCTCCGCCCCGCCCCGAGCCGCAGCAGCACCTCGGCCGACGGGGTGTTCAGGAACCGCACCAGCGAGGCGGCGTAGAGCCGCAGGTCCTCGTCCACCCGGCCGGTGTCGGGGATCGGCAGCGCGGTGTCGCTGTTGTGCTCCACCGCCTCGCGGATGAGGTTCTCGCGGGTGCCCCACCGGCGGTAGACGGAGGACTCGTGCACCCCGGCGGCCTCGGCCGCCGCCGCCACCGTCGTGGCGTCGAACCCCTCACGGACCAGCAGGTCCACCGTCGCGGACAGTACCGCCACCCGCAGCCTCTCGCCCCGTCGCCCCAAGGGTCGTGCCTTGTTCCCGGTCGCCATGGGCGCGACCCTATCGCAAGTGTTCTTGCGATAGCTCAGGGTGCGGGAGTAGCTTGTAAAGCGAGTCGACTTGCGTTAAGGAGCGGTCGCCCGCACGGAAGAAGTACCCCATGGCCGTCATGCGCGCAGCGCGCCTGCACATTCCCAGCCGCGAGCTGCGGATCGAAGAGGTCGAGCGACCCGTGCCCGGCCCCGGTCAGGTGCTGGTCAAGGTGGAGGCCGCCGGGGTGTGTCTCTCCGACGTCCACCTGATCTCCGGCGCCATCGGCTCCGCCGACAACCCGCGCCGCCGCGGCGACAGCGTGACCCTCGGCCACGAGGTGGCCGGCACGGTCGCCGAGGCGGGCCCCGGGGTCACCGGCTGGATGGCGGGCGACCGGGTGGTGCTCCAGGCCGGCGAGGAACGGGACGGCGAGACCTGGACCCGCGGCGTGGACTACGACGGCGGCTGGGCCGAGTACGCGCTGGCCCGGGTGGACACCCTGGTGGCGCTGCCCGACTCGATCTCCTTCGAGCAGGGCGCGATCATCCCGGACGCCGTCTCCACCCCGTGGGCCGCCATCACCGTCACGGCGGGCGTGCGCCCGGCGCAGGCGGTCGGTGTCTGGGGCATCGGCGGCCTGGGGGCGCACGGGGTGCAGCTGCTGCGCGCCGTGGGCGCCTGCCCGATCATCGCGGTGGACCCCTCGCCCGCCGCCCGGGAGCGTGCCCTCGCCTTCGGCGCGGATCTGGCGCTGGACTCCGCCGATCCGGAGCTGGGGCGGAAGATCGCCGCCGCGACCGGGGGAGCCGGACCCGAGGTGGCCCTCGACTTCGCCGGCGTGACCGCCGTGCGCGAGCAGGCCCTGTCGGTCCTGGCCCCGGGCGGCAAGCTGGTCCTCGTCGGCCTGAGCGGCCGGCCGTTCACGGTGACCGACTCCACCGCCTTCAGCTTCCGCAAGCTCCAGGTGCTGGGCCACTACGGCTCCGGCGGGATCGCGGTGCCCGAGCTGATCCGCCTCACCGAGGGCGGCCGCCTCGACTTCTCCCGCTCGATATCCGGCGTGCTGCCGCTGGAGCGGGCCGCCGAGGCCGTGGAGCGGGTCCACCACAAGACCGGCGACCCGATCCGGCTGGTCCTCAAGCCCTGACCCACCCCCGGCCCCGTCCCCTCCCGCCCTCCGGGCCGGGCGGGGACGGGGCTCACGCGTGTCAGGGGTTCGGACGTGTCCGTGGGCCGGCCGTGTCCGCGCGTGAGCGGTGTCCGTGCGTCAGCCGTGTCCGGGGCCGCGCAGTCCTTGCAGGGTGAGCAGGAGCAGCCGGTCGGCGAGGCCGGGGTCGTCCGGGGCCTGCTCGGCCGCCAGGGCGATGGCATGGGTGAGCTGGAGCAGGTCGCCGACGGACACGTCCGGCCGGATGTCGCCGGACCGCTGCGCACGCTCCAGCAGCCGGGCGCCCGCCTCGCGGAGCGGGCCGTGGCACTGGGCCAGCGCCGACGTCTCGTCCCGCGAGGCCGACATCAGGGCCTGCGCCAGGCCCCGGTAGGCGCCCGCGCCGGCGACGATGGCGCCCAGCCACTCCACCAGCGCCCGGCACGGCCTGTCGGCGGCCTCCAGGGCGTGCGAGCGGGCCAGCAGATCGCACAGCGCGTCCTGGAAGACGGCGTTCATCAGGGCGTGCCGGTTGGGGAAGTGCCGGTAGAGCGTGCCGATGCCGACCCCGGCACGCCGCGCCAGGTCCTCCAGCGAGGCGTCGGTGCCCTGCTCGGCGAAGAGTTCCCTGGCCTCGCCCAGCAGCCGGTCGTGGTTCCGGCGGGCGTCGGCCCGCATCGGCCGCCGGTCGTCCGGCGTCCGGTCCGTCGTCGCGCTGGGCATGGGGTGCCTCCCGGGTGTCCTCGGGTCCAGGATGCCACTGCCCGCCCGCCGCCCCCGTGGGCGGCCCTGAACGGCGGCGGCCCCGCCCGGCGCGTACGACAGTGCGTACGCGCCGGGCGGGGCCGCTCCGGGACGGGCCCGGTCAGTCCTTGATCTCGCAGATCACGGCACCGGACGAGAGCGAACCGCCGACCTCGGCGGCCAGGCCCTTGACCGTTCCGGAGCGGTGCGCGTTCAGCGGCTGCTCCATCTTCATGGCCTCCAGGACGACGACGAGGTCGCCCTCCTTGACCTCCTGGCCCTCCTCCACCGCGACCTTGACCACGGTGCCCTGCATCGGCGAGGCCAGCGTGTCGCCGGAGACGGCGGAACCCGCCTTCTTCGCCGCGCGGCGCTTGGGCTTGGCGCCGGCCGCCAGGCCGGTGCGCGCCAGGCTCATGCCGAGCGACGAGGGGAGCGAGACCTCCAGGCGCTTGCCGCCGACCTCGACCACGACCGTCTCGCGGGCGGTGTCGTCGTCGGTGTCGGCGTCCGTGTCCGCGGGCGCCGCGAACGGCTTGATCTCGTTGACGAACTCGGTCTCGATCCACCGGGTGTGGATCCGGAACGGGTCCGCGGTGAACGCCGGGTCGACGACGACCGCGCGGTGGAAGGGGATGGCGGTCGCCATGCCCTCCACCTCGAACTCGGCGAGCGCGCGGGCGGCGCGCTGCAGTGCCTGCTCGCGGGTGGCACCGGTGACGATCAGCTTCGCCAGTAGCGAGTCCCAGGCGGGACCGATGACGCTGCCGGACTCCACGCCCGCGTCCAGCCGGACCCCGGGGCCGGTCGGCGGCGCGAACCGGGTGACGGTGCCGGGGGCCGGCAGGAAGCCGCGGCCCGGGTCCTCGCCGTTGATGCGGAACTCGAACGAGTGACCCCGCATCGGCGGGTCGTCGTAACCCAGCTCCTCGCCGTCCGCGATGCGGAACATCTCGCGGACCAGGTCGATGCCGGTGACCTCCTCGGTGACCGGGTGCTCCACCTGGAGGCGGGTGTTCACCTCCAGGAAGGAGATCGTGCCGTCCACGCCGACCAGGAACTCGACGGTCCCGGCGCCGACGTAGCCGGCCTCCTTCAGGATCGCCTTCGAGGCGGCGTACAGCTCGGCGTTCTGAGCCTCGTTCAGGAACGGCGCGGGCGCCTCCTCGACCAGCTTCTGGTGCCGGCGCTGGAGCGAGCAGTCACGGGTGGAGACGACGACCACGTTGCCGTGGGTGTCGGCCAGGCACTGGGTCTCCACGTGCCGGGGCTTGTCGAGGTAGCGCTCGACGAAGCACTCGCCGCGCCCGAAGGCGGCGACGGCCTCGCGGACCGCGGAGTCGTAGAGCTCCGGGACCTCTTCGAGGGTGCGGGCGACCTTCAGGCCGCGGCCGCCGCCGCCGAAGGCGGCCTTGATCGCGATGGGCAGCCCGTGCTCCCGCGCGAAGGCCACCACCTCGTCGGAGCCGGAGACCGGGTCCGGGGTGCCCGCGACCAGCGGGGCGCCGGCGCGCTGGGCGATGTGCCGGGCGGCGACCTTGTCGCCGAGGTCGCGGATGGCCTGCGGCGGCGGACCGATCCAGGTCAGACCGGCGTCCAGCACGGCCTGCGCGAACTCGGCGTTCTCCGACAGGAATCCGTAGCCGGGGTGAACGGCGTCGGCACCCGAGTCGGCCGCGGCGCGGAGCACCTTGGCCATGTCCAGGTAGCTGGTGGCCGGGGTGTCACCGCCCAGGGCGAACGCCTCGTCCGCGGCGCGGACGTGCAGCGCGTCCCGGTCCGGATCGGCGTAGACCGCCACGCTCCCGATTCCGGCGTCCCGGCAGGCCCGAGCGACGCGGACAGCGATTTCGCCACGGTTGGCGATGAGCACCTTGCGCACGATGACTCCCTCCATGAAAACAAGCTGAGTTTAGGGACTGCCCACACGGCCGTACGACCCTTTCCCAAAGGTGAGCTTGCCCACACGGAGTGTGATTTCGAGGCTGTCGGAGTCGCAAAATCCCTTGTCGCACCACGGTACGCCGCGATCCTTCCCGGCACAGTAACGAGAGCGTGTGGTGCAGGTCTCTATCCGTAGGTGCAATGACGGGTGGCGTTTCTTTGTGGGGTTCCTACGAACGGCGGATGAATTCTTTGCCGGGCGCGCGAGGCCCCCGCCGGTCTGCCGGACCCCTTGTCCGAATGATTACCCGTTAGTAAGGTCCGCGCTATCGCGAACGCGGGTAACAGGGGTTCTTCTAGGGGGTGGCGCCGTCGTGCGCAGAACGGTGGCCGTCGTGACCGCGCTCGTCCTGTTCGCAGAGGCCGTGGGCGTCGTGCTGCTCAACCTGGTCCTCTCCGAGGTGACGGGCAACCAGAACATGTCCCTGGCCGGAATGGACCCCGAGGCCATGAGCGACGGCACCCTGGTGATGGGCTTCGTCTCCGGGGCGCTGCTGCTGCTCTGCGGCCTGACGGCCCTGGTCGCCGCCGTGCGGGACCGTGCACCCGGCCGGGCCGGCCGGTTCGCCCTGATCGTCTGCGCCGTCGTGCACGGCGTGCTCGGCGCGGCGGTGGCGGCCCTGGTCAACTGGTCCGCCTTCGCCCTCATGATGGCGGTGCTGGCGCTGCTGGTCCTCACCCTCGTGGTGTACGGGGCGGGGGACCGCGGGCCGCGGCCGACGGAGCCCGCCCCGGAGCCCGGCGCGCCCGCGGCTGCCTGACGCCGAAGGCGCGACCCGTTCCTCAGACCCACAACTCCGTGACGGAAACGTCGAGTTCGCCGAGCAGTCGACGCAGCAGCGGCAGCGACAGGCCGATCACGTTGGAGTGGTCGCCCTCGATCGACTCGACGAACGGCGCGGACCGTCCGTCCAGCGTGAACGCCCCCGCCACGTGCAGCGGCTCGCCGGAGGCGACGTAGGCGGCCACCTCCTCGTCGGTCGGCGTGCCGAACCGCACGACGGTCGACGCCGTGGCGGAGGCGGTCCGGCCGGTCGCGGTGTCGACGACGCTGTGGCCCGTCCGCAGCACCCCGGCCCGGCCGCGCATGGCCTTCCAGCGGGCCGTGGCCTCCTCGGCGTCGGCGGGCTTGCCCAGCGCCTCGCCGTCCAGGTCCAGCACCGAGTCGCAGCCCACGACCAGCGCACCGGCCGCCTCCGGGCGCCCGGCGACCGCCGCGGCCTTGGCACGGGCCAGGACGAGCGCCAGCTCGCCGGGGGAGGGCGCGGACAGCGCGTCCTCGTCCACCCCGCTGACGATCACTTCGGGGGCGAACCCGGCCTGGCGCAGCAGGCCCAGGCGGGCGGGGGAGGCGGAGGCGAGCACGAGTCGGCGCTGATCAGTCATACCGGCCATCGTAGAAGGGGCCCGGAGCACGGCGGGCCGCCGTCAGCGGATGCCCACCGCCAGCATCGCCACCACCATGGCCAGCGCCAGCAGGACCCCCGCGCGCCGCATCATCTTCTGGGCGTCGCGCAGTTCCTTCGGCGGGGTGTTCTCGGGATCGGACCAGAGCATGCCTTTGATCCTGCGCCGCGGCCCGCCGGAACGCCTGAGTACGGGTACTCAACCGCCCGGCGGGCCGCCGGATCAGGACGGCCAGTAGCTGCGCGTCCAGGACCGGGGGCCGGGCTGCGGCAGCGGCCGGCGGGCGATCCGGCCCGGATCCGACCACTCCTCGGGCGGCAGCGGCGTGCCCGAGGCGTCCGCCGCCGTGGCCGCCGTGGCGGCGGCGCGGGCCCGGACCACCGCCAGCGCGGCGGCCAGTTCCTCCGGGGTCGGATTGCCCCGTACGACCTTGATCATGTCCAGGCTCCTCTCGTCGTCCTCGTGGCCGGCGCTCCTACAGCGGGATGTTGCCGTGCTTCTTCGGCGGCAGCGCCTCGCGCTTGGTACGCAGCTGGCGCAGGCCCTTCACGATGTGCGCCCGGGTGTCGGACGGCATGATCACCGCGTCCACGTAGCCGCGCTCGGCCGCCACGTACGGGTTGAGCAGCGCGTCCTCGTAGTCCGCCATCAGCTCGGCGCGCGCCGCCGCTGCCTCGTCCGGGTCCGTGATCGCTTCGATGGTGCGGCGGTGCAGGATGTTGACCGCGCCCTGCGCGCCCATCACCGCGATCTGCGCGGTCGGCCAGGCCAGGTTGAGGTCGGCGCCCAGGTGCTTGGAGCCCATCACGTCGTACGCCCCGCCGAACGCCTTGCGGGTGATCACGGTGATCAGCGGCACGGTCGCCTCGGCGTACGCGTAGATCAGCTTCGCGCCCCTGCGGATGATGCCGCCGTACTCCTGGTCCACGCCCGGCAGGAACCCCGGCACGTCCACGAAGGTCAGCACCGGCACGTTGAACGCGTCGCAGGTGCGGACGAAGCGGGCCGCCTTCTCGCTGGCGTCGATGTCCAGGCAGCCGGCGAACTGCATCGGCTGGTTGGCGACGACGCCCACCGGCCGGCCCTCGACCCGGCCGAAACCGGTGATGATGTTCGGCGCGAACAGCGCCTGCGTCTCCAGGAACTCGGCGTCGTCCAGCACGTGTTCGATGGCGGTGTGCATGTCGTACGGCTGGTTGGCCGAGTCCGGGATCAGGGTGTCCAGCACCCGGTCCTCGTCCGTCGTCCCCAGATCGGCGTCCTCGGGGAAGGCCGGCGGCTCCGAGAGGTTGTTCGAAGGAAGGTACGACAGCAGGGACTTGACGTACTCGATGGCGTCCTTCTCGTCGCCCGCCATGTGGTGCGCCACCCCGGAGGTGGAGTTGTGCGTCCGGGCGCCGCCCAGCTCCTCGAAGCCCACGTCCTCGCCGGTGACCGTCTTGATGACGTCGGGCCCGGTGATGAACATGTGCGAGGTCTGGTCGACCATCACCGTGAAGTCGGTGATCGCGGGGGAGTACACCGCACCGCCCGCGCACGGTCCGACGATCAGCGAGATCTGGGGGATCACGCCCGAGGCGTGGACGTTGCGGCGGAAGATCTCCGCGAACAGGCCCAGCGCCGCGACGCCCTCCTGGATGCGGGCGCCGCCGCCGTCGTTGATGCCGATGACCGGACAGCCGGTCTTCATCGCGAAGTCCATGACCTTCACGATCTTCTCGCCGTACACCTCGCCGAGCGAGCCGCCGAAGATCGTGAAGTCCTGGGAGTACACGCAGACCGGACGGCCGTCGACCGTGCCGTAGCCGGTGACCACACCGTCCCCGTAGGGGCGGTTCTTCTCGATGCCGAAGTTGGTGGAGCGGTGCCGGGCGAACTCGTCCAGCTCGACGAACGACCCCTCGTCCAGCAGGAGATCGACGCGTTCACGGGCGGTGAGCTTGCCCTTGGCGTGCTGCTTCTCGACCGCGCGTGCCGAACCGGCGTGGGTGGCTTCGTCAATGCGGCGCTGCAGGTCCGCGAGCTTGCCCGCGGTGGTGTGGATGTCGCTCAGCGGCTCGGACATCGGGTGGCGGCTCCCTGCCGGGTCACGGGAACCGGCTGCTGCTGCCCGACGGCTCGCGGGCCGGCCCGGCCTGGCCCGGTCGTCTCGTGAAGCCCCTTGTCGGCGCCTGCAATCGGCCCCTGGTCCTGTGTACCTACTGCCTCGTAGCGTATCGGCGCGCATCCGGATCGGCAGTGCGTCTTATGCCACACCTAGTCTGGCTTGCATGACTCCCCCGGATGCGCCATCGAACCGCTGGTCCGACCTCGACCGCCCCCCGCTGAACACCGCCGCGCTGCGCCGCGGTCTGCTGCGGCCGGGCGCGTCGTGGACCTCGCTCGACGTGGTGGAGACGACCGGCTCCACCAACACCGACCTCGCCGCGCTCGCCGCCGCGGGCCGGCTCGCCGAGGGCGCCGTGCTGGTGGCCGAGGTGCAGACCGCCGGGCGCGGCCGGCTCGACCGGAGCTGGACCGCCCCGCCCCGCTCGGGCCTCTTCTTCTCCGTCTACCTGACCCCGCGGGACGTGCCGATGGAGCGCTGGGGATGGCTGCCGCTGCTGACCGGCGTCGCCGCCGCCACTGGCCTCGCCCGCGCCGCCGGGGTGGACACCGCGCTGAAGTGGCCCAACGACCTGCTGGTGACGGTCGGGGGGCAGGAGCGCAAGGCGGGCGGCATCCTCGCCGAGCGGGCGGGCGAGGGCGTCATCGTGGGCATGGGCCTCAACGTCTCGCTCGGGGCGGCGGAACTCCCCTCGCCCACCGCCGGGTCGCTGGCCCTCGCCGGCGCCGTCTCGCTCGACCGCGAGACTCTGCTGCGGGGCGTGCTCCGCTCGCTGGAGAAGTGGTACCGGGCATGGCGGGAGGCGAAGGGCGACGCGCCGCTCGCCGGACTCCAGGCGGCGTACGCGGCGGGGTGCGCGACCCTCGGCAGGTCCGTGCGGGCCGAGCTCCCCGGCGGGCGGACCCTGCTCGGCGAGGCCGTCGCGATCGACGGGAACGGCCGGCTGATCGTCTCCCACGGCGACGGACGGCAGGAGCCGGTGTCGGCCGGCGACATCGTCCATCTGAGGGGCGCGGACGGCGGTCTGACCTGACGCGTCCGCCCCGCCGGGCGCGGGTTACCGCGCATCCGGGCCGGCGCGGGGCACCATGGCCTGCGCGACCCCCGGGCCGTCCGGCCGGGGAAGTGAGCCAGGGCACACCTGCCGTATCGTTGGGGCGATCCAGCGACAGATCGGCAGGGCAGTGCGCAGGGAACGGGCAGGAGGCGGCTGGTGACCGTCGACGACACTGGTTCGGACGAGGGCGCGACGCCCTCGCCGGAGCCCTCGGTCCACGCCACACCGCATCACGAGGTCGACCACACGGTCGAACCCACCGACGACCCCCTGGCGATCCGGCTGGAACAGCTGATCCTCGGGGCGGAACGCCAGTACACCCCCTTCCAGGCGGCCCGGACCGCGGGCGTCTCGATGGACCTGGCCTCCCGCTTCTGGCGGGCCATGGGCTTCGCCGACATCGGCCAGGCCAAGGCGCTCACCGAGGCCGACGTGCTGGCGCTGCGCCGGCTCGCCGGTCTGGTGGAGGCCGGGCTGCTCAGCGAGCCGATGGCGATCCAGGTCGCCCGCTCCACCGGGCAGACCACCGCCCGGCTGGCGGAGTGGCAGATCGACTCCTTCCTGGAAGGACTCACCGAGCCGCCCGAGCCGGGCATGACCCGCACCGAGGTCACCTATCCGCTGATCGAGCTGCTGCTGCCGGAGCTCCAGGAGTTCCTGGTGTACGTCTGGCGGCGCCAGCTCGCCGCCTCCACCGGCCGGGTCGTGCAGGCCCAGGACGACGAGGAGATGGTGGACCGGCGGCTCGCCGTCGGCTTCGCCGACCTGGTCGGCTTCACCCGGTTGACCCGCCGGCTGGAGGAGGAGGAGCTCGGCGAGCTGGTCGAGGCGTTCGAGACCACCGCCGCCGACCTGATCGCCGCGCACGGCGGCCGACTGGTCAAGACGCTCGGCGACGAGGTGCTCTACGCGGCGGACGACGCCGGCACCGCCGCCGAGATCGCGCTGCGGCTCATCGAGGCGATGTCGCAGGACGCCACCATGCCGGAACTGCGCGTCGGCATCGCCTTCGGCACCGTCACCACCCGGATGGGCGACGTGTTCGGCACGACGGTGAACCTCGCCAGCCGGCTCACCTCGATAGCGCCGAAGGACACCGTGCTCGTGGACGGCGCGTTCGCCGAGGAGCTGACCCGGTCCGGGGACGCCCCGGTCTCCGAGGCCCAGGCCGCCGGGGAACTGGCCGCCGCGGCCGAGCGTGCCCGGCTGGCGGAGGCGGAGGGCCGGGAGGCCGACGAGCCGCCGCCGCCCCGCTACCGCTTCGGACTCCAGCCGATGTGGCAGCGGCCGGTCCGCGGCCTCGGCGTGGTCGAGCCGTGGCTGCTCACCCGCCGCGACAAGCGCGGGACGACCTCCGGCTGAACCGCGCCGGGGCCGTCCCCGCCCGAGCCCGGTGCACGGCGGCGCGGCGCGCCTATGATCCCCCGGTAACGCTCGTCGACCGAGGGGTGGAGACGCATGACCGTCACGTCCGAGCAGCGCTTCGGGGAGTTCGTCGCCGTCCGGCGGCACGAGGGCCTTGAGTACGTCGCCGAACTGGTGCTGGACCGGCCGAAGGCCATGAACGCCGTCTCCACGGAGATGGCCCGGTCCCTGGCGGCGGCCTGCGACGCGCTCGCCGCCGACCCGGACGCCCGGGTCACCGTGCTGACCTCCAGCAGCGAACGCGCCTTCTGCGTCGGCGCGGACCTGAAGGAGCGCAACTCCTTCACCGACGCCGAACTCGTCCGCCAGCGCCCGACCGCCCGCGCCGCCTACACCGGGGTGCTCGACCTCCCGATGCCGACGGTCGCCGCGGTCCACGGCTTCGCCCTCGGCGGCGGCTTCGAGCTGGCCCTCGCCTGCGACGTGGTGGTGGCCGACGCCACCGCCGTGGTGGGGCTCCCCGAGGTCTCGGTCGGCGTCATCCCCGGCGGCGGCGGCACCCAGCTCCTGCCGCGCCGGGTCGGCGCGGCGCGTGCCGCCGAGCTGATCTTCACCGCCCGCCGGGTGGCGGCCCCGGAGGCGCGGGAGCTGGGCCTGGTCGACGTACTGGTGGACGCGGGCACGGACCGTGAGGAGGCGCTGGCCCTCGGCGCGCGGATGGCCGCCCACTCCCCGGTGGGACTGCGCGCCGCCAAGCGGGCGCTGCGGCTCGGCCACGGCCTCGACCTGCGGGCCGGCCTGGAGGTGGAGGACGCGGCCTGGCGCTCGGTGGCCTTCTCCGGCGACCGCGCCGAGGGGGTCGCGGCGTTCAACGAGAAGCGGAAGCCGCAGTGGCCCGGAGAGTGAACACGAAGGTGACGCATAGTGATCACCGTGTGCGCTGAGTGAGTCTCGTCGGCGATGGTCGGACGCCGAAACTGATCAAAACATCACCGACCTGCATAGGCTGGGCGGATGGGTGGTGATGACGAGCGGCTGCGCGCCGTGGTTTCGCTCGCGCAGACGATGGCCGCCGCGTACACCGCGCCGGAGTCGTGGCGGGCCGCGGCGACCGGTGCCTGCGAGGCGCTGGGCGGCAGCTTCGCCGCGCTCTCGGTGTGGGAGCGCGACCGGGGCCGGCTCCGGGTGCTGGTGAACGCCGGGGAGCGGGCCGACGGGGAGGAGGAGTTCCCCGAGCAGGAGGCGTACCCGGTCCACCAGTTCCCGGAGATCACCGAGTTCCTGCACGAGCGCTGGGCGGGCGGCGGCGAACCGGACGCCTGGGTGGAGACCGCCGACGGCCGCCCCGCCGCGGACGCCCCCGCCCGCGGCGCCCGGCCGTACTGCCACCAGCGGGTCGCGGCCCTGCGCCGGCGCGGCCGGGGCTGCTGCGTGGTGGCTCCGATCGTGCTGCACGGCCGCGCCTGGGGCGAGCTGTACGTGGCACGGCCCGCGGGCGCCCCGGTGTTCGACCGGGACGACGCCGACTTCGCGACCGTGCTGGCGGCGGTGGTGGCCGCCGGGATCGCGCAGACGGAACGGCTGGAGGAGGTCCGCAAACTGGCCTTCACCGACCCGCTGACCGGCCTCGCCAACCGCCGCGCGGTGGACATCCGGCTGGACGAGGCGGTGGAGCGGCACCGGACCGAGGGCGCGGTGGTCAGCCTGGTGGTCTGCGACCTCAACGGGCTGAAGGCGGTCAACGACACCCACGGCCACGCCGTCGGCGACCGGCTGCTGGAACGTTTCGGCTCGGTGCTCTCCCTGTGCGGCGCGATGCTGCCCGGCGCACTCGCCGCCCGGCTCGGCGGCGACGAGTTCTGCCTGCTCAGCGTGGGCCCGTCGGCCGACGAGGTGATCGAGGTGGCCGCCGGCCTGTGCCGCCGCGCGGGCGGGCTGGAGCTGGGCGAGGGGGTGGCCTGCGGGGTCGCCTCCACCGGCGACCCGATCGGCGAGGTGCGCTCGGCCCGGCGGCTGTTCCGGCTCGCGGACGCCGCGCAGTACCGCGCGAAGGCCGCCCGCGCGGCGGGCCCCGTGGTGGCGGGCCGGGACGGCGAGGTCATCCGGCTGGCCGACTCCCCGCCCCGGTCGCCGCACGACCGGCGCAGGCTGCGTGGCAGCCCTCCGTGAGGCGGCTCCCGCTCCACGGATGAGTGAACCCCGGTGGCCGCGGAGCGGTCGCCCGGCCGGGCGACCGGGCCTACGCGTCGCGGCCGGCCGCCGGCGGGCGGCGGACCGCGTACGTCACGAAGCCGGCGCCGAGGCCGAGCAGCGCCGTGCCGCCGATCACGTACGGCGTGGAGTCGACGCCGGCGCCGGTCTCGGCGGTGAGCCCGGCGGGTTCCTCGGCGGTCGCGTGGGAGGCGCGGACGGCCCCGGTGGTGTGCGCGACGGCGGCGACCTGCTGGGTCCGGTTGACCTGCGCGCGTTCGGCGGCCTCGTCGGAGGCGTTGGCGGACGGCACGAACCAGAGGGCGCCGAGCACGGTTCCCGCCGCGGTGGCGGTCAACAGTGTGCGACGAGCGACTGACACAGAATCGATCCCCTTGCGGCAAACGGGTGTTGGCTCCGGTGAACGATGCCCAGCAAACCAGCGGGTCGCGTGAAAGTCACGCCCAGCCGGAGTTCTACGCTCCGTTTCATGACGGATCCACAGAATGCGCAGACATCCGTGTTCGTACGGCTTCGGGTGGACATGGTGGTGGAGATCACCGACCCCGAAGCCCTCACCGGGGCCGCGCTGGAAAGCATCGCGGCCGAGTACGACGGCACCCCCGCGGACGGGACCCTGCCGGAAGACGCTCTCCCGGAAGGCGGTCTTCCGGGAGGCGGGGCCGAGGATGACGGGGCCACCGAGGAAGGCCGCAGGCATGCCGAGGCCATGGTCCGGGAAGACGGAGCGGAGGCGCTCGCCGCGCTGGTCGATCCGTTCGACCTCATCGGCGGCGTGCCCGGCATCGAGCTGGCCGAGGCCTCCTGGTCCAGCGAGGTGATCGACCACGACGGGGAGGCCGACCACGACGACGGGGCGGACGACTACGACGAGTGACGGCGCGTCCCCGTCGCGCCGGGCCGGCCGGCCCGGCGCGACACCGGTCCGGGAGGGCCGGGTCCGGCATCGGGGACAATGGAAGGATCGGTTGCGGCCGCGACCGCCCGGATCGGCGGGCCTGACGTGCGAGAACGCCGGACCCGCCGGGTGCGGAGAGACGGGACCGGGCACCGGGAGGCTCCCGGCGAGGAAGCCCGGGAACCACCGTCCATGCGAACGCGTCGGTGAGTGGTGTTCCCCACATCCCTCCGGGATGTGGAACGGATCACCCTCGGCGGAGGTTCTTGGAACACGGACGGGGACCCGCCTCGTGGCAGCCCCGTAGGGGATTTTGGGGAAAACGGCAGTTTTGGAGAAGCGTGTGATGACGGACAGCAAGCGGCGCAGGAGCCTGACGGCCGTGTCCGCACTGCTCGGCGGCGTGCTGGTGCTTTCAGCCTGCAGCGGCACCGACGACCAGGCCGGGAACACGAGCGCCGAGAGTTCGAAGTCACAGGCGAGCGAGGTGGACAAGGCGGCCACCCAGGAAACCTCGGACGCCCAGATATCCATCGACCCGAAGAACGGGTCCACCAACGCCAGCATCAACAACGCGGCCAAGGTCACCGTCGCCAAGGGCAAGCTCACCAGCGTGGTCATGACCACCGCGGACGGCGACGCCGTGGAGGGCGCCCTGGCCGCCGACGGCAAGAGCTGGGCCCCCACGGGCCAGCTGGAGCGCTCGACCACGTACAAGATCAACGCTACGGCCGAGGACGCGAAGGGCCGCGCGGCCCACGAGAACTCCTCCTTCACCACCGTCTCGCCCGACAACAGCTTCATCGGGAACTTCACCCCCGAGGACGGCTCCACCGTCGGCGTCGGCATGCCGGTCTCGATCAACTTCAACAAGGCGATCACCGACCAGAAGGCCGTGCAGAGCGGCATCACCGTCACCTCCAGCAGCGGCCAGGAGGTCGTCGGCCACTGGTTCAACAACCAGCGCCTCGACCTGCGGCCCCAGGACTACTGGACCGCCGGTTCCACCGTCACCCTGAAGCTGGCGCTGGACGGCGTCGAGGGCGCCGACGGCGTGTACGGCGTCCAGCAGAAGACGGTCACCTTCAAGGTGGGCCGCAACCAGGTCTCCACCGTGGACGCCAAGGCGCACACGATGACGGTGACCCGTGACGGCAAGACGATCAAGACCATCCCGATCTCCGCGGGCGCGCCGGACAACCCCACGTACAACGGGGCCATGGTGATCTCCGAGAAGTACAAGGAGACCCGGATGGACGGTGCGACCGTCGGCTTCACCGACGACGACGGCAAGGGCGAGTACGACATCAAGGACGTCCCGCACGCCATGCGGCTCTCCTCGTCCGGCACCTTCATCCACGGCAACTACTGGGGCGACCCCAGCATCTTCGGCTCGGTCAACACCAGCCACGGCTGCGTCGGCCTCCAGGACAAGAAGGGCGCCAACGACGCGGACCAGCCCGCCGCGTGGTTCTACAACAACTCCCTCGTCGGCGACGTGGTGGTCGTGAAGAACTCCCCGGACAAGACCATCAAGCCGGACAACGGCCTCAACGGCTGGAACATGGACTGGGCGACTTGGACGGCCGGCTCCGCCGTCTGATCCCTCCCGGCCCCGCGACGGCGGCGGCGCCCGGTCCCCCGAGGACCGCGGCACCGCCGCCGTCGTCGTACACGGGTTCTCACGCGGCTCTCATGCGGGCCTTAACCCGCCATCAGACCCGGCCCATAGCTTCGCGCCATGTTCTTCACCTACCTCCGGCGCGAGTTGCGCCGCCGCAGAAAGGCGGCGCTCGTCGTCGCCTCGGGGCTCGCCCTCGGCATCGCGCTGGTCATCGTCGTCAGTTCGGTCACCGCCGGCATGGCCAAGGCCCAGGACAAGGTCCTGGAATCGCTGTACGGGCTCGGCACGGACATGACCGTGACCAAGGCCGCCGAAGCCCAGGGGTCGGGGAACGCGGGCGAGCGCCCCCGGTTCGAGTTCGACGCGCAGGACGACGAGGACGCGACACAGAGCTCGGACCGCGTGATGGTCCAGGGCTTCCAGACGCTCGCCTCCACCACCGTCTCCGAGGTCGGCGAGCAGACCGGCGTCAAGGACGCCGTCGGCGGTCTCAGCCTGACCGTCATGAAGGTCGACGGCCAGTTCAAGCGCGGCGAGTTCCAGCAGGACGACAGCTCGTCCTCCTCCGGCCAGGGCGACGACCGGGGCGGACCCGGCGGCGGTTCGTCCGGAGCCCCGCAGGGCGAGGTCCGCGGCGGCGGCGCGTCCTTCGACGTCAACGCGTACACCGTGTACGGCACCGACGTCACCCGGCAGGACCTCGGCCCGCTGACCTCCTCGAAGATCACCGAAGGCCGGACCTTCAAGGCCACCGAGACCGACGCCGAGGTCGCGGTCGTGGACGCCTCCTACGCCAAGGAGAAGTCCCTCGCGGTCGGAAAGACGGTGACGATCTCCGGCACCGCGTACACGGTCATCGGTGTCTCCACCGCCAGCAGCGGCGACGCCGCAGCCAACCTGTACATCCCGCTGAAGCAGGCGCAGACGCTGTCCGACTCCAAGGACAAGGTCACCACCGTCTACGTCAAGGCGACGGACTCGCAGGCCATCGACAGCGTCAAGTCGGCCATCCAGAAGAACGTCTCCGGCACCACCGTGACCACCTCGGCGGACCTCGCGGACACCGTCTCCGGCTCCCTCTCCACCGCCTCCGACCTGGCCTCCAGCGTCGGCAAGTGGCTCTCCGTCATCGTGCTGATCGCCGCCTTCGCGGTGGCCGGCCTGCTCACCTCCTCGGCCGTCAGCCGCCGCGTCCGCGAGTTCGGCACCCTGAAGGCCCTCGGCTGGAAGAGCAGCCGCGTCACCCGCCAGGTCGTCGGCGAGGCCCTCGTCAACGGCCTCATGGGCGGCGTCCTCGGCATCGCCGTCGGCCTCCTCGGCGCCTACGCCGTCACCGCCGTCAGCCCCACCCTCACCGCCGAGCTGGGCTCGTCCGGCGGCGGTGGCGGAGGCATGGGCGGCGGTGGCATGGGCGGCGGCCCCGGCCGCCAGACCGCGGCCAAGACCCTGGACATCGCGCTGACCGCCCCGGTCGCCCTCTCCACCATCCTGATCGCCGTCGCCCTGGCCGTCGCGGGCGGCCTCGTCGCCGGCGCCTTCGGCGGCTGGCGCGCCTCCCGGCTGCGCCCGGCCGACGCCCTGCGCCGCGTCGAGTAGGACCGTCCCCCGTCCCGCCCCCACTTCCGTACGCACGCACCGCAGGAGTCACACGTGTACCAGCTCAGAGGCGTCACCAAGCGCTACCAGCGCGGCAAGGCCCACGTCAACGCGCTCGCCGGCGTCGACCTGACCATCGAGGACGGCGGCCGGCTCGTCATCCAGGGACCGACCGGCGGCGGCAAGTCCACCCTCCTCCAGATGCTCGGCGGCCTCGACCGGCCGACCGAGGGCACCATCGAGCTCGACGGCGTCGACCTCGGCAGCCTGCCCGAGGCCCGGCTCACCAAGGTCCGCGCGGAGTCCATCGGCTTCGTCTTCCAGAGCTTCAACCTGATCCCGACGCTCACCGCCGCGGAGAACGTCGAGACCGCCCTCGTCCCCCTCGGGCTGGGCGCCAAGATCCGGCGTGAACGGGCTCTGGAAGCACTGGAGTCGGTCGGCCTCGCCGACCGGCCGACCCACCTCCCCAGCGAGATGTCCGGCGGCCAGCAGCAGCGCGTCGCCATCGCCCGCGCCCTCGTCAAGCGCCCCAAGGTGCTGCTCGCCGACGAACCCACCGGCAATCTCGACGAGTCGATGCGCGACGAGATCATGGACCTGCTCGACGGGCTGTGGAAGGAACACGGGCTGACCTTCGTCATGGTCACCCACGACAGCTCCATCGCCCGCAAGGCCCCGCGCGTCGCCACGATCCGCAAGGGCAAGGTCACCGTCACGGAGAACGCGGCGGCCTAGACCCGGCGAGGTTCGGCCGCCGGGCACGGCGGCGTGGCCGGTCCCTCCGGGGGCCGGGCGCGCCGCCGTGTGCGTGCCCTGGAGGGCTTCAGCCGCCGGGAGGCCGCCGACAGCCGCCGGACCCGGCCGGAAGGGCCGTTCTCCGGCCCACCGGTTCGGTGCGCCCGGCACGGAGCCGTCCCGTCCGCCCCGGCCTACCCCCGTCCCGTGGCCGCCCGGTGGGCGAGCAGGTCGCCGCGCCGGACCTGCCGGATGCCCGCCAGGTCGGCCGGAACGCCGCCCTCGCCGTGCCCGTACGGGACTGGGCGCGCGGTGACGACGTCCGGGCCGGCAGCGGCGGTGGGGCAGTAGCGCACGGCCAGAGCGTGGAACGGGCAGTCCGGCGGGGGCGGGACGGGCCGGGCCGGATGGGGCGCCGTTTCGCGGGCGAGGGTCCAGGGGCCCGCCGCCCGCATCAGCCGCCAGGGCTGCACCGGCAGCAGGCAGAGCCCGTACCCCCACCGCCGCACCAGCCGCAGCGGGCCCGGCCTGCCGGCGTCGGGGACGCCGATCACCCGCACGCCCATGATCAGCATGCCTGCGCTGGCCCGTACCGCCGACGGCAGCAGCACCTGGTTGACGAAGGAGAAGGCGAGCGTGGCGGAGACGAGGGTGAGCGCGGCCTCGCCGGGGCCGGCCGACTCCAGGTGCGGCCGTGTGGTCAGCCCCACGGTCAGCAGGCAGAGGTAACTGTCCAGCCCCACCGCGAGATACCGCGCCGTCCGCCCCGCGTCCGGCGGCAGCGCGGGCGCCGGACCGCGCGGAGGGGACACCCCCGGCCCGGCCCCGCCGGACTCCGGCACGCCGCGCCGGGCCGTCCCGCCACCGCGGCGTTTCCGGGCGTGCAACCCCTTTGTCCGCGCGGGTAATTGACCGACCCCGTGCCGCGGTGGCCTCTTCATGACGGCATCATGACCGATCCACCCCGTCCACGCGCCCCCTCATGCGCCCTTATGCCGTCTCTTTGCGCCGGGGGCGCGGGAGGCGGGGATGCCAGGACGGGAGCGTGCCGGACGGCTGCCGGGCCGCGGGGTAGCGTGTCGTACCCCCCACGCGCCATGGAGCGAGGCCACGTGCTTCGGCACGTCCACCGTCCGAAGGAGCCGTACCGATGGGCCACGATGGCACGGTCTGGGCGCTGCGGCGAGGACCCGAACAGGCCGGCGACATTCTGATCGACGACGCGGACTTCCCCTGGCTGCGTGGCCGCTTCACCCCCGGCCCGGCGTACGACGCGGTGACACGGGACCTGTTCGCCCGCGAACTCGACCTGTCGCAGCGGTTCGAGGAGGACGAAAGAATTCTCGCGGAGTGGGACGAGGTGTGTGGGGCGGTGAACGCCTTGCTGACCCTCCACCGCCCCGACGGCGCCCCTGTGGCCGACTTCCTGCTCCACATCGAGGGCGACCGAGCGGCGTTCCGGTGGGCGGACGACTGAGCGGGCCGGAGGAGTCACCGGCTCGGCGCGACGCCGTGGGGGTCTTGTTCGTGTGCCCCGGCCGCCGTTCAATGAAGCCGTGATGACGGAACCGGCGGACGGCACGGGGACCATCGCCGGATGTGTCCCGCTCGGCGAGGTACTGGCCCGGCTGGGACGGACAAGGCCGGTGTTCCACTCCGAAGCCGACTTCCAGCACGGTTTCGCACGTGCCTTGTGGGAGGTGGCGCCCGAGATCCGTGTGCGGCTGGAAGTGCCTCGACGGGATTCCGGCAAGACCGAACATCTGGACCTCTTGGCGCTGGGCCCGGAGGGACGGACGGCCGTCGAGTTCAAGTACTTCACCCGACCGTGGGCAGGGGTGGCGGGAGAACCGCCCGAAGACTACGTGTTAAAGGCGCACGCGGCCACGGATCTCGCCCGGTTGGGGTTCGTACGCGACATAGCCAGACTGGAGCGGTTCTGTCGCCGCCCCGAAGAGAACGGGCTGGCTCTCATGCTCACCAACGAGCCGTTGCTGTGGACACCGCCGGAGTCCGCCCGTCGGACCCGGGACAGCGATTTCCGGATCCATCACGGTCGCCGGCTCACGGGCACGCTGCTCTGGGCGGAGGGCGCCTACAAGGCTCATACCCGAGTGCTGCGGGACGGCTACCCGTTGCGGTGGCAGCCCTACTCGGAGCTGGGCGGCAAGGGAGGAGTACTCCGCTGTCTCGCCGTGTTCGTCCGGCCCGGACCGGACGCCGAAGAGGCACCGTGAAGTGCCCCCGCCCCCGCCGGTGGGAACCGGCGGGGGCGGGGGCGGTGCACAGGGGGCCCGGGGTCAGGCCTTCGCGACGCCGATGGGGCAGGAGACGCCCGTGCCGCCGATGCCGCAGTAGCCGCCCGGGTTCTTGTCGAGGTACTGCTGGTGGTACGCCTCGGCCGGCCAGAACGTGCGGCCCTCGGCCGGGAGGACCTCGGTGGTGATGGTGCCGTAGCCGGAGCCCGTCAGGACCTTCTGGTACGCCTCGCGGGACGCGGTGACCGTCTCGGCCTGCTCGGGGGAGTGGGTGTAGATCGCGGAGCGGTACTGGGTGCCCACGTCATTGCCCTGGCGGAAGCCCTGGGTCGGGTCGTGGGACTCCCAGAACACCTTCAGCAGCTGCGCGTAGGAGACGAGCTTCGGGTCGAAGACCACGCGCACGGCCTCGGTGTGACCGGTCTGCCCGGAGCACGCCTCCTCGTACGTGGGGTTCTCGGTGAAGCCGCCCTGGTAGCCCACCAGCGTCGTCCAGACGCCCTCGGTCTGCCAGAAGATGCGCTCCGCGCCCCAGAAACAGCCCATCGCGAAGTCGGCGATCTCCAGGCCCTCCGGGTACGGGCCCTGGAGGGGGTTGCCGAGCACCGTGTGGCGCTCCGGGACCGCGAACAGCGGGGTCGAGCGGCCCTTGAGCGCCTGCTCGGGGGTGGGGAGTACGGGGGTACGGCCGAAGAGCATGATCGGGTCTCCTTGACGTGCGGGGCGGCTTACCGGTCAACGTTCCGGGGGCCGTGCGCATTCCGGCGGGTACGGGTCGCGGGACCGCCCCGACGACACCTGCCCGCACCACTCCGTCCCGCCCCGTTCCGACTGCCCGTTCCGACCGCCCCGTTCCGACTGCCCGTTCCGACCGCCCGGCCCGGTAGCCCCGTCCCGACCGCCTCGTCCCGCAGCCGTGCCCGGAGGCTCAGCCCAGCAGCTTCGCCGGGGAGCCGCCGTTCGCCTCGTAACCCGCCACCGCAAGGGCGCGGTACACCGTGTAGTCGGCCGCGGGGTCCTCGCCCGCGGTCCAGGGCAGCGCGCCGACCTGGCCGTCGATGTGCACGATCTGGTGCATCGCCTCCGACCAGCGCTCCATCCGCACGAGGAAGAACACCAGCAGGTGCCGGACGTGGGCGAGCATCGGGTCGTCGGGCCGCGCCGCGTGCACCGCGAACATGGCCCCCTCGACCGCCTTCGTCACGACCACACTGCGGTAGAACCCCTGCACCAGGTTGACCTCGGGCAGGTGCTCGTACACCGCGAACAGCGGCAGCGCGGCGAGCAGCGAGCCCCGCGGGGCTCGGGCGGCGGCGGAAGTGGCGAAGCGGTCGGCCAGCTCGCGGGAGCCGTGCCACTTCTCGCACCAGTAGTGCAGCGCCGCGACGTGCGCGCCCAGGTGGCCCGGCGCACGGTCGATGATCTTCACCCAGACCTGGTCGAACTCCTCGTGGGAGTAACCGAGTCCGCGCGCCACGGCCAGCTCCACGATGTACGGGACCGGGTCGCCCGGCGCGAGCAGCGCGGCCTCGCCGGCGACGGAGCGCGCCTCCTCCAGGATGATGCGGAAGTCGTCCGTGCCCGGCGTCGAGGACCGCCAGGCCTGCTGCACCAGGAACTCCGCGTGGACGGCCGCCGCGCCCGCGTCCTTCGGGGCCTCCGCGCGCCACTTGCGCAGCCACGCGCCGCCGACGCCCGGCCGGGACGACAGTTCCAGCGAGGCCGCCCCGGCGAACGCCTGCACCCGCTGCCAGCGGTGCTCGTCCTCCTTGGGCGTACCGGCGAGGAGTTGGGAGGCGGCCCGCCACTCCTGCGTCCCCTGCACCACGTCGAGCACGTCGAGGAGGTCCTGGTCGGGACCGGGCAGCCGCACGTCCAGCAGTTCCTGCCGCACGAAGCCGTACGTGTCCGGGTCGGCGGCGTCCGGGGAACCGGGGACGGCGAGCCGGATGCCGCCGCGTCGACGCCGCAGGTACGGGCCGGCGACCGCGGCGATCATGCACAGCGCGAGCAGGAACCACAGAATCTCCATGAGCCCATTGTCCCTGCCCGGCCGAGCGTCCGGTGAGGGCCCTCGGGAAGAACTACGCTCGGGTCCATGAGCGACCAGCACAGCTTCGAGACCCTCGCGATCCACGCGGGAAACACCGCCGATCCCCTCACCGGCGCGGTGGTTCCGCCCATTTACCAGGTGTCCACGTACAAGCAGGACGGCGTGGGCGGTCTGCGCGGCGGCTACGAGTACAGCCGCAGCGCCAACCCGACCCGCACCGCGCTGGAGGAGAACCTCGCGGCGCTGGAGGGCGGCCGTCGCGGCCTGGCCTTCGCCTCCGGCCTCGCCGCCGAGGACTGCCTGCTCCGTACGCTGCTGACGCCGGGCGACCACGTGGTCATCCCGAACGACGCGTACGGAGGCACCTTCCGGCTCTTCGCGAAGGTCGCGTCCCGCTGGGGCGTGGAGTTCTCGGTCGCGGACACCTCCGACGTGGCGGCGGTCCGGGCGGCCCTCACCCCTCGCACCAAGGCGATCTGGGTGGAGACCCCGTCCAACCCGCTGCTCGGCATCACCGACATCGCGGCGGTCGCGGGCGTCGCCCGGCAGGCCGGGGCCCGGCTGGTGGTCGACAACACCTTCGCCAGCCCGTACCTCCAGCAGCCGTTGTCCCTGGGTGCGGACGTGGTGGTGCACTCCACCACGAAGTACATGGGCGGCCACTCCGACGTGGTCGGCGGCGCGCTGATCGTCAACGACTCCGCTCTCGCCGACGAACTGGTCTTCCACCAGAACGCGATGGGTGCGATCTCCGGACCGTTCGACGCCTGGCTGGTCCTGCGCGGCATCAAGACCCTGGCCGTCCGCATGGACCGGCACTCGGAGAACGCGACCCGCGTCGCGGAGCTGCTGTCCCGCCACCCCAAGGTGAGCCAGGTGCTCTACCCGGGGCTGCCGGAACATCCGGGCCACGAGGTCGCGGTCAAGCAGATGCGGGCGTTCGGCGGGATGGTGTCGTTCCGTGTGCGGGGCGGCGAGGAGGAGGCCGTCGAGGTCTGCAACCGCACCGAGCTGTTCACGCTGGGTGAGTCGCTGGGCGGCGTCGAGTCGCTGATCGAGCACCCGGGCCGGATGACGCACGCCTCGGCCGCCGGTTCCCCGCTGGAGGTGCCGGCCGACCTGGTCCGGCTCTCCGTCGGCATCGAGAACGGCGACGACCTGCTGGCCGACCTCACCCGGGCGCTCGGCTGAGCGAGGGCGGCGCGGGGCTTGCGCGCCGGGGCGTGGGGCTCCGGGCGCAGGCACGCGGCGGGACGCGGGCTGCGGATCGCCGGGTGCTGATGGCCGGGCGCTGACCGTGCGCCCTTGCGCGCCTCCGGCGGTACGGACCGACCGGGGGCGCGCACGTAGGTACGTCCGGGTCCGGATCAGGCGGACTGTCCCTGGTGCTTCTCGTCCTCCAGGGAGGCCCGGACCGCCTGGCGCAGTTCCGGGCCGTCGGCGTGGCCGTGGACCGAGACCGCGTGTTCGGTCGCCGCGCGGACGACTTCGTTCTCCTCGCCGGAGATGGTGAGCGTGCAGCGGGAGACGCTCGGGGACTTCCGGCAGTCGGCGACTTTCCTGGCCATGGCGGCCTCCTCGACGCGTGCGTGGGCCGGTGCACATCCAGCGTAAGCCGCCCTGGCGCCGGTCGCGCAGCGGCACGGAAAGCAACCGGAGCGGCGGTCCGGGCGGCGGCCAGGCCCTCAACGCCCGGCCCGGCCCCGGCCGCCCCGTCGCTCACCGGCCGGCCGGTCCCGGGGCGCACGTGTCCCGGAGGCCCCGGGTCCGGACGGCGTCAGTCGGCCTGCTGCTGGTACGCGGACTGGCGGGCGGCGAGCGAGTCGTTGAACCGGGTCAGCAAGGTGCAGAAGGTGTCGCGCTCCTCGTCGCTCCAGTCGTCCGTGACCTGGATCATCAGCTCCCGCCGGGAGGCGCGCACCTCGTCCAGACGGGTCTGACCGCGCGGGGAGAGCTGCAGCACGACCGCCCGGCCGTCGTCCGGGTGCGAGGTGCGCTTGACCAGGCCGCTGTCCACCAGCGGCGCGACCTGCCGGGTCACCGTCGAGGAGTCGATGCCCATGCCGGCCGCCAGGGCCTTGACACCCATCGGCCCTTCCCGGTCGAGCCGGTTCAGCAGCAGATAGGCGGCCCGGTCCATGGAGTTGCGGACCTGGCCCACGCCCCCGAGGCGGGTCTGTTCGGCACGCCGGGCGAAGACCGCCACCTGGTGCTGGAGCGTGTCGAGAACGGGGTCGGACGCCGGGTGCTCCGCGGCGACCTCCCCGGAAGGAGACGCAGCATTCGTCATGTCCTGAGGGGGCATGGCCGGTAGCTCTCTTCGTGCGGTGTCGGATGGGTGGGGGACAGATTACGCGGCAATATGGCAAGGAGTGCCGACGCTGCGTAAACCTGTGGACCAGGCTGTGGACGGAGCGGTGCGGTTGGGCCGGTGCCAAGCCGAGCTGCGAGACTTGCTGTATGAACTTCCCGACGGCTCCTTCGGTTCCCGCCCTCACCATCGACGATGTCCGGGGCGCCAGGAAAATGCTGTCGGGCATCGCCCGGACGACCGCGATGGAGGGCAGCCGCCACCTGTCGGCGCTGGTCGGGGCCCCGGTCCACCTCAAGTGCGAGAACCTCCAGCGCACCGGTTCGTTCAAGCTGCGCGGGGCGTACGTACGCATAGCGGGCTTGACGGCGGAGGAACGGGCGCGCGGGGTGGTCGCGGCGAGCGCGGGCAACCACGCGCAGGGCGTCGCCCTGGCCTCCTCGCTGCTCGACGTGCGCTCCACCGTCTTCATGCCGGTCGGAGCCCCCCTGCCGAAGGTGGCGGCGACCCGCGAGTACGGGGCCGAGGTCCGGCTGCACGGTCAGGTCGTCGACGAGACGCTCGCCGCCGCGCAGCAGTACGCGCGGGAGACCGGGGCGGTCTTCATCCACCCGTTCGACCACCCCGACATCATCGCAGGGCAGGGCACGCTCGGCCTGGAGATCCTCGAACAGTGCCCGGAGGTCCGCACCATCGTCGTGGGCATCGGCGGTGGCGGTCTCGCGGCGGGCGTCGCCGTCGCCGTCAAGGCGCTGCGGCCGGACGTCCGGATCGTCGGGGTGCAGGCGGCCGGCGCCGCCTGCTACCCGCCGTCGCTCGCGGCGGGCCGGCCGGTGTCGGTCGACGCGCTCCAGACGATGGCCGACGGCATCAAGGTGGGCCGTCCCGGCGACGTGCCGTTCGGGATCGTCGAAGAGCTGGTCGACGAGGTCCGCACGGTCACCGAGGACGAGCTGTCCAGCGCCCTGCTGCTCTGCCTGGAGCGGGCCAAGCTGGTCGTGGAACCGGCCGGGGCCAGTCCCGTCGCCGCCCTGCTCAGCGATCCGGAGGCGTTCGAGGGCCCGGTCGTCGCGGTGCTCTCCGGCGGGAACGTCGACCCGTTGCTGATGCAGCGCATCCTGCGCCACGGCATGGCCGCGGCCGGCCGTTACCTGGGGCTGCGGCTGCGGCTCACCGACCGTCCCGGCGCGCTGGCCGGGCTGCTCGCGACCTTGACCACCGCCGACGCCAACGTCCTCGACATCAGCCACGTGCGCACCGAGCCGCGCCTCGGCCTCACCGAGGCGGAGGTCGAGCTGCAGTTGGAGACCAAGGGGCCCGAGCACTGCCGCGAAGTGGCCGAAACGCTTGGCCGGGCCGGGTACCTCGTCCTGGACTGACCGGGCCCGCCCCGCGTCCGGCGCCCCTTCGGGTGTCCGGCCCGGTCCGTGCGCGCATCCGATGTGAAACCCGCCGGTTTCCGCGTCCGTCGGGCGGTGCGGTCCCCGTCTCTCTAGGATCTGAAAACGAATCACCCACAGGGATGACACAGCCACGCGAGACCCACGGGGGACATTCCGTATGCCAGGTGCGATCCACGCCGAAGGTCTGGTCAAGACCTTCGGTGACGTACGAGCACTGGACGGCGTCGACATCGACGTGCCGGAAGGCACCGTTCTCGGTCTGCTCGGCCCGAACGGTGCGGGCAAGACCACGGCCGTCCGCGTCCTCACCACCCTCCTGCAACCCGACAGCGGCACGGCCGAAGTGGCCGGGATCGACGTACTGCGCCGCCCCAACGAGGTACGCCGCTCGATCGGGCTCTCCGGCCAGTTCGCGGCGGTGGACGAGTATCTGACGGGCCGTGAGAACCTCCAGATGGTCGCCCGGCTCTACCAGATGTCGGGGCGGGACGCGAAGCGCCGGGCGGGGGAGCTGCTGGAACGCTTCCACCTCGCCGACGCGGCGGACCGGACCACGAAGACGTACTCCGGCGGCATGCGGCGCCGACTCGACCTCGCGGCGGCACTGGTCGTCTCGCCGCCGGTCATGTTCATGGACGAGCCGACCACCGGACTCGACCCGCGCAACCGGCAGGAACTCTGGGAGGTCATCCAGGAACTGGTGGCCGGCGGCACCACGCTGCTGCTGACCACGCAGTACCTGGAGGAGGCCGACCACCTCGCGCACGACATCTGCGTGATCGACCACGGCAAGGTCATCGCCCGGGGCACGTCCGACGAACTCAAGGCCCGCACGGGCGGGGAGCGGGTCGAGGTCGTCGTCCACCGGGCCGACGAGATCGCCCGCGCCCGCGAGGTCCTGGCCGCCGTCGGCAAGGGCGAGGTCGCGGTGGTCGAGCACACCCGCAAACTGACGGTCCCGGTGACAGGCGGCGCGAAGCTTCTCGCCGACGTCATCCGGGACCTGGACGCCCAGCAGGTCGAGATCGACGACATCGGACTGCGCCGCCCCACCCTGGACGACGTCTTCATCTCCCTCACCGGCCACGCGGCCGAGGCGACGGAGCAGGACGAGAACGGTGCCGGGGCCGCCGGCGACGCCGAGGAGAGCGCGCGATGAGCACAGTGCAGGACACGAACCGGAGCCTGGCGCCGAGACCGCGCGGAGGCATCGCCCAGAGCGTCACCGACTCCCTCGTGATCGCCAAGCGGAACCTCATCCGGATGACCCGCATCCCCGAAGTGGTCCTCTTCGGGCTCATCCAGCCGATCATGTTCGTGGTGCTCTTCAGCTACGTCTTCGGTGGCTCGATGAACGTGGGCGGCTCGACCTCACCGGAGGTCTACCGAAACTTCCTGATGGCGGGCATCTTCGCCCAGACCGTCACCTTCGCCACCGCGGGCGCCGGCGCGGGCATCGCGGACGACATGCACAAGGGGCTCATCGACCGCTTCCGGTCGCTGCCCATGGCACGGGGCGCGGTGCTGACCGGCCGCACCCTGGCCGACCTTGTCCAGACGATACTGACCGTCCTGGTGCTCGTGATCGTCGCGCTGCTCGTCGGGTGGCGCATCCACAACGGCGTGCCCAAGGCCCTCGGCGCGTTCGCGCTGCTCCTGCTGCTCGGGTACGCCTTCTCCTGGATCGGCGCGCTGATCGGACTGTCCGTGCGCACCCCGGAAGCCGCCACTTCCGGTGGTCTGATCTGGCTCTTCCCGGTGACGTTCATCTCGAACGCCTTCGTGGACTCCAGCCAGATGGCGTCCTGGCTCCAGCCGATCGCGGACTGGAACCCGTTCAGCGCCACCGTCCAGGCCTGCCGCGTCCTGTTCGGCAACCCCGGAGTCTCCCCGTCCGACGCCTGGCCGATGCAGCACCCGGTCTGGGCGTCCCTGATCTGGTCCCTCGTCATCACCGTGGTCTTCCGCACCCTCGCGGTCCGCAAGTACCGCCGGGCCGCGAACTGACGACTCCTGCGGAGAGAGGCCCGGCGGAAGGTTCCGCCGGGCCTCTCCTCCCGGCGCCGGCACATGGGTTCGCCGACCCCCGCCCGCCGACCGCGCGCGACGGAGCCCCGGCGCCCGCCCGCGTGGTGCGGGCGGATGCCGGGGCTCCGTGGGGTGCTCGCCGGGGTGGGCCGGTCAGCCGGAGTAGGGCTTGGCGGAGAGGATCTTCACCGTCGCGGAGCGGCCGTTCGGCAGCTCGTACTCCGCGTCGTCGCCCGTGCGCTTGCCGTTGACGCCCGTGCCCAGGGGGGACTGCGGGGAGTAGGTCTCGATCTCCGTGCTCGCGTACTCACGGGAGGCGAGCAGGAAGGTCAGGGTGTCGTCCGGGTCGCCGTCGAAGGCGATCGTGACGACCATGCCGGGCTCGACCACGCCGTCGTCGGCGGGCGCCTCGCCGACCTTGGCGTGCTCCAGGAGCTGGGTGAGCTGGCGCACCCGGAGCTCCATCTTGCCCTGCTCCTCCTTGGCCGCGTGGTACCCGCCGTTCTCGCGGAGGTCGCCCTCCTCACGGGCCGCCGCGATCTTTACGGAGATCTCCGTGCGCGCGGGACCAGACAGGTACTCCAGCTCGGCCTTGAGCTGGTTGTACGCCTCCTGCGTGAGCCAGGTGACGTTTTCGCTGGTCTGGGTCACAGGTGCTCCTCGTCGGTACTGGGATATACAAAGCATCGCCCTACCCGGAAGCATGTGCCTCCTCGGGCGGGCGAAACCACGAGCGTAACAATTCCCGGGGCAAAGGGGGAGAAGATAATCCAGCGTGCCCGGTGGAACGGCGGAGGGTGAGGTCCGCCGTCAGGGGGTGCGCGCGGCTTCGGGGCGGAGCGCGCGGCCGGGCGTGCCGCCCTGCCGGTGGTCCCGGCCCCTGCGAGGTGGTCCCGCCCCTGCGAGGTGGTTCCGCCGGGCCCGCGGGCGGTCAGCCGGCCGAGCCGCCCGGGGTGCAGCCGACCAGTTCCACGGCGGTGGCGCGGACCGTCGTCCGCAGCGACACGACGCGGTCGATGCGCTCCTGCGGCTCGTCGAAGCGGAAGTCCTTGCGGGCGACCTCGGAGCCGTCCTCGCTCAGCGCGCGCAGCGTGCAGTATCCGCCGGCGTTCTTCTCCTTGCGGATTTCGAGGTGCGCCTCGGCGCGCTCGGCAGAGACGATCTTGGACTTGATGAGTTCGCCGTTGATGTCCTTGCCGCCGACGTAGTCGACGCCGATCCAGACGATCACGGCGGCCATCAGCACGGCCAGGACCGATCCGACGATCTTGAGCTTGTGGTCCGCGCGCTGGTCTTCGGTCCGGCCGTAACGTCCCTCGGGCGTGGCCTCGCGCACCGCAGTCATGATCGTTCCTCCTGAGCCGGGCATCGCGGAATTTTCCACCCTCCCGTTCGGTCACTATAGGAGTTGCCCATAGCGACGAATCACTGAGGATCGAGTCTTGACCGAGCAGCTCCGCCTGATGGCCGTCCACGCCCACCCCGACGACGAGTCGAGCAAGGGCGCCGCCACCATGGCCAAGTACGTGTCCGAGGGGGTGGACGTGCTGGTCGTGACCTGCACCGGAGGCGAGCGCGGCTCCATCCTCAACCCGAAGCTCCAGGGCGACGCGTACATCGAGGAGAACATCCACGAAGTCCGCAAGAAGGAGATGGACGAGGCCCGCGAGATCCTGGGCGTCAAGCAGGAGTGGCTCGGCTTCGTCGACTCGGGCCTGCCCGAGGGCGACCCGCTGCCGCCGCTGCCCGAGGGCTGCTTCGCCCTCCAGGACGAGCAGGTCGCCGCGGGGCGCCTGGTGGCGAAGATCCGCGCGTTCCGGCCGCAGGTCATCACCACGTACGACGAGAACGGCGGGTACCCGCACCCCGACCACATCATGACGCACAAGATCACGATGATCGCGTTCGAGGGCGCCGCCGACACCGAGAAGTTCCCCGAGGCGGAGTTCGGCCCGGCCTACCAGCCCCAGAAGCTCTACTACAACCAGGGCTTCAACAAGCCGCGCACCGTCGCCCTGCACGAGGCCCTGCTGGCCCGCGGCCTGGAGTCCCCTTACGGTGACTGGCTGAAGCGCTGGAGCGAGTTCGAGCGCGCCGAGCGGACGCTGACCACGCACGTTCCGTGCGCCGACTTCTTCGACGTGCGCGACCGGGCGCTGATCGCGCACGCCACGCAGATCGACCCCGAGGGCGGCTGGTTCCGCGTGCCGATGGACGTCCAGAAGGAGGTCTGGCCGACCGAGGAGTACGAGCTGTCGAAGTCCCTGGTCGACACTTCCCTCCCCGAGAGCGACCTCTTCGCGGGCATCCGCGACAATGCCTGATATGTACGCGACCCAGGCAATGACACTGCTCCCGTTCGCCGCCGACCTCGACGAGAACAAGGTGACTCCGGGTGTTCTCGGTTTCCTCGTGTTCGCGGCCCTCGCGGTGGGCGTCTGGCTGCTGATGAAGTCGATGAACCGCCACATGGGCAAGGTGAATTTCGAGGAGGCCCCGGAGCCGGAGGCCGAGCCCGCCCCGGGTGCGGGCCCGACGGCGCCGGCACAGAAGAAGTAGGGCCCGTACGCGGCTCCCGGGGGAACGGAGACCTGGGGGCCCGGGGCCACCCGGCCCGTACGGGTACGCCGCTGCCCGTAAGGCCTCCGCGGGCGGTGCGAACTTTGTAGCCCCGGCCCTGGGGCGGGGCTACGCTTCGCCGCGCCCTGCTCCCTGACAGGTGCCGGACTCAGGGACGTGCCCGAGGGCCCGTCCTGGCACCGGTGCGGATGCCGGTCGTGTCAGACGGCTCGGAGGTCCACGGCCACGGGGAAGGGGACGGCCGCCTCGATGACGCCGGTGAACATCTCGCCGTCCCGGTAGCCCTTGGTGGCGGGGTCGAGCACGTAGGTGTAGGTGATCGGCACACCGGTCGGGGCCTGCTCGACCCGCCAGTAGAAGGGGATGCCGGCCTTGGCGTACTGATCCGTCTTCACGATGCGGTCCGTGGTCTCCGAACCGGGCGACACGACCTCGACGACCAGGAGCACGTGCTCGGGGCGGCTGGGTGTGACGTCGATGGTCTCCGCCCGGTAGACGGTGACGTCGGGGTGGCGGTTGTTGAGCGGAACGTCATGCAGGCGTACGTCGAAGTCCGTGTCGGCGTTCCAGTCCGGGTCTGCGGCGGCGTCCAGAGCATTGGCCAGGATCCTGGCCAGCCGGTTGTGCCGCTTCGAGGCGCTCGGGCCGACGACGACCATCCCGTCCACGATCTCGACGCCGGCGCACTGCTCCTCGGACCAGGACTCGTACTCCTGTGCGCTGATCTGCTGGTGCATCCACGCCGGCGCGATCATCTCGGCGGTCATGGATCTCTCCTTCGAGAGGCCTCGGCAGGTCCGGCACTGCTGTGCCCAGCGTACTGTCCCGGTCCGTCCCCGCTGCCGCCTTCTCCCGGTGCCGGGGCCTGTTGTGCCCGGCTGCCGGGCGTGGCGTGAGTAGGGTGATCGCTGTGAATCGCTTGGGTGGCACGACCTCGCCGTACCTTCTTCAGCACGCCGACAACCCCGTCGACTGGTGGCCATGGTCGCCGGAGGCGTTCGAGGAGGCCCGGCGGCGGGACGTGCCGGTCCTGCTCAGCGTGGGGTATTCGAGCTGCCACTGGTGCCATGTGATGGCGCACGAGTCGTTCGAGGACGACGGGACCGCCGCGTACCTCAACGAGCACTTCGTCGCCGTCAAGGTCGACCGCGAGGAGCGGCCCGACGTCGACGCGGTCTACATGGAGGCGGTGCAGGCGGCGACCGGGCAGGGTGGCTGGCCGATGACGGTGTTCCTCACCGCCGAGGGCGAGCCCTTCTACTTCGGTACGTACTTCCCGCCCGCGCCCCGCCACGGGATGCCGTCGTTCCGGCAGGTGCTGGAGGGCGTCGTCACGGCGTGGACGGACCGGCGCGAGGAGGTCTCCGAGGTGGCCGGGCGGATCGTGGCCGACCTCGCCGGGCGGTCGCTGGCCCACGGCGGGCAGGGCGTCCCCGACGAGGCCGATCTCGCGCAGGCGTTGCTCGGGCTGACCCGCGACTTCGACGACAAGCACGGCGGGTTCGGCGGCGCTCCCAAGTTCCCGCCGTCCATGGTCGTCGAGTTCCTGCTCCGCCACCATGCCCGTACGGGCTCCGACGGGGCGCTGCAGATGGCTCTGGAGAGCTGTGCGGCGATGGCCCGGGGCGGCATCTACGACCAGATCGGCGGCGGCTTCGCCCGCTACTCGGTCGACCGCGGGTGGACCGTCCCGCACTTCGAGAAGATGCTCTACGACAATGCGCTGCTCTGCCGGGCCTACGCGCATCTGTGGAGGTCCACCGGCTCGGAGGCGGCCCGCCGGGTCGCCCTGGAGACGGCGGACTTCATGGTCCGGGAGCTGCGCACGGCGGAGGGCGGCTACGCCTCCGCGCTGGACGCGGACAGCGAGGACACGCAGGGGCGGCACGTCGAAGGCGCGTTCTACGTGTGGACGCCGGCGCAGCTGCGCGAGGTGCTCGGCGACGAGGACGGCGCGTTCGCGGCGGAGTACTTCGGCGTGACCGAGGAGGGCACCTTCGAGGAAGGCGCCTCCGTGCTCCGGCTGCCCGCGAGCGGAGCCGCGCGGGACGACGGCGCCGACGACGGCGACGGCGACGACGCGCGGAGCGACCGCGTCGACTCCGTGCGCGCCCGGCTCTTCGCGGCGCGTGAGCTGCGCCCGCGTCCCGGCCGCGACGACAAGGTGGTGGCGGCCTGGAACGGCCTCGCCGTCGCGGCGCTGGCCGAGACCGGTGCTTATTTCGACCGTCCCGATCTGGTCGAGCGGGCCACCGAGGCCGCCGATCTGCTGGTACGGGTGCACCTCGGCGAGGTCGCCCGGCTGACCCGGACCTCGATGGACGGCCGGGCGGGCGGCAACGACGGGGTGCTGGAGGACTACGCGAACGTCGCGGAGGGCTTCCTCGCGCTGGCGGCCGTCACCGGTGAGGGAGCCTGGCTGGAGTTCGCCGGCTTCCTGCTGGACGTGGTGCTGGCCCGGTTCACCGGTGAGGGCGGTCAGCTGTTCGACACCGCCGACGACGCGGAGCGCCTGATCCGCCGTCCGCAGGACCCGACCGACAACGCCACCCCGTCCGGCTGGACGGCCGCCGCCAACGCCCTGCTCACGTATGCCGCGCACACCGGCTCCGAGCCGCACCGCACCGCCGCCGAGGCGGCGCTCGGCGTGGTGAAGGCGCTCGGCCCGCGCGCCCCGCGCTTCGTCGGCTGGGGCCTGGCCGCCGCCGAGGCGCTGCTGGACGGCCCCCGCGAGGTCGCGGTCGCCGGACCGGTCGGCGGCGAGCTGCACCGCACCGCTCTGCTCGGGCGGGCCCCCGGCGCGGTGGTGGCGGCCGGCGAGCCCGGCGGCGGAGAGTTCCCGCTGCTGGTGGACCGGATGCTGGTCGGCGGGGAGCCGACCGCGTACGTCTGCCGCCACTTCGTCTGCGACGCGCCCACCACGGACGCGGCGGAGCTGGCCCGGAAGCTGGGCGGAGCCGAGTAGCGCGACGGGCCTGCGGCGGGTAGGGGCGTTCGCGCAGCGACGCCGGGGCCCGATCCCGGCAGATGAGGAGGCGCCCCGGCGGTGAACCCGCCGGGGCGCCTCCTCACTCACCGCGCGGGCCGCTCACCCGTGCTGGTACACCACCAGCGAGATGCCGATGTAGTGGGCGACGAAGGCCGCCAGGGTCAGTGAGTGGAAGACCTCGTGGAAGCCGAAATAGCGCGGGGAGGGGTTCGGGCGCTTGAGGCCGTAGATGATCCCGCCCGCGCTGTAGAGCAGGCCGCCGACGACCACCAGGACGAGGACGGCGACGCCGCCGGTGCGCAGGAAGTCCGGCAGGAAGAAGACCGCCGCCCAGCCCATCGCGATGTAGCAGGGCGTGTAGAGCCAGCGGGGCGCGCCGACCCAGAAGACCCGGAAGGCGATGCCGGCCAGCGCCGCCGCCCACACCGCCCAGAGCAGCGGCCGGCCGGTCGACTCGGGGAGCAGGAGCAGCGTCAGCGGGGTGTAGGTGCCCGCGATGATCAGGAAGATGTTGGCGTGGTCGAGGCGGCGCAGCACCGCCTCGCCGCGCGGGCCCCAGGTGCCCCGGTGGTAGACCGCGCTCACCCCGAAGAGCAGGCAGGCGCTGGCGATGTACACCGCGCAGGCGATGCGGGCGCGGGTGCTGTCGGAGAGGGCGATCAGGGTGGCCCCGGCGATCAGCACCGCCGGGAACATGCCCGCGTGCAGCCAGCCGCGCAGCCGCGGTTTCACCGGCAGTGCGTCGACGAGCAGGAGCGGATCGGGGGCGGTGAGCACGGTTTCCGGTGCGTCGGTGCGCCCGGAACCGGGAGCGTCGGCGGATGCGGCAGTCATGCACCGATGCTACCTACGCCTCCGTAGGTAGCTGATTCGAGTGGCGATGCTCACGTGTGAGGCCCCCTGGACAGATGGGCGGAAGAGTCGGATGATCAAATGAGTGCGGTCGGCACCGGATGAGCGCCAATGGAGTAGCGGCAGTCGAAGCATCCGGGTCGAAGCCCCCACGGGGCACCAAACCCAACACCCTCGACAAGGAGCGATCGTGGCGCGCGACATCGCGGCTCCCTCCACTGTTCCCACTCAGCACCAGGAGCTCGTCTCCTGGGTCGACCAGATCGCCGCCCTCACCCAGCCCGACCGTGTGGTGTGGTGCGACGGCTCCGAGGCGGAGTACGAGCGCCTGTGCGAGGAGCTCGTCGACAAGGGCACCTTCACCAAGCTCGATCCCGTCAAGCGGCCGAACTCCTACTACGCCGCCTCCGACCCGAGCGACGTCGCCCGCGTCGAGACCCGCACCTTCATCTGCTCCGAGAAGGAGGAGGACGCGGGCCCCACCAACCACTGGAAGGCCCCCGCCGAGATGCGGGAGATCTTCACCGGTGACGGTGACGGCGACGGCGAAAAGGGCATCTTCCGCGGGTCGATGCGCGGCCGCACCATGTACGTGGTGCCCTTCTGCATGGGCCCCCTCGGCTCACCGCTGTCCGCGATCGGCGTCGAGATCACCGACTCCGCCTACGTCGCCGTCTCCATGCGCACGATGACCCGCATGGGACAGCCCGTCCTGGACGAGCTCGGCACCGACGGCTTCTTCGTCAAGGCCGTGCACACCCTCGGCGCCCCGCTGGCGGAGGGCCAGGCGGACGTGCCGTGGCCCTGCAACGCCACGAAGTACATCTCGCACTTCCCCGAGGACCGCGAGATCTGGTCCTACGGCTCCGGCTACGGCGGCAACGCCCTGCTGGGCAAGAAGTGCTACGCGCTGCGCATCGCCTCCGTGATGGCGCGCGACGAGGGCTGGCTCGCCGAGCACATGCTGATCCTCAAGCTGACGCCCCCGCGCGGCGAGTCGAAGTACATCGCCGCCGCCTTCCCGAGCGCCTGCGGCAAGACCAACCTCGCCATGCTGGAGCCCACCATCTCCGGCTGGACCGTCGAGACCATCGGCGACGACATCGCCTGGATGCGGTTCGGCGAGGACGGCCAGCTGTACGCGATCAACCCCGAGGCCGGATTCTTCGGCGTCGCCCCCGGCACCGGCGAGCACACCAACGCCAACGCCATGAAGACCCTCTGGGGCAACGCGGTCTTCACCAACGTCGCGCTCACCGACGACAACGACGTCTGGTGGGAGGGGATGACCGAGGACACCCCGGCGCACCTCACGGACTGGAAGGGCAACGACTGGACGCCCGGCTCCGACGCGCCGGCGGCCCACCCCAACGCCCGCTTCACCGTCCCGGCCGGGCAGTGCCCGATCATCGCGCCGGAGTGGGAGGACCCCAGGGGCGTGCCGATCTCGGCCATCCTGTTCGGCGGTCGCCGCGCCTCCGCCGTCCCGCTGGTCACCGAGTCCTTCGACTGGAACCACGGCGTCTTCCTCGGGGCCAACGTCGCCTCCGAGAAGACCGCCGCCGCCGAGGGCAAGGTCGGCGAACTGCGCCGCGACCCGTTCGCCATGCTGCCGTTCTGCGGCTACAACATGGGCGACTACATGAACCACTGGGTCAAGGTGGGCGCCGACAAGGACCCGGCGAAGCTCCCGAAGATCTACTACGTGAACTGGTTCCGCAAGAACGAGGCGGGGCAGTTCGTCTGGCCCGGCTTCGGCGAGAACAGCCGCGTGCTGAAGTGGATCGTGGAGCGCCTCGAAGGCAAGGCCGAGGGCGTCGAGACCCCGATCGGCGTCCTGCCGGCCAAGGGCTCCCTCGACACCGACGGGCTGGACCTCTCCGAGAGCGACCTGGACTACCTGCTGACGGTCGACAAGGAGATCTGGCGCGAGGAGGCGGCGCTGGTCCCCGAGCACCTCAACACCTTCGGGGAGCACACCCCCAAGGAGCTGTGGGACGAGTACCGCGCGCTGGTGAAGCGCCTGGGCTGACGCCCCTGACCAGGTCCGGTGGCGCCCGTGAGGGAGCCGCCGGACCGCGGGCGGCCGGACGGCCGCCCCGACGAGCCCCGCGGTCGGGTCTCCCGACATCCGCCCTGACCTGTGGGGTCAACGGCCCGCCGCGGTACGGCCCCCGGGACCCCCTCATGGTCCCGGGGGCCGAGCACGTTCCGGGCTCGGTGCGGTGCCGTGTCGTGCCGTGCCGTGCGCCGACGGTCGGGCTCGGCTCCCGTGCTACGCCCGGCAGGCCGACTGGGCGGCCAGCCACCGGGTGGCGGCGGTCAGGACCTGGTCGCCGGGGCGCGAGGTGTCCCGCGCGTCGTCGTGGACCTCCGTGTCGGGAGTGAGGGGCCCCTTCTGGACCCGGCCGGTGCGGTCGGCCTCCCACCGCTGGGTCAACACGATCACCGCGCCGTCGGGGAGCGGGTGGACCACGTTGGCGGTCGCCAGGCCCGCGGTGGGCACACCGAAGCTGCGGGTGACGGGCCGCCCCCGGAATGCGAGCGCCACCGCCTCGGCCGCGCTGCCGGTCGTGCGGCCGGTCAGCACGGCCACCGGCGGCATCGGGCGGGCGAGCGGTTCGGCCGGTCCCCAGTCGTCCAGATAGTCGCGCGGGGTGCCGTTCTTCATCGTCCACGGGATCCGCGTGCCGTCCGCGGCCACGAACGAGCCGACCTCCCCGTCCCCGAGCACCGCGCCCACCGCCGCCAGCGGGCCCCACATGTTCCCGCCGTAGTTGGAGCGCAGGTCCACGATCTAGCCGCAGGCGCCCCGCCGGTCCTGGGCGGCCACGGCGGAACGCGCCGCGCGCACGTACGCGGCCGCCGCCGTGTCGTTCGCGACCGGTGGCAGTTCGACGTGAGCGACACCCCCGGCCAGGGACTTCACCGCCGGGACCACGGCGTCGCCCTCGGCGGGAGCGCTCAGCAACTGCTTCGCGGCGGCGGGGTCGGCGAAACGGCTGTGCCCGTCCCCCAGCCCGCGCAGTGCCGCCTCGATCGCCGGGTAGGTCTGCGCGGGGGTGCGGGCGTCGCCCGCACGTTCCCTCGCGGCGCGACGCAGCTCCGGCCAGTCCACCTCCGCCGCCAGCAGGGAGTTCTCCTCCATGACGTCGAGGGCGGCGGTGAGGTAGGTGCGCGCCTCGGGGGCCATCGCCTCGCCGGGCGCGGGCGGACCGGACGTGCAGCCGGCGGTGAGCGCCGACAGGGCGGCGAGCGTGGCGAGACGGCCCCGGACCGGGTGCTTGTGCTGTCGGGCCTGCATGCGGGACGCCTCCGTCGGTGTGGTTGCGCCGTCGCGGTACGGCCCCCGGAACCCCCTCATGGTCCCGGGGGCCCAGCTTTGTCTACCGACCCGTCGGGGCGGCGTCAACCGTCCGGGACGCCGGGCTCGGGTGCCGGAGGAGGCCGGGAGGTGTCAGGCGGCCTCGACCAGGGGGGCCGGGGACGCCAGCGCGGCGGTGTGGGCGTCCATCCGCTCGGCGGCCAGGATCGCGGCGGCGGTGTCCGCGCGGGAGGCCGCCACCACCAGGGCGCGGCCGGCCAGGGCGTGGGCCCGCCGGTGCAGGGCGGGGCGCGGGGCGTCGCTCAGGGACGCGTGGCGGACCGGCGGGGTTCCGCGCAGCCGGGCCACCTGCCCGGCGATGCGGTCGCCCTCGCCGTCGAGACCGAGCTCGTCGGTGACGGCCAGCAGGGCGGCCAGGTGTGCCGCGAGCTGCATGTCCAGCGCTTCCTCGCGCGAGCGGTGGGGGAAGGGGGCGTCGTCGGCCTGCGAGTGGACCGACTTCGTGCGGATCGGCTCGTACATGGGGATGGCCTCCAGGTCGTACTGTGGTGACCATCCTACATTGGATCGTGTCTAAAGTTGTGGGCGATCCGGATCGCGGATCGCGGACAGCGCGGTCGCCCGCGCCGGCCCCGCTAGGGCTGGCCGTATCCGTCGAGGAAGTGTCCGATCCGCGTCACCGCGTCGGTCAGGTCCTCCACCGACGGCAGGGTGACCACCCGGAAGTGGTCCGGTTCCGGCCAGTTGAAGCCGGTGCCCTGCACGACCATGATCTTCTCGGCCCGCAGCAGGTCGAGCACCATCTGCCGGTCGTCCTTGATCTTGTAGACCTTGGGGTCGAGCCGGGGGAAGAGGTACAGCGCCCCCTTCGGCTTCACGCAGCTCACGCCGGGGATCTGCGTCAGCAGGTCGTAGGCGGCGTCCCGCTGCTCCAGGATCCGCCCGCCCGGCAGCACCAGGTCGTCGATGGACTGCCGGCCGCCGAGCGCCGCCGCCACCGCGTGCTGGGCCGGCATGTTGGCGCACAGCCGCATGTTGGCGAGGACGGTCAGACCCTCGATGTACGAGGACGCGTGCGCCTTGGGCCCGCAGACCGCCAGCCAGCCGGAGCGGTAGCCGGCCACCCGGTAGTTCTTCGACAGGCCGTTGAAGGTGAGGACCATCAGGTCCGGGGCGATCACCGCGGTCGGCGTGTGGGTGGCGCCGTCGTAGAGGATGCGGTCGTAGATCTCGTCCGAGCAGACCACCAGGTGGTGCCGGCGGGCGATCTCGGTGAGGCCGCGCAGCATCTCGTCGTCGTACACCGCGCCGGTCGGGTTGTTCGGGTTGATGATCACCATGGCTTTGGTGCGGTCGGTGATCTTCCGCTCGATGTCGGCGAGGTCCGGCATCCAGTCGGCCTGCTCGTCGCAGCGGTAGTGCACGGCCGTGCCGCCCGCCAGGGACACCGAGGCGGTCCACAGCGGATAGTCGGGGGCCGGCACCAGCACCTCGTCGCCGTCGTCGAGCAGCGCCTGCATCGACATCTGGATCAGCTCGGAGACGCCGTTGCCGAGGTAGACGTCCTCGACGCCGAGGTCGATCCCCTTGGTCTGGTAGTGCTGCATCACGCCCCGGCGCGCGGACAGCAGGCCCTTCGCGTCGCCGTACCCGTGCGCCCCGGCGAGGTTGCGCAGGATGTCTTCGAGGATCTCGGGCGGGCACTCGAAACCGAACGCCGCCGGGTTGCCGGTGTTGAGCTTGAGGATGCGGTGGCCGGCCGACTCCAGCCGCATCGCCTCCTCGAGCACCGGGCCGCGGATCTCGTAGCAGACGTTGGCGAGCTTCGTGGACTGGATGACCTGCATGTCCGCGAGCTTACGGCGGCGTTTCGCACGGTGCGCACGCATGGCGCGCCGACGGTGCGGCGGCGGGCGCGCCCACGCGGGCCCGCGTCTTCCATCGGCTGGCGGCTCCCGGCGCCGACCTTGGGAAGCGTCGGGCGGGGCGGGGCGACCGCCTTGGAATGCGGGCTCGCGGGCCACGCGCGGGTGAGATGCGACACGCGGTTGACCTCCGGACGGTCCCGGAGGTGTATTCACTCCGGCAGGTCGAGGTCCGGCGGGAGCCGCAGCCCGAAGGCGGTGCGGAGGACCCGCGCCACCTCCTGGGGTCCGGCCAGCCGCCGCTCCTCGACCGTCCCGTCGTCGGCGGTGGCGGTGAGGGTCCGGCCGGCCAGTGACAGATGCCGGCCCGGCAGCGTCCGCTGGGCGTACAGCGTCCGAAAGAAGGGGGAGGCGGGGTTGGTCGCGATGTGCCAGTTGATCACCAGGAAGTCCGGCGCCTCGAAGGGCTCCAGGGTGAACGCGTACTGCGGCTCCCACGCGCCCCGGTGTTCCGCGTGCAACTCCCAGGTTTCCAGCGGGCCCTCGCTCTCCACCCGGACCAGCCGGTGGTGGCGCGGCGCGTCCCGCACCTGTGCCCCCGCCGTCAGCGGGACCGGCTCCAGCAGCGCGCCGACCGCCCCGAAGCCGACGTCCGCCAGATAGGGGACGGGCTCGCCCGGCACCTCCACCCGCAGCGCCATGTGGGTGCGCGGCCGGATGTCGCCGGGGGCCGCGCCCAGCACCACCCGGGCCGCCAGCAGCGTCACCCGGAAGCCGAGCGCGGTGAGGGCGGCGGCGAGCAGGGTGTTCTGCTCGTAGCAGTAGCCGCCGCGCCCGCCGCGCACCAGCTTCGCTTCCAGATCGGGCACGGCGAGTGACGGCGCTGAGCCGAGCAGCGGCTCCAGGTTCTCGAACGGGATGCCCGTCAGATGGGCGCGGTGCACCGACCGCAGCACGTCGGCGGTGGGACGGCGCTCCCCGTCCCAGCCGATCCGGGCGGTGTACGCGTCGAGGTCGAGTGTCATGCTCCGACCGTACGCACCCGTCGCCGCGGGGCGCGGACGCGCCTCGCGCCCCCGCAGTACCTCTGGTGTCGCTCAAGTCGGGTGAGCGGCAGGCGTCCGTGGGGGAAGGGTCGTTCCATGAGCCTCTTCGCCAAGCGGGAAACGACCGTCCTCGTCCTGCGCGACGCGCCCGAGATCATCACCGGACTGCGGGAGTTGCTGTCGGCCGCGCCCGACGACGAACGCGCCGGGCTGGCCCGCGCCCTCGACCTCGTGGAGGAGTTCGCCTCCCGGCCGGACGCGGAGCTGCGCGCCCGCTGGGTCCGCCAACGGCTCGCGGCGGCCGACTACCGGGGCGCGCCCGACGAGGTCGCCGGGATCAAGGCGCTGCGCGGCGCCGAACCGGGGCTGACGCTGCTCCAGGCGGTGACGTACGCGAAGGAGGCGGCGGCGGGGGAGCCGGGGGTCCGGGCCGACTGACCGCCGGGGGAGCCGGGGGGCCGGGGCGGCCGGCGGCGGGGTCCGTCAGGGGCGGGTGGAGCGGACCGAGCGGCCGGCGATCACCTGGGTCCGGCGGCCGTCCTCGATGACGAACCGACCGTCGATCAGGACGTGCGGGATGCCCACCGGCAGCGTGCGGGGCTGCTCGAAGGTGGAGCCGGCCGCGACCGTCTCCGGGTCGAAGAGCACCAGGTCGGCACGGTAGCCCTCGCGCACCAGACCCCGGTCCGGCAGCCGCAGCCGGGCGGCCGGGCGGGAGGTGAGGTGGGCGACGCACTCCTCCAGCGACATCACGCCCAGCTCGCGCGCGTACCGGCCGAGGTACTGCGGGAACGTGCCGTAGGCGCGGGGGTGCGGCTTGTCGCCCTGGAGGATGCCGTCGCTGCCGCCGGTGTGCACCCGGTGGCGCATGATCTGGCGCACGTTCTCCTCGTGGCCCACGTGCTGAAGGATCGTGGTGCCGAGCCGGTCCTCGGTCAGCAGCCGGCGGGCCGTCGTCCACGGCTCCTCGCCGCGCGCCCGCGCCGACCCGGCGACGGTGCGGCCCACGTACCCGGCGAGGCCGGGCGTGCTCACGCCGGAGATCTCGATGGTGTCCCACTCGATCGGCACCCCGTGGCAGCCGTCCGAACCCAGCACCTCCAGGTGGTGGCGCACGCGCTCCGCGGTCTCCGGGTCCGCCAGCCGCTCCAGCGTCCGTCCGGGGCCGCCCTCGCTCGCCCAGCTCGGCAGCATCGCGACCAGGGTGGTGCAGCCGGGGGTGTAGGGGTAGCTGTCCAGCGAGATGTCCGCGCCGTCCGCGAGCGCGCCGTCGAGCAGGGCGAGCAGGTCGGGCGCCCGGCCCTCGTTGACACCGAAGTTCATGGTGGCGTGGGCGAGATGGAGCGGGCAGTCGGCGCCGCGGGTGAGGCGCACCATCTCCTCGTACGCCTCCAGCGCGCCGGCGCCGTAACTGCGGTGGTGCGGGCAGTAGTAGCCGCCGTAGGAGCCCACCACCCGGCACAGTTCGGTGAGTTCGGCGTCGTCCGCGTACATCCCCGGGGTGTAGGTGAGGCCGGAGGACATGCCGACGGCGCCCTCCTCCATGCCCTGGGCGACGAGCCGGCGCATCCGCTCCAGCTCGGCCCCGGTGGCGGGGCGGTCGTCCCAGCCGAGCGCGTACATCCGCACCGTGCCCTGCGGGATCAGGTAGGCGGCGTTGACGGCGATGCCCTGGCCGCCGAAGTTGCGGTCGAGCCGGTCCAGGTAGCCGCCGACGGTGCGCCAGTCGAAGTCGATGTCCGCGCCGTCGCCGTTCCACCCGGCGATGGAGCGACGGACCTCGGCGAGGGTCCGGTCGTCCACCGGGGCGTACGACAGCCCGTCCTGGCCGAGGACTTCGAGGGTGACGCCCTGGGCCGCCTTCGCGCTGTGGTCCGGGTCCCGCAGCAGCGCCAGGTCGCTGTGGGCGTGCATGTCGATGAAGCCGGGCGACAGCGCGAGGCCGTCCGCGTCGAGGTTGCGGACGGCCCCGGGGCGGGGGCCGGGCGCGCCCTCGGGATGGATCGCGGCGATCCGGCCGCCGTCGAGGGCGACGTCGGCGCGTATCGCCGGGTCGCCGCTGCCGTCGATGACGCGAGCGTCGCGGATGACGAGGTCCATGCCGGGGTGACCGGTCCTTTCGGTGGGGGGCGCCGGGATCGCCCGGCGGCGGTTGCCGGTTCGGTCAGAAGAAGGTGCGGACCAGGTCCTCGACGGTGCCGTCCTCGCGGACCACCGGAATGAGCTGCCACTTGTCGAAGGACGTGCACGGGTGGGAGAGCCCGAGGCCGACCCAGTCACCGACCTCCAGGCCGCTGCCCGGCGCGGTGGTGACCCAGGCGTGCTGGTCCGACAGGCCGGTGACGGTGACGCCGTCGGCGGGCCGCAGCGAGCCGTCCCGGCCGGAGCGCACCACCTGCGCCCGCGGCAGGTCGAGGTCGTACGCCGCGTCCCGCTTGCCGGCGTTGAGGAACGCCTGCTCGTCGGTGGGACGCGAGACGACCTGGGCCCACAGCCGGAACGCGGCCCGCAGCGAGCCCTCCTCCGGCACCCGGTTGAACGGGGTGAGGTGGCGGTAGTGGCCGTCGTCGTGCGAGACGTAGGCGCCGGAACGCAGCAACGGCAGGACCGGACGGCCGAGTCGGGGGATCTCGGCGAAGACGTCGGCGACCGCGTCGAACCAGGCGCTGCCGCCGGCACTGATCACGATCCGCTCGTCACCGGCCAGTTCACCGAAGCGGCCTGCGGCGTCGAAGTCCACGGCGAGCGCCACCAGCCGGCGCAGCCAGGCGCGCACCCGCTCGGGGTCGGCGTCCGGCACCTCGCCCTCGTACCCGGCGACACCCACCAGCCGCAGCGTGGAGGCGGCGGCCACCGCGTCGGCGACCGCGGCGCACTCGGCCTCGGTGCGCGCGCCGGTGCGGGCGCCGTCGCCCGCGCCCAGCTCCACGACGACGTCCAGCGGGCGGCGGGCGCCCGCGGCCCGCAGGGCCCCGTCCATCAGCTCGACGCCGCGTACGGAGTCGGCGTAGCAGACGAAGGTGACGTCCGGGTCGGCGTCGAGCTCGGCGGAGATCCAGGCGAGCGCGGGGGCGTCCACGATCTCGTTGGCGACGAAGATCCGGCGTACGCCGTAGGCGCGGCAGACCCGGGCCTGGTGCGGGACGGCGACGGTGATGCCCCATGCGCCGTGCCGGAGCTGACGGGCGAACAGCTGAGGGGACATGGAGGTCTTGCCGTGCGGGGCGAAGGCCAGGCCGTGCCGCTCGGTGTACGTCTCCAGCAGGGCGAGGTTCTCCGACAGCGCCTCGGCGGACAGCGTCAGCAGCGGGGTGGTGAAGCCGCCGGTGAAGACCGAGCGCCCCTCCGCGGCGAGCGCGCCCGCGGTCAGTCCCTCCGCGTCCGGGGGGAGGCCCTTGAACCGGTGGTCCAGGCGTTCGTCGGCCAGGGCGGCGGCGAGCGTCTCGACGCGTGCGTCGGCGTTCCCGGACCGGCCGGCGGCCAAGTCGCCGGTCGTTGCGCTGGTCGCGCTGGTCGCGTCGTCGTGGGCGGCCAAAGGGGCCTCCTCGTATCGTGTTGCACCGTGTGCAACGCCCATTGCGTATATCGCTCCCCGCTGTCTAACATCCGAGCCGGTACCGGGTCAATGACGACAACCGGGCCGAGAACCGTCCCGACCAGCGAGGAGTCAGCGTGACCGGACCCGGAGCAGCAGGGGCGGCGTCCGCCGCGGCGGACGCCCCCGCCCAGACGCCCGGCACCGCACCCGGTGCGCCGGACGTCGTCTGCCTCGGCGAGTCCATGGTGACGTTCCTCCCCTCGCGGCCCGGCCGCCTCGCCGAGGTGCCCGCCTTCCGGCGCGCCATCGGCGGAGCCGAGTCCAACGTCGCCTGCGCCCTGGCGGCGGCCGGACACCGGGTGCGGTGGGTCAGCCGGGTCGGCGACGACGGCTTCGGCGAGCACCTGGTGGACACCGTCGGCGGCTACGGCGTGGACACCTCCGCCGTCGCTCGCGACCCGCACCGCCCCACCGGCATCTACTTCCGCACCGCCGCCGACCGGGCCACCGGCGCCCACGAGGTCGCCTACTACCGGGCCGGGTCCGCCGCCTCCGCGATGTCGCCGGAGAACGCCCCCTACTCCGACCTGCTGGCCGGTCGCGTCCTGCACGTCTCCGGGATCACCGCCGCGCTCTCCGACGACTGCCTCGCCCTGCTGCGCACGCTCACCGCGCCCCGCGAGGGCCGGCCGCTCCTCTCCTTCGACGTCAACCACCGGCCCGGCCTCTGGCGCGGTCGCACCCCCGGTCCCGAGGTGCTGCTGGAACTGGCCCGGGGCGCCGACCTCGTCTTCGTCGGCGACGACGAGGCCGAGGAGGCGTGGGGCGTCACCGGCGCCGGGGCGATCCGCGCCGCGCTGCCCGAGCCCGCGGTCCTGGTCGTCAAGCGCGGGGCCGACGGCGCCACCGTCTTCTCGCGTACCGACGCCGCCGGCCCGGACGTGGTCACCGAGGTGCCCTCGCTGCGTGTCGACGTCGTCGCCGCCGTCGGCGCGGGCGACGCCTTCGCCGCCGGCTTCCTCTCCGCCACCCTGCGCGGCCTGCCGGTACGCGACCGGGTGCGCCACGGCCATCTCATGGCCGCCGCCGTCCTCACGGTGCCGGGCGACCACACCGACCCGCCGGCCCGCGCCCACGCCGACCGCCTCGTCGCCCTCGACGACGACGCCTGGGGCACACTGCGTCTCGGCCCCGGATGGACCGGGGACGGCGGCCGCGGCGACGACGGGCGCGACGACGACCGGCGCGACGACGACCGGGAGACGGAGACGGGGACAGCATGAACGGCGGACAGGACCGGGCGCGCCCGACCACGGCGGCCCCCGCGACCACCGGGGCGGCGGCATGAGCCAGACCGTCGACCGGGCGCTCAGCATCCTCCCGCTGCTCGCCGAGGGCCCCGCCGACCTCGGCCGCGTCGCCGAGCGCCTCGGCGTCCACAAGTCCACCGCCCTGCGCCTGCTGCGCACCCTGCACGAGCACGGCCTCGTCTACCGCCAGCAGGACCAGCGCTACCGTCTCGGCGCCCGGCTCTTCGCACTCGCCCAGGAAGCCGTGGAGAACCTCGACGTCCGCGAGATCGCCCACCCCCACCTGGTACAGCTCAACGACCGCGTCGGGCACACCGTCCACCTCGCGGTCCACGAGGAGGGCGAGGTCCTCTACATCGACAAGGTGGACAGCCGCTACCCCGTCCGGATGTACTCGCGGATCGGCAAACCCGTCGCCCTCACCGTCGCGGCCGTGGCCAAGCTGCTGCTGTCCGACCTCCCCGAGCACGAACGGCGCACCCTCGCCGAACGGCTCGACTACCCCATGTACACGCCCCGTTCGACCCCCAACGCCGCCGCGTTCCTCCGGGAGCTCGCCGTCGTGCGCGAACAGGGCTGGGCCACCGACCTCGGTGGCCACGAGGAGTCGATCAACTGCATCGGCGCGCCCATCCGGGGAACCGACGGGCGCGTCGTCGCGGCGATGTCCGTCTCCGCGCCGAACGTCGTCGTCACGGCGGAAGAACTCCTCGCCCTCCTCCCGCTGCTGCGCCGCACCGCCGACGCGATCAGCCGGGAGTACTCGGGTACCGCCGTACCCGAGACGCACACCGCCCCACCGAAGGAAGCATCATGAGCGACAAGACCGCCCTCACCCCCAGCACGCACACCGCGCCCCCGGCGAAGTTCTCGCACGGCGTCAAGAAGGGCAACATCCTCCAGGTCGCCGGCCAGGTCGGCTTCCTCCCCGCCGTCGAGGGCCAGGCGCCCACCCCGGCCGGCCCGACCCTGCGCGAGCAGACCCTCCAGACCTTCGCCAACGTCAAGGCGATCCTCGAAGAGGGCGGCGCCACCTGGGACGACGTGATGATGATGCGCGTCTACCTCACGGACACCGGCCACTTCGCCGAACTGAACGAGATCTACAACGCGTACTTCGAGGAGCAGGGCCTCACCGCCCCGGCCGCCGCGCGCACCACGGTCTACGTCGGCCTCCCCAAGGGCCTGCTGATCGAGATCGACGCGCTCGCGGTCCTCGGCTGATCCGTTTGCCCCACCGGCCCCACCCCTCCCGCACGACCCACGGCACGGCGCCCCGCCCCACCGCGGCGGCGCCGTGCCGCGCTCCCCCCTGCCCGGAAAGCCCACAGCACCCGCGGAGTTGACATGTCGTACGCCGCCGCCCCCCTGCCGGCGGAGACACCGCCGCACACCGGCGGGCTCCTCCTCCTGCTCGACGGGACGGCGGGTCTGCTGACCGTCGCCGCCCTCGGGATCGCGCTCCTGCTCTTCCTGATCATGAAGGTCAGGCTCCAGCCGTTCGTCGCGCTGCTCGCGGTCTCCATAGCCGTCGGCCTCGCCGCCGGACTCTCGGTCACCGAACTGTTCGGCACCGTCCAGAAGTCCGCCGCGGTCTCCGTACTCGAATCCGGCATGGGCGGCATCCTCGGCCACGTCGCCATCATCATCGGCCTCGGCACGATGCTCGGCGCGGTCCTGGAGGTCTCCGGCGGCGCCGAGGTGCTGAGCGGCCGCCTGCTGAAGGTCTTCGGCGAGAAGCGCGCCCCCACCGCGATGGGCCTGACCGGCCTCCTCTTCGGCATCCCCGTCTTCTTCGACGTCGGCATCTTCGTCCTCGCGCCGATCGTCTACGCCGCCGCCAAGCGGTCCGGCAAGTCCGTGCTGCTGTACTGCATGCCGCTGCTGGCCGGGCTGTCCATGACCCACGCGTTCCTGCCGCCGCACCCCGGCCCGGTCGCCGCCGCCGGTCTCTTCCACGTCTCGCTCGGCTGGGTCATCCTGATGGGCGTCCTCGTCGGCATCCCGTCCGTGCTCGCCGCCTGGGCCTACGCCGCCTGGATCGGCCGCCGCATCTTCGTGCCCGTCCCGCAGGACATGGTCGAGGCCGCCGAGGAGGCCAAGGCGGCCGTCGCGGCCGAGCAGCAGGCGGCCGGCGTCACCCCGCGCGAGGACCCCGTCCCCCTCGGCACCGTGCTGGCCATCATCGGCACCCCGCTGGTGCTGATCCTCGCGGCGACGTTCTCGTCCATCGCCCTGGACCCGTCCACCGGCCGCTCGGTGATCGAGTTCTTCGGCAACCCCTTCGTGGCCCTGTCGATCGCCCTGCTGCTCGCCTACTACCTGCTGGGCATCCGCCGCGGCTGGTCGCGCAAGTCGCTGGAGTCGGTCTCGACGGCCTCGCTCAAGCCGGTCGGCAACATCCTGCTGGTGGTCGGCGCCGGCGGCATCTTCGGCGCGGTCCTGAAGGCCAGCGGCATCGCGGACGCGCTCGCCACCACCTTCGACGACGTCGGCCTGCCGGTCATCCTGCTGGCCTGGCTGATCTCGGTGGTGCTGCGCGTCGCCCAGGGCTCCGCGACCGTCGCCATCGTCACCACGGCCGGCATCGTCGTGCCGCTGGTCGAGGGCCAGGACATGTCGCAGCCGCACCTCGCACTGATCATCATGGCGATCTCGGCCGGTTCGATCTGCGCCTCGCACGTCAACGACGGCGGGTTCTGGATGGTCTCCAAGTACTTCGGGATCTCCGAGCGCGACACCCTGAAGTCCTGGACCGTCCTGGAGACGGTCCTCTCGGTGGCCGGCTTCGTGGTGGCGGCGCTGCTGAGCCTGGTGGTCTGACCGCCGCTGCGGCGTACCGGAACGGCCGGGCCGCCCGGCCGGCGCGTGCGGGTGGACCGTGCGGACGCGGCGCCGGGCGGGTTCCCCCGCATCGGCGCCGCGCGCGGTGTTACGGCAGGGCGTGGACGTGCGGGCCGACCGCGTTCGACCAGGCGTTGCCGGCGGTGGCGTCCCAGTTGGTCGACCAGGTCATCGCGCCGCGCAGCGCCGGGTAGGTGCGGGACGGCTTGAAGGAGCCGCAGTTGGTGCCGGCGGTCAGGCAGTCCAGGGCCGCGTTGACGACCGAGGGGGCGACGTAACCGCTGCCCGCGCCGCGGGTGGAGGCCGGGACGCCCAGTCCGACCTGCGAGGGGGCGAGACCGCCCTCCAGCTGGATGCAGGCGAGCGCGGTGAGGAAGTCCACCGTGCCCTGGGAGTAGACCTTGCCGTCGCAGCCGAGCATCGAACCGCTGTTGTAGTACTGCATGTTGACGACGGTGAGGATGTCCTTGATGTTCAGCGCCGTCTTGAAGTACTCGCCCGACGTCGACTGCATGTCGATGGTCTGCGGCGCCATCGTGATCACGAGCCCCGCGCCGGCCTTTGCCGAGAGGGCGCGCAGCGCCTTCGTCATGTAGGTGGAGTTGAGCCCGTTCTCCAGGTCGATGTCCACGCCGTTGAAGCCGTAGGTCTGGATCAGGGAGTAGACCGAGTCGGCGAAGGCGGTGGCGGAGGCGTCGCTGTTGACCGCGACCGAGCCCTTCTCGCCGCCGACCGAGATGATCACGTTCTTGCCGGCCGCCTGCTTGGCCTTGATGTCGGCCTTGAACTGGGCGACGGTGTAGCCGTTCAGGCCCGCCGAGTCCAGGGTGAAGGTGACCGCGCCCGGCGTGGCGGTGGCGTCCGCGAAGGAGACCGCGATGATGTCGTAGGCGGCGGGCACGTCGCTGAGCTTCTGGACGGTCGCGCCGTTGTTGAAGTTCTGCCAGTAGCCGGTGACCGCGTGCTTGGGCACGGAGGTCACCGGGCCCGGGTTGCCGGTGCCCTGGGTGGCGGTGCGGGCGGAGACGGACGCGGAGCCCGCCGACTCCCCGGCGGCGTTGGTCGCCCGTACGGAGAAGGTGTACGCGGTGTCCGCGGCCAGCCCGGTCACCGTGGCGGAGGTGCCGGTGGCGGTGGCGGCCTTCACGCCGTCGCGGTAGACGGTGTAGCCGGTGGCGCCGGAGACCGCGTTCCAGCTCAGCGCGACGGACGACGAGGTGACCGCGCCGGCGGCGAGGCCCGAGGGGGCGGCCGGGATCGTCGGGGCGGGGTCGGTGCCGCCGCCCCCGTCGGGACCGGTCACCGCGACGTCGTCCGCGAAGTAGGGCGCCTGGCCGTACCACCCGTGGGTGTAGACCGTCACGGAGGTGGTGGAGGCGCCGGTGGTGAAGCGGGTGGAGAGCTGCGTCCACCCGGTGGAGCCGGGGGTCCAGGTGGAGACGTCGGTGGTGCCGGTGCCGGAGGCGCCCAGGTAGGCGTAACCGCCCTGGAACCAGGAACTGAGCGTGTAGGTCGAGTTGGGCTTCACCGCGACCGTCTGGACGCATTTGGCGTTGTCCTGGCCGGCCGGGGTGCCCTTGAGTGCGGCGGTGCCGCCGTGTACCGGCGAGGCGACGGTGGAGCCGCTGCCGGCGGAACAGGTCCAGTTGGCGAGGCCGGACTCGAATCCGGCGTTCTTGGCGACGTTGACGTCGGCCGCCTGGGCGCTGCCCGCGAGACCGGTGAGGGTCAGGGCGCCGGTGACCGCCACGGCGACGGCGGTGCCGAGGACCGGGTGGGCGGTGCGCCGTCTGCGGCGTCGGGGTGCGGTGCGTTCCACTGGTGCCTCCGGGGGGAGTTGGGGGCGGGCGGGGGTGCGCCCGTGCGAGGTGGGCGATGCGCGTGCCGGGTGTCGGGTACGGCGCAGGGGCGTGAGGGGGCACGCTCCTGCCGGGGTTCGGCTCGGGGTGGGACGGAGGGGACGGTGGCCACCGCTGAGCGACCAAACTGGTCCAGACCAATCAAGTTGTCAAGACCTCTGGCGGCCTGAAGTGAGGTGTGCCGTATGCGGGTTGTCCGCGACCCGGCCGGCCGTGTCCGCCGTTGCCCGCGCAACCGGCGGCGTTTCCAGCGGTGTGCGGGGTTGAGCGGCGCCACCGGTGGGCAGCTCTGTGGTCGGAGCGCCCGGTCCGGGCACCGGCTGCGTCCGTGTGCGCATGTCGGGGCGGGTGTCCCGGTGCGGTGCCGCCCCGGTCCCGCCGGAGCGGTTGCCCCCGGCCGGGCGCGGACGCGTCACGCCCGCCGTCGGTGATGCGGGCATGGCGGGTGCAAAGACCTGGCATATTCGTGCCGGTGAATGCGTGGTCGGGTGGCGGAATTGCACCGCGGATTCGGGTGGGTCCGGCACCGCGCAATCGCCTCGCGCCCGGCCCGTAAACCCCTCGCGGGCGCGGTCGGCGGGTCCGTCGCGGCGGCCCGTCGGGACCCGCAACGGCGTTCGAAGATCACCGAATTGGTGAATTCTCGGCTGCGCCGAGAATAAACATCGGAACGGTAGATAATTCAACCGTGGGGGTTGGTCCGATTTGGCCCGTGTAGCTGCGGTGCGTTCCCCGCGACCGTGCTCGTATTGATTCCCGAAGACTGTTTCCCGGCCTGGTGGGACGTGACTACAGTGCTCTCGAAGAAGCGCGGAGGATCGATTGCGGGCGGCGTCCGACAACGCCGGCCGGAGCCGAACGGGGAACAGCGTGCCGATCGCCCTTGCAGTGACCAGTGCCGACCTGGTGCTACCACCGACGGACCAGCAGACGCCGACGGCGGCGCTGCTGCATGCCCCGGACGCCCAGGCGCTCGAACTGGCGGTAGGTGACATCCACCTGCTGCTGGAACAGCACGGCTACGTCATCGCCGTCTACTCCTCCGACATCCCGCCGGCCCACGAACGGCGGCTGCACGCCATCCGCTCGGTGCTGGAGAGCGACCGCGTCGCCCTGCTCAAGATCGACCTGCCGCCGCTCGGGATCGCGATCCTGGTACGGCAGTTGAGGCAGCTGTCGATCTGCGACTTCAGCCCCGGCGTCGTCGCCTCCGCCGCCCGGCTGCTCGCCCACTACATCCACGCGGGCGCCCTGCTCAACTCCGTGGCCAGGCTCGACCGCGTCCCCGTCAGCCTCTCCTCCCACGCCAAGTCCTGGGTCCCCGGCTCCCAGTTCGTGGTGCTGGCCGGCTCCGATCCGCGGCTGGTCAAGGTGGCGCCGGACATGGAGCCCCTGGCCGGTCCCGAATACCCCACGCATCTCCTCCTCGCCAAGGGGCAGGCGCAACCCGACTGGGTGACGGAGAAACTGGCGCCCTCCTGGAAGGTCCAGGCCATTCACGAGGCGCCGCTGCCCGCCGACTCCTCCCGTTGGTGGGGCACCTCGAAGCTGGTGGAATTCGCCGCCTACCTCCCGGACATCTCCGTGCTGTACCAACTCGTGGCGTCCGTACGCCGGGAGAATTGCCACTGGTGCGGCATGGAACTGATCGGCGACCTCTGCGGTTTCTGCTCCGCCCCGCTCCCGGTCCCCGAGAACCGCTCGCGCGCCACCGGTGTCCTGACCCGTGAGGCGTCCGGACCGCGGGCCCTCGGGGCGTAGCCGCACCACCGCACGTCCCGCACAGCACGGCACGTCACGCACCCCGCGCTTCCCTTGTCCGCCGCCCCACGCATCCGAATCGAACGAGGTCGTCCGGTCCATGAACTCCCGCCAGCGCCGCGGCGTCATACTCCTGCTCCTGTCGGTCCTGTGTGCCTTCGGCGCGTTCGCCGGCGTGCTCTCGGTGATCAGCGACGTGAACTCCAAGGTGGGGCCGGAGGTCTCGGCGTACCAGCTGAAGACCAACATCGCTCCCTACACGGCTCTGAACGACGGGCAGTTCGAGAAGATCTCCATGCCCAAACGCTGGCTGTCGGCCAACGCGGTGACCGACCTGCGCGAGCTGGACGGCAAGATCGCCGTCACCACGCTCCGCAAGGGCTCGCTGCTGCAGAGCGACATGATGGCCGCCAAGCCCGAGATCCGGGCCGGTGAACAGGAGATCGCCATCATGATCGACGCGGCGACCGGCGTCGCGGGCAAGATCACCGCCGGCGCCACCGTCAACGTCTACGCGACCTTCGCCGGCGAGAAGGAGGGCGACCCGGCGCAGTCCAAGGTCATCGTCTCCAACGCCAAGGTGATCGACGTCGGCAAGATCACGGCCCTGGAGCCCGACCAGGACAAGGGCTTCCAGGCCACCCAGGCGGTGCCCATCACCTTCGCCCTGAACACCCTGGACACCCAGCGCGTCGCGTACGCCGAGTCCTTCGCGGAGCACGTACGTCTGGCGCTGGTCGCCCCCGGCAGCGACGGGACCATCCGTCCGGGCGACCGCACCTACCAGCTCGACAAGGACAAGTGAGGATGGGATGACCACCAGAATCCTCCCGGCCGTCGGTGACCTGGACGCGGCGCGTTCCGTCACCACCCTGCTCAGCCAGCTCCCGGACGCCGAACCGGCCACCCCGGTCGGCGACTCCACCCAGCTCATCGACACCCTGGCCCGGCTCGCGGCCGAGGCGTTCGACGAACTGCCCGAGGTCGTGCTGGTCCACGAGCGGATAGGCCCGGTCCCGGCCCTGGAGCTGATCAGGGAGGTGTCGCTGAGGTTCCCGGCGGTCGGCGTCGTGCTGATCACCACCGACGCGAGCCAGGCCCTGTTCGCCGACGCCATGGACTCCGGGGCGCGCGGCATCGTCACGCTGCCGCTGAGCTACGAGGAGCTCGTCAACCGCATCCAGGCCGCCGCCCAGTGGGCGTCCGGCGTACGCCGCCACCTCTCCGCGGGCAACGAGGTGTTCACCGGCCCCGGCGGCACCGTCGTCACCGTCACCGGCGCCAAGGGCGGCGTCGGCTGCACCCTCGTCGCCGTACAACTCGCCCTCGCGGCACAGGCGTCCGGGAACACGGTCGCGCTGGTCGACATGGACCTGCAGACCGGGGACATCGCCTCCTACCTCGACGTGCAGTTCCGCCGGTCCATCGTCGACCTCGCGCTCGTCTCCGAGATATCGCCCCGCGTCCTGTCCGACGCGGTCTTCTCCCACTCCACGGGCCTCTCGCTGCTGCTGGCGCCCGGCGAGGGCGAACGCGGCGAGGAGGTCACCGACCGGTCCGCCCGGCAGATCGTCAGCGCACTGCGCTCGCGGTACGAGATCGTCGTCGTGGACGCCGGCAGCCAGATGAACGGGGCCAACGCCGCCGCGGTGGAGATGGCGGACGTCGCGCTCCTGGTGACGACGCCCGACGTCATCGCGGTGCGCGGCGCCAAGCGCGTCGTACGGATGTGGGACCGGCTGCAGGTCCGCAAGGCCGAGGAGACCCTCACACTCGTCAACCGCTACACGCGTAGCACCGAGATCCAGCCCCCGCTGATCCAGAAGATCACCGGCACCCGGATGGCCGCGGCGGCCGTCCCGGCCAACTTCAAGGAACTCCAGGGCGTCGTCGACGCCGGCCGGGTCCACGACCTCGACGCCAAGAGCACGGTGAAACAGGCCCTGTGGGGACTGGCCGGCGAACTGGGGATCGTGAAGGCCCCGGCGGGGGAGAACAAGGGCAGGACAGGCAAGGCGCGCAACGACCGGGGCTCGATCGGCCGCCCGCGCGGAAAACGCGGCGACGACACGGGCCGGGGACGGACCACCGAGGGGACACGTTGAGCCATGACGACGACATCGACACGGGACACCGGCATACGGAGGGGGCGTTACGACGCCGGCCTCCGGGACCGGCCGCCGGGCGGAGCGGACCACGGTACGGAAACGGCGGACGGGGCTGAGGGGCGCCTGCGCGAGGACGCGGCCGGGCCCCGTGCGGGCCGTGACCGCGGGCAGGGCTCGATCGAGTTCCTGGGGATGACCCCCATGATCATCCTGATCATGCTCGTGCTCTGGGAACTCGCGCTGATCGGCTACACCTGGAGTCTTGCGGGCAACGCCGCGGACGTCGGCGCGAGGGCGGCCGCGGGGGCCGAGTTCTCGCCGAACTCCACGTGCAGGCGCGAGGCGCGCAAGGACCTCCCGGACGCCTGGGACGACAACGCCACGGTCCGCTGCAGCAGCGGCGGAGCCCTGTCCACCGCGGACGTGAAACTGAAGGTGCCCGTCCTGGTGCCGGGTCTCTTCGACCTCGACGTCAAGATCACCGGCCACGCAGCGTCGCCCACGGAGGGCTGAGCGATGACCACACGCACCGACCGCCGCCGCGACCGCGGCCAGGTCGCCATCGAGTACCTCGGCTTCCTCCCGCTGCTCCTGCTCGTGGGCATGCTCGCCCTGCAACTGGGCCTCGCCGCCTACGCCGCCAACCAGGCGGGCACGGCGGCCCGGGTCGCCGCCCGGATGGGGGCCCAGGACTTTCCCCGGATGTCGTCCGAACGGGCCGGGACGGAGGCGATCAGCGACTGGCTCACGGACGACCCGCGCGCGTTCGACCTCACCGTGGGCGGCGGCACGGACGAGGTCCGCGCCCACGCCCGCATCAAGGTCCCCTCGGTCGTGCCGGGCGTGGAGTGGGGCTGGGCCGAGCGGACCGCCACCATGCCGCGCGGGTAGCGGCCGCGCCCGTGGTGGCCGGGCCGGCGAGGGTCGCCGGCCCGGCCGTCCGGGCTCCCGCCCGTCGGCGGCTTCACCCGGAGCCGCCGGCCCGTCCCGCCGGCCCGCACCCGGAGCCGCTCGACCCGTTCCGCCCGCCCGCACCGACACACCCGGAACCGTCCGACCCGTCCCACCCCGCCCGCAGACCCACCCGGAACCGCCAGAACGAGGAGCAACGCGCATGAGCCTGCGGGCACGCATGACCGCCCCCGAGGAGAACGGCGGGGCCCGGGAGGACGGCCACATGGTCGCCCTCTACCGGGCCAAGCTGCTGGAGGAGATCGACCTCGCGGAGATGTCCGCGCTGGCCGCCGCCGACCGCCGGATCCGCCTGGAACGCGTACTCGGCCACATCATCAGCCGCGAGGGCCCCGTCCTGTCCACGCTGGAGCGTGCCCAGCTCATCCGGCGGGTCGTCGACGAGGCGCTCGGGCTCGGCATCCTCGAACCCCTCCTGGAAGACGCCTCCATCACCGAGATCATGGTGAACGGGCCCGACCAGGTCTTCGTCGAACGCAGCGGCAAGGTCGAACAGCTCCCCATGCGGTTCGGCTCGCACGAACAGCTGATGCAGACCATCGAGCGCATCGTCTCCACCGTCAACCGACGGGTGGACGAGTCCAACCCGATGGTCGACGCCCGCCTGCCCAGCGGCGAACGCGTCAACGTGATCATCCCGCCGCTGTCGCTGACCGGGGCCACCCTCACCATCCGCCGGTTCCCGCGCTCCTTCACGCTCCAGGAGATGATCGGCTTCGGTTCGCTCGACGAGCAGATGCTGGTGCTGCTGGCCGGCTTCGTCCAGGCCAAGCTGAACATCATCGTCTCCGGCGCCACCGGCACCGGGAAGACCACCCTGCTCAACGCCCTGTCCGGGCTGATCCCGAACTCCGAGCGCATCGTCACCATCGAGGACTCCGCCGAGCTCCAGCTCCAGCAGAACCACGTGATCCGCCTGGAGTCCCGCCCCGCGAACGTCGAGGGCAAAGGCCAGATCACCATCCGCGACCTGGTCCGCAACTCCCTGCGTATGCGCCCCGACCGCATCGTCGTCGGTGAGGTCCGCGGCGGCGAGTCGCTCGACATGCTCCAGGCGATGTCCACCGGCCACGACGGCTCGCTCGCCACCGTCCACGCCAACAACGCCGAGGACGCCCTGATGCGTCTGCAGACGCTGGCCTCGATGTCCGAGATCAAGATCCCCTTCGAGGCGCTGCACGACCAGATCAACAGCGCCGTCGACATCATCGTCCAGCTCACCCGGCACGCCGACGGCACCCGCAAGATCACCGAGATCGTCGCGCTGGACTCGCACGGCCGTGAGCCGTACCGCATCGTCAGCGTCGCCCGGTTCGCCGCCCTGCCGATGGGCGCCGACGGCCGCATCCACGGCGAGTTCCAGTACCTCCCGCTGCCGCGCCGCATCGCCGACCGCCTGTACATGGCGAGCCAGCCCATCCCGCAGGCGTTCGGCGTCGCCGCCTCCACCGACCAGCTCGCCACCCGAGAGGCCATGTAGGTACCGCGTCATGAACAATCTCCCTCTGATCACGGTCGGCGTGACGCTCCTGTGCTGCGTACTCGGCGTCTGGGGCCTGCACGCCTACACGGGCGGCAAGGCCGACCGCGACGCGCTGGTGGACCGGCTCTCGCACACGGGGCAGGTCACCGCGAACAGCCGCCGCTTCGGCCGGCTCGACCGGTGGGTGCGGACCACGTCGCTCGGCCACCGGCTCGAACTCAAACTGGGCGCCACCGGCCTGGAGATCACCCCCGGCGAGTTCGTCGTCTACGCCGTCGTCGCCATGGCCATCCTCTGGGGCGTCGCCTCCTCCATGCTGGCCGCGTTCTTCGGGCCGGTCGCCGCACTCATCGGCCTGTGGGGGACGAACGCCTTCCTCAACTGGCAGCGCACCAAGCGCATCGAGCGCTTCATCAACCAACTCCCCGAACTCTCGCGGGTGCTGGCCAACGCCACCCAGGCCGGGCTCGCGCTGCGCACCTCCCTCGCCATGGCCGCGGAGGAACTGGAGAACCCGGCCGGCGAGGAACTGGCCCGGGTCGCCCGCCGCCTCGCGGTCGGCGAGTCCCTGGACGACGCCCTGAGCGAACTCACCGACCGACTCCCGTCCCGCGAACTCGCCGTCCTCGTAAGCACGTTGGTGCTCTCCAACCGGGCCGGCGGCACGGTCGTCAGCTCGCTGCGCAACCTCACCGAGACGCTGGAGGAGCGCAAGGAGACCCGCCGCGAGGTCAAGACCCAGCTCTCCCAGGTCACCGTCACGGCATACGCGGTCCCTGCCTTCGGGCTCGGCGCGATGCTGCTGATGAACGCGGTGATGCCTGGTGCGCTCGACCGGATGACCGGCGCCTTCCTGGGGCAGGCCGCTGTCGTCGTCTCCATCGCCCTGTACGCCGTCGGATTCATCGTGATCCGCCGCATGTCCCGCATCGACGTCTGAGGGAGGAACGGACATGGATCTGCTGCTGGCCCTCGGAATGGGACTCGCGGTGTACGGGGCCCTGTACGGCTACCGGATGTACCGCGCCGACGCCAAACTGCCCACCGACCTCGCCGTCGCCCTGGAGGTCGGTGCCACCCGGACGAGCGCGGTCGGCTCGGGCATCGACCGGCTCGGCATGCGCTGGGCCCCCGCGATCCTGCGGATGATGGGCGAGAAGGCCGTCAACAAGAAGCGCCGCCAGATCGACATGGCGGGCAACCCCGCCGGCCTCACCATCGACCGGTACGCCGCCCGCCGTGCGGTGTACGGCGGGATCGGCCTGTTCGGCGCCCTTGCGATGGTGGTCAGGGGGCAGTTCTTCCTGGCTCTCATCATGATCGCCTTCGGACTGTTCTGGGTCGAGGCGGGCATCTGGTCCGCCGTCCGGGCCCGCCGTGAGCACATCGAACGCACGCTCCCGGACTTCCTCGACGTGCTCGCCGTCGTGGTCTCGGCCGGCCTCGGGTTCCGGCAGGCATTGGGGAGGGTCGCGGAGAAGTACGAAGGACCCTGGGCCGACGAGCTCCGCATCACGCTGCGCCAGATGGACATGGGCGTCAGCCGCCGTCAGGCCTTCGACGAACTGCGCAGACGCAACGACTCCGAACAGGTCGCCATGTTCGTCACGGCGCTCCAGCAGGGCGAAGAACTCGGCGCCCCCATCGTGGACACCCTGATCCAGATCGCCAACGACATGCGCCGCACCGACGCCCAGAACGCACGCCGGCGCGCGGCCAGGGCGGTGCCCAAGGCCACCTTCGCCGTCACGACCTTCCTCCTGCCGGGGACGCTCGTCCTGCTCACCGTCGGCTTCTTCTACGGCGCCGACCTCAACCTCGGCTTCATCGGCGGCTGAGATGGCGTCCAGGGCGATCCGGGGGAGGAGGTGGCGCGGTGTCCTATCTCGTGGAGGAGTCCCGCGGCGGGCTGCTCGGTGAGACCCGTGCGGGAAGCGGGACGGCGCAGGACCGTCCCGCGCTGGCCATACAGGTCAACGCCCTGCAGGCGATGTGCAGACAGGTCTTCGGCTTCCGGCTGGCGATGATCGCGGTGGCCACCCCGTTCGCCATCGGCGGGGCGGCTCCGGGAGCCGCCGGGTGGTTCGTCGGCGGCGCGATCGTGGTCACCTTCATGGGCTCCTACGTCCTCTTCCGCGACTGGGAGCGGTTCGGGCCACGACTGCTGCGGCACCGCTGGATCCTCGGGATCGACGTCACATTCGGGGCGCTCCTCCTCGTCACCGCCACCCCGGAGTCGACGCTCGCCTACGTCACCGTGTGCACCCCGCTGCTGGCCGGGCTCGTCTACGGATGGCGGGGAGCCGCCGTCTTCGCCGCCCTGCAGATCGTGATCGTGTTGGGCGTCTACAACACGGTGCCCAATCTCCGGAGCGAGAGCGACGGCACCGCACTGCTCCTGCCCGGATTCTGCGTGATCGCCGGAGCGGTCGGCGTCACCCTGCGCAACCTGCTGCTCCGCTTCGGCAGCGCCAGCCAGGCGCTCACCGAGACGAGGGCCCGGCTCGCGGTCAACGAAGCGGTGGAGAGCGAGCGCACCCGCCTCGCCCGGGAGATGCACGACTCGGTGGCCAAGACCCTGCACGGCCTGGCCATGGCGGCGGAGGGACTCGCCGCCTCCGCCGACCGGCTGGACCCGCTCAGCGTGCGCCGCCAGGCCGAACTGGTCGCCCGTTCCGCCCGCCGGGCCGCCGTCGAGTCGCGGGAACTCCTCACCGACCTGCGTCGGGAGTCGGGACTCGACGGCGGCATCGACCTCATCGGCGAACTGCGCATACGGACGGAGGACTTCAGCCGCCGCAACGAGGTCGCCGCCACCTTCCGCCTCCTCGGGGACGAACCCGTCCCCCCGGTCCCGCACGTCGTCGCCCGCCACCTGCTCACCGTGGCCTCCGAAGCCATGGAGAACGCCCACCGCCACGCGGGCCCCAGTTACCTGGTGGTCCTCGCCGGGGTGAAGGGCGACATGCTCCGCATCAGCGTGTACGACGACGGGCGCGGCCTCCCGGCGGGCACCAGCCTCGACACCCTGCGCAGGGCGGGCCACTTCGGCTTGGTCGGCATGGTGGAACGCGCCGCCTCCATCGGCGCCCGCATCCGCATCGGCCGCGGCAAGGCCGCCCAGGGCACCGAGGTGCGCCTCGAACTCCCGCTGGCGGCCCTGACCCTGCCGGCCGACGCTACCGGCCCCCCACCTTCCCCCTTCCCTTCCGACTGAGTGCCGCACCCAGCGGTGCCGGCTCCACCCACCCCCCACCCACCGCTCCAGTTCCCTGAGAGGAGGTCGCAGAATGCCGGACGACGCCTTCCGCATCCCTGGCGCCCGCGGACCGTCCGCGGTCCGCCCACCGCAGGCTCCGCCGCCTTCCCCTTACGCGACCGCACACGACCCGTACCCCCGCCCTCCCCACGCCCAGCGCGGACCGCTCGACGCACCGCCCCCGCACGACCCCGCACCCGGGACCCCGCCCTCGCCCTTCCCGCCACCGCCCGCCGCTCAGCCACCGGACCGCATGCGGGTGGTGGTGGCCGACGACAACCCGGTCGTGCGGGCCGGACTCGGAGTGCTGCTCTCCGGCCGCCCCGACATCGAAGTGGTCGCGGAGGCGTCGGACGGCCGTCAGGCCTACGACCTCACCGTGGCGCACCGACCCGACGTCGTCCTGCTCGACGTCCGGATGCCCGGTGTCGACGGCATCTCCGCCCTTCCGCACCTGGTGGGCATCGCGCCCGTGCTGATGCTGACCTACAGCCGGGAGAAGGAGATCGTGCAGGAGGCACTGCGCCTGGGCGCCGGCGGTTACCTGGTCCACGGGGAGTTCACCGCCGACCAGCTCGTCCAGGCCGTACGCGACACCAAGGACGGCCGCGCCCACTTCACTCCCACGGCCGCCAACGCGCTGCTGGCCCACATGCGTCAGGGGGCGCCCCCCGGGCGCGGCCCTCTCCCGGAAGGGCTCGGCACCGCGCTGACCACGGGGGTCCTGTCCCCGGCCCCGCGCGCGGCCGGGACCGGCGAAACGCCGGTCGGCTCGCCGCGACAGCCCCGGAACAGCGAAGGCCTTTCGCAACTGCAACCATTTGTGGGACAGTCTTCGGTAACCGGCACGCCTGCCGTGCCGGGATCCAACAGGCAGCAGTACAAGCTGAGTTCGAGGGAGGTGGAGATCATGGAGCTCATCGCTTCCGGCATGAGCAACCAGCAGATCGCCGCCACCTGCTTCATCAGCGAGAAGACGGTGAAGAACCACATCAACCGCATCTTCACCAAGCTGCACAGCGGCAGCCGCAGCGAGGCCATCGCCCGCTGGCTCGGCACCGCCCCTCCGCTGGGCTCCGGCCCGCAGGGAGGCCGCTAGCCATGGACGTACACGCGCGCGGGGGCGCCGATGTGCGGACGGCGGGCGGGGCTACCGGTCCTGATGCCTACGTTGCGGATCGCAACGAGACGGCACGGGCAGGGGTTTGGGCCCTGAAATGGGCCCTGGGACCCTGCGGCGAACCGTATGGGCCGCCGTATGTTTCTGGTGTCGCCGACGGGACCGGCCGGGAGGAAGCCGGTACCGGGGGCGACACCACAGAAACGTGCGAGCCGGCCGGCAAGCGGTCGGCCGGACCAGGAGGGGACCCCCATGTCGAACATCACCACGAAGACCGCCGTGCGCGTCAACGGCTGGGCCAACACGGCGGTCTCCGCCATCCAGAAGCGCTACGAGGCGAAGGACCGCGGCCAGACGGCCTTCGAGTACCTGGGCATCATCCTGGTGGTCGTGGCGATCATCGGGGCGGTCCTGGGTTCGGGCATCGGCGGGGAGATCTCCTCGCGCATCAGCTCCCTGGTCCAGAGCATCGTCTCGGGCTGATGACTGGCCGTCTCCTGCGGCGCGATCAAGGGCAGGCCTTCCCCATCTACGTGATGATGGTGGCGGGTCTGCTCTTCCTCGCGTTGGCTTTCTTCGCCGTCGGCAAGGCATCGGCGCTGCGCAACGAGGCACAGGGCGCTGCCGATGCGTCCGCCCTGGCTGCAGCGCAGTCGGCGCGCAAGCAGTTCGAGGCCCCGTTCATCGCCGCCCTGTGGACCAACTCGATCGACGTGTTTCTCCGCGCTTCCCCGTTCTACGCCGCGTGCGGCGCGGCTCAAGGACTCGCGTCCGCCAACGACGCCGACCTCACCAGTTGCGTGCCGGTCGAAGGCGGGAAGCGCGACACCATCACGACCACGGTGAGAGGGCTGGGCGCCGTCGATTCGCCCGTCCTGCCGGGCTCCGACGAGAAACACGCTTCGACCGAAGCCACCGCCATCATCGAGTTCCGGTGCAGTTGGAAGGCCGTCGATCTGAACGACGACGGCGTGATGGACATCTACTTCTTCACGTGCGGCGACGCCGGAATGATAGAGATCAGGCCAAGCAGCCCACCGCCGTGGCCCAGCGTGAGCAAGATTCTCTTCGACGTGCACTTGGTAGATCAATGACGGCGAACGACGAGTAGAGGAACTGCCCCATGAGCATTCGGCGCACCAAGAGAACCTCGAGGGTGATGACCGCTGTGTCGACAGCGGCCGTATTCGCTCTTGTGCTCTCCGGCTGTGGCACCGACGAGGACGGTAAGGCGCAAGAGGGAGACAGTGCGCCTTCGACGTCTTCATCGGTGTCCCAACCCGCGGAGAGTTCACCTGCCCCGCAGGAGGACACAGCGGCGGGCGAGACCGTGGATCCGAATGCGAACCTCGCCGAGGTTCAGGGGCAGTCCGGGGTCGTGCTGCGGGTCACCCAGGTCCTGCGTGATTCCGGAGGCTTCGTAACGGTTCAGGCGGTGATCGAGAACAAGGGCGACACCGCGGTCAACCCCTCGTCCTGGGTGGGGGAGGAGCGGGGAGTGGTCGAGGCCAGTTTCAATTCCGTGGCCGGAGCGACCTTGGTCGACAAGGCGGGGAAGAAGCGCTACTACGTGCTGCGCGACACCGACAACAGGTGCCTCTGCACCACCAAGATCAGGGCGCTCCAGCCGGGGGCCAGCACAGCGGTCTTCATGCAGTTCCCGGCTCCGCCGGCCACCACCACCGAAGTCGACTTCAGCCTTCCCACGTTCGCCACCGCGTCTCTCAAGATCTCCGGATGAGGTCGAACATGACTCACATCGGATCGACGAGAGAGCGGCGCCGGCTCGTGGGGCTGCCCGTGGCCACGGTCGTGCTGGTGACGGGCGTGACGCTGTTCGGCGCCCCGTCCGCCCTGGCGGACGACGGTCCGTCGGTGCCGCCCGGCACGGAGGCCACGTCGAAGGCCCCCGTTGCGCTGGATGCCAACGACCCCGACCTCAGGATGCCCGAGGGCGGCACCCTCGCTCCCGGCAAGGTCCTCGACATCGTGCAGGTGGTCGAGGACATGGGCGGGGAGGAGCGGCGTGAGGACTCCAACCAGAGCATCAAGTTCGCCCTCCAGGCCGAGGTGCTCTTCGGCAAGGACAGCGCCAAGCTGAGTTCGCAGGCGAACGCGCGGATCGCGGCCATCGCGGCCGAGATCAACAAGAACAGCGCCACCAAGGTCCGGGTCTTCGGGTTCACCGACAACCTCGGCTCCGCGGCCCACGGCGACGTGCTCTCCAAGCAGCGGGCCGACGCGGTGCACGCGGTGCTCTCCAAGGAGCTCGGCGCGAACATCTCGTTCGAGATCCGCGGCTACGGCGAGCAGTACCCCATCGCCAGCAACGGCACGGAAGAGGGCCGGAAGAAGAACCGTCGTGTGGAGGTCTCCTTCCCGCGCGCCGGTACCCCCTGACGCGCGTCCTCCCCGGCGGGGCCCCGGAGACGGCAGCACGAGCTGCCGTCTCCGGGGCCCCGTCCGTCGAGCGGCAGCTCGCTCCCACGCCGCCGGTGATCGTGGACGCCGGGTCGCCGCCCGGAGATGACCGGGCATGAGCGACGAGACCATGAGCGGGCCCGGCCCCGACGGGACATCTGGTGCCGCGCCGGTCCCCGCCCACCCCGTCCGCCTCACTTCACCGTGACCGACTCCGCGAACGCGTCCAGCTCCGCCTTCGACAGCGCGCCCCTGACCGCGTTGACGCGGGTCACGAAAGGCACGCCGTGCGAGTCGACGCCGGCGATCAGGACTCCGGCCATCGGGGTGCCCGCCGGCGGGGTGTGCTGTTCACCGCCGGATGTGAAGGTGTAGTCGATCCGGCGGGCCTGGGCGGCGCTCTCCTCGCCCGCGAGGCGTACGTCCGTGGTGGCCGTACGGGTCGTGCCGAGGCCGATGCCGGCCCCGGCCGCGGTGGCCGCCTCCTCGGCGGTGCTGACGCCGGTGGCGAAGTCGAGTTGCACGGAGACCATGCCGGTCCGCACCCCGTCCTCCACCTTCAGTGCCACGGCGGCGTTGGCCCGGCCGCGTTCCCGCGCGGGCTGCTCCGCGTATCCCCGGCTCTCGGGGTAGCCGACCGACAGGCTCTTCGTGTCGAGCGTGCCCCAGCCGTCCGGGACGTCGGCCGCCCCGTCCTCACCGCCGCACGCGGTCAGCAGCAGGGCCGCGGCGCACACCGCCGGGACCACCCTGCGGAGCCCTCCGGCCGCGCCGTCGCCCGCCGCGCGCCTGCTCCGCCCCGCCGCTCCGGTCACCCGCGTCACCCCCGCCACCAGCCCTCCCGCACCCGAACCACCCGCAGCCCCGTTCACACCCGCACCGCCTGCGGCACCCGCACCCGCACCACCCGCACCGTCCCGCACGCCCGCACCCGACACCCGTACCCCTCACTCCGCGCAGTAGCTGTACGGCAGGTACGCCCGCGTGCCGTCGTCCTTGGGCGCGCCGAGGAACTGTGCGTCCGTCAGGCTCTGTTGCTTGGTCTCGGTGGAGACGGAGAAGCCCAGGCTCATCCCCAGGGACACCTCGAAGCCGAAGTCCTGGGCGTTCGTGTCGCCGAGGTACCGCATGGTGCTGGACAGCCCGTCCTCGTACATCATCCGCTCGAACGGGTCGTTGGTCACGGGTTCGGTGATCAGCGAACGGTCGCCGAACAGGTAGGCGAACGGGGCGGTGTTGTCGCCCGAGCCGCTGAGCCACTGTTCCGCGACGGACCGGCGGGCCGCGGTGGCGGTGTCGTCGTCCTTGCCGAAGACGAGCGAGTTCGTCATCACCTCGATGCCGCTCCCGCCGGAGCCGTCCGTGACGCTGCCCTTGCCACCCCGTTTGTCGGCGCCCTGCTGCCCGTTGTCCCCGGCGACGTCCACCTTGCCGCTGGACGAGCCCTTCTCCACCGTCTGCGTCATGTCGATCCGTACGAGTTCGCCGGTCTTCTGGTCCCGGGTGACGGTGATGGCGCCCGTACGGCTCTGCTTGCCCGAGACGTTGCCCGTCACCGGGCCGAGGGTGCCCGCCACCTTGCCGTCGAGGTCGAGCTTGGCGGTGTAGGTGTACGACTCGTTGCCGCTGACGCCGTCCTTCGTGATGGTCACGTCCGGCGAGAACGTCGCCTTGCCGCCCAGCTTCGCGCCGAGCTTGGTCTCGTCGCCGCTCTTCACCGAAAGCCCGCCGTCCGCATAGGCGTTGAGGGCGACGGTGGCGTACGAGATCTTCTTGTCGCCGATCTTCTTCTCGATGGCCTCTTTCTTCTCGGCCCACTGCATCGCCGAGTACCAGCCGCCGCCGTACGCGCCGCTGTGCGTGGTGGCGGTCTCCCACATCTTCATCTCCTCGATGTCGTCGCGCATCGCCTGCGCCTCGGCCTCGCTCGCGAAGACCCAGGTGTCACCGTTGGTGATCTTGATGCCGCCACCGATGTCGATGTCGGCCTTGCCGAGACTGCCGAGCTTCACGCCGGGCGTGCTCGCGGTGACCCCGGCGGAGGCGGCGTCGGTGAAGGTCATCTGGACGACGACGTCCTTGCCGTCCACCGTGCCGTCGCCGTTCACGTCGGTGTTGGCGCGCGAGACCTTCTGCTGGAAGCCGTACTCCTCGCCCCACTCGAACCAGCCGATCTTCGTCTTCGACCCGGCCTTGTCGGAGACCATGGAGACCTGGCACAGCGCGGGCTCGTAGTCGGCGTCGGTCCTGCCGTCCGCGGTGCCGTCGTCCTCGCCGCCGGCCGCGCAGGAACCGCTGCCCCCGCCCAGCGAGCTGATCACGCACCGGAGGCGTTCGCCGATGTCCCCGCCGATCCCGGCCGCCGCCAGTGCGCCGATCAGGGTGGCCACCAGCACCACCACCCCCAGGTACTCCACCGCGGTGGCCCCGCCGTCCCCGCGGGGCGCGCCGCCCGTCCCCGGAGGCCGGTAGGACTGCGTGGAACCGGGGGCGTGCCGCCAGTCGTACGCGCCGGTACGACCGGTGCCGCCCCAGTGGTACGCGTACGGGGCGGGGGGCTCGGGTTCCGCGCGGTCCTCCAGCAGCCGGTCCACCGCCAGCCCCACCGCGGCCCCGGTGGCGAGCGAGGTCACCGGCATCAGGACCCCCTCGACGCCGACGGCGTCGAAGGACACCGCGAAGCCGTAGACGAGGCCGGCGAGCGGTACCGCGAGGGCCCCTAGCGGGTACAGCAGCCGGGAGGCGCGATGTTCGTCGGGCAGGGTGCGGGCGGCGGCGAGCGTCGCCAGCCCGGTGACGACGAGGTTCGGCAGGTGCAGCAGGCCCAGCCGCCAGCCGAAGCTCTCCAGTCGTCCGTCGCCGCCCAGTGTGCCGAGCAGCGCCCGCGACACCACGAAGCCGGCCGCGACGTAGACGAAGGCGCCCATCGCCCAGGCGCGCGTCTGGGGGAGGAACCACCCCTCGCGCGAGCGCCGCGGGGGAGGGGCACCGTCCCGGCCTCCGCCCGGTGAGGCGGCCTTCCCGCGCTGCCAACCGCCACCGCTCACGGTCCCCCGCCTCTCCCCGGTGCTGCCCGGACCGGCGGGCTCCCGCCGGCCGGCCGGTGGTCCGGCCGTCGCCCGTGCAGCCGAGCGTAGGGACGCGCGCCCGTCCTGCACCGGGCCCGCGGCCCCAACGTCGGACCCACCGCCGTGCCCGCGGAGGGCGACGGGAAGGCGGGCGGTACGGGAACGCGGGCGGAACGGGTCCGACCGTGGGTCCCGGGGCCCACCTCCCCACCGCCCCCGGTCGCTACGCTCAGCCACAGCCGTGGCCAGGGGTCTCCGTCGTCACTCGCCTTCGCCGCACCCCGGCCGTCCGGGACGGGGCGGGCGGAGCGCGGCGCTGCGCGGTGCCTCGAAGGCCGCCGGCTGAACCGGCCGAACCGCTTGAACCGGCCGAGCCGTCCGAACCGGCCGAGCCGTCCGAACCGTGAGCGCGACGAGGGGGAACCATGAGCGGAACAGGCTTTTTCCAGTCCTACCACTGGGGTTGGGGACGTCCCGACGCCACGACGCTGCTGTGCGACCTCGAAGCCGACGGGATGCGTCTGGCACCCCCGTCCGGCGGTGCGGAGGCCACCCGCGCCATGGACGGGACCGGTCCGTCACCGGGCGCCGCCGACCACCGGGAGCGGTTCCTGGCCCTCGCCGGGTCACAGGAGCTGGACTCGCTGGACGTACGCCTGCGGGTGGGCGGGGCATGGGACGTGCCGTTGCGGATCCGGCGGGCGGGCGGCGGCGCCGTGGCCGTGGAGATCGGGCTGTCCGGGCTGCCGTACGGGCCGTGCGAGCGCGTCGTGCGGGCGGTCCGGCACACGGTGGGCCGCGCCTCGATGCTCTGTCTGGGGTTCGTGCTCGACCGGGGCGGCGTGACGGCCGGGACCGACTGGGACCGGGTCGTCGTGGACGGAACGGAACGCATCGGCGGCTGGCCCGACGTACTCGCCGTGCGTGACCGGATCGCGTGTACGCACGCCCAGTTGGCGGGCCGGCCCTCCGAAGACCGGTCCCCCTGGCGGGTGTTCGGCGGGGAGATCGTCACTGTCTGAGTCCGGATGGCCCGTCGGGTGTCGCAGCACGTCAAGGGCGGTGCGGCCGACCCCGCCGTCCCGCCCGTCGGCTTGGGCCCCGAGGTGAGTCCTGGGGCCCACGACCGGCCGGGTCCGGCGGGACTAGTTTCCTTCTCGCGACCCCACTGACCGCGGCCCGGCTCTCCCCCACGGTGCCGGGCCGCTCCCGTACCGGAAGGTGACCGAGAACGTGCCCACAGCTCAGCAGCTCTCCCTGACCGAGGACGAGTCCAGACTTCTGCAACTGGGCCTGACGGAGTGGAGCGGCCCCGCCCACTGCACCGAGGAGTTCGCCGTGGCCATGGGGTTCGACGGCGCGGACGACCTCCAGAGCCGCAGCGTCGCCATCCGCTCGGCGCTGCTCGCCGACGAGGCGCTGGATCCGCTGGACTGGGCGCGGGCGCTGATGTCCACCGAGCTCGCCTTCGCCAGCGACGTGGTGGGGTCCGGGTACGAGTGGTCCACCAGCACGGGCTGGGCGGACGACATCACGATTCGGGTGTTGCGCTCCATCCAGCTCAAACTCATCCGTACGGTGGCACCACTCGTCGGCAGCCGCCTCGGCACCAGGCCGCCGGCCCGCGTCTGAGGACCGCGTCCGGGGCCCGCGTCCGGGGGACCGCCGAGTGGTGTCGCCGTACCGCCTGCCCACGGGCCGGTACGGGGCGCCGGAGTACGGTCACCGGGGGGAGGGACGGTCACGGACACACTGAGCCTCTCGGAGCGCGCGCGGCCCGGCCCGGACGGCGACCCGCCGCCTGCCCACCCCGCATCCCGCGCGGCGGACAGCGCCCGCTCCGGCCCTGCGCACAGCGCCCGTCCCGGCCGGGCACGGGCCGTGACCGCCCCGGCCGTCGTGCTGCTGCTCGCCCTCGGCGGCTGTACGTCCACGGAGCCCGGCCCTCCGGACCCCACGGGCGCCACCCCGCCGGGCCCCGCCGCCACCGCCCCCGTCGGCCCCGACGTGCCCCGTACGGGTTCCCCCGTGCCCCGTACGGGTTTCCCCGGAGAGCCGGGCGTGCCGCTCACCGCCGCCGGGCTGGCGGCGCACGCTCTGCGCGACGGCGATCTGGCCGGTTACCGCATCGCCCCGCTGCCGGGCCGCACGGACCTGGACCCCGGCCCTTCGGGTGCCGACCCGGTCTGTGCCCCGCTGGCGGCGGTGATCGAGGCGGCCCCCGGCGTCGTCCCCGGCGCACGGCCCGGGCAGGACGACGGCACGTACCCCGTCGCCACCGTCCAGCGCACCGCCGCCCCCGACGCGGAACCGGGGCCGGACGCGGGGCCGGACACAGCGCCGGGGCCGGGTACGTCACCGGGGCCGGGACACGGGACGCAGGACCCCACCGTCGTGACCCTCGTCCTCGCCGCTTACTCCGGCGACGGGGCGGGCCGGGTGATGGCGGAGCTGCGGCGGGCGCTCACCGCCTGCGCGGCCGGCTTCGTGACCACCGGCCGGGGCGAAGCCACCCGGTACGGCGCGGTCACCCCACAGGCAGCGCCGGCGCTGGGGGACGAGACGCTCGCCTACCGGCTCACCGGGCACTCCGGGACCGACGCCGCGCCCCTGGCCTTCCGCCTCGTGCGGGTCGGGTCCACCGTCGTCGCGTTCCGCGCCGCCAACTACCTCGACGCCGTGGTCCCGGAGATCCCCGAACCGCTCGTCGCTGCCCAGACCCGGAAACTGACGGGCCGGCCCCCAGCCTGAGCCTTCAGTCAGCCCGACGCCCGACGCCTCACCCCTCCGAAAGCCCTCCGCGGAACGTCTCCGAGCGGGCCAGCGAGTCGTGCAGCGCGACGAACTCGGCGCGGGACAGTTTGGGGCCCGAGCGGGCCAGGACGTCGCGCGCCGCCGCGGCGCCGTTCACCAGCAGGTCGACCGCGGTCATCGCCATCAGCTTGGCCGGCACGACGGCGGCGGCATGGTGGTCTGCGGTGTGGAAGACGTTGCCGTGGAACGGGGCGTCGGTACCGGACGCGGCGAACGGCTGGAACACCGGCATCACCCGGCCCAGGTCGCCCATGTCGGTGGAGGCGCCGAAGTTGCCGCCGGCGATCTCCAGCCGGTCGCCGACCAGCGCACGGGCGTTGGGCACGGCGAGGGAGGCCAGCGGAGCGTCGTCCTCGAACGGCAGGAAGGAGACGGCCGTGTCGATGTCCACGTCCGCGCCCATCGCCAGCGCCCCGCCCCGCAGCGCCCGGTCGACCCGCTCCGACACCTCCTGCATCGCCTCCACGGAACGCGCCCGGATCATCATCTCCATCTCGGTGACCGCCGGGATCGCCGACACCGCCGCGCCCGAGCTGGTGATCAGGTGGTGCACCCGGATGTTCTCGCCGTCCCGGAACATCTCCCGGTGCGCGTCGATCGCCGCGATCGCGACGGTCGCGGCCTTGTACGAGCTGACGCCCGCCCACGGCGAGGCGCCGGCGTGCGCGGACCGGCCGCGGAACCGGACGCGCTTGACCAGCGAACCGTTGCCCGAGCCGCCGATGGCGAGCGGCGGCGTCGCCGGGCCCGCGTGGGTGAGCATCGCGAGGTCCACGTCGTCGAAGTGGCCGCGCCGGATCAGCTCCGCCTTGCCGGCGGTGTGGTGGATCTCGCCCCGGTCGCGCAGCGCGAACCGCCAGTCGGTCTCCAGGCACTCCTCGGCCGGTACGGCGAACAGCACCACGTCGCCGTCGAGATCGCCCATCACCGCGCCCAGCCCGATGCCCGCGCCGACCATGGAGGCGATCTGCGCGTTGTGGCCGCAGGCGTGCGCGGCGCCCGTCTCCGGATCGGCGTAGGGATGGTCCGGCACGATCAGGCTGTCCAGCTCGCCCAGCACGCCGACCGTCGGACCCGCCGACCGGCCGGACATCCGGGCCTTGACGCCCGTACGCGCCAGACCGGTCTCCGGCTTCAGGCCCAGTGCGCCGAACGCCTCCGCGACCACGCCCGCGGTCCGGGTCTCGCGGTAACCGACCTCCGGGTGGCGCATGATGTCGTCGCTCAGGCCGGTGATCCGGCCGGCCGCTGCGTCGATGGCCGCGCAGACCCGTGCCTTCAGTTCCTCCGCACCGGACCCTGCGGCGGATCCGGCGTGGCCGGCGGCGTTGTCTCCGGGGATGCTCATGAACGACCTCTCTGACGGATGTTTCGATGGATCAGGCCGACAGGGAGACGGTCACGGAGCGACCGTCCCCGGCCCGAGCGCCGGGTTCCGGAGAGCGCCCGCCGACGCCGTGCGCCGTAGCGACGACACCGGCAGACGACACCGGCGGGGGCCCCGCCAGGCTGACGGCTGCGCACCGCACTCACCCGCGGACAGCCGTCCCAGAGCATCGGGCCGCGCCGGGGTGACCACACCGGACCCCACCGTACTCAGCGGCGGAGCGGCGATCCTGCCCGGCACGGGAGCCCTCGGTAGTGGCGCGGGTGCCGGAGCGAGCAGCCCCAGCTCTCGCCGCGCGCGTCCCGGCCGTGCTCATCCGGCCGCGTTCATCCGGCCGCGTTCATCCGGCCGTGCTCACCGACCGCGTTCAGCCGTCCACCGCCGCGCCCGGCCGGATCTCCACCCGGACGCCGGGCCGCAGCCCCCATGCCTCCATCGCGCCGGCTTCCGCCTCCAGCACGTGGCGGGCCCGCAGCCGGGGCAGGCCGAGCCGGCCGGGGACCATCGTGCGGACGGTCAGCACGTTCAACTTCCGGTCCAGATAGGCCACATCGATGGCGAAGCGCATCCGGAAGGTGTGGACGCTGTTGCACGGGGTGATCAACAGGGCCCCGTCGACCCCGTCCTGCCCGAGCAGCCCGCGCCGGCGCGCCCGGTACGAGGCCGCCGTGCGCAGCGCCACTTCGTGCGTCGTCCCGGAGCCACTGCCGATGCCGAGTCGTCCCTCGCCGTCACGCCAAGTCCCCATGGGCCCCGACCGTAGCGCCCGCCGGAACGTTCCGGGAGGGCTTCGACGATCAGTGGGCCGGACGGAGCCGGCAGTGGGTCCACGGGCCCAAGCCCCCTGCGGGGCAGCGGTATTAGGGTCGCCCCGTGGACGCCACTCTGATCGTCGTCGCCGCCGCCTGGGGCGTCGCCACCGGGCTGCTGCTGCCGCGTGCGGCGTATCGCTTCGCCGTCGAGCCGGAGGAGGACCGACCGGACGCCTGCCCCGCCGGCCACCGGCTCACCGGCCCCGCACGCGGCTGGCTCGGCCCCGCCCGCTGCCCGGTCTGCGCCACCGCGGCCCGGAGCGACACGGGCGCGGCGGACATCACGGGCGCGGCGGACGTCACGGGTACGGCGGACGTCACGGGTGAGGCGGGCGGCACGGGTCCGGCGCAGGGCACCGGTACGGCGCAGGGCACCGGTACGGCGGGCGGCGCGGGATCGGCAGGAGGCGCGGGAACAGCGCCCCGACCCGAAGCCCCGAGCCGGGCGGCACCGGCGGCCCCGCGCCAACCGCCTGGTGCCCCGCCACCCCCCGGCGCCGAGCCCGTGCCGGGCGGCGGCCCCGCCCCCGACGGGGCCGCCCCGTCCACCGCCCCGCCCGCCGACGCGCCGCCCGCCCCGCCCGCCGACCCACCCCCCATCCCACCCTCCGCACCACGCGCCCCGCGCGTCTCGCCCGAAGGCCGTTACGCGCCGGGGCGGGCGGCTCCCGTCGTCACCGCGACGGTCTGCGTGCTGCTGGCCGCCGTCACGGGGCGGCACCCAGAACTCGCGGTCTGGCTGCTGCTCGCGCCCGTCGCCGTACTCCTCGCGGTCGTCGACCGGCGGGTGCACCGGCTGCCCGACGAACTGACGCTGACGCTCGCCGTCGCCGCCCCCGCCCTGCTGGGAGCAGCGGCGCTGCTGCCGGGCGCACGGGGGTCATGGACGGGCGCCCTGCTCGGCGCGGTCGTCCTCGGCGGCTTCTACCTCCTCCTCTTTCTGGTGAATCCGCAGGGCATGGGGTTCGGCGACGTGAAGCTCGCGCTGTCCCTGGGCGCGGTGCTCGGCTGGTACGGCTGGGCGGTCCTCTTCGCCGGAGGCTTCCTCGGCTTCCTCCTCGGCGCGCTCTACGGCCTCGGCCTCGTCCTCCTGCGCCGCGCGAACCGCCGGACCGGGATCCCCTTCGGCCCGTTCATGCTCGGGGGCGCGCTGATCGGCGTGCTCCTCGGCGCGGCCTGACGACTCCGCACGGCCGTTCGGCACGACCGGCCCGACCCGCCGTAATCCGCTCGCGCCACCCGTCCCGCGCTGCCACGCTGCACCCATGACCGAAGTCCCGCCCAGCGCCCCCGACCCGTCCGCCCCCGACCCGTCCGCCGTCGGTCCCGGTTCCCCCGGGCCCGGTTCCCGTGGCGGCACGGATGCCGACGCGACGGACGCCGCCTCGGCCGCGCGCTTCGAGGCGCTCGTCGCCGAGGCCGAGGCGGTCCCGGTGGACGGCTGGGACTTCTCCTGGTTCGCCGGCCGGGCGACCGAGGAACGGCCCTCCTGGGGATACGCGCGGGCCATGGCGGACCGGCTGGCACGGGCGCGGGCCGCGCTGGACATCCAGACGGGCGGCGGCGAGGTCCTCGCCGAGGCGCCCGTGTTCCCGCCGCTGATGGTCGCCACCGAGTCCTGGCCGCCCAACGTCGCCCGCGCCACGGCGAGGCTGCACCCGCGCGGAGCGGTCGTGGTGGTGGACGAGGACGGGCCGCCGCTGCCGTTCGGGGACGCGGCCTTCGATCTGGTGGTCAGCCGTCACCCGGTCACCACCTGGTGGGACGAGATCGCCCGGGTGCTGGCGCCCGGCGGGACCTACTTCTCCCAACAGGTGGGCCCCGCCTCCGTCTTCGAACTGGTCGAGTACTTCCTCGGGCCCCAGCCGGCCGAGGCCCGTGCGCGCCGCGACCCGGAGCGCGCCCGCTCCGAAGCCGTGGCCGCCGGACTCGACGTCGTGGACCTGCGCCACGAGCGGCTGCGCACGGAGTTCCACGATATCGGCGCGGTCGTGCACTTCCTGCGCAAGGTGGTCTGGATGGTGCCGGACTTCACCGTGGCGCGCTACCGCCGCCGGCTCGCCGCGTTGCACCGGCTGATCGAGGCCGAGGGCCCGTTCGTCGCGCACACCACCCGGTTTCTCATCGAGGCACGCAAACCCCCGGCCCGTGCCCCGTCCACGGCCGGCTGAGCGCGCGGCGGGTGACCCGTCGCGGCGGACGCCGGGCACCGGGCGCGGGGTGGTCACGGCGTGCGGCGACTGCACGCCGAGGGCCCGGTTCCGGCGGTGCACGCGCCGCCCGGCCCCGGCCGGGGCGGGCGGTCCTCGCTCCGGCAGGTCGGCGGGTTTCCGCCCGGAGCGTCAACGCCCACCACATACCGCACCCTTGGCGGCGCGGGGTGAGATGCTGGCCCGGCGGGGCGGTGGAGTGAGCGAGGGAGCGGGCCGTGACGGTGGGGAGCGAAGAGCACGGAGCGCGCGCCGGAAGGCACCGCTCCGGCGAGTCCGACTGGCTCCGGGGTGCCTGGATCACCGCCGTGCACGGGATCTTCTACCTGCCGGAGGGCAGGACCGGAGGGGCCGAGGCGGTCGAGTTCGTCCGTACCGACGGTCGGTCCGTCCTGATGACCTGCGCCTCCGACCGGACGCTCGGGATCACGGCCGGCGCCTGGCCGGACCTCCCCGCCTGGTGTGTGCCGCCCGCGCAGTGGGGCCGGGCCCCGCTGGCCTGCCTGCCCCCACCGCCGTACGGAGGAGCCTGGACGGTGGTCGGCACCGAGGAACGCCGGGACGAGCACGGCGAGGTCCACGAGGCGCTCGTGCGCTGCCTCGACGGAGCCTTCCGCGTGGTCGCCGGCGACACCATGCTGATCGACTTCTCGCCCCACTGAACGTGCCGTCCGGACCGCCCCGGCCCCGGACCACACCGACCACCCCGGCCGCTCCGGCCGCTCCGGCCGCCGGGAGCATCCCCGCCGCCCCGGCTCTGCCCCACGCGGCGGCCCACCACCCGCACGTCCATCCGTCCGCCGGGGCGAACACCGCCGGTACGAACGCCCACGCGTCAAGCCGGCGACCCGTCTCCGCCACCCCCGTGGCACCGCGTTCCCGGCGGCCCACCACCGTGCTCCTCCTGCCCGGAACGGAGTCCGCCGATTCCGGAGAGTAGTGGTCGTGTGCCGCAGCACGCGTCCGCACTTACGAAGGGTTATGGTGGAAACCCCCCCTCGGGCCGGTCCGTACCCCCCCACGGACCGGCCCGTTTTCCGTGCCCGCACCCGGTGCCGCCGCGGTCGCCCCGCGCTCCGGGCTCCGCCGCTCCGGGCTCCCCGCGTCAGCCGCGTGCGGCCCAGATGTTGGTGCCGGCGGTGTCCACCGCGAACTCGTCGATCCGGGCCAACTCCTCGGCCGTGAGCGGCGGTCCGGCCAGGGCGGCGACGTTCTCCTCCAACTGGGCCACGCTCGACGCGCCGATCAGCGCCGAGGTCACCCGGCTGTCCCGCAGCACCCAGGCGAGTGCGAGCTGCGCCAGCGACTGCCCCCGCTCCTGGGCGAGTGCGTGCAGGCCGCCGAGCCGCCGCAGCACCTCGTCCGAGAGCAGCGCCGGGTCCAGGGACTTGCCCTGCGTCGCCCGCGACCCGGCCGGGATGCCGTGCAGGTACTTGTCGGTGAGCAGCCCCTGGGCCAGCGGCACGAAGGCGATGCACCCCATGCCCGCCGCCTCCAGCACGTCCAGCAGGCCGTCGTCCTCGATCCAGCGGTTGATCATCGAGTAGGACGGCTGGTGGATCAGGGCCGGTACGCCCATCTCCTTCAGCAGCCGGGCGGCCTCGGCCGTCTGCTCCGCGGTGTACGAGGAGACGCCGACGTAGAGCGCCTTGCCCTGCTGGACGGCGGAGGCGAGGGCCCCCATCGTCTCCTCCAGCGGGGTGTCCGGGTCGAAGCGGTGCGAGTAGAAGACGTCGACGTGGTCGAGACCCATCCGGCCGAGCGAGGCGTCCAGCGAGGAGAGCAGGTACTTGCGCGACCCCCATTCCCCGTACGGGCCCGGGTGCATCAGGTAGCCCGCCTTGGTGGAGATGATCAGCTCGTCGCGGTACGGCGCGAAGTCCTGGGCGAACAGCGTGCCGAAGTTCCGCTCGGCCGATCCCGGCGGCGGGCCGTAGTTGTTCGCCAGGTCGAAGTGGGTCACCCCGAGGTCGAAGGCGCGGCGCAGGATCGCCCGCTGGGAGCCGAGGGAGCGGTCGTCGCCGAAGTTGTGCCACAGGCCCAGGGAGACGGCGGGGAGCTTGAGCCCGCTGCGGCCGGAGCGGCGGTACTCCATGGAGTCGTAGCGCGCCGGGGCGGCCACGTGGGGGATGGTTTCAGTCACGTTTCACTGCTTATCACGGAGTTGTGACAGGCCGGGTTGGGCCCCCGCCACCCGCCCGCAGTAATGTGGCGGCTTCGGGGAGCGCCTGTGCGGCGCCGCGGCCGCCCGCCGGTGCGGGCGCCTCGCGCGGACGTCATGGCGACCCCTCACGGGGCCACGGACCCCGGCCCCCGGTGCGGGGGAGGCGGGCCGGCGACCCGCACGGAACCGAGAGGGTGAACTCAGTGAACTTGCGCGACCTGGTGTACGGACTCTACGCACGCCGGGTGGAAGGCCGCCTGGACCACTCCCAGGTGCCCAAGCACATCGGTGTCATCCTCGACGGCAACCGCCGCTGGGCCAAGGCGTCCGGCGGGTCCGCCGTCCAGGGCCACCAGGCCGGGGCCGACAAGATCTCCGAGCTGCTCGGCTGGTGCAGCGAGACGGACGTCGAGGTGGTCACCCTCTGGCTGCTGTCCACGGACAACTTCGACCGGCCCGAGGCCGAACTCGTCCCGCTGCTCGGCATCATCGAGAACACCGTGCGCAACCTCGCGGCGGACGGCCGCTGGCGGGTCCACCACGTCGGCACCCTCGACCTGTTGCCCGCCCGCACCCAGACCGTGCTCAAGGAGGCGGAGGAGCGCACCGCGGGCGTCGACGGGATAATCGTCAACGTCGCGGTCGGCTACGGCGGACGCCAGGAGATCGCGGACGCCGTGCGTTCGCTGCTCCAGGAGCACGCCGCCAAGGGCACCACCTTCGAGGAACTGGCCGAGATCGTCTCCACCGACCTCATCTCCGAGCACCTCTACACCCGGGGCCAGCCCGACCCGGACCTGGTGATCCGCACCAGCGGCGAGCAGCGCCTGTCCGGCTTCATGCTGTGGCAGAGCGCGCACTCCGAGTACTACTTCTGCGAGGTGTTCTGGCCGGCCTTCCGCAAGGTCGACTTCCTCCGCGCGCTCCGCGACTACGCCGCCCGCCACCGGCGCTACGGGGCCTGACGGACGGCCCCGCGCCGTCCCCTTCCCACACGTGCCGCACGGCTTCCCCGCGGAAGCCGCACGACGGGCGCTCCCGGCACCGGGGGCGCCCGTCCGGCTTGGCGGGCGCCTCTTCCGGGGGACCCCGGAAGGGGGCGTCATCACCCCGTCACCGCGCGTCCACCAGGAAGCATCCGCATCGTGGAGCAGCTCCCTGCATGTCTTCGCGTGCGGGAGGGCATACCCCTGTCAGGTCGACGTCCGGTCAGTAGCCGGGCGGACGTCGTGTCCATGCGGACGGCACCGCCGCCCGCCCGGGAGGCCCTTTGCACACGAAGGACCGTACGCACCGTACGGCCGACGCGGAGGGCCGGCGTTCGGCCCCGCGCTTCGGGCCCGAACCCGGTCCGTCCTCTTCCTCCGGGAAGTCCCGCGACGCCCGTCGCACTCCCCGTCCTCGTCCGAGGGGGTACGTCCTTCCGTGGTGACCAGCACTAAGCGCCGCATGCCCGACAGGCGCACTTACGTTCTCGACACCAGCGTCCTGCTGGCCGACCCCAACGCCATGGCCCGGTTCGACGAGCACGAAGTCGTGCTCCCGATCGTCGTGGTCACGGAGCTGGAGGCCAAAAGGCACCACCCCGAACTCGGTTACTTCGCCCGGCAGGCCCTGCGCCTGCTGGACGACTTCCGGGTCCGCTACGGGCGGCTGGACGCCCCGATCCCGCTGGGGGATCTGGGCGGCACCCTCCGTGTCGAGCTGAACCACTCCGATCCCGGCGTACTGCCGGCCGGTTACCGGTTGGGGGACAACGACTCACGCATCCTCGCCGTCGCACGCAACCTCCAGGCCGAGGGGTACGACGTCACCGTCGTCTCCAAGGACCTGCCGCTGCGCATCAAGGCGTCCTCGGTCGGGCTGCTCGCCGAGGAGTACCGTGCCGAACTCGCCATCACGGACTCCGGCTTCACCGGCATGGCGGAGCTGTCGCTCTCCGGCGAGCAGGTGGACCTGCTCTTCGGCGAGGAGACGCTCTACGTCCCCGAGGCGTCCGAGCTGCCCGTGCACACCGGCCTGGTGCTCCAGTCGGAGCGCGGCAAGGCCCTCGGCCGGGTCACGGCGGAGGGCAACGTGCGGCTGGTGCGCGGCGACCGCGAGGCGTTCGGCATCCACGGCCGCAGCGCCGAGCAGCGGATCGCGCTCGACCTGCTGCTCGACCCGGACGTCGGCATCGTGTCGCTCGGCGGCCGGGCCGGCACCGGCAAGTCGGCGCTCGCGCTGTGCGCGGGCCTCGAAGCCGTCCTGGAGCGCCGCCAGCACCAGAAGGTGATGGTCTTCCGTCCGCTGTACGCGGTCGGCGGCCAGGAGCTCGGCTATCTCCCCGGCAGCGAGTCCGAGAAGATGAGCCCGTGGGCGCAGGCGGTCTTCGACACGCTCTCGGCGGTCGCCGGGCGCGAGGTCATCGAGGAGGTGCTGGGGCGGGGGATGCTGGAGGTCCTGCCGCTCACCCACATCCGCGGCCGGTCGCTGCACGACGCGTTCGTGATCGTCGACGAGGCGCAGTCGCTCGAACGCAACGTCCTGCTGACCGTGTTGTCCCGTATCGGGGCTAATTCCCGTGTCGTCCTCACGCACGACGTGGCCCAGCGGGACAACCTCAGGGTCGGCCGGTACGACGGAGTGGTCGCCGTGGTCGAGAAGCTGAAGGGGCATCCGCTCTTCGCCCATGTGACGCTCACGCGTTCGGAGCGGTCGCAGATCGCCGCACTGGTGACCGAAATGCTGGAAGAAGGGTAGTTCTGACCCGGCTGTCCCACCGATGCCGCCCGGCGAGCCAAGGAGCTTAGCCGGGCGGCATCGTGCTGCGCCGTCATTTCCGCCGAACGGATGGCGTAAACAACGTGTGAGCTTTCCCACGCACCAGAGAATTGCCTCCCGGTGTCCGCGTCCGGCAGAGTCTTGCTTCCGTCAGGCCCCGCATACGGCACTCGAGTACCTCCCGAGGTACTCAGCACCACACAACTCAACAACCGCCGTCCGTATGCCGCCCGCGAGCACCACGCGGCGTTCCCCGCAGGGGGACCGTCCACCGGGCCCGTGCCTCCCGTGACCCATGCAGTAGGGAGGCCAGTGTCATGGGGCACGATCGCGCCCGCGAGGTCACCTAAGCGGGCGATGCTGGAAGGACACCGTGTGAGCCGGATCTCGGTCCGGGGGTTCGCAGTGGCATCAGCCACCGCGGTCACCACCGTTGGCGCCGTCGTAGGCGTTGCGTCGGGCAGCACCCCCGCTGTCGCGGACAACGACTTCGAGGCGACCGCAGCCGACACCACGCTGCTCGCAGACATCCCCGCGGGCCAGCAGGCCCAGGTCCAGACCGCTTCGCTGACGCAGCAGGCCGATGCCCAGGCATCCGCCGCGGACGCCGCCGCGAAGAAGTCGGCCGAGGAGAACGCCCGGCTGCAGGCCGCCAAGGACGCGAAGTCCAAGAAGTCGGCGGCGGACAAGGCCGAGAGGCAGCGCAAGGAGGCCGAGGCGCGGGAGAAGGAAGAGCGCGCCAACCGGTCCGCCATCCGCTCCGCCTCGTCGTTCGCGTCCCAGGGCTCGTACAGCGTGGCCGAAGTGCAGGCGATGGCCCGGCAGATGATCCCCGCCGACCAGTTCCAGTGCTTCAGCAACATCGTGAACCACGAGTCCTCGTGGAACTACCGTGCGAGCAACGCCTCTTCCGGCGCGTACGGCCTGGTCCAGGCGCTCCCGGGGTCCAAGATGTCGTCCGCCGGCGCCGACTGGCAGACCAACCCGGCCACCCAGATCAAGTGGGGCCTCAGCTACATGGACGGCCGCTACGGCAGCCCCTGCGGCGCCTGGTCCTTCTGGCAGGCCAACCACTGGTACTAGACGTACCCGCGGGCCCTCCTCCGGGACGCCCGCCGCTCCGCCTCCGCGATGCCCCGCACCGTCCCTCGGTGCGGGGCTTCGCGCGTGTACGGTCGCATCTGACCGTTCGGGGGTAGACGGTGGTGGACCGCATGGGGGAGAGGGAACACAGATGTCGAAACTGCCAGACAGACTCAACCATTTCGGCACCCGGCTGACGGAGTGGGCCGACCGGATGGAACAGCGCCGGGCCGCCACCACGGGGGTGCACGAGGACCACCTCGCCGCGCACGGCGCCACCGGCCCCCCGTACGGAACGGACGACGGCTCCGGGCCACAGGTGCCCGCGCCGCCCGCCTACGCCCCCGACGTCACGGCCCGGCCCGACCCGGTCGCCTCCATCCCCTGGGGGATGCGGGTGGCGGCCGAGGCGGGCTGGCGGCTGCTGGTGCTCGCGGGGACGCTGTGGGTGCTGATGCGGGTCATCAGCGCCGTGCAGCTCGTCGTGCTGGCCTTCGCGGCGGCGCTCCTGGTGACCGCGCTGCTCCAGCCCACCGTGGTCCGGTTGAAGAACCTCGGGCTGCCGCGCGGCCTCGCCACCGCCGTCACCGCGGTGCTGGGCTTCGTGGTGATGGGCCTCGTCGGCTGGTTCGTGGTGTGGCAGGTGATGGACAACATCGACACCCTCTCCGACCGGGTCCGCGACGGCATCGACGAACTGAAGCGCTGGCTGCTCGACAGCCCGTTCCACGTCACCGAGTCGCAGATCAACGACATCGCGCAGAACCTCAGCGACACCATCGGCACCAACACCGAGGAGATCACCTCCGCCGGGCTCCAGGGCGTCACGGTGATGGTCGAGTTCCTCACCGGGATGCTGCTGGCGATGTTCTCGACGCTGTTCCTGCTCTACGACGGCAAGCGGATCTGGCTGTGGTCGCTGAAGCTGGTGCCCGCCCAGGCCCGCCCCGGGGTCGCCGGCGCCGGACCCCGCGCCTGGCACACCCTCACCGCCTACGTGCGCGGGACAGTGCTGGTCGCCCTCATCGACGCGATCTTCATCGGCCTCGGGATCTACTTCCTGGACGTGCCGATGGCGGTGCCGCTGGCGGTGTTCATCTTCCTGTTCGCCTTCATCCCGCTCGTCGGCGCCGTGGTGTCCGGCGCGCTGGCGGTCGTGGTGGCGCTGGTCACCGAAGGCGTGTTCACGGCGCTGATGGTGCTGCTGGTGGTGCTCGCCGTGCAGCAGATCGAGGGCCACATCCTGCAGCCGTTCATCCTCGGCCGGGCGGTCCGGGTCCACCCGCTGGCGGTCGTGCTCTCGGTCGCGGCCGGCGGCATGGTCGCCGGGATCGGCGGAGCGGTCGTCGCGGTGCCCCTGGTGGCGGTGACCAACACGGTGGTCGGCTATCTGCGGGCGTACAGCCGGAACGAGTCGACGCGCCGCGCGCCCCAGCCGCGCGGGGCCTCCGCGCTCGCCGTGGCGCCCACCGCGGCGCCCGGCTCCCGGCCCGAGGACCGGTACGAGGAGTACACCGAGGAGGAACCGGCCCCACGCGAGCCGGGAGCACCGGACCAGGCGCCCCCGGACGACGGGCGGGTGCCCGGCGCCGACGGGGAGGAGCGGCCCGGAACCTGACACCCGCCGCGCCCGGACACGGGGGTGCGGGCGCGGCACGCGGTGCGGGACATGAAGAAGGGGCCCCGCGGACGGTCGGTCGTCCGCGGGGCCCCTTCCCGTACAGGGGTGTCGCTGTCCTGCTATTCGGCGAGCACGGCCTCGGCTTCGAGGGTCACGCCGACCGCCTGGATCACCGAAGCGATCTTGACGGCTTCCTGAATGGTCTCACGGTCCACGCCGGCCTTGCGGAGCACCTGCTCGTGGGAGTCCAGGCACTGGCCGCAGCCGTTGATCGCGGAGACGGCGAGCGACCACAGCTCGAAGTCGACCTTCTCCACGCCCGGCTTGCCGATGACGTTCATCCGCAGGCCCGCACGGAGGTTGCCGTACTCCGGGTCCGACAGCAGGTGCCGGGTCCGGTAGAACACGTTGTTCATCGCCATGATGGCGGCTGCCGACTTCGCGGCGGTGTACGCCTCCGCGGAGAGGTTGGCCTTCGCCTCCGGCTCCAGCTCACGCAGCACCTTCGGCGAGCGCGAGGCGATCGCGCAGGCCAGGACGGTGCCCCAGAGCTGCTGCTGCGGGAGCTCGCTGTTGCCGATGACCGAACCGAGGTTCAGCTTCAGGTCCTTGGCGAAGTCCGGAACGGCGGCCTTCAGTTCGTCGAGTGCCATGTCGTGTCAGCTCACTCGCCCGAGAGGAGCGCGACCGGGTCGAGGGTGTTCTCGCCCTTGGTCCAGTTGCACGGGCACAGCTCGTCGGTCTGCAGGGCGTCCAGGACCCGCAGGACCTCCTTGGGGTTACGGCCCACGGAGCCGGCGGTCACCATCGTGAACTGGATCTCGTTGTTCTGGTCGACGATGAAGACGGCGCGCTGCGCGAAGCCGTCCTCGCCCTCGATGCCGAGGTCGCGCATGAGCTCGTGCTTCGAGTCGGCCATCATCGGGAAGGGCAGGTCGGTCAGGTCCGGGTGGTCCTTGCGCCAGGCGTGGTGCACGAACTCGGAGTCGCCGGAGAAGCCCAGGATCTGCGCGTCGCGGTCCGCGAACTCGTCGTTCAGCTTGCCGAACGCGGCGATCTCGGTCGGGCAGACGAAGGTGAAGTCCTTGGGCCACGCGAAGACGACCTTCCACTGACCCTCGTAGGTCTTGTGGTTGATCTGCTCGAACTCCTTGCCGCTCTCCAGCGAAACGCAGGCGGTCAGGTCGAACTCGGGGAACTTGTCACCGACAGTGAGCACGCGCTCTCCTTGCAGCTTAGGACATCCCTTTTTGGGGGACTTCCTGGGGGGTTGGACGGCTTCCACCTTGGCACAGAGTGCATTGATCACGGAAATAGCTACACTCGGTCGGGATGATCGGAGGTGCCTATCAGTGGCTCAGATGAACCAGGGCAACAGGACCAAACAGCCCAGCCTCGCGCAGCTGCGCGCCTTCGCGGCCGTCGCCGAGCATCTGCACTTCCGGGACGCGGCGGCATCGATCGGGATGAGTCAGCCGGCGCTCTCCGGGGCGGTCTCCGCGCTGGAGGAGGCACTGGGTGTCCAGCTCATCGAGCGTACGACGCGCAAGGTGCTGCTCTCGCACGCCGGGGAGCGGCTCGCCTCCCGCACCGGGGTGGTGCTCGACGCGATGGGCGCGTTCATGGAGGAGGCCGAGGCGGTCCGGGCGCCGTTCACCGGGGCGCTGCGGCTCGGGGTGATCCCGACCGTCGCCCCGTACCTGCTGCCGACCGTGCTGCGGCTGGTGCACGGCGGCTATCCGGCGCTCGACCTCCAGGTGCACGAGGAGCAGACCTCCTCGCTGCTGGACGGCCTCGCCGGGGGCAGGCTCGACCTGCTGCTGCTCGCCGTGCCGCTGGGCATGCCGGGCGTGGTCGAACTGCCGCTCTTCGACGAGGACTTCGTCCTGGTGATGGAGGAGGGCCACCCGCTCGGCGGGCGGGTGGACGTACCCCGGGAGGCGTTGCGCGACCTGCCGCTGCTGCTGCTCGACGAGGGGCACTGCCTCCGTGACCAGGCGCTGGACGTCTGCCGGGAGGCGGGGCGCACCGCCGGCGCGCCGGTGACGACGACCGCGGCCGGGCTCTCCACCCTGGTCCAGCTCGTCGCGGGCGGCCTCGGGGTGACGCTGCTGCCGAGGACCGCGGTGGCGGTGGAGACCGGCCGCAACCCGGCCCTCACCACCGCCGACTTCGCCGCCCCCGCGCCCTCCCGGCGGGTCGCGCTGGCGATGCGCGCCGGGGCCGCCCGGCACCTGGAGTTCGAGGAGTTCGCCGCCGCCCTGCGCACCGCGATGACCGACCTGCCGGTCCGGATCCCGGAGGCGCGGGGCTGACGCCGGGCGGCGGGGCTGACGCCGGGCGGCGGGGCGGCACGCGTGCCGCCCCGCCGCCCGCGGGCTCATTCCGTGCGGAGCCCGGAGGGCCGCGTCATCCGGTACAGCGGCGGCAGCGCCACCAGCGTGACCAGCACGATCAGCGCCGCCCCCGCGCCCGCCATCGGCAGGAACACCCACCACCGGGTCACCTCCTTGCCGATCATCCAGGTGAGCATCGCGCCGAGGCCCAGGCCGCCGGCGACGGCCGTCGCGAGGCCCACCACCACCGGTACCGCCGTCTGCCAGAGCACCGACCGGGCGAGCGTCGAGCGGCGGGTCCCGAAGGCGACCAGCACCGAGAGCACCCGCCGGCGCTCCCGCAGCTGTTCGATCTGCTGCACCAGCAGCGACGCGGCGATCAGCAGCAGCACCAGGGTGGAACCGACCTGGAGCCCCGTCTGGATGGTGGCGTACTGGGTGCTGCGCACGGTGGAGGTGAGCTCCACGACCCGCGCCCCCGGGTCGAGCCGGACGGCGGTGTTGCGTACGTACTCCGAGACGTCCTCGACGTCCTCGTCCACCAGGACCTGGGTGACGACCGAGGCGCTCGGCAGGGTGGCCGGGTCGATCGCGCCGACGGTCGCCAGGATGCCGTCGCGCATCTCGCCCCGCGGGTCCCTGCGGCCGGTGACCGTGCGCGCGTCCGCCGGCAGCGTCCAGCGCAGCGGCTCGCCGCCGGAGTACGAGTCGACCTGGACCACCTCGCCCTTGCGGGCGGTCCGGTCGACCCACGCGGACATGTCCGGGTCGTTCGCGGGGTGGGCGACGAAGACGTCCCCCTCCTCGCAGGCGCCGATCCGGGCGATCTCGCGCAGGGTGCCGCAGTCGCCGACGGTGAGTCCGGCGGTGGGCTGGATCTGGTCCTCGGTGTAGTGGCCCGGCCTGGTCGCGTACGCCTCGACGGTGCCGATCACCTTCCGCACGCCCTCGGTCGCGCGGAACGCCTCGATCGATGTGACCGCGGCGTCGCCGGTGACGTGTTCCGAGGTGATGGAGAACTGGGCCCGCGAGGGATCCTCGCCGGTGATGCGGGTGAACTCGTCGCCCATCGCCGCGAAGATCATCTGCAGCGCCACCGCGCCCGCCACCGCCACCGTGACCCCGCTGACCGCGCGGGTCGCCGTGGCGCTGTCCGACTGGAGGCGCCGGACGGCCAGTTGCCAGGACACCGGACCGCCGCGCAGCCGGCGCACGCAGACCTCGACCAGCCACGGCAGCAGCAGTGCCAGGCCGAACAGCACCAGCGTGGCTCCCACCGCGATCGGCGCCGGCCGGACCGGGGTGAACTCGTCCACCCTGCCCGTGTGCAGCAGGACGGCCGCCCCGGCGAGCGGCATCACCAGCCGCCACCAGAGCCGCCGGCCCCGGTGACGGCCCCCGCGCTCCACGCCCAGCGGCTCGACCACCACGGCGCGCATCGCCGCCAGCGTCACCAGCACCGCGCAGAGCGGCACGGAGACGGCGACCAGCAGCGAGAACCACGGACCGGGCACCAGGTCGGCCGGGAAGGCGCTGACGTTCCACACCCGGAACGAACCGGCGAAGCTCCGGGCCACCAGGAAGATCCCCAGCCCCACCAGCAGTCCGAGCACCGCGCCGAACAGCGCCTCGCCCGCCGCCATCCAGCGGGTCGTCCGGATGTCCGCGCCGACCAGCCGCAGCGCGGCGAGCCTGCGGTCCCTGCGTTCGCCGCCGAAGCGGACCGCGGTGGCGATGAAAAGGCCCACCGGTACCAGCAGCACCACGCACACCATCACCAGCAGGACCACCAGCAGCGGGGCCAGTGGTTCGGCCGCACCGTCGTCGCCGTACGCGGCGAGGCGGTGGCCGCCGTCGGCCGCGGTCAAGGCGTCGCGGCCCGCGTAGTAGCGCAGTTCGTCGGGGGAGACCAGACCGGCGTCCCCGATGGTGCCGGTGATCGCGTACGGCAGGCGTTCGCGCAGCAGCCGGCCCTCGGAGGAGGCGAGCAGCTCCCTCAGCGCGGGGGAGACGTACATCGCCCCGTCCGCCGGGAGGGCCGGGATGCCCGGCGGCAGTACCGGCCGCGTGCCCTCGGCGCGCATCAGGAAGCCGGCCACGGCCCGGCCGCGGAACTCCGTCTCGGCGCCGAGCCGCAGCACCGTGGTGTCCGACTTCTCCGTCCGGGCGTCGGGCGCCGCCGACGTGCGGGCCTCCTCGCGTGCCCTGCTCCGCGCGTCCCGCTCCTCCAGCAGGTGCGGCACCGACGAGGCGACGAGCAGCAGCGCCACGCCGATCCCGACGCCGACGGCGGTGAGCAGGGTGCGGATCCAGCCCTCGCGCCCGCCGGAGGAGGCGAAGCGGATGCCGAACCCGAGATCCCGCAGCCGGGCGGCCGGCCAGGACGGGCCGGGGGCCGGTGCGGCCTCGTGGGGTGGGGCGTCCCGCCCGTCGATCAGCGTCATACGGCGTGCTCCAGATCGACGGCCCGGCCGTCGCGCACGGTGACGTCCCGGTCGGAGTAGGCGGCGACCCGCGCCTCGTGGGTCACCAGCACCACGGCGACCCGGGCCGACCGGGCCGCCTCGGTGAGCAGTTCCATGACCCGTTCGCCGTTGTACGAGTCGAGCGCGCCGGTCGGCTCGTCGGCGAACAGCACCTTCGGCGAGGAGGCGAGCGCACGGGCCACCGCGACCCGCTGGCCCTGTCCGCCGGATATCTCGCCGGGCCGCTCGGCGGCCAGGGATTCGACCTCCAGCCGCTCCATCCAGGTCAGCGCGGTCCGCTCGGCGGCCTTGCGGCGGACGCCGTTGAGGCGCAGGGGCAGGGCGACGTTCTCCACGCAGGTCAGCTCCGGCACGAGCCGGCCGAACTGGAAGACGAAGCCGAAGTCGCTGCGGCGCAGGGCGCTGCGGCCGGCGTCGGACATGCCGGACAGCTCGCGTCCGGCGTAGGTGACGGAGCCGGAGTCGGGGGTGACGATGCCGGCCAGGCAGTGCAGCAGGGTGGACTTGCCGGAGCCGGAGGGGCCCATCACGGCGACGACCTCGCCGGGGTGGACGGAGAAGGAGGCACCGTCCAGGGCGGGCGTCGAGCCGTAGGACTTGCGCAGGTCGCGGGCGACCAGCAGGGAGCCGTCGGGGGTCACCCGGTCACCGCCGCGGCGAGCTTGTCGAGGCGGGTGGCGGTGAGTTCCAGCCAGCGCAGGTCGGCTTCCAGGTGGAAGAGCGCGTGGTCGCAGATGAGCTGGTCGGCGAGGTCGCCGCGGCGCTTGCGGTCGGTGAGGACGCGCATCAGCCGCAGGTGCTCGGCGCGCTGCGCGTCCAGCACGCCGGCGGCGCTGCGGCCGGTCAGCAGTGCCAGCACCACCTTGGTGTACAGGGTCGACTGGAGGTACGGCTCCGGCTTCTCCGGCTGGGCGAGCCAGTCGGCGACGTCGGTGACGCCGGCCTCGGTGATCGCGTACCGCTTGCGCTCTGGACCGCCGTCACTCTCGACGCCGTCCACCTCGACGAGGCCGTTCTTCAGCAGCCGGGACATGGTCGAGTAGACCTGCCCGTAGTGCAGCGGACGGTCGTGGCCGAACTTCTCGTCGAAGGTGCGCTTCAGGTCGTAACCGTGGCGTGGGCCGGACTCCAGGAGCCCGAGCAGGGTGTGGCCGATAGACATGGGCAGTACTGTACACCGCGTGTATACCTACGGTGTATACATCCTTGCCGCAGTCATCGGTCGCGGGTGCCGGGTTCCGCATCCGGCCCGCCACCCGGCTCCGTGCCCGTTCCCGTGCCCGGCTCGGAGCCGGTTTCCGCGCCCGGCTCCGCCGTCCGCTTGGGCGGCCGCCCGCGGCGGGCGATCGGGGCCGCCCCACCCGGAAGCCGGCCCGCCTCCGCGAGCGCCCGCCGCAGCAGGAACTCGATCTGCGCGTTGGCGCTGCGCAGTTCGTCCGAGGCCCAGCGGGCCAGCGCGTCGTGCACGGCGGGGTCGAGCCGCAGCAGCATCTGCTTGCGCTGCCGCGGCCCGCCGGGGGGGTTCTGTCCGGTCACTGGTAGAGGGTGCCCGTGTTCAGGACCGGCTGGGCCGCCCGGTCGCCGCACAGCACCACCATCAGGTTGCTGACCATGGCCGCCTTGCGCTCGGAGTCCAGCTCCACGATGTCCTGCTCGGCGATCCGGGTGAGCGCCATCTCGACCATGCCCACCGCGCCCTCGACGATCTGCTTGCGGGCCGCGACGACCGCCCCGGCCTGCTGCCGCTGGAGCATCGCGGAGGCGATCTCGGGGGCGTAGGCGAGGTGGCTGAAGCGCGACTCGATGATGCGGACGCCGGCCGCCCGCACCCGTGCGGTCAGTTCGACCGCCAGCTTCTCGGTGATCTCCTCGGCGTTGCCGCGCAGTGAGAGCCCTTCCTCCTCGTGGGCGTCGTACGGGTACTCGATGGCGATGTGCCGCACGGCCGCCTCGGTCTGGGTGGCGACGAACTCCAGGAAGTCGTCGACCTCGAAGAGCGCCTGGGCGGTGTCCTCGACCTTCCAGACGACGATCGCGGCCAGCTCGATCGGGTTGCCGTAGGCGTCGTTGACCTTCAGTACGGAGGTCTCGTGGTTCCGGACGCGGGTGGAGATCTTCCGGCTGGAGGTGAGCGGGTTGATCCAGCGCAGCCCGTCGGTGCGGATGGTGCCGACGTAGCGGCCGAAGAGCTGGATCACCCGGGCCTCGCCGGGAGCGACCATCTTCACACCGCTCATGCAGAAGAAGGAGGCGAGCGCGAGCAGGCCGCCGAGGATGCCCAGCGGGACGCCGAGGCCCTTGTTCCCGCCGGAGCCGGTCACGGCGCCGACGACGATCAGGCCGATGCCCGCGAGGACGCCGACGACGGTCAGCAGCAGGCCGAGGCCGCCGGGGATGGAGTGTGCCGGAACCTCCCTGACCTGCGCGGCGGGCATGTCGGGCGTGTCCACGGGCAGGTCGGTCCGCGGTGCCGAAGGGTGCTGTCCGGTCATGGGGTCCCCCGTGGGATGCGTATCGGGTGCAGCTAGCAATGTGATTACACATTAATGCATCCCGCAACCCCGCGCACCTCCCGTGCGTCGGTTCCCCTAGCGACAGGTGCTGATTGTCACGTCCGGAAAAGACCGGATCACTTGCTTTTTGTCCGGGTCGGCGGTGTTAGCTGTCTTGGCCGAACCGAGCGGGTCGATGAGAAACGGGAGCACTGCAACGATGGGGCGAGCGGACGAGCGACGGGCCCGGACCCGCGGATCACGCGGGCCGGGGGAGAAGGGCGGCATACGCGGCCTCTTCACCTGGAAGCGGATGCTGGGCACGTTCTTCGGTGCCTGCCTCCTCGTCATGGCCGCCTTCGCGGCGCTGTACGTCTACGTCGACGTGCCCGCCGCCAACGCCGACGCCGAGAAGCAGAGCAACGTCTACGAGTACAGCGACGGCACCCTGCTGGCCCGCAGCGGCACCGTCAACCGCGAGATCGTGGACCTGGCCCAGGTGCCCAAGGACGTGCAGCACACCTTCGTCGCCGCCGAGAACAAGTCCTTCTACCAGGACAAGGGCGTCGACCTGAAGGGCACCACCCGGGCCCTGCTCAGCACCCTCAGCGGCAAGGGCAAGCAGGGCGGCTCGACCATCACCCAGCAGTACGTGAAGAACTACTACCTGACGCAGGACCCGACGGTCAGCCGCAAGCTCAAGGAACTGGTGATCTCGCTCAAGGTCGACCAGCGGATGACCAAGGACGACATCCTCGCCGGGTACATCAACACCGCGTACTACGGCCGCGGCGCGAGCGGCATCCAGGCCGCGGCGCAGGCCTACTACGGCGTGGACGCCGAGAAGCTGAACGTCTCCCAGGGCGCCTACCTGGCCTCCGTCCTCCAGGCGCCGAGCCAGTACGACTGGTCCTCGGCCACCGACACCGGCAAGCGCCTGGTGAAGGACCGGTGGGCCTACACCCTGGACAACATGGTCGAGCAGGGGTGGCTCGACGCCTCCGCGCGGGCCGGGCTGAAGTTCCCCGTCCCGCAGGAGCCCAAGGCCGCTCCCGGCCTGGAGGGCCAGACCGGCTACCTGGTCGAGGCGGCCAACGACGAGCTGGAGAAGCAGGGCGTCACCGAGGAGCAGCTCAGCGCCGGCGGCTGGACGATCACCCTCAACGTCGACAAGAAGAAGCAGAAGCAGCTGGAGAAGTCGGTCGACGCCGAGCTGGAGTCCAAGCTCGACCGGGAGGGCAGCAAGGTGGACGCGACCGTCCAGGCGGGCGCCACCTCCGTCGACCCGAAGACCGGCGCGGTGGTCGCCCTCTACGGCGGCACCAGCGCCACCGAGCACTACATCTCCAACGCGACCCGCCGGGACTACCAGCCCGCCTCCACCTTCAAGCCGCTGGTGCTGGCCTCCGCCCTGGAGAACGGGTCCGTCACCCAGGACGGCAACACCATCGGCCTGAACACGGTCTACGACGGCACCAGCAAGCGGCCCGTCGTCGGCAGCGACACCCCGTTCGCCCCGGAGAACGAGGACGACCAGGACTACGGCCGGATCAGCGTCCAGCGGGCCCTGAACAGCTCGGTGAACTCCGTCTTCGCGCAGATGGTCGTGGACGTGGGCCCGAAGAACGTCAAGCAGACCGCGCTCTCCCTCGGCCTGCCCGACGAGAACTTCCCCGAGCGCCCCGCCATCACCCTCGGCACCATGAACGCCTCCACCTGGGACATGGCCGGCGCCTACGCCACCCTCGACAACCACGGCAAGAAGGTCACGCCCTTCATCGTGAAGAAGGCCGAGCACCGCGACCGCGAGGTCGAGGCGGTCGACGGGGTCGGCGAGCAGGTCATCAGCCGCACCTCGGCCGACACCGTCACCTCGGGCCTGACCGGCGTCGTCGACTCCGGTTCCGGCAGCGCCGCCAACACCACGGCCTACGAGGCGGCGGGCAAGACCGGCACCTCCGAGAACAACAAGGCCGCCTGGTTCGCCGGCTACACGCCCGAACTGACCACCGTCGTCGCCCTCTACGGGGAGTCCCCGGCCAAGGGCGGCGCGCAGGTCAGCCTCACCGGCACCGCCAACTCCGGCCGCGCCAACGGCGGCGGCTTCCCCGCCCGGATCTGGGCCGACTACACGCTGGGCGCCCTCGGCGGCGGCTCCGACGCGCGATTCGACCTGGGACACGTCGAGGCGGGCGAGGTGGCACCGCCGCCGACCCCCTCGGCGACGCCCTCCGAGTCCGAGACGGCGTCCCCGACCCCGTCCAGCGCCTCGCCCACCCCCTCGCGCTCCAGCGAGCCGCCGGCCTCCGAGTCGCCCTCGCCCACGCCGAGCCGGAGCATCTCGCCGACGCCGAGCACCTCCAGCTCCAGCACGGAGGACCCCGAGGAGGACGACCAGCAGCCCGGCGAACGGCCGGGCGGCAGCGACGACTTCACCTGGGGCCAGTGACGGCCCGAAACGCCCCTGGGACGCGGGGGCCGCTACTGCCCCCGCGTCGCCATCTCGAACCAGACGACCTTGCCCGAGGAGAGCCGGGTCGCGCCCCACCGGCGGGCCAGCCGGTTGACCAGGAACAGCCCGCGGCCGCCCTCGTCGGTCTCCCGCGCCTTGCGCTGCCGGGGGAGCTGCGGCGAGTCGTCGCCCACCTCGCAGCGCAGGACGTCGGTCCGCAGCAACCGCACGGTCACCGGGCGCTCCGCGTACCGGACCGCGTTGGTGACCACCTCGCTGACCAGCAGTTCCACCTCGTCCGACAGGCTGTCCAGCCCCCACCGGGAGACCGCCCGCCGGGCCAGCCGCCGTGCCTTGCCCGGCGCCTCGTCCTCCGGTTCCAGCGTCCAGTACGCCACGTCGCTCGGCGCGATCCCGTCGAAGCGGGCCGCGAGCAGGGCGATGTCGTCGTCCCGGTCACCCGGGCCCAGCATGTCCAGCACGTCGTCGCAGAGCGCCTCCAGCGGCGGCGCGTGGTCGGAGCCGGTCAGCCGCGCGGTGGCCGCCAGCCGCTCGCGCAACTGCTCGATGCCGGTCCACACGTCCCGCAGACGGGACTCGACCAGCCCGTCGGTGTAGAGGAGCAGGGTGCCGCCGGCCGGAGCCTCCAGCTCGACCGCCTCGAAGTCGACCCCACCGACCCCGATGGGCGCGTTCGGCGGCATGTCGAGCACCTCGGCCCGGCCACCGAGGTGCAGCAGCACGGGCGGCGGATGGCCCGCGTTGGCCACCGTGATCTTGTGGTTGACCGGGTCGTACACCGCGTAGAGGCAGGTCGCCATGCGGTCGCTGCCGAGCCGCTGCGCCTGCTCGTCCAGGTGGTGCAGGACCTCCTGCGGCGGCAGGTCGAGACCGGCGAGCGTCTGCGCGGTGGTGCGGAGCTGGCCCATGATCGCGGCCGAGGTCATCGAGTGCCCCATGACGTCCCCGACGACCAGCGCGACCCGGCTGCCCGGCAGCGGGATCGCGTCGTACCAGTCGCCGCCGACCCGGGCCGTCTCGGCGGCCGGCAGGTAGCGGGAGGCGAGCCGCACCCCGGTGGGCTGCGGCAGCGAGTCCGGCAGCATGGTCCGCTGGAGTTCGTCGGCGATGTACGCCTCGCGGCCGTAGAGCACCGCCTTGTCGATGCCGAGCGCCGTGTGGGTGGCGAGCTGGGCGGCGACCAGCAGGTCGTTGGCCTCGAAGGCGGGCCGTTCGGTGCCGCGCACGAAGACCGCGGCGCCGGTCACCCGGCGGCGTCCGCGCAGCGGGGCGAGGATCGCCCGGTGCCCGGTGGGCGCGGAACGCCCCGGTCCGAGGAGCTCGGGCAGCGCGGCGCGGGCCGCGGCGGAGTCGCCGAAGACCGGCCGCACGCCGCGCAGCACCTCGGCGAGCGCGCTGCCGGGGTGGACCTCGCAGAGGTCGGCGCCGGGCATCGGGTCGGGCTGCGGCTCCACCACGACGACCGGGCGCAGCCGCTCGGTGTCGGGTGCGGGCTCGGTCTCCTCGTCGGGGGACCGCAGCCGGTCGGCCCGGCGCAGCCGCAGGACGAACGGCGACGTGGGCCGCTCGTCGCCGACCGGCAGCGGGTCGCGCAGGTAGACCAGGATCTCGTCGCAGAACGTCGGCACGCTGGCCCGGCAGAGACCGAGGACGATCTCGTCCAGGTCGATGCCGCGGGCGATCCGGCGGGTGGCCGCGCCCACGAAGCGCAGCCGGTCGCCCTCGCGCCGGGCCACCGCCTGGGGATCGGCGCCGGTGGGCGGGCCGTCGGCGGCCGGGGCTCCGGCGGGCGCCGGGACCAGGGCCGCCGACGGCCCGCCCGCGTTCGCCGGGGCGCCCTCCTGCTGCCGGGGCCGGGTGCGTTCCTGGGGCCGGGCGGCGAGGGGCCGGCGGCCTTCGTGGGAGGTGGGGTGCTCCGTCACGCGTGGGGTTCCGTCCGTCCGGGCCGGGTGTATGAGGCAGACACCTCGTGGGGCGTCACTCTGCCCCGGCGAGGGGGGCGGGGACAACGGCCGGCGCCGTCCGCCCGGGTGCGCGGGGCCGAAACCGCGCGTCGGGGAGACCGGCCGGTGGCAGTGCGTTCGGTGGGGCCGGTGTTTCCGGCGGCCGTGCAGCACACAGCGGACACGTCTCCACCCCCTCGTAGTGGTCCGTGCGGTCCGCGGGGCGGAGACCCGCGCGGATGATGCGGCCGAAGCGTCGACTCGGATGACTCGGGCGACCCGCCCGGATGACCCGGGGTCAGGCCCCTTGCCCGGTACGCCGGTTGTGACCGGCGCGCCCCGGAGTGAGTGATCCTACGTTTGCACCCCTGGGGTCCTTCAAGGGTCTCACGACGGCATCCGCGCCGGGGTGCGGTCCCAGTCATCCGGCAACGCGGGCACCGGCCAGGCCGGATCGGGCCGCCAGTGCTCCCAGCCGTCCCGGAACGGCCTGCCCCACGCCCGGACCACGGACAGGGCCTCCTGGCCCGCCTCGCGCACCCGTGCGGCGGTGGCAGGGTCCATCAGCCCGACGCGCTGGGCCTGCGCGAACTCGTCCTCGTCCAGCCAGCGCCAGCTGTGATCCGGACTCACGCTGATGTCGAGGAAGTGGTCCTCGGAGTCGACCCCGCCATCCCATCGAGTGAGTGGCTCTTCGAGGTTGACGTAGAAGTTCCGGAAGATCCATCCGCGGTCCCAGAACAGCCAGACCGACCACGGCCGGCCGGGCCGCGCCAGCTTGAGGACGCCGGCGCCGAACCAGGTCGAGCGGGCGGTGGTGCGCGGCGCGGTGTAGCGGGTCGCCAGGGGCTCCGCGTGCACCTGGGTGCCGTCGGCCAGCACCGGCCGCACGCACTCGGTGCCGGGGGCCATCCACGCGGCCAGCAGTTCGGGGGTGTCCTGCACCACCGTCACCGGCCGGCAGATGTGGACCGGACGCGGGCCCGGCCCGCCCCCGTTGTCCCGGTACCGCCAGAGGATCTGGTCCCCGGGCGACCAGCGTGCGTACTCTCCCGAATGCGTCCCCGTACCTGTCATGCAGAGATCTTACGGAGCCGGGTCCGCGGGCGCTGCGACGCGGATCACGGCGCGGGCGGCCGGGACGCCCGGCCGCCCGCGGCACTCTACGGCCGGGTCATGCGCAACACGTCGAGCGCCTCGTCGAGCTGGGCGAGCGTCAGGTCGCCGCGGTCGACGTGGCCGGCCGCCAGCACCGTCTCCCGGATCGTGGTGCCGTCCGCCAGGGACTTCTTGGCGATCTTCGCCGCCGCCTCGTACCCCAGGTACCTGTTGAGCGGCGTCACCACCGAGGGGGAGGACTCCGCGTAGGCGCGGGCCCGCTCCACGTCGGCCTCGATCCCGTCCACCGTGCGGTCGGCCAGCAGCCGGGCGGCGTTGGCGAGCAGCCGGACCGACTCCAGCAGGTTCTTCGCCATCACCGGCAGCATCACGTTGAGCTCGAAGTTGCCCGCCGCGCCCGCCGCCGCCACCGTCGCGTCGTTCCCGGTCACCTGCGCCGCCACCATCAGCACCGCCTCCGGGATCACCGGGTTCACCTTGCCGGGCATGATCGAGGAGCCCGGCTGGAGGTCGGGCAGCCGGATCTCGGCCAGACCGGTGCGCGGACCCGAGGACATCCACCGCAGGTCGTTGCAGATCTTGGTGAGCGAGACGCCGACCGTGCGGAGCTGGCCGGAGGTCTCCACCAGGCCGTCGCGGGCGCCCTGCGCCTCGAAGTGGTCACGCGCCTCGGTCAGCGGCAGCCCGGTGACCCGGGCCACCTCCGCGATCACCGCGGCGGAGAAGCCGGGAGGGGTGTTGATCCCGGTGCCCACCGCGGTCCCGCCGAGCGGGAGTTCCGCGAGCCGGGGCAGCGAGGACTCCAGTCGCTCCACGCCGTGGCGGATCTGCGCCGCGTAACCGCCGAACTCCTGGCCGAGCGTGACCGGAGTGGCGTCCATCAGGTGGGTCCGGCCCGACTTCACCACCTCGGAGAACTCGGCCGCCTTGCGCTCCAGCGCCTCGGCCAGGTGCTCCAGCGCCGGCACCAGGTCGCGCCGCACGGCCGCGGTGGCGGCGATGTGGATGGAGGACGGGAAGACGTCGTTGGAGGACTGGGAGGCGTTGACGTGGTCGTTCGGGTGGACCTCGCGGCCCAGCCGCTCCGAGGCGAGCGTGGCGATCACCTCGTTGGCGTTCATGTTGGACGAGGTGCCCGAGCCGGTCTGGAACACGTCGACCGGGAAGTGCTCGTCCCAGCGGCCCTCGGCCACCTCCGCCGCGGCCTGCCGGATCGCCCCGGCCACGTCCGGGTCCAGCACCCCGAGTTCGGCGTTGACCTTGGCGGCGGCCGCCTTGACACGGGCCAGCGCCTCGATGTGGGCGCGCTCCAGCCGCTGGCCGGAGACCGGGAAGTTCTCCACGGCGCGCTGGGTCTGGGCCCGCCACTTGGCGTGCGCGGGCACCTTCACCTCGCCCATCGAGTCGTGTTCGACGCGGTACTCGTCCGCGGGTGTGTCGGCCATGGTTCTCGAACCTCCGGTAAAGGTGAGCATTTGTCTTGTTCCAACTGTTCCCAGGGTGCCTGACGACCAGTAAATACCTTGGGTAACCACACTCCTGGAGGCGCAATGAGGCGCACGAGGTACAGACTCCGCCGTACGGTCGCGGTCACCGCCCTGCTGGCGGCGACGCTCGGCGGCACCCTCGCCGCAGGACCGGCCGGCGCCGCCGCGCCGGGCACCACCGCCCTCGCATCCACCCCGCTCCCTCCCGCCCTCGAAGCCGTCCGCGCCGCCGAGGCGACCGCCCTCTACGGCAGCCCCGAGGAGCGCCCGCCCGCCGCGCGCAGGAGCGGGCTGATCTCGCTCGGCGACAGCGAGATCTCCGGCGAGGGCGTCGGCGCCTACGAACCCGGCACCAACGGCCCCGACAACTGGTGCCACCGCTCGCCGGACGCCGCCGTCCACCGCACCGGCATCCCCGCCGACGTCACCTACAACGTCTCCTGCTCCGGAGCGTCCACCGCGAACGTGGTCATCGGCGGAACCCCGCAGTACGCCGACGAACTCGTCCAGAGCGACAGCCTCGCGATCAAGGCCCGCAACACCAGGATCAAGATGATCGTCCTGGTCGTCGGCGCCAACGACGAGCTCCAGTTCGGCCCCGTCATGACCGACTGCGTGGTGCGCTACCTCACCCTCCAGGGCCCCTGCGCCGCCGGCTACGCCCCCGGCTGGCAGGCCCGCGTGGACGCCCTGGTCCCCAGGGTCGAACAGTCCGTCCGCGACCTGCGCACGGTGATGACGGATGCCGGGTACGCCACCGGCGACTACCGCCTGGTCGTGATGGGCTACCCGAGCCCGATCGGTCCGGACTTCCGCGACAACCCGCAGTTCTCCACCAAAATCGCTTGCGGCGGACTGGGCTACGACTCCGACACCGCCTGGGGCCGCGACACCGCCGTCCCGGCCTTCGAACGCGGGATCAGACGGGCCGCCGCCGCCACCGGGGCCGTGTACCTCGACAACTCGCGCCTCTTCCACGGCCACGAGGTCTGCACCGACTCCACCTGGGCCCGCGGCCTCTTCATCGACCTCACCAAGCCCGGCCTGCCCGACGAGAACTCCGTCCGCCAGTCCTTCCACCCCAACGCGCGCGGCCACGCCGCCTTCGCCTCGTGCCTCACCCAACTCTGGGCGACCACCGCCCGCGAGGCGAGCTGCGCCGACCCCGCCTCCACCGGGACCCCGGTGCTGCGCGCCGGCGCCTGGGACGACGTCTTCGTGCCGCTGACCCACCCCGCCACCGGCGCCTGCCTGGACGTCCCCGGCTCGGTGACCCGCAACGGCACCGTCCCCACCGGCTGGACCTGCCACGACGGCCGCAACCAGGACTGGTGGTACGACACCGGGACCCGGACCCTGCGCACCGCCCTCAGCCACGACCGGTGCCTCGACGTGCCGGGGGCCGCGTACAACTCCGGCGAGCAGCTGGTGCTGTGGAACTGCTCCGGCGCGGCCAACCAGCGGTTCGTCCGGCAGGGCGGCACCCTGCGCCCGGAGGCCGCGACCGGCCTCTGCGCCACCCTCGCCTCCGCCACCGCCCCGCTCGTCCTGCGGGCGTGCGACGGGAGCGCGGCCCAGCGGTTCGCCTGACGGGCGACGGGGCGGCGGCCTGCGGTTCCCCCGCCGGCCGCCGCCCCGCGCACCGCCGGCACGGCGTCAGCCCGCCGTCATGATCTCCCGCAGCACGGCCGAGAGATGGGCCGGGTCCTGCGCCCCGCACAGTTCGCGCGCCGAGTGCATCGACAACCCCGCCACCCCGACATCCACCGTCGGCACCCCGAGCCGGGCCGCCGTCAGCGGGCCGATGGAGGTGCCGCACGGCATCGCGTTGTTGACGGCGAACGGCTGCCACGCCACCCGCGCCCGCTCGCAGGCCGCCGCGAAGACCGCGATGCCCGTCGAATCGGTCGCGTACCGCTGGTTGGTGTTGACCTTCACCGTCGGCCCGCCGTTGGGCAGCGGACGGTGCCCCGCGTCGTGCCGCTCGGTGTAGTTGGGGTGCACCGCGTGCGCCATGTCCGCCGACACGCAGAAGGTGCCCGCCAGCGCACGCGACCAGTCCTCCCCGCTGCCGCCCCGGGCGGTCACCGAACGGGACAGCACCCGCTCCAGCATCGGGCTCTGCGCCCCGGTCTCGGAGACGCTGCCGACCTCCTCGTGGTCGAAGGCGGCCAGCACCGGTACGTACGCGGGCGGGCGGTCGCCCGTCGCCGCGTCGACGAGGGCCGTGACGCCCGCGTGCACGGACACCAGGTTGTCCAGCCGCGGCGCCACCACGAACTCCGCCTCCGCGCCCAGGTATCCGGGCGGCTGCACGTCGTGCAGCATCAGGTCCCAGCCGAGCACGTCCGCGGGGTCCTCGTCGATCGCCGCCGCGACCCTGCGCAGCAGCGCCCCGTCCACCGGGTCGCCCAGCGCCCACACCGGCGCGAGATGCCGCTGCCGGTCCAGCAGGGCGCCCTCGTTGACCTGGCGGTCCAGATGGATCGCGAGCTGCGGCACCCGCAGCAGCGGCTCGTCGATCAGCACCAGCCGCTCGCGCGGACCGTCCGGGCCGCCCCGCAGGGCGAGCCGGCCGCTGAGGCCGAGATCGCGGTCCAGCCAGGTGTTGAGCGGCACCCCGCCGTAGATCTCGACGCCGATCTGCCGCCAGCCGGCCGTTCCGGTGTCGGGCGCGGGCTTCACCCGCAGGTTGGGCGAGTCGGTGTGGGTGCCGACGATCCGGAACGGAGTGTGTGCCGGGGCGCCCTCGGGGACGTACCAGGCGATCAGCGCGCCGCCGCGGGTGACGTAACCGCCGCCGGTCGTCCCGGTCCAGTCCTCGGTGGCGTCCCGTTCGCGGAATCCGGCCTTCTCCAGACGCGCCGCGGCGCTCGCCACCGCGTGGTACGGCGAGGGAGCGGAGGAGATGAAGGCGAGCAGGTCGTCGGAGTGGGCGCGTACGGGGCTGCGGTGAGGGGCCGGCGTCATGGCGCGTCCGCCTTTCCGGTGGTGCGGGGTGACCGCGGGGGTGGGACAGCGGGCTGTCGGGACCTCCCGGCGGGTCGGATGCCGGGATCTCCCGCCGCGTACGGCGGGCGTGGTCGGCCGGGAGCGCGGCGGGGCACCCGCCAACCCACCGCAGGACGGGGCCCCGCGCAAGCCGGTCCGGGGCCGCGCTGCGGGAAAACGGCGGTGTCCGCCGCGGCCCTCGCGCGTCCGGCGGACACCGCCCGGGGCCGCCCGTCCGGCCGTCCGCGACCCCCCGCGCGACGGCCGCGGGGGTGGCCGGCCCGGCCCAAGCGCTGTCCGCGCGGGTGCCGGACGCCACCGGGCCGCTTCCGGCCCGGCCGCCCCGGAGCGCGGACCGGACGGGGTACGGGGAGCGGGGCTGCCGGGCCCACCGCCCGGACCCCGTACCGGCGAAATTGGCTTGATCTTTTCGGTGCGGGGGACCGGTGCGAAGGCCCGGGGAGCAGCGGCGTACGTCGCCCGGAGGCGCGGCCGGGAGGCGGACCCCGCTCCGGTGCGGGCACCGGACAGTACTGGGGCCGCCCCCTGGTGCGGGCCGACCGTCCTCGCCCCGGGGCAGGCCCTGCTGACCGTCCCGGCCCGCCGGCGCCGGTAGCCCCCGCGGTACATACGGCCGCGGGGGCGTACGGCCGAAGCGATCCGGCCGTACGCCCCCGAGGAGGGTGGTCTCGTGCGGTGGGCGGGCCCGTGCGGGTGGGCGGCCCGTTCGCGCCCGGCCCGTCAGCCGAGGCCGGGGCCGCGCACCGGGATGCTGGTGAAGGTCGGCGCGGGGGCGGGCTCGGTGAAGAAGTCGTTGCCCTTGTCGTCCACCACGACGAACGCGGGGAAGTCCTCGACCTCGATCTTCCAGACCGCCTCCATGCCGAGCTCCTCGTACTCGACGACCTCGACCTTCTTGATGCAGTCCTGCGCCAGGCGCGCGGCCGGGCCGCCGATGGACCCGAGGTAGAAGCCGCCGTGAGCGTCGCAGGCGTCGGTGACCTGCTTGCTGCGGTTGCCCTTGGCGAGCATCACCTTCGAACCGCCGGCCGCCTGGAACTGGGCGACGTAGCTGTCCATGCGGCCGGCCGTGGTCGGGCCGAACGAACCGGAGGCGTACCCCTCGGGCGTCTTCGCCGGGCCCGCGTAGTAGACCGGGTGGTCCTTCAGGTACTGCGGCATCTCCTCGCCCGCGTCCAGCCGCTCCTTGATCTTGGCGTGCGCGATGTCGCGCGCCACCACCAGCGGACCGGTCAGCGAGAGCCGGGTCTTGACCGGGTACTTGGTCAGCTCGGCGAGGATCTCGTCCATCGGGCGGCGCAGGTCGATCTTCACCACGTCGCCGGACTCGTCCAGGTGCTCGTCGGTGGTGTCCGGCAGGAAGCGCGCCGGGTCCGTCTCCAACTGCTCCAGGAAGACGCCCTCGGCCGTGATCTTCGCGGTCGCCTGGCGGTCCGCCGAGCAGGAGACGGCGATGGCGACGGGCAGCGAGGCGCCGTGCCGGGGCAGGCGCACCACGCGCACGTCGTGGCAGAAGTACTTGCCGCCGAACTGCGCGCCGATGCCGATCTTCTGGGTCAGCTCGAAGACCTTCTCCTCCAGCTCCTTGTCCCGGAAGCCGTGCCCGGTGGGGGAGCCCTCGGCGGGCAGCTCGTCCAGGTAGTGCGCGGAGGCGTACTTCGCGGTCTTCAGCGCGAACTCCGCCGACGTGCCGCCGACCACGATCGCCAGGTGGTACGGCGGGCAGGCCGCGGTGCCCAGCGAACGGATCTTCTCCTCCAGGAACTTCATCATGGAGGCCTCGTTGAGGACGGCCTTCGTCTCCTGGAAGAGGAACGACTTGTTGGCCGAGCCGCCGCCCTTGGCCATGAAGAGGAACTTGTACGCGCCGCCGTCGGTCGCGTACAGCTCGATCTGCGCGGGCAGGTTCGAGCCGGTGTTCTTCTCCTCCCACATGGTCAGCGGGGCCATCTGCGAGTACCGCAGATTGAGCTTGGTGTAGGCGTCGAAGATGCCGTGCGACAGCGCCTCCTCGTCACCGCCCTCGGTGAGCACGTTCTGCCCGCGCTTGCCCATGACGATCGCCGTGCCGGTGTCCTGGCACATCGGCAGCACCCCGGCGGCGGCGATGTTGGCGTTCTTCAGCAGGTCCAGCGCCACGAACTTGTCGTTCGAGGAGGCTTCCGGGTCGTCCACGATCCGCCGGAGCTGGGCCAGGTGCGCCGGGCGCAGGTAGTGGGAGATGTCGTGCATCGCCTCGGCCGCCAGCGTGCGCAGCGCCTCCGGCGCGACCTTGAGGAACGTACGGCCGTCGGCCTCGAAGGTCGAGACGCCTTCGGAGGTCACCAGGCGGTAGGGCGTGGTGTCCTCTCCCAGGGGGAGCAGATCGGAGTACGCAAACTCTGGCATTACGGCCATTCCTCACTCGACGGCAGCGGCTGGCCACCCTTGGACAGCGCATCCACCAGGGTAGAGCGCCCGGCGGGGCCCGGACCTGTGAGGTAAGGCTCACCCCGGCAGGGTGGGCGCCGCCGGTCCCGCGGCGCCCTGCCGGGCACGCCGCCGGCGCGGGAATCCGCCACTCGTCGGCGTTGCCCCCTAGTCGCGATCTATCGCGTTTGGGTAACCTGATGCCGTGGACCTCGAAAAGCAGCCTCAGCAGTCCCCGCCGCAGGCGCCCGCGCCGGCCGCCCGGCCCACCGCCCTGCGCGCCTCCGACGCCGACCGCGACCGGATCGCGGACATCCTGCGCGACGCGGTCGCCGAGGGCCGGCTGACCGCGGACGAGCACGCCGAGCGCGTCGAACTGGTCTACCGCGCCAAGACGGTGGCGGAGCTGGAGCCGCTGGTGAGCGACCTGCCGGCCGGCGGAGCCGCCCGCACCGCGGCCCCGCACCAGGACCCCTCGCCCTACCTCTACGGCCCCGACGAGAACGCCGGGCCCCCGGAGAACCTGGTGGCGGTCTTCAGCAGCGCCGTCCGGCGCGGCCGCTGGCGCATCGGCGGCCGCGCCAACGCCTTCTCGCTCTTCGGCAACGTCGAAATCGACCTGACCGAGGCCCTGTTCACCCAGCGGGTGACGGTCGTCAACGCCACCTCGATCTTCGGCAACGTCGAGATCACCGTCCCCGAGAACATCACCCTGCGCGGCGGCGGTACCGGCGTCTTCGCCAACTTCGAGGTCACGCACCTGGAGTCCGCCGACCCTGAAGCCCCGGTCGTGGTCGTCGAGGGGTACTCCTTCTTCGGCAACGTCGAGGCGAAGCCCAAGCGCGGCAAGCTCATCGAGAACCTCCACCGCCACCTGCGCAAGCACCTGGGGTGAGACGGGCTCGTCCCCGTGCGCGTGCCTTCGTGTGCGTGTCCTCGTGCGCGGGGAGCGTGCGGGGCGCGCCCGCGTGACGCTGGGCGACGCGGGGGCGCGCGCATACCCCTGCCCGAAAGGCCCCCTGTGCCGCCGGACTGACGGCTCGTCACTTCTGGAAGCGCCGCCGTCCCCGGTGGGACGCCGGCGTGCGGCGCGACCCGGCCGGGATCCGGTCAACCTCCCCGCCGGCGCCCGGCGGACGGCGTCGGTCCGAGTCGCCGCCCCGGCCGGCGGCCTCCGTCCGGACCGTGCAGCGGGGGGCCGGGCGGGCGCTGTCGGGCGGGTGCTGGTCCGGGCCCTCGGGCCGCCTCCGGCCGCCGTCGGTTTTCGGCCGCGCGCCCCTGCCGGCGCCCTTCCGCCACCCGCACGCTCGTGCCACTCAGTGCATAGGTGCGGGTACAGCGGGTATTGACTGCAACATCGTCTCTCGCTCGCGAAGCCGTCGTCAGGAGTAGACCGTGCTGCAACTGCCTCATCAGCCCGTGCAGGTCGCCGCTGTGCCCGCTCAGCGCGCCCCCGTCCGGGAAGACCAGGCGGGCCCCTGGCATTCGGAGGCGGTGTGCCGCCGGGACGAAGCCGGGCTGTTCTTCGCCCCGTCGAAGGAACCGACCGCCGCCCGACTGTCCCGCGAGGACGCCGCCAAGCGGGTCTGCGCCCGCTGCCCCGTCATGACGGAGTGTCAGGAACATGCCCTGATGCAACCGGAGCCGTACGGCGTCTGGGGCGGCCTGACCGCCGCCGAGCGCCGGGTGGCGCTGGCGCGGCGCCGCCGCCGCGAGATGGAACTCAAGGCCGCGGCCGCTCCGGCGGACCGGGTCGCCGCCGCGGGCTGAACGCACGGAAGGGGGGCTGCCGGTCGGCAGCCCCCCTTCCGCCGTGCGCGCTCGCGCGGCGTTCCTACTTCGCGCGGTCGAAGTCGATCGCGCTGTACGCGCGGAGCTTCGACAGGCGGTGGGTGGAGGAGATGGTGCGGATCGTGCCCGACTTCGACCGCATGACGATCGACTCGGTGGTGGCGGTCTCCGCGCGGTAGCGGACCCCGCGCATCAGCTCGCCGTCGGTGATGCCGGTGGCGACGAAGAAGACGTTGTCGCCGCTGACCAGGTCGTCGGTCGACAGGACCCGGTCGAGGTCGTGTCCGGCGTCGAGGGCGCGCTGCCGCTCGGCCTCGTCCTTCGGCCAGAGCTTGCCCTGGATGACACCGCCGAGGCACTTTATGGCGCAGGCCGAGATGATGCCCTCCGGCGTGCCGCCGATGCCCATCAGCAGGTCCACGCCGGTGCCCTCGCGGGCCGCCATGATCGAACCGGCCACGTCGCCGTCCGAGATGAACTTGATCCGGGCGCCGGTGTCCCGGATCTCCTTGACGATCCCCTCGTGGCGGGGCCGGTCCAGGACGACGACGGTGACGTCCTCGGGCGAGGAGTTCTTCGCCTTGGCGACACGCCGGATGTTCACCGCCACGGGCGCGTTGATGTCGACGAAGTCGGCCGCCTCGGGGCCGGTGACGAGCTTGTCCATGTAGAAGACGGCCGACGGGTCGAACATCGCGCCCCGGTCCGCCGCCGCCAGCACGGCGATGGCGTTCGGCATGCCCTTGGCGTTGAGGGTGGTGCCGTCGATGGGGTCCACGGCGATGTCGACCTCGGCGCCGGTGCCGTCACCGACGCGCTCACCGTTGAACAGCATGGGCGCTTCGTCCTTCTCGCCCTCGCCGATGACGACGACGCCGTTCATCGAGACGGTGGAGACGAGCGTCCGCATGGCCTTCACGGCGGCCCCGTCGGCGCCGATCTTGTCCCCGCGTCCGACCCAGCGTCCGGCGGCCATGGCGGCCGCCTCGGTCACCCGGACGAGTTCCATGGCGAGGTTGCGGTCGGGGGCCTCGGGGGAGACCTCTAGCTGGGACGGCAGATGGTGCTCGGGCATCGGAGCACACCTTTCTGTACGGCGACGACCGGAATGGAGCGTGCTGCGACTCTATCGCCACGCCGATAGAATGAGCAGACCGCCCTACGGATGAGCGAAGGCCCCCCGTCCGGTCGTCCACCCGCCCGTGCCACCATGGGGCCGTGGCAAGCAAGCGTGGCAAGCAGACAGTGCGGGACATGTTCCTGTCGTTGGTGTTGATCGTCGCCGCGGCGGGCGTCATCTACGTCTTCGTCCCGCACGACGACTCCGGCGACCCCGTGCGGGCGGTCGACTACCGGGTGGAACTGGCGACGGCCCGGCGCGCGGCCCCGTACCAGGTGGTCGCCCCGGCCGGTCTCGGCGCGGACTGGAAGGCGACCTCGGTGTCCTACGAGGGCGACGACGGCGCCAACTGGCACCTCGGCTTCCTCGACCCGGACGGCAAGTACGTCGCGGTGGAGCAGTCCACGGCCCCCGCCAAGACCTACCTCCCCGACGTCACGCAGGACGCCAAGAACACCGGACGCACGGAGACCGTCGCCGGTCAGGAGTGGCAGCACTGGACGGGCGACAAGTACGACGCCCTGGTGCTGAAGAGCGAAGGCTCGACCACCGTGGTGACCGGCTCGGCCCCCACGGCGCGGCTCGTGGAGATGGCTGCCGCGCTCAAGTCCGACGCCTGACCGACAGCCGTCCGACCGCCGGTCGCCCGACCGGCAGCCGCCTGGCCGTTGACCACCGGCCGGTGGCCGCCGGACGCGGGCACGTCCAGGGTCTTCGTACGTCCGATCCGTCCACCCGTCGCCCCCCGCCGGGGCGGTGGGCGCGAAAGAGCCCCGGTCCGCCACGTCGTGCGTGGCGGACCGGGGCTCCGTGCGTGCGCGGCCGGGCGGCGCGGCCCGGCTTTGCGCGGTGGGGCGGTGGGATCAGACGGTGGTGACGACCTCGTCGTAGGAGAGGCGCGGCAGGCGCGGGAACCAGGCGTCCTCGCCCGGCTTGCCGATGTTCACGACCATGAGGAGCTTGTGGTCGCCGTCCAGGAACTCCTTCTCGATGCCCGCGGCGTCGAAGCCGGTCATCGGGCCGGCGGCCAGGCCGGCGGCGCGGACGCCGATGATGAAGTAGGCGGCCTGGAGGGCGGCGTTCAGCGTGGCGGACTGCTCGCGGACCGGGCGCTCGGAGAAGAACGCGTCCTTGGCCTGCGGGAAGTGCGGCAGGAGCGCCGGGAGTTCCTCGTGGAACTCGTTGTCCGCGGCCAGGATCGCGACCAGCGGGGCCGTGGTGGTCTTCGGGCGGTTGCCCTCGGCCATGTGCTGCACGAGGCGCTCGCGGCCCTCGGCGGAGCGGACCAGGACGACCCGCAGCGGCGACTGGTTGAAGGCGGTCGGGCCGAACTTGACCAGGTCGTAGATCGCCTGGACCTGCTCGTCGGTCACCGGCTCGTCGGAGAAGGTGTTGGCGGTGCGGGCCTCACGGAAGAGGAGGTCCTGAGCGGCGGGGTCGAGAACGAGGGACATCGTGCGAACTACCTTCCGGACAAACGGGGGATCAAGCGATGGGATCACCGTAACCCAGAGATAGGTTAACTTTCAACTAAGTGTCCGGATGGGTGACGCACGCCACAGCCCGGTGTCCTGATCCCCACAGCGTCGGTGCCGGCCCAGTCGGCCAGGGTCGGTCCCGGCCAGTCCTGGGCCGCAGCCAGTCCCGGGTCCCGGTGAGCCCTCGGCCGCAGTCGTTCCTCGGACGCAGCCAGTCCTCGGCCGCAGTCAGTCCTCGGCGCCGGAGGGAAGCGCGGCCTCGTCCTCCGGTCGCGCCAAGGCGGCGTCGAGGCGGGCGCGGGCCCCCTCCAGCCAGTGCCGGCAGACCCGCGCCAGCTCCTCGCCGCGCTCCCAGAGCGCCAGCGAGTCCTCCAGCGTCGTACCGCCGGCCTCCAGCCTGCGCACGACCTCGATCAACTCGTCCCGCGCCTGCTCGTAACCCAGCGTGCCGGCCCCGCCCGCGGCGGCGGCCGTCGTCCCGTCGTCCGTCATGCGCTCCACCCTATGCGCGGCCACCGACAACCGGTGCCGTACGGCGACGGGCCGTGCGACCCGCCGCTCACTCCTCCACCCGGACCGCGAACTCGCCCCCGGACACCCGCGCCCGGAGCGTGTCACCGGGCGCGCCGGCGTCCTCGGGGGAGCGCACCACATGGCCGTCCGGTCGCTGGAGGACCGCGTAACCGCGCTCCAGCGTGGCGGCCGGCGACAGGGACACCACGCGTGCGAGCGTGTGCGAGATCTCCGAGTCCGCGCGGTCCAGCAGATGTCCGAGCACCCGCCGGCTCCGCCCCAGCAGGGCGTCCACCTCCGCCTCCCGCTCGTCCACCAGCCGGTGCGGACGCTCCATCGACGGGCGGCCCAGCGCGTGCGCCAGCCCCCGCTCCTCCCGGTCCAGCAGCCCCCGCACGGTGCGCAGCGCCCGGTCCCGGAGCTGGCGCACCCGGTCCAGCTCCTCGCCCACGTCCGGCACGACCTTCTTCGCCGCGTCCGTCGGCGTCGACGCCCGTACGTCCGCGACCAGGTCCAGCAGCGGCGAGTCCGGCTCGTGCCCGATCGCCGACACCACCGGCGTACGGCACCCGGCGACCGCGCGGACCAGCGCCTCGTCGGAGAACGGGAGCAGGTCCTCCACGCTGCCGCCGCCGCGCGCCACGATGATCACGTCCACCTCCGGCAGCGCGTCCAGCTCCTCGACCGCCCGCACCACCTGGGGGACCGCGTGCACGCCCTGCACCGCGGTGTTGCGCACCTCGAACCGCACCGCGGGCCACCGCCTGCGGGCGTTCTCCAGCACGTCACGCTCCGCGGCCGACGCCCGCCCGGAGACCAGGCCGACGAGCTGCGGCAGAAAGGGCAGAGGCTTCTTGCGGTCCAGCGCGAACAGTCCCTCGGCGGCGAGCGACTTCTTGAGCTGCTCCAGCCGCACCAGCAGCTCGCCGATGCCCACCGGCCGTATGTCGGTCGCCCGCAGCGAGAGCTGGCCGCGCGGGGCGTACCACTCCGGCTTGGCGAGGATCACCACCCGGGCGCCCTCGGTCACCACGTCCGCGATCCGGTCGAAGACCTGACGGAAGCACGTCACGCTGACCGAGACGTCGTGCGCGGGGTCGCGCAGCGTCAGGAACACCACCCCGGCGCCCGGCCGGCGCGAGAGCTGCGTGATCTGCCCCTCGACCCAGATCGCGCCGAGCCGGTCGATCCACCCGCCGATGAGGCGCGACACCTCACCGACCGGCAGGGGAGCTTCCGCGGAAGTCTGGAGAGCCATACGGGCGAGCGTATCGGGCCCCGCCGACAACGGCGCCGGCCCGCGGGCCCGCCTCCCGTCGCACGGCCGCGCCCTCCGGCCCGTGCTCTTCCGCCCCGGCCCACCCGAGCGGGCTCACCGGGTCCTGGGTTCCTGCCCCGGCCCCACGAAGCCGCCGTCCGGACCACCCGGCCCCGGCCGCCGCCCCCACTGCGCCGCGAGCACCACCAGTCCCACGCCCAGCCAGCACAGCCCCACCACCTGGGCGGTGGCGGTCGCCTCCAGGATCACCGCGACCAGGACGGCCGCACCCACCACCGGCAGCACCACGTGCCGCCACCACACCGGCGGCCCCTCCATCCGCCGGACGGCGAACCAGCCCACCACCGACGCGTGCAGCAGCACGAACGCGGTCAGCGCGCCCACGTTCACCACGGACACCAGGTGGTCCAGGCCGTCGTCCCGCCGGGCCGCCCACACCGCCGCCACCAGCGTCACGACCGCGGCGCAGCAGATCGCCGGCCGCGGCACACCCGACCCGGCGCCCACCCGCGCCAGGAACGACGGCAGCCGCCGTTCGCGGGCCATCGCGAACAGCAGCCGCCCCGCCGCCGCCTGGCCCGCCAGCGCGGCGAACGCGGCGCCGATCGCCTTCGACACCGCCACCAGGTCGTGCAGCCACGACCCCACCGACGCGTCCACCGCGTCGTAGAACGCCGAACCCTGCGCCTGCGGGTCCGCGGCCAGTTCCGTGGACGACACCGGCTCCAGCAGCGCCGCCAGATAGGACTGCACGACGAACAGCGCACCCGCCATGACCAGGCAGAACAGCACCGCCCGCGCCACCTTCGCCGAACCGCCGGTGACCTCCTCCGCGAAGGACGCGATCGCGTCGAACCCGAGGTACGAGAGCACCGCCACCGAGACCGCCCCCACCACCGCCGTCGCCGAGAAACCCGAGTCCCCCGTCAGCGGCGACAGCCAGCCGCGCTGCGCCCCGTCCCGTACGAGCACCACCACGGCGGACACCACGAACACCAGCAGCACCGCGATCTCCATGGCGAGCACCGCGAACCCCACCCGCGCGGCCGCCCGCACCCCCCGCAGGTTGAGCAGGGTCGTCACCACCACCGCGATCGTCGTCCACACCCACCGCGACACCTCGGGGACCAGCGCGTTCATCGCGATGCCGGAGAAGAGGTAGGCGACCGCCGGGATCAGCAGGTAGTCGAGCATCGCCATCCACCCCGCAATGAACCCGGGTCCCTCGCCGAGCCCCTTGCGGGCGTACGCGAACACCGAGCCGGCCTGCGGGGCGACCCGCACCATCTGCGCGTAACTGAAGGCGGTGAAGGCCATCACGACCGTCGCCACGACGTAGACCAGTGCCACCGCGCCGCCCGACTTCGCGTCGAGCGTCCCGAACACGCCGACCGGGGCCATCGGGGCGATGAACAGCAGCCCGTACACCACCAGGTCCCGGAACCCCAGAGTCCGCCGCAGTGCCTGTTCCGTGCTGCTTCCCGACATCCGCCACCCTCGCCTTCGGTACCGACACACACGTGAAGATCAGTCTCGCCAACCGGGCGACCCCGCGCCTGTCCGGTACGGCCTTACGATGGGACGCATGACCGCAACCCCAGCCCGCCGTGTCCTGCTCGCCGCTCCCCGTGGCTACTGCGCGGGCGTGGACCGTGCCGTGATCGCCGTCGAGAAGGCCCTGGAGCAGTACGGGGCCCCGATCTACGTACGCCACGAGATCGTGCACAACAAGTACGTCGTCAAGACCCTGGAGAAGAAGGGCGCGATCTTCGTCGACGTCACGGCCGAGGTGCCCGAGGGCTCCATCGTGATGTTCTCCGCCCACGGGGTCGCGCCGACCGTCCACGCGGAGGCCGCCGAGCGCAAGCTCGCCACCATCGACGCCACCTGCCCGCTGGTCACCAAGGTCCACAAGGAAGCCGTCCGCTACGCCAAGGAGGACTACGACATCCTCCTGATCGGCCACGAGGGCCACGAAGAGGTCATCGGGACGAGCGGCGAGGCCCCCGACCACATCACGCTGGTCGACGGCCCGGACGACGTCGCGGGCGTCGAGGTCCGCGACGAGTCGAAGGTCGTCTGGCTCTCCCAGACCACCCTCTCCGTCGACGAGACGATGGAGACCGTCGGCGCGCTCAAGCAGAAGTTCCCCAACCTCCTCTCGCCGCCCAGCGACGACATCTGCTACGCCACGCAGAACCGCCAGATCGCGGTGAAGAAGCTGGCCGAGGACGCCGAACTGGTGATCGTCGTCGGCTCCAGGAACTCCTCCAACTCGATCCGGATGGTCGAGGTCGCCCTCGACGCCGGCGCGCCCGCCGCCCACCTCGTGGACGCCGCGGACGAGATCGACGAGAGCTGGCTGGAGGGCGTCACCACGGTCGGCCTGACCTCCGGCGCCTCCGTCCCGGACGTGCTGGTCGAAGGCGTCCTGGAGTGGCTCGGCGAGCGCGGTTACGGCGACGTCGAGACGGTGAAGACGGCCGAGGAGTCGATCACCTTCTCGCTTCCCAAGGAGCTCCGCCGCGACCTGCGCGCCGAGGCCGCCGCCCTGTCGCAGCGGTAACCCGCACCCCGCCCCGAGGCCCTCCCGCGGCATGTGACCGGGAGGGCCCTCGCGCGCCGTGCCGCGGGCTCCTCGGGCGCGGGTGTTCCCGACCACGGCCCGTACACCCGCGGCGCGCCGCCCGTGGCGGTTCTGTGCCCTCCGGGCGTGCGTGGGGGGCCGCTGCCCTTACCGTGGTGCCATGGAGATCTTTGGTGTGGACATCGGCGGATCCGGGATCAAGGGCGCTCCCGTGGATCTGGACCGCGGGGACCTGGCGCAGGAACGGCACAAGGTGCTGACCCCGCACCCGGCCACCCCGAAGGACGTGGTCGGAGCCGTGGCCGAGGTCGTGGGGCACTTCGACTGGAAGGGGCCGGTCGGCATCACCTTCCCCGGCGTCGTCACCGACGGCGTCACCAGGACCGCGGCCAACGTCGACAAGGGATGGATCGACACCGATGCGCGCTCCCTGCTGAGCGACAAGCTCGGCTGCCCCGTGACGATCCTCAACGACGCCGACGCGGCCGGGGTCGCCGAGATGACCTTCGGCGCGGGCAAGGACCGCAAGGGCACCGTGATCATGCTGACCTTCGGCACGGGCATCGGCAGCGCCCTCTTCGTCGACGGCCACCTGGTGCCCAACACCGAGCTGGGCCACCTGGAGCTGAACGGCCACGACGCCGAGAAGCACGCCTCCACGAAGGCCAAGGAGGACCACGACCTGAGCTGGCCGCACTGGGCGCACCGGGTGCAGAAGTACCTCGCGCACGTCGAGATGCTCTTCTCGCCCGAACTGTTCATCATCGGCGGCGGGGTGAGCCGCAAGGCCGACAAGTTCCTTCCGCTGATCGAAGGCGTGCGGGCCGAGATGGTCCCCGCCCAGCTGCAGAACAACGCCGGCATCGTGGGAGCGGCGATGGCCGCGGCGGAGGACCACCGGCAGAAGTAGCGCCGGGCGCGGGCAGCCGGAGCTCGCGGCGGGGACTCGCGGTTACGCGCTCAGGCCGATGCGCCGAAACGCGGAAGGCGGGGCGGGACCCTCTCGAACAGGGTTCCCGCCCCGCTTTTGTGCCTTTGTGGCGTCCGCGCCCGGCGTCGGTGCCGCGCCCCCGGTGTTCCCCGGTGGCGTCCCGTGTTCCCAGGCGTTCCCCGTGGCGCCCGGTGTCATCTGCTACCGCCGGGAGGTGCGGCGTGACGGCCGGGCGGCGGCCGGAGCGGGCGCGGGGCCGCGGCCGGCGGCGGAAGCGGGCTTGGCGGGGGCGCCGCCGCGGGCCGGCCGGTCGGCCGCCGTGCCCCGCGACCCGCCACCACCGCCCGCCGCGCGCGCGGCTGTGGCGCCGGGGGAACCCGCATCCGTCCGCAGGGCCTCGACGGCCCGCAGATACTGCCGCTCCCGCATCTGCCGGACCTTGCGCACCGTGGCGATCAGCCCGGCGACCAGCGTGCCCCCGTACAGCCAGCCGGCGTGCACGGCGAGCGCGGTCACCACGGCCATGGTCTGCCCACCGAGGCCGCCGGAGCCGCCCGCGATCGGGACGACGCCGACGGCGAACGCGATCGGCACGCCGATCGGTGCCGTCACCAGGTCGGCGGGGCGTACCCAGAGCGCGGTGAGCGCGCAGACCGGCAGGAACATCAGCCCGAGGACCAGAGGAGCGTCGTCGAAGAGCAGGTGGTCCACGCAGCCCAGCAGGAACATCGCCGTGGCGGCGAACAGACCGGCGCCGATGCCGGTGAGCCGGGGGTTGGGGAAACGGCGCAGCAGCGGCGCGAGCGGCGCCAGGGCCCGCGCGCCGCGCTCGCCCGCCCGGCTCGACGCCCGGTAGACGGCGGCGCTGTCGACGGACGGGCCGTCGTCCGCGCCGGCGCGCGACGGGGACGCGGGCGACGCCGGTGCGGGCGAAGCCTGCGGGGGGCGGTTCCGCTGCGGGGGACGAGTCCTGGGCTGCTCCACCTGGACAACGTAGGTCGCCGGAGGCCGGTCGGCGGGCCCGGGACACGCGCTTTGGCCGAGCTTGGGGGTGCGTTCGACGCCACACGGCCGTACCCGCCGGATGTTCGAGCCGCGGGTTCCGCCGAGGCGGCGCGGCACTTGGCGTAGGCGGGAGGACGCCGGGGCGGGCGGGGGAGGCGTCAGGCCGGGGCGGGACGGCACCAGGCCGAGGCTGGGGGAAGGGACGACGCCAGCCCGCGGGGCGGGGCGGTACCCGGCCGGGGCGGGACGGCGCCGGGCCGGGGTGGGACGGCACCAGGGTGAGGTCGGGGGCGGGACGACGGCAGGCCGTGGGCGAGACGGCACCAGGCCGCGGGGCGGGACGGCGCCGGGGCGGGGTGGGACGGAGGACCCGTGACCGAGGAGGCGGGGCCGCCCGTAAACTGGAGAATCGGTCCCCTTCCGGGCCCGGCCCGGACAGCTCCCCTCTCCTCACTCCAGGAAGTCGCCAACGTGTCGCTCACGATCGGAATCGTCGGTCTGCCGAATGTCGGCAAGTCGACCCTGTTCAACGCCCTGACCAAGAACGACGTACTGGCGGCCAACTACCCGTTCGCCACCATCGAGCCGAACGTCGGCGTGGTGGGAGTCCCGGACCCGCGCCTGAACACGCTCGCGGAGATCTTCCACTCGCAGAAGATCCTGCCCGCCACGGTCGACTTCGTGGACATCGCCGGCATCGTCCGCGGCGCGAGCGAGGGTGAGGGCCTGGGCAACAAGTTCCTGGCGAACATCCGCGAGTCCGACGCGATCTGCCAGGTCATCCGCGCGTTCAAGGACGAGAACGTCGTCCACGTCGACGGCAAGGTCTCGCCCAAGGACGACATCGAGACGATCAACACCGAGCTGATCCTCGCCGACCTCCAGTCCGTCGAGAAGGCCGTCCCGCGCCTCCAGAAGGAGTCCCGTCTCCAGAAGGAGAAGGTCGCGGTGCTGGCTGCCGTCGAGGAGGCGCAGAAGATCCTCGAAGCGGGCCAGACCCTCTTCGCCGCGGGCATCACCGCCGGCACCGAGAAGGGCCGCCTGCTCCACGAGCTCCACCTGCTCACGACCAAGCCGTTCCTCTACGTTTTCAACGTGGACGAGGACGAGCTGGTCGACGAGGACTTCAAGAACGAGCAGCGCGCCCTGGTCGCCCCGGCCGAGGCCATCTTCCTCAACGCCAAGATCGAGTCCGAGCTGATCGAACTGGACGACGAGGAGGCCCTGGAACTCCTCCAGTCCATGGGCCAGGAGGAGCCCGGCCTCGCCACCCTCGGCCGCGTCGGCTTCGCCACCCTCGGCCTGCAGACCTACCTCACGGCCGGCCCGAAGGAAACCCGCGCCTGGACGATCAAGCAGGGTGCCACGGCCCCCGAGGCGGCCGGTGTGATCCACACCGACTTCCAGAAGGGCTTCATCAAGGCCGAGATCATCTCCTTCGCCGACCTCGTGGAGACCGGCTCCGTCGCCGAAGCCCGCGCCAAGGGCAAGGCCCGCATGGAGGGTAAGGACTACGTCATGCAGGACGGCGACGTGGTGGAGTTCCGCTTCAACGTGTAGCGGGTGACATACCACCACGTCGCTGATCTGGCAAATGTGCAGGTCAGATGGGGTCCGATCCTTCGGGGTCGGGCCCCTAGTTTTTTCCCGTGCTGGATCGGTGCTGGATAATCTGACCCCTCGTCACCTGTCATCACCCCTCATCACCCGCACCGTGCTGGATCGGTGCTGGATCCTGGAGAGGCTCCTCAAGACCCTGTGGTGGCAGTCGTGAAGAGGGATAAAAGTGCGCGGTCGAGCGATCCGCACACACTTCTTTCACGGCCGCGAGGCCGCTCACGGAAACAAACCTGTGCTCACTCGGCGTTGATGAACTCTGAGCCGAGGAGGGGAAGGTGTCGGGCCTGAAGCTGTTCAACACAAAAGGCGGCGTGACCGAGGTCACGCCGCATCTTGCTGATGTCGAGGCGGATGTGCAGGGTTTTGTCGAGGCGCACATGGAGATGCTGCTGGGGGTGCGGTTCCTGGCGAGCGAGTACAGCACCGGACCGTTGCACGGGGGCCGGATCGACTCGCTCGGGTTGGACGAGAACGGCTCTCCGGTCATCGTCGAGTACAAGCGGGGCACCGATGCCGGCGTAATCCATCAAGGATTGTTCTACCTGGCGTGGCTGATGGACCACCGGGCGGAGTTCGAGCACATGGTCCGCGACCGACTCGGGGTGACGGCCGCGTCCCAGGTCCTTTGGAGCGGCCCGCGCCTGATCTGTATCGCCGGAGACTACACGCGCTACGACGTGCATGCCGTGCGTGAGCACCGGCGGTCGATCGACTTGGTCCGCTACCGACTCTTCGGCAGCGACCTGCTCGGGCTTGAGACCGTGGCGTCGGTGAGCGGCGGCATGCGGGCGGCCCGTCGGGTGCGCCGGCAGGCGGTTGCCCGGGCAGCGGCCGACGTCCAAGGCGCGCCGATGGTGGAACTGGCGGGCGCGGTGGACGAGGTGCTGCTCGGGCTCGGGGACGGCGTGAAGCGTGTCGAGCGCAAGACGTACCAGGCGTACCAGCGGCTGCGGAACTTCGCTTGCCTGTGCCCCCCGCAGCGCAGCAAGGTGCTTGTCTACTTGAAGGTCGATCCGAAGGGTGTCGACCTCGTCCCGGGCTTCACTCGGGACGTGTCCGGGCTCGGTCACCACGGGACGGGCGACCTGGAGGTGCAGCTGCGTACTCCACGGGACGTGGAGCGGGCACAGGAACTGTTCCGGGCGAGCTACGCAGCAGCGTGATCGCCTGCCATGCCTCTCGGGCGTGGCCGCTTCATGGCTGTTCTGCGGTCGTGGGGACGATGCCTTTCGACGTGCGGGTGGGACGTGGCGGTGGACTATCAATGATGCGTGGGATTGCCGGTTTGGCCAACCGGCGATCCCACGCTATGTTGCCCCGCTTCGTTAGCCTCGCCATCTTCGAGAGGGCCGGATCGAACTGGCTGTCCGACTCGTTGCGTGTGGCGCTGCCGCAGCACAACGAGCCTTCCGCCAGCAGTTCGGCCGCGAACACCCGCTGCCGCCTGGCACCGGCGATGACGAGGTTCTGGACGACCAAGCGGTGTGCGCTGCGGGAGAGGGCGAGAACGGCGGGGTTGGTGGAGAACTCGTCGCGTACGACGACGGCGTCGGCGGTCTCCAGGGCGAGGTCGGAGCCGACCTTGCCCATGGCGATGCCGGTGTGCGCGGCGGCCAGCGCCGGGGCGTCGTTGACGTCGGCGCCGGACCTCCGGCGGGCCTAGAAGCGGCCCTCCTTGTCCAGGTTGATCAGCATGACGATCCACACGGCGGCGGCCCTCACCACGCCCAGCGCCTCAATCCGGGTCAGCTCCACGTCCTTCTGGCCGCCGCCGTGGCGCACCCAAGGCATCGCGGAGCCGTAGTTGTGCAATTGGTTGATCGCCTGGCACAGCGGGGTGCGCTCGCCTTCGGGGAACAGCCGGCGAAGCCCGGAGTTGATGTCCTTCTGCCCGGAGGCGATCTTGACGACGCCTTCCAGGGTGTTGACGGCCAATGCGACGGCCTGGCGATCGTCCCCGGCCTTCTGGGCGGTCAGGGCCTTGGACCAATTGCTCCGGGCGGCGGCGTACTTCCCGGTGAGCAAGGTCAGCGGGCGGACCGTGGTGTCCTGGACGTCCAGTTCCTCGGCCCCCTCGTCGTCAGCGAGGAAGGAGCCGTCGACCATCACGAGAGCGATTTCGGCCTCCTTGAGGATCTTGTTGACCCTCTCGTCGTATGCCGATGATCCCCACATGCCGTTCGAGGTCAGGGCCTGCTCCAGCAGGTCGAAGACCTTGGGGTCCGGCAGCCGCTGCAACTGCTCGTTGATCCATTCGGGCAGGTCCCTGCCCCACAGGCCGGAGGGTACGGGGATGTCGAGCCAGGCGGCGAGGGTCGCAACCGCTTCCTCCTCCAAGGCGTGCACGACGTCCTGGAGTACTCGGCGTAGCCCGGGCGGGGCTACCTCACGTTCATGACTCATCATCAGTCCTTGGGCTCGGCGCGGTGCTTCGGCCTTCATTGTCGCCGAGCTGGCTGCTGGGCTCGGCCCGTTTTCGTACGAGTGCGCCGCGCCGGACCACGCCGGGGCGGCGGGTGGCGTGCGTTCCCGGCCCGGCGAAGCTGCCCAGGAGTGGCGCTGCCCTGCGGTCCTGGGGATTAGGCCGTCGGATCAAGTGCCATGCGCTGCCCGTGCGCGTGGCTGAGCAGGTACAACGCCGCTTGCAAGATGAGCGCGACGTGGTGCTTGGGCGGGGTGTCGACCAAGCCGTGGAGGATGTCGTTGCGCAGGTTCATCCCGCGGTCGGGGTCGACCAGGAGAAGTTCCAGCGCTCTGCTCCAGTCCGCCGGAAACCCGGCCTCCGGCATGCTCTGCAAGAGCTTGCCCAGCAAGTCGACTCCACCGGCGCTCGGGCCCCAGGCCACGGAGACGACAGGAACCCGGGAGCGCAGGAGTTCCCGGAGGATCTGCTCAACCTGTGGCAGGGCGACGCACGCCGCGGCGTCGAATTCCTCCAGCCAGTAGTAGCAGAAGGCCCGGGCAAGGGTCCGCGCGCGCGGCTCGGGCAGCACCGCCTCGTGTGCCAGAGCGGCGGTCATCTCGAACTCGTCGGGTCGAAAGCGTTCGTGGATGCGGTCGAGCTGGATTGCGGTCAGGATCCCGAACAGTCCCAGGCCGCGGACCTGCATCGCCACGGCGAGGTCGTCGTCCGCCTCGACGGGCGGTCGGACGAAGACCGGTCCGGCTGGGTTGATGCGCGAGCGCGGGATCCTTAGCAGGCCCTTGAGCGCGCCGTCGGCCTCGGCCTCGGCCTGCGCGCGCATCGCCGGATGGATGTCCTGCACAGTGAGCCACAGCGCGGTCCGCAGATCCTCGGCTGCATCGACCCGGGCCTGCTGCCCGGCGATCAACGCGCGCGGGATGGTGCCCTCGGTCCGGATGAAGATCCACTCCGGCGTGGTCTGCTGCAAAGCCATCTCGGCACGGGCCCGAAGGTCGGGCAGTCCCCGCCTCTGCGCCTGGGTCGCTGCCTCCGTCAGGAAGTACAGGCGCCGGTGCCCTGCATCGGCGGTATCGGCGGCGTCGAGGAGGGTGTGGACCACGGCGGCATCGATCTCCGTGTGGCGGCTGGGGCCCGCGTCCTTCCGCAGTGCATCGAGGAAGCCAAGCCGGACATCCACGTCGCGGGCGAAGAGGTCGGCCGCCCGTTCGGCGAGGTCCGCGACATCGCACTCCAGGGTCTGCAACGTTTCCAGGACAACCAGCAGGGGTCGCCCATCCTCCTCGGCGCCGGCTAGGAGGCGCTCGGCAAGGGCGAGGGCGTCTTTCGTCGCGCGTTCACGAACGTCGGGCTGCTTGAACTTGAGGGACAGCTCTCCGGCCCTCTTCAGGCACCGGGCGGCCCGCGGCAGCCCGCAGCCGTCCTGAGCGGCCAACAGCAGCTGCACCGCGTCGAGGTATCCGGAGGCCGCGCCACGAACGTGGTCGGGTCTACGGCCGTGTCCGGCGTCGAGCAGCAGATGATGAAGGTGGCTACAGAGCAGAGGATCATCCACGTGGCCTGCGTACAGGCTCCAGATCTCCAACTGGGACGGCGTGGTCGGCGGAATCGGCGGGGCCTCCCGCGCCTCCTTCCGGGCCTTCAGCACCTCAGACGGCCGGCGGCGCAAGGCCGCGACCAGCGCATCCCGCTGCTCGACGGCCGTACTCGAACCGACATCCATGGCCGCGAGGGAGAACGCGGCGGCTGCGTTGGAGACGGCGTCCTTCACCGCCGCCATGAGCGCTGTCAGCACGCTCGGCTCGATCTGGGGCACGGGACCTCACTTTCGTCACCAGCAGTATCGGAGCAGCCGGTGTCCGAGCGCACCGATTTTCGTGCGCTCCGGCGGGAAGCCCTCGGGTTCAGCGGCCGTGTCGGCACGGCCACGGTGACCGGCACACCGGACATCGCCACCCCGCGCAGTTCCGCCATCGTCATCGCAGTGTCAGTGGAATATGAGGGCTGACCAGCTGTTAGATCGCGGTCAGCGTGCACGGCCGACGGCGTTTCCGGTTAGGCCAGTTGGGATGCGCGGGGGCGCGGTGGCGATGCTCGTCGTGCGCTCGCGGCTCGTGGCCGGCCCCTGGCGGGTGCCGATTCCGTGGGCGAGGGTTTCGGAGAGGTCGGCCAGCAGCGAGCTGGGGGTGTACGGGGACGCGGTGAGCGTCCAGGCGGGGCGGTCGGGGTCCGGGCCTCCCCAGACGGTCCAGGTGGTCAGGTTCTGAGTCGGACGCTGGGCCGCGAAGGCATCGAACTGGACCCCGGCGTCTCCTGCGGGGGACTTCCAGCGGATCCCTCGCCCGCCCACGGTGTGGCTCCACCCGGCTTCGGAGAGGGGGTGGGTGGCGGCGGTCACGGTCTTCTCGCCCACGGGAGAGCCGAGAGCGGTGTCCGAGCCGTCGGCGAGGTGACGTAGAAGTCCGCGCAGCACGGGGGCAGGGGTGGCGCCGGAAGCGGTGAGGACCCACATGCGGTCGGAGACGGGTGTTTCGTACGCGGCCATGGTCCACGCTGTTTCGTGGGCGTCGGCTTCGTGGACGTGCTCGATGCGCAGGGTCTGGTCCTCGTGGATGGCGTGGGTCGTGTCGTCGGACCAGGTGCGCCACTTCTGCCAGTCGTGGTGATCTTCGAGAAAGGTTTCCAGGAGGGCGTCGTGGTTGCCGGCGTCGGCCGCGTATGCGGGGACGGTTTCTGGTTCCGGGCGCGGAGATTCAGCTCTGGCGGTGGGTGGGCCGAGTGAGGTTCGGGCTTGGGTGGTGTCCTGCTCTGTGTCGGTGAGGGGAGCCGGGCCGGGTCGCATGGCGGCGCCGTGGGCCTTTTCGAAGGCGACCAGGGCTGCAGCGGGTGAGTCGAAAGTGTCGGCGACCTGCCGCAGATGGTCCTCGCCGTGGAGGTAGACGGACTTGCCGCTCCGGTGGAGGTAGGTGCCGACCGCGACTGTTGTGTGGCCATCGTGGGCGTGGGCGTGGATGAGGAGACGGCCGTGGCGGATGTCGTCGTGGATCTTCTGGGCATCGTCGGAGACCTGGCGGATCTCGCTGCGGGTGCACCAGTGCATCGGGTAGTTGGCCCAAGTCCATTCCTCGTCCATGGCTTCCCGGAGCTTCGGGGTGATCTCGACGGTAGTCCCGTCCGCAGTCAGTTGTTCGGCTGCCCACTCGGCCCAGTAGGGCTCCTCGTGATCGATGCGGGCCAGAACCAGGGTGTTGTTGCCCACGGCGCTCCAGTTGCCGGCCTCCAGGGCCGCGTGGGCGATATGGGCCTGGGAACCGGTCAGGACGGCGGTAACGGCGCTGGAGTGGTGGGGGTGGACGTCAAGGCGGACGTGGGCGTCGATTGAGGAGGTCTTCATGTGGTGGCTCGTTCCTGCCGGTTGCCGGGGCGCGAAGGGCCCGGCAACCGGCGGCTGGGGGTCAGCGGGGACTGCGCGTGGCGGAGGGAGCCGTGATTTGCGGGGGACCGGCTCGGGGCACGCCTGCGGCTCTCGTGGCCCGCGCGCGTGGAGCCCGGTCGGCCGGTTGGGGAGAGGAGGAGGTGGCGTGCCCCCATCGGGTACGCACGGCCGACAGGCCGGCGAGCGCACGGCGGCTGCCGACGACGAGCTGGTAGGGCGTGCTGGCCGCATCGTCGGTGAACGCCTCGATGGTCCGGCCCGCGTGGTCCGCGACGGCGAGGACGGAGCGCTGGACGACGCGCTCGCCCCAGTGCTCGGGGGAACCGAACGACCCGGACAGGAGCCCCAGAAGCTCGCGCGGATCGGCCCCGGGACGCAGGAGCCCGCTGTGCTGTGCCTCCCACAGGACGGTCACGGGGTCGATGGGAGTGCCGCGCCGGTCCAGGGCCGTCAGGCACTGCCACAGTCCGGCATGCAGCGGGTGCGTGAAGTCGCCGGGCGTAAGCCACCGCATCTGCTCGACGCTGCTGGGGTGAGCGGTGGTGGCCGCGAGGAGCAGTCGCTCCTCGTCGACCGCTTCTTCGTGCTGGGGCCGGGCTGGCGCGGGAGCGGCCGTGCGGGGCAGGGAGCCGGGGTGTGGGGGGAACCGGGCGGCGATGTCGTCCACCACGGTGGCAACGGCGTCGGCTTCAGAGAGGGTGGCGGCCACGCGCTGGGGGTGTGAGGTGTCGGTGGCGCTGTGCGTGAGGCGTTGGGCGGCGGAGGCCAGACGGCGCCGGCAGTGTTCGGCTTCGATCATCCGGGCGTAGGCGGGTGCGTGCCGGGCCAGGGGGCATACCTGTACCAGGCTGTGCAGGTAGGGCGCGGACAGCCCGCGGGCTTCCTCGCGGGCGGTGGTGAGCACGGTGTCGAGCCACTTCGCGTCCTTCGCGTGCTCGACCGGGTCGGGGGCCGGCAGGGAGCGGATCGCGGCGAACAGCGCGCGGTGCGCGGCGGTGGAGAACGCATCAGAGCCGATACCGGTCACTTCGCGTAGGCGTTGCGGTTCGAGCAGGAGGGCTCCGAGCAGGGCCTGCTCGACGTGGAAGACCGGGTGTGGCCATGGGATCGCGTCGAGGCTGTCCTCGTCGGGGTCGGACGTGTGGGGCATTACGCGGCCAGGGTGAAGTCGTCGGGGCTGAGGGGGACATCCAGGTGCGGGGCGAGCAGGTGGGCCGCGAGCAACGGGGGCACCGCGTTGCCGATCTGGGAGAACTGCTGGCCCTTGTTTCCGGCCCAGGGGTAACCGGCGGGAAAGGTCTGCAGGATGCCGGCCTCGCGGGCGGTGATCCGGATTGGCTTTGGGGCGGGCACCGACCCCGCTTCGTCCTGCGAAGAGGTGGAAGGCTCGGCGATCCAGGTGCATTCGTTGGAGCGGTGTCCGAAGAACAGCGTTCCCGCCGGCTCGGACAACGGCCGGATGGTGGCGTTGGCCTGGTTGTTGCTGCGCAGGGACCAGGACCAGCGGTGGGCCTCGGCGGTGAACGTGGGCGCCGGAGCGTCGGCGGCCCGGTTGTCGCGGGTGCCGTGCCGGGCCGCCCATCCCGCGCCTTCGCGGCGGGACTGCAGGACCACCCCGTCCGGCCGGGGCATCCACGTGCCGCGCTCACGGGCGTCGGACAGTGTCTTGCGGGAGCCGGAGGGGAACGGCTCCGGGCCACCGCCGGGCCCGCCGCCGGCGCAGACGGTGGGCACGGGCCGGTCGGTGGCACCCCACCCCAGAGCCTGGGCCATGCTGACCCAGCGGATGCGGCCCGGGCCGAACAGCGAGTCGGGTTCTCCGACCTGGGCGTGTGTCGGTGCGGGGGGCTGAGCTGTACGGACCCGTGAGGCGAGCAGGATGGCGCGCCTTCGGGTCTGGGGCACGCCGTAGTCGGCAGCGTTGAGGATGCCCGTCCACACGGAGAATCCCCAGCGCCGCAGTACGGCCGCGTACTGTTTCCACAGCGGAAGGACGTCGGGTACCTCCTCCATGACCACCCACTCGGGCTCACCGGCCGCGTTCAGGGCGTGGAGATAGCGCATCGGTTCCGCCGCGAGCAGGGAGCGTTCGTCGCGGCAGGCGGCGAGAAGGCGCTCGCGGGTGTCGCGTCCTGCGGCGAGATCCTCCACAGCCTCATGCACGAGCGGCTGGTCGAGGAGGCCCAGGCGTTTGCCGGCCATGCTCCACGCCTGGCACGGAGGGGACGCGATCAACCCGCGGGTCCGGCCGATGAAGGGACAGGTCGGATACATCGCCACGTCGGTCCGGACCGTCAACTGCCCAGCAGCCGCACGCGTCTTGCAGGCCCAGACGTCCCACTCCAGCCCCACGTCGCGAACCCCGAGCACGCCCAGCGCCCGGCTCCAGCCACCTGGCCCCGCAAATAGGTCGATTATCAGCGCACGACCTCTCCTCATACTCAAGTGGCCAGCCCGAAATCGCCTTGCCCCATAGCCTCCGCATCTCCGCGGCACGCCCAGGGCGAACAGCCGTCCTCGACGCCGTTCTCCAGTTCCTCCGCCTCGGCCCTCCCGATATGGAGGGTGGCCTTTTCGGTGGCGGTGACGTGGTCGATCGGGGCTTCGTGCAAGGGGACGCGGGAGCGGTGCAGGAACGCCTCTCCAAGCAGGCGGTTTCCCGCTGCGTTGGCGCGGGCGTTTCCCTGGCGAATGGCCGCATCGAATTCGACTACATCCGCCCACTCGGACGGTGACGTATCCCTGATATGCCTCCACTGCGCGTTCCCGTGGAACGGGCAGCCGAGGCAGCTCGATTTCGGCGTCTCGGCCAGTCCGAGTGAGGTCAGGTACCGGACGCAGTCCGCTCTGCTCCAGTCGAGGTCCAGAAGGGGATGCCGGTTGCGCATGTACTGGACGTCGGCATCCTTGGCCCGATGGAACTCATCGGTCGAAATGCCGACCCACTGCTCGACGAACATGCCCTTGGGGATGCGTGACGGATAGGGGTGCCCGAGAAGTTCACGCACCTTCTGCTTTATTGGTTTTATCTTATATTCGCCGGTGCACTGCCTGCGGGTCATGCCCGGCCGGCCGTCTTTGTTGAGAATGTGGAGAGGCATCGAGGCGAACCGGTGATCCGGATTCAACGCATCGCTTCGGATGTTGCCCGACGAGACGCGGAGAACTGGGATTCCGGCGGGTTTTGCAACCTCTTCTTCAAGGCGGTCCAGATGTGCGTATACGGCCTTGGGTTCCCATCCGGTGTCGGCGAAAATTGCGTAGTCGACCTTGGGGAGGATGCCGTCGGCGGAGAGGGCTAGAAGAGTGCTGGACTGAACTCCCGCGCCAAGAGAAAGGGCACGGAAGCGGGGCTGATCTGAAATGGTCTGTCCTGGGGGTTGGAAGCGGAGGGCGTGCCCTCAACGCGGCCGGTGCGCGTGATGAGTTGGCGGCACCAGCCGGTCGCGGTGTATCGCGTGGCAGAGGGCCGGTATACGGCCGAGGAGGTCGACGGCCGAGGCGATGAGCTGTTGGGGCGAGGGCCCGATGACAACAACCCGCCCCGACGAGGCGGCGGCGCAGCGGCGCTGGTTCTCCACGGCGCGGGCCAGGGCCGCGGTCAGTTCGGCGCCGGCGTCCTGGGCGGCCTTGGCGATCTGCGCGAGGCGTTCGAGGGACAGCAGTTCTTCGGCCGTGGTGTGCGATCGGGCTGGAGTGTGGTCGAGAAGGATGTCCAGCGCGCTGCGGGAGAGGTCCTGCGCATCGGTGATCCAGCCGGCCAGGGTGCGGAGGTCGCGGCCCGTGCCAGCGGCGCCGAGGGCGCGGCGCAGGGCGAGCGCCTCGCTGCTCAGGTGCGAGAGGGGTTTGGTCGGCGTATCGAGATCAGACACGGTGCTCCCTGAAGGTCGGGCGCAGCGCCTGAGCGAAGGAGGCGGCCACGGCAGGGGCCTGGCCGGGGTTCGTCAGCAGAGCGCGGACGACAGGGGTACCGATGATGACCGCGTTCACCTGCGGAGCTATGCGTGCCGCGAGAGCCGGGGTGGAGATCCCCACTCCCGAGACGACGGGGACCGAAACGGCCTGCCGAAGGCGCTGGGTGAAGTCGGCGAGCGCGGGGATGTCCACTGCGCCCTGGTGACCGGTGAGGGCCGTACTGGCGGGCGCGTACAACCATCCCGACGCCCCGGCGACCGCCGCTGGCAGACCCGAGTTGGGGGTGTGGCGCGGGACGAGGCAGGGCGTGACCAGGCCCGCGCGGCTCGCGGCTTGATGCCAGTGTGCGGCCATGTGCGCGGGCAGATCGACGACCATTACCCCGGCGGCGCCGGCGTCGGCGAACAGGCCGGTCACGTGCTCGGGGCCGTAGCGGCTGACGGAATCCCAGTAGGCCATGACGACGGTCGGCCGGAGGCGTGCGGCGTGCTCAACCGCACGGACGGTGTGATCCAGACCGTGGCCGTGTCGAAGGGCGCGGCGGTAGGCGGACTGGATGACGGGGCCGTCGAGGAAGGGCACGGTATGAGGGAGGCCGATCTCGAACAGGTCGGCTCCGGCCTGCGCGAGGCAGTCGAGGTGGAGCTGCTCAGCGGTCTGCGGATGCAGGCCGGCGGGGACGAAAACACCGAGTCGGCATGCGGGTTGGGCGAGGAGAGTGGCGAGTTTCTGAGCGGCGAGCAGGATGTTCCTTTCCACGGGGGGTCAGTGATTTCGGGCGCAGGGCAGGAGATGGGTCAGGCTTTCCACGACGGCGTGGGGGTGGCGGATGGGAAGCGTGTGGGTGGCCTGGTCGGTCAGCACGAACCGTGCCTGGGGCAGGCGGAGGGCGAGGGCCCGGGTGTGGTCGGCGGGCACGTGGACGTCAGCCGAACCTGCGAGGAGGGTCAGGCGCGGACCCAGGGTGCGCAGCCCGTCGACCGGGCGGGATCCGCGGATGGCGAGTGCTTGCCAGAACGCGGCGATGTCACGGGTGGCGGTGTGGTGCAGGCCGCGCCGACAGGCGACTGGCACGCTGGTGCCACCGCTTGGGAGTGCGGCGGTGGACAGGGCCCAGGGGCTGGAGCGTGGCAGGCGGCGCCGTATCGCGTCCACCACCGCGGGGGCGTGGGTGCAGGTGTGTGCGAGGACGTCGCGGCCCCAGCTGAGGAGCCGGGTCCGCAGCCCGGGCACGGGGCGGGTGGTGACCGGTCCGTCGGGCGTGGAGATCAGCAGGAGGCCCTGTATCCGGGGGAGCAGGTCGGGACGCATCGTCGTCAGGGTCTGCAGGATCATTCCGCCCATGGAGTGGCCGGCGAGGACCAGCGGACCGTGGGGGGCGCAGTTGTCGATGAGGAAGGAAAGATCATCGGCGAGTTTCTCGAGCCTGATCGGGGCTGTGCCCCGGGTGGACTGTCCGTGTGCGCGCTGGTCGTAGCGCACGACCCGGATGCCCTGTGCGGCGAGAGGCGGGGTGTGCAGGCGCCACAGGTCCGCGGTGACAGAAAGCCCGTGGACCAGAACGAGGGTGACGGACGCGTCGGCCGGCCCGTCGAGGTAGGCGGTCAGTTCAGCGCCGTCGGGCAGAGACACGCGGCGCGTGCTGGTGGTGGAGGGGGACGAATTGATGAGCGGAGCTTTCTGCAGTGGGAAACGAAAGACTGTGTGCGGGGTCCGCCAGGGGCGCTGAGCAGGGCTGCTCAGGCGACGTCGCGGGGATCCGGTCGGCGGCGAGGTCAGCGGTGGCGTACGGCCCGGCCGAGCTGGGCGCTGGCGTGGTGGACATGCGGGTTCACAGCGGCTCCACGGGCCGGGGTGATGAGCACCTCGTCCAGTTTCTGCACGAAATACGGGACATCGCGGAAGAGACGTTCCACCGGGGTGGTGGTCGCGAGGTGGGTGAAGAACTGGGCGACCAGAGGCTCGGGCACCTCCGGGGTGAAGGTGGCGCTCCAGTGCGTGTCGAAGCCGTCGTACACGGAGTGTTGGATCAGCCACGGGTGCATGGGGTCCGTGCTGTGCTCGACGGTGCAGTGGCCGTCGGAAGAGGCCCACGCCACCCCCGACGAAATTGAGGACGCCTCCCAGCCACTGGTCTTGGCGAGGTGGGCCACGGACTCGGTCGCCAGGCGTATGCGCTCGGCATGCCGGCGGTCACCGAGCAGCTGGGGCAGGGCCTGGGTTACGGAGGCGATGGCCTCGTTCGGCGTCTGCCGGCTGAACTCGATCTGCCAGTAGGGCTCGTGGTGGGCGATGGTCCACCACACGCCGTCCTGACGGTTGGGGTCGAAGTCGAGGAACACGCTGCCGCAGGGGCTGTCGATGTCGATGCGGCCAGTACGCGGATTGTGCTCATAGGGCCACGCGAACAGGTGGACCAGGGGACCGATAACGTCGTTGATCTTGTTCATTCCGCCGCCGGCCAGATACCGCGGCGAGACGAGGACCAGATCGTTCGGGGCGAACGTGTTCACGGCTTCCTGCCGCCCGTGTTGCGGAGTGCCGGCGGCGGTTTGGCCGGTGACGGTGCCTGGGAGCGGTGCGGCTTCTGGAAGTCCAGCGCGAGCTGCCCGGCGGCCGTGACCACGACGTCCTGGCTCACGTACCTGGAAGTCCGCGCAACACGGATCAGGCGCTCCTTCTCCAGCATGCCGAAGGACTTGGGGTGGACGGCCCGGCCGTCGCTGTCAGTGATGCGGACGGGATTCTTGAGCGGTGCGTATCGCCGGGTGCCGCCTCGGGCGATTCGTTCGAGCACCGCGTACTGGGCGGACGACAACTCCGGCAGGTCAGGCCCGTGTTCGGGGTGCTCCGTCAGGTCGCGGATGATGGCGGATGCCGTGTACTGGCAGCAGGTCGCGCTCAGTTCGAGGTGCTGGGCAGCGGTGGCCAAGCTTTTCGCCAGGACCGGTGCGGCCTCGGTGTGCCGCGTCTGGTGCAGGGATTCCTCGTCGGCAGGCGGGGCGTCGGCGAAGACCGCACCGTCGAGCGGGTTGTCGCCGATGGCTCGTGCCAGCTGGGAGGCGGCGATCGAAGCAGACGCGGTGATGCCGCTGAGCGTCTCCAGTGAGACCCGGCTGCCGGGCACGGCGGTGTACTGACTGCCGTCCAGCACGGACAGCCGGACCAGGGACCGGCTCACGAGGTCGTGGATGGCGAGGATCTGCGGGCCGACCTGCCGCAGCAGGTCACTGCCCGGCTCGGGGTCGAGCGCGGTGACCTTGGTATGGAGGGTTGTGAAGTCGGCTCCGAGCTCGCGGAGAAGGTCGATCTGGAGCGGCAGATCGATGTGGCGCAGGGTGATGATGGACTCCGGTGAGTTGCGGATCAGCGCGACCTCGAAAGGGTGGCGTTGGGGGATCGGTCAGTGGCTTCGGGTGGCCGTCCGCGTGCTGACAGGGGTGGGCGGTGTTGTTGCCGGCGGGCTCCCGGCGGCTGGAGGCAGGCAAAGGGCGGACGCCAGGGCGGTGGTTCCAGCCGAGGTGAGACGGACTCGGTCCTGCAGCGGCCCTCCGACAAAGGCGGGGGATGCGGACTGCGGAACTCGTTCGACGAGGTCGTTGGCCTCCAGCGACCGCAGCGTGCCGATCAGCACGCGGGCGTCCCGGCAGTGGACGTACTGCCGTCCCAGAGAGCTGGTGGCCACGACATTCCCGCAGGCGATCTCCCACAAGGCGGTGCGCTGTGTGGAGCTCACCTGGTGGACTGGAGCGTCTGTGGTATTCCAGCGCCGGCGTCGGATCTCGCCAGCGAGCCTGTCGGCGCAGCCCACGGTGGCTTCAGGAGCCAGGGCCGTCAGCATGCGGGCCGTGGGGAGCGGGTGCTCCGTGGAAGCGCCGCTCAGGAAGGCGAGTTGCTGGAGGCGGACCACCGTGTCCGACAGCTCGTGACTCTCGAAGAGACGCTCGTCAAGGATCGCCTTGACGGCGGTGCGCGTCGCGTAGGCCAGCCGCTGGGCGGAGGCAACGTTGGTGTCGGGCTCGGCCTGTGAACCGGACCGCAGAAGACGGTCGAGCATGTCGTTGTGCTGCACGTACTGGTCTGCGAGCAGCAGCAGGCGCTCAACCGGCGTCGGCGGGGTGGCCACGTCGAACAGGAGGCCGTCCGGCGGTGTCGTCATATGCGGCGCCAAGCAGTGGGTGCGGGCTGGTACTCGGCAGAGGCGGCGATGCGGGCGGCCAGATCGCAGAGCAGGCCGATGTGCCGTGTGGTGTTGAACAGACCGGTGCTGTCCGCGGCGATGTGGTGGTCGCGGATGTCTGCGGTCACGGCGTCCAGGGCCTGACGCGGGGACATTGCGTCGGGGTCGGTGGGTCCGTAGATGGGCAGGTGGTCTCCAGGTGCGCGGTTCAGGGGGCTTGCCGGGCCGGCCGACGGCGAAGATCTGGTCTGCGGGCGGTGGGTGATGACGGCGTCAGGCGCGCACGAAGTCCTTCGCCTGGCGTGAGCGGACCGGTACCAGGTGCAGCCGGCATCGCTCACACGGCCTTCCCGAAGTCGGCCTGTGCCGGCGCGTGCTTCGCGACGGCGCGGTCGGTGATCGCCTTTGACGCGCGGGCGGAGGCTGCGGACAGTTCTTCCGCTCTGGGCTCCCGGTACCAGGGGCGCAGGTCGAGCATGGCGGCGCGCATGCCGGTGGCGAAGCAGAGCGCGGTGCCCTTGGGCAGGGCGCGGATCGCGTCGGCGGGCAGGATCCGTTCCTGCCGCATCGACACCGAGGTCGACTTGCCGGACTCGGAGTGCGAGGTCGAGGTGGTCTCGACGTCGTGGTCGCCGATCAGACGGCTGAGTTTGTCGGCGAAGTCGGGGTCATCGATACCCGAACCGATGACCTTCACCGTCGAGGCGCTCCACATGGCGTCCATGCCGGCGTCACCCCAGACTTTCTGGCCCTGGCGGTAGCTCTGGAGGATCGTGATGGGAATGATGCCGCGACTGCCGAGGTGGGAGTACAGGTCCGGAAGGTCCGAGATTTTGCAGACGTTGGCGGCTTCGTCGAGGATCGCGAGCATCGGTGGGTCGAGGCGTCCGCCGGCGCGTTCGGCCTGGGCGGTGGCGGCGCGCATCACCGAGTCCGCGCATGCTGCGATCAGTGCTGAGGCCCCGCCGCCGCCGTCCTTGCTCAGCAGGAACAGGGTGTCGGTGGAGGTGACGAAGTCGGCGGGCCGGAACTCGGAGACGTCCTTCTGGGGCGTCACCCACGCGGCGATCTCGGCGTTGAGCAGGGCGGCGGCGTACTGGCGGGCAGTCTCGTAGATGCCGTCGCGCGTTTCCGGTGGTCCTTCGACGGTGCCCTTGAGCTGGGCGGCGACGGCGGCGAAGTCGTGGTCGCGGAGGATGTCGAGCGGGGTGCGGTCGGCGGGGAAGGCGAGCCACTGCATGATGTCGGTGATCGGCCGCTCGTCGAGCGCCGCGGCCAGGAGCAGCTGGGACAGGATGTTGCTGCCGGCCTTCGACCAGAAGTCACCCTGCTGGGAGGCGTCCACCGAGGCGGCCAGGAAGTGGCCAGCCAGACGCCCGGCGCCGTCGAGGGTCTTCGCGCTGGCGAGGGGGTTCCACCACATCTCGCGGGCAGCGTGTGCGATCTGCTGCGGGTCCATGGTCCACACCGTCCCTGCCGCCGCCCGGGCTTCGTAAGCGGTGGTGAAGGCGTCTCCGGCGGCCTTGTTCGAGGTGAGGAGGACCGGGCCGGGCGCGTTGAGCATGGAGGGGATGGCGAGCGAGGTGGTCTTGCCGGATCTGGGGGCCATGATCGCGACGGCGACGTCCTCGAATCCCATCCGGACCTCGTGGCGGCTGCCTTGGAGGTTGCCGAGGAGGATGCCGGTGTCCTTCGCGGCGATGTGTTTGGCGTCCTTCAGGCTCGGGCGCAGGGAGCGGGCCTTGGCGGTGATCGCCGTGGCCATCAGCGGCTCGATGTCCCGGGCCTTGGCCATGTCGGTGACCTTCTTCCGGCCGCCGCCTCGATTCTTGTACCGGCCCCACAGGACACCTCCCGCCGCCCCAAGGGCCAGGAACAGGAGTACGGGGACGATGCGGGCCCCGATCAGCAGGGACGTGTCTCCAACGTGGGGCCAGACCTGTTCGGGGTGAAGCAGTGAGTTGGTCGGCTGGTAGGGGGCCCAGCCTGTGCCGTTGAGGTAGGCGGTGATGTTGCCCGTCAGCCAGGCAAGGTGGGACAGGGGGACAACCACAGCGAGCACGCCGAGGAGGAGGCGCAGAACAAGGTCATATCCGTCGGTGCTGCTGTTGGAGGAGGAGGGGGGCAAGGGCTACGTGCTTCCGGGCGGGGACGGGGGATCAGCGGCTTCGGTGGTTCCTTGGTGGTGGCTGTGGTGAGGGGGCCGGGCTCGTCGGCGGGGCGGGGAGCCGGGTGGCGAGGGAGCGGACGCGTTCTTCCAGTGCCCCGGCGAGGAGTTCGGCGTGCACGTCCGTGGTCTTACGAGTGATGATCTGCGAGTCGCGGGTCGGGAGACTGCGCAAGCTGCCGGTGCGCGCCACTGGCTTCGGGTCGGCGAGTGCAGCGGTGAACGCGGTGACCAGGCGGGTGGGGGTGTGCTCAGCGAAGCGGGCCTGCCATACCGGCCGGTTCGGGGCGAGGGTGGCGGTGACGAACCAGGCCCTCGGTTCTTGTGCGCTGCCCAGCCGCTGGAGGTACGCGGTGCCGTCGGGCGACGCGAGGCCGTTGTCTGCGGGGGTGGGCGACCAGCCGATCTGTCGAAGGGGCTCGTACGGATCGGACGACGTGTCCGTCGGCGTGGCTGGGTCGGTGAGGGCGTCGGTGGCGGCGGCGATGAGTTCGACGGGCGTATCGGCGCCGAAGCTCGCGTACCAGGCGGGCCTGTCCGGCTCTGCGGCGTGGTGCAGGATCCACCACTGGTCGACGGAGTCGGGCTCCAGGCGCAGGAGGGCCTTCTGGTCGGGGCTGGAGAGAAGGACGCGAGGCATCAGGGGGTCGTGACCGTGGCTCCAGCCGCATGCCCGGTGGAGGGCAACGGTGATCCAGGCGGGGTCGCCGCCGCCGGCGAGGTGGCGCGGGCTGATGAAGTCAACCTCGACGGTCTCGGGACTCGGGGACACGTTCACCTCCGCACGGGGGTCCGCCGGCCAGGTGCGGGGACCGTGGTCGGGGGCGGGGCCAGGGGAGAGGGGGCGTTCCGGGCGGCGGAGTTGATCTCGCGCAGGGCCTGGCTGTGAGAGGCCCAGTCGTCGAGGTAGCTCCACGATTCGGCGTGGTGCTCGGCGAGTGCGTCATCGAAGATAGGGGTTCCGGGCTTGGCGTTGGCGGGGAGGCTGTCGCGGGTTTCCAGCCACTGCTCGTGCAGTTCGTCGAGCCGGTCGAGGGCGGTCTGCAGGACGCCCAGTTGGTAGACCCAGCGGTTCTGCACCGCGGTGGCGGGGAGATTTCCGAGCTGCACTTCGGCTGTGGCCAGCAGGTGGCGGGCGCCGTCGCGGAGGTCCTCGAACGCTTCGGCGGTGTCGGCGTCGCGCTGGCTGGCGCGCATGCCGTAGGCGTGGTCGTCGTGGGGCCAGCCGTCGAGGTCGGTGTGTTCGTCGGAGTAGATGTCCCACGCGTCGAGGATCTTCTTGCTGTCGCTCAGGTAGCGGTCGAGGTGACGGAGGAGCTTGCGGTGTGCGGTGTGGTCGGCGGAGATGGTGAGGGTCCTGTCGGGATCAGCGGCGAACGGCCGGGCGGACGGCCTGGGCCGTGGCTGGGGTGACTGCGGGCTGGGTCCGCTGCTGTCGGCGGGCGGCGCGGGCCTGTGCTCGGATGGCGTCGAGCCGGGTGCTGTGGGCTGCGACGACGTCCTCGGGCGTGAGCGGACTCCGGCTTTGTACGGCGCTGTAGTGGGCGGTCCGGTCGTACATGGCGCGCTGGAGCGGGGCGGGGTCGGCGAGCGCGGCGGCGAAGGCGCAGACGAGGTGTTCGGGCATGGACTCGTCGACGAAGGCGTGCCAGATTCGGGGCCCCATCGGCGTTTCGAACCCGGGCTGGCAGGTCTCGACGCGCCAGGACGACCTCCATACGCCTTCGTCCGTTGGCCGGTGTACGTGGCACATTCCGTCGGGGGAGTGGGCTGTGGTCTCTGATTCGAGAGCCCATCCCGCCGACTCCAAAGCCTGGAACGGGTCGGCGTGCTCGGTGGGTGTCGGGGCGATGAGTGCGTCGGTGAGACGGCCCAGGATTTCGGCGGGGACGAGTTCGCCGAACTCTGCGTACCAGCCCCGCTCGGTGCGGGTGGGTTCGGCCTGCAACCGCCACCATGCGGAGGTGGCGGACTGCGGATCGAACTGCATGCTGTAGCGATGATCCGGGCTGCGCAGCACGATCTCGGGGCTGAGCGGGTCGGTCGTGCAGTTCCATCCGGCGGCGGCGAGGCCGTGGGTGACGTGGCGGGCGTCCCCGGGGCCGGCCAGGTGACGCGGGCTGGTGTCGAACGGAAACTGGGTGGCGTGCCTGTGGGCGAAGGCGGCGAGCTGCCGCTCACTCACCGGCACCAGCTGCACCCCTGCTCGCTGTCGTACGCCTCGTTCAGGGAGCGCAGGTCATCGACGATGTAGTGGAGGGTGTGCTGGTCGGACTGCTCCAAGGCGGCGGTCCGCAACTCTGCCACCAGGAGGGCGGTTTCGGCGGTGCGCGAGTCGTCGGGGCGGGTCTGTACCGTGCGGGCCAGGGCGCGCAGGACGTCGGCGAGCTGGACAGGGATGCCGGTGTACTCGTCGAGAAGCGGCTCGACGAGCGCGAGGGCTTGCTCGAGGTCGGGGTCATCGCGCAGGTAGTCGGTAAGGTCGGCGAGCGTTTCGGTCAGGGTGCGGATGGTGTCCGGGGTGGGTGCGGGCATCGGGCTCCTTCGAACGGGGAGGCGGGTCAGCGGCGGGTCCGGGCGCCGCCGGCCGAGGTGTACGGACGGGTGTTGGTTTGGGGCCGGGTGCTCTGCGCGCTGTTGCGGGCCCAGGTGGCGGCGCGGGCGGCTGTGATTCGGGCCTGCTGCCACGCACTGAGCTGGGAGGGCTTGACGGAGACCGACCAGGTACGGATCTGCGCGCTCATGGGGACGCGTCCGCGCGGGCGCATCACGGGATCGGGCCCGGCGAGTTCGGCCGAGAAGGCTTGCACCAGGTGCATCGGCGTGTTCGGCGTGAACGTGGCAGTCCAGCCGTTGCCCTGCTGGTCCTTCGCCCCGGTCCACCACATTGCCGAGCCGTCGGGGCTGTGGTGGTACTGCATCCACGCGGTGCCGTCAGGGCTGGTGGCCATGTAGTGCTCGCCCCGGAAACCCATGTCCCACTCCTGCTCCTTCAAAGGCGCCCAGACGTTGGGGGCGTGCGCGGAGCGGGGACAGGTGAGCGCGTCGGTCAGACCGGCGACGATCTCCACCGGCGTCTGCCGGCCCAGGTGAGCCGCCCACTCCCCGTTCGCCCCGTCCGCCCTGCCGTGGATGGTCCACCCACCGGGCAGGACGTAAGGGTCGTAGGCGACACGAAGGGTGCGGTCCGGGCTCTCCATGTGCAGAGGGCCGCCTGTCTTGGACTTGTCCCGCCACCCCGAGGCGCGCAGGAACTCCGAGACGTGCCGGACGTCCCCGCCGCCGGCCAGGGCCCGGGGCTGGACCAGGTAATGCTGCTCGGCCTGCTCACCCGGACCCCAGCCGGACCACTGCTTCCTCTTCTTCACCGGCGCCGCCGAACCACGAGCGGTGCGGGGGCCGGAGGCTTAGCCGCGGTAGTGGAGGGCTGGGCGCCGACCTGCCGCAAGGTGTCTTGGTGTTCGTCCAGGTCGAGGGCGATGTCGTGCAGTTCGTTCGAGGCGCGGCCCAGAGCGAGCCACACCTCCGGGGGCAAGAGACCGCGTTCGGCCTGATCCTTGGCGAACACACCGCCGGTGATGACGAGGTGGGTCATGCCGCCGAGCACTCCGGCATCCGGATCGAGAATGCGGGCGATGACCCGTGCGGCCTGGGGCGGGGGAAGCTGAGAAAGGTGGTCGGCGAGCTGGCCGAGCCGGCGGGTGATGTCGTCGGCCAGTTCTACCGGGCAGGGGGCGGGGTGGGACATGCTCCTCCGGGTCGGTGGACGGTCAGTGGTGGTGGCGCTGTCCGACGCGCTGCGTCTCGGCGAGGACGGCCTCTGGGCGAGCACCGGCCAGGGGAGAGGCACGGTCGGAGCCGACCAGGATGCAGGCGCGCAGGTAGCGGCGGAACAGAGCGGTTGCGAGGCGGGGCTTGAGCCGGCGGCTGATGGGCGGGGGCGTTCGGGCTACGGGTTTCTCCGGGAATCGAGCGGGGCGGGGTGGCCCCGGGGCCAGCCGGGTTTACGGGTTTCGCGGCGGCCCGGCGCGAGAGGGAGCTGGCGCCGGGTGCAGCGGCGGCGGGAGGCCGGGTGCCGGGTGGGACTCGGCGGTGTGGAGGCGCCGTTTGTGCAGTGGAGGCGGCGTGGTTGTGGGCGTGGAGGATCACGTGCATGGACGACAACTTCCCTGGTGAGGGGCAGCAGCCCGTTGACCGGCGTGGCGATCTCGTCAGCACCCCGGCCACCTCGCTGCCGCTCTCAGCGGCGGCGACCCGCTCGCCGAGCCGGGCGAGGTGGACAGCGTGTTCGCGCGGGATCGAGGTGGACACTGTGACCAGCGGCCCGCAGGGAGTGCGAGGCGGTGGTCGCCCTCAGCCGCTGCTGCTCGACGGGCAGGCCGTGGGGAAAGCCGTCATAAGCCCCTGCGGCAGCGGAGAGGAACCCGTCGGTTCGCTGGAGGATGTCGGCCGCCGTGTCGGTGCCGCCGATGGCGAGGACCAGGTCGGCGCGCGGATCCTTGGTGATGGTGACGTACTCCCGCACCCGGAAGTCAGGCCCTGTCTGCCTGCTTCATCGCCCTCGGGCCGCCGGCACGCGGGTTCCTGCGGGCACTGGCGGCACGGCGGCCGGGGCGGACGTGGGTGCGGCCCGGCCTGCGGGATGCTGAAGGGCGGTCCCGATACCTATCGCCTCCAGCTGCGGGCCGATCTCACGCAGGGCACGAGCCTGCGCCTGCGTATCGTCGCTGTTGAGGCTGTAGATGCCGCTCTGCGGGTCCTGGACGAAGCCGTTGGAGATGAGGACCGCTCCGGCCCGGCCGTCGACCGGTGCGGTGGCGACGCTGCCGTCCGGCTGCCAGGTCAGGACGACCCGGTCAGCCTGGGAGGGCTGGATGCCCCCCAAGGCGTTGTGCCGCACCTGGGCGAGCGCGGTGTCGTAGCGGGGGAGCAGGTCGCCGGCAACCTGCTCGGCGCTAAGGAACGGGTCGTCAGTCAAGGCGATGCCGTTGGGTTCGGGCACGGCGCGGTACGCCTCGTCGGGCAGGGCGCGGGGGGCGACTGCGGCGATGAGGAACCCGTTGAGCTCGTCATGCCGGTCGAGGACGACGAGCTGGGCGCCGTCCGGGCGGCTCAGGACGGCGGCCTGCTGGAGGGGGTGTTCGGCGAGAAGGTCTGCGACCAGGTCCAGGTCCCAGATCCGGTCCGCGAGGTTGTTGTTCGCGTCGGCCGGGACGGGGGAGCTGATCCAGGTGTCGGGGAGTTCGCCGGCGAGGACGTCGGCGTAGGAGGCGAGGCGCTCGGAGTTTTCGTGGTCGTGCATGGTGTCCTTGGGCGAGGTGGGGGTCAGCGGCGCAGTCCGGCGGCCACCGGGGGCGGCGGAGCCGGTAGCGCACGCGGCGAGGGCGGGCAGGCGCACACGGCAGAGCACTCGCGTTCTGCGGCGGGGACATCCCCGGCGCAGATGCTGCGGCCAGGGTGTGGTTCGTGCCGGCCGGCGAGCGCGTTGCGGGTGTCGGAGAGGACGGTGCGGATGACGCGCAGATGCTCGTTGGCGAGGTAGGGTCGGCCCGTCGTGGAAGTCGGCGGTGGCGGTGAAGATTCCACCCAACGCAGCGAGGATCCCGTCGTGGGCGGCCGTCAGCTCGATCAGGGCTTCCGCAGCCTTTTCGGTGGTGCTGGCTTCGTGAATGCGCTCGCCGACGTGGGAGACGGAAGAGCCAAGAGGCAGCTAACTGACCTGATACGGGGCGGTGTCAAACTCCGGCCGCGCGTGCCGTCCAGGCGGTATCCGCGCACACCACGGCGGATTCCTTCCAGTCGGCCCGGATGTCGTGGAGGTCTTCGGGCAGGCGCAGCGGCCAGGAAGAATCGACCGGATTCGCGGCGGCTCGGGCCCTGGCCTTGTGGAGCGTGTCGGGACGACCGGGGCGGCGCGTGGGGGAAGTCATCGGCCGCCCCGGACGTCCGCGATGTGCACGAGCTGGCCGAGGGCGGTGATGGTGTACCAGCCGCAGTCGATCAGCTCGTTGCGGTCGCCGTACCGCGGCAGGAGCGCGTCCTCCATGGCGCGCAGGTAGATCAGGCAGTCGGGGCAGCGGCGTGAGAGGTGCACGAGGTAGCGGGGGTGGGCGGTGACGTAGGTCTGGGCTCCGCCGGTTGCGTCGCGCAGTCGCCATCCGTCTTCGTCGGTCGGGGTGTGCCAGGAAGGGGCGACGACGCGCATGGAGTCGCCCCACAGTTCACCGCCGGCTATGCCCTTGAGGACGACGACGGTGTCGCCGGCCTGGAAGTGCTGGTGCGTGATGTCCCGGTCGGGGGTGAGCGGGTCGGGTGTCGGCGCGAATGCTGAGGTGGGCGGTGGCTGGGACATGCTGTTCCTTCCACACGGTCGGTGGCTGGGTGGGAGGAACAATGGTCCGGAGGAACGCCGGTTTGGCTAACCGGCGTTTCCCGGCTATGTTGCGCCGCGATCAGCGGAACGGGTTCTGAGTTCCGCAGTCCGCCTCGGTGGCCGCGTCGAGGAGTTCGAGCAGGTCAGGGCCGTCGGCTTCGCGCTGGTCGATCCACCATCCGGCACGGGCGATGGCGCGGGCCTTCTCTTCCAGCTCCGCCCAGTCCGCCTCGTCCCAATCTCCCTCTACGACCAGCGCGGTGTGTGCCGCTGTCATCAGCTGGTGGCGGGAGCGCTCACCCCAGTCCAGGGCCTTCTCCGGGCCTTCCAGCTGCGGCATGTCGAACTGCTTCGACCATGCGAGGGCGGCCTCCTGCTCGGCGGCGCGTTTGGCCGCGAGCCACTCTTCCTTCGACTCGGTGTCGGCGTCGCGCGCCGCCTTCCAGCAGTCGGTGCAATCCTTCCCCGCGAGCCAGCGGGCGAAGCTGGCTCGCTTGTCGGCGGGACGGTCGGACAGGTCATGGACGGTCTGGTGGGAGCACGCGTGCTCGACAGTCCACTGCGTAGGGACCCCCGGAGAATTCCGCTTGATGGGCGTTACGTTCGAGGTCGGGCTGCTGGTCTGGGGCTTCAATTCGCTGCCTCTCGTTGGCGGTTGGGGTGGTGGCCTGCGTCGTTGTGGAGGGTCGCGCATCAGGCGCACGATTCATGCGGCGGACGGAGGTGGTCCGGAGCGCTCGGCGGTGGTCTCGGGGACGCTTCCGCCTTCTGTGTTGTCTCAGCGTGTCCTGCGGATGGCGTCCGTGGCGGCCGTGGCGATGGCGGCGGGAGCGCTGGAGGGCCGCGGCAGGTGCAGCAAGGTGGTCCCCGGCAAGTGGCGGGACTCCGCGGTGAGGGTGAGCTGGAGTACGGCGCAGCCGGCGGTCGTGAGCTGCTTTACGCGGGTGACGGCTTGAGCGGTTTCGTCGCTGACGTACCGGGCGTCGGTGACGATCACGAGGAGGCGGCCGGCGCCGGGGCGGCTGAGTTCGAGGCCGTGGTCGAGTGCGTCGATGGCGTCGCCGAGGTTGTGGTGGCCGCCGGTGGCATCGAACGTCGTCACGCGCTCCGGTGCCCGGTGGGTGGGTCGGGTCAACGCGGTCAGGTGCTGGTCGTAGGCGATGGTGGCGGTAAGGGAGTCGGGGTCGGTCAGGGCTGCTGCGCGTGCCACGATCCAGGCAGCGGACGCGACGGGCGCGCAGGCGGCACGCATGGAGCCGGACACGTCGACGGCGATACCCACACGCAGCGGTGGGGTGGGGGAGTTCCGGCGGCGGGTGTGGGTGAACGGTTCCGCGGTGGGGACCGACCCGGCCGCGCGCTGAGCGTCGCGGGCGAGGGCCGCGCGCATGTTGAGGCGGCCGGGCGGTGTGGGGCTGGTGGTCCGCTCCTCGGTCCGCTCGCGGTAGGCGGCGGCACGCAGGGCGCGGCTCAGGCGCGCGGCGGCACTCTGCTCGGCGGCGGTGGGCCTGCGGGTGCCGGTGACCGGGTTGCTGCGGGGCGCCGGTGTGCCGTCGGGGTTGACGGTGGTGCCACGGGTGTTGAAGACCGACTTGGCGGTGGCGGCGGCTTTGCGTCGCTGGCCGGCCCGCTGGGCGCGGTCCTGTGCCTGCGACTTGGACCGCGACGCCATAGCGTTGGCCGCTGCGTCCTGGGCCGCGAGGTCGGCGGCGTCGGTGGCGGCCGTGCTGTCCATGACGACCCCCACGGCGCCGGACAGCAGATCGGTGAGGTTCTCCGGCACGGGCAGAGCGGGGGCCGCCGTGTCCAGAGCGTCGCACCATTCTTGACCGTGCGTGAGCATGGTCGTGGCGTCGTGGTCGGCGCACTGGTGGGCTGCGGTCCAGATGCGGGTGAGTGTGGCCAGCAGGTCTGCTCCCAGCACCTTTTCGCACAGATCCGCTACGGCCCGGGTCTCGCCGGCGTCCAGGATGCCGACGTCACGGCGGCCGAGGACCAGGGCCGCCACGCCGGCGGCGTGCTCGATGCCCTGGAGGGTGGGATGGGCGATGTCGGGCATGACCAGGGTTCGGGCACTGGTGCGCAGGTACGTGCGGTCCGTGGGCCGCGTGACCAGGTGCGCGCCTTCGACACGGCTCTCCTCCAGCAGCAGCGCGGCCTCCACGACGCGGGGGTCCGCTCCGGCAGGCTGCGTCCAGATCGAGTGGGCCGCGTGCGCGGCCTCGTGGACGAACACGCCCCAGGCGGCGGGATACCGCTCCTCGTCGCCCACGATCCGCGGATGGATCTCGTGGGGCTTCAGCGGGGCGAACAGACGGGCATCGATCTCGACTTCACCCAGAGTGGGGAAGAACGCGGCCGGTGCGCCGCTGCGCGTGCCGGGGCGGCAGGTGACGAGGAGGTCCTGGCGGCCGGAGAGGGCGACCAGCCGGTCGCCGAGTTCGGCTCCCACGCGCAGCCAGGCGGCCGGGGAGGAACGGGGTTGCGCGGGCGGGGCGCCGTCGTCGTCCCATCGCGCGAGGTCGGCGTCGTCATCCGGCGTGGTGGCGGGGGACTGGACGTGGTGGTGGGCGCTCATCGCGAGCGGCCCCGGTGCGCGGAGACGGTGCTGCCCGGGGGCTGCCGGACAGCCGATGCCGGGAGCTGCTTGCCGAGGGTGAGGGGCGCGATCTTCTTGACGCCGACAGCCTTGATGACGGCGTCGGCGACGATGTCGCGGTCCTCCACAGGAGCGATGCCGACCAGGTTCGCCAGCGCGGCATTGGTGCCGAGGACGGCCTCAGTCTTCTGGTAGCTCAGCAGCTCTCGCAGTTGGGGGGCCCAGCCCAGCTCGCCGAGTTCGACCTGGTGGGCGAGGTTCCGGGCGACCCGGACGACCCGGGCATCGATCTTCAGCGCCTTGGCGAGGTCGTAGTCCGTGCCGATCTGGATCTGCACGCTGAACCGGGACGACAGCGCCTCCGTCAGAACCGCACCGTGGACGCCGGGATTGTGGCCCGCCACCACGTAGAAGCCCTTCTCGGCCTTGATCGTCTCGCCCTTGTGGGCCTTGACCTGGATCTGCCTGCGCCCGTCCATCGCGGGATACAGTGCCGCCAGGACCTTCGGTGAGATCAGGGTGGCATCGTCGATCAGCAGGGCGCGGCCCTCGGTCATCGCGGTGACCAGCGGACCGTACTGGAAGACGTAGCCTCCGCTGTCGGCTTGGGTGTACTCGCCGATCAGGTCGCCGACCGTGGTGTCGCCGTCGCCGGCGACGGTGAGCAGGTCCGGGAACGCCGCCTCGACCAGGCTCGTCTTGCCGGTGCCCGGAGGGCCGTAGAGCAGCACCGGCACGTCGGCGTCGCGCAGGCGGTTCAACGCCTCGACATCGGGCAGATCGGCCAGCTCCCTCGGGTGGTAGAGCTGGCCCCCGGCGCGGCGGATCGGGCCGGTCTGCCGGGGCGTGGCTGCTGCGGTAATGGTCGTGCGGGCTGTGGCCGCCTGGGCGCGGGGAGCGTGGGTGCCGGGTGGGCTGATCACAGCGGTCTGCGCTGCTGCGGCGGTTTTCGCGTTCGCGCGGAACTCCGGTTGTCCGGTTCCGCTTTGGTCGGCCTCGCCGCGTCGCACCAGGGTGAGGGTCGCGTTGCGGACGGCGCCGTGGGAGTGGCCCAGCTGCCTGGCCATGTCCCCGATGGTGAGCGCGTCCGCCGGCCGGTCGGCCAGCAGTCGGGCCACCTTGGCCCGTAGTTCGCCGCCCTTGGTGCGCGCTGGACTCGTGGGCGTTCCGGGTGTGGTCAAAACGAGGCCCCTTCAACAGGCGCGGATACGGTCGGGGTTGGCGATGGGCCGGAGAGGCTGGCCGCTCTCGGAGCGGATCAGGGACGGTGCCGACATCGGCGACCGGGCCAACCGGGGCGTACCGTCGGCGCTCACCGGCCGACCGAGGGCTCGGTCCAGGCGCAGGGGGTCGGCGACGTGCAGCTCGTTGGCTGCCGAGCAGGCCCGTGCGTCCGCTCCGCACCGGGTTCCGTCGCTCGGCAGGCGCAGCCTGGTGTCTCTTCGAAGCCGTCCTGGAGCAGGATCCGCCGGGCGGCGGCGTTGTAGCCGGTGGTGGTGATCTCGCCGGTGATGATGTGCCGGATCGGCGTGAACGATTCCGCTGGTGCATCGGGCAAGGCGGATCTCCTATCGGTGGTGGCGGGAAAGCGGTGGGGTGTTGGGCGAAGGCGAGGCGGGCCCGCTCGGAGGCTGGGGCAGCCCGGGCTGGGCGGCGGGTGCGGGCCGGTCGATGAGGCCGTGATCGAGCGAACGGGTCATCTCGGTCAGGCGCGTGCCGTGCTCCAGCCACTGGTCGAGTAGCTCACTGGCGGCCTGGTCCTCCGGAGGCGGCGCGAGGGTGAACGTTTTCTCGGCACGGTCGAGGACGGCGGCCGACTGCGCGGCCAGAGGTCCGGGCAGTGTGCTGCGCATGTGCCGGATCAGGTACGGCGCGTGCTGGCGGAGAGCGGATGCCAGAGGCATCAGGTCGGCATGCTCCGCACTGTCACGGGCTTCCCGCACCTGAGCCAGGGTGGCGTCGAGCATCAGCAGATGGGCGTCGGCCAGGGCCCGGTCGTAGGAGGGCAACAGGGTGCGGGTGATTTTCTTCATCGCTGTTTGCTCGGTGAGGGCGACGATGCTGGCCGGAGGCTGGATGCCCAGGGAGGGGAAGTCGGTATGGGGAGCGAGGGCGCCGACGAGGAGCTGCTTGTCCCACGGCCGCTCGGCCACTATCAGTTCCCGCCCGTCCTCATGGGCGAGGAACGCCGCGGCCGACATCTGTGCGCCGTAGGCCCTAACGGTGTAGGACAGCGAGCCGTCAGGTGCGGACCATGCCCAGCGCAAGCGCTGGCGTGCGTCGGACTCGGGTAGCTGGAGGTTGCCGATCTCCACCGCCCACGTCCCGCCGAGTGCCTGGGCGATACGGCGGGCGGCGTCGCCGATGAAGGGCCGGCGCGTGATGTCGACGGTAATTCCGAAGTGCCGGGCATTGCGGTACAGGGTGTCGATCGAGTTCTGCGCCGTGGCCGGGGTGTTCAGCGCCAGGACGTGGATGCCCTCGTGGTTCTCCTCGAAGGCGGAGAGGTCCAGTGCGGTGCGGGCCCAGTCGGCGCCGGGGCCGTGGGGCAGGGCGACGAGCCCGTCCTCTGGGCTCAGGTACAAGGTGATGTGGGCGGTGGCGGCAGTCAGGGTGTCTCCGGCTGGATGCGGGGGTGGCTACGGGCGGCGCGTGGCCGGCGTGGTGCGCTGCGGTGGCGCGGCCGGAAGTGTCGTCCCTGGGGCGGGGCGTGGGCGGGCCCGCAGCACGGGGGTGCGGTGCGGCGGCAGGACGGCCACGGTCGCGCCGAGGTCCTCGGCTGCCTCGTGCACTTCACGGGTGAGGAAGTCGAGTTGCCGGCCGAGCGCGGCGAGCCGGACAGCGATCTGCCGGCCCTGCACGGTCTCCAGCGCAGAAGCGAACTGGCCTGTGGTCTCCACGAGTTCCTGGAGACGGATCATCGGACCCGCGTTGTACCCGCGCTGGGTGGCGGTGAGTAGCGCGTTGGACGCGTCCCCGGCGGTCTGGGCCTCGATGACGTCCCGGATGAGTTCCTGCAGCGAGACCTCGGGGGCGGGTGCCGGGCGGTTGAACCGGGAGACGTCCGCGCGCAGCACACCGGGCGGGACCGCGGCGGGCAGCGCCTGCCCGGCCTCGCAGTCGTGAACGTGGTGGCCGATCACCTGCCAGCCCGGTGCGTCCGGGTCACCTCGCAGGGCGACCACCGTCGAGTCGTCGTCCTCGACCAGGTACGCGAGGGTGATCGGCTGCCCGTCAGCGGCGTGCCACGACTCGGTCAGCTCCAGCTCCCCGCGCCGCTGCGCCGCCTGCGCCCGCTCGGTCCACGCGTGCTGTTCCTCGCCGCTCAGCGGAGTCGTGTGGTGGGGCCGCTGGTGCTGGTCGGCGAGATTGCTGGCGATATATCCGTGATCTGCCCAGGTGGCGAGGAGGGGCCACAACGCGGCATGCTGCGCGCGTTCGGCTGCCGAGCCGGGGGTGGCGGGTTGGTCGAGGGCCCGGCGGATCTCGGCAGTGGAGGCGGCGAGGCCGTCCAGCACGGTCCGCCATCCGGTGAGGTGCCGGGCGGGCGGCAGTTCGTCCAGCGCCCGGCGAGCGGAACCGAGCAGTGCGTCGGCGTACGGGGCCAGGTGCTTGGCGTATGCCTCCACGGCCGCCTGGTCACGGCGCGCCAGGGCGGCTGCGGCGGCGCCTGCGTGGACGGTTCGCCCGTGGCGGTCGCGTGTGGCGTCGAGCCCGGTCTCGGTCTCACAGTCGATGACGGACATCCGCAGCCGGAAGTCGCGTGCCCGGTGCGCGAGGTCGGCCGCCGAGGGCCGAGGGGTGGGGCCGTTCACGGATGTCATCGGGACCGCCCCCCGCCCGAAGCCGTCAGGTGGACCGTCGGTGCGTAGGAGGGCTTCGGTGGGATCGGCCGGGCCGACGGTGGCGAGGTGGCGGGCGCGGTACCCCTTTGCGTCGTCCGGCCGGCGGCGGCCTGTGCAAGACGGCTGCGGCGATCCATAAGGCCGTTCGACGGGGCGGGCCGTGGTGGGTCGGCAGAGGCGGCGGGGTCGAGAGGGATGTCGGCCTGCACGGTGTATCCCTGGCTGCGCAGGTCGTGCACGGCCTGCCGGGTGCGGCGGATGCCCTCGCGCTCGGGTTCGCTGAGCCGGAACAGCCCAGGTTCGTCGGGTACGGGTTCGAACTGCTCGCGGAGCAGGAACCAGTGGGCGAGGTGCGGAGAGATGGAGGGGGTGAAAGAGGCGACGAAGCCGTGTTCCTTGCGGGTACCGAAGACGAAGTGGGTGCCAGGTTCCAAGAGGGTGGAGTTCTCCTCACATGGTCGTTGGTGGAGCAGGTCAGCGTCGGGGAGCGGGAGAGGGCTGACTCCGGGGGCGAGGGTGGGGGGCAGTGGCCGTGTCGGGGCGTGTGGCTCTGGCATTTGCTGGGGCCGGGGCGGGAGCGCTTGGGGACCGGGTGCGGCGTATGGGCTGGATGCCCGGTGGGGGTGCGAGGGAGGACCAGGCTCCGGGGTGGTCGTTGAAGGGGGTGTGTGGGTGGGTGGACCAGTCCACGACCGGGCCGATGTTCTCGTGGAGCAGGCTGATCACCTCGATGCCCTGCCGGTGCAGGACGTAGCCCCAGTCCATGTCCTGCGCGTCGGCGGTCTGGTCGGTGACCGTCATGCGCACCGGTGGGGAGCCGTCCGGAGTGATCAGGTGGTCCAGCGTGCGGCTGGGCCACTGCTCTGTGCCGATCAGCGCGGTGATGAGCGAGGGCGGGGCGCCGTCGAGGAGGTCCGTGCCCAGCTCCTGCCAGCCGACGGCGACGTCGTCGATGAGGTGACGGGAGAGGGCTTCCAGGTCGCGTCCGAACCTGTGCTGGTAGGCGGCCAGGAGCAGAGGCAGGTGGTGGCTGGGGACACCGTCGTGCTGGACGTGGATCCCTTTGTAGCCGGTGGGGGTGGGGCGGGCGATGAAGGAACGGGTCGACAGAGAGGGCCTCCGAAGGGGGTGGACGGTTACCGGCCGGGTGCCGGTCCGGCGGGCGGGGCGTGCGGTGGGCGCGGGGGAAGCCCGGTCGCGGTCGGTGCTCGATCCGGCCGATGCGGCGCCGGCGCCGGATCGTATGTGGCGCGCAGGGTTGTCAGATCGGCTTGGTCCGCGAGGGCAGCCACGGACAGGCTGCGGCTGGCTGCTTCCATCAGCAGTTTGGGCGGCGAGCCCTTCGCCGCGCCGCGGTGCTGACCGCGCCACTGGGCGGCGGCGTAGAGGTACTCGCTCACCGCCCGGAGTGCGGGCTCGGCGGCATCCAGAAGGTGCTGGGTGACGGCGCTGACCTCGGCGTGGCTCTGTGCTGCGGCGAGTGCGGCCAGATACGGGGCGAGGTCAGGGCTCGGCACGGGTTTGTCCGGCAAGGGATGCTCGGCCAGGAACGGCTTGGCGTCCCGCCTCGCCCACCGGAGCAGGTCACCGCGGGTGGCGATGCCGTAGCGGGCGGCGGCGATCTGCTCGGCGACGCGGCCGACGTTGTCGTACAGCTCGAAGTCGGGGTTCTGGGGCATGGGTCTTTCTAGACGGAGGTGCTGGGGCCGGCAGCCTTGGCGTCGGTGCGGCGGCAGCCGTAGCCCAGCAGGCTGGAGGGCTCGGGCACGTTCGGGACGGCGGCGATGTCCGAGCAGGTGAAGGTGTAGGTGAAGGCGGGGCCGGGGGTGGTGCCGAGCCAGGCCCGGTCCTGCTTCTCCGGCACGATCCCCAGGCCCGGTGCGCTCACCGCGTCGTGCTGGGTGTGGGTGTGGGAGAAGACCACGAGTGCCCCCGCGGTGGTCTTCAGCGCGTACGCGTCGGCGAACTGCGGGTCGGCGGCAGCGAAGCGGGTGGTGCCTCGTGGGCCGAACTTTCCCTGCGTTTCGTCGTGCATCTTGATCTGGCGTCGGGAGGCTTCCGACGGGGTGAGGACCTTCTTCCCGGTCTGCTCGCCTCCGGTGGCGTAGTTGTCGGTCACGGCGGAGCGCAGCACGCCGACTGGCGCGGCCAGGGATGACGAGGTGGCGTCCACCGCCGTGGCGTACCCGTCCTTGTCGAGCGCGATCTGCGGAAGCTGCTCGGGATCGTCGAGGTCGATGGTGGCGACCATCTCCCACTGCTTGGACTGGGTGCTCTGCGCCATGATCAGGACGCGGGCGTACTGCTGCAGACTGCCGGCCCGGGTGACGGCGGCGAACCATCGCTGCTGCCCGTCCTTCAGCCGCGGGATGTACAGGTCGGTGGCCGAGAGGTCGTACGACCACGGTCGGTACGGTTCCCGGTCGGCCTCGGGCAGGGCCTCGTCTTCCTGGATGTCAGCCAGCGACATTGCGTACCGGGGTCCGCCCTCGACGCTGTCGAGAAGGGCGCGATCCTGGCTGAGGCGAGCGAGGTTGTTGGTCTTTGAGTAGCGGGCGAGGGCCTCGCGTGCCTGCGCGGGGGTGAGCGCAGGGGACGACGTCGGCTTCGGCGCAGTGCTGGCCTGGGGTGCGTGCCCGGCCTCGGCGGCGCGACTGTTGTCGGTGCAGCCGGTCACGGCCAGGGCGAGGCAGGCCACGCCGACCATCAGCGGCAGGGGGCGACGGATGATGTGGATTTGGGCTCCAATGGTCTTCGAGCGGGGAGGTCAGCGAGCGTGCCGCTGCTGTGCCGGGGGGAGGACAGGCGGAGGGAGGGGCGCAGTTCGGGGCGGGGCCGCTGGTGGCCGGGGCGCCGACGGTTGCGCATCCAGTGCCCGCATCCGGTTCTCGGCGACGTGCAGGGTTTCTCCGACGTTTCGGATCTCAGCTGCGGCGTCGGCGAGGTCGTACGACAGATCGAAGCCGTCGTCCTGTTCCGCTTCCTTCGCCTTCTCCGCGGCTGCCTCGAAGAATTCGCCGAGCCGCTCCAGCAGGCCGTGGGTCGGCTCCAGGACCTGGTGGAGCAGAGCGGCGGCGTCCGCGTGCGAGGCTGCCCCGTTGAGCTGGTCGGTGAGAGCGAGGAGCACGTCGCCGTAGGCGTAGGCGGTTCGCTCTGCTCTCTCGCTGACGTCCGGGGTCTTGGACGGCTGGGGCGAATGAGCTGAGTGCACGGGTGGGCTTTCATGGGGTGCGATGGCGTGGGGCAGCAGCCCGAGCTGCCCGAGGTGATGGTCGAGGGCTGCGATCAAGGGCTGGGCGCTGCCGCCGTGGCGGGTCTCTGGTTGCTCGGGGTGATCGGGGTATGCGGGGGGAGTCGAGTCGTAGATGCGTTCGAAATAACTTGACCGGTCGCTGTTGCGTTCACGGGTCACGATCCAGCCCTCCGGGTCTCCGGGCGGGCGCTCGGACGGCGGCTCTTGCGGCGGGCCGATGATCAGGTAACTGTCGTCGGGGAGCGACACGCGCACGATGTAGGCACTGAGGCCGAACTCGATGTCACACTCCAGCCCGCGCTCTCGCAGGGGCGTGGTGATGTGTGCGTGGCGGCGCCACAGCTCCTGCCACCAGGGGGTGTTCACATTGCGGTGGTCAGGAAGCGGGGCGAGGGGAGTCGCGCGGCGAGTATCGGGGGTGCTGTCCTCGTCAGCGGCCACGGTTCCTCCTGCGGGAGGCCGGTGAGCGGTGCGGCGGAGGTGTCCGGCGGGTAGGGCCGGCTTCCAGCTTCGGAAGCGCGGTGAAGTCGAGTTCGTAGTCGTCGTAGGTGGCGATCAGGTCGTGTTCCAGATGGGCTTCGCGGTCGGCGACCTGGGCCATGAGGTCGTCCTGCTCGGCCTGGCACTGCTGGTACTCGGCCCAGTCGACGTCGCTGAAATGAACGGGGCGGTTCAGGGCATTCCTTGGGGGACGTGGGTGCGTTGGGCTTCGGGTTCGGTGCGGTCAGCGGCGGCGACCGCCCGGCGTGGGAGGTGGAGGCAGCGGCGGGCCTTCCTGACGGGTGAGCGGCGCGAGGAAGCGCTGGAAGCCGAGGTGGTCGTCGAGTTCCTTGGCCGCGTCCCGCAGGGATTCCGAGGAGCGCCGCAGGAAGGCGCGGGCTGAGGCGTGGTCGTTGACCATGCAGTTCGTGAGGTAGCGCCGGTCGGTCGGGGTGGCAGACCGGGGCAGTGCCAGGGCACACTCCGCAGTCTCGGAGAAGTGCGAGGCTGCGTGGCTCGACATGGTCGCCGCCGTGGCGAGATGCCTCAGGACGGTGCTGCCGGCACTGGTGGTGCGGTGAGGGCTCCGCGCGAAGTCGGCGGTCAGCCGGAAAACGTCGCGGGAGAGGTCCTGTGCGTCCGCGGCGTGCTGGAGCAGTGCGGGGTAGGAGGGGGTGGCCGGAACGTCTCCGTTCTCGTCCAGCAGCTGCCACTGCTCGGCGGCGTTGAGTAGTTTGTCCTTCATCACGTTGAGCGTGCCGATAAGGTGATGGGCCTCGGCACTGGGTATCAGGTCGCGGTGTATGCCAGGTGTCACGGGCGTTCTGTTCCTCAGTGCATACGGGCGTCAGTGTCGAAGAGCGCCAGTTCGTGGCTGTGCAGAAGGTGTTGCACGATGAAGCTCCGACCTGCGACTTTCCACAATCCGCGCCCTCGGTTGAGGTGGGCGATGGCGTCCATCTCGACGGAGGTGAGGCCGAGCAGGGAGGCTGCGGCGTGGAGTTGGTCGGTCTCCTGGCGGTAGATGATCCGGGTGCTGCAGTCGGCGAGAAGCCCTTCGGCCAGGGCCCGCCCCTGCGATCCGGCGTCGCCGGCGGTGAGTAGGTCGGACAGCCGGTGGATCACCATGAGGTTGGCGATACCGAGGCCGCGGCTCAGCTTCCACTGGGCCTGCATCCGCTGCAGCAGACCGACGTGCCGCATCAACCTCCACGCCTCGTCGTAGACGATCCAGCGCCGGCCGCCGGACGGATCGGAGAGGGCGGACTCCATCCAGGCGCTCGCGCAGGTCATCGCCAGGACGAGCGCGGTGTCGTCGCCGGAGCCGCCAAGGCGGGACAGGTCGATGGTGAGCATGGGCGCGTTCGGGTCGAAGGCGACGGTGGAGTGCGCGTCGAACATGCCGGCCAAGTCACCGTGGACGAGACGGCGCATCGCGTGGGCCAGGTCCCGGGCCGCGTCTCCGAGCTGTCCTGACATCATCCCGGCGGCCTCGCTGAGGAGACCCGGGTTGTTGAGGGTGGCGGCGACGTCGCCGAGGAGCGGAGTGTGGCCGGCACCCGCGGCACGGGTGACGACGGCGTCGAGGGCCACGTCCAGGGCGGTGTGCTCCATGGGCATCAGGTCCCGCCCCAGAACGGTCCGGGCCAGGGAGCCGAGCAGCAGCAGGCGGCGCTTGCGGATCTCGCCGACCCAGTCAGCCTCGGACACGCTCGCCGGGCGCGGGGCCGCGTCCAGAGGATTCAGGCGTCCCGGCAGCCCAGGGCCAAGAGCGACGGACCGGCCTCCGAGCGCCTCAGCCACCGGCGTCCACTCGCCCTTCGGGTCGCACGGCACATAGACGCGGTACCCGAAGGCCACCGACCGCAGCGCGAAGGACTTGGCCAGTGCGCTCTTGCCCTGGCCGATCACCCCGGCCAGCAGGAGGTTGGGGTTGGTGAACCCCTCGACCTTGCCGTACAGCGCGAACGGATCGAAAACGAAGGACGCCTCCGCATGGACATCGCGCCCGACGTAGATGCCTTCGGCGCCGAGTCCGCCTTCGGCCAGGAAGGGGTAGGCGCCGGCGGCCACAGCGGTGGTCATGCGGTGTGCGGGCAGCTTCAGCCGGTTCTGGCGGGCGGAGGCGGGCCCGGGGCGTCCGCTCGGCGGGTAGAGCGGAGCGGGCGTCTCATGCTCGGCGGGTGCGGTGCCTGTTTGGTGGGCGCTGGCTTCGGCACGGGCCTTGGCGGTGGCTTCGGCGAGCTGGCGACGGGCTTCCTTGCGGCTGGCCCGGTCGGTCCCATGCGGGGTGAACAGGGGGCTGGCGGAGGCGCGGCGGGCGCGGCGGTTGGGCCGGTGGCTCATCGGGGGCGCTCGATTCTGCGGGTGGTGCTCATCGCGCGCATGCCGTGGTGTGCGCGCGGAGGTCGGTGGGGGTGGTCTTGCGCCGGATGATGTGCCCGGCGGCGAGGTGGCGCTGGCAGATCGTGAGGACTGTCGGTCCCTCGGGAAGCTGTTCGGGGCGGCACTCGGTGGATTTGGCAGTCGTGGTCGGCAGCCGGTGGAAGGCTGCGTGGGTTTCGGTGGCGGCCTGCCACAGCCGGGTCCGCGCGGTGGCGAGGTGGCGCCCGGCAGCGGGGTTCTGGGGCCGGGTGGTGTCTGCGAGCTGGTCCAGAAGCTGGTGCAGCGTGGTCAGGTGGGCGTGCAGCACGTCCAGGTGAACGCGGTCGGCGGCGCGGTCCTGGGCGGGCAGGCTCCGGGCGTGGTGGCGGATGCCGGCGGTGGCGGCACGCAGATAGGGCTGCGCTTCGTGCGCGGGACTGGTGTTCAAGAAGGTCCTTGCTGGGTCGGTGAGGTCAGCGGCGACGGGGGCCTGAGTCGGGCGCTGTCTGGGTGGGGCGACAGGCCGGAGATGGTGCCGGAGGCGGCTGGGTCGGCCTCGCGGGCGTCGTTGCGAGCACCCCGTGCAGTTGGGCGAGGCCGGAGAGCCAGCGTGTGACGAGCTGTTCGCTCACCCATCCATAAGTCTGTGGAGGGCGGGTGAGGATGGTGACGAGGGCCGCAGCCGTGAGGTCCCGCAGATCGTGGGGGAGCGGCGGCAGGGGTTTGTGCGGGCCGTACACGGGGTGGAGAGGCTCGCCGCCGGGGCAGGACGAGGCGATCACCGCTGCGGCTGCGACCGTCACTTCCCAGTTCTCGATCCTGGTGCTGACCGGTTCGGAGAGGGCGTGGCGCAGGAGAACCTCGGGCACGCCTGACCGGTCGAGCAGCAAGGCGTAGTCGGCTGCCAGGTCATTGTCGAAGGGGCCGGTGCCCCATGTGCCGATGGTGGACTCCTCCGTTACAAGGTGGTGCGGGCGAGGGGGAGGGCGGCGACGGTGAAGGCGTCGGGCTGCTGGTAGTTGAGGCGGCGCAAGTCGACGCCGGCGGTGACGGCGGCGGTCTCGATCTGTGCGCAGGCGGCGTCGAGGAGAGCATCGGTCTCGGCCGTGACGGTGACCAGCCCGGTCAGGGCCACGTCCGCGTGCCCGGCGATGAGCTGGCGCTCTCGCGTCTTGACGTCGGCGTACTCGACGGAATCCTCTTCGGAATCGACTTGGCCGCGGCGGGCGCGCTCGTTCGCGTCGGCGATGATCGCGGCCTTCCTTCGCTGGACGTCCCGCAGCGCGGACTCGAGCCCCTGGGGCGCGTAGATGAGGGACAGGCTGCGCCGTACTCCGGCGGTGAACATGATCCCGTGCAGGAAGCCCGCTCCCATCTCGGTGCGCGGCCAGTTCTCCACCCAGTACGTCGCGTGCCGGGCGCTGTCGGTGGCGAGGCGGTCGTACTCCTCGAACTGGACGACAGGTCCCGCGGCGGCGGGTTCCGCTTCGGCGCGGCCGGTCTCGGACCACTGCTGGAGGGCTGCGAGGGCCTTGGGGTCGTAGGCGGTGCGAATGACCGCGGCGATCTCCCGGGCGCTCAGCCACCCGGTCACCATGAGACCGGCGTTCCGGGCGGCCTGGGCGAGGGACGAGGTCGTCTGCTCCATGACGGTGAACGCGCCTGGCAAACCGCCGCCGGCCTGCGCGATCAGCCGCTTGGCGGCCTTCAGGTCAAGGGATATGGCGAGGTAGGTCTCGTGCGGAGCGGCGGCGGGGCCGGCTGACGAGACGAGTTCGGAGTAGATCTGTCCGGCGACCGGAGTCTCGGGACGCCCGTTCTGGGTCCAATGCCGGGTCAGGGTGTCACCGCTGTCGGGGACGGTGCGCTCCAGCACTTGCACGGTGGCGATGTGGCCGGTGCGGGCGATGCCTGCCAGCGCTCGTCCCCAGCTGTTGACGTTGTGGTTCTGGGTGGCCGGGTCGAGGAGAGCGAAGGCGCGGGAGGTGACGCGTGCGATGGCGGTCAGGGTCTGCCGGTGCGGGTCGTGCACGGCCGCAGCGCCATTGGCGGAGTCACCGGGGGTGACCACCTTGAGGGAGGCTGCGGCACCGGGCAGGTGAAGGACGCCGTCCTGCCGCGGGCGGGTAACGGGCCGGGCGAGCCAGAGCGTCTGGCCGGTCCGGCGGCGGTGTGCGTAGCGGGTGACGATCGGCGCCCAGTCGATGAGGGAGCGGCCGTGCCGGCGGATGGCGATGAGGGCACCGGAGGCGGCCCACAGCGGGGCCAGGGCGACGGCGCCCAGCAGGCCCGTGGAGATCACCGTCATCAGCAGTAGCGCAAGCATGCACGAGGCCAAAGAGAGCTGGGGGAGTGAGAGGCCGAGGAGGATGCCGCGGCGGCTCCGGTGCGGGAATTTAACCGTGATCGGGATGGTGGAGAGATCAGTCAAGGGGCGGTTCCTGGAGGCGCGGGTGGAACCCGGGGACGGGGCGCGTGGCCCCGCCCCCGGGAGTCGGGCAGAGAATCAGAGACCGGCCGCCGGCGGTGTGGCCGACCCGCTGGACGTAGCGCTCTGGGAGCCGGAGGACGGCGGTGCGCCCTGGGGCGGCGCGGTCGTGGTCGGCGGGGTGGACTGCCAACCGTCGCCCTGTCCGGACGTGGCGCTCGCCCCCGATCCGCCGGCCCCTTGGCTCCCGCCCACCTGGCCACTGGTGTCGTCGGACACGCTGGTCGGCGCGGGCTGGACGGCCTTCTCCAGACCGGACTTGACGGCATCGCCACCGGGCGAGACACCCGAGCCGCCGGATGGTGACCCTTCCTTGCCCTCTGTGCCTCCGCCGGTCGGGTTGGCGGCGACATCGCCGGGGAATCCCCCTCCACCGCCGGCGTCGGGGCCCTGCGGGGCGGCACCCGCTCCCGCTGCCGCACCGCCGGTCCCAGCGGTTGCCGCAGCCGAGGCGGCCTTGCGGGCGGCCTTCTCGGCATGTGCCTTGGCTATCTGGGCTCCCGCGCCACCGGCACGGTGGATGGACTCGCCGTCGGTGCCGTCGGCCGCCCAGTGCACGAACTTGAAGACCGCGTACGGGCACAGCAGCACGAGAACCATGATGACGATGCCGGCCATGACGTCGGCCAGCGCGGCGATGCCGCCCTTGGCCTCGGTCTTGCCCATCGCGGCGATACCGAGAACGAAGATCACGGTCATCAGGAGCTTGGAGACCACGAGTGTGGCGGTGGCCTCGATCCAGCCCTTGCGCCAGCGCCGGGCGACCTCCCAGCCGCCACCGGCGGACGCGAAGATCGCCAAGGTGACCATGACGAGGATGCCGACCTTGCGCACCATCATCACGCACCAGTAGAGGAACGCTCCGATGGCGGCGCCGAGACCGGCGACGACCGGGACGAGCCAGCCCAGTCCGGTCAAGGCCCCGAGCTGGTTGACCTTCACGATCCGGCGCACGGCTGTCTCGATGTTCAGGTGCGCGGCCTTGAACAGGCCGTCGGATATCGCGTCGACCACCTCGACCGCGACGGTCGTGAACGCGATGGCGCAGAAGGCGAACAGGACGCCGCTCATGGTGCCGGTGAACGCTTGTGTCAGGGCCTGCCCGTCACGCCGGATGGCTGCCCGCACCAGCTGCGCGCAGAACGTGGCGACCAGCAGGACCAGGCCCAGCGGCAACAGCATCTCGTAGTTGTCGCGGAACCAGCCGGCGTTCAGGTCCACCTTCGTGGTGGTGTCGACTGCCTCGGCGGCCAAGTCGGCCGCCGCGGCGGCGAGTTCGCCGGCGGACTTCGCCATCCAGTCACCGATGGCCTTGCCGGGGTTTGAAGCGAAGTCCACCGCGTCGCCGACGGCGCACATCTTGTCTGCCAGGGGGAGATCACAGAAGCCCACGAGGAGCTACCCTCCGTTCTTGTTGCAAGCGCGGGTCACTGCGTGACGCTCGGGGCGATGGCGGCCAGGGTGCAGTCGTCGTTCGGGCGGCACTGGACCGCAAGGGTCACAGCCCGCTCCTCGGCTCCGCCGCCGCCCTTCTTCCAGGCGATCTGCTGCTTGCCGTTGACGGTGACGACGTAGATGTACGCCTTCGTGATCGCGGACGGGTCATCGGCCAGCGCCTGCTTGAACGCCGAGGGGAAGTGGCCCTCGGTGACGCCGGCGGTGGCCTGCTGCTCCTGGTCGGCCATCCGCGACCACAGCACCGGATCGGGCACCTGGCCGGAGACCGAGGCCCAGTCGGCATACGCGCTCTCGCCGGTCATCCAGGCGTGCATACCGGCGAGCTGCTGGTCGCGGCTGGTGGTGCGGGTGTCGTAGGACCACAGCATCTGGGCCGCCGCCTTGGCGTAGGCGACCGGCTCGGCGATCTGGGGAGGCTTGGGCACCGACCCCGTTCCGGAGGAAGGCTTCGGGGCGGCCTCGGTGGAGGACGGGCTGCCGGTCGGGGTGGGCGCGCCGGCCCCAGGGGCCTGGCGCCCGTTTCCACCGCCGGTCAGCAGGGCGACGACCGCGGCGATGGCGAGGAGGACGGCGACGGCGGAGGCGACGATCGCGATGCGCTTGCCGGTTGGCCAGTGTGTGCCGTACGAGAGCGCCGAGAGGGAAGGGAATCGTGTCCGCATCAGTGAACCTGCGACCCCAGACTGGAGAAGAAGCTCACGATGCCGTTGGCGGCACCGAGGCCGAGCGCGGCGCCGGCTGCCACGAGGGCGCCCTTCTTGCCGTTGGCCTCGGCCTGGTGGCCACCGGTGTGGTGGCCCCAGGCCCATACACCGAGCGAGACGGCGAGGGCGCCGACCACGGCGATGATGCCGAACATGTTGATGCTGTTGACGACGTTCTTCAGCACGGCGAGGCCGGGCAGCCCGCCGCCCTGGGGTGAGATTCCTGGGTCGTAGGCGAGGTGGATGACGCGGTCTGCGAGAGGGACGGACATAGGTGTGGTGGGGCTCCTTGCATACGTGGGCCAGGCGAGGGCCGGCGGAAAAGGGGAAGCGGAGGGGGATGTGCGCTCGGGGTGCGGAAGTGGCCGCGGCGGCGGGGCGCCCGGCGCGGTGCCGGGCGAGCGTCAGAGGACGCGGCGGGCGGCGAGAATCGTCCAGTCCTTGACCGGGGTGATCCGGACCGGCTTGGTGGTGCGCGGCGCCTCGATGACGAGGCCCTCGCCCATGTACATGCCGACGTGTTCTGGCCGTGCGGCGCTGCCGCGGCTGAAGATCAGGTCGCCGGGCTTGAGCTGGGCGGGCGATACTGCCTTGCCCTCGTTGACCTGCGTATACGTGGTGCGGGTAAGCGTGACGCCGACTTGGGCGTACGCCTGCTGCATCAGGCTGGAGCAGTCGCAGCGGCCCATCGGGTCGGGGCCGTGGGCGTTGGTGCAGGACCCGCCCCACTGGTAGAGCGTGCCGAGCTGGTGCATCGCCCACTCGATGACCTTGCGCGCCTTCGGGTCGGCGTCCTTGGGGATCGTGTAGCCCTTCGGGACCCTCCCCTCGGGGATGGGACCGAAGCCGGAACCGTCCTGGCCCGGCGCGCAGCCGGTGGAGAGGGTCGGAGGCTGCGTGGTCTGGTCCGTGTCGTTGGCGCCGCCGGGGAAGGTCTTGGCGATGGCAGCCTGCAATGCAGTGGCCAGGTTCTCCCACTGCGCGTACGCGTCCGGCAGGCCGGACTTCTGCACGGCTTGGGCGGCCTGGGTGACGGTCATCTGCTGCCAGCCGTTCACCTTGAGCAAGTGCTTGTAGAACTGCTCGGAGGCGTAGACCGGATCGCGGATCTGCTGGGCGCTGCCCCAGCCCTGGGAGGGGCGCTGCTGGAACAGGCCGAGGGAGTCGCGGTCGCCGTAGCCCAGGTTGCGCAGCCGGCTCTCCTGCATCGCCGTGGCGAGCGCGATGATCTGGCCCTTCGTGGGGACGTCGAGCGAGAGGCCGGCGGCCACGATCGTCTGCGCGTTGGGTACCTGTTCGGAAGGCAGGTCCAGGCCCTCGATGTCGACGTTCTCGCCAGATGCGCCGTCGAGGATCTTGCCGACCTGCTCGGCGACCTTGTCGGTGTCGATGTCGGTCAGGCAGTTGCTGAGGGAGCCGCTGCTCTGCACGGCTTCGGCGGAGGTTGCCAGCACCATGCCGGTGCCGGCGACCAGGATGGGGGAGAGGAAGACGACGCCGATGCCGGCGGCGAGCGCTTTCAACCGGAGCCGATCGCTCGCCGGTCAGCGTGTTCGGGCATGGGCGGGTAGCGAGACGTCATGAACGTGTCCTTGAGGGGTGCGGTGACCGGCGTGCCGCGTGCGCGAGGCGTCATGGAAGGGCGCGGCGGCCGGGGTGGGCGATAGGAACGGGCCGGCACGGGCGACTTGCCGCTCACCACGCGTGGCCGGGCCGTGAACTAGGTGTTCCAGGGCACGGAGGGGAGTAGCCAGCGGCGGTGTGCGCCGGGCGGTTCAAAAACAGTAGGCGCGGATCGGCCGTTGACCAAAAAATCGGCGTGAGGTATCGGAATCCGGTACCTCACGGAGCACTTCTTGGTCGTCGGCGGATTCGCCTCTACAGTTTTTGGACTCCCCCTCACCTTCCTCGGTCTGTGGCTCCGGGCTTCTGCATGCCCGATTCCAGCCCGCGAGGACTACTGCGTGAGGCGGTGAGTCCCATTTCGCTCCGCGTTCCCATACCCGAATAGGGGTTCCTCTTTGCCTTTTTCCCTGCACCAGGGCGACGCCCTCAGCGTCCTCACCGGCCTTCCGGACGGCTGCGTCGACTCGGTCATCACCGATCCGCCGTACAACAGCGGGGGCCGGACCGCGAAGGAGCGCACCACCCGCTCCGCCAAGCAGAAGTACACCTCCGCCGATTCCAAGAACGACCTCGCCGACTTCACCGGCGAGAACATGGACCAGCGCAGCTATGGGTTCTGGCTGACGCAGATCATGAGCGAAGCGCACCGTCTGACGAAGACCGGCGGGACCGCGCTGCTGTTCACCGACTGGCGCCAACTCCCCACGACAACGGATGCGATCCAGGCGGCCGGATGGCTGTGGCGGGGCGTGCTTGCCTGGCACAAGCCGCAGGCCAGGCCGCAGAAGGGCCGGTTCACCCAGAACTGCGAGTTCATCATCTGGGCGTCCAAGGGGCCGATCGACGGCTCCCGTAACCCGGTCTACCTGCCGGGAATGTACTCGGCGTCGCAGCCCTCGGGGTCCAAGCGCCAGCACATCACGCAGAAGCCGGTCGAGGTGATGCGCGAGCTGGTCAAGATCTCCCTGCCGGGTGGCACGGTGCTCGACTTCTGTGCCGGCTCCGGCTCCACGGGCGTCGCCGCCCTGCTGGAAGGCCGGGACTTCATCGGTGTGGAGAAGACCGAGCACTACGCGTCGATCGCGGCCGACCGGCTCACCGAGACAGTCCGCGAAACCCTCACACAGGACGACGTGGTTCTCACCGTCTGAGCCGCGACCGCGCTTCCGGTCGAGGCGACTGGATCCCTTAGCGGAATCCCGGCACAGCAGAGCCCGTACCCCACCGTCCGGTCCGTGCGTCGCCCCCTCCGTCCTTCTCTCTTTCCACGTCCCGTAGGAGGCCGAAACTTTTCATGCCCGAATCCACAAAGCCAACAGACGACGGGGAGTTGGAGCCGGTTCGCGTCCCGGATCCGCAGCTGGAGGGAATTGAGGCGAGCGTCCGACGGCTTATGGAGCAGTCGGCGCAGCAGGCGCAGCAGCTCGACCACCTTGCTTCCGCCCCGGAGCCGAGCGAATCGCCGTTCGCCGCGTTCGGCATGCCAGGACTCGGCGGGCCGCCTCCCGCCGCCCCGACTGAGCCCCGCCCGATTCTGGAACTCGACGGGGAGGAACGGGAAGACGAACTCGACGCCCTATCGGACTGGGTCGACGACTTCTTCCTCCCGGTCTACGGCTCAGAGGTCACCACCGCAGCGCCCTGGTGCCTGCAGTGGCAGGAACACGACGATGTCGTGGCCTGGCTCCACGCTCTGTGGCTCGCCTACCAGCAGCACAAGGAACCCGACGCCGGTCTCTCCGGCCTGTTCGTGTGGCACCGGGACTTCCTCACCCACGCTGTCGCGGCGATCCGCGCCCCGGGCGGCCCGCTGTCGGCGTGCATGACCTCTCCCGACCGTCCCGCACACCGTCTCCTGCCGGGCCCGCCGCCGTCCGTGCGCACGGAGATGGCGGCCTCGGCAGAGGCCGCCGGGCCTGCCGAGCCGACGTCATGAGCACGGGACAGGGGCAGCCCGCCTTCGGCCTGAGCTTCGACCCCCGAGCCCTGACCGACCTTATCCAAGCCCCCAGCGACATTCGCGACCTCACCCTTGCCCACCTGCAGGAAGTCGTGAACGCCCAGCGCTTCGGGCTGCGCCTCGACGGTGACCTGGAGGGATTCCGGAAGCTGTTCGTGGACGCACGTAAGGAATGGCGCGTCGTCTACGGCGTCCGCCCGGCACCCGCGGAATCCGCACACCCGAAGGATGTGCACGTGGTCGCGGTCCGGCCGCGTGCGGGTAACGACGTCTACGACGAAGTCGGCCGCCGCCTGGGGATGGCCCGTCGGCCGCTGAGTGCCCGCACCCACGCGGCACGCTCCCGACCGCCGCAGCTGACCACCCGCGGCCCCGTACCCCGGCCCGGTCCATCGGCCACCGCACCACCGGCGCTGCCCCGTCCTGCACAGAACCCCGCGCACCATGCAACCCGCTGAACACGGAGCGTCGCCTATGCCCCCTCAACCCGCGCCGACACCAGTGCGGCGTGCGGTCACGCAGCTTGACCACCGCATCGAAGCGGTCACCGGCCACGACATCGACACCCTGTGGGCCTACCGCGAGCGCGGCGTTCTCGACGAACCGCACGCCCAACTGGTCGACCGGCACCGCACGCTGGCCAGCGCTCAGATCGGCGTCACCTTCTACCTCAAGCTGCTCAACCGGCTCACGAGCGGTGAGTTCCCCGTCGACGGTGCTCTCTTCGTACGCATCGATCGCACCGTGGACCAGCTGGAGCAAACCGCCGACGCGCGCGACGCCGCAGCCGAAAAGGTGCTCGCAGCCCTGGAGCCCATCGAGGCCGCCGCGCCATCGACGCCCGACAAAGGACCGCTCTCGACCGACGACCAGACGGCACTGCTCGCCATCGCCGGCGGTGCCAAGCTCCACGAACACCTGCTCACCGGCCGGGCATCGGTGGCCTCCTCCTCCGGCACCCGTATCCCCTATCCCCAGATGCAGAAGCTGGAACGTGCCGGCTTGGTCATCCGGGACACCAACCACCCGGTGCACGCCGGCCAGCCCGTCTCCCTCACAGAGACCGGACGAGCGGCACTGCTCGACGCCCGCCGGACTCCCACGACGCGTGCGCCGAAGAGGCCAGCTCGCCCGGGCGCATTCCCGTCCACTCCGGCGAAGCGGCGCTGAACTTCACCGAAAGGCTCTTGTTGTCCCCCACCGAACCGACGCCGGTCAGGAAGTCCATCCCTCAGGTTGACTTCGAATTGGACGACCTCGACGCCGACGAGGAGAGGTACCTCGACGTTTACCGCGCGGTCGCTGTCCACGAGGACATGCTCGTCCCCCTAGCCGAACACCACGAAGGTCCCCAGAGCTACTACGTGCTTTTCGACCGCACCGCCACCTGGGGGCACCCTGGCATGCCACAGATACTCGCCGTCCATCTGCAACGGGATCACGAGAAGCAGACATTCAGCTTCGAGCGGGCGGAGCTGCCGCTCCCCGTGATGGCGCAGTCCTGGCTCATCCACCGAGGCTGCCCGCACGACGCCATCGGCCTCGACTCCGGACTGGGCACGCCGCCAGCGGACGAGGCTACGCGAGCCTTGGAGCGGCGCCTCGTCGACCACGGCGACCACTACGCCATGGGCTACTCCTACACCTGCGAGGACCCGGACGACACGGTCACCGTCGTGGCACTGCGCGCCCTGGACGAGCGAGCTCCCAGCCCGTACCGCGTCGTGGTCGAGGAGGTCGACACCGACGCGTGGACCCACACCCTGCGCGAGGGCGGTTTCGACACGAGCGAGGCCGCCCTGCAGTGGTGCGAAGACCGTCTCACCGGCGAGGCCAGCCCTCTCCCACCGGTCCGCCCATCAGCCGCAGCCATCCCTCCGGCAGGGGTGGCAAAAACCCTTGCCCCGCGCCCGGCCGGCCGCTCCCGCTAAGCGCCACGCCCGACGCGAGCCGCGCAACATAACCGACGATCGCCGGTTAGCCAAACCGGCGATTCTCCGGACTCTTATACAGCCGCCGCGACACCAACCGCGGTGCCATTCAAAGCCAATCCCCCCTGCCTTCACGGAGGTTTGTCCCGCATGCGCTCCACCCGAATTGCCATATCCGCAGCGATGCTCGGCGCGCTCGCTGTGCCCATGCTGTCCGCCACGGCCGCCAGCGCGGCACCCGCCACCGTGGCCGCCGCCCCCGCGAGCAGCTGCTCCTCCCTGCCGCCGCTGCCCTACGAGGTCCACACGGCTGCCGTGACCATCCGGTCCAAGGCCACCACGAAGTCCACCGCGCTCGGCGTGCTCTACCGCAGCCACAAGTTCACCGTGCACAAGAAGAGCGGCAACTGGCTCTACATCACGGACAGGTCGACCGGCGTCAAGGGTTGGGTGTCCGGCACCTACGTCTACCGCGATGTCCGCATGTGCCTGAACTGACAAAGGCGGCACCTGCTTTGGCCGAGCCACCGGGACAGGTGCCCCTCATATTCCTGCAAGGCACCGGCCTTTCCAGAAGGGAGCTCTCTCTTGTCCGACGACATTTCCGCTGACGCTGAGGATGTCGTGGGCGTGCTCACCGAACGGATCGAAGCACGCTACGACATGGACATGGAGCATCTGCAGGCAGCAGTCACCGCCGCGCCGGCCGCCAATCCTGACGCCACCGACATCGTCAAGTGGCACGGCCATCTGGTCGCGGCCCAGGCTGCGCTCAACCGCGCGGAGGACGACCTTCTGACCGCGCTGGAAACACAGCACAGCGAGGTCGACGACCCGACCATGGGCCTCGCCCACCGTGTGAACGCGGCCGTTGCCACCCGCGACGGCCGGGCCATCGTCGTGCGATGGCTCCTGGACCCGGACGCTCTGGGTAAGAAGGCCGCTGCCGAACTCCTTGCCCGCCTGCGCCCGCGAACCGGGCCGGCTGTGCAGACCAGTGCTCCCCAACGCCCGCCAGGGACACCGGCGCAGGCGTCGGCATCGCGGGCGGGTGGGGCCGTCCGATGAGCCGGGACAAGGCCAGCACCATGGACGCCGAGTTGCAGAAGGTCTTCGGGAACCCGGTACCCGAGATGTACGAGGCGGCGGCCGGGCCGGATGCCTCTCCTGCCCTCGCCCGCGCCCTGGAACTTCGCTCCTTCCTCGCGCTCACCGAGGAGCAGGTCGCCCGTGTCCGCGACCGCGTGCACACGGACATGGATCCGGACCGCGATATGGGGGACCTGTCGGCGGACAAACTCCGCGCCGATGCGCAGTGGCTGGAGGCTGCCCTGGACGCACGCGACAGCTATCGCGTAGCCCTCGGAGAGCTGCTGCGCACCATGCCTCCTCCTGGCCAGCTGGCCCGACCCGTCCGCATGGCACAACTCAGAACCACCGCGACCCTGCCCCCGTCCGCCGCCCCGGCACCCCAGCGTGCCGGGGCGGCCCGGGCCCACCGACCGTGAAAGCCGCAGCTTGTCCCACCTCACGTCCGCTGGGGTAGCCGGACGGATCGAGGACCTGTACGGCGCGCCGCTCGCCGACCTTGAAGCCCACGCCTGTGGCCAGGCGCCCGGCATGCTCTCCGCTCTGCTCGGCATGCACGGAACCCTTGCCCTCGCCGAGCGCAGCATCGACTTCCACCGCGACCACCTCGCCCGGCTCATCCACCCCGAGCGCCAGGTCGGCCGGCACGAGGTCTCCCATCTCCTTGACGGTGTACGCCGGCTCGCCGAAGCCGTCGCGGTCCGCGACGTCCAGGCCAAGTCGCTCGACGCCGTTCTGCAGAGCCTCGCCCGCGTCCCGGCCCCGGAGCCGTCCCCGGTGACTCCCTCGCCACCCGTCCCGGCTTCACCCCTTCCGGCCCCGGCCCTTCCGGCCCCGGCCCTTCCGTGCCAGAGCACGGCACACAGCCGCTGATCCGACGATTCCCCCTTACGCACCAGGAGTTCTTCCCGTGGCCATCACTGCTCTGCCTCCCGACACCGACGCCGACATCGCCCGGGTCACCGAGGCCCTCGCCATGATCACCCCACGTTGGAACGTGAGGATCCTGTTGGCGCTGTCCGGGCCGCCGCAGCGTTACAGCGAGTTGGCGGCCAAGGTGTCCTGGCTGCAGAGCGGCCAGCTCCACCCCAAGCTCACCTCGCTGTGCCATGCCGGTCTCGTCGAGCGCACCGAACACACCGCACGCCATGTGACCTACGGCCGCACCGAGCGTGGCGAGGCCCTTCTGCCGGTCCTGCCGGTGATCGTCACCTGGGCCGAGGAGCACCTGGAGACGGCGGACCGCCCGCTGCCCGCGATCGAGCAGATCGAGGACAGTCTCACCCTTCTCACCCGGCGGCACGCCGCCTCCATCCTGTGGGTGCTCAAGACCCGCCAGGACGTCGGCGCGATGGCTCTGGCACGGATCGTGATGCCCAGCAGCGACTGGACCAACGTGTACCCGCCGCTGCGCCAGCTCGTCGCCGACGGCTTGGTCGACACCGAGGGCAACGGCCGGCCCTACAGGCTGTCCGCGGCGGGCGACGGCCTGGGCCCCGTCCTCGGTGCCCTGTCCGCGTGGTCGGCCGGGCAGCCCCTCAGCCAGGCAGCCCAGCACCCGGTCTGGGGGCACCCCCAGACGCAACCCGCACCGAAGTCCTGGGTCAGCAGCCAGCCACGATCTGTCCCGGCGGCCCTCCCGCAGAACCGCACGCTTGAGACTTCTCCGGCGTGGCACAACCGAGATCTCTTCTCCCATGCCACGCCCGCTCGCCCGAAAGCGGCCATCCCGGCGGGAGGCCCGCGCCGATGACCAGCCTCTTCACCCCCGCCGAAGTACACACCGCCGTCAAGCTGCTGGCCTCACGCCCCTTGATCCGCCTGGTCACCGAGATCGACGACAACGGTGCGATACCGCCGCGACGACTGGCCAACACCCTCCCCGACCTCCCCAGGCACCAACAGCGCAGCGCCACCGAAGCCGCACGCGCCCACGGTCTCGTCCGGACCACACCCGGTACCGGACTCGAACTCACCGAGCCCGGGTCGGAGCTGGCTGATCTGTACGACGCGGCAGCTCGCTGGGCCCGCTGCCACGCCTACCCGACACTGGTCTGCGAGTTCAGCAGCCGCATCCGGCACGTCCTCGACCTGCTGACGCCGTCACTCGTGGCCCAGGACCCCGACGGCAGTTCGTGGCCGTCGGGCGCGCGCCTGTTGAGCGCCGAGGCTGTGGCAGACCTCGGCCGTGTCCGCGCTCTGCTGATCCAGTGGCAGGCCGACAACCCCCAGGTCACCCGGACACCCGAGCCCGAGCCGGTCGCGTGAGCACAGCGATTGCACCCCGGCACGCACGCCACAGCGCCGGGCTGATGCGTGGCGTCTACCTGCCCCGCGCGGCAGACGCGTTGACGTCCGCGATGTCCACGTATGGCATCCCGCTGCTGGTCCTGACCACCACGAGCTCCGCCGCGCTGACCGGTACCGCTTTCGCCCTGGAATGGATCCCGCGACTGGCGGCGTCCGGATGGGCGGGAGCACTCGTCGACCGGCGTGGGGCAGCCGCCGTCTTCCACCTCGCCGCCCTGGGACGCGCGCTGGCCCTCGCCGCAGGCGCCGTCCTGCTGCACCTCCACCCATCCGGCCTCGTCGCAAGCGTGACCGTGATGGTGCTCGCGCCGACGACCGGAATGCTCACCGCGATCAGCTACATCGCGGCCGAAACCGCAGGCGCCGCCGCCGGCCGCCGAGCAAAGGGGCAGGCCCATCGCGTACAGGCCATCCTGCTCGGCATCGAACAGACCGCGACCGTCGCCGGCCCGGCGCTCGCCGGAGTGCTACTGCTCGCAGGGCCACCGCCCATGCTCGCCGTGATCACCACGCTCTCGCTCCTTGCCGCGCTGCTCGCCCTACGCACACCCCCCTCGCCCGTCATCCCCACCCGCCCCTCGAAACGACAGCCGGGCACCGGACTCCTCACCGGGTGGCGCACCATCCGTTCCCTTCCCGCCCTCGGCTGGCTCGTGACCGGGCTGACCCTGTCCAACCTGGCCACCGGGCTCCTCCAAGCGGCCAGCCCGGTGATCGTCGTCAAGCACTTCGGGCAGACCACCACAGCCGTCGGCCTGGTCTGGTCCGCAGCAGCCGGAGCGACGCTCCTCAGCGTCACCATCTGCCGGTTCGCCCTCGACCGCCTGGGAATGTGGCCGGTCGGCGCCACCTGCGCCGCCCTCGCCTCACTCGCCTGCCTCGCCGCCGCCCAGGCCCCCGACTATCGCTCGTACCTGGTCCTGATCGCGATCCTGATGGCAGCCGAAGGCGGCATGACGGTGGTTCTGCGCACCTTGCGTTCCCGCCTGATCCCGCCGGAGAAGTTCGGCAGCACCCTGTCGGCGACCGTCCTCATCCTCCTGCTGCCCTTCCCCCTCGCGGGCATCCTCACCGCGCTCACCCCGCCGGACGCACTGGGCCACGTCATCACTGCATGCGCCGCCCTGCAGGCTCTCGGCCTGTTCTGCGCCTTCGCCCGGCTGCGCACCGATCCAGCCCTGCGCACCTGACCCTGCCGCACTCCCCAACCTGTGGAGAACCTCATGCCCGCCGCCATCCTCGGATCACACCGCGCGAGCGGTCGCAGCATCACCGAGCAGTTCCGCGCCTTCGACGCCAACAACCCGCACGTCTATCGCGCCCTGGAACGCCTGGCCGCCCGCCGCCTGGCCACGGGCGCCACCCGCGTCAGCTTGAAGGACCTCTTCGAGGACCTGCGCCGTCAGCTTCCGCACGGCGTCGTCGGGCTGAACAACAGCTACACAGCCCTCTACGCCCGGCTCCTGATCGACGAACACCCGCACTGGGCTGCTGCGTTCGAGCTACGCCGACGCCGTGCCGCCTGAGAGACAACTCGTTCCCATCTCGTCCTGCCGTCCACCGATACGGAGAACCCTTGTCCGCTCGCCCTCTCGTACTTCTGGTTTCCCCGGGGGATGAGACCTATCGCGGCTACTGCCTTGAGCAGGTGGCCGCCGCGTACGATGTCGCCCTGCTCACCGGCACCGAGCCGACGTGGGAGACACCGTTCATCGTCGACCACGCCGTCGTCGACCTGACCGACCCCACAGCCTTGCTCACCGGCGGCCGGGCTCTGGCTGCTCGCCACGACCTCGCCGGCGTGGTCACCTGGGATGAGTGGAACCTCGTACCCACCGCCCGCCTCGCCCGAGCGCTCGGTCTGCCCTCGAACTCCGTCGAGGTGATGCGGGCCTGCCGCAACAAGGCAACCGCCCGCTCCCTGTTCGCCCAGCACGGGGTGCCGTCGGCTGCCTCGATGAAGGCACGAACTCTGCTGGAGGCCGGCCTTGCGACGATGACGCTGGGGTTCCCAGCCGTCATCAAACCCGCCGCCTTCGCCGGCAGCATCGGCGTGATCCGCGTCGACCGCCCCGAAGAACTCCCCGCCGCGTTCGCCTTCGCCTCCGAGGGCGCGAGCCGCAGCCGCGAGGACACCGTTGTCCTGGTCGAGGAGTACCTCGACGGACCGGAGTTCTCCGTCGAGTGCGTCACCCACCGCGGCCAAACCACCGCGGTCGCCGTGACCCGCAAACACCTCGGCCCAGCACCGTACTTCGACGAGACCGCGCACACCGTCGATGCCACCGACCCGCTCCTCACCCAGGTTGCCCCAGCCGCCGCCGCCGCAGTCAGGGCCCTGGGAATCACCGACGGCGTGCAGCACGTCGAGCTGCGCCTCGTGGACGGGAAGCCCCGGCTGATCGAGGTCAACGCCCGGATCGGCGGCGACATGATCGGACATCTCGTCCGCCTCGCCACAGGCATCGATCTGCCCAAGGCCGCCGCCGACCTCGCCTGCGGCCGGGCACCGGACCTCACCCCGACCCGACGAGGGGCAGCGGGCATCCGCATGCTCTACCCGGACGCCTCCGGCACCCTCACCGCACGGCACATCAACATCCCGTTCGCCGCCCACACCCCGTGGCTGCACCAGGTGCGGTGGATCCGCGAGATCGGCGAGCAGCTCCTCCTGCCGCCCGACGGTGACCTCTTCACCGCGAGGGCGGGGTTCTACATCGTCACCGGCCGCAACACCGTCGAGGTCACCGACCGACTCGACACCGCCGCCGATGAGATCACCATCACGACGAGGGCGGACCGCTGAGCCACCAGCCCGATCCGCGCTCCGACGTCGACGGAGACGTCTACGTCTCCCCGCGGTACCTCGCCGGCACCACCGGCATCGGCGACCCAGCCCTCGCTCCCCTCCTCGACCTCGGCTGGGAACTGCGGCACGACGACCTCGGTAACGCGTACACGAACGCCCCCGACCGCAAGATCCGCCTCGGCTACCTCCCCGCAGGCGAGGACGACGGCCTCTGGCGCATCAACGCCTACCAGGACCCGTTCGGGCCGCCGACCTGGGGCGTTTGCTTCAACGACAGCACCCCCACCGAGTTCGTCCAGGCATTCACCACAGCTCTCGCCTCGGCGTACGAGCAGGGCCCGGACGCCTACCTCGCGGCACCGGACTCCCGAAGCGATGACCGCGAGCCGTTCCTGGCCGTCGTCCCCCTCATCAAACGAGGCTGGCAGCTGGAGCGTCCTCGGTGGGGCGTCCTCGCAGTCCAGTCACCCGACGGCCTCGCCGGGATGGAGTTCACCACCGGGCCTCTGGACCCGGAAACCGAACTGACCACCCGAGACGCCCGCTGGCAGCTGTGGGCCGGCAGGTCCATCGACCGACCTGCCTGGTACGCGACCGCCAGCACCGGCACCCCGGTCGCCCTGCTCACTGCCGTCACCCAGTGCGTCTCCGACCCGGCCCCACTGCCCCGCTGGCGCGAAGCGACGTTCAGTTACCGCGAGGGCATGGCCCAGCTCACTTCGATCCTACTGTCCGGCCCGCTGGCTCCCACGCCGCTCGACGTGCAGCGGGCTGTCTCATCCCGACGCCCGGCCGCGCTCCCCGCGACCAGCGTCCCGCGCTGGAGCACCAGCAGCCGACCGGCCCTGCCCGGCCCTCGTCGGTAACACCAGCCCGACCCCGACCGGAGATTCCACTTGTCCCTGCAGGCCGCCGAGTTCTTCGCCGAGCTGTGCCTTCCCTTCCGCGACCACACCGTCGTCGGCAACACCTACTTCGCCGCCCCCGTACCCGGCGCACCGCTGCGGCTGCGGATCGATTTCACCGGCACCATTCACGCGGACACCTACGGCGGGCTGCGTGTCGCGGTCGTCCACCCGGACCGCGGCGAGATCGACGCGGTGGCATTGAGTTTCCTGGACCACGGAACTTTCCACCGCCGCGACGAAGCCGCCAACACCCACCCGAACACCAAGTTGTACGCGGCCTTCGATACCTACCACCGCCCTGGCCGGCCCCCGTGGGACGGGGCTGTCACGACCGGGCTGCGGGATGCCGTGGAGCACTACACCGCCGTCTGGTTCCCTGGCGCCTGGACCGCGTCCGCGCCAAGGCCCACAGTCGGCCGGGCTCCCCGCAGCACTCCTGCCCAACCGGCCTCCCACGCCGGTGCCCGCGCGCGCTGAGCTGCTTCTCGTCTTGCCGCCCGCCAGGCATGTCGTCGGCCGTACTCGCTGGCCTTCCCCTACTGATCAAGGAGTTCTCTTCCTCGTGAATGCACGTCTCGTCCTATCCGCCGCCATAGCCGTCGCGGCGGCTGCCGCCCTCACCTGGGCGCCGGCCGCGAGCGCCCAGCCCTCCGAGCCGCCCCCCTCGGCCCCTGCCGCCTCCGCCGAGACACCAGCCCCGGAGGCGGGCAGAGTTGAGATCACCACGAAGGGCACGGCCGGAGACGCCCTGCCCGGCGCCACGTTCCTGCTGCTCGACTCTGCCGGGCAGGAAGCCGGACGAGGACAGAGCGACGCACAGGGCAAGGTGACCTTCCCCGACCTCGCGCCCGGCATCTACCGGCTCAAGCAGTCGGCTACCGGCAGTCCGCTGCACAAGGTCGTCGCCGACCAGGACGTCATCGTCACTCCGGGCGCGACCACCCGGCTGACGATCACCGACCCGTTCAATGCCGCTCAGGTCCTCCTGCAGGCCAAGGACGACAAGACCGGCAAGCTCCTGCCCGGCGCAACCGTGAACATCGGCACCGGCACCTCCACGCTGCTCACCCTGACCACGGGCGCCAAGGGCACGGCCTCCGGAGAGCTGCCCGTGTCGAGCCGGAGGGCCCAGTTCTGGGTTAAGGAGATCAAAGCCCCCGCCGGCTACGACCTGTACCAGCTGACCAAGACGTTCACCGCTGGTCCCGGCGACCCGGTGACCGTGACCGTCACCAACACCAAGACCACCACCGACCCGCAGCCCGAACCCTCGGGGAAGCCCACGTACACACCCACCGACACCCCCTCCAGCCCAGGCAAGCCGAACAGCGGCATCAGAGGGGTCGCACCGTCCGCGTCGAGCAACGTCACACCAAAAGCCGACTCCTCCACCATCGCCGCTACCCCAGTCGGCGACTCCACACCGAAGACGCCGACGGGAGCCCTCGCCAGCACCGGCGCTGACGCCACACTGTGGCTGATCGGCGGAGCGGCCGTGCTAATCGCAGGAGGCGGAGGCGCCCTCGCCATGGCACGCCGCAGCCGCACCGACAGCCCTGCCGACGACTCCACCGAGAGCTGACCCGCACTCCACCCCCTTCACGACAATGGAGCCCCCGGATTCCACAGACTGGAATCCGGGGGCTCCGTTGTTCACCAGCACATGGACGACTCGTTACGCTGCGGTCGTGATCGAGCCCTCCCCGCTTAGTCGAAACCCGTCTACAGGGGTTCCACCTGTCTCTCGGTCCAACTGCCCACCGGACCACACGAATGGAGAACGCCCAGTGCTCGATGCACATATGAATGGGGAAGGCAGGCGTGGCAAAGGGGCCGT
>NZ_CANLBS010000007.1 GCF_947488945.1 uncultured Streptomyces sp.
TGTCCGATTCCCGGCCGAAGCGGGTCAAGCACTTTCCGCTTTCCAGTTCTTCGCTTTCGCGTTTCCCTTTCCGGCGATATCCACTTTACCAGACCGTCTGCGCGCCGTTTCCGGCTCGTACGCGAATCCAGCGACCCGTGGACCAGGCCTTTTGCCTTTCGGCGGACCCGACTTTATCAGAGAGTCTGAGTCGGATTTCCCGCCCTGTAGGAGCTGGATCCGGGCACGAGCGCGCCGGGTGCTTCCCGTTCAGGCGGAGACGTAAACGTACTGGAGCGGGGCTCCCCGATGCAAATCGGGGAGCCCCGCTCCAGGTCGGGCGCGGTACGGGTCAGACCTCGACGACCACGGGAAGGATCATCGGGCGCCGGCGGTAGGTGTCGGACACCCACTTGCCGACGATGCGGCGGATGAGCTGCTGGAGCTGGTGCGGCTCCAGCACGCCGTCCTGGGCGGACTTGTTCAGAGCGTCCTGGATCTTGGGCACCACGGCGCCGAAGGCGCCGTCGTCGATGCCGGACCCGCGGGCCTGGATGTGCGGACCGCCCACGATCTTGCCGGAGGCGCTGTCCACCACGAGGAACACGGAGATGATGCCCTCGTCGCCGAGGATGCGCCGGTCCTTGAGGGACGTCTCCGTGACGTCGCCGACCGAGAGGCCGTCGACGTACACGTACCCCGCCTGGACCTTGCCGACGATCTTCGCCTTGCCGTCGATCAGGTCGACGACCACGCCGTCCTCGGCGATGACGATGTGGTCCTTCGGCACGCCGGTCAGCGCGCCCAGTTCGGCGTTGGCCCGCAGGTGGCGCCATTCGCCGTGGACCGGCATCAGGTTCTTCGGCTTGCAGATGTTGTAGAAGTACAGCAGCTCGCCGGCCGAGGCGTGGCCCGAGACGTGCACCTTGGCGTTGCCCTTGTGGACGACGTGGGCGCCCCAGCGGGTCAGACCGTTGATGACGCGGTAGACCGCGTTCTCGTTGCCCGGGATCAGCGACGACGCCAGGATCACGGTGTCGCCTGGGACGATCCGGATCTGGTGGTCGCGGTTGGCCATCCGGGAGAGTGCCGCCATCGGCTCGCCCTGCGAACCGGTGCAGACCAGCACCACCTCGTCGTCCGGCAGGTCGTCGAGGGTCTTCACGTCGACCACCAGGCCGGCCGGGACCTTCAGATAGCCCAGGTCGCGGGCGATTCCCATGTTGCGGACCATCGAGCGGCCGACGAAGGCGACTCTGCGGCCGTACTCGTGGGCGGCGTCCAGGATCTGCTGGATGCGGTGCACGTGGCTCGCGAAGCTCGCCACGATGATGCGCTTGTTGGCGTTGGCGAAGACCGTGCGCAGGACGTTGGAGATGTCCCGCTCCGGCGGGACGAAGCCCGGCACCTCGGCGTTCGTGGAGTCGGAGAGCAGCAGATCGATGCCCTCCTCACTCAGTCGCGCGAAGGCGTGCAGGTCGGTGAGGCGGCCGTCGAGCGGCAGCTGGTCCATCTTGAAGTCGCCGGTCGCCACGGCCATGCCGGCCGGGGTGCGGATGGCGACGGCGAGCGCGTCCGGGATGGAGTGGTTGACCGCGACGAACTCGCAGTCGAACACGCCGATGCGCTCCCGGTGGCCCTCGCTGACCTCCAGGGTGTACGGACGGATCCGGTGCTCCTGGAGCTTCGCCTCGATGAGGGCCAGCGTCAGCTTGGAGCCGATGAGGGGGATGTCCGGCTTGAGGCGCAGCAGGTAGGGCACGCCTCCGATGTGGTCCTCGTGCCCGTGCGTGAGGACGATGCCCTCGACGTCGTCGAGCCGGTCCCGGATGGTGGTGAAGTCCGGCAGGATCAGGTCGATGCCGGGCTGCTCCTCCTCCGGGAACAGGACGCCGCAGTCGACGATGAGCAGCTTGCCGCCGTACTCGAAGACCGTCATGTTCCGGCCGATCTCGCCGAGACCGCCGAGCGGCGTGACCCGCAGGGCGCCCTTGGGGAGCTTCGGCGGGGTACCGAGTTCAGGATGCGGATGACTCAAAAGACTCTCCTTACCACGCACGCCACGTACCGCTCGGGCACGTGGCGCGTGTGTCATTCGTGCACTTGCTGTTGGTCAGGTCTGGGTGCGAGCGGACTCGCGTATGCCGTTGTGCGGTGCTTATTCGGTTGTGAAGTCCGTGGTTACAGCTCTACCCCGCCGGCGGCCAGATCCGTCTTGAGCTGTGCCGTCTCCTGGGCGGTGAGTTCCACCAGGGGAAGGCGCAGCGGGCCGGCCGGGAGGCCCTGCAGGGTGAGGGCGGCCTTGGTGGTGATGACGCCCTGGGTGCGGAACATGCCGGTGAAGACCGGCAGCAGCTTCTGGTGGATCTCCGTCGCCTTCTGGACGTCGCCGCCGACGTGCGCCTCCAGCAGGGCGCGCAGTTCGGGCGTGGCGACGTGGCCGACGACCGAGACGAAGCCGATCGCGCCGATGGAGAGCAGCGGGAGGTTCAGCATGTCGTCGCCGGAGTACCAGGCGAGGTCTGACTGGGCGATGGCCCAGGCCGCACGGCCGAGGTCGCCCTTGGCGTCCTTGTTGGCGACGATCCGGGGGTGTTCGCCGAGGCGGACGAGGGTCTCGGTGTCGATCGGGACGCCGCTGCGGCCGGGGATGTCGTACAGCATCACGGGCAGGCCGGTGGAGTCGGCGATCGCCGTGAAGTGACGGAACAGGCCCTCTTGCGGGGGCTTGTTGTAGTACGGGGTGACGGCGAGCAGGCCGTGCGCGCCGGCGCGTTCCGCGGTGCGGGCGAGCTCGATGCTGTGGCGGGTGTCGTTGGTGCCGACGCCGGTGACGACGTGCGCCCGGTCTCCGACCGCTTCGAGCACGGCCCGGACGAGCTGCTCTTTCTCCGCGTCGCTGGTGGTCGGGGACTCGCCGGTGGTGCCGTTGACGACGAGGCCGTCGTTGCCTGCGTCCACGAGGTGGACTGCGAGCCGCTGGGCGCCGTCGAGATCGAGCGCGCCGTCCGCCGTGAAGGGCGTGACCATAGCGGTGAGGACCCGCCCGAAGGGGGTCTGCGGAGTGGAGATCGGAGCCATGGGTAACACGCTACTCGTTACTCAGCGCGAGGTGGTCCCTCGGGGGACGGGATGTAGGACCCGGCACTGCCTGCTCGGGGGTTCAAGCAGTGCCGGGTCCGTTTGATCAGCCTAGATGAACTTCACGAAACGCCGCAATACGGACACCGCTTAAGGGGCTACCCGTCCGTTTTTGTTGAAGGCGGCATGAGTGAGGGGCATGAGACGCGCCCAGTGCTCCTCCATCGCCTCGCCGACCATCTCGATCTCGCGCTGCGGGAAGGAGGGGACGGCCGCCAGCTCGTGCTGGGTGCGCAGGCCGAGGAAGTGCATCAGCGACCGGGCGTTGCAGGTGGCGTACATCGACGAGAACAGGCCGACCGGCAGGACCGCGCGGGCCACCTCGCGGGCGACGCCCGCGGCGAGCATCTCCTGGTACGCCTCGTAGGCGCGGAGGTAGCTCTCCTCCATGACGCGGCCGGTCAGCTCGGACTGGGCCTCGGTGCCCTCGACGAACTCGTACTTGCCGGGGCGGCCCTGCTGGACCAGCTTCCGCGACTCGCCCGGGACGTAGAAGACCGGCTGGAGCTCCCGGTAGCGGCCGGATTCCTCGTTGTACGACCAGCCGACGCGGTGCCGCATGAACTCGCGGAACACGAAGATCGGGGCACTGATGAAGAACGTCATCGAGTTGTGCTCGAAAGGACTGCCGTGGCGGTCGCGCATCAGATAATTGATGAGACCCTTGGAGCGTTCGGGGTCTTTGGTGACCTCTTCCAGCGACTGTTCGCCCGCGGTGGAGACACGGGCGGCGAACAGGACGTCGGCGTCGCCGGCCGCGTGCTTCACCAGCTCCACGGTGACATCGCTGCGGAAACTGGGCTTCGCGGGCTCGGGGGTGTCGCTCACCGGCGGGGTCCTTCCAATTGCTTCGCTCGGGCGGCGTCCACTCTACGGGCCGCGACGGACACCTCCGTCAGCTCCGTCCGGGTGCCGATTCGAGTTTCTTCGCGATTCCGGGCACCGATCACGCTTCCCGTACGTCTGACTGTGCAGTGGTATCCGTCACTTTTCCAAGGAGAGTTCCCTTCATGTTCCGCCGGCGTGAATCCGTCCCGTTCTCGTTCGTAGCCGAGGCCGAGCGGTTCCGCAGCAATGTCACTCCCCCTCCCCGGCCGCGCGCCAGCGTCTCCGAACGCGCCGGCGGTTATCTCGTCGGACTGACCGTCGTCGCCGGCCTGGTCGGCTCCCTCCTGTTCGGGCTGCCGGCTCTCGGCACCGATTCCTCGTCGAACGGTCAGCAGTCGGAAGCCTCGCAGGGCCGCTGACTCGTACGGACCCCCTGGGGTGGTCGGTTCGGCCCCACCCTCGGTAGCCTCACCGGGCACAGCAAGATGAGCGTGCTTCTGAGTGAGGATCAGTCGTGCCCCTGCCCTTTCTGACGGCCGACCGCGCATTCGACACGGAGGCGGCGGACGACGCCGCTCTGCCGTTCGACGATCACGACGGCTGGCGGCGTCCCTACCGCCCCGGTCCGTGGCGGGTCGCCGCCGCCGCCGGTGCGCTGCTGCTGGCGTCGTTCGTACTGCTCGCGGCCCTGATCACCGGTGTCGCCGGCTCCTCTGCGGGGGCGCTGGCGTGTCTGGTGCTGGCGGCCGTGATGATCGGCGGCGCGCTGCGGCTGCTGCGGGTCGGTGCCTGGGTGAGCCGGCACGGCGTCCGGCGCGTCGGCTTCTTCCGCACCACCACGGTGCCGTGGGACGGGGCCCAGGCCGTCCGCACGGTCCAGCAGCCGGTCAAGTGGCTCGGCCTGCCCCGCACGGTGCAGGGCCAGGCCCTGGTGGTCGTCCGCAAGGGCGGCGACCAGTTGCCGCCCCTGCTCACGGACCACAACGCGGACTTCCTGGCGCGGGCCGAGGCCTTCGAGCGGGCCACGGACACCGTGGAGGCCTGGGGCGACGAGTACCGCCGCCCGTAGCCGCCGCCGTGCATGGCGGAGGGCCGGTCACCACCCGCGGGTGGTGACCGGCCCTCCGCCATGCACGGGCCGCTCTGCGCGCGTCAGCCGCGGACGGGCTGCCCCGCCCGGTGCAGGGCGATGGCGCGCTGCATGGCCTTGCGGGCGCGGGGTGTGTCGCGGGCGTCCTGGTAGGCCACAGCCAGCCGGAACCAGCAGCGCCAGTCGTCCGGGGCGTCCTCCGCCTCCTCCTTGCGGCGCGCGAAGACGGCGTCGGCGGAGTCGCGGTCGATCCGGCCGGACGGGGTGCGGACCAGTTCGTCCACGGGCAGTCCGCCCTCGGCGTCCAATTCGGCCGCGAGGGCGTTGGCCCGGCGGACGAACTGGGTGTTCTTCCAGAGGAACCAGACGCCGATCACCGGCAGGATCAGCACCGCCAGCCCGAAGGCGACGGTGAGCACGGTGCCCTCCCGCAGCAGGAGGACGCCGCGGCTGCCGGCCAGGACGAAGTAGAAGACCAGGACGACGGCGGTGACGACGTAAGTGATCTTTGCGCGCATTGGGGTGGGCCCCGTCAGTTCAGGTCGAGGAAGTGTTCCAGGCCGAAGGTGAGGCCGGGAGTGGTGGCCACGCGGCGGACGCCGAGCAGGATGCCCGGCATGAAACCGCTGTGGTGCAGGGAGTCGTGCCGGATGGTGAGGGTCTCGCCCTCGCCGCCCAGCAGGACCTCCTGGTGGGCCAGGAGGCCGCGCAGCCGTACCGCGTGGACCGGCACGCCGTCGACGTCCGCGCCGCGCGCGCCGTCCAGGGCGGTGGCGGTGGCGTCGGGCTGCGCCCCTAGTCCGGCCTCGCGGCGGGCCGCGGCGATGAGCTGCGCGGTCCGGGTGGCGGTGCCGGAGGGGGCGTCGCCCTTGTTCGGGTGGTGCAGCTCGACGACTTCCACCGACTCGAAGAAGCGGGCGGCCTGCTCGGCGAACTTCATGGTCAGGACGGCACCGACGGAGAAGTTGGGGGCGATGAGCACCCCGGTCCCCGGTGAGGCGTCCAACTGCGCGGTGAGGTGGGCGAGCCGCTCGTCGTTCCAGCCGGTGGTGCCGACGACCGCGTGGATGCCGTGCCCGACGCAGTAGTCGAGGTTCTCCATCACCGAGGCGGGCGTGGTCAGTTCGACGGCGACCTGGGTGCCGGAATCCTTCAGGGTCTCCAGCGAGTCGCCGCGGCCGAGGGCGGCCACCAGTTCCATGTCCTCGGCGGCCTCGACGGCCCGTACCGCCTCGGAGCCGATGCGGCCCCTGGCGCCGATGACGGCTACGCGCAGCTTGCTCATGTGCTCTGCTTCCTCGATCGGATGGTGAGGGCGGTGCGGGTCAGGAGACCGCGTCGTGGAGGCGGTCGGCCTGCTTGTCCCTGAGCGGTCCGATGACGGACAGCGAGGGCCGGTGTCCGAGCACCTCGGCCGCCACCGAGCGGACGTCGTCGGGGGTGACGGCCGCGATCCGCTCCAGCATGGTGTCCACCGACATCTGCTCGCCCCAGCACAGCTCGCTCTTGCCGAGGCGGTTCATCAGGGCGCCGGTGTCCTCCAGGCCGAGGACGGTGGAGCCGGAGAGCTGGCCGACGGCGCGGGCGATCTCCTCGTCGGGCAGCCCTTCGGAGGCGACCCGGTCGAGTTCGTCGCGGCAGATCTTCAGCACGTCGTGGACCTGGCTCGGGCGGCAGCCCGCGTACACGCCGAAGAGGCCGCAGTCGGCGAAGCCGGAGGTGTACGCGTAGACGCTGTACGCCAGGCCGCGCTTCTCGCGGACCTCCTGGAAGAGGCGGGAGCTCATGCCGCCGCCGAGGGCGGTGGAGAGGACCCCCAGCGCCCAGCGGCGCTCGTCGGTGCGGGCCAGTCCCGGCATGCCGAGGACGACGTGGGCCTGTTCGGTCTTGCGGTTGAGGTGCTCGACCCGTCCGGCGGTGCGCAGGGTGCGGACGCCGGAGCGCGGCGCCGACGGGGCGACGGCGGCGGAGGACAGGGCGCCGGCGCGTTCGAACGCCTTGCGGACCCGGCGCACGACCGTGGCGTGGTCGATGTTCCCCGCCGCGGCGACCACGAGGTTGGACGGGTCGTAGTGCTTCTTGTAGAAGCGGGCGATCTGGGCGCGGCTCAGACCGTTGACGGTGTCGACGGTGCCGAGGACCGGGCGGCCGAGGGGGGTGTCGCCGAGCATGGTGTGCGCGAACAGGTCGTGCACGCAGTCGCCCGGATCGTCCTCGGTCATCGCGATCTCTTCGAGGATGACGCCGCGCTCGGCGTCGACGTCCTCGGCGTTGATCAGCGAGCCGGTCAGCATGTCGCAGACGACGTCGATGGCCAGCGGCAGGTCGGTGTCGAGGACCCGCGCGTAGTAGCAGGTGTACTCCTTCGCCGTGAAGGCGTTCATCTCGCCGCCGACCGCGTCGACGGCGGCGGAGATGTCGAGGGCGCTGCGCTCGGCGGTGCCCTTGAAGAGGAGGTGTTCGAGGTAGTGCGTCGCGCCGTTCAGCGAGGGGGTCTCGTCGCGCGAGCCGACGTTGGCCCAGATCCCGAAGGTGGCGGAGCGTACGGAGGGCAGCGTCTCGGTGACGACGCGCAGGCCGCCGGGGAGCACGGTGCGGCGGACCGTGCCGATGCCGTTGACGCCGGGGATGAGCGTTTGGGTACGGGCGACGGCCCGCGCCTCCGAGGAGGCGCGGGCCGTCGTCACGGAACTACGGGACGTCACTTGGAGGCGTCGTCCTTCTTCTCGTCTTCTTCGCCCTCGATGACCGGGATCAGGGAGAGCTTTCCGCGGGAGTCGATCTCGGCGATCTCGACCTGGACCTTGGAGCCGACCGCGACGACGTCCTCGACGTTCTCCACGCGCTTGCCACCGGCGAGCTTGCGGATCTGCGAGATGTGCAGCAGGCCGTCCTTGCCGGGCATGAGGGAGACGAACGCGCCGAAGGTGGTGGTCTTGACGACCGTACCCAGGTAGCGCTCGCCGACCTCCGGCATGGTCGGGTTGGCGATCGCGTTGATCGTGGCGCGCGCGGCCTCGGCCTGCGAGCCCTGCTGGGCACCGATGTAGATGGTGCCGTCGTCCTCGATCGTGATGTCGGCGCCGGTGTCCTCCTGGATCTGGTTGATCATCTTGCCCTTGGGGCCGATGACCTCACCGATCTTGTCCACCGGGATCTTGACGGTGATGATCCGCGGGGCGTTCGGGGACATCTCGTCCGGGACGTCGATGGCCTCGTTCATGACGTCCAGGATGTGCAGACGCGCGTCACGGGCCTGCTTCAGCGCGGCGGCCAGGACCGAGGCGGGGATGCCGTCGAGCTTGGTGTCGAGCTGGAGCGCGGTCACGAACTGCTTGGTGCCGGCGACCTTGAAGTCCATGTCGCCGAAGGCGTCCTCCGCACCGAGGATGTCGGTGAGGGCGACGTAGTGCGTCTTGCCGTCGATCTCCTGGGAGATGAGGCCCATGGCGATGCCGGCGACGGCGGCCTTGAGCGGCACACCGGCGTTCAGCAGGGACATGGTGGAGGCGCAGACCGAGCCCATGGAGGTGGAGCCGTTGGAGCCCAGCGCCTCGGAGACCTGGCGGATCGCGTAGGGGAACTCCTCGCGCGACGGCAGGACCGGGACGATGGCGCGCTCGGCGAGCGCTCCGTGGCCGATCTCGCGGCGCTTGGGCGAGCCCACGCGGCCGGTCTCGCCGACGGAGTACGGCGGGAAGTTGTAGTTGTGCATGTAGCGCTTGCGCGTCACCGGGGAGAGGGTGTCGAGCTGCTGCTCCATGCGGAGCATGTTGAGGGTGGTGACGCCCAGGATCTGGGTCTCGCCACGCTCGAACAGCGCCGAGCCGTGCACGCGCGGGATGGCCTCGACCTCGGCGGCGAGCGTACGGATGTCCGTGACGCCGCGGCCGTCGATGCGGACCTTGTCCTTGATGACCCGCTCGCGGACGAGCTTCTTGGTCAGCGCGCGGTAGGCGCCCGAGATCTCCTTCTCGCGGCCTTCGAAGGCCGGGAGGAGCTTCTCGGCGGCGATCTCCTTGATGCGGTCCAGCTCGGCCTCGCGCTCCTGCTTGCCGGCGATGGTGAGCGCCTTGGACAGCTCGGAGGAGACGGCGGAGGTGAGCGCCTCCAGGACGTCGTCCTGGTAGTCGAGGAAAACCGGGAACTCGCCGGTGGGCTTGGCGGCCTTGGCGGCGAGCTCGGACTGGGCCTTGCAGAGCGCCTTGATGAAGGGCTTCGCGGCTTCCAGACCGGCGGCGACGACCTCCTCGGTGGGGGCCTCGGCGCCGTCCTTGACGAGCTGGACGGTCTTCTCGGTGGCCTCGGCCTCGACCATCATGATCGCGACGTCGCCGTCCTCCAGGACGCGACCGGCGACGACCATGTCGAAGACGGCGTCCTCGAGCTCGGTGTGCGTCGGGAAGGCGACCCACTGGCCCTTGATCAGGGCGACGCGGGTGGCGCCGATGGGGCCGGAGAAGGGCAGGCCCGCCAGGATCGTCGACGCGGAGGCGGCGTTGATCGCGACCACGTCGTACAGGTGGTCGGGGTTGAGCGCCATGATCGTCTCGACGATCTGGATCTCGTTGCGCAGGCCCTTCTTGAAGGAGGGGCGCAGCGGCCGGTCGATCAGGCGGCAGGTGAGGATCGCGTCCTCGGAGGGGCGGCCCTCGCGGCGGAAGAAGGAGCCGGGGATCTTGCCGGCGGCGTACTGCCGCTCCTCGACGTCCACCGTGAGGGGGAAGAAGTCGAGCTGGTCCTTGGGCCGCTTGGAGGCGGTGGTGGCCGACAGCACCATGGTGTCGTCGTCCAGGTACGCGACGGCGGAGCCGGCGGCCTGCTTGGCCAGGCGGCCCGTCTCGAAGCGGATGGTGCGGGTGCCGAACGTGCCGTTGTCGATCACGGCTTCGGCGTAGTGGGTCTCGTTCTCCACTAGTGATATCTCCATACTCGTCGTCTTTCGTCCCCCGGCCCGTGTGGCGGAGGGGCGGTATGGAGAAGCGCCCGTGGTGCGGGCCGGTCTTCGATCGAAGCACCCGGGCGTTTTCCCGGGGGCCACTACCGAGGACCGGCGGCGGCGGAGGGGCGCTTCCCCTCGTGCGGCAATGCTGCCGGGGCTGCCTCATCGGTGGTGCTCGCCCCGGTCGTACTGGTGGTGCCTGTTCAGTTGTCGTGCGTCCAGGTTACTGACCCGGGGGCCGTCGGCGCACGTACGGCAAAGGGAGCGGCCCCCTGAAGGCGGGAACCGCTCCCTCTCACCGCGTGCTTACTTCGCGCCGCCGGCCGCGCCGCGGCGGATGCCGAGGCGGTCGACGAGGGCGCGGAAGCGCTGGATGTCCTTCTTGGCCAGGTACTGAAGGAGGCGGCGACGCTGGCCGACCAGGATCAGCAGACCACGACGGGAGTGGTGGTCGTGCTTGTGCGTCTTGAGGTGCTCCGTCAGGTCCGAGATCCGGCGGGAGAGCATGGCGACCTGAACCTCGGGGGAACCGGTGTCACCCTCCTTCTGGGCGAACTCGGTCATGATCTGCTTCTTCGTAGCGGCGTCGAGCGGCACGCGTACTCCTCTTGATGTTCGAAGCGCCCACGAGTGCCCCTGGTCTGGATCTCAGGGGAGCTTCCGTGACTCGGAGGCGAAGGTCCGATGGGCGCTGTCCCCAGAACGAACCGGGAACGCGTACACAAACGGCCACCGCACAGACTACCAGCCGCCCGGGTGACCCCCGGCCACGGCCCCGGGCGGGGCCGCGGGAGGCGGATCAGCTGGTGAGGGAGCGGATGGAGGTGTACACGTCGAACACCGCGAGGCACAGGGGCACCAGCGTGAGCAGCACGAACGTCTCGGCGATCTCCAGGAACCGCCCCCAGAAGGGAGTGACGCCGCGCCGCGGCACGATGAGGCCGATCGCGATGATCAGGGCGGCGGTGCCGGTGACGGCGGCGGCCAGCCAGATCGTACGGATGTCGAGGGCGGTGCTGTCCCCCTTCAGGGCGTCGACGACGATCTCCGTCGGCGGATTGAGGCAGAGGCCGAGGCCGAGCAGTACCAGGGCGCCGAGTCCGGCGGCCAGCGCGCAGCCGACCTGGGCGGTGTAGCGGAACAGGTGGGCGCGCATCAGCATCGCGCAGCCGGTGGCGAAGGCCAGCAGTTGCGCCCAGACGTCCGAGGAGAAGCCGAGGACGGCGGCGGCGGCCACCGCGACCATCGCGCAGCCTCCGGCGAGGCCCACCAGCAGCTCGTGGCCGCGCCGGGCCTGGGCGGCGATCCGGACGGCGTCGACCGGGCCCTGCGGGGCGGGCTCGGCGGTGCCGTAATCGCCGCTGGTGGTGCGGGGCGGCTCGAAGCCGATGGGGAGCCGGGCGAAGCGGGTGGAGAGTCCGGGCAGGAATCCGAGCGCCCCGACCGAGAGCGGGGCGCAGACGGCCGCGGTCTCGACGGGCTCCAGACCGGTCATGATCGCGAGGAAGGTGACCAGGACGCCCACCGCCGACGCGAAGACGAACGCGACGAAGGGCCCGTCGCCGGTGGGGGCGACGATCATGAGGACGACCGAGGCGAGCAGGACGGCGACGCAGGCGAGCAGGAACTGCAGCCTGCCGATGCCCTCGCCGGCGCCGGGCGCCAGCAGCCCCGAGCCGGCGACGGCGGCGTTCGCCAGCGCGCCGACGCCGAGGGCCACGGCGGAGCCCCGGTCGTCGTAGATCCGGGCGCGCACACCGGCCACGGCCAGCAGCAGGACGCCGACGACGGCGGCGAGGACCCCGGGCAGGCCGTGCATGTCGTGGCCGGGATCGGCGTTCCACAGGACGAAGGCGAGCAGCGCCAGCAGCACGGAGCCGCCGAAGAGCCCGGCGCCCCGCATGAGGGCGTCGCCCCACAGGGTGCGGTCGCGGGCGACCGCGGAGGCCACGGCGTCGGAGACGTCGTCGAAGACGGCGGGCGGCAGCGACTCGGAGAAGGGGCGCAGGGAGAGGAGTTCCCCGTCGAGGATGCGCTGGTGGGCCAGGGTCCGCGCACTGTCGAGGACGGTGCCGTCGCGGCGCACGAGGTGGTAGCCCACCGGGGCGCCCTCGGCGGGGCTCTGGCCGGAGAGCCGGAGGATCTCGGGGTAGAGGTCGGCGACGGCGATGTCCTCGGGGAGGGCCACGTCGACGCGGCTGTCGGGCGCGACGACGGTCACGCGGCAGAAGCCGGTCCCGTCGCCGGCCGGAATGCCGGGGCCGGTGCGGCCTGGTCCGGTGGTCGCCGCTCGGGTCGTCGTGGTCACCTGTCGCTCCCCCTCGTCGCGTCTTTCGCGCGCTTTTCGTTCGCTCCCGCCGCGCTCGCGCGCCCCGTCCCCATTGGCCGGTTTTCGGGCGGTAGTTCGCGGGTGCGTACACGCGTCGCGCTACCCTACCGCTCTCCGCCGGCCCCCTCCGTCAGTAGGATCCTTGCCCGGGCAGGGCCCGCCGCCACGGGGGCGCGGGGAAGGAAATCTTCTGTCGGGCAAGGGAATTGGTGAGCCGTGAGCCAGATCGTCGTCAAGCGCCCACCGCGCGCGCTGCCCTCCGAAGTACCGGACGCGCAGGTGCAGTTGCAACCCCCTCCGGAACTGCCCCGTGGGCAGCAGGAGGGGGCGATGATGCAGTTGCTCCCGATGCTCGGGATGGGCGGCTCGGTCGTCTTCTTCTTCATCACGCCGAACCCGATCATGCGGATCATGGGCATGGTGATGATCGCGTCGACGGTCGCGATGGCGATCTCCATGCTGGTGCGCCACCGGCGGGGCACCCAGGGCCAGCTCGCCGACATGCGGCGCGACTACCTGAAGTACCTGACGCAGACCCGGCGCGAGGTCCTGCGCACGGCGCGGCTGCAGCGCGACGCGCAGTTCTACCTGCACCCGTCGCCCGAACAGCTGTGGGCGCTGGTCGCCGAGGGCAGCCGGGTCTGGGAGCGGCGGGTCGGCGACGGCGACTTCGGGCAGGTGCGCATCGGGCTGGGCAGCCAGGAACTCGCCACCCCGCTGATCCCGCCGCAGACGGCGCCGGTCGACGAGCTGGAGCCGCTGACGGCGGGCGCCATGCAGCAGTTCCTCACCACGCACTCCACGCTGGACGGGCTGCCGATGGCCGTGTCGCTGCGCGCCTTCTACCACGTGACGGTCAGCGGTGACCCGGAGTCCGTGCGGGCCGCGACGCGGGCGATGATCGGCTCACTGGCGTCGCTGCACTCCCCCGAGGACCTGATCGTCGCCGTGGCGGCGGACCGGGACGCGGCTCCCGCGTGGGAGTGGGCGAAGTGGCTCCCGCACGTGCAGGCGCACGGGTCCGCCGACGGGGCGGGCACCCGGCGCCTCATCTCGACCAGCGCCGCCGAACTGGAGGAACTGCTCGGCGGCCGGCTGGACGGCCGGCCGCGGTTCCAGCCGGGCGGGCAGCCGCTGCTGGACCAGCCGCACCTCGTGGTGGTCCTGGACGGCGAGTCGGTGCCGCCGATGTCGGTCCTGGCGTCCCCGGAGGGCGTCCAGGGCGTCACGGTCGTCGAGGTCGTGCCCGGAGAAGTGACCGGTGCGCGCGGCGGGCTCTCCGTCGTGGTGCACCCGCAGACGCTCCAGCTGGAGTCGGGGCACGGCCTCGTCTACGAGGGGGTGCCCGATCTGCTGAGCTACGAGACCGCCGAGGCGCTGGCCCGACAGCTCGCGCCGTTGCACGTGGCGGCCGGCGGGGACGACGACGAACCCCTGCTCGCCAACCTGGAGTTCACCGACCTGCTGAACCTCGGGGACGCCGCGTCGGTCGACGTCGGCAGGACCTGGCGGCCGCGCTCGCAGGCGGAGCGGCTCCGGGTCCCGATCGGGGTCGGCGAGGACGGCACGCCCGTGATGCTGGACCTCAAAGAGGCGGCGCAGGAGGGCATGGGACCGCACGGGCTGTGCGTCGGCGCGACCGGTTCCGGCAAGTCCGAACTGCTGCGCACCCTGGTACTGGGGCTGGCGGTCACGCACTCGTCGGAGACGCTGAACTTCGTCCTCGCGGACTTCAAGGGCGGCGCCACCTTCGCCGGAATGGCGCAGATGCCGCACGTCGCGGCCGTCATCACCAACCTGGCGGACGACCTGACGCTGGTCGACCGGATGGGTGACTCCATCCGCGGCGAACTCAACCGGCGCCAGGAGATGCTCCGCGACGCGGGCAACTACGCCAACATCCACGATTACGAGAAGGCCCGCGCCGCGGGCGCCGCGCTGCTGCCGATCCCCTCGCTCGTCCTCGTCATCGACGAATTCAGCGAACTGCTCACCGCCAAGCCGGACTTCATCGAGATGTTCGTGCAGATCGGGCGCATCGGCCGTTCGCTGGGCGTCCACCTGCTGCTGGCCTCGCAGCGCCTGGAGGAGGGCCGGCTGCGCGGCCTGGAGACGTACCTGTCGTACCGGATCGGTCTGCGTACCTTCTCGGCGGGCGAGTCGCGGGCGGCGATCGGGGTGCCGGACGCGTACCTGCTGCCGAACGTGCCGGGTTCCGGCTATCTGAAGTACGGCACCGACGAAATGGTGCGGTTCAAGGCCGCGTACGTCTCCGGGGTGTACCGCACGGGTGCCGAGCGGGCGTCCGTGGCGGGCGGCCCGCTGCCGGTGGACCGCCGGCCGGTCGCGTTCACGGCCGCGCCGGTGCCGGTGCGGTACGTGGAGCCGGCTCCGCAGCCGCGGGTGCCGGAGGCCCGGACTGCGGAGGACGACGCGCTGGCCGACACCGTGCTGGACGTGATCGTGCGGCGGCTGGAGGGCCGGGGCGCGTCGGCGCACCAGGTGTGGCTGCCGCCCCTGGACAACCCGCCGTCGCTGGACGAACTGCTGCCGGGCCTGTCGCCGGTGCGGGGCCGCGGGCTGACGCAGCCCGGATTCGAGGGGGCGGGGCGTCTGGTGGTCCCGCTCGGCGTGGTCGACAAGCCGTACGAGCAGCGGCGCGACACGCTCTACCGGGACTTCTCGGGCGCGGCCGGCCACATGCAGATCACCGGCGGTCCGCAGTCCGGCAAGTCCACGCTGCTGCGCACGCTCATCGCCGGTTTCGCCCTCACCCACACCCCGCACGAGGTGCAGTTCTACGGCCTCGACTTCGGTGGCGGCGGCATGTCCTCGGTCAGCGGGCTGCCGCACGTCGGCGGGGTCGCGTCCCGGCTCGATCCGGAGCGGGTGCGGCGCACGGTCGCCGAGGTGTACGGGATCCTGACGCGGCGCGAGGAGTACTTCCGCAGCGCGGGCATCGACTCGATCGGCACGTTCCGCAGGATGCGGGAGCGCGGCACGGTGTCGGTGCAGGACCAGCCGTGGGGCGACGTCTTCCTGGTCATCGACGGGTGGGGCAACTTCCGTTCCGACTACGAGGGCCTGGAGGCGGCGGTGCTCGACATCGCGGCGCGCGGCCTCGGTTACGGCATCCACCTGATCGTGACGGCGTCGCGGTCCATGGAGGTCCGGGCCAACCTCAAGGACCACCTGATGAACCGGCTGGAGCTGCGGCTCGGTGACGTCATGGACTCGGAGCTGGACCGCAAGGCGGCGGTCAACGTCCCGGCCGGGGTGCCGGGGCGCGGCCTGACCCCGGAGAAGCTGCACTTCATGGCGGCGGTGCCGCGGATCGACGGCATCAACTCCGACAGCGACCTCGCGGAGGCCACCGCGGCCATGAACCAGGAGGTCTCCCGCCACTGGACGGCCGCGCCGGCCCCCGCGGTGCGCCTGCTGCCGCGCGAGCTCCCCGCGTCCGCGCTCCCGCCGGGCCACGCCCGCCCGGAGCGCGGCATCGCCTTCGGCATCGACGAGAACGCGCTGGAGCCGGTCTTCCTGGACTTCGAGCACGACCCGTTCCTGCTGGTCTTCGGCGAGAGCGAGTCCGGCAAGTCCAACCTGCTGCGGCTGCTGATCAAGCAGCTGACCGAGCGGTACGACGGCGACACCTGCAAGCTGTTCGTGATCGACAACAGGCGCTCCCTGCTGGACGTCACCCCGCCGTCGCACCTGGCCGAGTACGTGCCCATGTCGAACAACATGGAGCACCACATGGAGGCGCTGCACGACCTGATGCAGCGCCGCACCCCGTCGGCGACGGTCACGGCCCGGGAGCTGCGGGAGCGGAGCTGGTGGCGCGGCCCGACGGTGTACGTGGTCGTCGACGACTACGACCTGGTGTCCACCTCCAGCGGCAACCCGATGTCGCGCCTCACCGAACTGCTGCCGTTCGCCCGCGACGTGGGCGTGCGCTTCATCATCGCCCGCAATACGGCGGGCGCGAGCCGCGCCTCGTACGAGCCGTTCGTCCAGCGGATGACGGAGCTGGGCGCGCAGGGCATCGTGCTGTCCGGCGACCCGGCCGAGGGCGACGTCCTCAACAACGTGCGCCCGCGACCGATGCCGGCGGGCCGGGGCGTCTTCGTGACCCGGCGCCGGGGGAACCCGCTGGTGCAGACGGGGCTGGTGGACGGGGAGCGGTAGCAGGCGGTCGCCGGGCGCGGAGCGTCCGGCGCACGACGACGGCGCACCCTCCGGTGTCGGAGAGTGCGCCGTCGTCAGGTCACCGGGGACCGGGTGGGCACCTCCCGCACGTGCCCACCCGGTCCTGCCGGGCCGTGTGCCTACATGAAGTTCTGCGCGGCCCGCCTGTCGCCGCCCTGGTAGGCGGGGGCCGCCTCGCGCACGGCGCGGGCGATGGCGGCCAGCGAGTCGTGGATCGCGCGGGCGTCCTTGTCCCAGCCCGCCTGGGCGGCGTCGTACGCGCCCTTGGCCTCGCCCTGCCACAGCTCCGAGACCGAGGCGATCTCGTGCTTGATGGCCGCGAGGTCGGCGTCGAGCCGCTTCGACTGCGCCTCGATGGTGCTGGCGGCCTGCTCCAGGCTGGAATAAGTGACAACGGTCGAGCCGTCGTTGTTCGACATCTGGTCCTCCGATGCGTGAGGGGATCGAGGTGGTGCGGTGGTGACCGCTACGGCGTGCGCCGCAGGATCAGAACTTGCTGAGGTTCGAGACCGCGGCGGTCGCGGCGGCGTCGCCGGAGTAGCCCTCGACGACGTCGACGCCCTGGAGGGCGGCCTTGACCTCGTCCTCGGTGTTCCCGGAGATGGTGCGGGCGGCCTTGATGGCTTCCTGGAAGTTGAGAAGCCGGTTGCCGATCGAGACCATGTTCCGGTTGATCGCTTCCTGCTTCTGGTTGAAGGCGCCGGCGCCGATGCCCTTCCAGGCGCCTTCCAGGCTGTCGATCGTCGCCTGCAGTTGCCTCAGCTGACCCTTGACGGAGTCGAACCGGGTCGAGAGCTCGTTCTCCAGCCGGATGAGACTGTGTTCTGTGACCTTCTGATCTGCCATGGACCTGACTTCCTTTCGGGTACTTCTGCTGCTTCTGCTTCTGCAAAGACCGGCTGGTGCAGCCGGAAGCTCGTGTGCGCCGCTGCCGCCGGGCGGCTCGCCGCTCCGGGACCTGCGGCCCCCGGCCCCGCAGGGCGGGTGTCCGGGCGGCTCTTGTGCCGGGCGGGCCGCAACCCGGCTTTGCCGTCGTTCACTTCACGAGAGCCTGCCACGGCACCGAGTCCGCCGTCGGCGGGCCGGTGGGAGCTGTGACGAAGCTGATGCGAAGGCGACGGGAGGGGCGGCCGGGAGACGGCCGGGGCCGTCACGCACCGCGCCGCCTGCGGACGAGGAGGACCGCTCCCCCGACTACCACCACCACGGCGAGGGCCACGCCCGCGATCAGACCCGCACCGGGTCCGTCGTCGGCCGCGTCCGCCGCGACCGTGTCGCCGGCCGCCGGTGCGTCCCGTTCAGCCGCCGGGGACGCGGGCGCCGACCCCGTGGGGGAAGCCGCCTGCGCCCCGGCCGTCTTCTCGTCGGTGAGCGGGCTGACGTCCGGGTCACCGGGGTCGCCCTTGCCCTTGAGGATGTTCATCGACGGGCGGATCAGGCCGTGGCCGAGGTACTTGCTCAGCGTGCCGTCCTCCCAGTCGCGCGCCGCGGTGTCGAAGAGGACGTTGAGCACCTGGTTGGCGGTCCAGTCGGGATGGGCGGACCAGACCAGCGCGGCGGAACCGGAGGCGATGGCGGTGGCCTGGCTGGTGCCGCCGGCCTCGGGGCAGTACTTCTGGAACGTCTCGTCGCACCAGACCGGGACGTCGACACCGGGCGAGGCGATGTCCACCAGATTGCCGTTCTGCGCGAACTCGCCCACGGCGCCCTCGCTGTCGGCCGCGGAGACGCCGACGACGTCCGGGTAGGCGGCGGGGTAATGCTCCTCCTTGTTGCCCTGGAGAGCCCCGTTGCCCACGGAGGCGAAGATCAGCTTGCCCTTGCTCCGGGCGTACTCGGTTGCCGCGCGCTCCCGTTCCATCGCGTAGTCACTGCCCATGGAGATGCTGATGATCTTCGCGTCGCTGTCGGCCGCCGCACGAATGGCGTCCGCCCAGTCGGAGGCGTTGGAGGAATGCGCCTTCTGGAACTCCGCCGTGCCGACACGCATCGGCAGGATCTTCGCTGCGGGGGCCACCCCCTGGAGGCCTCCGCTCTTCCCCGTGCCGGCGATGAGCTCGGCCATGCTGGTGCCGTGGCCGTCGTAGTCGTCGTTCTCGTCGCCGTCGGCCCCCGTCGCGTCGAGTCCCTTGAGTACCTGGCCTCGGAGCGACGGGGTGTCGGGGTTCACCCCCGTGTCGATGACCGCCACCGTGACGCCCTCGCCCCTGGCCGTCTTCCAGATGTCCTCCATCTGCATGGCCTTGAGGTACCACTGCTCCGAGCGCGTGTCCGCGACGGCGGACGGCGCGGGGCCGGCGAGGCCGAGACCGCATGCGAGGGCGATGGTCAGCGCGGCAACCGGCCGGCGCGCGGCGCGCGGCCGGTGGCGCGTGCGGAGGGGGCTCGTTCCTGCGGTCATCCTGGCTTCCGTACCTTCCACGTGCCTACTCGATCACCGGCGGTACGGCTCCGCGCCGGCCTGCCGTCCAGGTCTCTTCGTCTTCTGTCAGGTAGTCGGGCCGGGCCGACGTCTCGTTCTCTTCCTCGTCGTCGTTCTCCCGGCGGCCGGCCGGGCCTCGTACCAGTCCCGCTCCGCCGGCCGTGAAGCCCTTGCCGCCGGGCCGCCCGCCCGAACCGGGACGGGGGTTGCCGACCACGCCGTTGGTCCCCGGCGTGCCCCGGCCGGCCTGCTTCGCGGGCGCGGCCGCGTTGCCGACGACTCCGCGCTGTCCGGCGGGCGATCCGGGGGCCCGGCCCTGCCCGGCACCCGGTGCGCCGACGACCGTGCCGCGGGCGCCCGCCGTTCCCGCTCCGGACGCGGTGGGGCGCTGGGGGGTGCCGCCGACGATGCCGCTCCGTCCCGCGCGCGGCGCCGAGCCCGTTCCGGCACCCGCGTGTCCCGCGACCGGGCGGCCACCGGTCACGCCGGAGCGTCCGGCGGCGGAGGCTCCGGTCCCGCCGGCGGCACGGCCCACGGGCGAGGAGGTTCCGCCGGTGCCCCCGGTGACTCCCCCGGCCCGTCCGGTCGCCGACGCGCTGGTGCCGCCCGCCCCCGACCGGCCGACGCCCCGCGCGGGGGCAGTGGTTCCGGTGGCGCGGGACGAAGCGCCGTTGCCCCGGCCGGGGTTGCCGAAGGCGCCCACGGGCGGGAGCGGTGCGGTGGTGCCGGTCGTCGGACCGCCCGTGGCGGTGGGGGCGGTCGGCAGTGCCGGTCCCGTGGCCGTGGGGGCGGTGGGGGTGGCGACGCTGTCGATCACGGTTCCGGTGCTGCTGTCCGGAGAAGGCCTGACAACGCCGAGAGCGTCGGGTCCCACCCGCGCCGCGCCGGTGGTCGTGCCCTCGTTGATCGTCCCGCGTACGGCGTGTTCGTCGGCGCCGCGGCCCCTGGCGAGGGTCTGGTCCGAACCTCCGGAGCCTTCCGGGGCGTTCCAGCTGTCGCCGTCCCCCGTGGGCCGCGGCATCGCCACGTCCAGCTTCTGCCCGAACGTCGGCGGTTCCTGGGCGGCGAGGGCCTGTTCGGAGACGGCGTAGTACGAGGCCAGCCGGTTGGCCTGGTTGATGGCCTCCTGGCGGTGGGCCTCGACCCGCTGCGCGGCGGTGTACTCCGCGTTCCCCTCGACGCGGGCGACCACCGGGATGTCCTCGACGTCCTTGCGGACGAGGCGGTCGTCGCGCGGCGGGAGGCTGTTGCGGACGGAGGCGAGGCCGGTGCCGGCGACGGTGATCTGGGTGGCCGCGGCGTCGGCGAAGTCGCTGAGGCGGGTGGCGTGGGCCACCAGCCCGGCGCCGTAGTCGCGGAAGGCGGTGTTGGCCTCGCCCTTCCACTCCACCGCGGCGAGGTTGCCCTCGAGTTCGGTCGCCGCCTCCTTGATCGCGTCCCTGGCCCTGTAGAGCGCCCGGCCCGCGCTTTCGAGATCGGCCGGGTCGGAGTTCTCCACCAGGTCGATCATGGAGTTGAGGTCGTGGCCCTCGAACGAGGTGCGCCCGGCGGGCTGGAACGAGCCGAAGAAGCCGCCCATCACCTCCCGGGCCCGCTCGGTGAAGTCGGTGACGACGAGCTGGGTGCGCACGCGTCCCTGGTCGTACGCGTGCTGTTCGGCGGGGGTCATCTCCGGCTGCGTCTCGTCGCTCATTCGGCTGCCCACCCCGCGTCGGACTTCTTGTCGTCGTTGCGCGGCCCGGACGACGCGCCGCCCTCGGCGCGGTCGCGCCCGGCCTCGCGGTCGATGCGTGCCTGGATCTCGTAGAACCGGCGGCGCATGTCGTCGTCCACGTCGTCGTAGCCGACCGCGGCGGCGTACACGCCGATGCTGAGGTACTCGATCTGGTCGCCGAGCGAACGGGAGAGCGAGACCAGCGACTCGTGGACGCGGTTGTACTGGGTGTAGAGCCCGTCCGCTTCCGCGAAGCCGGCGTTCGAGCCGCTGAAGGAGGACCGGGACACCCGCTGGGCGGCGACCGTGGTCCCGCCGGCCGCCGATCCGTCGAAGTCGGCGAGGAGCGCGTCGACCTTCTTCTTGAACTTCTCCAGCGCGCCGACTCCGCGCTCCAGGTCCGCCGTCTTTTTGGTCGGGCTTCCTCCGCCACCGTCAGCTGCGAGCACGGTGCTCCGTCCTTCCCCCGTCGTTCCCCGTTTGCTCCGACCGCATTCCGTTGCTTTCGCACCGGAACACGTTCACAGCAATCACACGTCCACCACTCTAGCCACTGCCGGTACCGGCTCCAACTGCCTTGTCGGCCACGTGGATTCCGGCTGCGCCCACGGGACAGCCGCTACGGCCGGACGGGCGTGCGGGCGTCCTCCCGGCCGGCCGTCGTGCCCTCCGCGAGCCGGCGCCTTCGCCGCCGGGCGTCGCGCAGCGCGACGGACGCTCCGGCGATCGCCGCGACCAGGACGGCGCCGCCCACGAAGACGTACGTCGCCAGTCGGGCGTTGCGTTCGTCCGGGGTCTCGCCGAGGTGGAGTTCGGCCGGGGTCGGCGCCTGCGCCCGGGTCACGCCCTCGTGGGCCGTGGGCCGCTTCAGCGGCTTGTCGTCCTCGGTCAGGGCGCGTACGGGGTCGACGACGCCCCAGCCGACGAGGCGGTCGTGGCCGGCGACGGAGCGTTCGGCGGTCTGCTCGATCTGGGCGACGATCTCCTCCTGCTCCCAGTCCGGGTGGCGTGCCTTGACGAGGGCCGCGACGCCCGCGACGTACGGGGCGGAGAAGCTGGTGCCGTTGTCGGCGCAGTGGCCGCCGCCGGGCACGGTGGAGACCATGTCCACGCCGGGGGCCGCGACGCCCACGAAGTCGCCGGACTGGGAGAAGGGCGCGCGTTCGTTGTTGCGGTCCGAGGAGGCGACCGCCAGCACACCGTCGTACGAGGCGGGGAAGGTCTCCTTGACGTTCCCTCCCAGGCCGTCGTTGCCGGCCGACGCCACCACGACGACCTCCTCGGCCAGTGCGTGGTCGACGGCCTGTTCCAGTGCGGGATCGGGCTCGACGGCGTCGGCGGTGTCCTGGGAGATGTTGATGACGTCGGCGTGCGCGGTGTCCACGGAGTAGCGGATGGCCTTCGCCAGGGTCTCGGCGGTGCCGTGGCCCTCGGCGTCGTTCTGCTGGACCGGGATGATCGTGGCGTCGGGCGCCAGGCCGACGAAGCCGGTGCCCTCCGCCTCGCGGGCGGCGATGATGCCGGCGACCTTGGTGCCGTGGCCGACGGTGTCGGTGGTGCCGTCCTCCTTGCCCCGGTCGATCGGGGTGCCGTTGTCGTCCTTGAGGTTCTTGGGCATCAGGTTGACGCCGGCCCCGGTGTCCACGGCGGCCTTCAGCTGGGGGTGTCCGACGTCCACCCCGGTGTCGATGACGGCGACCCGCACCCCCTTCCCGGTGGAGCGGGTCCAGAGTTCGTCGAGCAGGACGCGTTGCAGCGCCCAGGGGCGGCCGGCGTAGGGCTTCGACGGGAAGGTGCACGAGGCCGAGTCGTCGGCCGCGGCGGGGGCGGCCGGCATGAAGGGGGTGCCGGCGAGGGTGACGGCGAGCGCGGCGGCGCAGCCGAGCAGGCGCGGGCGGGCGGCACGGGCGCGGCGGCCGGTGCGCGGGTGGGGCGTCGTGGGGTTCATGGGCTGCCCGTGCCTTCTCTCAGGAGCCCTGCGGCTGGCGGGCCGCGCCGGTCGACAGGCGGGGGCCCGTCGGAAGCAGCACGGACCAGGCGGCGGGGATCGGGGCGGGGTCCACCTTGGCGTAACCGAGCCGGTTCTGGGCCTGCTGCGCCTCCTGCATGCGGGCCTGCTTCTCCTTGACGGAGCCGGATTCGCCGATGCCCGCGTCGTCCTCGGCGCTGTCGCCGTTGGACTGCATCGCGTAGCGCAGGCCGGTGTCGGTCACGAGGAAGAGGAAGCCGGAGGCCGTGTCCGATCCCTTGAACTGGCGGTAGAGCTGGCCGGATCCGGGGGTGACGTAGGCGCTGCTGGAGCCGGTGGGCAGGGTGGCGGGAAAGCCCGTGCCGGCCCAGGTGGAGAGGGTGGTGGCGCCGGTCTTCCCGTCGACGCCGCGCAGCACGTTGCAGACGGTGTTGCGGCTTCCGGCGGTGGTGCTCGGCGAGTTGACGGCCTCGGGGGCCGCCGCGGGCCAGGTCTTGTCCTGGTTGAACGGCACTCCCGGTTCGATCGCCGCGGCGCTGACCGCGTCGGCCGCGCCCTGCTGTTCGAGGCTCAGCAGGGCGCGGCTGCTGAGGAGGAGCTTCGCGGTGAAGTCGGAGACCGGGGCGACCCTGCCGGGCAGCACGACGTAGCTCTGGGTCTTGGTGCCCGCCGTCGCCTTGAGAACCGTGCCGACTTTGTCGAGCGCCGGGTCCAGGTCGCCGCCGACTCCCGCGTCGGCGCCGGGCGTGGGGACGGTGGGGAAGGTGATCGGGTCACCGGTGTGCAGGGTGGCGAGCCACTGGGCCGACACCCGCTGGGGGGAGCGGGGTTCGCCGGGGGCGGTCTCGCCGACGAGGGTGCGCAGCAGCAGTTCGTCGTCGGCGGCGACCGGGTAGGCGCGGCCGGCCGCGTCCACGACGTAGCGGGTGCGGTCGGGGGCCTCGACGTACATCAGCTCGCCGCCGTGCAGCCGGCCGCCCTTGGTGTCCACCGTGCCCCGGTCGCGCGCGGCGAGGACGAAGGCGGCCTTCTGGATGGCCCGGCCGCCCTCTCCGGGCCGCTCGCAGACGACCCAGCGCTTGGCGGTACCGGCCTCGCCGGCGTCGGGGAGGCGGTCGGGGGCGTACGGGATGCCGAGGGTGGCGCCGTGCGGGATCTCGCCGTTGTCGAGGACGGACTCGTCGACGGTGACGACCTTGTTCTTGTCCGGGTCGAGGAGCAGCCGGGCGGAGGCCATGTTGAGGACGGGGTGGAGCTGGACCTTGCCGTCGGTCCTGAGCACCACGTACCGGGTGGTCGACTTGTTCGCGACGATGACGTTCTCGTTCGGGGTGTCCCACTTGCTGGGGGCGACGGGCTTGAACATGCCCCAGGCGCCGAAGACGGCGAGGACGACGACGCCGACGATCGCTCCCGGCACCACCGCGCGCAGCGGGCGCGGGGCGCCCTCCTCCGAGCCGGTGGCGTTGGGCTGCAGGAACTGTGCGATCAGCCTTCGCTTCGCAAAGGTGTAGGCGTTGAGCTCGTCTCGCCGCGATGCCATGTTCCGCTGCCCCTTCTCCCCGACGGGCGACCAGGTAACCACATCCGTTGACGGATCCGGCCGTCGCACCGGCGCCCCTACTATGCCTGCCGGGGGTCGCCGGGCACCGCTCAGGTAGGGTGATCGCCCGGTCAACACCCGCGGGAAAACGGTAAATAGGGACACGAGGGGGCAACGCGGCGATGCGTACAGCGACGCGCGGGCGTACGGGTCAGGAGGCCGCTCGGGCGCCCGGCACTTCCCGACGGCAACGCCGCAACGAACCGTCCGGGCCGGTGCCCGCCGCCCCCTCCGCGCAGCGTCCCGGCTCCCTGCGGCCGGCCCCCCGGACGAGCCCCGTACGGCCGCTGCTGCGGCAGTTGGTGCTGGTCGAGGCGGCCCTCGCGGTCGCCGCCGCGGGCGCGCTGCTCGGCGGGATGTGGATGGCGCCGGCGCTGGTCGTCGCCTGCGCCCTGGTGGTCGTCGCGGTGATCCGGCGCCGGGGCACGGCCCTGCCGGACTGGCTGGCCGCCGCGCGTGCCCTGCGCGCCCGGCAGCGGACGGCCGCGCCCACCGGTCCGGACACGGAGGCGTCGCTCGCCCCGGTCGCGGAGAACGTGCCCGGATTCGCCCCGTACATATACGTCGACCGGAACCGGCGCACGGTCGGGATGCTGGGCGACGGCACCTTCCTCACCGCCGTGGTGCGGGTGGAGGCGAGCGGCGAGGCCCTGCGTCCGGCGTTCGGCGCCCGCGCCCTGCCGCTGTCGCTGCTCGGCGAGGCGCTGGAAGTCGACGACATCGTGCTGGAGTCGGCGCAGTTGGTGCAGCAGGTGCGCTGCGCCCCGGCGCCGCATCTGCCGGCGCAGTCGGTCGCCCGGCTCTCCTACGCCCCGCTCCAGGAGCAGACCGGAGCACCGGCACTGCGGATGACGTGGGTGGCGGTGAAGCTCGATCCGGAGCTGTGCCGGGAGGCCGTCGAGGCGCGCGGCGGCGGGATCGAGGGGGCCCAGCGGTGCCTGGTGCGGGTCGCGGACCACGTGGCGAGCCGGATCACCGGCGCCGGGTTCCGGGCCGTGGTGCTGGACCAGGAGGAACTCAACTCCGCCGTCGTCACCTCGGCGTGCGCCAACCCGATCCAGTCGGCCCGGGCGGGCCGCCCGGAGGCCGGGGCGCAGCGGCGGACGATGGAGACGTCACGGGTCTGGCGGTGCGACGACCGCTGGCACACGACGTACGCGGTGGACCGCTGGCCCGAGATGGGGCGCGGAGCGACGCCGCTGCCGAAGCTGGTGGCGCTGCTGACCTCGGTGCCGGCGTACGCGACGACGTTCAGCCTCACCGTGCGCCGGGGCGCCCACCGGGGCGAGACGTCGGTGGCGGGCCATGTCCGGATCACCGGCGGATCGGACACCGAACTCGTGGGCGTACGAAGGACGTTGACGCAGGCTGCGCGGGTGGCGAAGGTCGGCCTGGTGCGGCTGGACCGGGAGCAGCTTCCGGGCGTACTGGCCACACTTCCGCTGGGGGGCGCGCAGTGAACGCGAGGGTGTCGAGGTTCGGGCTGCGCGGTCCACGTCACGCGGGGCACACCGTGGCGTCGGAGCACCTGGGCGCGCTGGCGCTGCCCGTCGGGGACGACGGGGTGGTGATCGGCAGCGACACGGAGGGCCGCCCGCAGATCATCGGTTTCCACCGCCCCACGCCGTACGACGTGTTGTTGATCGGCGGACTGTGGACGGCGCAGGTGCTGGCGCTGCGGGCGGCCGGCACCGGGGCGCGCGTGGCGGTCGAGACGGGGCGGGCGCAGGCGTGGACGACGCTCGCGCGGGCGGCGGGCGCCGGGCTGGAGTGCGTCTCGCTGCACGAGGTGGGCCGGGTGCCGCCGACGGGCGCGACGGTGGGCAGCCCGGTGGTCGTGGTGCGCGACTGCGGGATGCGGCCGCCGCGCGGGCGGGTGGTCTCCTCGGCGTGGCAGTCCGTGCTGACGCTGCTGCCCTATCTGAGTCCGGTGGCGCCGCGGCTGATGCGGTCCTCGGCGCTGGTGGGGATCCAGCGGGTGTCTCCGGAGGAGGCGGCGCAGATCGGCCGCATCCTGAACCTCTCGCGCGCCGAGGTCGATACCCTGCCGACGCTGGCCGACGGCGTCACCCTGTGGGTGGCGGGCCGCGAGCACCACTGGGTGATGACGTCGGCGACGGACGCCGAGTCCGGGCTGCTGGGCGCCGCTCGCCGGATGGACTGAATTCCGGCTCGTTTCCGCCCGGCGGGCCGCCACCGTCGGGCAGCATGACGCACGGCACAAGCAAGGATCGACGAAGGGACGCCGGCATGGGAACCCAGCAGGAAAAGGACGAGCTCTACGCTCTCGACATCTCGGACGTGGAGTGGCTCTGCCCGCCCGGAACCGAGGACGTGGAGGAGCGGGTGGAGATCGCGCATCTGCCGGGCGGCGCGGTGGCGATGCGCTCGTCGCTGGACCCCGACACCGTCCTGCGGTACACCGAGGCCGAGTGGACGGCCTTCGTACTCGGCGCGCGGGACGGCGAGTTCGACCTCACGTGACGGCCGCGGTCCGCGGGCGGCGGATCGCGCCGGGCCCGCGTACCCGCCGGTGAAGGGTGGCGCCCCGAGGGGGTGGCCGCCCTTCTTCCGTCCGGCCGCCCGGCCCGGTCGCACCGCCCGCTCGCACCGCCCGGTCGCACGGGGGTCACTCCGCTTGCGGCGGAGGTCCCCCGTCCGGGCGGGGAACGTCCCGTCGCACGGGCGGCTCCGGTTTCCGGTTCAGGTTCCGGTTCCGCCGGGTTCCGGTCACGATCCCGGTTCCGGCATCGGCGGCGAGGCCCACCGTCACGCCCGCGGAGGTACGGATGCGACCGCTTCGGCTCTCATCCTGCGCATTGCCGGGCCCACTTCGGGTTCACGGCGTGGCGGTTTCGGTACAACTCCTGGGGTACGGGAGAGCCGGGTAGTCGCCGGACGCCCTCCGGAGGTGCCGCGCGGACGATTAGGGTGTGCTGCGGGCGCGGGGGGAGAACCCACGGACAGGCACCGTGCGTCCCCGGAGGGAGAGCCGGGCGGACCGCACCTGCGGGACGGTCGCCCCGACCCCGCCACGGTACAAGGGTGCTCGACCACACCAGGAGGCAAAGTGAACGGCGATCGGGACGAGATGCGCGAGGGATGGAACACGCCCGGCGACGAGTCGTCCGACGCGGATCCCGCCGAGATGACGGGTGAGTTCACCATCGACTACACCCCGCCGGCCTGGTACACGCAGAACTCCGGGGGCGATACGTCCGGCGGCGCCGGCGCGCACCTCGCGCCGCCCCCGCCGCTGGGCGCCCCGGTCGCCGTGCCGGGCCTGCCCGCGACGGGCGGCTACGAGCCGGGGTGGACGTCCGGCCCGCCGCCCGCCGCGCCGGCTCCGGCGGTCCCGTCGGCCGAGGTGCCCGCGCCGCGCACGGAGGCGGGGGCGTACCCGCCGGGGACCACCGGCGGATACGCCACCGCCTCCGCCGGGCCGGGTCCGTCGGCCGGGGCGGCGTCCGAGCCGTTCGGCGGCGGGGACCTGGAGTCCGGCGCGACCATGCGCTTCTCACCGGCCGCGCTCAGGCGCGAGTTCGCCGAGCGCGACGCCGCCGCTGCCGCGGCCGCCGGAGAGGGAGCGACCGGTGCCGACGCGGCCGACTCCCCCGCGAGCGGCACGGAAGGCGATTCCGCGCCGGACGCGTCCGGCCAGGACCACGTCTCCGCTCCGGGCTCCGGCCACCCCGACAACTCCGCCCCGGACCACGTCTTCGCCCCGGACCCGTCCGGGAACGCGACGCCCGGCGACGAGACCGACGACGGCGCCAACGCCTCCGCGCCGGCGGCCACCGACGCGCCCCCGGAGCAGGACGAACCGGGGGACGGACCGCAGGACGAGCCGCAGGACGCCGCCCCCGGCGACGCGCGCTCCTCCGCGGGCGACGCGCCCACCGGCGACGCACCCGCCGACGCGGTGCCGGCCGGTGGCCCCGCCGCACCTCTCCCGAACGGTCCGGCCGCCACCGGCGCCCCCGCACTGCCGCCGGCCCCCGAGCCCTGGGTGCCCGCGCAGGCGGCCCTGCCGCCGTTGCCGCCCGCGTTCCACCCCGCGGCCCCGCAGCCCACCGCGCCCTCCGCCGCCGCCGAGTGGCCGGGCTCGCCGCAGCAGCAGCCCGCCGACGGGTACGGATTCCCGCCCGCCGCGCAGCAGCAGCAGCAGCACAACTCCGTTGGCGAGCAGGGGGGTTACGGGTTCCCGGCGGGGCCCGGCCAGCCCTTGCCGCCCGCCCAGGGTGACGGGCCACCGCACCAGCCGCAGGGCGGCTACGGCTTCCCGCCGGGCGGACAGCCGCCTCGGGGCGCGGGCGGCGGCCACGGCCTCCCGCCGGCCCTCCAGCCGCCGCAGCCCCCGCACCAGCTCCCGGCGCACCAGCAGCCCCAGCCACCGCACCAGCTTCCCCCGGCGCAGCAGGCGCCCCAGCCGCCCCGGAACGCGGACGGCTACGGCTACCCCGCGCCCCAGCCCCCGTACGCCCAGGGCGGCGCCCCGTACCCGCCCGCGCCGAACGCCCCGCTTCCCCCTCAGCAGCCCCAGCAGCCCCAGCAGCCCCAGCAGCCCCAGCAGCAGCCGTACCCCGGCCTGCCCGCACAGCAACAGCCGGGACAGCAACCGGGGCAGCAGCCGGGCCACCCGCAGGCTGGACCGCCGCAGCCCCAGCACCCCGGCCCGCAGCCCGGTCAGCCCCAACCCGGTCAGGCCCAGCCCGGTCAGCTCCAGCCCCCCGCGGACCCGCGTGCGGGCGGGGCGTGGCCGACTCCGGTCACCCATGACCAGCGCGAGCGTTCGGTCCCCGGCGCCCCGCTCGGCTACACCGCCGCCGTGGAGTTGTCCTCGGACCGACTGGTCCGGGGCAAGCAGAAGGCCAGGAGCAGCAGGACGCCCTCCCCCGCCGCCCGGTTCAGGCTGGGCGGGAAGAAGGAGGAGGCCGAGCGGCTGCGCAAGCTCGACCTCATCCGGACGCCGGTGCTCTCCTGCTACCGGATCGCCGTGATCAGCCTCAAGGGCGGTGTCGGCAAGACGACCACGACCACCGCCCTCGGCTCGACGCTGGCCACCGAGCGCCAGGACAAGATCCTCGCGATCGACGCCAACCCGGACGCCGGCACGCTCGGACGCCGGGTGCGCCGCGAGACCGGCGCCACCATCCGCGACCTCGTCCAGGCGATCCCGTACCTCAACTCGTACATGGACATCCGGCGCTTCACCTCGCAGGCCCCGTCGGGCCTGGAGATCATCGCCAACGACGTGGACCCCGCGGTCTCCACCACGTTCAACGACGAGGACTACCGGCGCGCCATAGACGTGCTGGGCAGGCAGTACCCGATCATCCTCACGGACTCCGGGACCGGGCTGCTCTACAGCGCCATGCGCGGGGTGCTGGACCTGGCCGACCAGCTGATCATCATCTCGACGCCGTCGGTGGACGGGGCGTCCAGCGCCTCCACCACACTGGACTGGCTGTCCGCGCACGGCTACGCCGACCTGGTGCAGCGTTCACTCACCGTCATCTCGGGGGTCCGCGAGACCGGCAAGATGATCAAGGTGGACGACATCGTCCAGCACTTCCGCACCCGCTGCCGCGGCGTGGTCGTCGTACCGTTCGACGAGCACCTCGCGGCGGGCGCCGAAGTCGACCTCGACATGATGCGTCCGAAGACCCGCGAGGCGTACTTCAACCTCTCCGCGCTGGTCGCCGAGGACTTCGCCCGCGCCCAGCAGCAGCAGGGCCTGTGGACCGGCGACGGCCAGAACCCGCCGCCGCAGTACGCACCGCCGATGCCCGGGCATCAGCAGTACCCGCCGCAGGGGGTCCCCCAACAGCCGTATCAGCAGCAGCCGTACGGGGGACAGCAGCCCCCGCATCCCTACGGCGGACAGCAGCCTCCGCAGCAACCGTACGGCGGACAGCAGCCGCCCCAGCAGGCCTACGGCGACCCGCGGCCCGGCGCCCCCGGCCAGGGCGGCGCCTGGCAGCAGCAGCCCCCGGCCGCGCCCCCCGCGCAGGGCGGGCCGTACGGGCAGCCTGCGGGCGCTCCGGCGCAACAGCCGTGGCAGGGACCGGGGGACGCGTCCGGCGGACCGGTTCAGCGGCCCGAGGCACGGGAGCCGGAGGGTCCCGTACCGCCCGCCGGGTGGCCCCAGCAGCCGCCGTCACCCCCTCAGCAGTGAGGCACTAGAGGTCTGGACCACTGGAGGCCCGCACCGCTCCGGCGGCGCGGGCCTTCGGCACGTCCGCGCAGCCCACACGCCGTCCGCCAACCGTTGACTGGACTCGACCACCGCTGGTAGACCTTCGCTTCACCCACTGGTCACCACGAGCTCAACCCGCCTCCCCCCAGCGAGTCATGACGCGAGGTCGACGTCTTATGGTCACAAGAACTCCCCGCAGTCCGCGTCGCCCCCGCCGCCGGGTGCGCCTGCTCCTGGCCTCGGCGGCCGCCGCGCTCGCGCTCGCCGCCGGGTCCGTCGTACCGGGCTCCCCGCTGCCGGACTCCGCGCCCGAGGCGCAGGCCGCCGGGCCGACGACGCTGACGGTCGCGGTCGCGCAGAGCGTCGACTCGCTGAGCCCGTTCCTCGCTCAGCGGCTGCTCTCCACCAGCGTGCTCCGGCTGATGTACGACTACCTGACGAACTATGACGCCAAGGACAGTCACGCCGTCCCCGGTCTCGCCACCTCGTGGGAGCCGTCGGCCGACAAGCTGACGTGGACCTACACGATACGGTCCGGCGCGAAGTGGTCCGACGGACAGCCGGTCACCGCCGAGGACGCCGCCTGGACGTTCCAGAAGATGATGACGGACGAGGGCGCGGCCCAGGCCAACGGCAGCTTCGTGGCCAACTTCGACAAGGTCGAGGCGTCCGGCGACAAGCTGGTGATCACCCTCAAGAAGCCCCAGGCGACGATGGCGGCTCTGGACGTGCCCATCGTGCCCCGGCACGTGTGGGAGAAGGTCACCGACTTCTCCGAGTTCAACAACGACACCTCCTTCCCCATCGTGGGCAACGGACCCTTCGTGCTGACCGACTACAAGGTCGACAGCTACGTGAAGCTCAAGGCCAACAAGGACTTCTGGCGCGGCGCCCCCAAGTTCGACGAACTCGTCTTCCGGTACTACAAGGACCAGGACGCGGCCGTCGCGGCGCTGCGCAAGGGCGAGGTCTCCTTCGTCGCGGGCAGCCCCAGCCTGACCCCGGCGCAGGCGGACTCGCTCAAGGACGCCCCGGACATCAAGGTGAACGAGGGGCCCGGCCGCCGCTTCTACGCCCTGGCCACCAATCCGGGCGCCCGGACCAAGGACGGCGAGAAGTTCGGCGACGGCAATCCGGCGCTGCTCGACCAGAAGGTGCGCCAGGCGCTGTTCCTGGCGGTCGACCGCGAGGCGATCATCGAGAAGGTCTTCCAGGGCCACGCCGAGCCGGGTGAGGGGTACATCCCTCCGCGCTACGGCGACTACTTCTGGCAGCCCTCGGCCGGCCAGGCCCTGGCGCACGACCCGGCGAGGGCCGCCGCACTGCTGGACGAGGCCGGCTACCGCAAGAACGCGGACGGCAAGCGGACCGGCAAGGACGGCAAGCCGCTGGACCTGCGCATCCTCTGCCACGCCACCGACCCGAACGACAAGGCGATCGGCAAGTACCTCCAGGAGTGGTGGGGCGAGCTGGGCATCGGCCTGAAGGTCGACTGCCTCGACAACGTCTCCGACCCCTGGTACGCGGGCGAATACGACCTCGCCTTCGACGGCTGGTCCGTCAACCCCGACCCGGACTTCGTGCTGTCGATCCACACCTGCGCGGCGCTGCCCGCCAAGGCGAAGGAGTCGGCGGCCACCGACAACTTCATCTGCGACAAGCAGTACGACGAGCTGTACGCGAAGCAGCTGGCGGAGTACGACCCCGCGGCGCGCGCCGCCCTCGTCAAGCAGATGCAGTCGCGGCTCTACGACACCGGCTACATGAACGTCATGGCCTACCCGAACGCCGTCGAGGCGTACCGCACCGACCAGATCGCCTCGATCACGACGATGCCGTCGGACGGCGGCAACATCTACGGTCAGGACGGCTACTGGAGCTGGTGGTCGGCGGTCCCGGCCGGGGCGGGCGACGGCGGTGACTCCGACGGCGGTTCGACCGGGGTGCTCGTCGGGGTCGGCATCGCGGCCGTCGTGGTCGTCGGCGCCGGCGTCCTGTTCGCGCTGCGCCGCCGCTCCACCGCGGAAGACCGTGAGTGACGCATGAGCACAGACACTCCCGCGCTCCTTACGAGCGCGGACGGTGCGGGACCCGGCGGGCCGGTCACGGCCGGTCCGCCGGGCCGCGGGCCGCGGTCGCGTTCCGCGGCGGCCTATCTGCGGTACACGGCCGGGAAGCTGGTCGGCGCGGCCGTCTCGCTCTTCGCCGTGCTGGTCACCAGCTTCTTCCTGTTCCGGCTGATCCCCGGCGATCCGGTCAAGGCGATGACCGGCGGACGCCAGGTCTCCAACGAGCAGATCGCCTCCATGCGGCGCGAGTTCGGCCTCGACCTGCCGGTGTGGCAGCAGTTCGCGCAGTACTGCGGGAAGGCGCTGACCGGCGACTTCGGCACCTCGTACCAGTTCCACGCACCGGTGATCGACAAGATCTCCGAGGCGCTGCCCGCGACGCTGCTCCTCACCGGCACGGCGTTCGTGATCTACACCGTGATCGGCGTCTGGCTGGGCGCGCGGTCGGCCTGGCGCACCGGTTCGGCCGGCGACCGCTTCCACACCGCGTTCGCGCTGACGCTCTACTCGGTGCCGTCGTTCTGGCTGGGGCTGCTGCTGATCATCACGCTGTCCGTGGGCGTGGGACCGGTGCCGGGCCTCTTCCCCACCGGCGGGATGGAATCCGGTTCCACCTCCGGGTTCGACCACGTCCTCGACGTGGCCCACCACCTGGTGCTGCCGGTGGTGACCCTGGTGGCGGTCGAGTACGCGCGGACGCTGCTGGTGATGCGGTCCTCGCTGCTCGACGAGATGGGCGGCGACTATCTGACGACGGCGCGCGCCAAAGGGCTGCGCGACGACGTGGTGCGCCGGCGCCACGCGGTGCCGAACGCGATGCTGCCGACGGTGACGCTGCTGTTCGTGAACCTCGGCAACACGGTGGCGGGCGCCATCCTGGTGGAAACGGTGTTCTCCTGGCCGGGGCTCGGCGGGCTGTTCTACCAGGCGCTGAGCGTGCCCGACCTGCCGCTGGTGCAGGCACTGTTCTTCGTGTTCGCCGCCGCGGTGATCCTGATGAACACCCTCGCCGACGTGATCTATCCGCTGCTGGACCCCCGGGTGGGCCGATGACGACCGAGACCGAAGCGGCGGCCGCCCCCGGCCCCCGCGCGCTGACGTGGGCCCGGCGGCGCAGCTCCGCGGCCCGGTTCTGGCGGCGGTACCGCACCCACCGGGCCGGTCTGGCCGGGCTCTGGGTCCTCGGGCTGATCGCGCTGGTGGCCCTGGCCGCGCCGCTACTGGTGGGCGCGGACTCGCAGAGCGTCACCCGGGCGCCCGGCGGTCCGATGGAGGCGCCCAGCGGCGCGTTCCCGCTGGGCACCGACCAATTCGGCCGCTCCCTGCTGGCCCTGCTGGTGTGGGGCGCGCGGGTGTCGCTCACCGTGGGGCTGCTCGCCGCGTTCCTCTCGGTGGCGATCGGCACCCTGGTCGGCGTCACCGCCGGCCACTTCAAGGGCTGGTACGGCACGGTCGTCATGCGGATCACCGACTGGTTCCTGGTGATGCCGACGCTGGTGCTGGCCATCGCCCTGGCCACCGTGCTCTCCCGCTCGCTGTGGACCACGATCCTGGCGATCGGCGTGACCACCTGGCCGACCACCGCGCGGCTGGTGCGGGCGCAGACGCTGTCGGTGGAGTCGCGCCCGTACATCGAACGGTCCCGGGCGCTGGGCGGCGGGCACGGTCATGTGATGGGCCGTCATGTGCTGCCGAACGTGATGCCGCTGGTGCTCTCGCAGACCACGCTGGTCATCTCCACCGCCATCCTCACCGAGGCGACGCTCGCCTTCCTCGGCCTGGGCGATCCCACGGTCGTCTCCTGGGGCGGGCTGCTCCAGGACGCGCGGGAGGCCGGGGCGGTCAGTTCCGGCGACTGGTGGTACCTCGCCCCGCCCGGACTCGCCATCGCGGCCGTCGCGCTCGCCTTCACGCTCTGCGGCCGTACCGTCGAGACCGTGCTCAATCCGAAGCTGGGAGCGTCCCGTTGACGACCGCCGAGACCGAGGCCCCCAGGGACGGCGAGGACCGGGAACCGGTGGCTGCGCCGAGCGGGCAGCCCCTGCTGGAGGTCCGCGACCTCCACGTCACCTACGGGTCGGGGCCGTCCGCCGTCCCCGCGGTGCGGGGGGTGGACCTGCGGCTGGACGCCGGGCGGAAGCTGGGCGTCGCCGGGGAGTCGGGGTGCGGGAAGTCCACCCTGGCGCTGGCCCTGCTGCGGCTGCTGCCCCCCACCGCCACCCTGACCGGGCAGATCCTGCTGGACGGCGAGGACGTGCTCACCATGAAGTGGGGGCGGCTGCGGGCGGTCCGCTGGGCGGGCGCCTCCCTGGTCTTCCAGGGAGCGATGCACTCGCTGAACCCGGTGCACCGGGTCGGCGACCAGATCGCCGAGCCGGTCGTGCTGCACGCACGGGCGACCCCGGCCGCCGCCCGCCGGCGCGCGGGCGAACTGCTGGAACAGGTCGGTCTGCCGGCCGCCCGCGGACGGGCCTATCCGCACGAACTGTCCGGCGGGCAGCGCCAGCGCGTGATGATCGCGATGGCGCTGGCCTGCGACCCCCGCCTGATCGTCGCGGACGAGCCGACGACCGCGCTCGACGTGATGGTGCAGGCGCAGATCCTGCGGCTGATCGAGGGGCTGGTCGCCGAGCACGACGTCGGCCTGATGATGATCAGCCACGACCTGGCGGTGCTCTCCGACACCTGCGACCGGCTGGCGGTGATGTACGCGGGCCGGGTCGTCGAGGAGGGTCCCGCACGGGCGGTGTACGAGGACGCCCGCCACCCGTACGGGGCGGCTCTGTCGGGGGCGTTCCCCCGGATCGGGGACCCGGCGTCCCGGCGGGCCCCGCGCGGGCTGCCGGGCGACCCGCCGGACCCGGCGGCGCTGCCGTCGGGGTGCGCGTTCCATCCGCGCTGCGCGGTGGCGCTGGACTCCTGCGCCACGCACGGCCAGAAGCTGCGGCCGGCCGGCCCGGACCGGACCGCGGCCTGCGTCCGGGTCGACCCGGCGGCGGCCGACGCTGAGCGGGCCGACGCTGAGCGGGCCGACTCGCCCGGAGGCGAACGGGAAGGCGGCGCGCAGGGTCCGGTACGCGACGGGGAGCGCGGCCGGACGTCCGTCACGGACCCCGAGGGTCCGGGCGCAGAAGAGGCGAGGAGCACCACATGACCGGTCCCACCCCTGCCCTGCTCGGCGCCGAAGGGCTGGAGGTCGCCTTTCCGGGGCGCCGGGGCGCCGGCACCGCGCGGGCCGTCGACGGGGTGACGCTCGACGTGGGGCGCGGCGAGATCGTCGCGCTGGTCGGCGAGTCCGGCTGCGGGAAGTCGACGCTGGCCCGCTCCCTGCTGGGCCTGGTGACGCCCACGGCGGGCCGCATCACCTTCGAGGGACGGCCGCTGGACTACACCGGCCGGGGCCTGAAGGCCTACCGCCGCCGGGTCCAGCTCGTGCTCCAGGACCCCAGCGGCTCGCTCAACCCCCGGCACACGGTGTACGACGCGGTGGCGGAGGGTCTGCGCATCCACGGCTACGCGGGCGACGAGACGGCCGCGGTGGCCGGGGCGCTGGCACGGGCCGGGCTGCGGCCTCCGGAGCGGTTCTTCCTGCGCCACCCGCACGAGCTGTCCGGCGGGCAGCGCCAGCGCGTGGTGATCGCCGGGGCTCTGGTGCTGGAACCGGAGCTGATCGTGGCCGACGAGCCGGTGGCCTCGCTGGACGCCTCGGTGCGCGGCGAGATCCTGGCGCTGCTGCTGCGGCTGCGGGACGAGCTGGGGCTGTCCGCACTGGTGGTCACCCACGACCTGGGGCTGGCCTGGAACATCGCGGACCGGGTGGCGGTGATGTATCTCGGACGGATCGTGGAGACCGGGACGGTGGAGCGGATACTGACCGCCCCCCGGCACCCGTACACCCGCGCCCTGCTGTCGGTGCTGCCGGAGGCGCCGGGCGAGCCGGTGGTGCTGTCGGGCGAGGCGCCCGACCCGTCGCGGATCCCGGCCGGCTGCCGGTTCCACGTCCGCTGCCCGGTGCTCGCCTCCGGCGCCGCGGAGGCGGCCGGGGTGGCGGACGCCTGCCGGACGAAGGAGTTGCCGGTGCTGGCCGGCGGCGGCGAGGACGCGGTGGCCTGCCACTGGGCCGCGGCCACCGGGGCGCGGGCGGCGGTGGCGCCGGAAGCGGGCTGACCGGGCCTGACCGGGGGTGCGGGCCCGGCGTCTTCGGATCGCCGGGCCCGGCGGCGCGTCAGGCGGTGGCGCGCTCGTGCGCGGTGATCAGCTCGGTGCAGCGCTCGACGTCGGCCGCCATGGCCACCAGCAGGTCGTCGATGGAGTCGAACTTCAGCATCCCGCGCACGTACGCCAGGAAGTCGACGGCCGCGTGCATGCCGTACAGGTCGAGTCCGACGCGGCCGATGGCGTACGCCTCGACGGTGCGCTCGACACCGTCGAACTGCGGATTGGTGCCGACGGAGATCGCGGCGGGCATCGACTCGCCGCCGACCTCCAGCCAGCCCGCGTAGACGCCGTCGGCGGGGATCGCGGTGTGCGGCAGCGTCTCGACGTTGGCGGTGGGGAAGCCGAGGTCGCGGCCGCGCTGCGCACCGCGCACCACGATGCCCTCGACCCGGTGCGGACGGCCGAGGATCTCGGCGGCGCCCGCCACGTCGCCCTCGGCGACCAGCGTGCGGACCAGGGTGGAGGAGAACGGCTTGCCGCCGCCCGCCTCACCGGTCACGTACAGGTCGATGACCTCGACGGTGTAGTCGTAGGTGGCGCCCAGTTCGGCGAGGAGCCGCACGTTCCCGGCGGCCTTGTGTCCGAAGCGGAAGTTGGGGCCCTCGATGACGGTCTTCGCGTGCAGCCGGTCGACCAGGACCTTGACGATGAAGTCGGCGGGCGACAGCTTCGAGAATTCGGTGGTGAACGGGAGGACCAGCACCGCGTCGACGCCGAGTCCGGCCATCAGCTCGGCGCGGCGGTGGTGCGGGGCGAGGAGCGGCGGGTGCGTGCCCGGCCGGACGACCTCGCTGGGGTGCGGGTCGAAGGTGACGACGACGGAGGGCACGCCGAGCTCCCGCGCCCGTTCCACGGCACGGCCGATGATGAGCTGGTGCCCACGGTGCACCCCGTCGTAGGACCCGATGGTGACGACGCTGCGCCCCCAGTCCTCCGGGATGTCCTCCAAGCCACGCCAGCGCTGCACTGTGACCGCTCCTCGCCCGAACCTGTGTACGTGTGGATGTCGATTACGCAGGTCTAAGACTGCCATGCGCCCGCCCCGCCGCCTGCATCGGCACCGTCGTGGGCACGCGCTCCGCCACCCGGGACTCCAGTGTGCGGCGGGTGCTCGGGCCCACGACCACGGCCCACTCGTCGGGGGCGTCGGCCAGCCAGCGGGTGACCAGCAGGGCGAAGCCGGGCACGTCCCGGGCGAGTTCCAGCAGCGCCCGGTCGAAGCGGGTGGCGCCCTCCGGGGTGCGGACGAGGAGCATGCCGGTCCGGTGGACCAGGGTGCGGGTGCGGACCTCGGGGCGATCGGCGGCTCCGGTGGCGGCGGCCCGCAGCAGGGCCTCCAGCACGTCCGGGTGGCCTCCGGTGGTCTGCTCGAAGTCGAGCAGCACCTCCAGCAGTTCGGCGCGCGCGGTGCGGGCCGCCGGGCTGCCGGGCCCGGCCAGCACCCGGGCCAGTTCCGCGCGGACCGGCGGCGGCGCGGGCCGCTCCCGGAGCAGCCCGACCACCAGCGGCGTCAGCAGGGCGCGGGCGGCCGGGCCGCGCTCCAGCCGCAGGCCCACGTAGGCGGCCGCGTCGGCCGCCCCGTCGGGGTGGGCGGCGACGAACTCGCGGACCAGCCCGGCGGCGTGCAGCGCCAGCGCGGGCGCGTCCAGCGCCGCCAGCTCGCGCAGCACCCGGCCGGCGTCGGAGCCGGGCCGCAGCAGCCGGGCGCGCAGCGCGGCGAGCGCGGCGTCCGGGCGCTCGGTGAAGAACTCGGCGAGCAGCGCCACCGGCAGCCCCGGCTCCCCCGCCCCGAACGCGCCGAGCGCCGACGACAGCCAGCGGTCCCGGCTGTCCGGGTCGCGGGCCAGCAGGGTGAACGCGGCGCCGCGCAGCGCGGCGTCGCCGGGCCGGGCCAGCAGCGCCAGGGCGGTGGAGCGCAGCAGTTCCCGGTCGCGCGCTCCGGTGGCCGAGCCCGCCGCGAGCAGCGCGTACCGGGCGGCGGCGGCCCGGCGTTCCGGGCGGTCCTCGTCGCGGGCCCAGCGGTGCACCGCCCGGCAGAGCGCGGACGGGGCGTCCTCGGCGAGCGCGGTGAGCAGTTCGGCGGCGCGCGGGTGGCCGGTGGCGACCAGGACCTCGGTCAGCCCGTCCACGGCCACGTCCCGGCGGGCGTACAGCAGGGCCTGGGCGGCGGCGGCCACGGTGGGCCGCACGCCGTCCTCGGTGCCGCCGGCGCCGTCCCCGGCCGCGGCGAGCAGCGGGCGTTCGTCGGTGAACCATCCGCACAGCAGCGGCTGGACGACCGCCGGGGCGACGGTGAGCCGGTGCGCCACCGCGTCGAGGTACCGCTCCACGCCGTCCGGCCGGTCCACGCCGTCGGCCGGCACCAGCCGCCGCAGCAGGTCCAGCCGGTCCGCCTCGGGCAGCCGCAACCGGAGCCAGAACCACGGTCCGAACCCGGCGTACGGGCCCGGCGTCCGCGGATCGGCGTCGCCCGCCGCGTACCGGGTGATCCGTCCGGCGAGCACCCGCAGCACGCCCAGGTAGGGGCGGGCGTCGGCCACCCGGAGCAGGGCCTCGCGCAGCAGGTGGGCGGCCCACCAGACGGCGTCCCGGTGGCCGGGCTCCTCCCGGCGGGCGGCGGCGGCCGGGGCGGTGAGCCGGTCCAGCGCCTCGATCAGGTCCGCGGTCCGGTGGGCGAGCGCGGCGGGGCCGTGGCGGCGGCCGAGCACCAGCATCGCGTGCACCACGGGTCCGGCCCGGTGGCGTGGCACGGGCAGGCTGCGGGGGGCGGCCGCCGGGTCGGGCGGGCCGGGCGGCTCGCCGTCGGCGTGCCGGCGGTGGACCAGGGAGTGCAGTGCCGCGTCCAGGTCCAGGTGGGCGCCCTGGACCCAGTCGCCGACCTCCTCGTGGGCGAAGCGGTATCCCTCGCCCGCCGGGGCCAGCAGCCCCTCGGCGAGCACCGCGGAGGCCCAGCCGGTGCGCCAGGGGAAGAGCTCCTCGAACGCGGCCCGGTCCAGCTCGCCCTGTCCGGGGCCGAGACACCGGCGGGCCGCCTCGTGGACCTGTCCGGCCACCCGGGCTGCGAGCCGGCGCACCGCGCCGCCGCGGGGGCGGGGGCCGGCGTCTGCGGCCAGCGCGATCCGGACCGCGATGCGCAGGCAGGCGAGGTCGAGGTGGGCGCCGAAGACGTCCTCGGTGGTGGGGCTGCCGGGCACGTCGGGAGGGAGCGCGGCGCGGACCTCGGAGAGCAGCCGCAGGGTGAGCGGGTGCCGGTCGTGGCCGGGGGCGAGGGCGCCGTCCGGCAGCCCGTGGCGTTCCCTGGCCTCGGCGGCCTGCCGGGCGGTGAGGTCGGTCAGCCGCAGCGCGGGCGGCAGACCGCGGGCCGGGCGGGCGGGGCGGTGCAGGGCGTCGGGCGGGTAGAGCGCGCCGGCGGTCTCCCAGTGCTCGGGCCGGCAGGCGACGACCAGGCGCACCTCGTGCGCGCGCAGCCAGGCGGCGGTGGCGGGGGTCCACTCGTCGAGCCGGTGGGCGAGGACGGGCGGCATCTCCTCCGGCCCGTCCAGGACCACCAGCAGCGGGCTGCCGCAGCCGGCGGCGAGGGCGGCCAGCCGTTCCGGTGCGGTGGCCGCGCCGCCGGGGCCGCCGTCCGCGGCGACGATGCGGGCGGACCGCTCCAGGGTCCGGGCGACGGCGTCGGCCACCGACCCGTCCTCGGGCAGCAGGTCCGCGCCGCGCAGCCACAGCGTCGGGGCGGGTGCGGGGCCCTGCGCGCGGCGGGCGGCGAGGGCGGCGAGCTCGGTGGTCCGGCCGGTGCCGGGGGCTCCGACGATGCCGAGGACGGCGGCGGGCCCGGCGGCGAAGGCGGCGCACTCGGCCCGGACCGCGGCCCGCTCGACCGGCGCGACGCCCGGGGCCCCTGCCTCGGCCGCGCCGACCGAGGTGGCGGTGAGCTGGAGCGCGCCGGCCAGGTTGAGGTCGGGGCCGTAGGCGGGGGCGCACAGGGCGTTGCGGCGCAGCAGTGCGTCGAGCGGGCCGCCGTCGCCCGGCGCGAGCGGCACGGCGAGCCCGCCCGCCTCGTGCGGGGCGTGCAGCGCGGTGCTGAGCACCCCGAGGACGGCGCCGGTCGCGGGGTCGGTGACCGGCCCTCCGACGGCGGCGCCGCCGCTGCGCAGGGCGTCGCGGGCGTCGGTGCCGAGGGCGAGTTCCAGCGCGGCGGGCACCGGATGGGCCCGGCCCCGCTCGGTGTAGACGGCGGGGGTGGTGCCGAGGACGCGTCCCTGGCGCCATCCGTGCGCGGCGATCCGGACGTAGCCGCCGGGCTCGGTGCGTTCGCGCGACGCGACGGGCAGCGGGGCCACGCCGAGCGCGTCGGGGTCGTCGGTGGCCAGCAGGGCGAGGCCGAGCGCGGGCAGCGCGGTGATCTCGTCGGGGGGGACGGGCCGGGTCCGGCCGTCGGGTCCGTGCAGCACCAGGCCGGAGGCGGTGAGGAGCACCTGGTGGCTGGTCACGACGGTGCCGCGGTCGTCGGCGACGAAGCCGGTGCCCCGGGGCCGGCCGGCCTCGTCGCAGATCCTCACCAGCTTCGACCGGTCCCCGCTACCCATGGTCCGACGGTAGGCGGCCCGCGGGCGGGTCACCGACCACGGGGGACGAATGCGCCCCCTCGCACCCCCGGTTCACTCCGAGCGCCCGTCCATTGGGGTGAATTCGCGTGCAGAATTGGACAGAGCTTACGGCGGAGGGGGGGTCGTGGAACGGGCACGGGGGCCGGAGGGGGGACGGGCCCGTTCCACGACGGAACCACGCGCGGCGCGGACGCGGAAGGGCGCGACCCACGGCACGCGGCACGCGGTGCGTCAGGCGAAGACCGCGAGGCTCTTCGCCCGGCCCTGCTGCTCCTCGACCAGGACGAGGAACGTCCCGTCCGGCCCGAAGGCCGCCACCGGCCCGGTCGGGAAGGACGGCATGTTCACCCGGACACCGTTCAGCAGGAGTTTGGCCTGCTTCTCGTCCACGTCCCAGCGCGCGAACGCCGACGCGGCGGCCTCGGCCACCGGCATCACCGCCAGCTCCTCCTGGTGCTGGTCGAGCGTCCGCGCCGCGTCCAGTCCGTACGGGCCGACCCGGGTGCGGCGGAGCGCGGTCAGGTGCCCGCCGACGCCGAGTCCGGCACCGAGGTCCCGGGCCAGCGCCCGGATGTAGGTGCCCGAGGAGCAGACGACCGAGACCACCAGGTCGACGACGGGGGTGCCGTCCTGCGCGGTGTCCTGCCGGACGTCGTAGACGCGGAAGGAGGAGACGGTCACCGGACGGGCCGGGATCTCGAACTCCTCGCCGCCGCGGACCCGCGCGTAGGACCGCTTGCCGTCGATCTTGATGGCACTGACCTTGGAGGGGACCTGCATGATCGCCCCGGTCAGGGCCGCCACCCCGGCGTCGATGCCCTCACGGGTGACGCCGGACGCGTCGGCGGACGAGGTGATCTCGCCCTCCGCGTCGTCGGTGACGGTGTTCTGGCCGAGCCGGATCGTGCCGAGGTACTCCTTCTCGGTGAGCGCGAGGTGGCCCAGCAGTTTGGTGGCCTTCTCCACGCCGAGCACCAGCACCCCGGTCGCCATCGGGTCGAGCGTGCCGGCGTGGCCGACGCGGCGGGTGCGTGCGATCCCGCGCATCTTGGCGACGACGTCGTGCGAAGTGAAGCCGGACGGCTTGTCGACGATGACAAGTCCGTCCGGCGTCTTGGTCTGCTGCGTCATGCGGAGGCGGTGTCCCCGTCGTTGTCGTCGTCGTCCTCCGGCTTGCGGTACGGGTCCGCGCCGGCCGCGTACGAGGCGCCCGAGGACGCCTCGCGGACCTTGGCGTCCGAGGCGCGCGCCCGGTCGAGCAGGTCCTCGATCGCCTTGGCGTTGTCCGGGAGTGCGTCGGCGACGAAGGTGAGGGTGGGGGTGAACTTGGTCCCCGCCGCCGCTCCGACCGCCGAACGCAGCACGCCCTTGGCGCTCTCCAGACCGGCCGCGGCGCTCGCCCGCTCCTCGTCGTCGCCGTAGACCGTGTAGAAGACCGTGGCCTCCCGCAGGTCACCCGTGACGCGGGTGTCCGTGATGGTCACGTGCGAACCCAGACGGGGGTCCTTGATACCGCGCTGCAGTTTCTCGGCGACCACCTCCTGAATGAGGTCCGCCAGCTTCTTCGCCCGCGCGTTGTCGGCCACTGGTCCGTCTCCTTCTGCCTTGCTCAATCGTCTTCGTCGCTGTGCAGCCGCCGCCGTACGGACAGCAGTTCCACTTCCGGCCGGCCGGCCACGAGTCGCTCGCACCGGTCCAGCACGTCTGTGAGATGCCGGGTCTCCCCGGAAACCACGGCGAGGCCGATCTCGGCCCTGCGATGGAGGTCCTGACCGCCCGTCTCCGCCGCGCTCACCGCGTACTTCCGCTGGAGCTCGGCGACGATGGGGCGGACGATGGAACGCTTCTCCTTCAACGACCGTACGTCGCCGAGGAGCAGATCGAAGGACAGAGTCCCCACATACATGTGTGCCCGGATGTCCCGCCGGTTCGGGTTCGCGCCCCGCCTCGGACCGGGCGGGGACACAAGAACCGTACACGGAACGGCCGGGGCCGATCGACGGAATTACGCTCCGTCGACCGGCCCCGACCGTTGAGGTACGGGTCAGCCTCGCGGCTTCTCGCGCATCTCGTACGTCGCGATGACGTCGTCGATCTTGATGTCGTTGAAGTTTCCGAGGTTGATACCGCCCTCGTAGCCTTCGCGGATCTCGGTGACGTCGTCCTTGAAGCGGCGCAGACCGGAGATGTTGAGGTTCTCCGCGATGACCTTGCCGTCGCGGAGCAGGCGCGCCTTGGTGTTGCGCTTGACCTCTCCGGACCGGACCAGGACACCGGCGATGTTGCCCAGCTTGGACGAGCGGAAGATCTCGCGGATCTCAGCCGTGCCGAGCTCGACCTCTTCGTACTCCGGCTTGAGCATGCCCTTGAGGGCCGCTTCGATCTCTTCGATCGCCTGGTAGATGACCGAGTAGTACCGGACGTCCACGCCTTCGCGCTCGGCCATCTGCTCGGCACGCCCAGCGGCGCGCACGTTGAAGCCGATCACGATGGCGTCGGAACCCGTCGCCAGGTTGATGTCCGACTCGGTGACCGCACCCACACCGCGGTGCAGGACCCGGATGTCGACCTCTTCACCGACGTCGAGCTGGAGCAGCGAGGACTCGAGAGCCTCCACCGAACCGGACGCGTCGCCCTTGATGATGAGGTTGAGTTCCTGGACCAGACCGGCCTTGAGCGCCTCGTCCAGGTTCTCCAGGGAGAACCGGACGCCCTTGCGGGCGAAGTTGGCGTTGCGCTCGCGGGCGGCACGCTTCTCGGCGATCTGACGGGCCGTACGGTCCTCGTCGACGACCAGGAAGTTGTCGCCGGCGCCCGGGACGTTGGTGAGACCGAGGACGAGGACGGGGGTCGACGGACCCGCTTCCTCGACGTTCTCGCCCTTGTCGTCGAGCATGGCGCGGACACGGCCGTAGGCGTCGCCGACGACCATCGTGTCGCCGACCCGCAGCGTGCCTCGCTGCACCAGGACGGTGGCGACGGCACCGCGGCCGCGGTCGAGGTGGGACTCGATCGCGATGCCCTGCGCGTCCTGCTCCGGGTTGGCCCGCAGGTCGAGCGAGGCGTCGGCGGTGAGGACGACGGCCTCCAGCAGTGCCTCGATGTTGAGGCCCTGCTTGGCGGAGATGTCGACGAACATCGTGTCGCCGCCGTACTCCTCGGCCACCAGACCGAACTCGGTGAGCTGACCGCGCACCTTGGTCGGGTCGGCGCCCTCGACGTCGATCTTGTTGACCGCGACCACGATCGGCACGTCGGCCGCCTTGGCGTGGTTCAGCGCCTCGATCGTCTGCGGCATCACACCGTCGTTCGCCGCCACCACGAGGATCGCGATGTCGGTGGACTTCGCACCACGGGCACGCATGGCGGTGAACGCCTCGTGACCCGGGGTGTCGATGAAGGTGATGCGGCGGTCCTCGCCGTTGACCTCGGAGGAGACCTGGTAGGCACCGATGTGCTGGGTGATGCCACCGGCCTCGCCCGCCACGACGTTCGTCTTGCGGATCGCGTCGAGCAGCCGGGTCTTACCGTGGTCGACGTGACCCATGACGGTCACGACCGGCGGACGCGGCAGCAGGGCCTCGTCGCCGCCCTCGTCCTCGCCGAACTCGATGTCGAAGGACTCGAGCAGCTCGCGGTCCTCCTCCTCCGGGCTGACGATCTCGAGGACGTAGTTCATCTCGTCCGCGAGCAGGCGCAGCGTCTCGTCGGAGACGGACTGGGTCGCCGTCACCATCTCGCCGAGGTTCATCATCACGGCGACGAGCGACGCCGGGTTGGCGTTGATCTTCTCCGCGAAGTCCGTCAGCGACGCGCCGCGGGACAGGCGGACAGCCTGGCCGTTGCCACGCGGCAGCATGACGCCGCCCACCGACGGGGCCTGCATGGCCTCGTACTCCTGGCGCCTCTGGCGCTTCGACTTGCGACCACGACGCGCCGGACCGCCGGGACGGCCGAACGCACCCTGCGTGCCACCACGGGCACCGGGGCCGCCGGGACGTCCACCGAAGCCGGGACGACCGCCGAAGCCGCCGCCACCGCCGGGACGACCCGCGCCGCCACCGCCACCGGGACCACCGGGACGGCCGGCGAAGCCGCCGCCGCCACCGCCGGGACCGGCCGGACGGCCGGCGAAGCCGCCGCCGGGACGGCCCGCGCCGCCGGGGCGACCCGCGCCACCGGTGCCGGGGCCACGACCGCCGGCACCCGGACGCGGGCTCGCGGCCGGACGCTGCGGCATCATGCCGGGGTTGGGACGGTTGCCCGCCGGGGCGCCGGGACGCGGAGCCTGCGGACGGGGCATGCCGCCGGGGGTGGGACGGGCGCCGCCCTGACCCTGACCCTGCGGACGGGGGGCACCACCGGGACCGCCGCCCTGCGGGCGCGGGGCGCCGGGGCGCTCCGAACCGCCGCCGGGACGCGGAGCGCCGCCGGGACGGGGCGCCTGGGGGCGCGCCATGCCGGTGGTGCCGCCGGAGGTGAAGGGGTTGTTGCCCGGCCGGGGGCCGGTGGGACGGGCGCCGCCGGGGCGCGGGGCGCCCTGGCCGGCGGGACGCGCGGGGCGGTCGCCGCCACGCTCGCCGCCGCGGCCGCCGTCACGCTGGCCACCGTCGCGCGGGGCAGCGGCCGGAGCCGGACGGGGACCCGGGGTCGCACCCGCGGGCCGCGCGGGGCGCGACTGCTGGGGGGCGGCCGGCTGGGCCGGTTCCGGCGCCGAGAACTCGGCGGCGGGCACCGGTGCCACCGGGGCGGGGCGCGGCGCGGGCCGCGGACCCGGACGGGGACCGGCCGACGGCGCGGACGCCGACGGGGTGGTGCTGGGGGTGCTGGGACTCTCCGGAGCCGCAGCGGCCGGCCGGGGGGCCGGTGCGCCGGGCTTCGGGCCGGCGGGACGCGCCGTACCGGCCGGAGAGGGGGCAGCGGGCTTCGCGGGGGCGGCCTTGCGGGGCGCTCCCGGCTTGGCAGCGGACTTGCCGGCGTTGCCGCCGGGCCCCTGCAGTGCATCAGTCAACTTGCGCACGACCGGCGCCTCGATCGTCGAGGACGCTGATCGGACGAATTCACCGAGTTCTTGGAGCTTGGCCATGACGACCTTGCTCTCCACGCCGAACTCCTTGGCGAGTTCGTATACCCGGACCTTAGCCACTTCGCTCCTTTTAGGTCCGGGTTACCGCCGGACCGTCGCTACTTCATGGGCGTACTCATCGCGTACTCATCGAGTGCTCATCGCAATCTCGACCTACTTCCAACTCGCGAGGTACCTGACCGCACGGGGTCCCGTGCCGTTCACTTTCTTACGGTGTCACCCGTCCGACGAACCGCTCCAGGGCGGAGGTGTCGAACGGCCCCTTGGCCTTGAAGGCCCGGGGGAAGGCCCGGCGGCGGACCGCCAGGCCGAGACATTCGGATGCGGGGTGCACATAAGCACCCCGGCCGGGCAGCGTACCGCGTGGATCAGGGACGCACGCGCCCTCGTCCACCACGATGCGCAACAGCTCGCTCTTGACCGCTCGCTCCCGGCATCCCACACAGGTGCGTTCGGGGCAAGCGCGGGCTAGCGTCCGGCCAGACACGGTTTAGTCTACCTCCCCGTACCGACCTCACCCCGTGGGGGGAGAAATCGAACGGACGTTGTCGTGTTCTCAGCGGACCGGAGGCCCGCCGTATTCCCGCCGGTGGACGGGGTCAGCGGCGGTCCGCACGCTCACGGGCGCGCTCGGCGCGCTCGCGGTCGGCGACGTCGCGCTCTTCGTCGGTCTCGGTGTCCGGCCGGATGTCGATGCGCCAGCCGGTGAGCCGGGCGGCCAGCCGGGCGTTCTGCCCCTCCTTGCCGATGGCCAGCGAGAGCTGGTAGTCCGGCACGGTGACCCGGGCGGAGCGGGAGCCGAGGTCGACGACCTCGACCTCGCTGACCCGGGCCGGGGAGAGCGCGTTGGCGACCATCTCGGCCGGGTCGTCCGACCAGTCCACGATGTCGATCTTCTCACCGTGCAGCTCGGCCATGATGTTGCGGACGCGGCCGCCCATCGGGCCGATGCAGGCACCCTTGGCGTTCAGCCCGGAGCGGGTCGAGCGCACCGCGATCTTGGTGCGATGGCCGGCCTCGCGGGCGATGGCGCAGATCTCGACGGAACCGTCGGCGATCTCCGGGACCTCCAGCGCGAACAGCTTCTTGACCAAATTCGGGTGGGTGCGCGACAGCGTCACGGACGGACCGCGGACGCCCTTGGCGACCCGGACGACGTACGTGCGCAGGCGCAGCCCGTGGGTGTACTCCTCGCCCGGAACCTGCTCCTGCACCGGCAGGATGGCCTCCAGCTTGCCGATGTCGACCAGGACGTTGCGCGGGTCCTTGCCCTGCTGGACGACGCCCGTGACGACGTCGCCCTCATGGCCGGCGTACTCGCCGAAGGTGCGGTCGTCCTCGGCGTCGCGCAGCCGCTGCAGGATGACCTGCTTGGCGGTGGTCGCCGCGATGCGGCCGAAGCCCGACGGGGTGTCGTCGAACTCCTTGGCCTCCTGGCCCTCTTCGAGGTCGGCGGGGTCCTCCGTCGCCCAGACGGTGACGTGGCCCTTCTCGTCGAGCTTCACGCGCGCCCGGCGGTAGCTGCCGTCGGTGCGGTGGTAGGCGATGAGGAGCGCCGACTCGATGGCCCCGACGAGCACGTCGAAGGGGATCTCCTTGTCCTGCGCCAAGCCCTTCAGCAGTTTCACGTCGATATCCACGGCTACGCCTCCTCTTCCTTCTTGTCCTTGCGGTTGAATTCGATCTCCACGCGGGCCTTGGCGATGTCCGCGAAGGCGATCCGGCGGGACGTGGGCTTGCGGCCCTTGACGCCCGGGACCTCCAGGTCCAGGCCGTCCTCGTCCACGGCGAGGACGCGGGCGACGAGTTCGCCGTCCGCGCCGCCGTCTCCGCCGTCTCGAACCGACAGCTGGAACTTCACCAGACGGCCGGTGGCGCGCACGTAGTGACGGTGCTCGGTGAGCGGACGGTCGGCGCCGGGGGAGCTGACTTCGAGGACGTATTCGGCCTCGCCCATCGCGTCGCTCTCGTCCAGCTTCGCGGAGATCGCGCGGCTCAGTTCCGCGCACGTGTCGAGCTCGACGCCCTCGTCCGAGTCCACGATGATCCGCAGCACGCGGCGGCGGCCAGCCCGGGACACCTCGATCTCTTCGAGATCCAGCTGCTCGGCGAGGACGAGCGGTTCGAGCAGTCCGCGCAGCCTCTCGCTCTCGGTGGTGCTCATCCGGGTGACTCCTCGGCCGCGTCTGCTGTTGTGGGGATCGTCGTGCGTCGTGTCAAAGGGTATCCGGTCGCGGAGGGTGTTGCCGTCCGCCCGCCCCCTCGTCGCGGGTACGCTCACCACCGGTGATCACGTGCGGACAGTTCCGGTCGGGAACCGGTCCCAGGCCGAAGGAGAACAGTGCGGCGTACGGGGACGACGCGCAGGGCGGCCCTCACCGCCGCCGGCGCGGTGGCTGCGGGGACGGTACTCACCGCCTGCGGCGGGGCCGACGACGGTACCGGGCCGGAGAGTGCCCGCGCCCGCGCGGCGGCCGCCGCGGCCACCGGGGCGCTGCGGACCGCCGCCGCCCGCACCAGCGCGGAGCTGCTGGCGCGCTACGACCGGGTCGCCGAGGCCCATCCCGGCACCGCCGCCCCACTGGCCCCGCTGCGGGCGGCCCTGCGGGAGCACGCGGCGGCCCTGACGGCGGGCGGTGGCGCGGTGCGTCCGGCCGCCGGCAGCCGGACGCCCGCCGCGGACCCGGCGGCGGCGCTCAGGGAACTGGCCGCCGACGCGCGGCGCTCCTCGGCCACGCACACCAGGGCGCTGCTGACGGCGGAACCCGAACTGGCCCGTCTGCTGGCGTCGGTGGCGGCGGCCGACGCGGTCCACGCCCATCTGCTCACCGAGCTGGCGAAAGAGGTCGCGGCATGAGCGACGACGGGGCGCGGGCACGGGCTCTGGAGGCGGCGCAGGCCGCCCTGGCCGCCGAGCACGCGGCGGTGTACGGCTACGGCGTGGTCGGCGCCCGCAGCGAGGGCGCCCGCCGCTCGGACGCCACGGCGGCGTACGACGCGCACCGGGCACGCCGGGACACGCTGGCGCGGACCGTGCGGGAGCTGGGCGGCGACCCGGTCGCCGCGTCGGCCGCGTACGCCCTGCCGTTCGCGGTGCGGGACGACGGCGCCGCGGTCCGGCTGGCGGTGGTGCTGGAGGAGGGCGTCGCGGGGGCCTGCGCGGACCTGGTGCGGGCCACCGACGGCGATCTGCGGGGGGTGGCGGCGCTCGCGCTGCGGGAGGCGGCGGTGCGCGCGGCCCGCTGGCGGGGTGGCGGCGTAGCCTTTCCGGGGCTCGCCGAACGGGCCGACGAGCCGTCGGACGAACCGGCGGAGGCGGCCGGACCGGACCCGGCCGCCACGCGCTGAGTCCGCGCTCGCTCACGCCTTCGAAAGGGAACAAGGGCACGTATGGGTTTCGAACCGCCGCAGCGACTGGTGCGAGCGCTCGGCGAGGCGTACGGAAGGGCCGCGGCCGACGTCTGGCTCGGCCGGTTCGACGCCCTCGTGCGGGCCGAGCTGACCGAGGAGGGCCGCGGCCTGGTCCTCGACCGGGTGGTCGCCCCCGGCGGCCGCAGCGCGGCCGTGCTGCTGGTGACGACGGCCGACGGTGTCCCCGCGGTGCTGAAGATCGCGCCGCCCGAGGCCGGCCCCGAGCTGGAGCGGGCGGCGCTCGCGCACTGGGGAGGCTGGGGCGCGGTACGTCTGCTGGACCCGCAGGCGCCGGCCGGTCCGTCCGGCGGGCTGCTGCTGGAGCGGCTGCACCAGGAGATGTCGCTGCGCTCACTGCCGGAGGCGAAGGCGCTACTGGAGGCGGCGGGCACGGTCCGGCGGCTGTGGGTGGAACCCCCGCCCGGCCATCCCTTCGAGTCGGTGACGGAGCGCACGGCGCGCCAGAGCGGTCCGATGCGGGCGTTCGCCGCGGCGGACCCGGAGGTGGAGCCGTTGGTGGAGGCGGCGCTGGCGGCCCGTGACGCGCTGGTCGCCGGCCCGCACGAGACGCTGCTGCTGCACGGCAACTTCCGGCAGAGCAAGGTGCTGTCGGGCGAGCGGGCGCCGTGGCTGACGGTCGGCCCGGAGCCGCTGGTCGGCGAGCGCGCCTACGACCTGGCGCGGCTGGCGCGGGACCGGGTCGAGGACCTGATCGCGTCGCCCGGCGGGCCGGTGACGGCGAGGCGGCGGGTCAAGAAGCTGGCGGAGTCGCTGGACGTGGACCAGGAACGGCTGCACGGCTGGACGCTGTTCCGGGCGGTGGAGTCGGGGACCCGGGCGCTGGCCGAGGGGCGGCGCCAGACGGGCGAGCTGTCGCTGGAGTTCGCCGGCTGGCTCTGACCGCCGCGCCCCCGTACGGCCCGGCCGCCCCTCCCCCGTACGCGGACGGCCCCCGTCGCACCGGGGTGCGGCGGGGGCCGGCCGTGCGGTGCCGGGCGGTTCAGCCCAGGTCGGCGGTGACGCGGGCGATCGCCTCGTCGACGGTCAGCTCCTCGCGCTCGCCGGTGCGGCGGTCCTTCAGCTCCACGACGCCCTCGGCGGCGCGGCGGCCGGCGACCAGGATGGTGGGCACGCCGATGAGTTCGGCGTCGGTGAACTTCACGCCGGGCGAGACGCCCGCGCGGTCGTCCACCAGCACCCGGGCGCCGGCCTCCTTGAGCTTCTCGGAGACGTCCAGGGCGAGTTCGGTCTGCAGCGCCTTGCCGGCGGCGACGACGTGCACGTCGGCCGGGGCGACCTCGCGGGGCCAGCACAGGCCCTTGTCGTCGGCGGTCTGCTCCGCGAGCGCCGCCACCGCGCGGGAGACGCCGATGCCGTACGAGCCCATGGTCACGCGGACCGGCTTGCCCTGCTGGCCGAGGACGTCGAGCTGGAAGGTGTCGGCGTACTTGCGGCCGAGCTGGAAGATGTGGCCGATCTCGATGGCGCGGTCGAGCTGGAGGCCGGTGCCGCACGTGGGGCAGGGGTCGCCCGGCTCGACGACGACGGCGTCGAGGTAGTCGTCCACCTCGAAGTCGCGGCCGGCGACGACGTTCCTGGCGTGCTTGCCGTTCTCGTTGGCGCCGGTGATCCAGGCGGTGCCGGGGGCGATGCGGGGGTCGGCGATGTAGCGGACCTTGTCCAGGCCCTGCGGGCCGACGTAGCCGCGCACCAGGTCGTCGCGGCCCTCGAAGTCCTCGGCGGTGACCAGCTCGACCACGGCCGGGGCCAGGTGCTCGCCGAGCTTGCCGAGGTCCACCTCGCGGTCGCCGGGCACGCCGACGGCGACGATCTCGCCGTCCACCTTGACCAGCAGGTTCTTCAGGGTGGCGGAGGCGGGCACGCCGAGGTGCGCGGCGAGCGTCTCGATGGTCGGTGTGTCGGGGGTGTCCAGCACCTCGAGAGGGCCGTGCGCGGAGCCGTCGGCCGGGGTCAGCGCGAAGGTGACGGCCTCGGTGTTGGCGGCGTAGTCGCAGTTCGGGCAGTCGGCGAAGGTGTCCTCGCCGGCCGGGGCCGGGGCGAGGAACTCCTCGGAGGCGGAGCCGCCCATCGCGCCCGAGACGGCGGAGACGATCCGGTGGTCGAGGCCGAGGCGCCGGAAGATCTTGATGTACGCCTCGCGGTGCAGGCGGTACGACTCGGCGAGGCCCTCGTCGGTGGTGTCGAAGGAGTACGAGTCCTTCATCTGGAACTCGCGGCCGCGCAGCACGCCGGCGCGGGGGCGGGCCTCGTCGCGGTACTTGGTCTGGATCTGGTAGAGCATCACCGGCAGGTCCTTGTAGGACGTGCACTGGTCCTTGACGGTCTGGGTGAAGACCTCTTCGTGGGTGGGGCCGAGGAGGTAGTCGCCGCCCTTGCGGTCCTGGAGGCGGAAGAGCAGGTCGCCGTACTCGTCCCAGCGGCCGCTGGCCTGGTAGGGCTCCTTGGGCAGCAGGGCGGGGAGCAGGACCTCCTGGGCGCCGATGGCGTCCATCTCCTCGCGCACGACGTTCGAGATGTTGTCGAGGACCTTCTTGCCGAGCGGCAGCCAGCTCCAGATCCCGGCGGCGTTGCGGCGGACGTAACCGGCCCGGACGAGCAGCTTGTGGTTGAGCGTCTCGGCGTCCGCCGGGTCGTCGCGCAGTGTCTTGACCATCAATCGGGACATGCGCTGGACCTGGGCCATGGTGAACTCCTGCTCGACTGTGTCTTCCGGGGGCGCCGTCCGCCGGACGGACGCCCGGCCCCGGAGGTGATGTGCCCGAGATTAGCCGGGCGGCCCGTGTGGGCGGAAATCCTTACCCCCGCCGCGCCGCAGCGGGAGCGGGGCTCCCATCACCGCGTACGGCACGGGGGCGCTCGGGAAGACGACCTGGCGGGCGAGGTCGCGGTAGCCCAGCGAGCGGTAGAGGGCGCGGGCCGGGCTGTCCCGGTCGATCGCGGAGAGGATCGACTTCGGCTGGGCGGCGCCGTCGGTGAGGGCGGTGATCAGGGCCCGGCCGATGCCCCGGTGCTGGTGTTCCGGGTGGACGTGCAGCTCGGTGATGACGAAGGAGTCGTCGAGCCATGCGTCGGTTCCGGTGGCGCGCAGGCAGGGTTCGACGACGGAGGACCACCAGTGGGCACGGTCGTTGGGCAGGCCGTAGACGAACCCGGCGAGCCGCCCGCCGGGGGTGACGGCGCCCAGGGCGCGGGCGCCGGGCTGTTCCAGGTGCCGGAGCACCAGGGGCCGGCGTACGTCGATCTCGCCCTGGCTGAGGCCGAAGGCCATGGCCTGGACGACGAGGGCCTCGTCGACGCGCGCGGCGAGGTCGACCGGCCCGATCGTGACGCCGGGGGTCGCGGGGCCGTGCGGCGGAACTGGTGCTGCCATGCGCGAACCCTACTGGCAGGGGCGCGGGGCGTGGACCGTGCGGGCCGCACCGGACCGCCGGGGGGCTTGCGGCGGGGTTCAGAACAGGACGCTCATGAACGCGCCGGTCTCGCGGAAGCCGACGCGGGCGTACGCCCTGCGGGCCGGGGTGTTGTAGTCGTTGACGTACAGGCTGACCACGGGCGCGACGTCGGCGAGGGCGTACCGCAGGACGGCGGCCATGCCGGTCTCGGACAGGCCGCGGCCCCGGTGTTCGGGGGCGACCCAGACGCCCTGGATCTGGCAGGCGCGGGAGGTGGCGGCGCCGATCTCGGCCTTGAAGACGACCTTGCCGTCGTCGATGCGGGCGTAGGACCGGCCGGAGCCGATGAGTTCGGCGACCCGTGCCTGGTAGAGCAGTCCGCCGTCGCCGGCCAGCGGAGACACGCCGACCTCCTCGGTGAACATCGCCACGCAGGCCGGCAGGACGATGTCCATCTCGTCCTTGCGGATGCGGCGCACCAGCGGGTCGGGGGTGACGTCGGTCGAGGCGTGCTCGGTCACCATGAGCGGCTGGTTCGGGCGGACGTCGCGGGCCGGGCCCCAGGTCGGCTCCAGCAGCCGCCACAGCAGGGCGGTGGAGTCGGCGGGTCCGACGATGGAGGAGCAGCGGCGACCGGTGCGGCGGGCCCGGTCGGCGAAGGCGCGGACGGCTTCCGGGCCGGCGCAGATGGGGACGAGGTTGGCGCCCGAGTAGCACAGGGACCGCAGCCGCCCGTCGGCGTACCAGCCCCACATCTCGCCGCCGAGCCGCCAGGGGTCGAGTCCGGCCACCCGGACGCGGGACGTCACGAAGGCGTTGGTGACGGGATCGCTCTCCAGGATGGCGAGCGCCGCGTCGAGGTCACCCGGTTCGAGGACCCGGGTGGTGGTGTGCGTCAACACGAGGGGGCCTCACCATACGGTCTGCTGATTTCCGCACTGTACCCAAAGTGGCTGTGGCGCGCCGCTCCCGCCCGGGGTACGGGACCGGGACACGGCCGCGCCCCGCCCGGACCGGGGTCCGTGCGGGGCGCGGGAGGCGTGCGGGGCGGTCAGCTGATGGAGACCTCGGGCTCGCCGGAGGCGATGCCGTCCTTCTCCATCTGCTCGGCGATCTTCATCGCCTCTTCGATGAGGGTCTCCACGATCTTGGACTCGGGGACGGTCTTGATGACCTCGCCCTTGACGAAGATCTGGCCCTTGCCGTTGCCGGAGGCGACACCGAGGTCGGCCTCGCGGGCCTCGCCGGGGCCGTTGACGACGCAGCCCATGACGGCCACCCGCAGCGGGACCTCCATGCCTTCGAGTCCGGCGCTCACCTCGTCGGCGAGCTTGTAGACGTCGACCTGGGCGCGGCCGCAGGACGGGCAGGAGACGATCTCCAGGCGGCGCTGCCTGAGGTTGAGCGACTCCAGGATCTGGATGCCGACCTTGACCTCCTCGGCGGGCGGGGCCGAGAGGGAGACGCGGATGGTGTCGCCGATGCCCTCGGCGAGCAGGGCGCCGAAGGCGACGGCCGACTTGATGGTGCCCTGGAAAGCCGGGCCGGCCTCGGTGACGCCGAGGTGCAGGGGGTAGTCGCAGCTCTGGGCGAGCAGGCGGTAGGCGTTGACCATCACGACGGGGTCGTTGTGCTTGACCGAGATCTTGATGTCGCGGAAGCCGTGCTCCTCGAAGAGGGACGCCTCCCAGAGCGCGGACTCGACGAGCGCCTCGGGCGTCGCCTTGCCGTACTTCTTCAGCAGACGCGCGTCGAGCGAACCGGCGTTGACGCCGATGCGGATCGGGGTGCCGGCGGCGCTCGCGGCGCGGGCGATCTCCTTCACCTTGTCGTCGAACTGCTTGATGTTGCCCGGGTTGACCCGGACCGCGGCGCAGCCGGCGTCGATGGCGGCGAAGACGTACTTGGGCTGGAAGTGGATGTCGGCGATGACGGGGATCTGCGACTTGCGCGCGATCGTGGCCAGCGCGTCGGCGTCGTCCTGGGTCGGGCAGGCCACCCGCACGATCTGGCAGCCGGAGGCCGTCAGCTCGGCGATCTGCTGGAGCGTCGCGCCGATGTCGGAGGTGCGCGTCGTGGTCATCGACTGCACCGAGACGGGTGCGTCCCCGCCGACGGCCACCGATCCGACCTGGATCTTGCGGCTGACGCGTCGGTCGGCGAGCTTGGTCGGAACGGCGGGCATTCCGAGAGAAATCGCAGTCATGCGCTGTTGCATCCCCAAGGTGTGGATCAAGGCCCGAGATCGGCGGGCTCCAGCTTTCGAGGTTACGGCACGGAGGGCGCGGCGCACGCACCGCTCGGCCGCTTCCCCCCTACGGGTGGCGGCCGGACACCTCGTGTGTGCCTGGCCGCCACGCGTGGGACGGGTGGGACGGTCAGCTGATCTTCACCGGGTTCACGATGTCGGCGACCAGCACCAGCAGCGTGAAGCAGATGAAGATCCCGGCGACGACGTAGGCGACCGGCATGAGCTTCGCCACGTCGAAGGGGCCCGGATCGGGGCGCCGGAAGATCCTCGCCAGGTTGCGGCGCAGCGCCTCCCAGAGCGCGCCGGCGATGTGTCCGCCGTCGAGCGGCAGCAGGGGCAGCATGTTGAAGAGGAAGAGGGAGAGGTTGAACCCGGCGAGCAGGAACAGCATCATCGCGATCTGGTTCTGCGCCGGCACGTCCAGCGTCATCACCTCGCCGCCGATGCGGGCCGCGCCGACCACGCCGACCGGCGAGTCGTCGGCCCGCTCCCCGTCGCCGAAGGCCGCGCTCCACAGGGCCGGGATCTTCGAGGGCAGCTTGACGATCGACTCGACGCCGTTCTCCAGCATGTCGCCCATGCGGTCGACGGACTGGCCGAAGCCCAGCGGCACGATCTCGGTGCGGGCGGCGAAGCCGAGGTAACCGGCCCGGACGTACTGGTCGGGGACGACCTCGCCGTCGCCGTCCTTCTTCGCCACCCGGTTCTCCAGCAGGTCCGCGTGGAGCACGACGTCCCGGCCGGCGCGCTCGACGGTGATCGTCGCGGGGCCGACGGTCTTGCGGATGCGGTCGGAGAGGGTGGTCCAGTCGTCGACCTCCACGCCGTTGAACGCGACGATCGTGTCGCCCTCGCGCAGTCCGGCGGCCCTGGCCGGCGAGACCGGGTCGCCGGCGGCGCAGGTGTCGCGCTTCTCGCTCTGCGAGATCACGCACTGCTGGACGCCCGCGACTTCGGTGGTCTGGGTCTGGAAGCCGAAGGACATGGCCACGCCCATGAAGATCGCCACGGCGAGGATCAGGTTCATGAACGGCCCGGCGAACATCACGATGACGCGCTTCCACGGCTTGCGCGTGTAGAACAGGCGGCTCTCGTCGCCCGGCCGGAGCTCCTCGAAGGCCGCCGAGCGCGCGTCCTCGATCATGCCGCGCCAGGGGGAGGTGGAGCGGGCTTCGAGGCGGCCGTCGGCGCCGGGCGGGAACATGCCGATCATGCGGATGTAGCCGCCGGCCGGAATGGCCTTGATGCCGTACTCGGTGTCGCCCTTCTTGCGCGACCAGACGGTGGGTCCGAAGCCGACCATGTACTGCGGGACCCGGATGCCGAAGAGCTTGGCCGTGGAGAGGTGGCCGAGCTCGTGCCAGGCGATCGAGAACAGCAGCCCCACGGCGAAGATGGCGATCCCCAGGATCGTCAGCAGGATCGTGGTCCAACTCATGCGCGCGCCTCCGCTGTCGCCTTCACCGTGAGCTCGCGGGCCCGGGCGCGTGCCCAGGTCTCCGCTTCCAGTACGTCCGCGACGGTCAGTGTGGTTCCCGGGGCGGGGGTGCCGTGCTCGGCCACCACGGCGGTGACCGTGTCCATGATGCCGTTGAAGGCGAGCGTTCCGGACAGGAACGCGTCGACGCACTCCTCGTTGGCGGCGTTGAACACCGCCGGGGCGGTGCCGCCGAGCGCGCCCACGTGCCGGGCGAGTCCGACCGACGGGAACGCCTCGGTGTCCAGCGGGAAGAACTCCCAGGTGGAGGCCTTGGTCCAGTCGAAGGCCGGTGCGGCGTCCGGGACCCGCTGCGGCCAGCCGAGACCGACGGCGATCGGGCCGCGCATGTCGGGCGGGGTGGCCTGCGCCAGCGTGGAGCCGTCGGTGAACTCGACCATCGAGTGCACGTACGACTGGGGGTGGACGACGACCTCGATGCGGTCGAAGGGGATGTCGTAGAGGAGGTGCGCCTCGATGACCTCCAGACCCTTGTTGACGAGGGTCGCGGAGTTGACGGTGATGACCGGCCCCATCGCCCAGGTGGGGTGGGCGAGCGCCTGCTCGCGGGTGACGTCGGCCAGTTCCGCCCGGGTGCGGCCGCGGAACGGCCCGCCGGAGGCGGTGACGACCAGCTTGCGCACGTCGGCGCGGGTCCCGGCGGCGAGCGCCTGGAACAGGGCGGCGTGCTCGGAGTCGACCGGGATGATCTGTCCGGGCGCCGCCAGCGCCTTCACCAGCGGGCCGCCGACGATCAGCGACTCCTTGTTGGCGAGGGCGAGGGTGCGGCCCGCCCGCAGCGCGGCCAGGGTCGGGGCGAGCCCGATGGAGCCGGTGATGCCGTTGAGCACCGTGTGGCAGTGGCTCGCGGCGAGTTCGGCGGCGGCGTCGGGACCGGCCAGGATCTCGGGCAGCGGCGCTCCTGCCCCGTACTCCCCGGCGAGCGCCTCGCGCAGGGCGGGCACCGCGTCCTCGGCGGCGACCGCGACCGTGCGGACGCCGAGCGTGCGCGCCTGCGCGGCGAGCAGGGCGACCCGGCCGCCGGCGGCGGAGAGCGCGGTGACCCGGAAGCGGTCGGGGTTGCGCAGCACGAGGTCGATGGCCTGGGTGCCGATGGACCCGGTGGAGCCGAGGATCACGAGATCCCGGCGGCCTTCCGCGGCGTCGAAGACGAGATGCGGGTCGGCGAGAGGGGCAGGACTGTCGGTCATGGCCCCATTGTTGCCGCTCGCGCTCCGTGCGCGGGCACAGGGCGGCCCGGTAGGTCGCGGCCGGGCTCCGGGCCGGGGCGCGACCGGGGACGGCCGGGAGGCCGCGGGAGCCCCCGCGGCTCTCCGGCCGCTTCCCGGCCGCTCACGGACCGCCCGTCAGCGCCTGCGCAGCCTCCGTCGCACCCCGCGGGCCAGCGCGCGCCAGTCGGAGGCGACCAGCGCGGGGGCGCCACCGCCCCGGTGCCCCCACCGCACCACCATCGGCCGGGCACGGTGCACCTGGAGCCTGCGGGACCGCGCGCGGGGCGTGGAGGGCAGGGCGAACCGCAGCTCCAGGTCATGGGTGCGCGCACCGTCCGCCGGGGAGACCCGCAGCACCGGCTCCCAGCGTCCGGGCCGGTGCACGTGGTGGTGCAGCGTCCCGAGGTCGAGCACGACCCGTCCGGTCAGCGGCCGGCCGGTGGCGGTCGCCGGACCGGCCGGGATCTGGACCTGGTAGCCGTCGGGGTGCCGCAGGACGGCGCTGTGCCGGACGCCCGCGAGGCCGCCGTCCGCGTAGTACGGGCTGCGCACCAGCACCTCGGCCCTGCGGCCGCCGTCGATCACGCGCACCGCGTCCGGGCCGGGTTCCAGCTCCGCCCAGGTGAGGGAATCGTGCCGGGAGAGCGACAGCAGTTCGTCCGTCCGGCCGCCCTCCCGCAGCAGCCGGTCGCGCAGCCGCAGCAGCGGCGGAAAACTCTTCAGCGCCTCCGGGGGGATGAACTCGTTCAGCAGCTCGCCGGCGATGCGGGCGTACGGCTCCTGCCGCTCCGGCACCCGGCGGTGGAATCCCGGGCCGAACTTCGCCAGCAGTTCCACCCGGGCGAACCGCAGGAAGAGTTCGTTGCGCCGCTCGCCGGGTTCGGTGTGCTCGACGACCGACGCGAGCGCGGCGCGCACCGCGGAGTAGAAGGACTCGGCGGGCGGCTGCTGCTTGGTCAGGTGCGCGAAACCCTCGCGGTCGACCAGGTAGTAGCAGTCGTAGTCCGCCACCACGGAGATCGCCCGTGCCTTCAGATAGGCGGGCACGATGAAGGGCTGTTCCTCCGCCAGGCGCACCCCTTCGGCGAACCGCAGCCCGTGTTCCAGTACCAGCGAGCGGCGGAAGAGTTTCTGCGGCGTCAGGCTCCACATTCCCTTGGTGGACCAGACGTCGCCCTTCTCGACGTTGGCGGCGAAGGGTTCGGTCGGCGCGCCGCGCCCCACCCCCCGGATACGGCCGAGCACCACGTCGGAGTCGTTGCGCTGCGCCGCCTCGACCATCCGTCGCAGTCCGTCCGGGCCCAGGTAGTCGTCCGGGTCGGCGAAGAAGAGGAATTCGCCGCGGGCCAGATCGATCCCCCGGTTGCGCGGACCGCCGGGCGCCCCGCTGTTGCGCTGGTGCACCACCCGGACGTTCGGGTGGTTCCGCGCCCACCGGTCGAGCACCTCGCCGCCCGCGTCGGTGGAGCCGTCGTCGACCGCCACCACCTCGATGCGGTCGAAGCCGAGACTCTGCCGGACCACCGACTCCAGGCACTCGTCCAGGAACTCGGCGGCGTTGTAGACCGGGATGACCACACTGACCGCGATGTCGTTCACGTTCGACTTTCCCCCCTCGCCGTACCCGGCCCCTCCGGGCCGTACATCTCCAGAAGCGAAATCCTCGGAAATGGTTACGGCGCACCGGCGGCGAATACCGTTTCGTGATCCGGATCGGAGGAAATTACGCGGGGAAGAACCTGGAGTTCGAGCGCAGTTCACCAGGTGATTCCCCGGACCGTGGAACGATCAATTCCGCCCATGTTGCAGATCATCCGACGAGCGTGACCGGATGAAGGTCCCGCAGGGGTGCGCGTTCCGCGCGGGAGGAGCCGCCGGACGCGTGGGGGATCACGCGTCCGGAGGCTCTTCCCGGCACGCACCGCCGCGCCGGTCCGCGGGCACCGGCGCCCGCCGGGCGAGCGGCCACGGGGGAGGCCGGTCCCCGCCGGTCAGCGCAGCGAGCGGTGCTGGTCGGGCGCGGTGGCCGGGCCCGGGGTGGCGTCGGCGATCCAGGGGCCGTCGCCGCTCGGGTCGAGGACGCCCTCCTCCAGCCAGGTGTACGTACCGGAGAGCACGCCCTCCACCACCCGGCGGTCCAGGTCGTCGGTGTTGGCGCGGAGCCGGGTGAACAGCTCCTCGACCCGGACCCTGGCCTGCCGGCAGAAGACGTCGGCGAGCTGGTACGCCTCGCGGCCGTGGTCGTCGGCCTCGCGCAGGTGCTCGGCGCGGACGCAGGCGGCGCTCATCGCGAACAGTTCGGCGCCGATGTCGACGATCCGCCCGAGGAAGCCCTGCTTGGTCTCCATCCGGCCCTGCCAGCGGGACATGGCGTAGAAGGTGGCGCGGGCGAGCCGGCGCGAGGTGCGCTCGACGTACCGCAGGTGGACGGCCAGGTCCCGGTGCCCGGACGGACGGAACTCGGCGTAGGAGTGCGGGAGCTGCCCGGCACCGGTCACCAGCCGCGGCAGCCAGCGGGCGTAGAACCCGGCGGCGTCCGCACCGGCCTTCGCCTTCGCGGAGAGCGGCTTGTCCGGGTCGATGAGGTCGCCGGCGACCTTCAGGTGGGCGTCGACGGCCTCCCGGGCGATCAGCAGGTGCATGATCTCGGTGGAGCCCTCGAAGATCCGGTTGATCCGCATGTCCCGGAGCATCTGCTCGGCCGGGACGGCCCGTTCGCCGCGGGCGGCCAGCGAGTCGGCGGTCTCGAACCCCCGGCCGCCGCGGATCTGCACCAGGTCGTCGGCGATCCGCCAGCCCATCTCGGAGCCGTAGAGCTTGGCGAGCGCCGCCTCGATCCGGATGTCGTTGCGGTCCTCGTCGGCCATCCGCGAGGAGAGGTCGACCACGGCCTCCAGCGCGAAGGTGGTCGCGGCGATGAACGAGATCCTGGCGCCGACGGCCTCGTGCCGGGCGACCGGGCGGCCCCACTGCTCGCGGGCGGCCGACCACTCGCGGGCGATCTTCAGCGACCACTTGCCGACGCCCACGCACATCGCGGGCAGCGACAGCCGGCCGGTGTTGAGGGTGGTCAGCGCGATCTTGAGGCCGGCGCCCTCGGGGCCGATGCGGTGCGAGGCGGGGACGCGCACGCCGTGGAAGCGGGTGACGCCGTTCTCGATGCCGCGCAGCCCCATGAAGGCGTTGCGGTGTTCCACGGTGATGCCCGGCGAGTCCGCCTCGACCACGAAGGCGGTGATCCCGCCGCGCCGGCCCTCGTCGGCGGGGACGCGCGCCATCACGACGAGGAGGTCGGCCACGACGCCGTTGGTGGTCCAGAGCTTCACGCCGTCCAGGACGTACTCGTCGCCGTCGGGCACGGCCGAGGTGGCGAGCCGGGCCGGGTCGGAGCCGACGTCGGGCTCGGTGAGCAGGAACGCCGAGATGTCGGTACGGGCCAGCCGGGGCAGGAAACGGTCCTTCTGCTCCTGGGTGCCGAACATCTTCAGCGGCTGCGGCACGCCGATCGACTGGTGGGCGGAGAGCAGCGCGCCGACGGCCGGACTGGCCGAGCCGGCCAGGGCGAGCGCCTTGTTGTAGTACACCTGCGAGAGACCGAGGCCGCCGTACTTCCGGTCGATCTTCATGCCGAGCGCGCCGAGTTCCTTGAGGCCGTCCACGACCTCGTCGGGGATGCGGGCCTCGCGCTCGATGAGCGCGCCGTCGATCCGCCGCTCGCAGAACTCGCGCAGCCGGACCAGGAACGCCTCGCCCCGCCGGACGTCCTCGGGCGGCGACACCGGGTGCGGATGGATGAGGTCGAGCCGGAAGCGGCCGAGGAAGAGCTCCTTGGCGAAGCTGGGCTTGTGCCAGTCCTGCTCGCGCGCCGCCTCGGCGACCCGGCGCGCCTCGCGCTCGGTGACCTCGGGGCGGGCGGCCGGGGGAACGTCGCGGTCCTGGGCGTGGTCCCGGTCCTGGTCCTGGCTCCGGTCCTGGCTCCGGTCCTGGCTCCCGTCCTGGTTCCGGTCGCGGTCCCGGTCCTGGGGAACGTCCTGCGGTACGTGCGGTGCGGACATCGGTTCACCTCGCCGCTGGGCGGGTCGGGGGCGGCCTGACGGACTGCCGACCGGTCGCCGCGGGGCGGGTACCCGATCGGTACCACTCGTCCGTATCTACCGGATCCGGACAGGGGCCACCACCCCGCGCGCACCCCGCGACGGGCAGGGCCTCGGGGCGGTGTCCGCCGCTCCCCCGCCCCTGCGGCCCGGCGCCGGGAGCACGACGGTGTTCGGCCGTCCGGGGGTGCCCCGGACGCACGGAAGGCGGGCAGCAGCCCCCGCACAGTGGGCTGCTGCCCGCCTTCCGTCCCCGCCCGGACCGTCGCTGTCCTCGCGGAGGGCGGGCGGGGGGCCGGAGGGCCGCCGGGTGCGGCGGCCGGCTGGGCTAGAGGGCCAGGCCGGTGAGGACCAGGACGCGCTCGTAGGTGTAGTCGTCCATCGCGTAGCGGACGCCCTCGCGGCCGACCCCGGACTGCTTGGCGCCGCCGTACGGCATCTGGTCGGCGCGGTAGGACGGCACGTCGCCGATGATCACGCCGCCGACCTCCAGGGCGCGGTGGGCGCGGAAGGCGGCCTGCAGGTCGTGGGTGAAGACACCCGCCTGGAGGCCGTACTGGGAGGAGTTGACGGCCTCGAACGCCTCGGCCTCGCCGTTCACCTTCTGGACGTACATGACCGGGCCGAAGACCTCCTCGGTGGCGAGGGTGGCGTCGGCGGGCAGGCCCGCGAGGACGGTCGGGGCGTAGGTGGCCCCGTCGCGCTTGCCGCCGGTGAGCAGCTCGGCGCCGGCCGCGACCGCCTCGTCCACCCAGGACTCGACGCGCTCGGCGGCGGCCTCGCTGACCAGCGGGCCGACGTCGGTGGCGGCGTCCGACGGGTCACCGGTGACGAGGGCCTCGGTGGCGGCGACGATCCTCGGGACGAGCCGGTCGTAGACCGAGGCGTCCGCGATGACGCGCTGCACCGAGATGCAGGACTGGCCGCCCTGGTAGTTGGAGAAGGTCGCGATGCGGGAGGCGGCCCAGTCCAGGTCCTGGTCGGAAGACCAGTCGCCGAGGACGACGGCCGCGCCGTTGCCGCCGAGCTCCAGCGTGCAGTGCTTGCGCGGCACGGACTCCAGGATGGAGTAGCCGACCGGGCCGGAACCGGTGAAGGAGATCACGGGCAGCCGCTCGTCCTGGACGAGGGCGGGCATCCGGTCGTTGGGCACGGTCAGCACGGACCAGGAGCCGGCCGGCAGGTCGGTCTCGGCCAGCAACTCGCCGAGGACCAGCGAGGAGATGGGCGTCGCCGGGGCGGGCTTCAGGATGATCGGGGCGCCGACGGCGATGGCCGGGGCGACCTTGTGCGCGCTCAGGTTGAGCGGGAAGTTGAAGGGCGCGATGCCGAGCACGGTGCCGTGCGGGAAGCGGCGGGTCAGGCCGAGACGGCCGGTGCCGCCGGCGTCGGTGTCCAGCCGCTGGGCGTCGCCGCCGTTGAAGCGGCGGGCCTCCTCGGCCGCGAAGCGGAAGACGGAGACGGCCCGGCCGACCTCGCCGCGCGCCCACTTGATCGGCTTGCCGTTCTCCGCCGAGATCAGCTGGGCGATCTCCTCGGTGCGCTCGACCAGGCGCTTCACCACGTGGTCGAGGGCGGCGGCGCGGACGTGCGCCGGAGTGGCGGCGAACTCCTCGCGCACGGCGTGCGCGGCGGCGACGGCCTCCTCGATCTGGGCGTCGGTCGGCACACTGACGGTGCCGACGAGCCGGCCGTCCCAGGAGTTGGTGACGTCGAAGCTGTCCTCGCCGGTGGCGCGGCGGCCGGCCAGCCAGAAGGCGTGGGTGGAGGTCATGGAGGTCCGGCCCTTCGGGTCGTGGGTGTCGTGTGCCCACCGTAGGGCGGCCGGACGGCCAGGTGGTTTGTCCGGGATGGAGCGCCGGAGCGGGCGAACACGCCGGTTCGTCGGGGGCGCGCCCGCGTGCGTGCGCCCCTGCGGCCCCCGCCCCGCGCGTCCCGGTCTGCGTGTCCCCGTCCGCGTGCCCCCGGTCCGGGCGCGCCCTCCGGACGTCCGTTACGGCCGACCGGTCGCCCCGGACCGCCGTTGTCGCGCCGGGGCCACCGTCACGGCGTGGTCGGCGGGCTGGCGGACGTGGCCTTGAGGGCCAGCCAGAGCTCCATCCGGACGTCCGGATCGTCCAGCGAGCGACCGAGGATCTCCTCGACCCGGCGCATCCGGTAGCGCAGGGTGTGCCGGTGCACGCCGAGGTCGGCCGCGGCGGCGTCCCACTGGCCGTGCCGGGAGAGCCAGGCGCGCAGCGACTCGACGAGGTCGCCCCGCCCCTTCTTGTCGTGCTCGCGCAGGGCGCGCAGCAGCCCGTCGGCGAAGGCGCGGACCGCGTCGTCGGCCAGCAGCGGCAGCACCGACCCGGCCGCCACCTCCTCGTGCTCGACCAGTGCCCTGCCCCGCCGGCGGGCCACCGTGAGCGCCTGTTCGGCCTGCTTGTACGCGAGGGAGACGGTGACCGGACCGGCCGGGGCGGACAGGCCGACCACGGTCTGGCCGTCCTCGCCGCCGGGGTCGCGGGCCGGCCGGACGTCCTGCGCGGCGGCGTACGCGTGGCAGGCGGCGGCGACCGCCCCGCCGTCGGCGGCGAGCACCACGAGCCGGTCCCCCTCCGGGACGGTCAGCAGGGGCTCTCCGCAGCGGGCGGCGGCGGCCTCCAGCGTCTCGGCGAAGGGGTCGGTGCCGGACGGCGCCGCCGCCTCCGCGATCAGCAGCCGGAACGGCGCGTCGAGCAGGCCGCCGTACAGGTCCCCGGCGACGGCCCGCGCGTGGTCGGGCTGGCCGGACAGCAGCATCCGCAGCACCGCGGCGCCCAGGCGCTGCTCCGCGCCCTGGAGCGACCGGGAGCGGGCGGTGGTGAGGGTGAGCAGGGCCACCGCGGAGTGCACCGCGTAGCGTTCGGCGGTTCCGAGGGCCGAGCCGGTGCCCACCGCGAGGGCGCCACGGGCGCGGCGGCCGGCGCCCAGCGACTGGAGCTCCACCCGGTCGTCGGCGTCCCCGACGACGACGCTGGCCGGGGCGGGGCGGTCGCGCAGCCGCTCGACGTCCGGGGTGATCCGGGCGGCGCGGCGGGCGGCCCAGTCCGGGGCTGCGGCGACGACCGCGCCCGAGGTGTCGTAGAGCGCGGCCCAGCCGTCGACCTGCGCGGCGAGCCGGGCCAGCAGCACGGCCGGGCCGTCCCCGGCCACGGCGGCCTTGGTCAGGTCCCGCTGCGCCTCGAAGCCCGCGGTGACGGCCCGGTACTGGTCGGCGGCGATGGCGGCGGAGACGGCCTTGGTGATGGCGATGAAGGGGGTCGGGCGCGGCACCTCCAGCAGCGGCATCCCGGCCTCCTCGGCGGCGGCGGTCAGCGCCTCGGGGATGTCGTCGTAGGCGACGCCGACGGCGAAGCCGAGCCCGGCCACCCCGGCGTCGGTGAGCCGCCGGACGTAGCGCCGCATGGCCTCGGGGTCGTCGGCGGGCAGGTTGGTGGCGGTCACCAGGAGGAGTTCACCGCCGTCCATGTACGGAACGGGGTCGGCGAGTTCGCTGGCGTGGGCCCAGCGCACGGGGGTGTCCAGCCGGTCGGCTCCGGCGCGCACCGTGAGCTTGAGCGCCGAGTGCTGGACCAGTGAGGCGAGCGTGGGGGGCATGGACCGGAAAACCTTCACATCGATTGCGCCGTCCCGTCCGAACGGTCACCTCCGATTCTGCCAGGGCGGCGAAGTGCCGGGGACGTCGGAGGGCTCGCGCGGGCACGGGTGCGCCGGAGCGCGGCCACGTGGACCGCGGGCGGCTCGTCCGCCCCGCTTCTCGACCGCCCTCGGCGGCCCGCGGTCCGCCGAGGGCGGTCGAGGCCGGACACGTGCCGCAAGACCCTCGGGCACCGCCTCTCCGGCGACCTGCCCCCTTTCGGGGAGGGGCCCAACGGCCCGCCGCCGCACGGGACATGACCCGGACCCGCGCTTCGCCGGCCGTACCGCTACGGTGCGCCCATGACATCTGATACGTGGGACCGCTTCGGCCTCTTCCGCGCGGAGGCCGAAGCGCGGGGCGTACCTGCCGAGGATGTGGAGCGGTGGCTGGCCACGGCCCGCCCCTGTCTGACGCTGACGCCGGCCGACGAGGAGGGCGGGCCGGTCGTGGGCCGGTTCGGCGGCCCCCTCCTGCTTCCGGCCGACGCCCCGGACCCCGTGCATCCCCATGTCGCCTCCGTCGACCTCGCCGCGCTGCCGGCCGGTGCGACGGACCTGCCCCTGCCCCCCGACGGCCACCTGCTGTTCTTCGCCGCGCTCGAGCCCGACGGCGTAGGGCCCGCGGGCGGCGTCGTCCACGTCGCCGCGGGTACCGCGGTCACGCCGCGGGACCCGCACGCCTGGAACACCGCGCACGCCGCCGACGACGACAAGGTGTTCGCGGACTATCCGCAGGGCCCGCTGCGGGCGAAAGCCGACGTGTCGCTCCCGTACCACCAGTTCGTCGTTCCCCCCGGTGAGCGGGAAGCCTTGTACCTCCCCGAGCACCCGCGCTGCTCGGACCTCGTGGAGGTCTGGGAGGACACGCAGGACCGCATCGCCCCGTCGGGGCCCCTGCAGATCGGGGGGTACGCGGACGAGGAAGCCGTCGAGTTCGACCCCGTCGACATCGCCGCGTCGACGGCCGCGGAGGCCGTGGAGGCGGGTCACTGGGACGGGCCGGTCTCGGCCGACGCCGCGGACTGGGTGCTCCTCGCCGACTGGTACGCCGGCAGGCACGTGCGGAACCGGGAGGGCTCCACCGTCCATTGGGTGATCCAGCGCGAGGATCTGGCCGCGCACCGCTTCGAGCGCGTGTTCACCACCGTCTTCTGGAACCCCTGACCGCCGGGGCGCCGTCAGCCGCGCAGTGCCACCAGCATCGGCGGGGCGTGCTCGCCCGCCGCGGTGGTGACCGAGACCACCGCGTGGCCCGGCGGGAGTTCGTAGGCCAGCGCGGAAGCCGACCAGCGCTCCCGCTCGACCTGCCGGACGGTGACCGCCTCGGTGGTGACCGCCTTGCCGGTGGCCATCTTGCGCAGCCCGTGCAGGGCGCGGGTGAGCGGCTGGTCGGCGAAGACGCCGTGCTCGGCGACCTCGCGGACCTCCACCCACTCCTTGCCCCAGGCCTCGGCGAACCGCTTGCCGTCCCAGGTGGTGACGCCGGAGAGGGCCGCCTTGCAGCCGACCGCGCCCAGCAGCGCGGTGTGCAGCTCCTCCGGCACGTCGTCCAGGGTCCGCAGGGCGAGGACGACCCCCGCGTGGGCGGACCGCAGCAGCCTGATGCCCCGGACGGCCTCGGCGGAGACGGCCTGGGTGGCGTCGTCCAGGACGAGGCAGAGGAACCGCGCGCGGTCGGCGCGGGCCTCGGCGACCGCGGTGAACTGGGCCAGCACGAGCCGGGCCAGCATCCGGGAGGCGTCGGCGTGCCCGCGCTCGGGCAGGTCGACGCGGACCCGCAGCGGGTACTTCTCCAGGGCCCGCAGCGAGAACGGCCGGGCGTCGTGGCCGGTGGCGAAGAAGCCGGCGAAGGCGGGCCGGTCCAGCACCGCGATCCGGTCGGCGAGGGCCGCCGCCGGGTCGCCGGCGCTGCCCGCCTGACGCACCCGGACGTCGAGTTCGCGGAGCATCGGGCCCTGGCCGGCCGCCTCCAGCGCCTGGCGCAGCGCGGTGAGCGCGGCGGCGGACCCTTCCAGGAGTTCGCGGAGTTCGGGCACGCCGGGGAACCGGCCGTGGGCGGCCCGGAACGGGCCGAGGAGCTGGCCGAGCACGGTGGCGGCGCGGCGGCTGTCGACGGACGGGGTGTCGCCGACCAGCCCCTGGGCGAGGACGGCTGCGGCCTCGTCGGGGTCGGTGGTGCCGCCGTACAGGTCGAGGTCGTGCGCGGAGGCTGGATCGCCGATCTTGACGACGACGTCGTACGCCTCGTCCGGCCCGAGCCGGCCGCCGCTTCCACCGACCGCGACCACCGCGGCGCGGCCGGTGAGCGCCGCGAGCGAGAGGGACTCGACGACCGGGCGGATCACCCGGGTGGTCTTGCCGGAGCCGGGCGGGCCGACCACCAGGAGGGAGGTGCCCAGCAGGGCGGGCTCCAGGGCGGCGCCCGCGCCGCGCAGCGGGCGCGGGTTGCGCGGGTCGTCGGCGCAGTCGCCGATCCGGACCTGGCCGGTGAGCGGGTCGTGCGCGACGGTGCGCAGCGGCAGGTCGCGGCTGCCGGAGGGGTGGAGGAAGGCGTCGCTCCCACGACGCAGCACCGTCTCGGTGAAGGAGGCGAGCCGGTCGGGGGCGTTCCGGGCGGTGTCCCAGGCGTGGCGCACCCGCACGCAGTCCACGTCGTTCAGCCGGCCCCCGTGCACGGCGGCGGTGAGCGCCTCGGCGGCGTCGGTGAGGCCGGCCGCCCGCAGTTCGGGCCAGTACGCGGCGGCGGTGCCGGGCTGTTCGGGTTCCGGGCGGGGCCGGTCCTCGCGCGGGGACCCGCCGCGGCGCCGGCGGCGGACCGCGTCGGGCCACCGTCCCAGCCGGGCGAAGGGCCACACCACCGCGGCGGCGATCAGCAGGCTGAGCAGGTTGCCGAAGAGGCCGGCCACGTAGCGGTTGCCGCCGCCCTGCAACCAGCTCTGCGGGAACAGCGCGATGACCACGTCGAGCGGGACCCGGTCGGTCAGCACCAGCCAGAGGGCGATCACCGCGCCGGACACGGAGACCAGCAGACGGGCGCGGGCCGGGTCACCCTTGGCGTAGAAGTGGTAGACCCCGGCCCAGTTGCCCACCCGGGCCGCCCAGAGTCCGGCCAGCAGGACCAGGGCCTGGTTGTAGAGGGTCTGGATCGACCAGGCGAGGCTCGGGACGCCGGGGCGCAGCCGGTCGAAGGTCCACCACTCGCCGGGCGTGAACATCACCAGGGGGTAGCGCACGTAGGGGACCCGCATGTCCACGAGCAGCACCCAGACCACCAGCCAGAGGGCCAGCGCGATGGCGGGGGCCAGCAGGGAGGGGCGCCGCGGCTGCTCGGCGGCTTTGGGCCGGTGGCCGTACCGCCACACGCCGGGCGCCACGGCGGGCCGGGGCGCGTTCAGCCACTGGACGGTCGTGGCGGCCGCCCGCGGCGGCGCGGCGGGCATCGGCGGCGGGGCCGGCGGGCCGGCCGGGGGCGGCACGTGGGGCAGGCCGGGCGGGGGCGCCGGGTGCCGGCGGCCGTCCGGGAGGCCGCCCTCCCACCGCGCACCGCGCGTGCCCCTCGCACCCTGCGCGTCGTCGTCCATGAACCCCTGCCCCCTCGACCTGCCGGTCCGTCCACTGCCGCCCTGCCCTGCCCGGACCAATCTAGTGTCCCCGTACGGGGAGTTCAGCAACGCGGCCGCAAAGGCGGGCGTGCCGGACCGTCCCGGCCGGCCTCCGGCCACCTGTCCGCCGCGGACAAGGACACGCCCCCACCACTCCCGATCGGAGCATGACCCCGCCGCGGCGTCGCCCCTAGCCTGCGTAGGAAGCGTCCGAAACATCCCCCAGGAGCCCCTCATGACCGCAATCCCGCAGGAGCGCCGCGTCGTCACCGCCATCCCCGGCCCGAAGTCGGTGGAGCTGCAGGCCCGCCGCCTCGCGGCCGTCGCCGCGGGCGTGGGCTCCACGCTGCCCGTGTTCACCGCCCGCGCGGGCGGCGGGATCATCGAGGACGTGGACGGCAACCGGCTGATCGACCTCGGTTCCGGCATCGCCGTGACGTCGGTCGGCGCCTCCGCCGAGGCCGTCGTGCGCCGCGCCTCCGCGCAGCTCGCCGACTTCACCCACACCTGTTTCATGGTCACCCCGTACGAGGGGTACGTCGAGGTCTGCGAGCAGCTCGCCGAGCTGACGCCGGGCGACCACGCCAAGAAGTCCGCGCTGTTCAACTCCGGCGCCGAGGCCGTCGAGAACGCGGTGAAGATCGCCCGCGCCTATACCAAGCGCACCGCGGTGGTCGTCTTCGACCACGGCTACCACGGCCGCACCAACCTGACCATGGGCATGACGGCGAAGAACATGCCGTACAAGCAGGGCTTCGGCCCGTTCGCCCCCGAGGTGTACCGCGTGCCGGTGGCGTACGGCTACCGCTGGCCGACGGGCGCCGAGAACGCCGGCGCCGAGGCGTCCGCCCAGGCGATCGACCTGATCAACAAGCAGATCGGCGCGGAGAACGTCGCCGCGATCGTCATCGAGCCGGTGCTCGGCGAGGGCGGCTTCATCGAGCCGGCCAAGGGCTTCCTGCCGGCCGTCGCGCAGTTCGCGAAGGACCACGGCATCGTCTTCGTGGCGGACGAGATCCAGTCCGGCTTCTGCCGTACCGGCCAGTGGTTCGCGTGCGAGGACGAGGGCATCGTCCCGGACCTGATCACGACCGCCAAGGGCATCGCGGGCGGTCTGCCGCTGTCCGCCGTCACGGGCCGCGCCGAGATCATGGACGCCGCGCACGCAGGCGGCCTCGGCGGCACCTACGGCGGCAACCCGGTCGCCTGCGCCGGCGCGCTCGGCGCGATCGAGACGATGCGCGAGCTGGACCTCAACGGCAAGGCCAAGCGCATCGAGTCGGTCATGAAGGGCCGGCTGGCCGAGATGCAGGCCAAGCTGCCCAACGGCGACATCATCGGCGACATCCGCGGCCGCGGCGCGATGATCGCGATCGAGCTGGTGCGGTCCGGCACGACGGAGCCGGACCCGCAGGCCGCCGCCGCGCTCGCCAAGGCGTGCCACGCGGAGGGCGTACTCGTGCTGACCTGCGGCACCTACGGCAACGTGCTGCGCTTCCTGCCGCCGCTGGTCATCGGCGAGGACCTGCTCAACGAGGCCCTCGACGTGATCGAGCAGGCTTTCGCCACCGTCTGAGATGTGCGAACGACCGGTCCCCGTGGAAGCCTTCTCCACGGGGATACCAGGCGAGCGGGTGAGGGCGTGTGAAGAACGTGTGCGGGGCCGATGGCGGGATGAGGTTCCCCCTGTCCGGGGGCCGCGGGTTGTCGTACGGTTTCCGCAGATGAGAGAAACGCCCCGCCCGCAGGAGACTGCGGGCGACATCGGGCCGGAGCTTCCCCGGCGCCTGCCCGGTGGTGCCTTGGCGCACGTTGCCGGAGCCTCTGGTTCCGGGTCTCCTCACCGATCGGACGGCCGCCCGCCCCACACCCCCCGGGGCGCGCGGCGCACCGATCCCGCCGGCCGTCCCGGAACAACCCCCCCTGTTCCCGGACGGCCGGCCCCCCTCCTCCTTCTCGGCGTGCCGGTGCTGGCCGTCCTCTTCGCGCTGACCACCTGGCAGGTGGCGGTCTCCGGTCCGCTGCTGCGCCTCGACGAGCGCGTCGGCCACCGGATGTTCGGCCGCGGCCCCTCCTGGCTCAGCCAGTTCTGCTCCGACCTCGGCGGGATGCAGGTCGCCCTCCCGGTACTGGCCTGCGCGCTGATGTACGCGCTGTGGCGCGGCGCCCGCCGCACCGTGCTGTGCGCGGCGCTCACGATGATCGCGGTCCCGCTGCTGGTCATGCCCCTGAAGTTCGGCGTGGACCGCCAGGGGCCGCTGGTCCCGTACACCGGCTACTACCCGTCCGGGCACACCGCGACGGCGGCGGTGGCCTACGGGGCTGCGGCGCTGCTGCTGATGCCGTACGCGCGCAGGCGGTGGCCGCTGCCGGCCGCCGCCGCGGTGCTGACGGCGGCGACCGGCTCCGGTCTGGTGCTGCACGGCTACCACTGGCCGCTGGACGTGCTGGGCAGCCTGTGGCTGTGCGGGCTGCTGCTCTGCCCGCTGTACCTGCTGACCGTCAGCTCCCGAAGTACGCGTCGAAGTTCTGCGCGAACGCGTAGCCGTTGAAGCGGTCCCAGTTGATCGACCAGGTCATCAGCCCGCGCAGCGCGGGCCAGGTGCCGTGGGTCTGGTAGGTCCCGCAGTCGGTCTTCTTCGTCAGGCAGTTCAGCGCCTTGGTGACCTCGGCGGGGCTGGTGTGGCCGTTGCCGGCCTGGGTGGAGGCGGGCAGTCCGATCGCCACCTGCTCGGGACGGAGCGCGGGGAAGACCTTCGTGGCGTCGCCCGCGACCGGGAAGCCGGTGAGCAGCATGTCCGTCATGGCGATGTGGAAGTCGGCGCCGCCCATCGAGTGGTACTGGTTGTCCAGACCCATGATCGAGCCCGAGTTGTAGTCCTGGACGTGCAGCAGGGTCAGGTCGTCGCGCAGGGCGTGGATGACCGGGAGGTACGCCCCGGCGCGCGGGTCCTGGCCGCCCCAGGGGCCGGAGCCGTAGTACTGGTACCCGAGCTGGACGAAGAAGGTCTCGGGGGCCATGGTCAGGACGAAGTCCGGCCCGTACTTCGCCTTCAGCGACTTCACGGCGGAGATCAGGTTGACGATGACGGGGGTCGTCGGCGAGCGGAAGTCGGTGTCGCCGGTGTTCAGCGAGAGCGAGTGGCCCTCGAAGTCGATGTCGAGGCCGTCGAGGCCGTAGGTGTCGATGATCTTCGACACCGAGGTGACGAAGGCGTCGCGGGCGGCGGTGGTGGCGAGCTGCACCTGGCCGTTCTGGCCGCCGATGGAGATCAGCACCTTCTTGCCCGCGGCCTGCTTGGCGGCGATGGCCGCCTTGAACTGCGCCTCGCTCTCGACGTTCGGGCACTCGGCGACCGGGCAGAGCGAGAAGCGGATGTCGCCGGAGGTGACGGAGGTCGGCTCGCCGAAGGCGAGGTTGATGACGTCCCAGGAGTCGGGCACGTCCGCCATGCGGGTGTAGCCGGAGCCGTTGGCGAAGCTGGAGTGGAGATAGCCGACCAGCGCGTGGGCGGGCAGCCCGGCGCCGCCACCGCCGCCTCCCCCGCCGCCGGCCGGGGTGGTGACCGTGGTGGCGGCGGAACGCGGCGACTCCCCGGCGGAGTTGGTCGCCGATACCTGGAAGCTGTACGCGGTCGAGGCGGCGAGGCCGGTGACGGTCGCGGAGGTCCCGGTGACCGACAGGGCCTTGGCTCCGCCCCGGTAGACGGTGTAGCCGGTGGCGCCGGGGACGGCGGGCCAGGACAGCGGGACCGAGGTGGCGGTGGCCGTGCCCGCGGTGGGCGCGGCGGGGGCGGCGGGCACGGTGACGGGGGCGCCGCCGGGGCCGACGAGCGACAGGTCGTCGGCGTAGTAGGCGGGCATGCCGTACCAGCCGTGGGTGTAGACGGTCACCGAGGTGGTGGAGGCGCCGGTGGTGAAGGCGGTGGTCAGCTTCTGCCAGTCCCCGGCGGAGGCGGTCCAGGTGGAGACGTCGGTGGTGCCGGTGCCGCTCGCCCCGAGGTAGACGTAGGAGCCGCGCACCCAGGCGCTGAGGGTGTAGGCGGAGTTCGGTCTGACGGTCACCGTCTGGGCGCAGCGGGCGTGGTCGCCGGCGGTGGGTGTCGCCTTCAGGGCGGAGGTCCCGGTGTGCACGGGGGTGGTGACGGCGGTGGCTCCGGCGGGACAGTTCCAGCCGGTCAGACCGGCCTCGAACCCTCCGTTGGCGGCCAGTTCGGCGTCGGCCGCCCCGGCCGCGGGCGCCACCGCGACGAGGGCGCCGGCCCCGAGGAGGGCCGCGGACAGGAGGGACAGCAGACGGGTGAAGCGGGCGGGGGGTCCGGTGCGTTCCACAACAGCCTCCGTACGGGGGGTGGTTGGACGTGGCGCGCACAATTTGGTCCAGACCAATCAAGTTGTCAAGACCACTGGCGTTCGCGGGCGCCGGCGCACTGCGGAAATCCCGGGGGCGGACCCTCGCCGCGCGGTCCGCGGCGGCCGGGTCACCCGTCGCCGCGCCCGCCGGGTTCCTCCCGTCCGCTCTCCCGGCGGGCCGCCGCGCCCGCCGCCTCGTGCATGGCGAGCTCCAGGACGGTGGCGTCGGTGAGCGTTCCGGACCCGTCGGGCGGAACGAGCCAGCGCACGCCGCCCGCCGGGCGGGCCGGGTGGGGGACGACGATCCAGGTGCCGCGGCCCGCCCCGCGCACCCCCGTGCCGATCCAGCGGCCGACCGTGCCCGGCGGCACGAAGAAGCCCATCCGGGCGTCGCCGAAGTCGGCGAGGACCGGGCCGGGCCGGTCGATGAGCCGGGTGAGCACGTCCAGCGTGGGGTAGCCGAGCTCCCCCGGCAGGATGAGCACGTCCCAGCGCCTGCCGGCGGGCAGCAGCGCCACCCCGTGGGGGCTGCGCTCCCATTCCCACCGGCAGACGTCCGGATCCGGCGCCGCCGAGGCGAGCCAGTCGACGGCCGCCCTGTTCTCCCCCGAGCCCGACATGCCCGTCATGGGTTCCTCCCTCGTCCGATGGCACCGGCGGCCTTTCCGCGCCGGTGCGTGCACGGATGAGAGAGCGGTGGGGCCGGATCATGACGCGGGTTCCGCGCATCAGCCGGGTGAAGTGGATCACAGCGGCGCCGCGGCCCCGGTCAGCTGTCGAAGCCCAGCCCCAGCCGGTCCATGGTCCGCAGCCACGCGTCGCGCCGTCCGCCGTGGCGGTCGGCGCGGGCCAGCGACCGCTTGGTGAGGGTGATGCCCGCCCAGGCGAACGGCTCCGGCGGGAAGGGCACCGGCTTGGAACGGACCATCTCCAGGCCGGTCCGCTCGGTCCGCTCCCCCGCCAGCAGGTCGAGCATCACCTCGCCGCCGAACCGGGTGGCCCCGACGCCCAGTCCGGTGTAGCCGGCGGCGTAGGCGACGCGGCCCCGGTGGGCCGTGCCGAAGAAGGCGGAGAAGCGCGAGCAGGTGTCGATCGCGCCGCCCCACGCGTGGCTGAACCGCACCCCGTCGAGCTGCGGGAAGCAGGTGAAGAACTGCTCCGCGAGGGTCAGAAACGTCTCCGGCCGCTGGTCGAGTCCTGCATCGAGCCGGCCGCCGTACGGGTAGATCGCGTCGTAGCCGCCCCACAGGACGCGGTGGTCCGGCGTGATCCGGAAGTAGTGGAACTGGTTGGCGCTGCTGCCGAGCCCCTGCCGGTTCTTCCAGCCGACGGCGGCCAGGCGCTCGGCGTCGAGCGGTTCGGTCATCAGCGCGTAGTCGTAGACCGGCACGGTGTACGGGCGGACCCGCCGCACCAGGGAGGGGAAGACGTTGGTGCCGAGGGCGACGCGGCGGGCGAAGACCCTGCCGTAGGGGGTGCGGACCGCCATGCCGGCCCCCGAGGGCGCCAACGCGGTCGCGCGGGTGTTCTCGTAGATCCGCACGCCCAGCTCGCGGCAGGCGCGCTTCAGGCCCCAGGCCAGCCTGGCCGGGTGGAGCATGGCGACGCCACGCCGGTCGAGCAGGCCGCCGAGGAAGGTGGGGGAGTCGACCTCGGCGCGCACCTGGTCGCGGTCGAGCAGTTCCAGGCCGGTGAATCCCCGGTCGTGGGCCTCCCGGTGCCAGGCGCGCAGTTCGTCGAGCTGGTGGGGCTCGGTGGCGACGTCGATCTCGCCGGAGCGTTCGAAGTCGCAGTCGATGCGGTACCGGGCGACGGCGTCCTCGATGGCGTCGAGGTTCCGCGCGCCCAGTTCCTCCAGCTTCGCGATCTCGTCCGGCCAGCGGTCCAGGCCGTTGGGCAGGCCGTGGGTGAGGGAGGCGGCGCAGAACCCGCCGTTGCGGCCCGAGGCGGCCCAGCCCACCTCGTGCCCCTCGATCAGCACGACCTCCCGGCCGGGGTCGCGTTCCTTGGCGAGCAGAGCGGTCCACAGCCCGCTGTATCCCCCGCCGACCACCAGCAGGTCGGCGTGCTCGTCACCGGCCAGGGCGGGCAGTGCCGCGGGCCGGCCGGGGTCGTCGAGCCAGTAGGAGACCGGCTTGGCGCCGGCGAGGGAACGTGCGGCGGTACGCATGGCTGCTGGGGCCATGTTTTTCCACTCCTTCGAGCGAGTCAGGGCCGGGCCGCGTTCTTCCGTCGGTGGGAGACGACCTGGCCGAGCAGGACCACCAGGACCGCGATGACGAACATGGCGGTGCCGATGACGTTGATCTGCACGGGCGTGCCGCGCTGCGCCGATCCCCAGACGAACATCGGGAACGTCACGGTGGAGCCGGCGTTGAAGTTGGTGATGATGAAGTCGTCGAACGAGAGGGCGAAGGCGAGCAGCGCGCCCGCCGCGATGCCGGGGGCGGCGATCGGCAGGGTCACCCGCAGGAAGGTCTGGACCGGTCCGGCGTAGAGGTCGCGGGCGGCCTCTTCGAGCCGGGGGTCCATCGACATCACGCGCGCCTTGACCGCCGTCACGACGAAGCTGAGGCAGAACATGATGTGCGCGATGAGGATGGTCCAGAAGCCGAGCCGCACGCCCATGTTGAGGAAGAGGGTGAGCAGCGAGGCGGCCATGACGACCTCGGGCATGGCCATCGGCAGGAAGATCAGCGAGTTGACGGTCGAGCGGGCCCGGAAGCGGTAGCGGACCAGGGCGAAGGCGATCATCGTGCCGAGCACGGTGGCGCCGACGGTGGCCCAGGCGGCGAGCTGGAGGGAGAGCGAGAGCGAGCCGCACAGGTCGGCGACTCCGCAGGGGTCCTTCCAGGCGTCGAGGGAGAACCGCTGCCAGGCGTAGTTGAAGCGGCCGTTGGGGTCGTTGAAGGAGAAGACCATCACGACGACGTTCGGCACGATCATGTACGCGAGCGTCAGCAGCCCGGCGATGACGACGAAGTGGCGGCGGATCCAGCGCAGAACTGGCATCAGACCAGGTCCTCCGTCCCGGAGCGGCGGATGTAGACGGTGACCATCACGAGGACGACCGCCATCAGGATGAAGGAGAGCGCGGCGGCCGTCGGGTAGTCCAGTACCCGCAGGAACTGGCTCTGGATGACGCTGCCGACCATCTTGGTGTCGGTGGAGCCGAGGAGTTCGGCGTTGACGTAGTCGCCGCTGGCGGGGATGAACGTCAGCAGGGTGCCGGAGACGACGCCGGGCATCGACAGCGGGAACGTCACCTTCCGGAACGTCGTGGCGGGGGTGGCGTAGAGGTCGCCGGCCGCCTCGTGCAGCCGTCCGTCGATGCGCTCCAGCGAGGTGTAGAGCGGCAGGATCATGAACGGCAGGAAGTTGTACGTCAGGCCGCAGACGACGGCCATCGGGGTGGCGAGCACCCGGTCCGACTCGGTCCAGCCGAGCCAGCTCGTGACGTCGAGGACGTGCAGGGTGTCCAGCACGTCCACGACCGCCCCGCCGTCCGCGAGGATCGTCTTCCAGGCGAGGGTGCGGATGAGGAAGCTGGTGAAGAACGGCGCGATGACCAGCACCAGGACGAGGTTGCGCCAGCGGCCCGCCTTGAAGGCGATGAGGTAGGCCAGCGGGTAGCCGAGCACCAGGCACAGGACCGTGGCGGAGCCCGCGTAGAGGAGGGAGCGGACGAACTGGGGGTAGTAGTCGCCCAGGGCGTCCCAGTAGGTCGCGAAGTGCCAGGTGACCTCGAAACCCTTCTCCAGCGAACCGGTCTGGACGGAGGTGGACGCCTGGTAGACCAGGGGCAGGGCGAAGAAGACCAGCAGCCACAGGATGCCGGGGAGCAGCAGCCAGTAGGGCACCAGGCGCTTGCGGGCCGGCGCCCGGTACGGCTTCGGGTCGCCCGCCGGCGCGGCGGGCTGCGGGGCGGGCGCCGGCGGCGCGTCGGTGACGCTCACGCCCCGGCCTCGGCCTTCGCGGTGGAGGGCCCGGCGTGCGCGGCGGCCGGCTCGCCCTCGTCCGCGGTGCCGGCCAGCACCGACTGGGCGGCGTCGAGGCCGAAGGTGTGGGCGGGGTTCCAGTGCAGGACGACCTCGGCGCCGGGGACCAGCCGGGTGTCGCGCTCGATGTTCTGCTCGTAGACCTGGAGGCTCGCCCCGGTCGGGGTGGTCACGACGTACTGGGTGGAGACGCCGATGAAGCTGGAGTCGGCTATCCGTCCGGCGATCCGGTTGCGGCCGTCCGCGATCCTTCCGGCGTCGTCGGCGTGCGCGAGGGACATCTTCTCCGGGCGGACGCCGACGAGCAGCTTCCCGCCGGTGGTGGCGGGCGCGGCGCAGCGGGCGCCGGGAAGCCCGAGTCTCCCGCCGACCGCGGCGACCACGAGGTCGGCGCCGGCGGAGACGATCTCGCCCTCGATGAGGTTGGAGGTGCCGAGGAAGTTGGCGACGAAGGTGGACGCCGGGTTCTCGTAGAGGTCCGCGGGGGCGCCGAGCTGCTCGACCCGGCCGCCGTTCATCACCGCGACGGTGTCGGCCATCGTCATGGCCTCCTCCTGGTCGTGGGTGACGTGCACGAAGGTGATGCCGACCTCGGTCTGGATCCGCTTGAGTTCGAGCTGCATCTGACGGCGGAGCTTGAGGTCCAGGGCCCCGAGCGGCTCGTCCAGCAGCAGTACCTGCGGGTGGTTGATGAGCGCGCGGGCGACGGCGACGCGCTGCTGCTGGCCGCCGGAGAGCTGGTGCGGCTTGCGGCGCGCGAAGTCGCCGAGCTGCACCAGTTCCAGCATGTCGTCGACCTGCTTCTTCACCGACTTGATGCCGCGTCGGCGCAGGCCGAAGGCCACGTTCTCGGTGATGTCCAGGTGCGGGAAGAGGGCGTAGCTCTGGAAGACGGTGTTCACCGGCCGCTTGTGCGGGGGCAGCCGGGTGATGTCGCGGTCGCCGAGCGAGACGGTGCCGGAGGTCGCGTCCTCCAGACCGGCGATCATCCGCAGGGTGGTGGTCTTGCCGCAGCCCGACGCGCCGAGCAGGGCGAAGAAGGAGCCTTGCGGCACGGTGAGGTCGAGGGGGTGCACGGCGGTGAAGGAACCGTACGTCTTGCTGATCCCGGAGAGGCGGACGTCGCCGCCCGCGGTCTGCTGCTGAGTCATGGGTCGCAGTCCCAGTGTGTTCTGGAGGAGGATCGGGAAGGGTGCCGGGAGCCGCGCCGGGCGGCCGGCGGGCTCAGGCGCCGATGAGCTTGGCGAACTTCTCCTCGTAAGCCGTCTCTTCTTCGGACGACAGCGAGCGGAAGGCGTGGGACCTCGACGCCATCTCCTTGTCCGGCAGGATCAGGGTGTTGGCCGCCATCGCCGGGTCGATCTTGGCGAGTTCCTCGCGCACGCCGTCCACCGGGCACACGTAGTTGATGTACGCGGCGAGCTGGGCCGCCACCGGGGGCTCGTAGTAGTAGTCGATGAGCTTCTCGGCGTTGGCCTTGTGCGTGGCCTTCGCGGGGACCAGCAGGTTGTCGCTGGAGGTGATGTAGCCGGCGGACGGGATCGAGAACCGGATGTCCGGGTTGTCGGCCTGGAGCTGGATGATGTCGCCGGCCCAGGCGATGCAGGCCGCGATGTCGCCCTTACTGAGGTCGGCGGTGTAGTCGTTGCCGGTGAAGCGGCGGATCTGCTTCTTGTCGACGGCCTTCTGGATGCGGCCGACCGTCGCGTCGAAGTCCGCGTCGGTGAAGTCCCCGGGGTCCTTGCCCATGTCGAGCATGGTCATCCCGATGGAGTCCCGCATCTCCGAGAGGAAGGAGACCTTCCCCTTGAGCTTCGGGTCGTCGAGCAGCTGCGTGACCGAGTCGATCTTCCGCCCGCCGGTCGCCTTGACGTTGTAGGCGATGACGGTGGGGATGCCGGTCCAGGCGTACGAGTACGAGCGGCCCGGGTCCCAGTCGGGGGTGCGGAACTGCGCCGAGAGGTTGGCGAAGGCGTGCGGGAGGTTGGCCGGGTCGAGCTTCTGCGCCCAGCCGAGCCGGATGATGCGGGCGGCCAGCCAGTCGGTGACGCATATGAGGTCGCGGCCGGTGTTCTGGCCGGCGGCGAGCTGCGGCTTGATCTTGCCGAAGAACTCGACGTTGTCGTTGATGTCCTCGGTGTACTTCACCCGGATGCCGGTGCGTTCGGTGAACGCCTCCAGTGTGGGACGGTGCTTCTCGTCCTCGCTGACGTCCATGTACTCGGTCCAGTTGGAGAAGTTGACCACCTTCTCCTTCGCCGACCGGTCGTCGAAGACCGCGGCGCCGTCGGCCGAGCTCTTGGCGGGCGGGATGCCGCAGGCGCTGAGCGCGCCGAGCCCGCCGAGGGCGACCGCCCCCATGCCCGAGGCGCGCAGCAGCGAGCGGCGGGTGAGCGAGCCCCTGCCGTTCGTCAGGCTGCGCCGCATCGCGGCGATCTGGACCGGGCTGAGGCGCTCCGGCTCGTGACTGTCCATGCGTGTGAGCCCTTTCGGGTGGTGAGGTCCGCCGGAGCGGTCCGCTGCTATCGGTCCCCGAAGACGGTGCGGTGCCAGTCCTTCCTGGCGACCGCGGTGTTGTCGTACATCACGTGCTTGACCTGCGTGTACTCCTCGAAGGAGTACGCCGACATGTCCTTGCCGTAGCCGCTGGCCCGGTATCCGCCGTGCGGCATCTCGCTGATGATCGGAATGTGGTCGTTGATCCACACGCAGCCCGCGGCGAGTTCGCGGGTGGCGCGGCCGGCCCGGTAGACGTCCCGGGTCCAGGCGGAGGCGGCGAGGCCGTAGGGGGTGTCGCCGGCGAGTGCGAACGCCTCGTCGTCGGTGTCGAACGGCAGCACCGTGAGGACCGGTCCGAAGATCTCGGCCTGGACGATCTCGCTGTCCTGGGCGGCGTCGGCGATCAGCGTCGGGAGGTAGTAGGCGCCGTCGGCGAGCGGGCCGCCGGGGGCCGCCCCGCCGGTGACGACGGTGGCCCCGGCGGCCCGGGCCCGGTCCACGAAGCCGGCCACCCGGTCGCGCTGGGCGCGGCTGATGAGCGGGCCGAGGTCGGTGGCCGGGTCGAGCGGGTCGCCGAGCCGCACGGTCTCCATCAGCGCGGCGACCTCGCGGACGAACGCGTCGTACAGCGGTCGCTGGACGTAGGCGCGGGTGGCTGCGGTGCAGTCCTGGCCGGTGTTGATCAGGGAGGCGGCGACCGCCCCGTGCGCGGCGGCTTCGAGGTCGGCGTCGTCGAAGACCACGAAGGGGGCCTTGCCGCCGAGTTCGAGGTGGAGCCGCTTGCCGGTGGCCGCGGCCACCTCGGCGACCCGCCGGCCCACGGGGGTGGAGCCGGTGAACGAGGTCATCACCACGTCGGGGTGGCCGACGAGGTGCTCGCCCGCCTCGGCCCCGGTGCCGTTGACGATGTTGACGACCCCGGCGGGGATGCCCGCCTCCGCGGCGGCCTCGGCGAACATCAGCGAGGTCAGCGGGGTGTTCTCGGCGGGCTTGAGGACGATGGTGTTGCCCGCGGCGATCGCGGGGAGGATCTTCCACGCGGCCATCTGGAGCGGGTAGTTCCAGGGGGCGACGGAGCCGATGACGCCGAGCGCCTCGCGGCGCACGTAGGAGGTGTGGTCGCCGTCGTACTCCGCGGCGGCCTTGCCCTCCAGGTGGCGGGCGGCGCCGGCGAAGAAGCTCACGTTGTCGAGGGTGCCGGGCACGTCGAACTCGGTGGTCAGCTTGAGGGGCTTGCCGCACTGGAGGGATTCCGCGAGGGCGAGGTCCTCGGCCTGCCCGGCGAGCACGGCGGCGAAACGGTGCATCGCTTCGGACCGGGCGGCGGGGGTCGCCCCCGACCAGCCGGGGAACGCGGCGCGGGCGGCGGCCACCGCGTCGTCCACGTCCGCCGCCGAGGCCAGTTCGTAGCGGTGGACGGTGCGGCCGGTGGCGGGGTCGACCACGTCGTGGAAACGGCCGGACGTGCCGGGGCGCGGGCTTCCGTCGATGAACTGCCCACCCTTCGCGAAGCGTTCGGCCGGCCGGAAGTCGTTGCGCATGACGTTCTCCTCCGCAGCCGTCCCCGCTGGACGGGGATGGCGCAGCTTCTCCGTGAGTTGGTTGCCGATCCTGACAGAGAGCACCGCCCCCAACAAGGGATTCCGTTGTTGCCATTTGGTTACGCAACGAATTGCGTCGGGAGCCGGTACGCCTGTCTCCCCGACGCAGCCACCGGGCGGGGGAAATCCCCGAGCCGTTGTCAGCGGCGGGTGCCAGACTCGGCCGGCATGGGACATCGGGAGGAACTCGTGGCGCGGGTCGCGCGCGGGGAGCGTGTGAAGTACCTGTGGTTCTGGGGTCACCGGCCGCAGCGGGACGGCGGCGTGGGGCCAGGCTGCCTCAGCCAGTGGTGGCCCTCGCCGTTCACCGTCGACGGGGTCGCCTACGCCTCGGCCGAGCACTGGATGATGGCCGGGAAGGCCCGGCTGTTCGGTGACGCGGAGGCGGAGCGGGCGGCGCTGTCGGCGGCCGGTCCGGCCGCGGCGAAGAAGGCGGGGCGGCTGGTCCGGGACTTCGACGAGGAGGTCTGGGAGCGCGAGCGGTTCGCCCTGGTGGTGGCCGGCGGCGTCCACAAGTTCGGCGCCGACCCGCGGCTGCGGGAGTACCTGCTGAACACCGGCGACCGGGTGCTGGTGGAAGCGAGCCCGCTGGACCGGATCTGGGGCATCGGACTGGCCGTGGACGATCCACGCGCCGGGGACCCGGCGCGGTGGCGCGGTCTCAACCTGCTGGGCTTCGCGCTCATGGAGGCGCGGGACCGGCTGCGGGCGCAGGGCACGGGCTGACCGGCGCGTTCCCTGCGCCGGGCTGACCGGCGCGGCGCGCGGGCCGGGTCGCGCGGGTCCTGAGCACCGGCCCCCGCGACCCGGCCCGCGGCGGCCGTCCGTCCGTCCGTCCGTCAGCGGGAGGTGTCCACCACCAGCGAGGTGGCGAAGGGGTCGTCGTACGAACCGCTCGGCTCGTCGTCCCCGGCGCCGTCCTGCATGCCCGCCCAGACGATGAACCCGAGGAACGCGGCCCCGGCGACCACGCCGATCGAGCCCAGGATGATCCCGGCGAGCGCCATGCCGCCGTTGTTGGCCTCGCCCCGCTTGGCACGGCCCCGGCCGAGGACGCCGAAGACGAGGGCCGGGATGCCGACGAGCGCGCCGATGCCTCCGAAGCAGATGCCCACCACCGCGACGATGCCGAGCACCAGGGCGGCGGTCCCCATGCCGTTGGAGGGCGCCGGCGCCCAGCCGTGCCCGCCGAAGGGGTCGTAACCGGGGTAGCCGCCCGGGTAGGGCTGCGGGGGCGGGTAGCCGTACTGCCCGGCGGGCGGACCCGCGAGGGGCGCCGCTCCGTACGGCGCCGCGGGTGGCGGCGGTACGTCGGCCGGTCCGGGCGGCCCGAAGGCCCCGGGTATCGGGCCGGTGCCGGGCGGCGGACCGTGGCCCGCGCCCGGCGGGGCCGCCGGTGCGGCGCCCGGCATCGAGGTGACCGTCCGCTGGTCGTGCACGGCCGGCGGACTCGGCTCACCGGTCCGCTTACCGAGGTCCACCCTGCTGTCCGGCGGCGCCCAGGGGTCGCGCGGTGCCGCCCCGCCCCCGGGCTCTGTGTTCTCTGACATGGGCCTCCCCCATCGTGTCCCGTCATGCTAGGGCCTCGGCCGTGGATCTTGCCGGGCCGTTTCCGGGCCGGTACACGGCCCCGCGGGCGCGGCCGCCCCCCGGCGTGCGGCGGTCGTCCCGCCCGGCTGCCGGAGGCGTCCCGCCCGGCGTCCGGACGCCCGCCTACGATGACCGGTGCGTCCGGTCGCAGCCGGGCCGCGACCCGAGCGCCCACGGAGGCCCCGATGAACGATCCGCACCCCTTCGTCGCGGGGCTGCCCAAGGCCGAACTCCACGTGCACCACGTCGGATCGGCCTCGCCCCGCATCGTCGCCGAACTGGCCGCCCGCCACCCCGACTCGAAGGTCCCCACCGACCCCGAGGCGCTCGCCGACTACTTCACCTTCACGGACTTCGGCCACTTCATCGACGTGTACCTGTCGGTGGTGGACCTGGTCCGCACCCCGGAGGACGTCCGGCTGCTGACCTTCGAGATCGCCCGGGACATGGCGCGGCAGAACATCCGGTACGCCGAGCTGACCGTCACCCCGTACAGCTCGACCCGCCGGGGCATCCCCGAGGTCGCCTTCATGGAGGCCATCGAGGACGCCCGCCTGGCGGCCGGGGCGGAGCTGGGCGTGGCGCTGCGCTGGTGCTTCGACATTCCGGGCGAGGCCGGGCTGGAAGCGGCCGAGGAGACGACCCGCCTCGCGCTGGACCTGCGGCCGGAAGGGCTGGTCTCCTTCGGGCTGGGCGGCCCGGAGATCGGCGTCGAACGCCCCCAGTTCAAGCCGTACTTCGACCGCGCCCTGGCCGCCGGTCTCCACTCGGTCCCGCACGCCGGGGAGACCACCGGTCCGCAGACCGTCTGGGACGCGCTGACCGATCTGCGCGCCGAGCGCATCGGCCACGGGACCAGTTCCGTCCAGGACCCGCGGCTGCTGGCGCACCTGGCCGAGCACCGCATCGCGCTGGAGGTGTGCCCGACGTCGAACGTCGCCACCCGCGCGGTGCCGCACATCGACGCGCACCCGCTGCGGCAGATGGTCGACGCGGGCGTGCTGGTCACCATCAACAGCGACGACCCGCCGATGTTCGGCACCGACCTCAACAGCGAGTACGCGGTGGCGGCCCGGCTGCTCGGGCTCGACGAGCGCGGGATCGCCGCCCTGGCGAAGAACGCCGTGGAGGCGTCGTTCCTCGACGAGGCGGGCAAGCGGAAGCTGGCCGACGAGATCGACACGTACACCGACCGGTGGCTGGAGACGCCGCGTCCCTGACCCCGTTGGTCACAATGAGCCCATGGCCACCAACGTCACCGCCGTGGGACATCGCGGCGATCCGTACATGTTCCGCGAGAACACCCTTCCCTCGGTCCGGTCCGCCCTCGAACGGGGGGCGGACGCGGTCGAGGTCGACGTGCGGGTGACCCGTGACGGGGTCCCCGTCCTGCTGCACGACGCCACCCTGAAGCGGCTCTGGGGCCACGACCTGCGGCTCGACGGGCTGGACCACGCGCGGCTGAAGGAGCTGACCGGGGGCGGGGTGCCGACCCTGCGCGAGACGCTGCTCGCGGTCGGGGCGCACCGGGTGATGCTGGACCTGCCCGGTGCCAGGGAGGCGGCGGTGCGCGAGGTCGTCGGGGTGGTGCGCGAGTGCGGGGCGGGCCCGCGGGTGTACTACTGCGCCGGCCCGTCGGAGATGCTGCTGGTGCGCGGAGCCGACCCGTCGGCGGAGATCGCACTGACCTGGACGTCGCTCTCCCCGCCGCCGGCCGCGCTGGTCGCGGCGATCGGCCCCCGCTGGCTCAACTACCGGTTCGGTCTGGTGAGCCGTGAACTCACCGACCAGGTGCACCGGGAGGGGCTGCTGGTCTCCGCGTGGACGGCGGACACCGGGCGGACCATGCGCCGGCTGATCGGGGCGGGCGTCGACTCGATCACCACCAACCGGGTGGACGTGCTGCATCGGCTGGTCCGGGGCGCCGGAGCGTGAGGCGCCGCCCCGCCCGGCCGGGGCGGCGCCTTCCCCAACTCCCCCGGCGGAAAACACCTTTGGGACGTGCGGCATGATAGGGAGTGCCGTATCGATCTTGATCCCGGCAGGCGCCGAAGGAGCAGCATCATGACCGAGCCCAGCCCCCGTGACGTACCCGCCCGTGTCCGCTCGGACGTCGCCCACAACGCGCGGGTGTGGAACTACTGGCTCGGCGGCAAGGACAACTACCCGGTCGACCGGGCGGTCGGCGACCAGGTGACGGACATGTACCCGAGCATCGGCGAAGTGGCCCGCGCCGACCGGGCGTTCCTCGGCCGCGTGGTGCGCCACCTCGCGGGCGACAAGGGCGTCGACCAGTTCCTCGACATCGGCACCGGTCTGCCGACGGTCAACAACACCCACGAGATCGCGCAGCACACCCTGCCGCCCGCGCGCGTCGTCTACGTGGACAACGACCCGATCGTGCTGGCCCACGCGCGTGCGCTGCTGACCAGCTCGCCGGAGGGGGCGACCGAGTACATCGACGCGGACGCCCGGCAGCCGGAGCGGATCCTGCGCGGCGCCGCCGCGACGCTGGACCTGCAACGGCCGGTCGCGGTCATGATGCTGGGCATCCTCAACTTCGTGCTGGACACGGACGAGGCGCGGAGCATCGTGAAGTCGCTCATGGACGCGGTACCGTCCGGGAGCTACCTCGTACTCACCCACCCGACCACGGAGCTGGGCGGCGAGGGCAACGACGCGGCGATGCGGTTCTGGAACGAGAACGCCACTCCTCCGATCACCGCGCGCGGCCGTTCCGACGTCGCCTCGTTCCTCTCCGGCCTGGACCTGCTGGAGCCCGGCATCGTCTCCTGCGCCCGCTGGCGGGCCGAGACCGGCACAGGCGGTGAACCCGGCCCGGAGGTGGCCCAGTTCGGCGCGGTGGCACGTAAGCCGTAGCCGCGGCGGGCGTGCGGTGACGGGAGGGGCCCGGCGGTCGCCGGGCCCCTCCCGCGTCCACGGGGTGCGTGCGTCGGGTGCGTTCAGGAGGCGCGCGGCACGGAACGCGCGAGCCCCGCGGCGGCGGCCGGCGACCCTGCCGCCTCCAGGCGTTTGATCAGCCGTCGGACGACGAGCAGCGGGATCACGCCGAAGACGCCGAAGGACATGTCGATGACGGTCCACCAGAACGGGATGTCCCGCAGCGGGCCGCAGATCAGCGCCAGCGGGACGATGCCCGCACAGGCGATCATGCCGAACTCGACGACCCAGACGTTGCGGACCGGGTCGCGGTAGGGGCCGTAGAAGGCGACCGCGATCACCAGGTGGGCGAAGGCCAGCCAGTCGGTCCCGTAGAGGACGAAGGGGTGGCGCGCGTCGGCTTCGTCGAGCCCGTCGCGGACCCGGGCGATCCATTCGGCGAGGCCGGGCAGGTGCTCGGGGACGGGTGAGGACGGCGCGTTCAACAGGCCGTCCGCCCAGCGGAGTTCATGGACCAGCGGGAAGGCCGTCAGGCCGCTGAGGGCCAGACAGACGATGAAGAGGACCAACCACACGCGTATGCGCCGCAAGAGGGCTCGCTCGCTCATGGGCGGAGCGTACGCCGCTTTATGAACATGTTCAAAACGCCTTCCGGCCGACGCTCCCCGGCCCGGACGCGCGCACGGCCCCGGACCGGGGGTCCGGGGCCGTGCGGGGGGCGTTCCGGGGCGGTCAGCCCTCGATGGACGTCATGACGTGCTTGATGCGGGTGTAGTCCTCGAAGCCGTAGGCGGAGAGGTCCTTGCCGTAGCCGGACTTCTTGAAGCCGCCGTGCGGCATCTCGGCGACCAGCGGGATGTGGGTGTTGATCCACACGCAGCCGAAGTCGAGGTTCTTGGACATCCGCATCGCGCGGGCGTGGTCCTTGGTCCACACCGACGACGCGAGCGCGTACTCGACGTCGTTGGCCCAGGTCAGCGCCTGCGCCTCGTCGGTGAAGGACTGGACGGTGATGACGGGCCCGAAGACCTCGTTCTGGATGATCTCGTCGTCCTGGCGGAGGCCGGAGACGATGGTCGGGGCGTAGAAGTACCCCTTGTCGCCGACCCGGTGGCCGCCCGCCTCGATCGTCGCGTGACCGGGCAGCCGGTCGATGAAGCCGGTGACCTGGGCGAGCTGGTTGGCGTTGTTCAGCGGGCCGTAGAGCACGTCCTCGTCGTCCGGGGCGCCGGTCCTGGTGTCCTTGGCGGCCTGGGCCAGCGCGGCGACGAACTCGTCGTGGATGGACTCGTGGACCAGCACGCGCGTCGCGGCGGTGCAGTCCTGGCCGGCGTTGAAGAACCCGGCCACCGAGATGTCCTCGACGGCCTTGGCGATGTCCACGTCGTCGAAGACGACGACCGGGGCCTTGCCGCCGAGCTCCAGGTGGACGCGCTTGACGTCCTTGGCGGCGGACTCCGCCACCTGCATGCCCGCCCGCACCGAGCCGGTGATGGAGGCCATCGCCGGGGTCGGGTGCTCCACCATCGCGCGGCCGGTGTCACGGTCGCCGCAGATGACGTTGAAGACGCCCTTGGGCAGGATCTCGCCGAGGATCTCGGCGATCAGGACCGTGGACGCCGGGGTGGTGTCCGACGGCTTCAGGACGACCGTGTTGCCGGCGGCGAGGGCGGGGGCGAACTTCCACACCGCCATCATCATCGGGTAGTTCCACGGCGCCACCTGCGCGCAGACGCCGACCGGCTCCCGGCGGACAATCGAGGTCAGGCCCTCCATGTACTCGCCGGCCGCACGGCCTTCGAGCAGACGGGCGGCGCCCGCGAAGAACCGGATCTGGTCCACCATGGGCGGCACTTCTTCGGTCCGTACGAGCTCCAGCGGCTTGCCGGTGTTCTCGGACTCGACCGCGATCAGCTCCTCCGCGCGCGCCTCGAAGGCGTCCGCGATCTTGAGCAGGGCCTTCTGGCGCTCCGCCGGCGTGGCGTCGCGCCAGGCCGGAAAGGCCGCGGCGGCGGCTTCCATGGCCGCGTCGACGTCGGCCTGGCCGGAGAGCGGGGAGGTCGCGTAGACCTCTTCCGTCACCGGGTTGACCACGTCGACGGTCCGCCCGTCCGCGGCGTCCCGGAACTCTCCGTCGATGTAGTTGCGCAGACGGCGCACCTCGGTGGTCACAACCACCCCTCCTGTCGGCTGTCCGATGGGTGAGACCTCCACCCTAGTCGTTTCGGTGACGCTTTCGACATACCCAGCCGCCCAGAACTTCGGATTCGGTTAAAACCGCACCCGTAAACAACGAATAACATCGCTCCGGACTTGCATGACGAGCGAGTCCCGGTGCATGGTGGACCCGTGGCCAGTCGCAGCGCAGACTCCCGGAACGGGAACGGATCGTCCCCCTCGGTCGATGCCGTCTCCCTCGCGATCATCGAGCAGCTCCAGGAGGACGGGCGCCGCCCCTACGCCGCTATAGGCAAGGCCGTCGGCCTGTCCGAAGCGGCCGTGCGGCAGCGCGTCCAGAAGCTGCTCGACCAGGGCGTCATGCAGATCGTCGCCGTCACCGACCCGCTCACCGTGGGGTTCCGGCGACAGGCGATGGTGGGCATCAACGTGGACGGGGACCTCGATCCCGTCTCCGAAGCCCTGTCGTCGATGGCCGAGTGCGAGTACGTGGTGATGACCGCGGGCTCGTTCGACCTGATGGTGGAGATCGTCTGCGAGGACGACGACCACCTGCTGGAGACGATCAACAAACGCATCCGGGCCATCCCCGGTGTGCGCTCCACCGAGAGCTTCGTCTACCTCAAGCTCAAGAAGCAGACCTATATGTGGGGAACCCGATAGCCGTGAGCAAGGACCTCAGCCGTACCGCGTACGACCACCTGTGGATGCACTTCACCCGCATGTCGGACTACGAGACCGCGCCCGTACCCACCATCGTGCGGGGTGAGGGCACTTACATCTACGACGCCGACGGCAAGCGCTATCTCGACGGTCTCTCCGGCCTGTTCGTGGTCAACGCCGGTCACGGCCGTCACGAGCTCGCCGAGACGGCGTACAAGCAGGCGCAGGAGCTCGCCTTCTTCCCGGTGTGGTCCTACGCCCACCCGAAGGCCGTCGAGCTGGCCGAGCGCCTCGCCGACTACGCACCGGGCGACCTGAACAAGGTCTTCTTCACCACCGGCGGCGGTGAGGCCGTGGAGACCGCCTGGAAGCTGGCCAAGCAGTACTTCAAGCTGCAGGGCAAGCCGACCAAGTACAAGGTCATCTCGCGCGCCGTCGCCTACCACGGCACCCCGCAGGGCGCCCTGTCGATCACCGGCCTGCCGGCCCTGAAGGCCCCCTTCGAGCCGCTGGTCCCCGGCGCGCACAAGGTGCCGAACACCAACATCTACCGCGCCCCGCTGTTCGGCGACGACCCGGAGGCCTTCGGCCGCTGGGCCGCCGACCAGATCGAGCAGGAGATCCTGTTCGAGGGCCCGGACACCGTCGCCGCCGTCTTCCTGGAGCCGGTGCAGAACGCCGGCGGCTGCTTCCCGCCGCCGCCCGGCTACTTCCAGCGCGTCCGCGAGATCTGCGACAAGTACGACGTGCTGCTCGTTTCCGACGAGGTCATCTGCGCCTTCGGCCGCCTCGGCACGATGTTCGCCTGCGACAAGTTCGGCTACGTGCCGGACATGATCACCTGCGCCAAGGGCATGACCTCGGGCTACTCCCCGATCGGCGCCTGCATCGTCTCCGACAAGATTGCGGAGCCGTTCTACCAGGGCGGCAACACCTTCCTGCACGGCTACACCTTCGGCGGCCACCCGGTCTCCGCCGCGGTCGGCATCGCCAACCTCGACATCTTCGAGCGCGAGGGCCTGAACAAGCACGTCCTCGACAACGAGAACGCCTTCTACACCACGCTGCAGAAGCTGCACGACCTGCCGATCGTCGGCGACGTCCGCGGCAACGGCTTCTTCTACGGCATCGAGCTGGTGAAGGACAAGGCGACCAAGGAGACGTTCACCGACGAGGAGACCGAGCGCGTCCTCTACGGCTTCCTCTCCAAGGCGCTGTACGACAACGGTCTCTACTGCCGCGCCGACGACCGTGGCGACCCGGTCGTCCAGCTCGCCCCGCCGCTGATCTCCGACCAGTCGACCTTCGACGAGATCGAGGGCATCCTGCGCGAGGTGCTCACCGAGGCGTGGACGAAGCTCTGATCCACCCCTGACCGCCGGCCGGGCCCACCACCCGGCCGGCGGTCATTTCATACGGTCCACACGGCCCGGATTCGCCCGTACGAGTGAGAAGCGGCGCATCCGGGCCGCGTGCTGTGCGCACACCCCGGTCCGACTACCTACGGTGCCGAGTGACCGATCGGCCGCGTCTTCGTTCCCCCGTACGGGGGAACGGGAAACTGACTTGAACCGAGGTGTACGCCATGGTGGCCCCGCCGGACAACGACGTGATCTGGGCGCGATCCCTGCACCACTCCCACAACGGGTCACCCGGCCTCGGCGGGGTGTCGCTGGGCGTCCGCACCGGCGAGATCCTCGCCGTGACCGGCCCCCGGGGCAGCGGGAAGACCACCCTGCTGCACTGCCTGTCCGGCCGACTGGTGCCCCAGCAGGGCGAGGTGTGGTTCAACAGCGTGCCCGTGCACACCATGGGCCCGCGGCTGCGCGAGCGGCTGCGCCGCGACCGGTTCGGCTGGATCGGCGCCGAGCCGCAGCTCGTGCCGGAGCTGACCGCCTGGGAGAACGCCGCCCTGCCGCTGCTGCTGCGCGGCGCCTCGCACCGGGCGGCGAAGAAGGCCGCCACCGAGTGGCTGGAGCGGCTCGACATCGCGGACGCCGCCAGGAAGCGCCCGCACGCCCTGCTGCAGGCCGAGCGCCAGCGGATCTCGGTCGCCCGCGCCCTGGCGGGATCGCCCGCGGTGATCTTCGCCGACGAACCGACCGCCACCCTGCACCGGGCCGAACGCGCCCAGCTGCTGCGCACACTGACCACCGCGGCCCGCTCGCACGAGATCACGGTGGTGCTCGGCACCCACGACGCCGAGGTCGCGGCGCTGGCCGACCGCACGGTCGCCCTGCTCGACGGCCGCCGCGTCAGCACCGGCGCCCTGCCCGCCGTGCCCGACACGGAGGGCCGCTCGGCGTGCTCGCTCTCCGTCTAGCCCGCGGCACCCATCCGCTGGTACTCACCCGGCGGCTGCTCGTCGCCGCCGCGTCCGCCGGCGTCGGCTTTCTGCTGCTGTGCACCCTCGGCTACGCCTCCGGGCACCCGGGGCGGTCCTCCGACTCGGTGCTCCGGCTGCTGTGGTGCCTCGTACCGCTGGCCGCGACCGTGCAGTTCGCGATCGCGGTCGCCCGCACCGATCCGAGCACCCGGCCGCGCCACGGCCTGTCCGCGGTCGGCCTCGGCCCCTTCCGGCTCTCCGTGCTGGCCGCCGTCTCGACCGCCGTCGCCACCACCCTCGGCTCGGCCGTCGCGCTGCTCTTCTTCCTGCACCTGCGCGGCGACCTGACCGGGCTCCCGTTCGACGGCGAGGCGGCCGGCCTGCTGGGCGCGGACGCCCCGCTGCCGCTGGCCGCCGCCCTCACCCTGCTGGCGCTCGTGCCGCTGACCGCGTCGGCCGGCAGCGCCCTCGCGCTGCGCTCCCGCCGGGAGTCCCGCGCCGCCGCCTCCCCGGACCCCGACGGGTTCCCCGCCGAAGACCTCACCCCCCCCGCCCCGGCGCCCGGCGGCCTGCCCTGGGGGGTGGCGCTGACCGCTGCCGGACTGGCCGTCGAGGCGTACGCCGGCCGCGGCGCGAGCGGGAACCCCTTCCCGCTGCCCGGCCGCCTCGACTCCACCCCCGCCGGGGTCCTGGCGGGCTGGACGCTCACCGCGATCGGGCTGGCGCTGGCGGGGCCGGGGCTCTCCCACCTCGCCGGCCGGCTGCTCCAGGCGGTCCGCCCCGGCGCGGTCCGGCTGCTGGCCGGGCGGGTGCTGATGGACGAGGCCCGCCGCATCGGCAGGCCCCTCGGCGTCGTCTGCGCGGTGGTCTCCGCCGGCATCGCCGCCGCGGCCCTGCACGACTCGGGCCCCCGCCCGTACGGGCCGCTGACCGCGCTCGGCGCGCTCCTCGTCCTAGGCTGCACCACCGCGACCCTGCTCACCTCGGCCCTGGAGGCCAGGCAGGACCGTGCCCGCACCGCCGAGACCCTGCTGCGGATGGGAGCGCCCGCCTCGGCGCTGCGCTCCGCGACCGCACTCCGGGCCGGCGTCCTGCTGCTGGTCTTCGCCCCGCCGACCTGGATCATCGCGGAACTCGCCGCACTGCCCCTGTCGGCCTGAACGCCCCTCCCCCGTACGAAGGCCCCGCCCCGGACCGCTCCCCTTACCCACCGGTCCCGGGCGGGGCCTTCGTACAGGGCGGACAGGGGCGTCGAAGAAGGCGTGCCGGCCGTCCCCGGCCGTCTGCCGTAAAGGTCCCTCCGGCTCGCACGCCGGGCACAGGGCTGTCGCGGCAGCGTCGGGCGGGCAGCTTCGCGACGGGGCCGCGCGGTACCGCCCGCCCTCACCCCCGCGCCGCGAGCACCACCGTCTCCGCGGCGTCGAAGGTGACCCCGACGACGGCGCCCTCGTCGGGGGTGTCGCGCAGGGCGCACTCCGCCTCGACCACCGGTCCCCGGTCCGGTGTGAGCAGCACGGTGACGCGGTTGCCCCGGAAGGTGCGTACACCGACCACGCAGCGCAGGCCGTCGCCGGGGGCGCCGAGCCGTACCCCGGCGGGGCGTACCAGCAGGTCGCAGCGGCCCTGCGGGGGCTTGCCGGCCACCGGGACCTCGCCCCAAGGGGTGGTGGCGGCGGCGCCGGTCACCGTCGCCCCGACCACGTTGTCGAAGCCGAGGAAACGCGCGACGAAGGCCGAGGCCGGGCGCTGCCAGACCTCCAGCGGCGTGCCGGTCTGGGCGATCCGGCCGTCGCGCATCACCACCACCCGGTCGGCGAGCGCGAACGCCTCGCCCTGGTCGTGGGTGACGGCCAGGACCGTGGTGCCCAGGCGCGCGAAGAGCGTGCGCAGCTCGACCACCAGCCGTTCGCGCAGGCTGCGGTCGAGCTGACCGAGCGGTTCGTCCAGCATCAGCAGACGGGGGTGCGGGGCCAGCGCGCGGGCCAGCGCCACCCGCTGCTGCTCGCCGCCGGAGAGCGCCGCCACCGCCCGGCGGCCCGCGCCCGGCAGCCCGACCAGGTCGAGGAGTTCGGCGACCCGGCCGTCCCGCTCGGCGCTCCGGGCGCCCCGCATCCGCAGCCCGAAGCCGACGTTCTCCGCCACGTCGCGGTGCGGGAAGAGCTGGTGGTCCTGGAACATCAGACCGAGGCCCCGCCGGTGCACCGGCACGTTCCGCTGGTCCACACCGTCCAGCAGCACCTTCCCGCCGTCCAGCGGCTGAAGGCCGGCGACCGCCCGCAACAGGGTGGACTTGCCGCTGCCGCTGGGGCCGAGCACGCAGACGATTTCGTGGTCGGCGACCTCCAGGTCCACGGCGTCCAGTGCCGCCCGCCCGCCGAACCGGACCGTCGCCGCTTCCAGTCTCAGCATGGTCAGAACTCCCCGGATCGGTCGGTGCGGATACGTTCGAGCAGCAGCAGCGAGACCGCGCAGACCAGCATCAGGATCGTGCTGAGCGCCATCGCCTGCCCGTAGTTGAGCTCCCCGGAGCGGCCCAGCAGCCGGGCCACCGCCACCGGGAGGGTCGGGTTGTCGGGGCGCGCGACGAAGACGGTCGCACCGAACTCGCCGAGCGACACGGCGAACGCGAAGCCCGCCGCGACCAACAGCGCCCGGCGGACCAACGGTAGGTCCACCTCCCGCCAGGCCCGCAGCGGCGAGGCCCCGAGCACGGCCGCCGCCTCGCGCAGCCGCCCGTCGACCGCCCGCAGCACCGGCAGCATCGTCCGCACCACGAAGGGAACGCCCACCAGCGCCTGGGCCAGCGGTACCAGGATCCAGGAGGTCCGCAGATCGAACGGCGGCTCGTCCAGGGTAATCAGGAAGCCGAAGCCGACGGTCACCGCGGACACCCCGAGCGGCAGCATCAGCAGCGCGTCGAAGCCGCGGACGAGCCGCCCCGCCCGGCGGGTGAGCGCGGCGGCGGCGAGCCCGCCGACGACCAGGGCGACGGCGGTGGCCGCCAGTGCGTACTGGAGTGAGTTCCAGATCGCCGACAGCGGCGCCACCAGGAAGGTGGACCCGCTCGCCTCCGCCGACGCGAGGGCCCGGTAGTACCCGAATCCGTACCCCTCGGGCAGGTCGAACGACCGCTCCACCAGCACGCCGAGCGGCAGCAGGATCAGCAGCAGCGCGGTCAGCAGCACCAGCGCGAGCAGCGCCCACTGCCCCGCGCCGCGCGGCCTGCGGGAGGTCTGCGCCGGATCGACCAGCCGCAGTGCCGTCTCCCGGCGGCGTACGGTCCAGCCGTGCAGGGCCAGGACCGCGCCGACGGCCGCGAACTGCACCAGCGTCAGCACGGCGGCGGTGGGCAGGTCGAGCAACTGGGCGGTCTGCCGGTAGATCTCCACCTCCAGCGTGGAGTACGCCGGGCCGCCGAGGATCTGGACCACGCCGAAGGAGGTGAAGGTGAAGAGGAAGACCATCAGCGCGGCGGCGGCCACGGCCGGCGCCAGCGCGGGCAGCGTCACCCGGCGCCAGGCGGCGAACCGGCCGGCGCCCAGGACGCGGGCGGCCTCCTCCTGCCGCGGGTCGAGCTGCGACCAGAGGCCGCCGACGGTCCGCACCACGACGGCGTAGTTGAAGAAGACGTGCGCCAGCAGGATCGCCCAGACCGTGGTGTCCAGCCGGACGCCCCACAGCTCGTCGAGGAGGCCGCCCCGGCCGAGCAGCGCGAGGAAGGCCGTGCCCACGACCACGGTGGGCAGCACGAACGGCACGGTGACGACCGCCCGCAGCAGTTGCTTGCCCGGGAAGTCGAAGCGCGCGAAGACGTAGGCGCCGGGCAGTGCGATCAGCAGGGTCAGCGCGGTGGACGCCAGCGCCTGCCAGGTGGTGAACCAGAGCACGTCCCGCAGGTCGGCCCGGCCCAGTACCTCGCCGACCCGGCCGAACTGCCAGCCGCCGCCGGTGCGCAGCCCGCGGCCGACGATGGCGGCGACCGGGTAGGCGAAGAACACCGCGAAGAACGCGACGGGCACGGCCATCAGCCCGAGCCGCACCGCCGTCCCGCGCACCCCGCCGCCGGACGCGGACCGGGCAGGCCCGTCCCCCCGGCCCTTCCCCGGCGGGCCGGGGAGGACCGGGTCCGCGGACCGGGCCGGTGCGGAGGGGATCACTTCACCGCGATGGAGGACCATGCCCGGACCCACTGCTCGCGCTTCTCGGCGATCTTCGCGGGGGCGACGGTGGCCGGGGCGTCGACGGTCGCGCCGAACTTTGTGAAGAGCTCCGGCAGCTTCGTGTCCTCGACCACCGGGTTGACGAACATGTTCAGCGGCATGTCCTGCTGGAACTCCGCGCTGATCAGGAAGTCGAGCAGCGCCTTGCCGCCGGCCTCGTTCTTCGCCCCGTCCAGCAGCCCGGCGAACTCGATCTGCCGGAAGCAGGTGCCGGTGGCGACGCCGGTGGGGGCCTCGGTGGGCTGCGGATCGGCGTACAGCACCTCGACGGGCGGGCTGGAGGCGTAGCTGACCACCAGCGGCCGGTCCCCGCCGGTCTTCTTGCCGCCCGCGGAACCGGAGAACTCCTCGTTGTACGCCTGCTCCCAGCCGTCCACCACCTTGACGCCGTTGGCCTTGAGCTTCTTCCAGTAGTCCTGGTAGCCGTCCTCGCCGGAGGCGGAGACCGTGCCGAGCAGGAAACCGAGGCCGGGCGAGGAGGTCGCGGCGTTCTCGGTGACCAGCAGGTCCTTGTAGGCGGGCTTCAGCAGGTCCGCGAAGGAGGAGGGGGGCGCCAGCTTCTTGTCGGCGAAGTACTTCTTGTCGTAGTTCACACAGATGTCGCCGGTGTCGACCGGCGTGACCCGGTGCCGGTCGTCCAGCACGGTGTCGGCGGAGACCGCGTCGAGCCCCTTCGCCTCGTACGGCGTGAACAGGCCCTCGTCGAGGGCGCGGGAGAGCAGCGTGTTGTCGACGCCGAAGAAGACGTCGCCGCGCGGGGAGCCCTTGGTGAGGATCTCCTGGTTGAGGGCGGCGCCTGCGTCGCCGCTCTTGAGGACCTTGACGGTGTAGCCGGTCCGCTTAGTGAACTCCTTCAGCACGCCCTTGGAGACGTTGAAGGAGTCGTGGCTGACCAGGGTCACGGTAGTGGAGCTCTTCGCCAACGCGCCGGAGTCGTCGGAACCGCCGCAGCCGGCCAGCACCGTGACGCCGAACGCGGCGGCGACCGCGGTCGCCGCGTACTTCGTGGTGGTGTGCATGTGGATTTCCTCCTGGGGGTGACCAGGAAGAGACGCGGCCCTGCCCGCCTCCGGCGAACCGGAAGCGGGCAGGGCGCAACAGCTTGAGTACTGTCCGAACTTCCTACCCGGAATGACCCGGGCGAGGTTCAGAGGGTCTGCGGCCATCCGTGTGACGGTGCCGCACTCTCAGCGCTGTGGCGCTCCCCTGTCGGAATATGAAGTTGAATGCGGCCCAAGGCTACACGGAGCGTGGCGCCGGGGGACTCCCCCGGTGCCTCGGACGGCCGGGAGGCCGCGGAAGCCCGTGGCTCCGGGCCGGCCGGGGCCGCGCCCTCTCAGCGCTCGGAGGCCGCGAGCTGGCCGCAGGCGCCGTCGATCTCCTGGCCGCGGGTGTCCCGGACGGTGACCGGGACACCGTGGGCGGCGATGGCCTCCACGAACGCCCGCTCGTCCTCGGGACGGGACGCCGTCCACTTGGATCCGGGGGTCGGGTTCAGCGGGATCAGGTTGACGTGGACCCGCTTGCCCTTCAGCAGCCTGCCGAGCAGGTCGCCGCGCCACGCCTGGTCGTTGATGTCGCGGATCAGGGCGTACTCGATGGAGATCCGGCGGCCCGACTTCTCCGCGTACTCCCATGCGGCGTCCAGGACCTCGCGGACCTTCCAGCGGGTGTTGACCGGCACCAGGGTGTCGCGCAACTCGTCGTCCGGAGCGTGCAGCGAGACGGCGAGACGGCACTTGAAGCCCTCGTCGGCGAACCGCAGCATGGCCGGGACCAGGCCGACGGTGGAGACGGTGATGCCGCGCTGCGAGATCCCGAGGCCGTCCGGCTCCGGGTCGGTGAGGCGGCGGATGGCACCGACGACCCGCTTGTAGTTGGCCAGCGGCTCGCCCATGCCCATGAAGACGATGTTCGACAGGCGGGCCGGTCCGCCGGGCACCTCACCGTCGCGCAGCGCCCGCATGCCGTCCACGATCTGGTGGACGATCTCGGCGGTGGAGAGGTTGCGGTCCAGGCCGGCCTGGCCGGTCGCGCAGAACGGGCAGTTCATGCCGCACCCGGCCTGCGAGGAGATGCACATCGTGACGCGGTCCGGGTAACGCATCAGGACGGACTCGACGAGCGTCCCGTCGTGCAGCTTCCACAGCGTCTTACGGGTGGTGTCGTCGTCGCAGCTGATATGCCGCACCACGGACATCAGGTCCGGGAACATCGCCGCGGCGAGCTTCTCCCGCGACGCGGCGGGGATGTTGGTCCACTCCGCCGGGTCGTGCGCGTAGCGCGAGAAGTAGTGCTGCGAGAGTTGCTGGGCGCGGAACGGCTTCTCGCCGGTCTCGGCGACCGCTTCCTTGCGCTCGGCGGGCGTGAGGTCGGCGAGGTGCCGCGGGGGCTTCTTGGCTCCGCGGGGCGCGACGAAAGTGAGTTCTCCGGGCTTAGGCATGGTTCATCCAGTGTCGCAGACGTGACGGCGAAGGCCCGCCGTCCTGTGGACGGCGGGCCTTCGCGCAGTGAAACAGCCAGTCGGCGGGGTGCGGTCAGCCCGATCCGACGAACAGGACCAGCAGCAGCCAGACGATCGGGGCGGTCGGCAGCAGCGAGTCCAGGCGGTCCATGATGCCGCCGTGGCCCGGCAGCAGCGTGCCCATGTCCTTGATGCCGAGGTCCCGCTTGATCATCGACTCGCCCAGGTCGCCCAGGGTGGCGCTGGCGGCCACCGCCAGGCCCAGCAGCAGTCCCTGCCACCAGGACCCGCCGTCGATCAGGAACTCCATGCACAGGGCGCCGGCCGCCATGGCGAAGCCGATGGCGCCGAACAGGCCCTCGCGGGTCTTGCCCGGACTGATGCGGGGGGCGAGTTTGTGGGTGCCGAACCGCCAGCCGACGGCGTAGGCGCCGGTGTCGCTGACCACCGTCAGTATCAGGAAGGTCAGGACCCTCCAGGCCCCGTCGTCCGCCGCCAGCATGAGAGCGACGAAGGTGGCGAGGAACGGCACGTAGAACGCGGCGAAGACCCCCGCCGTGACGTCCCTGAGGTACCCCTCCGGAGGTTGGGTCATGCGCCGAACCAGGACGGCCAGCGCCGTCAGCGCCATGGCGACCCAGGCGCCCTCGGGGCCCCGCGCGTAGCCGGCGACGACCATGGCCGCCCCGCCGACGGCGAGCGGCACGAGGGGTGCCTTGATCCCCTTGCGCTCCTCCAACCGGGAGGTGAGCTCCCACAGGCCCACGACGACGGCGAGCGCGACCACGCCGACGAAGACGGCCTTCACCACGAAGAGTGACGCGAAGACCACGACGCCGAGCCCGACGCCGACCCCTATGGCCGCGCGCAGATCCCGGCCCGCGCGCTTCTTGGGCGGCGCGGACGGAGGAGGCGTCGGGACGGGGGCGGTCATGGGCTCCTGCGGTACTTCGTCCCGGAACAGGGGGCCGCTGACGTGCGTGGCCTCCCCGTCCCGGTCGTCCGCGTCGTCTCTACCTGCGTCGGGAGCGTCCGGCACGATGGGCATGGGCCGAGTCTGCTGGGCGCCGTGCATATCGTACGCAGGACCCGCCGGAGCGGCCCCCATCTCGGGCGTACCCCAGTATCCGGCCCCCCGCGGGGCACCCCAGGAAGAGTCGTTCATCAGACTTCGAGCAGCTCGGCTTCCTTGTGCTTCAGCAGCTCGTCCACCTGCGCCACGTACTTCGCGGTGGTGTCGTCGAGCTCCTTCTCCGCGCGGCGCACCTCGTCCTCGCCGGACTCCTTGTCCTTGACGAGCTTGTCGAGGGACTCCTTCGCCTTGCGGCGGATGGAGCGGATCGAGATCTTGGAGTCCTCGGCCTTGGTCTTGGCGACCTTGATGAACTCCTTGCGACGGTCCTGGGTGAGCTCGGGGAAGGTCACCCGGATGATGTTGCCGTCGTTGCTCGGGTTGACCCCGAGGTCGGAGTCACGGATCGCCTGCTCGATGTTGCGCAGCGCGGTCTTGTCGAACGGCGTCACGACGGCCATCCGCGGCTCGGGCACCGAGAACGAGGCGAGCTGGTTGATCGGGGTCAGCGCGCCGTAGTAGTCGGCGACGATCTTGTTGAACATCGCCGGGTGAGCGCGGCCGGTGCGGATCGCGGCGAAGTCCTCTTTCGCGACGACAACGGCCTTCTCCATCTTCTCCTCGGCTTCGAGGAGGATTTCTTCGATCACCACGTGCTCCTGCGTGTCTTGGTCGGGCCCGGCATCGTCCACGCCCGGCCCTGCGGGTCCTGCGTCGCGTCCTCACCTGCACGGTGTCCGACCGGCAGGCCGTTGTCCATCCTTGGGGCCGTCAGGCCCGGGTGCTCTGGTCGCTCACGAGCGTGCCGATCTTCTCACCCTTGACGGCACGGGCGATATTGCCCTCGGCCGTCAGCTCGAAGACGAGGATCGGAAGCCGGTTGTCCCGGCAGAGCGTGATCGCGGTGGCGTCCGCGACGCGGAGGTTGCGGCCGATCACCTCGCCGTACTCCAGCGCGTCGAACTTCACCGCGGCCGGGTTGGTCTTCGGGTCGGAGTCGTAGACCCCGTCCACCCCGTTCTTGCCCATGAGCAGCGCCTCGGCGTCGATCTCCAGGGCCCGCTGGGCGGCGGTGGTGTCGGTGGAGAAGTACGGCATGCCCATACCGGCGCCGAAGATGACCACACGGCCCTTCTCCAGGTGCCGCACGGCGCGCAGCGGGATGTACGGCTCCGCGACCTGCCCCATGGTGATGGCGGTCTGGACGCGCGAGTCGATGCCCTCCTTCTCCAGGAAGTCCTGGAGGGCCAGGCAGTTCATGACGGTGCCGAGCATGCCCATGTAGTCGGACCGGGCCCGGTCCATGCCGCGCTGCTGGAGCTCGGCGCCGCGGAAGAAGTTGCCGCCGCCGATGACGACGGCGATCTCCGCGCCGTCGCGCACCACGGCCGCGATCTCGCGCGCGATGGCGTGCACGACGTCGGGGTCGACCCCGAGCCCGCCGCCGCCGGCGAAAGCCTCGCCGGACAGCTTCAGCATGAAGCGCCCGGACACCTTGTCGTCGCGCTTGTGGTCAGCCGTGTTGGCGTCCGCGCCCTTGTCCATGGAAATTCTCCTCGTGCACATACGAAGAAGGCCATTGCCGGTGGGTCTGGTGTCCCTCAGCGGCAATGGCCTCCTCGTCAGATCCGCGGTCGCCCGGCCGGGGGTGCGGCCGGCACGACTGCATCAGACCCTATCGGGGTCCGCCGTGTTTTCGCGGACGGACTCAGATGCCGACCTTGATGCGCGTGAAGCGCTTCAGGGTGACACCGGCCTCGTCCAGGACCTTCTGGACGGACTTCTTGTTGTCCAGGGCGTAGGGCTGGCCGAGGAGGGTGGCCTCCTTGAAGAAGCCGTTGACGCGACCCTCGACGATCTTCGGGAGGGCGGCCTCGGGCTTGCCCTCGGCGCGGGTGGTCTCCTCGGCGACGCGGCGCTCGGCCTCGACGACCTCGGCCGGGACGTCCTCGCGGGACAGGTACTTCGGCGCGAACGCGGCGATGTGCTGCGCGAGACCCTTGGCCAGGTCGGCGTCGGCCTTGTCCAGCTCGACCATGACACCGATCTGCGGGGGCAGGTCGGGCATCGTGCGGTGCATGTACACCGAGACGAAGGCGCCGGTGAACTGCGCGAAGCGGTCCAGGACGATCTTCTCGCCGAGGTTGGCGTTGGCCTCGTCCACGAACGCCTGGACGGTCTTGCCCGGCTCGATCTCGGAGGCGAGCAGCGCGGCGAGGTCGGCCGGGGAGGTCGCGGCGACGTGCGCGGCGAGCTGGTTGGCGACGGCCTGGAACTTCTCGCCCTTGGCGACGAAGTCGGTCTCGCACTTCAGCTCGACGAGGACGCCGGAGGTCTTGTCGTCGGAGACGATGGAGACGACCGCGCCGTTCTCGGCCGAACGGCCTTCGCGCTTGGCGACGCCCTTCTGGCCCTTGATACGGAGGGCTTCGACCGCGCCGTCGACGTTGCCGTCGGCCTCGTCGAGCGCCTTCTTGCAGTCCATCATGCCTGCGCCGGTGAGCTCACGGAGCTTCTTGACGTCGGCGGCGGTGTAGTTCGCCATGAGTCTGTATGTCTCTCTCGAAGTCTGAACGATCTACGGATGAACGGCGGGAGAGGTGCTCGTGGCACCGTCCCCCGCCGTCGATCTGTCATGCCGGAGGCGTGAGCCCTACTTGGTGTCCTCGGCGGGAGCCTCGGCGGCCGGAGCCTCGGCCGCGGGGGCCTCGGCGGTCTCGGCCACGGGGGCCTCGGCGGTCTCGGCGGCGGCCTCGGCCGGCTCCGCGTCGGCGACCTTCTCGGTCTCGGCGGAGGACTGCACCTCGGCGTCGTCCTTCTTGTCACCCTCGAGCAGGTCGCGCTCCCACTCGGCGAGCGGCTCGCCGGCGGCCTTGTCGCCCGGCTTCGAGTCGCCCGTGGCGGCACCGGAACGGGCGATGAGGCCCTCTGCGACGGCGTCGGCGATCACGCGGGTGAGCAGGGTGACGGAGCGGATGGCGTCGTCGTTGCCCGGGATCTTGTAGTCGACCTCGTCGGGGTCGCAGTTGGTGTCGAGGATCGCGACGACCGGGATGTGGAGCTTGCGCGCCTCGCCGACGGCGATGTGCTCCTTCTTGGTGTCCACGATCCAGACGGCGCTGGGCACCTTCTGCATCTCGCGGATGCCACCGAGGGTCTTCTCCAGCTTGGCCTTCTCGCGCGAGAGGACCAGGAGCTCCTTCTTGGTGAGGCCGGAGGCGGCCACGTCCTCGAAGTCGATGAGCTCCAGCTCCTTCAGACGCTGAAGGCGCTTGTAGACGGTGGAGAAGTTGGTGAGCATGCCGCCGAGCCAACGCTGGTTGACGTAGGGCATGCCGACGCGCGTCGCCTGCTCGGCGATGGCCTCCTGGGCCTGCTTCTTCGTACCGACGAACATGATGGAGCCGCCGTGGGCGACGGTCTCCTTGACGAACTCGTAGGCGCGGTCGATGTACGACAGCGACTGGAGCAGGTCGATGATGTAGATGCCGTTGCGCTCCGTGAAGATGAAGCGCTTCATCTTCGGGTTCCAGCGACGGGTCTGGTGACCGAAGTGGACGCCGCTTTCCAGCAGCTCCCGCATCGTGACGACGGCCATGGCCGTACTCCTCGAGTTACTCGGTTATCGCGATCGCAGGTTTGCGCTCGCGCCTGACGCCCCGTACGCGCCGTGCCACGAAGGACCGAGAGGCGCGGCCACCGTCCGCTGAGAGGGAGGTGGAGGGGCGTGCGAAGTCGACCCGGTCACCCGGGTCGCCACAAGAAGTGTACGGGACCGCGGGAGTGCAGGGTGACGGCGATGTCCACAACCGGCGAGTAGTCCACAGGGGCGGCCCATGATCCCCGCGGAAGCGGGTCTTCGGGGATCGTTCCGGCATGCGCTCTCCGCTGCTCCTGCCCCGCCCGCACCGCCCGACCCGCCTGCCGGACCGGCTTCCGGAGTGCCTACCGGACGGCCTCCCGGTCCCGCCCCCGGCCCGCCTCCCGGACCGGCGGCTGCATCGCTGCCGGGGTCGGCCCCCCGGTGGGCGCCTCGGGCGGCGCCCTGGCCGGTGCCTGCGGGGGCCGGTCTCGTCGAGGGTGCGGGGGCGGCTCGCGTCGGTGCTGGCGCTGCCACTGGCCGTGACGGTCGCTGTCGCTGTGGCCGGGGCGGCTCCGCAGGCGGTGGCCGGGGCGGCTCCGCCGGCGGTGGCCGGGGTGCCGGGTGGTGACGCTCCGGTGGGTGGCACGGTGAACGGTCCGGGGAGCCGGGCCACGGATGCCGGGGAGCCGCTGGAGCCCGCTGCCCCGAAGTCCGCGTCAGCGGAAGGGCGGTCCTGGCCGCTGGCCGGACGTCCCGCGGTCGCGCGGGGATGGGAGCCGCCGACCGGTCCCTACGCCCCCGGACACCGGGGCGTGGACCTCGCGGCGGACCCGGGGGACGCGGTGCTGGCGGCGGCCGACGGGACCGTGGCGTACGCGGGCCGGGTGGCGGGGCGCGGGGTGCTGGTGATCGAGGTCGCGGGGGTGGGTGAGCCGCCGACGCGCACCACGTACGAGCCGGTGACGGCCACGGTCGCCGTCGGCGACCAGGTGGCGGCGGGCGATCCGGTGGGGGTGCTGGAGGCGGGCCCGTCCCATTGCGCCGGAAGCTGCCTGCACTGGGGACTGCGCCGCGGCGACGTCTACCTCGACCCGCTCTCCCTGCTAACGCCCGACCTGCTGCACCGGCCGCCGTCCCGCCTGCTCCCACTCACCGGCGCACCGGCAGAGGCGGACGGGCGGACGTTCTGATCGCGCGGGGCGGCATGGCGAAGGCGGGGCGGCGGAGACGGGGCGGCGGAGGTGGCACGGCGAAGGCGGCGCACCGGACCACGCGGGGGCGCGGGAACGCGTCGGAACGGGCAGGGGCGGGCCGCGGCGGGGCGAAGAGAGGAGATGGGTCAGGACCGGGAGGGACGGGTCAGGACCAGGAGGGACAGGTCAGGACCGGGAGGGACAGGTCAGGACCGGGAGGGACAGGACGGGAGCCCGCGCGGACCTCCGCGCGCCGGGGCTCAGCCGCGTACGCCGTTGAGGATCATCGAGACGACGACGTCGGCGATCTCGCCCGGTTCCTCCACCACGCCGAACTCGATCCGCCGGACCGCCGCGTCCACCGAGCCCTGCAGCAGCATCGCGGCCAGCCGCGGCTGCGTGTGTCCGAGGTCGGCCAGCGCCTCGACGATCAGGGCGACCAGCCCCCCGTGCGCGGCCCGGATCTTCTCGCGGGCACCGGCGTCGAGTTCGCTCGCGGAGATCGCCACCACCGCGCGGTGCCGCCGGTCTCCGACGAGGTCGAGCTGTCGGCGCACATACGCCTCGATCTTTTTCTCGGGCGTACCGGCGCGCTCCATGGAGTTCTCGATCTCGGCAGCCCACACGGGGAAGTCGACGGCGCACAGCTCCTCGACGACCGCCGCGCGGGACCGGAAGTACTCGTACACGGAGGACCGGGCGAGGCCCGTGCGTTCCGCGAGCGCGGGGAAGGTCAATGCCTCCGTACCGCCCTCGGACAGCAAGGAGCGCGCGGCGTCCAGGAGGGCGTCGCGCTGCATGGTCCGGTGCTCGGCCACCGAGGCCGCTCGAATCCTGGGCACGGCTCCACTTTACGCAGGACCGGGTCGGGGGGAAGCGGTAGCGGCCCTCCGACCGTCGCGCCCGGCGGGATCGGGCCTTCCCGGGAAACGCGGGGGACGGCGCCCGCGCGTGCTGGGGGACGGCGCCCGCGGCGAAACGGCCTCCGGCGCCCGGATCCGGCCGGCTCTGCGCACGGCTGGCGGCCCGGCGGCTCCCCGACGGTCCGACGGTCCGACGGCGGGTCTCACCGGTCGATGTCCCGTCTCACCGGCGGTCACGACGCCGGCGTACGGTCCCCATGCCCGGCGTACGGTCCCCATGCCCGGCGGCCGGCCTCAGCGCCCGGCGTCCGCGAGCTTCGCCCGGAGCTGGAGGACCGACTTGGTGTGGATCTGGCTGACCCGGCTCTCGGTGACGCCGAGTACGTTGCCGATCTCGGCGAGCGTCAGGCCCTCGTAGTAGTAGAGCGTGACCACGGTCTTCTCCCGGTCGGGGAGGGTGTTGATGGCGCGCGCGAGCAGCCGTCTGAGCTCGCGCCCCTCCGCCACCTCGACCGGATCGTCGGCCGCGGTGTCCTCCAGCGTGTCCATCAGGCTGAGCCGGTCACCGCCCTCGCCGCCCACGTGCAGGAGCTCTTCCAGCGCCACGACGTTGGCCAGCGACAACTGGCTGAAAACAGTGTGCAGTTCCTCCAGGGCGATGCCCATCTCGGCGGCCACCTCGCTCTCCGAGGGGGTGCGTCTCAGCTGCGCTTCGAGCGTGGCGTACGCCCGCTCGACGTTGCGCGCCTTCTGGCGCACGGAGCGCGGAATCCAGTCCAGGGCGCGCAGTTCGTCGATCATCGCGCCCCGGATGCGGGTGATCGCGTATGTCTCGAACTTGATGGCCCGCTCGACGTCGAACTTCTCGATGGCGTCGATCAGACCGAAGACGCCGGAGGAGACGAAGTCCGCCTGCTCGACGTTGGACGGCAGCCCCACACTGACCCGGCCGGCGACGTACTTGACGAGCGGCGAGTAGTGCAGGATCAGCTGCTCCCGCAGCTTCTCGTCGCCCGTCGTCTTGTACGAACGCCACAACTCGTCGAGGGAGGAAGGGGCTGGGGGCCGCACAGCGCCACGCGCGGCGGGTGGTGCGGCCGCGCGGTCAGACCCGGAGGTGTGCTGGGGCATGTGGAGCCTTGAGCCGTTCTGCCGTGACGTGCTGCGGACGGGTGCCTGGGGCGGATTCCTCGTGAGCGTAGCGTGACTGCGGTATCGCGGTGCGCTCCCGAAAGAGGTTCGGCGGCGTACGCGTACACCGCTCCCGCTCGCCCGCCGGGACAGGGCGGTCCGCCGGGTCCGCCGCCTCGCGCGTCGGGCCCGGACCTGTCTCCGAGGGGTCTCCTGGGCTCACCGCCCTTACCTTTTCACCCGAATGCTCCAGGTCAAGTACCGCCTCGCCGCGCGTCGTCGTTGCGCCTGCGCACGGGAATCGGCCGCCAGGCATCGCCCTCCCGTTCGACGAACCCCAGTGAGTGCAGTTCGTACAGTCGGCCGAGGGCCTCTTCGACGGAGGTCCCGGCCTCCCGGGCGACGTCCCGGACCTCCACCGGACCCTGCCGGGGCAGGGCTTCGAGGACCGCGGCGGCCCCCCGGTCCAGCAGATCGTGCGGAACCGTCGGGCCGCGCCGCTCGGGGGCGAGTTCACCCATGCCGCCGACGAGTTCGACGATCTCCGCCGCGTCGGTGACCAGCACCCCCTCTCCCCGCAGGAGTTCGTGGACACCGGCGGAGAGCCCGCTGGTCGCGGGTCCCGGCACCCCCATGGTGAACCGCCCCAGCCGCTGGGCGCACCGGGCGGTGACCAGGGAGCCGCTGCGGTACTGGGCCTCGATCACCACCGTGCCGCGGGTCAGTGCCGCGATGACCCGGTTGCGGAGGATGAACCGGCTGCGGGTGGGATGTGAGCCGGGGGCCAACTCCGCGACCAGGATGCCCTGTTCCGCCATCCTGCGGATCAACTCGGCGTGGCCGCGCGGGTAGACGGCGTCGACGCCGCAGGCCAGCACCGCGACCGTGGCGCCGCCCGCCCCGAGCGCGCCCCGGTGGGCGGCCCCGTCCACCCCGAAGGCGGCTCCCGACACCACGACCCAGCCGCGTTCCGCGAGCCCCGCGCCGAGGGTGGCGGCCATGTGCGCGCCATAGGGGGAGCAGGCCCGCGCGCCCACCAGGGCGACCGAGCGAAGCGCCCACAGCCGCAGGTCGGGCAGGCCCCGCACCCAGAGGCCGACCGGCCGGGCGTCCCCCAGGTCGTCCAACTGGCTGGGCCACTCCCGGTCGCCGGGGCAGACGAACCGTCCGCCGGCCGCCCCGACGGCGTCCAGGTCACGTTCCGGTTCGGCGGCGACCGCCCTCATCCGGTACCCGCTGAGCCGCGCGGCCGTCATCCCCGGCAGGGCACCCGCGCCCGTCGTCCCTCCCGGCCGGGGGGAACGGGACGGCCGGGAGGTCCCCCCGGTGATCTCTCCGGTGGCTCCCGGTCCGGCTGCGGTGGAGCCCTGCCGCAGCAGTTCGAGCAGGCCCACCGGCCCGTGCGCCCGCAACCACCGCCCCGCCCGCTCGTCGCCCGGCTCCATGATCCGGGTCAGCGCGGCCCTGGCCAGCCGTTCCTCGTACGAGGGCGGCCCCTCGCCCGCGCGCCCGGCGCACGCCTCCGGCGCCCGCGCCATCCCGCCCGGGCCCGCCGCCCGGTCCGGGCCCGCCGCCCCTCCCGCGCCTCCCGGGCCGTCCGGGCCTCCCGCGCCGAGGCCCCCTCCCGCCGGCGGCGCTCCGTCCGCCGGCGGCACCGCGCCCGAGTCGCTGTCTCCGTCCCCGCCCGCCCCGGCGGCTCCCTTCCTCCGGACCGGTTCGTCCCGCTCCCCCGGCGTGCCGCCGGTCCTGTTCCCGCTCATGACGCCCCCGCCCGCATCGGCACGCCCCGCTGGATGCCCGTCCGGAGTTCCAGCGCCACGCCGACGTCCGTCTCGTCCGGCCGGTCGGCACCACGCAGGTCCGCGACGGTCCACGCCACCCTGAGCACCCGGTCGAGGCCGCGCGCCGTGAGCAGGCCGCGCTCCATGTCGCGCTCGGCGGCCCGCAGCGCGCCCGGCGCCGCCCGCAGCCGGGTGCGCAGTTCATGGCCGGGGACTTCGCTGTTGGTGGTCCAGGGGGTGCCGGTCAGCCGTTCGGCGGCGCGTTCGCGGGCCTTGCGGACCCGTGCGGCCACCTCCGCCGAGGTCTCCCCGCGCCCGCCCGGGCCCAGCAGCTCGGCCCGGGTGACGGCCTCGGCCTCCACCCTCAGGTCCACCCGGTCCAGCAGCGGGCCGGACAGCCGCGCCTGGTAGCGGCGGATGGCGGACGGCGCGCAGTCGCATCCCGTGCCGTTGACCGTGTGGCGGCCGCAGGGGCACGGGTTCGCCGCCATGACCAGCAGGAACTTGGCCGGCAGCCGCACCACTCCGGCAGCCCGTGCCACCACCACGTGCCCCGACTCCAGCGGCTGCCGGAGCGCGTCCAGGGCCCGCACCGAGAACTCCGGCGCCTCGTCCAGAAAGATCACTCCGCGGTGGGCGAGGGAGACCGCGCCGGGTCGGGGCAGACCGTTCCCGCCGCCGATGAGCGACTGCATGGTGGCCGAGTGGTGGGGTGCGCAGTACGGCGGCCGGGAGACCAGGGGTTCACCCGGCGGGAGTATGCCCGCCACGGAGTGCACCGCCGTCACTTCGAGGGATTCCTGCCGCCCGAGCGGAGGCAGGATCGAGGGCAGCCGCTCGGCCAGCATCGTCTTGCCCGCGCCGGGCGGCCCGGAGAGCAGCAGGTGGTGGCCGCCCGCCGCCGCGACCTCCAGGGCCTTGCGCGGACGGTGCTGGCCGGCGACGTCGGCGAGGTCGGGCCGGTGCCCGTCCCGGCCTTCGCCCGGCGCGGTGTGCCCCGTGCCGAAACCGGCGCCGGGCACCATGAGCCCCGAACCGGCGTGGTCGGGCCGCCCGTGTCCCTCGGCCGGCTCGTCGGGGACCGGCTCCTCCGCGAGCACGGCGATCAGTTGGCGCAGGCTCCGCACCCCCAGCACCGAGACCCCCGGCACCAGGGCCGCCTCCCCCGCGGTCCGCTCGGGGACCACGACGTGGCGGTACCCCGCCTCGGCGGCCGCCAGCACCGCGGGCAGCACCCCCCGCACCGGGCGGACCCTGCCGTCGAGGCCGAGTTCTCCGATCATGACCACGTCGGCGATGGCCGCCGGGTCGATGCGCTCGGCCGCGCCGAGGACCGCACAGGCGACCGCGAGATCGAACCCCGAACCGCTCTTCGGCACCGACGCCGGCGACAACCCCACCGTCAGCTTCTTCTGCGGCCACTCCGCCCCGGAGTTCACCACCGCGGCCCGCACCCGGTCCCGGCTCTCCACCAGGCTCTTGTCCGGCAGACCGACCAGGGTGAACGCCGCCACCCCCGGTTCCAGATCCGCCTGGACCTCCACCACCACCCCCTCGACGCCCACCAGGGCCACCGAGCACGCCCGCGCGAACCCCATCAGGCCACCCCTCGGACGTGCTCCGCGACCGGTGCGCCCCGGCGGGGCACGATCACGCCGATCAGGTCGATGCGGGCCCCGCCCGGCGGCGGCCCGCCGTGGGCGTGCAGCCACAGCTCGGCCAGCCGTCGCAGCCGGTCGGCCTTCGCGGGCGTGACCGCAGCCATCGGATGCTCGTACGCGCCCGACCTGCGGGTCTTCACCTCGCAGACGACCACCGCGTCGCCGTCCCTGGCCACGATGTCGATCTCACCGGCGCGACAGCGCCAGTTGCGTTCCAGCACCGCCATGCCGGCGTCGGTCAGCAGCCTCGCCGCGAGATCCTCGCCGTACCGCCCGAGCACTCCCCGTGCGTCCATTGCGCACCACCTCCGGGAGCGACTCTGGACGAGGGCCGCCGAACGTGTGGATCTTGGTGGACAACGTCGCGGATGTGGAAAACCCGGCCACCCGTTCGGGTGGCCGGGTCTCCTCCGGCGTTCTCGTGGGCGGGGCGCCGGGCAGCCTGTACCGCCGGTCGCCGGGCCTTCCGGTTGCCCCGTACGCCAGGACGGCCGGTCCCCCGGATCAGCCGCCCGGCAGTTCGAGGTCGCTCTTGTTGAGCTCCTCGATGTTCACGTCCTTGAACGTCAACACCCTCACCTGCTTGACGAACCTGGCCGGCCGGTACATGTCCCAGACCCAGGCATCCGCCATCGATACCTCGAAGAAAACCTCACCCTGGACGGAGTGCACCTGCATCTCGTAGTCGTTGGTGAGGTAGAAGCGCCGTTCGGTCTCGATCACATATTTGAACAGACCGACGACGTCGCGGTACTCCCGGTAGAGCTTCAGCTCCATCTCGGTCTCGTACTTTTCGAGGTCCTCGGCACTCATGGCATGTTCCCCTTCAGCCGTGCGTCCCCCTATTGTGCGTCAGCTTGTCCCGGCCCCGGACGCTTACTCGATTTCGGGGTCCAGATCCCGCGGCGCAGCTGGGGGACCCTCGTCGAGGAGCGTGCGCAGCAGCTCGGCGAGTCTGGTCGGGTACACCGTCTCACGCGTGGCGAGAAGTTCGGCGGAGGTCCACCACCTCAGACCGGCCACGGAGCGTCGCTCCAGCTCGGTGAGGCCCCGCTGGTCGGTGTCGGTCCGCCGCGTGCGGCCGAGGTAGTACCACTCGTCCTGCTCCCAGCGCCTCCCGTCGAAGGGGAAGGCGCACCGGCGGCGCCAGAGCAGCGGGCCGAGCACGACGTCGCGGAGGCCGGTCTCCTCGGCCAGTTCCCGGCGCGCGGCCTGCTCATGGGTCTCCTCGCCCTCCAGGCCGCCACCGGGGGTGAACCACCAGCGGGCGCCGGGATCGGCGGGCTCGAAGCCCTGGAGCAGCAGCACCCGGTCCTCGGGGTCGAGCAGCACCACACGGGCCACCCGCCGGACCACCGCGGGACCCGGATCACCGCTCACCGCCGGCCCGCCGCCGGGCGGGCCTTCACCGGACACCGTCACCGGACCCCGGCCGCTGCCTTCGAACCTCGGCGCTTCCCGGTCCGGGCGGCGAGCGGTCCGTACGCGGAACCCGCGAGGATCAGCACCACGCCCGCCACGATCGCCCCGAGCTGCGCGTACAGCGGGCCGGCCGACGAGACGCCGCCGGGCAGCGCGGCGAACGCCTGCGGGCGCCCGATCATGCCGTCGAAGGGCCAGGCGACCGCGTCGACCCTGGCCTGCACCGCGCTCCCGGGCACCGAACCGCCGCCCGCGTCCTCGAGGTGGACGCGGGAGTCGAGCGAGGTCGCGCGCTCGTCACCGAGCAGGAAGAGCTCACCCTCGGGCACCTTCGCGGTGAAGTCCTGCGGCGAGGCGCGCCGCTGCGGCCCGCTCGTGGCGCCCATGTCGATGGCGTGCACGTACGGCTCGTCGATCGGCTCGCCGTTCACCGTGAGGCGGCCGTCCGCGTCGCAGCAGGCGACCTCGTCGCCGCCGATCCCCACGACCCGCTTCACCATCGGCATGTTGCCCCAGGCCGGGTCGGTGAAGACCACGACGTCTCCGCGCCGCACCTCGTCGTCCGATATCCGCTGGGCCAGCACCCGGTCGCCCGCCTCCACGGTGGGCGACATCGAGTCGGTCGGCACCGTGTACGGCTTGTAGACCACGGCCGCCCAGCCGAAGCCGCCGAGGAAGAGCACACAGCCGACGGCCACGGCCAGGCCCGACAGCAGGCTGCCGAGCCGGCCGCGGCCGTCTCCGTCACGTCCTGATCCACTCATCCCAGCGTCCCCCATCGGAGATCGACAATCGCTGATCCGAGCGGAACCCTACCCGTCGGTACGCCCGCGGGTCAGCCTCCTGCGCCGCAGGAAGACCAGCGGCAGCGCCCCGGCGAGGCCGAGGGCGGCCGGTGCGGCGCCCATGGCGGCGTTGATGCCGGACTGGTCGAAGGTGCTGGGGACCGGCAGGGTCGCCCAGCGGTTGACCGGCCAGACGACGACGAACGCGCGTCCCACGACCTCGTCCACGGAGACGGTGCCCTGGCCGGGCAGCTCCTGGTGGTAGCGGGAGTCCAGCGAGTTCTGGCGGTGGTCGCCCATCACCCAGATCCGGCCCTCGGGGACGTGGATCGGTCCGAAGGGCTTGTCGTCGCAGGCGCTGTTGCCGGCGAAGATGAAGGACTTGTCGTCCAGCGCCTTGCCGTTGACCGTGACCGGGCCGCCCTGCTTGCACTGCACCGTGTCACCGCCGACCGCGACGACCCGCTTGATCAGGTCCTTCTCCTCGGCGGACGGCATGAGTCCGATGAAGCTGAGGAACTTCTGCACGGCGTTCGGTTCGGGCGTCGCGGCGCCCTCCAGCCAGCCGCCCGGGTCGTGGAAGACGACGACCTCGCCGCGCTCGGGCTCGGAGCCGAACCACGGGGTCAGCTTGTCCACCAGCACCCGGTCGCCGCGCTGGAGGGTGTTCTGCATGGAGTCCGAGGGGATCGAGAACGCCTGCACCAGGAACGTCTTGATCAACAGGGCGAGGATCAGCGCGACGCCGATGAGGAGCGGCAGTTCCTTCCAGAAGGAACGCGGCTTCTTCGGGGCGTCGGCCTCCCCGTCGGGGCCCGAGCCGCCCCCACCGGTCCCGGCACCGTCGCTCCCGCCCGGACCGTGTCCGCCACCCGCAGCATCGGCATCACGTCCCGTCGGTCCCGGCGTCCCGCCCGGGACGAAACCGGGCCTGCCGTCCTCGGGTTCGTCGTGTCCGGATCGTGCGCCGACCGCCAAATCCCCCACATCCACTCCTCAATCCGTGCCACTGCCCGCGCACCGAGCGCAGGCCCACCACTCCCATAACGAGCGGGAGTTCCGCAGGGGTCGGGAGCCGGACCATTCCGTATGGATCCTGGGTGGACACACTATGCGAGTCGGCGGCCTGCGCCGACGTGCCGGAGGCGGCGTCCGGCACGCCGTCGAAGGCGTCGCGGTGTTCCAGGGTGGCCCAGTGACCGAAGGGCCAGCCGATCACGGGGGCGCGTCCCACGACGTCGTCCAGCGGCACGGTGCCCCGTCCGGCGTCGTCCAGGTGGAAGCGGGAATCGGCGGAGTTGGAGCGGTGGTCCCCCATCACGAAGATCCGGCCGGCCGGAACCTTTACCTCGAATTGGACCGTCGACGGCTCGTCGCCGGGATGGAGGTAGGGCTCGTCGACCGCGACGCCGTTGACGGTCAGCGGGCCGCCCTCGCCGTCCGCCGCCACCGTGTCGCCGCCCACCGCGACCACCCGCTTGATCAGGTCCTGTTCGTCCGCGCTGGGCAGCAGTCCGATGAAGGTCAGCAGTTCCTGGATCTGTTTCAGCCCGGCCGGCGGGTCGGACCGCTCGGTCGTCTCCTGCTGCAGCCAGCCGCCCGGGTCCTTGAAGACCACGACGTCGCCGCGCTGCGGTCCGGTGCCGAACCACGGGGTCAGCTTGTCCACCAGCACCCGGTCGCCGATCCGGATGGTCTGCTCCATCGAGCCGGAGGGGATCACGAACGCCTGGACCAGGAAGGTCTTGAGGACGAGCGCGATGAGCAGCGCCATCAGGACCAGCACCGGTATCTCGCGCAGGGCCGAGCCGCGCCGCCTGCGCCGCACCTTGCGGGCGAGTCTGCGGCGCTCGGCCCGGGTGGTGCGGGGCCGCTCCCCCTCGGCGGGGGTTCCGGCCGGCGCCGTGGCGGCGCGGGCGCGGCCCCGGCTACCCACGGGCGCCGTCCGGGCCGGGGACGCCGTCGAAGGCGCCGGTGTCCGGCACCCCGCCCAGCCGCCCGAAGGGCCAGGCGAGCGCGTCGACGCGTCCGAGGACCTTCTCCACCGGGACCATGCCGCCGCCGGGCTGCCCGAGGTGGTCACGGGAGTCGCTGGAGGCGCTGCGGTGGTCGCCCATCATCCACAGCGTCCCGTCGGGGACCACGATGTCGAACGGGACCTCGGAGGCCGCGTCGCCGTCGTGCAGGTACGTCTCGTCCACCGCGCGGCCGTTCACCTCGATGCGGCCCCGGGCGTCGCAGCAGACCACGTGGTCGCCGCCGGTGCCGACGACGCGCTTCACGAACACCGTGTCGGAGGGCTCGGTGAGCCCCAGGGTGGCCGCGGCGGAACGCAGTGCGCCGGCGAGCGGGTTCGGCGCCCCGGTCCGGACGAACGATCCGGCGCCGTCGAAGACGACGATGTCGCCGCGCGCCGGACCGGCGGAGCCGAAACGGTACGCCAGCTTGTTGACCAGCACCCGGTCCCCCACCTTCAGCGTGGTCTCCATCGAGCCGCTGGGGATCAGGAAGGGCTGCATCACGAAGGCGCTGACCAGCAGCACGGCCGTCACGCAGGCGACGCCGAGCAGCAGAAGGCGCCGCGCGTACGGGTATCCCGCGGCGTCGTCCTCCCCGGCCGCCGGCTCCGCGCCGCTCCCCTCCGCGCCCCGGTCCTCCGTCGCGGTCCCGCCCGGACGCGAAGAACGCGACCCCTCCTCCGGCCCTGCTGGGGGTCCGGAGGAAGGATCGCGTTCCGCGTGCTGTGTCTCGGTGTCCATCGCGGCCGAAGCTTATCCGGCCGCGCCGTGGACGCGCGTGTCAGCTCAGTTGTAACGCTTCTCCTTGATCTTCGCGGCCTTGCCGCGGAGCTCACGGAGGAAGTACAGCTTGGCGCGGCGCACGTCACCGCGGGTGACGACCTCGATCTTCTCGAAGATCGGGCTGTGCACCGGGAAGGTGCGCTCGACGCCGACGCTGAAGGAGACCTTGCGGACCGTGAAGGTCTCGCTGACGCCCGCGCCCTGGCGACGGATGACGATGCCCTTGAACTGCTGGATACGGGAGCGGTTGCCCTCGATCACGCGCACGTGGACGTTGACGGTGTCACCGGGACGGAACGCCGGGACGTCCGAGCGGAGGCTGGCGGCGTTGACGCCATCGAGCAGGGAAGCCATGGTTTCTGCTTTCTTCGCCGATGCCACAGGTCATCGACGGGAGTTCGTGAGAGATCAGGAGGGCCGGCCGGGCCGGACGGACGTCATTCCCCCTGTGGCAGGGGCGCACGTGGCACGGCGGCAGCTGCTCATTCTTCCACGGAAGAAGGCCTGCGCCAAAATCGTCCGCCGGGCTCCGGCGACCAGCCGAGGATCGAGAGCATCTCCCGGTCCTTCTTGTCGAAGGCGCTCGCCTCGCACCGCTCGATCAGGTCGGGCCGGTTCAGGGCGGTGCGCGCGAAGGCCTGGTCGCGGCGCCACCGGGCGATCCTGCCGTGGTGGCCGCTGAGCAGGACGTCCGGGATGGACCGGCCGCGCCACTCGGGGGGCTTGGTGTAGACGGGCCCCTCCAGCAGGTTGGCCATCGCGCCGGGGGCGAAGGAGTCGTCCTGGTGGGACTCCGTGTTGCCGAGCACGCCCGGCAGCAGCCGGGCGACCGCCTCGGTGATGACGAGGACGGCGGCCTCCCCGCCGGCCAGCACGTAGTCGCCGATGGAGACCTCGACGACCGGCATCCGGGTCGCGTACTCGTCGACGACCCGGCGGTCGATGCCCTCGTAGCGGGCCGGGGCGAAGATCAGCCAGGGGCGCGCGGAGAGCTCCACGGCCAGCTCTTGGGTGAACGGCCGGCCGCTCGGGGTGGGAACCACCAACGCCGGCGCGTGGGCCCCGGCCTCGTAACCCCCGGCCAGCACCTCGTCCAGCGCCTCACCCCAGGGCTCGGTCTTCATGACCATGCCGGGGCCACCGCCGTACGGGGTGTCGTCCACCGTGTTGTGCCGGTCGTACGTCCACTCCCGCAGGTCGTGGACCTGTACGTCCAGCACCCCGCGGACCCGGGCCTTGCCGACCAGGGAGACATTCAGCGGCTCCAGGTACTCGGGGAAGATCGTGACGACGTCGAGCCGCATCACGCCCTGCCCTCCGCGGTGCCGGAGCCGGTCGCGCCCGAGCCGGAGTCCTCCGCGGCGGAGTCCTCCGCGCCGTCCTCCTCGTCGCGGGACGAGGCGACGACGGCCTCGTCGGCGTCGATGAGGCCGCGCGGCGGGTCGATCACGGCGCGCTGCTCCTCCAGGTCGATCGAGGTGACGATCTCCTCGACGAACGGGATCATCACCTCGCTGCCGTCCGGGCGCTCCACGATGAACAGGTCCTGCGAGGGCAGGTGCGTGATCTCGGTGATGCGGCCGATCTCGGTGCCGTCGGCCAGCACGACGTCGAGGTCGATGAGCTGGTGGTCGTAGAACTCCTCCGGGTCCTCGGGGAGTTCGGTGGGGTCCACCTCGGCGATCAGCAGCGTGTTGCGCAGCGCCTCGGCCGCCGTGCGGTCCGCGACGCCGGCGAAGCGCAGCAGCAGCCTGCCGCTGTGCACCCGGCCCGTCTCGATGGTCAGCGGTCCGACACCGGCCGGTTCGGTGGCCAGGACCGCGCCGGGGCCGAGCCGCAGTTCCGGCTCGTCCGTACGGACCTCGACGGTGACCTCGCCCTTGATGCCGTGGGCACGGCCGATCCGGGCAACTACCAACTGCACGCTGCTACTCCGATGGGTGGTGAGGGAACGGCCTTGCGGACCGGCGGTCCTGCGGACCGACGACAAAGGCCGGGGAGGGCCCGGAAGCCCTCCCCGGCCCTGGCCGGTGTACAACTCTTCAGCGAACCTGATCCACGTCGACGAGGTCGACCCGGATTCCGCGGCCCCCGAGGGCGCCCACGACGGTCCGCAGAGCGCGGGCGGTACGGCCGTTGCGGCCGATCACCTTGCCGAGGTCGTCGGGGTGGACCCGGACCTCCAGCACGCGCCCCCGACGCAGGTCGCGCGAGGCGACCTGTACGTCGTCGGGGTTGTCGACAATGCCTTTCACGAGGTGCTCAAGAGCCTCCTCGAGCATGCTCAGGCCTCGGTCGACTCGGTGGACTCGGCAGCGTCCGCCGCCTCGTCAGCCTTCTTGTCGGCCTTCTTGGCCTTGGGGGTGATGGCCTCACCCTTGGCCTCGTCGCCGTCCGAGGTCAGAGCCTCGAAGAGGGCGCGCTTGTCAGCCTTGGGCTCCGGCTGCAGCAGCGGCGCGGGGGCCGGCAGGCCCTTGTGCGCCTGCCAGTCACCGGTGAGCTTCAGGATCGCGAGGACCGGCTCGGTCGGCTGGGCGCCGACGGACAGCCAGTACTGCGCGCGCTCCGCGTTGACCTCGATGCGGGACGGGTTCTGTACCGGGTGGTACAGGCCGATCTCCTCGATGGCCCGGCCGTCACGGCGGGTGCGGGAGTCGGCGACGACGATGCGGTAGTGAGGCGAACGGATCTTGCCCAGACGCTTCAGCTTGATCTTGACTGCCACGGAAGTGGTGTCTCCTGGTCTTGACGTGGTTGGGCACGACGAAATTGCCGCGTGGGGTTGCGGTACTCGGGTGCCCGATGGACGCGTCAGCCGGAGGAGAGAGGGGTCCTGTGCGACTGTCGAGTACGGCTGTCCATTGTGCCACACCCGTGCGGGGTCACCCCACCGCGGCCACGGCGTCGGGAATGCGGAAGGGCTTCATGCAGCCGCCGCACACGATCGGGGCCTGGGCCAGCACCGACGGGACGACGCGGACGTTGCGCCCGCAGTCGCAGACCGCCTTGACCCGCACGCCGCCGCCGGAGGACCCGTGCCGGGCGGCCGGGCCCCGGAAGGACCGCTTGGTGTCGGCGGCGGTGGCGACGGAGTGCGCCCTCAGCGCGCGCTGAAGGCGCTCGGCGGTGGCGCGGTACCGGCGCCTCGCCTCGGCGTCGAGGGTCACCAACGAGAAGCCGCTGCTGGGATGCGGCTCCTCGGCGTGGTCCAGACCCAGTTCCTCCGCGATGGCGAGGAAGCGTCGGTTGTGGTACCGGCCGGCGCGGGAGGTGTCGCGGACACCTCGGGCGGCGGCGATGCCGTGGACTGCCTCGTGGAGCAGTCGTTCGAAGGAGAGTTCGGCGCCACAGGCGGACGAGGACTCTCCGATCAGGGACTCGGGCGCGGCGAGATCGGGCAGCTCGGGGTGGTACCGCTGAATGTCGGCCCACGCCTGCGCCAGCTCTGCGGCAAGTACAGGTGGTGTCGTGCTCACGTCGTGTCAACGAGCGTGGGTGCCCCGGTGTTCCGATTCCGGGGCATCCCAAATAATTTGCACCTACCAGTCAGTCGACCGTGAGGCGTCCGGACGAGGGCGGGTGCGCCGATCTGCGGAGAAGACTCACAGCTCCCACCAAGGCAGTACGTAGCTCCCCTGCGCAGGACGCCGCAGCCGGGCCCCGACGGACCACCCGGACCCGTGCGCCGCAGACCTCCGCTGCCCGGTCCGCACCCCTCCCGACCCGGTCCGGGCCGGGCCCGGAGCGCTCGACGTGCTGCCGGGGACGTGTCGGGTGAGACTGGAGCACAAGCCCGCCCCCGGGGCGCGCATCGTACGGCTGCCGCCCTCCCGATGGCGAGACGCGGCGGCGCCGGAACGGTCCGCCCCTCGGGGGGCGCATGGCGGGAGCGCGCAACCAGCTCCCTGCGCCCTCTGGACGGATCGGCGGAAGCGCAGTTCTCTGGCATACGGGGGTGCGGATCCTCGCACACGGGGACGCCCACCCGGGCACGACCGACCTCTTGGCGATTGGGGCTCTTCCATGACACCAACGCTCGTCCGGAACCACCGCGGCCACCGGCGTACCGACGCCGCCCCGGTGGACCCCGGGACCCGTGCCCGCGACTGGGCGGAGATCCAGGAGCGGATGCTGTCGCCGCTGTACGAGGCGGTGTACGACCGGCTCGAAGTCGGCGCGGGGACCAGGATGCTCTCGCTGCACTGCGGATCGGGGCTCGCGATGCTGATCGCCGCCGCGCGCGGCGCCCGGGTCACCGGTGTCGACACCGACCGGGACCGGCTCGCCTTGGCGCACGCGCGGCTGACGCCCGACGAGGACCGGGGCGGAGCGCCGGCCCGGCTCGTGCACGGCCCTGTCGGGGCGGCCGCTCCGGCGGACGGCTCGCCGTACACCCTGCTGACCGCCTTCGACCCGATCGGGTGCACGCCGGGCGACTCCGACGGGCTCGGTCCGGCGCTGGAGTCGGCCGTCGTGCTGGCCTCCCGCGGCGCCACCGTCGTCCTGGCCGGCTGGGGCCCGCCGGAGCGGTGCGCGACCGCGGGGGTGCTGGCGGTCGCGGAACGGCTGGGCGGCGGCCGGACGGACGCCGGGCGGTCCGCCCGCCGGGACGACCTGGAGGACGTCGCCGCACGCAGCGGTCTGCGGCCGGACGGATCGGGTCGGGTGTCCTGCCCGTTCGGTTACGCCGACCTGGACAGCGCGGTGCGGGGCCTGATGTCGACGGGCCTGTTCGACCGGGCGGTGCGGGCGACGGACGCCTTCCAGGTGGAGAAGGAGGTCGCCGAGGCGCTCCACCCGTATCTGCGGCCGGACGGCACGGTCTGGATGCCGAACGTCTTCCGCTACCTGGTCTGCGTGGTCTGACGCGGCACACGGCACCGGCCGCGTGGTCCGGCACGGCACAGGCACAGGCGGGGGTGCGGGGAACCGGCTCCCGCACCCCACCGCCGTACGCCCGCCGCCGCGTGCCCGCGCCGAACGGCCCGTCAGGGCAGGATGTGCGGTTTCTCCAGCCGGTGGACCCCCGCGGCCCGGTACGCCTCCGCCTCGTCCAGCGTCTCGTCGGCGAGCAGGGCGGCGGCCAGCGAATCGAGCTTCTCCCGGTGCTCGCGCAGCAGCCGGCAGGCGTCGGCGTAGCACTCGTCGACGATGCGCCGCATCTCCGCGTCCACGGTGTCGAGCGTGGCCGGGGCGGCGGACAGCCCGTACGCCTGCTGGGCGTCGGCCGGGATCGCGGTCAGCCGGCCCACCTTGTCGCTCATCCCCCACCGGCCGACCATGCCGCGGGCGAGGTTCGTGACCTGTTCCAGGTCGCTCTCCGCGCCGGTGGTGACCACCCCGTAGACGATCTGCTCGGCGGCCATCCCGCCGAGCGCGCCGATGATGCGGCCGCGCAGGTACTCCTCGGTGTAGGCGTACTTGTCGGCGTCCGGCGTCGAGAGGGTGACGCCGAGCGCCCGGCCGCGCGGCACGATGGTGACCTTGCGGACCGGGTCGGCGCCCGGCTGCACCATGCCCAGCAGGGCGTGGCCGCTCTCGTGGTAGGCGGTCCTGCGGCGCTCCTCGTCCGGCATGACCAGCGGGCGTTCGGCGCCGAGCTGCACCTTCTCCAGGGCGTCGGACAGCTCGGCCTGGCCGACCTTGTCCCGCTTGCGCTTCACGGCCAGCAGGGCGCCCTCGTTGGCCAGGTTGGCGAGGTCCGCGCCGGTCATGCCGGGGGTGGCACGGGCGATGGCGGCGAGGTCGACGTCGTCGGCGAGCGGCACCGGGCGGGTGTGGATCTTCAGGATCGCCTCGCGGCCGCCCTTGTCGGGCGGGCTGACGTGCACGATCCGGTCGAACCGGCCGGGCCGGGTGAGGGCGGGGTCGAGGACGTCGGGACGGTTGGTCGCGGCGAGGACGACGACGCCTTCGGAGCCGGAGAAGCCGTCCATCTCGGTGAGGATCTGGTTGAGCGTCTGCTCGCGCTCGTCGTGGCCGCCCATGCCCGAGCCGCCGCCGCGGGCCCGGCCGATGGTGTCGATCTCGTCGATGAAGACGATGGCGGGGGCCACCTTGCGGGCCTCGGCGAACAGTTCGCGCACCCGGCCGGCCCCGACCCCGACGATCATCTCGATGAACTCGGAGGCGGAGGCGGAGAAGAACGGCACCCCGGCCTCTCCGGCCACCGCGCGCGCCAGCAGCGTCTTCCCGGTGCCGGGCGGGCCGGCGAGCAGGACGCCACCGGGCATCCGGGCGCCCATCTTCCGGTACTCGCCGGGGTTCTTCAGGAAGTCGACGACGTCGTCGAGTTCGCCCTCCACCTCGTCGATGCCGGCCACGTCGGCGAAGGTGGTGCGCTTGGCGCCCTCCAGTTCGACCGGCTTGGGCGGGGGTTTGCGGCCGAAGCCGCCCATGGCGCCGCCCGGACCGCCGCGGGACATCCGGCGGGCGACGAACACCCAGAGCAGGACCAGCAGCAGCATCGGCGCGAGCGAGATGAGCAGGTTGACGAGGAAGCTGCGCTGCTGGACGACGGGTTCGGCGGTGACGGTGACGTCGTCCTTGATCAGTTCGGCCCAGAGGTCGTCGTCGGCGAAGGACGGGCGCTGGGTGGTGAACTTGGTGTACTTCTCGTCGCCGTCGGGGACCTTCGCCTCCTTCTTGAGCTGGCCCTGGATGGCGTCGCCCTTGGAGTAGATCTTGGAGACGTTGCCCGCCGACACCTGCTTGCCGAACTCGGTGTACGCGACGGTCGGTTCGTCGTCGCCGTTGAAGAGCGAGAGCACCAGGTTGGCGACGAGGTAGACCAGCAGCGCGGTGAGCAGCAGGCGGCCCCAGCCGCCCGGCATCTTCCGGCCGCCGCCCTGCGACGACGGCGGCGGGGGCGGCGCTCCCTCGGAACGCCAGGGCTGGTCCGTCCGGTCGCGCGGAGGTACGGGGTTGGTCACGCGTGCTCCTCTGCCGACAGCCGTTGACGCCGACATTAGGGGAGATACCGGACCAGGGCTCCGGAGAGGCCGCCGCACGGGTCACACCCGCGGGCGACCGTGCCCTCCCTCGCAGGGCGTACGGTCCCCGGACGCGCCTCGGGGGCGCACACCGTTCGGTGCGCGCCCCCGGGGCCGGTTCCGCTGGTGCGGACCTGGTCAGCCCATGAACTTCTTGAACTCGTCCGGCAGGGCGAAGTCCTTGCCGCTGCCGCCGTCCTGGCCGGGCAGTCCGAAGGCGCCGCCCTGGGCCGCCGCCTGCTCGCGGCGCTCCGCCGCGGCCTGCTCCTCGGCCTTGCGCTTCATCGGGTTGCCGCTCTTGCGCTTGCCCTTGGCCTGCTTGACCTGCTTCTTCTGCCGGCCCGGACCGCCACCCATGCCCGGCATCCCGGGCATGCCCGGCATGCCGCCGCCCTGGGCCATCTTCGACATCATCTTGCGGGCCTCGAAGAAGCGCTCCACCAGGTTCTTCACGGCGGAGACCTCCACGCCGGAGCCCTTGGCGATGCGGGCGCGGCGGGAGCCGTTGATGATCGTCGGCTCGGCGCGCTCCTTGGGGGTCATCGACTTGATGATCGCGGCGGTGCGGTCCACGTCGCGTTCGTCGATGTTGTTGATCTGTTCCTTGATCTGCCCCATGCCGGGCAGCATGCCGAGCAGCTTGGAGATGGAGCCCATCTTGCGGACCTGCTCCATCTGCGCCAGGAAGTCGTCGAGCGTGAAGTCCTTGCCCTTGCTCGACGCCAGCTTGGAGGCCATTTGAGCGGCCTCTTCCTGGCTGAACGTCTTCTCCGCCTGCTCGATCAGGGTGAGCAGGTCACCCATGTCGAGGATGCGGGAGGCCATGCGGTCCGGGTGGAAGGCGTCGAAGTCCTCGAGCTTCTCGCCGTTCGACGCGAACATGATCTGCTTGCCCGTGACGTGGGCGATCGACAGGGCCGCGCCACCGCGGGCGTCGCCGTCGAGCTTGGAGAGCACCACGCCGTCGAAGCCGACGCCGTCGCGGAACGCCTCGGCGGTGTTGACCGCGTCCTGGCCGATCATCGCGTCGACGACGAAGAGGATCTCGTCCGGGCTGACGGCGTCGCGGATGTCCGCGGCCTGCCGCATCAGCTCCTGGTCGATGCCGAGGCGGCCGGCGGTGTCCACGACCACGATGTCGTAACCCTTGGCCTTGGCGAACTCGATCGAGTCCTCGGCGACCCGGACCGGGTCGCCGACGCCGTTGCCCGGCTCGGGGGCGTAGACGGCGACCCCGGCGCGCTCGGCGACGACGCTGAGCTGGTTGACGGCGTTGGGGCGCTGGAGGTCGCAGGCGACGAGCAGCGGGGAGTGGCCCTGGCCCTTGAGCCAGAGGCCGAGCTTTCCGGCGAGGGTCGTCTTACCGGCGCCCTGGAGGCCGGCGAGCATGATCACGGTGGGCGGGTTCTTGGCGAACCGCAGCCGCCGGGTCTCGCCGCCGAGGATGGAGACGAGCTCCTCGTTGACGATCTTGACGACCTGCTGGGCCGGGTTCAGCGCCTGGGAGACCTCGGCGCCGCGCGCCCGCTCCTTGACGTTGGCGATGAAGGCCCGGACGACCGGCAGCGCGACGTCCGCTTCCAGCAGGGCGATACGGATCTCGCGGGCCGTGGCGTCGATGTCCGCCTCGGACAAGCGGCCCTTGCCCCTGAGGCTCTTGAAAGTCGCGGCAAGGCGGTCGGAGAGAGTATCGAACACGGCGCTCGTCGGTCCTCAGGGTCGGGGGTAAACGGATTCAGTACCCCAGGGTATCCGCCTCGGAGGAAACGGTGGCCGCTGGTCGGGGGAATTCCGCCGGCGCGGACCGCCCCGGCCGCCGGGGCGGGCGGACCGGAGAAGATGCGGAACGGCGCCTGCGGGAGCGCGCCGTCCCGCACGGCTCACCCCTGGAGGGCGGCCTCCAGAGACTTCGCGAGCGCGGCCGCCGCCGCGGCGGGCAGCGCCTCGCCGTGCGCGTCGGTGACGTAGAGGGTGTCCACCGCGTTGGCGCCCAGCGTCGAGACGTGGGCGCTGCGGACACGCACCTCGCTCTCCTCCAGCGCCCGGCCGATGCGGTGCAGCAGGCCGGGGGCGTCCTGGGCGCGGACCTCGATGACGGTGGCGAGCCGGGAGGCGGCGGCCGCCACGGTCACCCGGGGCGGCGGCGCCTTGATGCCGCGGCGGCGGGGGTAGGCCGACTCGCGTTCGGCGAGCCGGGCCCGGATGTCGAGCGCGCCGTCCAGGGCGCGTACGAGGTCGGCGCGGAGCCGGGTCGCCTGCGGCAGCGAGCCGTACTCGGCCGCCACCCGCCAGCGGAGCAGCAGCAGGTCGGTGGACTCGCCCAGCTCGGTGGGGAGCTCGACGGCGCGCAGGTCGGCGGCGCGGACCGTGAGCCGGTGCAGCGCGAGCACCCCGGCGACGGCCGGCAGCACGCCGGGCCGGTCGGGCAGCGCGATGAGCAGTTCGACGCCCACGGGTTCGGGTTCGCCGGTCGGTTCGTGCGGTTCGGGCTGGGTGTGCAGGGCGAGGACGGGTTCTCCGGTGCGCAGGGACTCGACGGCGAGCCGTTCCTGTTCGGCGTCCGGCACCGCGGGTTCCGGTTCGGCGGGCGCCTCGCCGGCGAGCAGGGCCGCGACGCGGGCGACCAGGTCGGAGACGAGGGAGGCCCGCCAGGAGCTCCACGCGGCGGGGCCGGTGGCGAGGGCGTCCGCCTCGGTCAGCGCGTGCAGCAGCTCCAGGGTGGAGGTGCTGCCGACGGCGTCGGCGACGGACTTCACGGTGTCCGGATCGTCCAGGTCGCGCCGGGTCGCGGTGTCGATGAGCAGCAGGTGCTGCCGTACGAGGGTGGCGATGACGGCGACGTCGCTCTTCTCGAAGCCGATGCGGGTGGCCATGTCGCGGGCGATGACCTCGCCGGCCACCGAGTGGTCGCCGGGCCAGCCCTTGCCGATGTCGTGCAGCAGCGCGGCGACGAGCAGCAGGTCGGGGCGGCCGACGCGGCGGGTGAGCGAGGAGGCGCGGACGGCGGTCTCGACGAGGTGCCGGTCGACGGTCCAGGTGTGGACGGCGTTGCGCTGGGGGCGGCAGTGGACCCGCTCCCAGTCGGGGAGCAGCCGGGTGACGATGCCCTCGGATTCGAGCGCCTCCCAGACGCCGACGGTGGCCTCGCCCGCGCCGAGGAGGGTGACGAGTTCCTCGCGCGCCTCGGCGGGCCAGGGGACGGAGAGCGGTCCCGCCGCGGTGGCGAGGTGGCGCACCAGGTGCCGGGAGAGCGGCAGTCCGGACTCGGCGGCGGCAGCGGCGGCGCGGAGGGTGAGCACCGGGTCGCGTTCCGGGCGGGCGGTGCGGGCGAGCACGACCTCGCCGTCCGACTCGACCACGCCGTCGGCCAGCGGGGTGCGCTCGGGGGCGGGCTTGCCGCCGCCCAGCATGGCGCGCAGCCGCGGGCGGACGGAGCGGGCGCGCAGCACCCGGTTGACCTCGCGCCAGGTGACGTCGGTGGCGTAGGAGACGGTGCGGGCGGCCTCGTACACCTGGCGCAGCAGGACGTCGGCGTCGAGCAGGCCGAGGGCGTCGGCGACCTGGTCCTGTTCCTGGAGGGCGAGCCGGTCGGTGGCCCGGCCGGTGGTGAGGTGCAGGGCGTCGCGGGTGTCGAGCAGTACGCGGCGGGCTTCGGAGAGCCCTTCGCGGGGGGCGTCGGCGACCCAGGACGCGGCGACGGCGCGCAGGGCGGTGGCGTCGCGGAGGCCGCCGCGGGCCTCCTTGAGGTCGGGTTCGAGGAGGAACTGCAACTCGCCCATGCGCTCGGCGCGTTCGCGGCAGAGCTCGTGCAGGGCGGGCAGGCGCTTGGGGGCCTGGTTGCGCCAGTCCGCGAGGACCGCGGTGCGCAGTCCGGCGACCAGGCCGAGGTCGCCGGCGACCGGGCGGGCGTCCAGCAGGCCGAGGTTGACCTTGAGGTCCTCGCCGGCGGTCCGGCGGGCCTCGGCGGGGGTGCGGACGGAGTGGTCCAGGGCGAGGCCGAGGTCCCAGATCGGGTACCAGATGCGGTCCGCGAGGGCGGCGACGGCCGCGGCGTCGGCCCGGCCGTCGTGCAGCAGCAGGAGGTCGAGGTCGCTGCGGGGGGAGAGCTCGCCGCGGCCGTAGCCGCCGACCGCGACGAGTGCGGCGCCGCGGACTCCGGCGTGTTCGGCGGCGACGGTGAACAGGCCGTTCAGCCAGTCGTCGGTGAGCCGGGCCAGGGCCGCACGGCGCGGCGGCCCGGACTGCGCCTCCTGCTGGAGGAGGCGCAGCCGGGCCGCCGCGTAGCCGCTGGGTCCCGAGTCTTCTGCTTCGATGGTCACTTCGGTACTCGTCACCCAGCTGCCTTCCGTTCTACGGACCGTCGGTCAGAGTGCGTCCGGGCCGCGTTCCCCGGTGCGGACGCGGACGGCGGTGTCGACCGGCACGCTCCAGACCTTGCCGTCACCGATCTTGCCGGTGCGGGCGGCCTTCACGACGACGTCGATGAGCTGTTCGGAGTCCTCGTCCTCGACCAGGACCTCGATGCGGATCTTCGGTACGAGGTCCACGGTGTACTCGGCGCCGCGGTAGACCTCGGTGTGGCCGCGCTGGCGGCCGTAGCCGCTCGCCTCGGTGACCGTGAGCCCCTGGACTCCGAAGGCCTGCAGGGCCTCCTTGATCTCGTCCAGGCGGTGCGGCTTCACGACCGCGGTGATGAGCTTCATGCGTCCACCTTCTTGGCGCTCGCGGTAGTGGTCTCGTGGGGCGGGGTCGCGGTGCGGGGGGCGGTGCCGCCGCCGGCGCCGCTGTAGTCGTACGCGGTCTCGGCGTGCTCGACCTGGTCGATGCCGGAGACCTCGTCGTCCTCGGACACCCGCATCCCGATGGTCTTGTCGACCAGGAAGGCGAGGATCGCGGAGACGATCAGAGAGTACGCGAGAACCGCGACGACACCGGTGGCCTGCTTGCCCAACTGCTCCAGTCCGCCGCCGTAGAAGAGGCCCGCGGCGTCCGACTGCACCCCGCCGGTGGCGAAGAAGCCGATGAGCAGGGAGCCGACGATGCCGCCGACCAGGTGGACGCCGACGACGTCGAGGGAGTCGTCGTAGCCGAACTTGTACTTGAGGCCGACCGCCATGGCGCACAGGACACCGGCGATGACGCCGACGGCGATGGCGCCGAGCGGGCTGACCGCACCGCCGGCCGGGGTGATGGCGACGAGGCCGGCGACCGCGCCGGAGGCGGCGCCCAGCGTGGTGAAGGAGCCGTGGCGCAGCTTCTCGTAACCGAGCCAGGCGAGCATCGCGGCGGCCGTGGCGACCTGCGTGTTGACGAACATGACGGCACCGACGCCGTCGTCGTTGCCCAGCCAGGAGCCGGCGTTGAACCCGAACCAGCCGAACCACAGGAGGCCGGCGCCGAGCATGACGAGCGGCAGGCTGTGCGGCCGCATCGGGTCCTTCTTGAAGCCGACCCGCTTGCCGATGACGAGGATCACGCCGAGCGCCGCGGCGCCGGCGTTGATGTGGACCGCGGTGCCGCCGGCGAAGTCGATGACGCCCATGTCGAACAGCCAGCCGCCGGTGCCCCAGACCCAGTGGGCGACGGGGAAGTACACGACGGTGACCCAGAGGGTGATGAACAGGGCCCAGGCGGTGAACTTGACGCGGTCGGCGAGGGCGCCGCTGATCAGGGCCGGGGTGAGGATCGCGAACATGAGCTGGAAGACGGCGAAGACGTACACCGGGATGGTGTAGCCGTCCCAGAGTTCGGTGACGCCGATGCCGCTGAGGCCGACGTAGTCCGAGCTCCAGCCGACGACGGAGCCGATGTCGGCGCCGAAGGCGAGGCTGAAGCCGTAGAGCACCCACAGGATCGTGACGATCCCGAGGCTGATGAAGCTCATCATCAGCATGTTCAGGGTGCTCTTGACCCGGACCATGCCTCCGTAGAAGAAGGCCAGGGCCGGCGTCATGAGCATCACCAGGGCCGAGCAGATGAGCATGAAGCCGGTATTGGCGGCAGACAGCGTCGGTGCGTCTGCGGCAAGCGTCGTGATGCCTGGGGGCATCGGCGTCTCCTCGTCGTCGGTGCGGCCGCGGCGTGCGGGGGAAAGCTGCGGGACCACTGGGGAAAAGGTGCGGGCCGTTATGCGCCACGAGATTGGCGGAGCGCCGTTTCCACGGATGCCGCACGATGTTTCGCTCCAGTGACGAAGCCCATCGGCGTGTTACGTCCGAATGAACCGGGGGTGGCGCTGCCGTTGTCCCGCCTACCATGCAGCCCATGCCGCATACGGTGGCGGTGCCATGTGTCCACCGCCCGCAGGCGCGCCGCGCGACGACAACCGGCCACGACCGCCCCCCGCTGACCTGGCGAAGGGGGAGCCGGATCGGTCGGTACGGGTGGTGGCCGCGGCCGGTGGTGCGGGAGCCGGGTCAGACCGCTTCGGCGGTCTCCGGCAGTTGTGCGCCGAGTTCGTCGGTGAGTCGGGCGACGTCCGCGACGTCGCCGAAGTCCCTGGCCGCGGCGTCGACGGTCTTGCGGAGCCGGGTGTTGACGCGCTCCGAGCGGACCTTCTTGGCGACCTGCAGCGCTCGGGTGGCCAGGGCCGTGGACTGCTCCGGCTCGCGCTGGAGCAGGTGCACGGTGGCCATGCCGATGAGGTTGAGCGCGTAGGAGCGCTGGTGGTCGTCGTCCTCGGCGAAGAGTTCCACGGCCCGTGCCATGACCGGGGCCGCGAGGGAGGCGTAGGTGGGGCTGCGGCCGGCGACGTAGGCCAGGTCACGGTAGGAGTGGGCGTTCTCGCCGTTGAGTTCGGCCTCGGAGAAGAAGCTGATCCAGTCCGGGTCGGGCTCGCCGTCCAGGCCGGCGTCGAGGAAGGTGTCCTCGGCCATCCGGACGGCCCGCTTGCACTTGCCGGGCTGCCCGATGTTGGCCCAGGCGCGCGCCTCCATCGCATACAGCATCGCCTGGGTCCGGGAGGTGGCGGACTCGCGGGCGCCGTACTGGGCGAGGTGGATGAGTTCCAGGGCGTCGTCGGGCCGGCCGAGGTGGATCATCTGGCGGCTCATGCTGGAGAGGATGTACGCGCCGAGCGGCTTGTCGCCGGCTTCCTTCGCGGCGTGCAGGGCGAGCACGAAGTACTTCTGGGCGGTGGGCTGGAGACCGACGTCGTAGCTCATCCAGCCTGCCAGCTCGGCCAGTTCGGCGGCGCAGCGGAAGAGCCTGCGGGCGGTGGCGGCCGGCTGGGGTTCCTGCAACAGGTCGGTTACCTCGTGGAGTTGGCCCACGACGGCCTTGCGGCGCAGGCCGCCGCCGCACTGCGCGTCCCACTGCCGGAACATCGCGGTGGTGGACTCCAGCAGATCCAGCTCGGGCAGGGACAGGCGCGAGGGGCGGCGGGCGGCGGCGGGCGGGACCGGCTCCGGGCTGCCGGCGGCGGTCGGCACCAGCCAGCGCTGCATCGGTTCGATGAGGGCGGGGCCGGCGGCCAGACCCAGCGAGCTGCCGAGGAAGCCGCGCCGGGCCAGCATCAGGTCGCCGCGGGAGAACTCGCTGAGCAGCGCCACGGTCTGGGGGCCGGCCCACGGCAGGTCCACGCCGGCGACGGACGGCGACTGGTGGGCGGTGCGCAGGCCCAGGTCCTCGACGGCGACCACGCTGCCGAAGCGTTCCGAGAACAGCTCGGCGAGAATGCGCGGGATCGGCTCGCGGGGCTGCTCGCCGTCCAGCCAGCGGCGCACCCGTGAGGTGTCGGTGCTGATGTGGTGGGCACCCATCTGCCGGGCCCGCCGGTTGACCTGCCGCGCCAGCTCGCCCTTCGACCAGCCGCTCCGCAGGAACCAAGATCCCAATTGCCCGTTGGGGCGCTTTCCGGCATTCGTCTCGCCCGCGCCGCTGCCACTCACTGGAACGCCCCCCATCCCGCCGAAAACCCGTCGCGCGAACCGCCGCACCAGAATGCCTTGTTCCGTCGCCGTCCGTACGGAGATCGCGCACCGCCAGAAGATATCTGGTTGCCCGGGGCATACCCGCGGGCGTCATGCTCTCAGAGTTCGCGTACCGACGGTAATCCTACGATCACGTCTCCCACGACGGGATTGCGGAAACGCCACCATTCGCCACCCCTTCGAATGAACGCCATCCCCGCTCGGCGCGCTTGACTTGACGGACGCCGGTAAACAGCAGGCGCACCGGAGCGACAAGGGGAGCGTTTTTTCGTCCGCGCTCCCCCCGCGCACTCCCGTGCGCCGTCCGGCCGGTGCCCCACACCGGCGGTTCCGGCGGCGGAGACGGCCGTTCGAGCGGCTCCGGGTCGTAACCACCGATGAGTCGGACCCGTTGGAGGGGGCATGGGCTTCACGATCGGCGGCATCCGCGAGATGCGATCCGGGGCACGGCGGCGCGGCCGCACGGCCGAGGGCACGGCCGTGGCCGAGTACACCGGGCTGTGGGGCTGGGCGGTGACGCCCGGGGCGCGGGCCAGAGCGGGCACCTGCTCCTGCGGCGACCGGCGGTGCGCCTCCCCGGGCGCCCATCCGCTGGACCTGGACGCGGAGGTCCCGGCGGGCTCCACGCTCGACGCGGCGGCCTGCGCCTGGGCGGAGGTGCCGGGAGCCGCGATGCTGCTGCCGGTGGGCCGCACCTTCGACATCCTGGACGTCGCCGAGGCGGTGGGCCGACGCGCCCTGGTCCGGCTGGAGCGCATGGGGCTGCCGCTCGGGCCGGTCGCCGTGACGCCGACCAGGCGCGCCCAGTTCTTCGTCGCGCCGGGCGCCGCGGCCCAGTTGCCGGACCTGCTCTACCGGATGGGCTGGGACGACGCCCGCCTCGACCTGCGCGCCCTCGGTCCGGGCGCCCACATCACCGCCCCGCCCTCCGACCTCGGCGGCCTCGGCCCGGTCCGGTGGCTGCGTCCGCCGTCGCTGGACACCGCGGCCGCTCCCCCGCAGGCGCGGCTGCTGCTGGGCACTCTGGCGTACGTCTGCCACCGCTCCTGATCGGGTAAGGGCGCGGCGGCGGACCCGGACACGCGAGCGGGCGGCGGCTCCCCGGTCGGGGTGCCGCCGCCCGTGGCGCACGCGGTGCGGGTCAGTCGCCGATGAGGGCGTCGACGAACGCCTCCGGCTCGAACGGAGCCAGGTCGTCCGGTCCCTCGCCGAGACCGATGAGCTTGACCGGAACGCCCAGCTCGCGCTGGACGGCGATCACGATGCCGCCCTTGGCGGTGCCGTCCAGCTTGGTGAGGACGATGCCGGTGATCGCGACGACCTCGGCGAAGACGCGGGCCTGCACCAGACCGTTCTGACCGGTGGTGGCGTCGAGGACGAGGAGCACCTCGTCCAGCGGCCCGTGCTTCTCCACCACGCGCTTGACCTTGCCGAGCTCGTCCATCAGCCCGGTCTTGGTGTGCAACCGGCCCGCGGTGTCGATGAGCACCACGTCGGCGCCCTCGGCGATGCCCTCCTTCACGGCGTCGAAGGCGATCGACGCCGGGTCGCCGCCCTCGGGCCCGCGGACCGTACGGGCGCCGACGCGCTCGCCCCAGGTCTGGAGCTGGTCGGCGGCGGCGGCGCGGAAGGTGTCGGCCGCCCCGAGCACGACGCTGCGGCCGTCCGCGACCAGGACCCGGGCGAGCTTGCCGGTGGTGGTGGTCTTGCCGGTGCCGTTGACGCCGACGACCATGACGACGCCGGGGGTGTCCTCGGTCCCCTCCGTCTTGACCTCACGGTCGAAGTCGGGGCCGAGCAGCGCGATCAGCTCTTCGCGCAGCAGGGTGCGCAGTTCGTCGGGGGTGCGGGTGCCGAGGACCCGGACCCGTTCCCGGAGCCGCTCGACCAGTTCCTGGGTGGGCGCGACACCGACGTCCGCGGTGAGCAGGGTGTCCTCGATCTCCTCCCAGGTGTCCTCGTCGAGGTTGTCCCGTGACAGGAGCGTGAGCAGCCCCTTGCCGAGGGTGCTCTGCGAGCGGGCGAGGCGGGCCCGGAGCCGGACCAGCCGGCCGGCGGTGGGTTCGGGCACCTCCAGGGCGGGCGCCTCGGGTTCGGCGGTGACCGGGGTCTGTCCGGCGGGGGCCTCGGTGCCGGGGAGACCGACCTCCTCGATGGTGCGCCGCGCTTCGTCGCGCGGCGTCTCGGCCTCCTCGCCGACACGGGGTTCGGCGGGCGGAGTGATGGTCGGCGAGCTCGGCGGCGCCGGGGGCAGCTGCTTCTTCTTGCGGCTGCTGACCACGAGCCCGCTGATCAGGCCGACCGCGACCAGGGCGATGACTACAGCAAGGATGACGATTTCCATAACCCGTCCAGTATCGGCCACGGCGGCGGCGACGGTGCGGGCCCGGACGGCCCGCGAAAGATCCGCACGGCGTTATGCACCCTTTGGAGGTAATCGATGCCTCCGCGCGGCCAGGAACGCGGACGCATACGCAGCCGGGAACGCGGCCGGGAACGCGGCCGCGACTGTGGCCGGGCCCGTCACCGGGAGGCGCGACCGGCCGTCCGGCCGCGGACGGGCCCGCGGAACGCGGGACCGCCCCGGCCGGACGGCCGGGGCGGTCCCGGGGCTCGGTCGGGAGGTCAGCCCATCTCCTCCAGCGCCTTGCCCTTGGTCTCCTTCACGAACTTGAGCACGAAGGGGATCGAGAGCACCGCGAAGCAGGTGTAGATGATGTACGTGCCCGAGAGGTTCCAGTCGGCGAGGCTCGGGAAGCTGGCGGTGATGGCCCAGTTGGCGATCCACTGCGCGGAGGCCGCCACACCGAGGGCGGCGGCACGGATGCGGTTGGGGAACATCTCGCCGAGGAAGACCCAGACCACCACGCCCCACGACAGGGCGAAGAAGAGGACGAAGACGTGGGCGGCGACCAGCGCCACGACGCCTTGCAGGGTCGGCAGCTTGCCGTCGACCAGGTCGGCGGAGAACGCCCATGCCTCGAACGCGAGCGCGATGGCCATACCGGTCGACCCGACCAGCGCGAGCGGCCGCCGGCCGACCCGGTCGACCAGCACCATCGCGATGACCGTACCGATGATGTTGATGATCGAGGTGGTGAACGAGTAGAAGAACGAGTCGGTCGGGTCGATGCCGACGGACTGCCACAGCGTCGCGGAGTAGTAGAACGCCACGTTGATGCCGACGAGCTGCTGGAAGACCGACAGGCCGATACCGACCCAGACGATCGGCAGGAAGCCCATCTTGCTGCCGAGCAAATCCTTGAAGCTGGACTTGTGCTCACGGCGCATGGCCGTCTCGATCTCGTTCACCCGGGCGTCGAGGTCGACGTTCGTGCCCTCGACCTCCTCCAGGATCTTCCGGGCCCGGTCGTGCTTGCCGACGGAGATCAGGAACCGGGGGGACTCCGGGATGGCGAACGACAGCAGCCCGTAGAGGATCGCGGGGACCACCATGACGCCGAGCATCCACTGCCATGCCTCCAGGCCGCCGATCTTGCCGCGCTGGTCCCCGTCGGCGAGCTGCAGGATGCCGTAGTTGACGAGCTGCGAGATGGCGATGCCGATGACGATCGCGGCCTGCTGGAAGGAGCCGAGCCGGCCCCGGTAGGCGGGCGGCGAGACCTCGGCGATGTAGGCCGGGCCGATCACCGAGGCCATGCCGATGGCGAAGCCGCCGACGACGCGCCAGATCGCGAGGTCCCACAGGGCGAAGGGCAGCGCCGAGCCGACGGCGCTGATGGTGAAGAGGACCGCGGAGATCTGCATGCAGCGGATGCGGCCGATGCGGTCGGCGATGCGGCCCGCGGTGGCGGCACCGATGGCGCAGCCGATCAGGGCGATGGCGATGACCTGGGCGAGCGTGCCGGAACCGATGTCGTACCGGCTGCGGATCGCTTCGACGGCCCCGTTGATCACGGAACTGTCGTAGCCGAACAGGAAGCCGCCCATGGCCGCGGCCGCCGTGATGAAGATGACGTGACCGAGGTGGTCCGGATGGGCCGCGCGGGCTCCGGACTCGGGCCCTTGGGCTGTGCTGCTCACATGAACTCCTGGTGCCTCGCCGCGATGTCGGATTTCGGAATGGGCCTCTTAAGTGGCGCACAGGAAGAGACCCGCCACCACTCGACGTGGCATCCGCGTCACGGACGGTCGCGCGTTCAATTGTCGAATTCCGGTTTCCCGGCAGCCCGACGCCTACCCCCGCGCGAGCGAATGGCGTGCGCAATTCATGGAAGGATTGTGAAGATTCACCACGACCGGCGTCGGTCCGCTCAGCGCAGGCGCTGGCTGATGACCTTGGAAACCCCGTCGCCCTGCATCGATACGCCGTAAAGCGCGTCGGCCACCTCCATCGTCCGCTTCTGGTGCGTGATGACGATGAGCTGGGAGCTCTCCTGGAGTTCTTCCATGATGCGGATCAGCCGCTGGAGGTTGGTGTCGTCGAGGGCCGCCTCGACCTCGTCCATCACGTAGAAGGGGCTCGGACGCGCCTTGAAGATGGAGACCAGCAGGGCGACGGCGGTCAGCGAGCGCTCGCCCCCGGAGAGCAGCGACAGCCGCTTGACCTTCTTGCCCGGTGGGCGGGCCTCCACGTCCACACCGGTGGTCAGCATGTTGTCCGGATCGGTGAGGATGAGCCGCCCCTCTCCGCCCGGGAAGAGCCGCGAGAAGACGCCTTCGAACTGGAGGGCGGTGTCCCGGTAGGCCTCCGTGAAGACCTGCTCGACCCGCTCGTCCACCTCCTTGATCACTTGGAGGAGGTCGGCCCGGGTCTTCTTCAGGTCGTCGAGCTGCTCCGAGAGGAACTGGTGGCGCTCCTCCAGCGCGGAGAACTCCTCCAGGGCGAGCGGATTCACCTTTCCGAGTTGCTGGTACGCCCGTTCGGCCGACTTGAGGCGCTTCTCCTGCTCGGCGCGGAAGAAGGAGACCGGCCGGTTGCGCGGGTGGTCCGGGTCGTCCGGCAGCACCTCCCCCTCGGCGGCGGGCGAGGGCGGCACGAGCTGGTCGGGACCGTACTCCGCGATCAGGACGGCCGGTTCCACCCCCAGTTCCTCCAGTGCCTTCGTCTCCAGCTGCTCCATCCGCAGCCGCTTCTCCGCCCCGAGCACCTCGCCCCGGTGGACCGAGTCCGTCAGCTTGTCCAGCTCCCCCTTGAGGGTGCGGCCCTCCTCGCGCGCGGCGGCGAGACCGGCCTCCCGCTCGGCCCTGGCGCTCTCCGCCGTGGCGCGCTCGTCCTGCGCCCGTACGAGGGACACCTCGACGTGCGCGAGCAGTTGACGGGCGCCCGCGGCGACCGCCGAGGCCACCGCCGCCTCCCGGCGCAGCCGGGCCCGCCGCTGTTCGGCGCGGGCCCGCGCCTCGCGTTCCGCCCGCGCGGCGCGGTCCAGCGAGTCCGCGCGCCCGGCGAGCGACTTGACGCGTTCCTCGTGCGTACGGAGCTGGAGGCGGGCCTCCATCTCGGTCTGCCGGGCGTTGGCGCCGTCGGCGGCGAGGCGGTCGCGCACCGAGGTGTCGGGCTCCTCCTCGACCGGGGTCTCCTCGGCCACGAGCAGCCGTTCGGCCAGTTCCTCGGCCTGTTCGGTGGCCCGCTCCAGCGCTTCCTGGGCGCGGGCGGCGGCCGCCGTGCTCCGCTCCGCCTCTCCGGCGGCGGCCCTGGCCTGACCGGCGAGCCGGCCGAGCTGCTGGGCCACCTGCGATTTCTCCCGGTCGGCGGCGCGACGCCGTTCGCCCAGTTCCTCGACCTCCGCCGCGGCGGAGGTGCGCGCGGCCTCCGCCTCCTGCCGGGCCGACACCAGGTCCGTACAGCGCACCGCCAGCTCCGCCAGCTCGGCCGCCGCCTCGTCCACGGACGCCTGCACTTCGAGAAGACTGGGGGCGCCGGCCGAACCGCCGTGCGCGAAGTGGGCGGAGAGCACGTCGCCTTCGGCGGTCACCGCGGTCAGCTCCGGGTGGGCCGCGACCGCCTCCTCGGCCTCCGCCAGGGTGGGGACCACCACCATGGCACCGGTAAGGACCCGCACCGCGGCCAGCAGCCCGGCCGGCCCGCGGACCAGCCCGGCCACCGCCGGCCACGGCACCTCACCGGGCGGCGGGAGGTGGGGGGCGGGCGCGGGTACGGCCGACGGGGCGGGTCCGGCCGGGGCGGCCACGGCCTCCGTGGCGGGGGTCGGCCGGGCCTCGGGGATCGGGGCCGAAGGCCCCGGCAGCGCCACCGTGACCGTCTCCGGCCGTCCCCCCTGCGCGGGCACCTGACCGGTACCGCCGGTGCCCCCGGTGTCCTCGGTGTCCTCGGGCGAGCCGGCGAGCAGCAACGCCGCCCGCCCGGCGTCGCGTTCGCGCAGCAGCCGGATCGCGGCGGCGGCGGCCGCCGGTCCGGTGACCGCCACCGCGTCCGCGGCCGTGCCGAGCGCGGCGGCCACCGCCACCTCGTACCCCGGTGCCACCGTGAGCAGTTCGGCGGCCGGACCGAGCAGACCGGCGAGGCTCTCGCCGGCGGCGAGCAGCGCGCCCGTCCCGTCCTTGCGGCGCAGGCCGAGGGCCAGCGCGTCGTGCCGGGCCGAGACCTCCGCCCGGCGCCGGTCCGCCCCGGTGGCCGCCTCCCTGGCCGCCCGGTGCGCGGTCTCGGCGGCGGCCAGCCGGCGCTTGGCCTCCTCGTGGCGGGCGCCGAGTTCGGCGTCTCCCGCGTCGAGGCCGTCGACCTCGGCCTTCAGCTCCTCGTACTCCTCCTGGGCGGCGACCGCGCGCTCCCTCGCCTCGTCGCGCGAGGAGGCGAGCCGTTCGATCTCCGCGCGGGCGGAGGCGGCGCGTCCGCGCGCCGCGTCGACCTGCCCGGTGAGCCGTGCCAGCCCTTCCCGGTGGTCCGCGATGGCGCGGGCGACGTCCTTGAGCCGGCGCTCCTCGGCGGCCAGCGAGCGCTCCAGTTCGGAGCGGTGGTCGACGGTGTCCTCCAGCGCGCGGGCGGCGGCCTCCATGGCGGCGGTCAGCTCCGCCTCCTGCTCCCGGACCCGTGCGGCCTCGCGCTCCAGCTCCTCCGGGTCGCGCCCCCGCCGTTCCTCCTCGGGCCCGGCGGTCGCACTCTTCACCCGGGCGTCGGCGAGCGAGATCGTGCCGCGGACCCGCTCGGCGAGCTGCGACAGCTCGTACCAGGTCTGCTGGGCCCGCTGGAGACGCGGTGCCAGGCGGCGCACCTCCCCCTCCAGTTCGGACTCGCGGGCGAGGGCGGCCTTCAGCTGGTTCTCCGCGGTCTCCTTGCGCCGCTTGAGCTCCGCCTCGTCGGCGATCTCGTCGCGCAGCGCGTCGCGCAGGGTCACCAGGTCGTCGGCGAGGAGGCGGAGCCGGGCGTCGCGCAGATCGGCCTGGATGACGGCGGCGCGGCGGGCGACGGCGGCCTGGCGGCCGAGCGGCTTGAGCTGGCGGCGCAGTTCGTCGGTGAGGTCCTGGACGCGGGCCAGATTGGCGCCCATCGCGTCGAGTTTGCGCAGCGCCTTCTCTTTGCGCTTGCGGTGCTTGAGGACGCCGGCCGCCTCCTCGATGAAGGCCCGGCGCCCCATCGGGTCGGCGTGCAGCACCGAGTCGAGCTGTCCCTGGCCGACGATCACATGCATCTCGCGGCCGATGCCGGAGTCGGACAGGAGTTCCTGGATGTCGAGCAGCCGACAGGTGTCGCCGTTGATCTGGTATTCGCTGCCGCCGTTGCGGAACATGATCCGCGTGATGGTCACTTCGGCGTACTCGATGGGCAGTGCGCCGTCGGAGTTGTCGATGGTCAGCGACACCTCGGCACGGCCCAGCGGCGGGCGGCCGGTGGTGCCGGCGAAGATGACGTCCTCCATCTTGCCGCCGCGCAGGGACTTGGCACCCTGCTCCCCCATGACCCACGAGAGCGCGTCCACCACGTTGGACTTCCCGGAACCGTTGGGCCCGACGACGCAGGTGATCCCCGGTTCGAACCGCAGCGTGGTGGCGGAGGCGAACGATTTGAAGCCGCGCAGGGTCAGGGCCTTGAGATGCACGCCGCCGGACTCTACCTTTCACTCTCGGTTTCGCCGCTGAAGGGGCAGGGCACATCTGACGTTAAAGGAACGCCCGGACGCGACGGGCGGGCCGGGCCGATTCCCGGGGGGAAAAGAAAAGAAGGGACGCCGAAGCGTCCCTTGCCCATTCCGTACGCAGTAGGCGTACGACCGCGCCGCACCCGGTTCTGCGGGGTGAGGCGTGGCGCGACGGGTGTTCTGTGCGGTGGGTGTGCTGAGCGGTGGAGCGAACGGATCGTCCCGCCGCGAGAGGGATCGCGACCGCATCCGGAAGTCCGAGCCACCTCGGTGTTCCGACGGCGCCGATCCACGGCGAAGACGATCCGGTGGAACCGGACTACTGAGCGTGCACGGCCTGGTGGGGCCCCGGAGGGCGCCGGATCAGGTCAGCGCGGGCTCGGCCCGGGGTACGTCGATGTCGATGCTGTCGAGCAGCGACTCCTGGTGCTGAGCGGCGGCGTTGAGCGCGTCGTTCTCGCCCTGGATGCGGGAGAGCTCGGATTCCAGGTCCTGGACGCGCTGCTGGAGCCGTCGCATCTCGGCGAGGAGTCGCGGATCGGAACCGCCGACGTAACCGAGAAGCGCCTTTGCCATGATGAATGGTCCTCCACACTGAGTGACCGACCGAAGCGGTGTGGGTCGTATGGGAATCGCACCCGCGGTGCTCGGCAGTGGTCTGTCCATCACTGCGGTTCTGCGGAAGCAGCCCTGTCGAACAACTAGGGTGCGCGGGGATTTCAGAGTCTCACCAAAAAGTTTGACGGTCAACACGATCACACCCCGTCGCGCCGGTGGTCCCGGGGGCGCGCGGCAGGACGATCATGCGGCGCGACTCTCCTCGGGACCCCGGAGGGTGCGGAGATCTTCGTCGATCCCGCAGCCTCGCACGCCCGGACCCCGGTTGGCAACCATCGGTGGTGCACACACTCCCGCGCAGGTCACTCCGGGTGCGAGGTCCGTGACCACGGTCCGCGCGTCTCCGGCGCGGGGCCGGCCGGGGAAAGCGGCGGCAGCGCCGGGCGGGGGCGCACTCAGCGGATGGCGAATCCGTCGTACCCGCCCCGTGGCGTGTCCCAGATCTCAGTGACTCCGTCCACGCGTCCGGGCGTGTCGGCAGACCTCAGCCAGTCCAGCAGGCGGTGGCAATTCTCACGCGCCCCTTCCGCCACGACCTGGACCCGGCCGTCGTCCAGATTGAGCGCGAAGCCGGTCAGCCCGCCGATCTCCAGAGCGTTTGCCCTGGTGAACCAGCGGAAGCCTACTTGCTGTACTCGGCCGCGTACCCACACCACCAGCCGTGCCTCTTCGCTCATGCCTGAACGCTAACCGGGCGCGTACCGCAAGAGCACCCCGGCCCCCGTTCTTCCATCGCGTACAGTCCGGTCGCAACGACCTCACTCATACGGGTGAGCAGTGAAGGAATGGTGACGCCGCTGAGGCGTCCGGGGCGCGAGAAAGGCTGAGGCATGGGACGCCACCGACGATCCGGCACGGGCGCCGCCGCCGAAGAGCGCACGGCGGGGACGGCCCGTCGGGGCGCGGGACACGGGAAGAAGCGTGTGCCGCTGCCCGTGCGCGCGGGACTCCTCGGCGTCTCCGCGGCCGTCGCCGTGGGCGCGGTCGCCATGGCCTCGGGCATCCTGCCGGGCGGCGGGGACACCTACACCGCCGGCGACACCACCGGCGGGGAGCAGGTCGCCTCCGGCGGCGCTCCCGACCTGCTGACGCAGGGCGACGCGGGTGCCGACCCCACCGGCCGCGCCTCCTCCTCCCCCACCAGCCGCGGCAGCGAGCGCCCGGCGGCGCCCAAGCGCGCCACTCCGTCCGCCTCCACCCCCGCCACTGCCACCCCGGAAGCCGGGGCGAGCCCCTCGACGGCGACGCCGTCGACCGGCGCCCCGGCCCCGAAGACGGCCCCGAAGACGGCTCCGAAGGCCGCCCCCAGGACGGCGGCTCCCCGGACCTCGGCCCCCGCACCGGCGCCCACCACGGCCGCCCCGGCCACCGACGACCGCGGCTCGTCCGGCACCTCCGTCCAGGCCGACGTGCTGGCCCTGGTCAACAAGGAGCGCGCCACGGTGGGCTGCAGCCCGCTGACGCTCAGCTCCTCGCTCACCGCGCTCGCGCAGGACTTCAGCCAGGACATGGCCGAGCGCGGCTTCTTCGCCCACACCGACCCGGACGGCAAGACCCCCTGGGACCGTGCCGCGTCCGCCGGGGTGTCGAACCTCGCCGCCGAGAACATAGCGCGCGGCCAGGCCGACGCCGAGGCCGTGATGGAGAGCTGGATGAACAGCTCCGGCCACCGGGCGAACATCCTCAACTGCGACTACAAGACCCTCGGCGTCGGCGTTTACATCGGCGACGGCGGTCCCTGGTGGACGCAGGACTTCGGCTTCTGACACTCCGGTCGCGGAACCCCGGCGGGAGCGGAGACCCTCGCGGGTCCCGGGCCGGTGGTCGTGGCCGGCGTGCCGTCGCCCGGCCTGACGCCGTCCCGGACCCGGGTACGCCGCGGTGCCGTCAGTCCAGAAGGGCGGCGGCGTGTCCGCGTGCCTGTTCCAGCCAGGCGGCCCGCGTCTCTTCGGACGCGTCCGTCACCGTCCGGAAGACGTGCCGTCGGACGTCCGTGACACCGATGTAGGGCAGGACGCAGGCCGCCCAGATGCTCTGCAACGGATCCCCGAACTCCGCCGCCTCGCGGTCGGCAGGCGTGTCGGACGTATTGAGGACGAGTGCCCGGCCGGCCCTGAGCAGTCCTTCGGGCTCTCCCTCGGCGCTGCCCAGCTTGTAGGCGACGCCGGGGGCCAGTACCCGCTGCACCCAGCCGGTGAGGACGGCGGGCGGCATGCCCCACCAGTTGGGGTGGACGAAGACGAGGACGTCGAGAGTGGCCACTTCCCGCCGGTGCATCGCCACTTGCGGGTCGTGTGCGCCGGGGGCGGAGCCGACCGTGTCCGTCTCCCGCGCGGACAGGCCGGGTACGAAGCCCTCGGCGCACAGGTCGTGCGCGATCACCTCGCAGCCCCGTTCGCGCAACCGGCCCACACGGCGTGGTGGAGAGCGTGGTTGAAACTGCCCGGACGCGGATGGGCCAGGTACACCCCTGCGCGTGTCATGTCGTCCCCCGGAATCGCCGCTCCACTCGGCGGGCGTGCGGCTCTGCGGCGCAGGCCCGGTGTCGTCGCTCATCATGGCCCGTTCCGCGTCGCTCCGGGAGACGTCCGCCGGGATTCCGGCGCGAGCCTCCCGGCCGGATCACACCCGTGGCGGACGCTGGCAGCGCGGGCAGAAGTAGCTGGAGCGGTTCATCCACGGGCGACGGGCCATCGGGGTGCCGCAGCGGTGGCAGGGCTCGCCCTCGCGGCCGTAGGCGTCCAGGGAACGGTCGAAGTAGCCCGACTCGCCGTTCACGTTGACGTACAGGCTGTCGAAGCTGGTCCCGCCCTGGGCCAGGGCCTCGTTCATCACGTCCCGGACGTGGCCGAGGAGTTCGGTGGAACGGGGCCGGGTGAGGGTGGCGGTCGGGCGGTCGTAGTGCAGCCGCGTGCGCCAGAGCGCCTCGTCGGCGTAGATGTTGCCGACCCCGCTGATCAGCGACTGGTCCAGCAGGGCGCGCTTGACCGTCGTGCGGCGCAGCCGCAGCGCGGTGTGGAACGCCGCGTCGTCGAACGCCGGGTCGAGGGGATCGCGGGCGATGTGCGCGATGACGTCGGGGAGTCCGTCGGGGGTGTCGGCGTGCAGCGAGAGGCCGCCGAAGGTGCGCTGGTCGACGAAGCGCAGCTCGGTGCCGAGCGCGTCCCCGAAGCGCATCCTGACCCGCAGGTGCTTCTCGTCCGGGGCCCCGTCGGGCCGGACCAGGAGCTGTCCGCTCATGCCGAGGTGGCCGAGCATCGAGGAGGACGCCTCCTCCAGCGGCACCCAGAGGTACTTGCCGCGCCGCATCGCCGTGCCGAACCGCGCCCCGGTCAGCCGGGCGGCGAAGTCCGCGCCGCCGGCCAGGTGCCGCCGGACCGCGCGCGGGTGCAGCACCTCGACGTCCTCGACGGTGCGCCCGGAGATCCAGCGCTCCAGTCCGCGGCGTACGACTTCCACCTCGGGCAGCTCGGGCACGGCATCTCCTGACGGGAAAAGGGGCGGTGAACCACGCAACCCCCCGGCGCACGGAGCGCCGGGGGGTTGCGGGGCCGGTCAGACGGACGTGTCGTCCGCGGCGACCGGCGGGTCGGCGGGGGCCAGGGGCTCCCCCGCTTCGGCGGCGGACTTCTCCGCGGCCTGCCGGACTTCTGCGGCGGCGCTGATCTCGCGCCAGGCGGACTCGGCCGCCTGCTGTTCCGCTTCCTTCTTGCTACGGCCGGTGCCGGTGCCGTACGAGACACCACCGACGCGAGCGGCAGCTGTGAAGGTCTTCTCGTGGTCCGGGCCGGTCTCCGTGACGAGGTACTCGGGGACTCCGAGCCCCTCGCTCGCGGTGAGCTCCTGGAGGCTGGTCTTCCAGTCCAGGCCGGCGCCGAGGTTGGAGGACCTGTCGATCAGCGGGTCGAAGAGCCGGTGCACCAGCTCCGAGGCCGCGCCGAGGCCCTGGTCGAGATAGACCGCGCCGATCACCGCTTCGAGCGTGTCGGCGAGGATGGACGCCTTGTCCCGGCCTCCCGTGCCCTCTTCACCGCGGCCGAGCCGGATGAAGGAGCCGAGTTCGAGGCCGCGGCCCACTTCCGCCAGCGCACGAGAATTGACCACCGCGGCCCGCAGTTTGGCCAGTTGGCCTTCGGGCAGGTCGGGGTGGATGCGGTACAGCGTGTCCGTGACCACCAGGCCGAGCACCGAATCCCCGAGGAATTCGAGCCGTTCGTTGGTGGGCAGGCCGCCGTTCTCGTACGCGAACGAGCGATGGGTCAGCGCACGCACCAGAAGGGCGGACTCGAGGTGGTACCCGAGCCGCCCTTCCAGAAGCGTGTGGGACGAGGCTGTGTTGACGTTGTCCGCCTGCTTCTTGGCGTGCGACAACTCAGACATCGGGCCTCTCACCAGCCGCTCAGACCTCGAGGACCTGGCGCTTGTTGTACGTGCCGCAGCTCGGGCACGCAATGTGCTGGAGCTTCGGCTCCTGGCAACGCTCGCACGAAACCAGGGTGGGGACCGCAGCCTTCCACTGCGACCGGCGGTGGCGCGTGTTGCTGCGCGACATCTTCCGCTTCGGAACAGCCACGGCTACTTCTCCTGCTTCTCGTCGACGCCTGCTTCGGCGCCGCCCATGTTGTCCTTCTCGCCGTCCTGAACGGTGTCGGCGAGTCCTTGCAATGCCGCCCAACGCATGTCGAGGGCATCGTGGTGGTGACCGGGATTATCGTCCAGCCTGATTCCGCATTCGGAACACAGGCCGGCGCAGTCCTCCCGGCACACCGGCTGCAGCGGCAGTGCGAGCACCACCGCGTCACGCAGCACCGACTCAAGGTCGAGCAAGCCGTCCTCGAGGAAGAACACGTCCTCGTCGTCCTCGGCGTCGTCGGCCGTGTCCGCGGTCTTGCCGCGGCCCCGGTCATCGGCGTCAGGGTACGAGAACATCTCCTGGAAGTCCGCCTCGACCTCGATGGTCAGCGGCTCCAGACACCTTACGCACTCCCCCTCGGCGGTCGCACGGGCGGTGCCTGTGACAAGCACCCCTTCCATGACCGACTCGAGGCGGATGTCCAGCACCACCGGGGCGCCCTCCGGCACACCGATGACCCCGTCGATGCCCATGACCGGCGAACCGGGGGCCTCGACCGTGCGGGTCAGCCGCTTCAGGGCACCAGGACGCCGACCCAGCTCATGTGTGTCGAACACGAGAGGGTTACGGAGGTCGAGGTGGCCGTTCAGGGCTTTTCCTGCTTTCGAATCACGGTGACGCTGGGGGGAGGGCCTGCCCGGTCCGGAGACGAAACGGGCAGCCGGGATCGCGGACATAGGCGCGACCGAAGAGCCAGGATACTTGACGTACCGCTCAGCACCCAATCCGGGCGGGGAGCCCCGGACCGGGAGGTCCGGGACACGCGCGCGGGTGGGGTCAGCGGCCCTGTTCGTAGCGGCGGAGCTGCTCCAGATCGATCATGCTGGTGTCGAAGAGGCTGGTCTCGTCCAGCGCGCTCTCGGCCTGCGGCTGCTGCGCGTGGTCCTGCTGCGGCCAGGTGTAGTCCTGCTGCGGCTGCGGCTGGTAGGTGGTCGGGTCGTACCCCTGCTGCGGGTAGGCGGCCGCGTACGGGTCGGGCTGCTGCGGGTAGCCGTAGACGTCCTGCGGGACCTGCTGGGGCTCCTGGTAGCCGTACGTCTGGGCGTACTGGGGCTCCGGCGCGGGCTGGTCCGGGTAGGACGGCTGCCGGGCGGGGACGGCGCGCGGGCCGGGCTCGGCGATCTCGGCGAGACCGGCCAGGTAGTCCGCGTCGCTGGTGTGCCCCTGGCCGCCGGCCGCGTCCTGGGCGGCCATGTGCGCGCCGAGGTCGTCGGTGGCCACCCGGCCGTGCAGCTTCTGCCGGCCGCGGCCGACCGCCTCCAGGGTCTTGGCGAGCACCGCCTCGAAGGCGCCGAGCTTGGTGTCCACGTAGTCGTCTGCCCGCTGCCGCAGGGTCTCCGGGTCGGCGGACCGCTCGGGCGCCTCGGGGTCCTCGTAGCCCTGCTCGTCCAGGCCCTGGCCCCGCCCGAGGAGCTTCTCGCGGCCCCGGTCGACGGAGCCGATGGTCTTGGTGAGCACGACCTCGAAGTTGGCCAGCTTGCTGTCGACGTACTCGTCGGCCTCGGCCCTGACCTCGTCGGCCTCCCGGCGGGCCTCGGACAGGATGCGGTCCGCCTCGCCCTGGGCGTGGCGGACGATCTCGGTGTCCGCGATCAGCTGCGCGCGCTCGGCGCGGGCGGACTCGATGATCCGCTCGGCCTCCTGGCGGGCCTGCTCGGCCATCTGCTCCCGGCCGCCGATGAGTTCCTGCGCGTGGGCGAGGGAGTCCGGGAGCGCTTCGCGGACCTCTTCGAGGAGGGCGAGCAGTTCGGCGCGGTTGATCACGCACGACGCCGACATGGGCATGGAACGGGCGTTGCCGACCGTTCCGACGATCTCGTCGAGCTTCTTCTGCACGTCCACCGTGTGCTCGCCACTCTCTGCTGCTGTTGGAGCCGGACGGGACGACCTTAAGGCCAGTCGGTCCCCGTCCGACACCTGGTGACGGGAGGTCAGCGCCTCACTTCTCGCCCAGCCGCTCCAGCAGGGCCCGGTGGACCGTCGGCGGCAGCAGGTGCGCGACGTCGCCGCCCCAGGTCGCCACTTCCTTGACCAGCGACGACGACAGGAAGCTGTAGGTCGGGTTGGTGGGGACGAACAGCGTCTCCACGCCCGAGAGGCCGTTGTTCATCTGCGCCATCTGGAGTTCGTAGTCGAAGTCGCTGACGGCCCGCAGGCCCTTCACGATCGCCGGGATCTCCCGCTGCTTGCAGAAGTCGACCAGCAGCCCGTGGAAGGACTCGACCTCGACGTTGCCGAAGTCGGCCGTGACGGAACGGATCAGTTCGATCCGCTCGTCGACGGTGAACAGCCCCTTCTTGGACTGGTTGATCATCACCGCGACGTGTACGACGTCGTACAGCTTCGAGGCTCGGCCAATGATGTCGAGATGTCCGTTGGTGATGGGGTCGAACGACCCCGGACAGACGGCGCGGCGCAACGTGATTCCCTCGCTCCCGGGTGCGGTCATCGTGCGTCTTCGCACGTAAGGGCGGCGCGACCGTACCAAAGCGTCGCTTCGCCGTAGCGGCGGGACCGCAACGGCTCGAACCCTTCGGGCCAGCCGAATTCCCCGCCCCTGGTGCTGCGTTCCACGGTGACGAGTACGTCGTCCGCGAGCCAGCCCTGCGCACGGAGTGTGAGGAGGATCTCCCGGAGATCGTCGTCCGTGACGGCGTACGGCGGGTCCAGGAAGACCACGTCGTACGGGGCGGCGGGGGCCGGAGCCGCGGCGATCTGCTCCGCCTTGCCCGCCCGCACCTCGGCGCCCGGCAGACCGAGGGTGCGGACGTTGTCACGGACGGTGCGGACGGCCGGGGGGTCGGTCTCGACGAGCAGCGCGTGCGAGGCGCCGCGGGAGAGCGCTTCGAGGCCTACGGCGCCCGAGCCGGCGTAGAGGTCGGCGATCCGGATGCCGTCGAGGGTCCCCAGCAGCGCCTCCCAGGTGGAGAACATCCCCTCGCGGGCGCGGTCGGAGGTGGGACGGGTGCCGTTGCCGGGCGGTACGGCCAGGCGGCGTCCGCCGGCCGATCCGGCGATCACGCGGGTCATGGGTGTCGGTCCTCGGGTCGCGGTCGGCACGCGCGGGTGTGCCGGTGCCGTGCCTCCACGATATGGCGTACGGCGGGGGACGGCCCGGGCGGCTCCGGGCGTCGGCCGCCGCCCGGCCGGTCAGCCCTTGTCCAGGTACTCCTCGCGGTCCTTGTCGAGCAGTGCGTCCAGCGCGACGCGCAGCTCGGGGTGGCGCTCCAGCCCGGGGTCGGCGGCGACCACGGAGACGGCCTCGGCGCGGGCGGCGGCGATGATCTCCTCGTCGTCGACGACGGTGAGCATCCGCAGGGAGGACCGGACTCCGGACTGGGCCTGGCCGAGGACGTCGCCCTCCCGGCGCTGTTCGAGGTCGATCCGGGAGAGCTCGAAGCCGTCGAGGGTGGCGGCGACCGCGCCGAGCCGGGCGCGGGCGGGGCTCGCCCCGTGCGCCTCGGTGACCAGCAGGCAGACGCCGGGGGCCGATCCCCGGCCCACCCGGCCGCGGAGCTGGTGGAGCTGGGAGACGCCGAACCGGTCGGCGTCCATGATCACCATCGCGGTGGCGTTGGGCACGTTGACGCCGACCTCGATGACGGTGGTGGCGACGAGGACGTCGACCCGGCCGGCGGCGAACCGGCGCATCACGTCGTCCTTGTCGTCGGGCGCCATCCTGCCGTGCAGCACCTCGACGCGCAGACCCGCCAGCGGGCCCGCGGAGAGCTGGGCCGCGACGTCCAGCACGGCGAGCGGCGGGCGCTTGTCGGCCTCCGGCCCGTCCTTCTTCTCCTTCTTCTGCTGGGCCTTCTCGTCGTCGTCCCCGATCCGGGGGCAGACGACGTATGCCTGGTGACCGCCCTCCACCTCCTCCCTGATCCGCTCCCAGGCGCGGGCGAGGAAGTGGGGTTTGTCGGCGGCGGGCACCACGTGGCTGGCGATCGGCGAGCGCCCGGCCGGGAGCTGGTCCAGGACGGAGGTCTCCAGGTCGCCGAAGACGGTCATGGCGACCGTGCGCGGGATCGGGGTCGCGGTCATCACCAGCAGGTGCGGCGGCTGCTTGCCCTTGGACCGCAGGGCGTCGCGCTGCTCGACGCCGAAGCGGTGCTGCTCGTCGACGACGACCAGGCCGAGGTCGTGGAACTGGACCTTGTCCTCGATCAGGGCGTGGGTGCCGATGACGATGCCGGCCTCGCCGGTGACCAGGTCGAGCAGGGCCTGCCGACGGGCGGCGGTGCCCATGGAGCCGGTGAGCAGCACGACTTTGGTACCGCGGTCGGAGCCTCCGAGCATGCCGCCCTCGGCCAGTTCGCCCATCATCTCGGTGATGGAGCGGTGGTGCTGCTGGGCGAGCACCTCGGTGGGCGCGAGCATCGCGGCCTGGCCGCCCGCGTCGACGACGGTGAGCATGGCGCGCAGGGCCACCATGGTCTTTCCGGAGCCGACCTCGCCCTGGAGCAGCCGGTGCATGGGGTGTTCGGTGGCGAGGTCGCCGAAGATCTCCGCGGTGACCTTGAGCTGGCCCTCGGTGAGGGTGAAGGGGAGCGTCGCGTCGAAGGCGTCGAGCAGTCCGCCGGTGACGGCCCGGCGGGCGACGGCGGGGAGCTGGGTGTCGGCGTACCGGCGGCGGGCGAGGGCGACCTGCAGGACGAAGGCCTCGTCCCACTTCAGCCGGGCGCGGGCGTCGGCGACGTCGGCCTTGGTCTGCGGGCGGTGCACCTTGTGCAGTGCCTCGGGCAGCGGCACGAACCCGCGTCCCTCGCGCAGCGCGGCCGGCAGCGGGTCGACGGCCCGGTCGGCGCTGGGCAGCACCACGTCGACGGCCTTGGCGATGCGCCAGGAGTCGAGCTGCTTGCAGGCCGGGTAGATCGGCAGCAGCCGCCCGGCGAAGGCGTCGACCGCCTCGGCCACGTCCGCCTCCGGATCGCCGGCGGAGCCCTCCGGCGGCGCGTCCAGGAGCTGGTAGGTGGGATGGGCGAGCTGCGTCTTGCGGTTGAAGACCGAGACCTTGCCCGCGAACATCGCCCGGCGTCCGGGGAGCAGTTCCTTGTGCGGCTTGTGGACCCCGTGGCCGAAGAAGACGAGCTGGAGCTTGCCGGAGCCGTCGGTGAGAGTGACTTCCAGGCGTTTGCCGCGCCCGCCGTTGAAGGCCATGATCCGGGCGTCGGCGACCTGCGCGACGACCGTGACGTGCTCGTCGACGGGGAGGTCGGTGAGCGACGTCAGCCGGCCGCGCTCCTCGTACCGCCGCGGGTAGTGGTGCAGCAGGTCCCCGACCGTGTGCAGACCGAGGTGGTCGGCCATCACCTTCGCGGTGGCTCCGCCGAGCAGCTTCTTGAGGGGTTCATCGAGCGCAGACACGCGTTCCATTGCACACCACGGCACCGACAACCGTGCGCCGGGCACGGCCGTGGGACCGCCGGGACCCGCTACTCGACGCCGATGAGCAGCGGGGCGCTCTGGTGGCCGCCCCGGTAGACCACGGTGTCGACGGCCAGGTGGCCCGCGCGCACATGGGTCTCCAGCTCGTCCCCGAAGGAGTCGGGCACGCCTTCGCCGAGGACCAGGGTGACGAGTTCGCCGCCGGCCGCGAGCATCCGGTCGAGCACCGTGCGGGCCGCGCCGGGGACGTCGGGGCCGATGAGCGCGACGTCCCCGTCGATCAGGCCGAGGACGTCGCCGGCCTGGCAGATACCGGCGGTGGTCCAGGACCGGTGCTCGGCGACGGCGACCTCGGCGTACCGGGTGGCGCCCGCGGCGGCGGTCATCGCGACCACGTCCTCGTCGAAGGACCGCTCGGGCTCGTGGACGGCGAGGGCGGCGATGCCCTGGACGGCGGCCCGGGTGGGGATCACGGCGACCCGGATGCCCTCGGCCCTGGCCTGTTCGGCGGCGGCGGCCGCGGTGTGGCGCAGACCGGCGTCGTTGGGCAGCAGCACCACTTCGCGGGCGTGCGCGCGGCGGACGGCGTCGACCAGCTCGCCGCTGGCGGGCGGCTCCCCGGGCCGGGCGAGGACGGTGGTGGCGCCGGCCCGCGCGCACAGGTCGCAGAGTCCGTCGCCGGGGACGACGGCCACGACGGCCCGGCGGGCGGGCTCGGGGCGGGCCTGGCCGCGGGCGGCGGCGAAGTGGGTGATGCGGATGCGGTGCGGCCGGCCCGCCTCGACCCCGGCCTCCACGGCGGCGCCGGCGTCGTCGACGTGCACGTGGACGTTCCACAGGCCGTCGCCGCCGACGACGACCAGGGAGTCGCCGAGGCCGTCCAGCCGGGTGCGCAGCCGCTCCACGGCCTCGTCCGCGGCCTCCAGGAGGTAGATCACCTCGAACGCGGGCCCCTCCCCGGGCTCCCCCGCGCAGTCGTCGGCCGGGGCGGGGCCGCCGGGGGCCCGGTCGGGCGGGCCGGGGACGGGCCGGGTGGCGCGGACGGGCGCCCGCCCGGTGACGGTCTCCAGGAGCGCCCCGAGGACGACGACGAGTCCTCGTCCTCCGGCGTCCACGACGCCGGCCCGTTGCAGCACGGGGAGGCGGTCCGGGGTCGTCTCCAGGGCGGCGACGGCACCCTCGTGGGCCGCCGCGGCCACGGCGGCGAGGTCGCCCGACGCCGCCCCGGCGACTTCGGCGGCCTCGGCGGCGGCGGTGGCGACGGTGAGGACGGTGCCCTCGACGGGGTGGGCGACGGCCCGGCGGGCGGAGGCGGCGGCGCGGGAGAGGGCGCGGGCGAGGTGGTCGCCGTCGCCGCCGGCGGCCAGGACCGAGGCCATGGCGCGCAGCAGTTGGGCCAGGATGGTGCCGGAGTTGCCGCGGGCTCCGATGAGCGCCCCGTGCGCCATGGCGCGTACGGCGTCGGCGGTGGCGGGGGCGGTGGTCCCGGTCGCGTGGGCGGCGAACACCGCTTCGACGGCCGCCGCCGCGGACTCGGCGGTCAGGTACAGGTTGGTGCCGGTGTCGCCGTCCGCGACGGGATAGACGTTGATCGCGTCGATCTCCTCACGCTCCCGGCCGAGGCCCTCCAGGGCCAGTGCGCACCAGGTGCGTACCGCGACGGCGTCCAGGGTGTCGGTGGGGTGCGGCACCGTCTTCAGTCCTCCTTGAGCGCGGCCGTGGCGGCTGCACGGCAGCGTATCCGCACGCCCCCGGAGGTGACGGGGGGCGGGAGGAGCGCGGGCCGGACCGTGGTAGTTTCGTTGTACCGACGCAGCCGTTGTATGGTGTTTCGGTTGCCCGATGCGAATCGGGCTATTCCTCCGGTACCGCCACTTCAGTTCGCTGATTCCGGCGTGCCGGAATTCACTGTAAGTGCATCTGAAGTCTTTGGAGTGACCCGTGGCTGCCAACTGCGACGTCTGCGGCAAGGGGCCGGGCTTCGGCAACAACATTTCGCACTCGCACCGCCGTACGTCCCGTCGCTGGAATCCCAACATCCAGCGCGTGCGTGCAGTGGTCGGTCGGACGCCGAAGCGGCTCAACGTCTGCACCTCGTGCATCAAGGCCGGCAAGGTCGCGCGCTGACGTACACGTCGTAGCGCAGCCTTCCGGTTGCCCAAAAAGCCGGTCCACCTCGGTGGACCGGCTTTTTGCTGTGCCCGTGCGGGCCGTGGCCGTCCCGGTCAGGCGCCGCGGGTGCGCCAGCCGTGGTCGACCGGGCCGATCCCGGCACCGAGCGGGAAGCCGCCCTCGATGGCTCCGGTGACGTAGGTCTTGGCGTTGCGGACGGCGGTGGGGACGTTCTGGCCCCGGGCCAGTCCGCAGGCGATGGCGGAGGCGAGGGTGCAGCCGGTGCCGTGGGTGTGCCGGTTGTCGTGCCGGGGAGCGTGCAGCCAGTGCTCCTCGGAGCCGTCGGTGAGCAGGTCCACCGCCTCACCGGGCAGATGGCCGCCCTTGACGACGACCCAGCGCGGACCGAACTCCAGCAGCGCGCCGGCGGCCCGGCGCATCCCGCGTTCGTCCGTGACCGCGATCCCGGTGAGCTGCGCCACTTCGTCGAGGTTCGGGGTCGCGACGGTGGCGACGGGCAGCAGCTTCGTGCGTACGGCGTCGAGCGCCTCGGAGGCCAGCAGGGAATCGCCGTGCTTGGAGACCCCGACCGGGTCCACGACCACCGGGGCCCGGGTGCCGGCGAGCAGTCCGGCCACGGTCTCGACGAGGACGGCGGACGAGAGCATGCCGGTCTTCACGGCCTGGACCCCGATGTCGTCGACGACGCTGCGGTACTGGGCGGTGACCGCTTCGGCGGGCAGGTCCCAGGCGCCCTGCACCCCCAGGGAGTTCTGCGCGGTCACGGCGGTCAGCACGCTCATGCCGTGGCATCCGAGGGCGAGCATCGTCTTCAGGTCGGCCTGGATCCCCGCGCCGCCGCCGGAGTCGGAGCCGGCGACGGTGAGCACACGGGGCAGGGCGGAGGTGGTTATCGGCATGGCCCGCAATCTACTGGGGATCTTCCGCGACGCCGATCCGGTCCCACCTGCTGGTCGCCCCCGGCCGGTTCAGTCCTCGATGGAACCGAAGTGGTCCCAGCCGCCCGTGCTCGTCCAGGGCGCCCCGTCCACGGTGACCTGGGGCAGCGCCGAGGGGTGCACGACCTCGCCGATGACCCGCCAGCGCGCGGGGAGTTTGACCTCCGGCGGGAAGGTCGCGACGATCGCGTGGTCCTCGCCCCCGGTCAGCACCCACTGGAGCGGGTCGACGCCGACGGCCTGGCCGATGTCCGACATCTGCGAGGGGATGTCGATCAGTCCGGACCGCAGGTCGATGCGGACCTTGCTGGCCTCGGCGATGTGCCCGAGGTCGGCGACGAGTCCGTCACTGACGTCCGTCATCGCGGTGGCGCCGAGCCCGGCCGCCGCGGGGCCCGCGTGGTACGGGGGTTCGGGCCGCCGGTGGGCCTCGACGAAGGCGCGCGGCGAGCGGAACCCGCGGGAGAGCACGGCGAATCCGGCGGCGGACCAGCCGAGCCAGCCGGTGACGGCGACGACGTCGCCGGGGCGGGCCCCGCCGCGGGTGACGGGGTCGTGGTTGCGCAGGTCGCCGAGGGCGGTGATGGCGATGGTGATGGTGTCGCCGCCGACGACGTCGCCGCCGACGACGGCCGCCCCCGCCACCTGGCACTCGTCGCGCAGGCCGTCCATCAGTTCGGCGGCCCAGGTGACCGGCAGGGCGGCGGGCACCACGAGCCCGAGCAGCAGCGCGGTGGGCACCGCGCCCATCGCGGCGATGTCCGCGAGGTTCTGCGCCGCCGCCTTGCGGCCGACGTCGTACGCCGTCGACCAGTCGCGGCGGAAGTGCCGCCCTTCCAGCAGGACGTCCGTACTCACCACGACCCTGCGGTCCGGCGCGGCCACCACGGCGGCGTCGTCGCCGGGGCCCAGCCGCACCGCCGGAGTGGTGGTGAGCCGGGAGGTGAGCTCCTTGATGAGCCCGAACTCCCCCAACTCGCCCACGGTTCCCTTCACCGAGTCTCACCTCTCATGTGTCGCGCCGGGCGTCCGCCCGGGCTGTCGTGGCCGTCGCGGGCCGGGCGTTCCCCGTGCGGCGGACCCGGCTCGCGGTCGCGGGCCGTCACCGCTGTCGGTACCGTCGTAAGACACGTCAACTTCTGCCGTCCGTACGCCACGCCGGGGCCGGCACCCGGTCCCGGGGTCTCCCCGCGCCCGTCGGCGACGCGATAACGTGGCGTCCCTTTCCCCCACATGATCCTCGTGGCCGCCCTGGAGGTTCCGTGGTACAGGCGTACATCCTCATCCAGACCGAGGTGGGCAAGGCGTCGACCGTCGCCGAGACCGTCTCGAAGATCCCGGGAGTGATCCAGGCAGAAGACGTCACCGGACCCTATGACGTGATCGTGCGCGCGCAGGCCGATTCGGTCGACGAGCTCGGTCGCATGGTGGTCGCCAAAGTCCAGCAGGTGGACGGCATCACACGAACCCTGACCTGCCCCGTCGTCCACCTCTGACCCCCGTCTACGCTGGCCCGGTGACGTTTTCCCGCCGCCGGTCCCCGCGCCCGCTGTTGTTCGGTCCGTCCGCCGTCGTGCTCGTCCTGGCCGCGGCGGGCTGCACCGCCGGGGGTGCGCAGCCCGCCGTGACGGCTCCCTCCCCCTCGGGGGAGGCGGCCGCGTACTGCGAGGCGCTGGACCGGGCGCTGCCCGGCACCGTGGCCGGCCTGGAACGCTCCGACCCCTCGCCGCGGTCGCCGCTGACCGCCGGCTGGGGGGACGGGGCGATCGTACTGCGCTGCGGTGTCCCGCGGCCCGCGAAGATGGAGGACGCCCAGTCCAAGGCGATCGACGCGGACGGCGTCAACTGGCTGCTGGAGCAGCGGGCCGACGACGGGCCCCGGTTCACCTCGACGTACCGCAAGGCGTACGTCGAGGTGACGATGGACGAGAGGTTCGCGCACGACGCCAGCCCGCTCGCGGAGTTCGCCGGAGCCGTCCGCCGGACGGTCCCCGAGAGCCTGTGAGCGGGCGGCGTCGCGCGCGTGGGGCCAAGGCGTGCGACCGGACCGGTCAACGCAGTCCCGTGGGGCGGTCCAGCGCCGCCTGGATGAGCCGGTCCACCAGCTCCTGGTAGCCGACCCCGCTCTCCTGCCACATGCGCGGGTACATGGAGATCGGCGTGAAGCCCGGCATGGTGTTGATCTCGTTGATGACGAACGTGCCGTCCTCGGTGAGGAAGAAGTCGGCGCGCACCAGTCCCTCGCAGGAGGCCGCCTCGAAGGCGTCCACGGCGAGCCTCTGGACCTCGGCGGTCTGCTCGGGGGTGAGCGGCGCGGGGACCATGCCCGCGGCGGAGTCGATGTACTTCGCCTCGAAGTCGTAGAAGTCGTGCGCGGTGACCGGGGGGATCTCGGCGGGCACGCTCGCGCGCGGGCCGTCCTCGAACTCCAGCACCCCGCACTCGATCTCGCGGCCGCGCAGCAGCGACTCGACCAGGAACTTGGGGTCGTGGCGCCGGGCCTCCTCGATCGCCTCGTCCAGGCCCGCGAGGCCGTCGACCTTGGTGATGCCCACCGAGGAACCGCCGCGGGCGGGCTTCACGAAGAGCGGCCAGCCGTGCTCCCCGGCGAAGTCCACGATGCGCTTGCGGGCGGCCGCGGGGTCCTTGTCCCACTCGCGGGGGCGGATCACCTCGTAGGGACCGACGGGCAGCCCGAAGGAGACGAACACCCGCTTCATGTACTCCTTGTCCTGCCCGACCGCCGAGGCGAGAACGCCGGCGCCGACATAGGGCACGCCAGACAGTTCGAGCAGCCCCTGGAGGGTGCCGTCCTCGCCGTAGGGGCCGTGCAGCACGGGGAAGACGACGTCGACCTCGCCCAGCGCCTTGGGCACGGAGCCGGGTTCGGCGTAGACGACCTCGCGGCTGCCGGGGTCGACGGAGAGCACCACACCGCCCTCGGTGGACTCGGCGAGCTGGTCCACGTCGGGCACCCGCCGGTCGGTGATGGCCATCCGGGCGGGCTCGTCGGCGGTCAGCGCCCACCGCCCGTCCGTGGTGATGCCGATCGGCAGGACGTCGTACTTCGTCCGGTCGATGGCGCTCAGCACGGCGCCGGCGGTGACGACCGAGATGCCGTGTTCGGAGCTGCGTCCGCCGAACACGACGGCCACGCGCGGCTTGCCGCTCCGCCGCACAGGGCTCTCGGGGCGCTCAGGGCTCTGGGGAAGGTTCTCGCTGCTCATATCGCGATGAGCGTACCTGCTGGTAGGGGCGGCGTCAGCGTCGCTCGGGCTTGGGGCTGCGCGACATGAGCTCCTTCACCGCGAGGACCGGCGACTTGCCCTCGTGGACGATCTCCACGACCGTTTCCGTGATCGGCATGTCGACGCCGTGCCTGCGGGCCAGGTCGAGCACGGACTCGCAGGACTTGACGCCCTCGGCGGTCTGCTTGGTGGCGGCGACGGTCTGTTCGAGCGTCATGCCCCGGCCGAGGTTGGTGCCGAAGGTGTGGTTGCGCGACAGCGGCGAGGAGCAGGTGGCCACCAGGTCGCCGAGTCCGGCCAGTCCGGAGAAGGTCAGCGGATCGGCGCCCATCGCCAGGCCCAGACGGGTGGTCTCGGCGAGGCCGCGGGTGATGAGCGAGCCCTTGGTGTTGTCGCCGAGGCCCATGCCGTCCGCGATGCCGACGGCCAGCCCGATGACGTTCTTGACCGCGCCGCCGAGCTCGCACCCCACCACGTCGGTGACGGTGTACGGCCGGAAGTACGGGGTGTGGCAGGCCGCCTGGAGCCGCTGGGCGACGCTCTCGTCCTCGCACGCCACGACGGCGGCGGCCGGGCGGCGTTCGGCGATCTCTTTGGCGAGGTTGGGGCCGGTGATGACCGCCACCCGGTCCGGGGAGACCTTGGTGACGTCCGCGATGACCTCGCTCATCAGCTTCGCGGTGCCGAGTTCGACGCCCTTCATCAGCGAGACGAGGACGGTCTGCGGCTCCAGGTGCGGGGCCCACGCGGCGAGGTTCTCCCGCAGGGTCTGGGAGGGCACCACCAGGACCGCGAAGTCGGCGCCGCGCAGCGCCTCGGCGGCGTCGGTGGTGGCCCGCACGGAGGCGGGGAGTTCGATCCCGGGCAGGTAGTCGGGGTTGGTGCGGGTGGTGTTGATCGCCTCGGCGACCTCGGGCCGGCGTCCCCAGAGGGTGACCTCGCAGCCCGCGTCGGCGAGGACCATGCCGAAGGCGGTACCCCACGAGCCGGTTCCGAAGACGGCTGCCTTGCCGGGGTGCGTCACGTGGTTCCCTTTCCCTTCGCCCTGCGCCGCTGCTCCGCGCGGGCCTTGCGGTGATCGTAGGGCGTGGCGGGGGCCTTCTCGCCGCGCACGATCTCCAGCTGCGCGGTGACGGCGGCCATGATGGCCGCCGTGACCTCGCGCAGCACCTCCGGGGTGGGCTCCCGGCCGTAGAACCGGTCCAGGTCGACCGGCGGCCCGGCCTGCACCTGGAAGGTCTTGCGGGGGAAGAGCCGGAGCTTCTTCTCCTTGGCGTACGGCGGCATCACGAGGTTGGCGCCCCACTGGGCGACCGGGATGACCGGGGCGCGGGTGAGCAGCGCCAGCCGGGCGGCGCCGGTCTTGCCGGCCATCGGCCACATCTCGGGGTCGCGGGTCAGGGTGCCCTCCGGGTAGAAGGCCACGCATTCGCCCCGCTCGATCGCGGCGACGGCCGCCCGGAAGGCGTCCAGTGCGTCGGTGGTCTCCCGGTAGACCGGGATCTGGCCGGTCCCCCGCAGGATCATGCCGACGAACGGGGTGCGGAAGAGGCCGGCCTTGGCCAGGTACCTCGGCACCCGGCCGGTGTTGTACTGGAAGTGCCCGTAGGACAGCGGGTCCAGGTACGAGTTGTGGTTGACGGCCGTGATGAATCCGCCTTCGGCCGGAATGTGTTCCATTCCACGCCAGTCGCGCTTGAAGAGAACCACCAGCGGCGGTTTGGCGATGGCCGCTGCCAGGCGGTACCAGAAGCCGATTCTGCGGCCGGACACCCGGACACCTTTCCCTAGTTCGTGGACCTGACTGCCTGGCTACCGACGGTCAAGTCACGCCCCAGGCCCCTGCTCTGCAGAGAACACCGTACGCCTCGCCCCACGGGCCGGTCCCGCAGGTTCTCCTACCGGCGCGCGAGAATGGCCGCCGACGCTCATGGAGGGGGAGATCGCCACGAACACCGACCCGACCGACGGCTGGTCCCTGATCGTTCCGCTGAAGCCCTTGGCGCACGCCAAGAGCAGGCTGGAGCGGGCGACGGGCGGCCCGTGGCGGCCCCGGCTCGCGCTGGCGTTCGCGCAGGACACGGTGGCCGCGGCGCTCGCCTGCCGCGCCGTCCACGATGTGGTGGTCGTCACGGACGATCCGGTCGCGGCGGCGGCCCTCGCGGAGCTCGGCGCCCGGGTGGTGCCGGACGCCCCGGCCGCGGGGCTCAACCCGGCGCTCGCCCACGGCGCCCGGGCGGCGCGGGCCCGGCGGGCGGGCTGCCCGGTCGCCGCACTGAACGCGGATCTCCCGGCGCTGCGGCCCGGCGAATTGGACCGGGTGCTCGAATTCTCTTCCGGATTTCCCCGTACATTTCTCACCGATGCCGCGGGAATCGGCACGACATTTCTGTCGGCCCGCCGGGGTTCGGAATTGCGTCCGGTTTTCGGAGGTCCTTCCCGGTTGCGTCATCTCGCCTCCGGCGCGAGGGAAGTCACTCTGGCCGGGCTGGATTCCGTCCGCCGGGACGTCGACACCGGCGAGGACCTGCGGGTCGCACTGGAGCTGGGGGTGGGGCCGCACACGGCCGCTCTGGACGCCGCGGCGGCCCTGGACGCCGGCGCCGCGCCGGCGGGCGACCGCTAGGCTGCCGTCCATGCAGGCGACCGCGTACACGTACGACTCCGAGACCCGCAGCGGAAGTGTGCTGCTGGACGACGGCACCCCGGTGGAGTTCGGCGCACCGGCCTTCGACGCGGGCGGGCTGCTGATGCTGCGGCCGGGCCAGCGGGTGCGGATCGAGGGCGAGGGACGGGGCGCCGGACTGCGGATCTCCCTGGTGACGCTCCAGACCTTCTGACGCCCCCGCGGGCCTCCGGGGGTGCCGGACACGCCGCGGGCCGGGCTCCCCCGAGGGGAGCCCGGCCCGGCGCGTGTGCGGGAGCGAGCGCGTGCCCGGTCCTACTTCTTGCGAGCGGCGGCCTTCTTGGCGGTCGTCGTGCGCGCCGTGGTCTTCTTCGCGGGCGCCTTCTTCGCCGTGGTCTTCTTGGCGGGCGCGGTCTTGGTGGCGACGGCCTTCTTGGCGGCGGTGGCCGTGGTCTTCTTCGCCGGCGTCGCCTTCTTGGCTGCGGCGGCCGTGGTCTTCTTCGCCGGCGTCGCCTTCTTCGCGGCGGCGGCCGTGGTCTTCTTCGCCGGCGTCGCCTTCTTCGCGGCGGTGGCCTTCTTGGCGGTGGCCTTCTTGGCGGCGGCCTTGGCCGTCGTACGGGTGGAAGCTCCGCCCGAGAGGCTGCCCTTGGGGGCCTTCTTGACGGCCACGTCGTTCTTGGGGAGCTTCTTGGAGCCGCTCACCAGGTCCTTGAAGCCCTGACCCGCGCGGAAGCGGGGCACCGAGGTCTTCTTGACCCGCACGCGCTCACCCGTCTGCGGGTTGCGGGCGTAACGGGCCGGGCGGTCGACCTTCTCGAACGAGCCGAAGCCGGTGACCGACACGCGGTCTCCCGCCACGACCGCGCGGACGATCGCGTCCAGTACCGCGTCGACCGCGTCTGCGGCCTGCTGGCGGCCGCCGACCTTGTCGGCAATCGCTTCTACGAGCTGCGCCTTGTTCACGTCTTCCCCTTCGGAGACATTGCCCGAACGAAATCGTTCAGGCTTTTTCGCACGTTAGGCAGATATATACCGCAAATCAAACACGAAACGGGCTAATCACCCTAGTGCCGCAACGAAGTCGACCGCCGCGGAGTTCCGCGGAGTCAGTCACCTTCGGGGAATCGGCCCTCGTCGAGGTCCTTCTTCAACCGGTCCAGACGCCGTGCGGCGCCCGAGAGATCGTGCTTCGCCGCGGCCGTGATGACCAACAGCTGCCGGGACAGCGCCATCCGTACGCCCTCCGGGACTTGCAGTGCACGCACTCTTGTGTGCGCTTCCTTCAATTGGTCGGCGACTTGGCCATAGAGCTTGAGTTGGCTGTCGCGTTCCATGCACCGATTGTGCCATCTGGGGCGAGTTGTCGCCGTACGGGGTCTCAACAAGCGACTGCGCCCCCTGCCGGCGGGCAGGGGGCGCAGTACTGGAAAAGCGCTGCTCAGACGTGAATTGTACGCGGCTTGTGGGCCGGCCTTGCCGTCTCGTACGCCGCGATGTCCGCTTCGTTCTGAAGGGTGAGGCTGATGTCGTCGAGGCCGTTCAGCAGCCGCCAGCGGGCGTTCTCGTCGAGCTCGAAGGCGGCGGTGACGTCCCCCGCCCGAACCTCCCGCGCCTCCAGGTCGACCGTGACCTCGGCGGTCGGGTCGGCCTCCGTCAGCTCCCACAGGGTGTCGACGACGGACTGGTCCAGAACGACGGTCAGCAGACCGTTCTTCAGCGAGTTGCCGCGGAAGATGTCGGCGAACCGGGAGGAGATGACGGTCTTGAAGCCGAAGTTCTGCAGGGCCCAGACGGCGTGCTCGCGGGAGGAGCCGGTGCCGAAGTCGGGGCCCGCCACCAGGACGCTCGCGCCCTGCCGCTCGGGGCGGTTGAGGATGAAGGAGTCGTCCTTGCGCCAGGCTTCGAAGAGGCCGTCCTCGAAGCCGTCGCGGGTGACCTTCTTCAGCCAGTGGGCCGGGATGATCTGGTCGGTGTCGACGTTGCTGCGGCGCAGCGGGACGGCCCGGCCGGTGTGGATCGTGAATGCTTCCATGGTTATCGGACTCCGGCGGGCGTACGGGTGTCGGACAGGTCGGCGGGCGAGGCCAGGTGGCCGAGCACCGCGGTGGCGGCGGCGACCTGCGGGGAGACGAGGTGGGTGCGTCCGCCCTTGCCCTGCCGTCCCTCGAAGTTGCGGTTCGAGGTGGAGGCGGAGCGCTCGCCGGGGGCGAGCTGATCGGGGTTCATGCCCAGGCACATCGAGCAGCCCGCGTGCCGCCATTCGGCGCCCGCCGCGGTGAACACCTTGTCCAGACCCTCCTCGACCGCCTGCAGCGCGACCCGGACGGAGCCCGGCACGACCAGCATCCGTACGCCGTCGGCGACTTTGCGTCCGTCCAGGATCGCTGCGGCGTTGCGCAGGTCCTCGATCCGGCCGTTGGTGCAGGAGCCCACGAAGACGGTGTCGACACCGATGTCGCGCAGCGGCTGCCCGGCGGTCAACCCCATGTACTCCAGGGCCTTTTCGGCGGCGAACCGCTCCGAGGCGTCCTCGTACGAGGCGGGGTCGGGGACGTTGGCGGAGAGCGGCGCGCCCTGGCCGGGGTTGGTGCCCCAGGTGACGAACGGGGCCAGCTCCGCGGCGTCGATGACGACCTCCGCGTCGAAGACGGCGTCGTCGTCGGTGCGCAGCGTCTTCCAGTACGCGACGGCGGCGTCCCAGTCCTCGCCCTGCGGGGCGTGGTCACGGCCCCGGAGGTACTCGAAGGTGGTCGCGTCGGGCGCGATCATGCCCGCGCGGGCGCCGGCCTCGATCGACATGTTGCAGATGGTCATCCGGGCCTCCATCGAGAGCTTCTCGATGGCGGAGCCGCGGTATTCGATGATGTAGCCCTGGCCGCCGCCGGTGCCGATCCGGGTGATGATCGCCAGGATGACGTCCTTGGCCGTGACGTCCTCAGGCAGTTCGCCCTCGATCGTGATGGCCATGGTCTTCGGGCGGGCCATCGGCAGCGTCTGGGTGGCCAGCACGTGCTCCACCTGGCTGGTGCCGATGCCGAACGCCAGCGCGCCGAAGGCTCCGTGGGTGGAGGTGTGGGAGTCGCCGCAGACCACGGTGGTGCCCGGCTGGGTGAGCCCGAGCTGCGGGCCGACCACGTGCACGACGCCCTGCTCGACGTCGCCCAGCGGGTGCAGCCGCACGCCGAACTCCGCGCAGTTCTTGCGCAGGGTCTCCAGCTGGGCGCGGGAGACCGGGTCGGCGATCGGCTTGTCGATGTCGAGGGTCGGGGTGTTGTGGTCCTCGGTGGCGATGGTGAGGTCGAGGCGCCGCACCGGGCGTCCGGCCTGCCGCAGACCGTCGAAGGCCTGCGGGCTGGTCACCTCGTGCAGCAGGTGCAGATCGATGAAGAGAAGGTCGGGCTCGCCCTCCGCGCGCCGGACGACGTGGTCGTCCCAGACCTTCTCCGCGAGTGTCCTACCCATCGCTTTCCCTCCGGCCGGCGTCCTCGCCGGCCCAACTAGAGATTCGGTGCGCCGCCGTCCGGTCCCCCTGCGGGGCGGTGGCTACGGGCCGCCGTACGGCCGTCCGTACAGGTTCGCAACTTCCAGCGGAAATTGAACTTGCGTTTCACAGAGTGAGACGCGAATATCGTCGTATGGACAACTCTAGCGGCGTCGGCGTTCTCGACAAGGCGGCCGTGGTATTGGCCGCTCTGGAGTCCGGCCCGGCCACCCTGGCCGGTCTGGTGGCGGCGACCGGACTCGCACGACCCACGGCCCACCGCCTCGCCGTGGCACTCGAACATCACCGCATGGTGGCACGCGACATGCAGGGCCGGTTCATCCTCGGCCCGCGCCTGGCCGAACTGGCGGCTGCGGCGGGCGAGGACCGCCTGCTGGCGACCGCGGGCCCGGTGCTCACCCACCTCCGCGACATCACCGGGGAGAGCGCGCAGCTCTATCGCCGCCAGGGCGACATGCGCATCTGCGTGGCCGCCGCGGAACGGCTGTCCGGACTGCGGGACACCGTGCCGGTGGGCTCCACGCTCACGATGAAGGCCGGCTCCTCCGCCCAGATCCTGATGGCCTGGGAGGAGCCGGAGCGGCTCCACCGCGGCCTGCAGGGGGCCCGGTTCACCGCGACGGCGCTCTCCGGCGTACGGCGCCGGGGCTGGGCCCAGTCGATCGGAGAGCGCGAGCCGGGCGTGGCCTCGGTCTCCGCGCCGGTGCGCGGCCCCTCGAACCGCGTGGTCGCCGCGGTGTCGGTCTCCGGTCCGATCGAGCGGCTGACCCGGCACCCCGGCCGGATGCACGCCCAGGCGGTCATCGACTCCGCGGCCCGCCTCAGCGAGGCCCTGCGCCGCGGCTGACCGCCCGCCCCGGCCTTTCCGTGCTCCGTTTCTCCGTTTCCCGTTCCGACCCCGTGCGCGACGGACGGCCGCCCCAGCGTCGTGGTGGCCCCGCGCCCGCACCGCCCTTCCGCTGCACACCGGTTGCCCGCGGTCCGGCCCGAACCCGCCCCGGACGTCCGGGAGATGACCCACGGAAGAGCGCCCCACGGACACAGAGCCCCACGGGCACACGGGCACACGGGCACACGAAAAAGGTCCTCCACCATGGGTGAAGGACCTTCTCCTCTGTGTACCCCCGACCGGATTCGAACCGGCGCTACTGCCGTGAGAGGGCAGCGTGCTAGGCCGCTACACAACGGGGGCTTGTTCTTGGGGACTTGCGCTGGGCTACCAGGACTCGAACCTAGAATGACGGTACCAGAAACCGTAGTGTTGCCAATTACACCATAGCCCATGGTGATGCAAGTACCCCCGACCGGATTCGAACCGGCGCTACTGCCGTGAGAGGGCAGCGTGCTAGGCCGCTACACAACGGGGGCCCTAGCGATCCTCGTCCGGCGTCAGCCGGATGTTTTCACCGCGGGAACGTGGGTGCGACCCTGATGCACCCGCGGGATGGATCTGTACCCCCGACCGGATTCGAACCGGCGCTACTGCCGTGAGAGGGCAGCGTGCTAGGCCGCTACACAACGGGGGCTTGTTGCTCGATACTGCGCTGGGCTACCAGGACTCGAACCTAGAATGACGGTACCAGAAACCGTAGTGTTGCCAATTACACCATAGCCCAATGAAAAGCAACCCCTGAGGGTTGTTTTTCTGTCTACGCTTCCCGACCGGATCTTTCGGCCCGCTCGGGCGGCGCAGAAAGAACATTACCCGAAGGTGTCCGGCGCTCCAAAACGGGTATCCCGGCCAGCACGTCGGGGAGCTGGTCCAGGCCGGTGATGCGGACCAGATCGGCTCGTCCGCCCCGCCCCCGGCGGTCCAGCCAGATGCCGGTGAGCCCGGCCGCGACGGCGCCCGCGGCGTCGATGTCCGGCTCGTCGCCGACGTACGCCACCTCGTGCGGCTCCAGGGCCAGCAGTTCGCAGGCGGCCAGGAAGGCGCCCGGTTCCGGCTTGGAGATCCCGAGTTCGACGGCGCACACCATCACCTCGAAACGCTCCCGCACCCCGAGGGCGGTCAGTTTGCGGTGCTGGTGGGCGGTGCTGGAGTTGGAGAGCACCCCGTGGCGGTAGTCGGAGGCCAGCAGTTCCAGCACCGGCAGCACGTCCGGGAAGAGCTCCCAGGCGGCCTCGTAGTGGGCGGCGTGCCGGGCGAACCAGTCGTCGGCCCCCTCGTCGGTCAGCGCCGGCTCGCCGAGGAAGTCCCGCACCCGGTCCCTGCGCTGGCCGTCGAAGTCCGTCTCCCCGGCGGCGAACCGCGCCCAGTGCCGCATGGTGGTCGTGTGCCATCCCTCCAGCGCCTCGTCGGGCGTCGCGTACCCGGGCGGCAGCCCTTCCAGCTCCAGCAGCCGGCTCATGGCCCGGGTGTCGGCCCCCCGGTAGTCGAAGATCGTGTCGTCCACGTCCCACAGCACCGCTCTGATCCCCATACCGGTGCCCTACCCGTGCGCGTGGACGGGCGAACGCCCGGAGGCCGGGCTCCCCCGTCGGGGAGCCCGGCCTCCGGGCGTCGTGCGGCGTCCGGATCAGGCGGTGAGCCTGGCCAGTGCCGCGTCGATCCGGGCGAGGGTCTTCTCGCGGCCCAGGATCTCCATGGACTCGAAGAGCGGCAGCCCGACCGTGCGGCCGGTGACCGCGACGCGGACCGGGGCCTGCGCCTTGCCGAGCTTCAGGCCGTGCGTCTCGCCGGCGGCGAGGACGGCGGCCTTGAGCTCTTCGGCGTTCCACCCGGCGGCGGCCAGATTGGCGCGGGCGGTGGTCAGCAGGGCGTCGGAGCCCTCCTTCATCGCCTTGGCCCAGGACGCCTCGTCCTCGACCGGCTCCTCCAGGAAGAGGAAGTCGACGTTGGCGGTGATGTCGGACAGGACGGTGACCCGCGTCTGGGCGTGCGGGGCGATCTCGGCGAACTTCTCCGCGTCGAACCGCTCCGGCGCCCAGTTCGCGAAGGGGGCCCGCAGCCAGGGCGCGCAGCGCTCGGTGAAGTCCTTCACGTCGAGCATCCGGATGTGCTCGGCGTTGACGTGCTCGGCCTTCTTCAGGTCGAAGCGGGCCGGGTTGGCGTTGACGTCGGCGATGTCGAACGCCGCGACCAGCTCGTCCCTGCTGAAGATGTCGCGGTCCTCGGCGATCGACCAGCCCAGCAGCGAGAGGTAGTTGAGCAGGCCCTCGGGCAGGAAGCCGCGCTCGCGGTAGAGGTTGAGCGAGGCCTGCGGGTCGCGCTTGGAGAGCTTCTTGTTGCCCTCGCCCATGACGTACGGCAGGTGGCCGAAGGCGGGGACGTCCTTGGCCACGCCCAGCTCGATCAGCGCCCGGTAGAGGGCGATCTGGCGAGGGGTGGAGGAGAGCAGGTCCTCGCCGCGCAGGACGTGGGTGATCTCCATCAGGGCGTCGTCCACCGGGTTGACCAGCGTGTAGAGCGGGGCCCCGTTGGCGCGGACGATGCCGTAGTCGGGGACGTTCTCCGGCTGGACCGTGATCTCGCCGCGGACCAGGTCGGTGAAGGTGATCGCCTCGTCGGGCATCCGGAAGCGGACGATCGGGGCGCGGCCCTCGGCCTCGTACGCCGCCTTCTGCTCGGCGGTGAGGTCGCGGCAGTGGCCGTCGTAGCCGGACGGCTTGCCGGCGGCGCGGGCGGCGTCGCGGCGGGCGTCGAGCTCCTCCGTGGTGCAGTAGCAGGAGTAGGCGTGGCCGGCGTCCTGCAGCTTGGCCGCGACGTCGCGGTAAAGGTCCATCCGCTGCGACTGGCGGTACGGGGCGTGCGGGCCGCCGATCTCGGGGCCCTCGTCCCAGTCGAAGCCGAGCCAGCGCATCGAGTCCAGGAGCTGCTGGTACGACTCCTCGGAGTCGCGGGCCGCGTCGGTGTCCTCGATGCGGAAGACCAGGGTGCCCCCGTGGTGCCGGGCGAAGGCCCAGTTGAACAGGGCGGTCCGCACCAGCCCGACGTGGGGGTTGCCGGTCGGGGAGGGACAGAACCGCACGCGGGGGGGTACCCCGTGCCCGAGCGGAGCCGGGGGCTTGGGGGAGGTGCCGTTAACCACGCTTGATCACCTTGTTGGTGAGAGTGCCGATGCCTTCGATGGTGACGGCGACCTCGTCGCCGACGTGCAGGGGGCCGACCCCCGCGGGGGTGCCGGTGAGGATCACGTCGCCCGGGAGCAGCGTCATCGCCTCCGTGATGTGGACGACGAGGTCCTCCACCGAGCGGACCATGTCGCTGGTGCGGCCGAGCTGTCGCTGTTCGCCGTTGACGGTGGCCTGGATCGTCAGGTCGCCGGGGTCCAGGTCGGTCTCCACCCAGGGGCCGAGCGGGCAGGAGGTGTCGAAGCCCTTGGCGCGGGCCCACTGCTTCTCGCGCCGCTGGGCGTCGCGGGCGGTGACGTCGTTGGCGCAGGTGTAGCCGAAGACGACGTCGCGGACGCGCTCGCGGGGCACCTCGCGGCACATGCGGCCGATGACCACGGCCAGTTCGGCCTCGTGGTGCAGTTCGTCGGAGAAGGAGGGGTACTCGATGGCGTCCCCGGAGCCGATCACCGAGGTGGTGGGCTTGAAGAAGGCCACCGGGACGTCCCCGACCTCGTTGCCGAGTTCGGCGGCGTGCTCGGCGTAGTTGCGGCCGATGGCCACGACTTTGTTGGGGAGCACGGGGGGCAGCAGCCGGACCTTGTTCAGCGGGACCTTGGTGCCGGAGAGCTCGAAGTCGGCGTACGGAATGCCCTTGATGATGTCGAGGACGAGGCCACCGGATTCGACGGTGCCCTCTCCCTCGACGGCGCCGAAGGCGACATTGCCGTCGATGGAGAACCTGGCGATGCGCACGGGATGCTGTCGCCCCTCACTTGCTGGCTGGCTGAAGACTGACGCTCCAGGCTAACGCGGGCACCGGTGCCGCCGCTCCGCGCGCGGGCCGCCGCGCCGGGGGGCCGGCGAGGGGCTCGCGGGCGCCGGAGAGGGCTGCGGGGACCCCGCGCACGAGGGCCGGGGCGACTGTTCCTGCCCCCTCGGCAGACCCCTCCAAACATCGGACACCCGGCAAGCGCTCGAATGAGACAGCGATCATCGTGTGAGTTTGCTCACGAGTTCGCCTACAAAAGGAACATATCGGGATGATGATCATCCATCGAGAAACGGACATTGCGTCACTGAATGATCCATTCCGCTCCTGATCATGGCGACTGGGACCTTGGGCCTCCGATGGGGCCGTGTCCGTAATGATCAGCTTTGCGGGTGAACGCCTCCCACCCCACGTCACGCTCCCGTCACGCCGTGTCATCCCCGTGAAGGCGATGCTCAGGGCCCTTGTTGGCGGTCCTGCACTGTGCTGGAATTCCACGCACCGCCGCGGGTTCAGACCGGCGCAGGGGCGCAACGCGGCGCCGAGCGAGCGGCGGGAGGGGGATGAGTACGCCGGTCGCTCAACGACCACCTTGGGGCGCTTCCGGTGCCCCACGACGCCGACACCGTCCCGGCCGCCATCGCGCGGAGGGACGCCTGGTCCAGAGGTTGCGACGCTAGTGCAGGGACGTTTCAAGAGGGATGGCACGGGGTCGCCCCAGGCTCACCAGGGCCGCGGGGAAGCTCCGGCGGAACACGAGCCGCGCGGCGGAGCCGACCGCGGTTCCTCGCCCCAGCACGCCCAGAACCCCGGGTCGGCGACAGCCGGCGACGGTGACGACAACGCACAGCGCACGGGCGCCCCGGCGGCCGGCGGCACCACCCCGGCGAATCCCGCCAGGCCCCGCGGCCAGGTCAGCGCCGGCTCCCGCATGGCCCTGCGCAACTGGCGCATCAGCACGCGCCTGGTCTCGCTCCTGGCGCTTCCCGTCGTCGCCGCCACCACGCTCGGCGGACTCCGCATCAACGAGTCCATGGGCGACATGGAGCAGCTGGAGCACATGCAGCTGCTGACGCAGATGACCAAGCAGGCCACCGAGCTGGCCCAGGCGCTGCAGAACGAGCGCGACCAGTCGGCCGGTCCGCTCTCCAACGGCGTCACCGCGACCAACTACAAGGTCACCGAGCCCCGGAAGAAGACCGACCGGGCCAAGGACGCCTTCCTGGACGCCACCCTGGAGATGGGGGACGCCGAGGGCGACGAGGCGCTGGAAGGCATCCACGCCTCCATATCCATGATCTCGACCCAGCTCGGGCAGATCCGGGACATCCGCAAGAACGCCTACGCCAAGGGCGACCCGTCCCTCGCCACGGTCGACCAGTACAGCCAGCTCATCACCTCGCTGCTGGGCCTGTCGCAGGACATGGCGCAGGCGACCAGCAGCCCCGAGATGATCAAGCGGACCCGGGCGCTGGCCGCGTTCTCGTCGGCCAAGGAGTACGCCTCCGTCCAGCGGGCGATCATCGCCGCGGCGCTGCCCGGCGGCAACAGCCAGAAAACGCACCTGGACCCGAACGACAAGCAGTTCGGCCGCAACGCGCTCCGCAAGGAGAGCCTGGCGCTCAACTCGTTCAACACGATCTACGCCGCCACCGGCAACAGCGCCGCCGACCTGACGGACCCGCTGACCAACGGCAACCCCGAGATCAACGCCGCGGACATGTACGCGAAGCAGGTCCTGGACACCACCACGGGCCTGGACGAGCGCAAGGCGCGGTCCTACCTCGACTGGTACGACCAGAGCTCCACCAAGATCCAGGCGATGGAGACCATCGAGGCCACCCTCCTCAGCGACATGGAGGGCAAGGCCCGCGAGCTGCGCGAGGCGTCCCAGCGCGAGGCGATCCTCAACGGCGCCGTGATCCTCCTCGTCCTCGGCGTCTCCCTGGTGGGCGCGTTCGTGGTGGCGCGGTCGATGATCCGCTCGCTGCGCCGTCTCCAGGACACCGCCACCCGGGTCGCCCAGGACCGGCTGCCCGAGCTCGTCAAGCAGCTCTCCGAGACCGACCCGCAGGACGTCGACACCTCCGTGGAGTCGGTCGGCGTGCACTCGCGCGACGAGATCGGCCAGGTGGCCGCGGCCTTCGACGACGTGCACCGCGAGGCGGTCCGCCTCGCCGCCGAGCAGGCGCTGCTGCGGGGCAACGTCAACGCGATGTTCACCAACCTCTCGCGCCGCAGCCAGGGCCTCATCCAGCGCCAGCTCTCGCTCATCTCCGAACTGGAGTCCCGCGAGGCCGACCCGGACCAGCTCTCCTCGCTCTTCAAGCTCGACCACCTCGCGACCCGTATGCGCCGCAACGGCGAGAACCTCCTCGTCCTCGCCGGCGAGGAGCCGGGCCGCCGCTGGACGCGCCCCGTCCCGCTGGTCGACGTGCTTCGTGCCGCCGCCTCCGAGGTGGAGCAGTACGAGCGCATCGAACTGGCCGCGGTGCCCGCCACCGAAGTGGCCGGACGCGTCGTCAACGACCTCGTGCACCTGCTGGCCGAGCTGCTGGAGAACGCCACGTCGTTCTCCTCGCCGCAGACCAAGGTCCGGGTCACCGGGCACGCGCTGCCGGACGGCCGGGTGCTGGTGGAGATCCACGACACCGGCATCGGCCTCTCGCCGGAGGACCTCGCCGCGATCAACGAGCGGCTCGCCTCGCCGCCCACCGTGGACGTCTCGGTGTCCCGCCGGATGGGCCTGTTCGTGGTCGGCCGGCTCTCGCTGCGCCACGGCATCCGCATCCAGCTCCGCCCGTCCGACTCCGGCGGCACCACGGCACTCGTCATGCTGCCGGTGGACGTCGCCAACGGTGGCAAGCAGCCGGCTTCCAAGCAGCCCGGCGCCCGGCCGAACGGCGCCCAGGCGCCCGGCGGCCTGCTGGCCGGCGCCGGCGCTCCCGGCGGCGGCAACGCCCCGCGCCCCGGTCTCGGCGGCCCGCAGGCTCCCCCGGCCAAGGGGCTCGGCGCCACCGCTCCGCGCGGCCAGGTCGGCGCGGGTTCCGGCCCGCGTGCGGCCCTGCCCTCCCGGGACGCCGGCCCGCGCCGCCCCGGTGGTCCGCAGGCCGGTGGTCCGCAGGCCGACGGCGGCCAGAACCGCGGCCCCCAGTTCCGCGAGGAGACCGGCGCCCAGGGCTTCCCGGGCCTGGAGCCGCAGCGCCAGGCCGGCGGCCTCTCCCAGGCCTTCGGCGGCGGCCGTCCGCCCGTGCGCAACGCGCAGGACGCTCCCGGCCGCGGTGAGCCCAACCTGTTCGGCCACGAGCCGTCCCAGGCCGGTCCCGGCGCCACCGGACCGCAGGGCGGCCAGAACGACCGGCAGGACCCGTACGGCCCCGGCGCCCAGCAGCAGCCGTTCGGCGGCCCGCAGGGTCCGGGCCAGAACGGTCCGGGCCAGAACGGTCCGGGCCAGAACGGTCCCGACTCGTTCGGTCCCGGCTCCTACGGCCCCGACGCCTACGGTCAGGGACGCCAGGGCCCCGCGCCCGTGCGGCCCGCCTCCGGCACGCAGAGCTCCTTCGGTCCGGCCCAGGGCGCGCCCGCCGGCCAGGGCGGCTTCCAGCAGTCCGGCGGCCCCGGCCGCCAGTTGCCGCCGCCCGGCGGCCCGCGCGCGGAGCTGCCCGGCGGGAACCCCCCGCAGCAGCGCCCGCAGACCACGAGCTGGGGTGCGCAGGAGCAGGGTGCGCCCCGGCGTACGCCCCTGGACACGCCGCGCGGTCACGAAGAGGCGGACGCCACCGGCCAGTTCCAGCTTCCCGGCTCCCGCTCCCCCTTCGACCCCCCGTCCCACCCGGCGGCGGACGACCGGCAGGGTCCCGCGGCCACGGCCGAGTTCGCCCGTCCGGACTTCTCCGCCCCGCCCGGTCCCGGCCCGGCGGACCCGGCGAGCACCACGCAGTTCGCCCGTCCCGACTTCGGCGCCCCGCTGCCGGCCGGCGCAGGGCTGCCGGGCCCCGCCCGCCGCGACCGGGACGACGACTTCGGGGTGCCCCGTCCGCCCGCCGGGCAGGCGGGCGGCATGCCCCGCCGTCCGGAGCGTCCGGAGGCCCTGCCGCCGGCTTCGGGTCCGGGCGACGGCCGTACGCCGCTCTACGACACGCTGGAGACCAACTGGTTCCACGGGCCGCAGTCCGGTGGCCAGGAGCCGCCCGCGGCCCCGGCCGGCGACCTCTCCGGTCCGCCCGCCCCGGTGCGTTCCCCGGGCGACACCGGGTCGTTGCCGCAGTGGCGCCCGTCGCCCAACGACGACCTGGTGCGCCAGGCCGAGCGGGCGAAGAAGCCGGCCGCCGGCGGAATCACCACATCCGGTCTGCCGCGGCGGGTTCCGCGCGCCAATTTGGTTCCTGGCACCGCTCAGCAGCAGAATCACCAGTCCGGACCCCAGGTTTCGCGCGCGCCCGACGACGTGCGCGGTCGTCTGACCAATCTCCGCCGGGGCATCCAGCAGGGACGGCAGGCCAACGGCCGGTCGACCGGCAGCTTCCCACTCGGCCCCCCTCACCAGCAGGAGCGCTAGTTGAGCCCCATGAGTCAGGCCGCGCAGAATCTGAACTGGCTGATCACCAACTTCGTGGACAACACCCCCGGGGTGTCGCACACGGTGGTGGTGTCGGCCGACGGACTGCTGCTGGCGATGTCCGAAGGTTTCCCGCGCGACCGCGCCGACCAGCTCGCGGCGGTCGCCTCCGGGCTGACCTCGCTGACCGCGGGCGCCTCCCGCATCTTCGAGGGCGGCGCGGTCAGCCAGACGGTCGTGGAGATGGAGCGGGGGTTCCTCTTCCTCATGTCCGTCTCCGACGGTTCCTCACTGGCCGTACTCGCCCACCCGGACGCCGACATCGGTCTGGTCGGCTACGAGATGGCGCTGCTCGTCGACCGTGCGGGTTCCGTCCTCACGCCCGACCTGCGTGCCGAACTCCAGGGAAGTCTGCTGCACTAGGCGGCCTCGGAGCGGATTTCGACCAGGATCTCCTCAGGTACTGCCCATGATTCACACCCGTCAGGCCGATCAGCCCCCCACCGGCCGCTGCAGACGGTACGTAGACGCCCTGCTGTCCAGCCCGGAGGATTCATGACCCCGCCACCCGCCTCACCCGATCCGTACGGCGCTCTGCACCACGCGTCGTACGACGGTGAAGGCGACCAGCCGTTGGTCCGTCCGTACGCCATGACCGGCGGCCGGACCCGGCCCCGCTACCAGCTCGCCATCGAGGCACTGGTCAGCACCACGGCCGATCCGGCTCACCTGGGGACGCTGCTCCCCGAGCACCAGCGGATCTGCCACCTCTGCCGCGAGGTCAAGTCGGTGGCGGAGGTCTCGGCACTGCTGTCCATGCCGCTCGGCGTGGCGCGGATCCTCGTGGCGGACCTGGCGGAAGCCGGCATGGTGGCCATCCACCAGCCCGGCAACGGAGAGGCCGGCGGCACGCCGGACGTGACACTGCTCGAAAGGGTGCTCAGTGGACTTCGCAAGCTCTAGCGGCGGAGCGGCCCGCTCCACCACCTCGGCGAAGATCGTGGTGGCAGGGGGCTTCGGCGTGGGTAAGACCACGTTTGTCGGTGCCGTTTCGGAGATCAACCCGCTGCGCACCGAAGCCGTGATGACGTCCGCCTCCGCGGGCATCGACGACCTGACCCACACCGGGGACAAGACCACCACCACGGTGGCCATGGACTTCGGCCGCATCACCCTGGACCAGGACCTGATCCTGTACCTGTTCGGCACCCCCGGACAGGACCGCTTCTGGTTCATGTGGGACGACCTCGTACGCGGCGCCATCGGCGCCGTCGTCCTCGTCGACACCCGCCGCCTCGCCGACTGCTTCCCCGCCGTCGACTACTTCGAGAACAGCGGCCTGCCCTTCGTCATCGCCCTCAACGGCTTCGACGGACACCAGCCCTACACCCCCGACGAAGTACGCGAAGCACTCCAGATCGGCCCCGACACCCCCATCCTCACCACCGACGCCCGCCACCGCGCCGACGCCAAGAGCGCCCTCATCACCCTCGTGGAACACGCCCTCATGGCCCGGCTGAAGTAGCACGGCATAAGTCCGCTTTCGCCGAAGCGAGTTGCCGGACCGGCACGGGGGCGGGTCTGTGTCCTTTGACACCTTCCGCCCCCGTGTTCATAACGTTTCGACAGAGAATTGAGCGCCGCTCGACACCCGACGCACTCGTGCGGTGTCACTGCGCTCACATGAGCCCCGTCATTTGACGGGGCTCGTTCTTTATGACCGTTTTATCTGAGGCTTCCGCCACGCGGACCGGCCGCCGCCGGGTGTTTGGAACGCGGCCGGTGCGCGTGCTGGAATTCGAAGTACTCCCGAGTAGTACGGCCCTGAACGAATGAACCGGCACGACGTAGGTGCCGACGCCGAGAGGTTGTTGGTCGAGTGAGGCGTAGCAACGAGGGCTCAGCGCTGCCCGAGCGGGGCAACTTCACGCCGCCGCCGCGCACCGCGGCGCAGCCCCCGGAGAAGTCCGGTCCCGAGCCCGCGGCCGGCAGTGCCAGCCGGCTGTCCCCGCGCAACTGGCGCGTGCCGACCCGGCTGAACGCGATCCTCCTCATCCCCGCCCTGGTCGGCCTGGTCATGGGCGGCTTCCAGGTGAAGGGCTCGATCGACACCTGGAACGAGGCGCAGGACGCCGAGAAGACGGCGCTGATCGTGCGCGCCGCCTCGGTGTACGGCGCCGCGCTGCTCAACGAACGCGACCTCACGGCCCAGCCGCTGCTCTCCAACGACCGCGAAGCCGAGCTCGTCACCAAGACCCGTGCCGCGACGGACACGGCGGCCGACGCCTTCGACGCGGCCGTCACGGACATGCCGCAGAAGCAGGGCCTGGAGCGGCGGCTGAAGCTGTTCCGCACCGAGGAGCCGAAGCTGGAGGACCTGCGCAAGGCCGCCTACGCCGAGGCGCTGGACCCGGTGAAGACCGAAGAGGGCTACACGCAGGTCCAGCACTCCTTGATGGAGCTCGCCAACGAGCTCGGCCTCGGCACGGGCAACGTCACCAGCTACGGCCGCACCGTGTACGCGATCCAGCTGGCCCAGGCTGCAGAATCGCTTCAGCGCTCCATCGGCATGCACCTCCTGGTACGCCCCAGCGGCACGCCGACCAAGTTCGACGCCCAGGTCAAGGCCTTCGGCTCGTACAACTACCTGGAGCAGATCGCCCTCGGCGAGTTCAACTCCGGCGGCACCCAGGGGGACGTGGACCGCCTCAAGGAGGTCATGGCCGAGAAGGCCACCGAGGGGGCTGCCCAGCTCAAGGCCGCCAAGGAGCAGGCCGACGCGGCGGGCAAGCCCTTCGTGGCGCCGCCGAGCGCCGGGGGCTCCGTCTTCGACGGCATGGCCGCGGAGATCGGCAAGGGCCTGTCGCCCAAGCAGCTCAAGGCCAAGGGCATCACCCCGGAGACCTGGACGGCCGCCTCGACCGCCAAGTTCGAGGGCTACGCCACGGTGGCGGACGAGATGGTCGACAAGGCGGTGAACGAGGCCGCGCAGATCTCGTCGGACGCCAAGTCCGACGCCATCGTCAACGGCGCGATCGTGCTCGTCGCCCTGCTGGTCGCGTTCGTGGTGGCCGGCCTCATGGCCCGCCAGATGAGCCGCGCGATGCGCCGGCTGCGCACCGCCGCCTTCCAGATCGCCGAGCAGCGGCTGCCGTCCCTGGTCGACCAGCTCTCCCGGACCGACCCCGGCCGGGTGGACACCCGCGTCGACCCGATCCCGATCGACTCGCACGACGAGATCGGCGAGGTCGCCCGCGCCTTCGACCAGGTGCACCAGGAGGCCGTCCGGCTCGCCGCCGAGCAGGCCATGCTCCGCGGCAACGTCAACGCGATCTTCACCAACCTGTCGCGCCGCAACCAGTCGCTCATCGAGGGCCAGCTGACCCTCATCACCGACCTGGAGAACAACGAGGCCGACCCGGACCAGCTGGAGAGCCTGTTCAAGCTGGACCACCTGGCGACCCGTATGCGGCGCAACGGCGAGAACCTCCTGGTCCTCGCCGGCGAGGAGCCCGGCCGCCGCTGGAACCAGCCGGTGCCGCTGGTGGACGTCCTGCGCGCCGCCTCCTCCGAGGTGGAGTCGTACGAGCGCATCGAGCTGTCCGGAGTCCCCGACACCGAGATCCACGGCCAGGCCGTCACCGACCTCGTGCACCTGCTGGCCGAGCTGCTGGAGAACGCCACGGTCTTCTCCTCGCCGCAGACCAAGGTCCGGGTCAACGCGACCCGGCTGCCGGACGGTCGTGTCATGGTCGAGATCCACGACAAGGGCATCGGCCTCACCGCCGAGGACTTCGCCGACATCAACCACAAGCTCGCCAACCCGCCGACCGTGGACGCCGCGGTCTCCCAGCGGATGGGGCTGTTCGTGGTCGGCCGGCTGGCCGACCGGCACGGCGTGCGGGTCCAGCTCCGTCCTTCGGGCGAGCAGGCCGGCACCACCTCGCTGGTCATGCTCCCCGACGCGATCACCCACGGTGGCGGCGGCTTGGCCCCGGAGCCGGACGACTTCACCGTCTCCTCGATCATCCCGGAGCAGAAGGCCTTCGCCGCCGCCCCGAAGCAGGAGCGGATGCGCACGGCGGCCGAGCTCGGCTTCGACGACTCGCGCTACGAGGCGCCGGCCGCGGACGCCCCGCAGCTCGACCCGGTCAACCGCTCGCTGATGCGCGAGGAGCGCCGCGCGGCCCTGGACGCCGCCGGGTCCGGCGGGGAGCAGGCCTCCTTCCCCGGGGGCGCGCCCGCCGCCCAGGGGGGCCAGGAGTTCGCCCCGGAGCCGTACCCGCGGCAGGAGCTCCCCGCGAGCGGCTACCCGCAGGAGGGTTACGCCCAGAACGGGTACCCGCAGAACGGCTACGCGCAGGAGGGTTACCCGCAGGAGCAGTTCGGCCAGGAGACCTTCGCGCAGAACGGCTACGGCCAGAACGGCCACGCCCAGGACGCCTACGGGCAGGGCCAGTTCGGGCAGCAGGCCGGCCCGGCCGGCGGGTTCGACCCGTTCGGTACCGGAGCGCCCGCCGCCGGCCTCCCGCAGGACGCGCCGCTGGGACATGTGGAGGGCGCCTACCAGGACCAGGGTGCACAACAGGGGGCGTACGCAGACCAGTTCGCCACCGGGACCGACCTGCAGGGGCAGGGTGAGTGGGCCGACGAGTCCGGATTCCAGGGCGGCTACCCCGCTCCGGCGCCGGACGAAACGGAATCTGCCCCCGGCGCTCCCGGAGAGCCCGGGGAACGCGTAGGCTTCGACCGTTCGGGTCCCACCCCGAACCCCGGCCACGAGCTGACGGACGCGGGCCTGCCGAAGCGAGGCGGACCGCAGCAACGGCAGCCGGGTCGCGGAGCCGACCGGCCCGCGGGCGTCGGCGAGCACGAGTCGCAGCAGGAACAGCAGCCGCAGCCCACGGCCGGGCCGCAGGAGAACGACGGCCAGGAAGACTGGCGTTCGACGAACGACGAGCGCTGGGAGCGGGCCGAGAAGCTCCGCGAGCCGAAGGCCGGCGGGATCACTCCTTCGGGGCTTCCCCGGCGGGTGCCCAAGGCCAATCTGGTCGAGGGCACGGCGGAGCAGACCCAGCAGGGCGGCCCACAGATCTCGCGTGCTCCCGAGGACATCCGCGGCAGGTTGAGCAACCTGCGGCGCGGTATCCAGCAGGGGCGCAGCGCGGGAGCGGACAACAGTAACTACCACCAGGAGCGTTAGTGTGAGCCCGATGAGCCAGGCGGCGCAGAATCTCAACTGGTTGATCACCAACTTCGTCGACAACACCCCTGGTGTGTCGCACACGGTGGTGGTCTCCGCCGACGGACTCCTGCTGGCGATGTCCGAGGGGTTCCCCCGGGACCGCGCGGACCAGCTCGCGGCGGTCGCTTCCGGACTGACGTCGCTGACCGCGGGCGCCTCCCGGATCTTCGAGGGCGGTGCCGTCAACCAGACGGTTGTGGAGATGGAGCGCGGATTCCTCTTCATCATGTCCATCTCGGACGGCTCGTCACTTGCCGTACTGGCCCACCCTGAGGCCGATATCGGTCTGGTTGGGTACGAAATGGCGCTTCTTGTCGATCGCGCGGGCGGCGTTCTCACCCCCGATCTGCGGGCCGAACTTCAGGGAAGTCTTCTCAACTGAGGAGACGGACAGTGCGTTTCTCGCCACCGCCCCATAAGGTGCGGTGGCGCGGCCCCACTGGGATCGGCGACAGGCAGTCGGAGGAGGAGACGTGGCAGCACCCACAGGCGGACACCCGTACGACGAGGGTCGACGGGTCCCCGGCGAGCACGGGCACGACCGCTTCGACTACCCCTCCGCGCCCACCGGACAGGGTGAGCCGCAGCCTTACCAGCCGTACGAGGAGCCGCAGCGGCCGCAGGGCCAGGAGTGGCCCGAGCAGCAGCCGTACTCCGCCGGGGACCGGTGGCAGGGGCAGCCGCACGCCCAGGACCCGCGGTGGGCGGACCAGCAGGGCGCCCACGACGCGCGCCTGTGGGCCGCGCAACAGCAGCCGCAGCAGCAGCAGTCGCACGGGTCCGACGACTGGCCGGTCCGGCAGCCGGAGTCCGACTGGTCCCCGCAGCAGCCGCAGCACCCCCAGCAGCCGCAGCGGTACGACTCCCCCGCCCAGCCCCGCATCCAGCCGGTCCAGCAGCGGCGCGCTCCCGAGCGCAACGCCCCCGCGGCGCACAACCCGTTGGTCCGTCCGTACGCCATGACCGGTGGCCGGACCCGGCCGCGTTACCAGCTCGCCATCGAGGCGCTGGTCAGCACCACGGCCGATCCGTCGCGGCTGCAAGGGCAGTTGCCCGAGCACCAGCGGATCTGCCGGCTCTGCTTCGAGATCAAGTCGGTCGCCGAGATTTCGGCCCTTCTCTCGATTCCTCTCGGCGTAGCCCGGATCCTCGTGGCCGATCTGGCCGAGGCCGGGCTCGTCGCTATCCACCAGCCCGGCGGCGACGAGGCCGCCGGCGGCCAACCAGATGTGACACTGCTCGAAAGGGTGCTCAGTGGACTTCGCAAGCTCTAGCGGCGGAGCGGCCCGCTCCACCACCTCGGCGAAGATCGTGGTGGCAGGGGGCTTCGGCGTGGGTAAGACCACGTTTGTCGGTGCCGTTTCGGAGATCAACCCGCTGCGCACCGAAGCCGTGATGACGTCCGCCTCCGCGGGCATCGACGACCTGACCCACACCGGGGACAAGACCACCACCACGGTGGCCATGGACTTCGGCCGCATCACCCTGGACCAGGACCTGATCCTGTACCTGTTCGGCACCCCCGGACAGGACCGCTTCTGGTTCATGTGGGACGACCTCGTACGCGGCGCCATCGGCGCCGTCGTCCTCGTCGACACCCGCCGCCTCGCCGACTGCTTCCCCGCCGTCGACTACTTCGAGAACAGCGGCCTGCCCTTCGTCATCGCCCTCAACGGCTTCGACGGACACCAGCCCTACACCCCCGACGAAGTACGCGAAGCACTCCAGATCGGCCCCGACACCCCCATCCTCACCACCGACGCCCGCCACCGCGCCGACGCCAAGAGCGCCCTCATCACCCTCGTGGAACACGCCCTCATGGCCCGGCTGCGCTGAGACGACGGCTCGGACGCCGCCGCAGAGGCCCCGCACCCCTCGGGAGTGCGGGGCCTCTGCGCGTCGCCGACCCGGTCGGCCGGGGCGGGCGGGGCGGGCGGGGTTCATTACGGACCTTCGCGGCCCGGCCTTACGCCCCTCGCGGCCGTAAGGGTCCGGAACGGTCCGCAAGGGGCGTAGGGCCGGTAAGAGCCGCACAGGACCCGTAAGGGTGCCGTAGGGCCCCGTACGGGCGCGTACGGCCTCGTAGGGGGCCGTACGCGCCCGTAGGACTCGTACGGCCCCCTAGAGGGTCTTATCCGCTCCGGCGCACGCGTACGGGCCCGTACCGGCGCTTGTGAGCCGGTACGGGCCCGTAGGGGGCGTGCGGGGACGCTCGGGGCGTCAGCCCTGCCAGCTGTGCGGGGCGCGGAAGCCGGGAGTGCGCTCCAGCCGGCGCCAGCCGGCCGTCACGCGGCCGCGGTGGGCCGGGATCTCCGCCGGGCGGGAGGCGGCGCGTGCGAGCAGGACCGCGGTGATGGCCGCGAGTTCCTCGGGGCCGGCGTGGCCCTTCTCGACGCGCAGCACGGAATCTGCGGGATTGACGCTCATGGGTGGGTGTCTCCGTCTTCTCGGCAGGGGGTGTCGGCTCCGGTGCGGCGGTGACCGCGGGGCCGGCTACTGCGGGGGGTTGCCGTGCTTGCGGGAGGGCAGGTCCGCGTGCTTGTTGCGGAGCATGGCGAGCGAGGCGATCAGCACCTCGCGGGTCTCGGCCGGGTCGATGACGTCGTCGACGAGGCCGCGCTCCGCGGCGTAGTAGGGATGCATCAGCTCGGCCTTGTACTCCTTGACCATGCGGGCCCGCATGGCCTCCGGGTCCTCGGCCTCGGCGATCTGGCGGCGGAAGATGACGTTGGCGGCGCCTTCCGCGCCCATCACCGCGATCTCGTTGGTGGGCCACGCGTAGGTGAGGTCGGCCCCGATGGACTGGCTGTCCATCACGATGTAGGCACCGCCGTACGCCTTGCGCAGGATCAGCGAGATCCTCGGCACGGTGGCGTTGCAGTAGGCGTAGAGCAGCTTCGCGCCGTGGCGGATGATCCCACCGTGCTCCTGGTCGACGCCGGGCAGGAAGCCGGGGACGTCCAGGAGAGTGACGATGGGAATGTTGAACGCGTCACACATCTGGACGAAACGCGCGGCCTTTTCGGACGCTTCGATGTCCAGCACCCCGGCCAGCGCCTGCGGCTGGTTGGCCACGATGCCGACGACCTGGCCGTCGAGCCGGGCGAGCGCGCAGATGATGTTGCGGGCCCAGCGCTCGTGGATCTCCAGGTAGTCGCCGTCGTCGACGAGTTCCTCGATGACCTTGTGCATGTCGTACGGGCGGTTGCCGTCGGCCGGGACCAGGTCCAGCAGGACGTCGCCGCGCCGGTCGGCGGGGTCGTCGCTCTCCACCGTCGGCGGGTTCTCACGGTTGTTCGAGGGCAGCATCCCGATCAGGTAGCGGACCTCGGCGATGCAGGTCTCCTCGTCGTCGTACGCGAAGTGCGCGACGCCCGAGGTCTCGGCGTGCACGTCCGCGCCGCCGAGGCCGTTCTGGGTGATCTCCTCGCCGGTGACCGCCTTCACGACGTCCGGTCCGGTGATGAACATCTGCGAGGTCTCACGGACCATGAAGACGAAGTCCGTCAGCGCCGGGCTGTAGGCGGCGCCGCCGGCGCACGGGCCGAGCATCACGCTGATCTGCGGGATCACGCCCGAGGCCCGGGTGTTGCGCTGGAAGATGCCGCCGTAGCCGGCGAGCGCGGACACGCCCTCCTGGATGCGGGCGCCCGCGCCGTCGTTCAGCGACACCAGCGGCGCGCCGGCCGAGATGGCCATGTCCATGATCTTGTGGATCTTCGTGGCGTGGGCCTCGCCCAGCGCGCCGCCGAAGATCCGGAAGTCGTGCGCGTAGACGAAGACCGTGCGCCCGTCGACCGTGCCCCAACCGGTGATGACACCGTCGGTGTACGGCTTCTTGGCCTCCAGGCCGAAGCCCGTGGCACGGTGGCGCCGGAGCTGTTCGACCTCCTTGAACGTCCCGGGGTCGAGCAGCAGCTCGATGCGCTCGCGGGCCGTCAGCTTGCCCTTGGCGTGCTGCGCCTCGGTCGCCCGGTCGCTCGGCCCGCGCCGCGCCCGCTCGCGCAGTGCCAGCAGTTCGGCCACCCGGCCACGCGTGTCGCTCGGCTCACCCGGGATTTCGTCCACAACGGTCATGTGTCGACCCTACGGATCCCACCGCACGGAACCGCCGTCGACTCCGCACAGTCTCCCGCCCGGATTACTGGTGGAGCCCGACAGAAGGCTGTCCCCATGCAGCCCTTCCGCCTACGCGCGACGGCAGCGGATTGTGGGAATCCCATAAACAGGGTGGGTCGGCGCCGTGGGCCGTCGGCCGCGGGACCGGACGGACGGACACGCCCGCCGGAGGGCCGGACGGGCGGGCACCGCTGGGCCGTTCGGGTGGGGCGGGCCGGTTCGGACGCTCGGTCGCGGTTACTCGGTCGCGGTCGGGCGGTCGCGGTCGGGCGGGCCGCGACCGCGGAACACGGCCCGGGGTGGACGGCCATGATCAGCCGGCACGTCCTCGTTCCCGCGCCACCGTAGGCGTGGGGGACGTCGCTGTCGAACATCCCGGACCGCCGAGGCCCCGGCGGAACGCCCGGCGTCGGCGGGCGCCACCGGCATCGCCATCGGCCCCCGGCCCCCGGCCACCCATCGGGGAACCACCTCTCCCCCGCCCGCCGCGCACCACCGTACGTGCCACCGCCGTCCCCCTTCTTCCCTTCACTTCTTGTCCACGGCCGCTCCGCGGGCCCTCCGACCGGACCGCCGGCGCCCGGCGCGCGCCCCGGCGAGCAGGGGCCCGCTCCCCCGCCAAGGCCACGGAGTGAAGAATTCCGCGTTTTTGAGAGCGCTCTCAGTCATAAGTCTTGACGCTCTCCTGCGGCGTGGCGAGAGTGGTGCGCACCGCGGACGCCCCCAGCGCGTTCCGTCCGCGGACCCCCACACACACCTTCGGGAGTTCCCTCGTGATCTCACGCAGAACGTTCCTGTCCGGCACCGCCGCGTCCGCCGCCGCGCTCACGTATCCCGTCTGGGGCAGCAGCCTCTCCCCGCGCGCCTCGGCCGCCCCGGCCACCTGCGAACTGGCTCTGGTGAACCGGTCGTTGCCCGGCACCGTCCGCGCCTACGTCACCGGGCACGAGCAGGGCACGGACCGCTGGGTACTGCTGCGGCCGGACGGCGGGCTCTACCGCCCCGACTCCCCCGCCGCCCCGCAGACCCCGCTGCCGGTGGACTGCGCGATCCCGCTCAACGGCTCCGGTGGCGCGCCCGTCGTGCTGACGCTCCCGCAGATGTACGGGGCCCGGGTCTACTTCGTTCGGGACGACACGCTCGACTTCTCCCTCAATCCGGGTCCCGCGCTGGTGGAGCCCGCCTTCGCCACCCCCACCGACCCGAACTACGGCCGCACCTGGTCGTTCTGCGAGTTCACCTTCAATCCTCAGCAGTTGTACGCCAACATCAGCTACGTCGACCTGGTCACCGCACTGCCCATCGGGATCACCCTGGAGGGGGACGCCACGCACACCGTGGCCCCGATGCCGGACGGGGCGGTGCAGCGGATCGCGGACGGGCTGGCGGCCCAGGCGGCCGTCGACGGGCAACCGTGGGACCGGCTGGTGACCCGTGGGGCGGACGGCGGCGTGCTGCGGGTGATCTCGCCGCAGAACCTGATGGCGCCGTTCTTCGACCGCCCCGAGCAGATGCCGTTCCGGGACCTGTTCACGGCGCAGATCGACGCGGTGTGGGAGAAGTACCGCTCCACCGACCTGCGGATCGACCTTCAGGGCGGGCGCGGCGCGCTCACCGGCCGGGTGGTCGGGGACACCCTCACCTTCACCGGCGGGCACACCTTCGCCAAGCCGGTCTCGAAGGACGTCTTCACCTGCAACCACGGCCCGTTCGCCAACAACCCGGCCGACCCGGACGACAAGAAGGCGCTGCTGGCGCGGATCGCGGCGGGCTTCAACCGGTCCCTCATGCTCAGCCATCCGGACCAGCCGAACGGGGCGACCGCGTCGGACTACTACCGCGAGGCAGTGACCAACCACTGGTCCCGGCTGGTCCACGCGCACAGTCCGATCGGCTACGCCTTCCCGTACGACGACGTGCGTCCGGACGGGCAGCCGGACGTGTCGGGCGCCGCGAACGACGGCAATCCGCGCCGCTTCACGGTGTCCGTCGGCTCCTGACCCCCACCTCCACCCCCCACCGGCGGCCACCCCTGCGCGGGGTGGCCGCCGTTCTCCTGTCCCGGTGCGCCGGCCGCGACGGGGCGGGGCCGGGACCGGAACGCGTAACTCCCCCGACATCGCGCTCTCTTGACTTCGCAACATCCGGAATGGAGAGTGCCGGACATTCATGCCTGTACATGACATCGATCGGGAGGCGCCCGTGTGCGACTTGCACGACCCCAGTGACCACCACCACGAGGCACACGCGGCGGCTGCGGACGGACTGAGCCGCCGGCGGATCATGCAGCTCCTCGGGGCCGCCGGGATCACCACCGCCGCCGTGGCCGCGAGCGCCGACCCGGCGATGGCCGCCGCGTCGGACGACGCCGCCGGGCTGCTGGCCGAGGGAGCCGCGTACGCCCCGCCGAAGGGTCTGGCGCGGGACTCGGCCGCCAAGCGGACCGCGCTCGACTGGATCGGACGCAACTCCGGCCGGATCAACGGGCTGAACGACGAGATCTGGGAGCACGCCGAGCTGAGCCTGCGGGAGTGGAACTCCTCGCTCGCCCAGGCCGACTTCCTGCGCCGGGCCGGTTTCGAGGTCGAGTTCGGCACGGCGGGCTTCCCGACCGCCTTCACCGCCACGTTCACCCGCGGCAAGGGCGGTCCCACGCTCGGCTTCAGCGGGGAGTACGACGCCCTGCCGGGCCTCTCGCAGAACAAGGGGGTCGGCGAGCACGACCCGAAGGAGTACGTGCACGACCCGTTCGCGCCCGGCTACGGCCCCGGCCACGGCTGCGGGCACTGTGCGCTGGGCACCGCGGCGGCAGCGGCGGCGGCGGCCGTCGCCGAGGCGGCGCGGCGCCACAAGCTGGACGTGACCGTGAAGTTCTTCGGCTCCACCGCCGAGGAGCAGCTGATCGGCAAGACCTACGCCGTCAGCCAGGGCGTCTACGACGGGCTCGACGCCTTCCTGGACTGGCATCCGTCCACCGGCAACGCCACCGGCTGGGGCACCTCCAACGCGATGACCGCCGTCACCTTCACCTTCCTCGGTGTGGCCGGCCACGGCGGCACCCCACTGGGCAACAAGAGCGCCTTGGACGCGGCCGTGATGATGGCGACCATGTCGGAGTTCCTCCGCGAGGAGAGCATGGGCCCCTCCGCCCGGCTGCACTGGGTGATCAACAACGGCGGCGACATCCCCAACGTGACCCCGGAGATCGCCGAGATCTCCTACTACGTCCGCGAGGGCAGCGTCGAGCGGGTGACCTCCCTGCTCGACAAGGTCATCGCTGTGTCGGAGGCGGCGGCCACCGCCAGCCGCACCACGGTCCAGCACAAGATCACCTCGGCCTGCTGGAACCAGCTCCCCTCCAAGGCGTTCGCCGAGCTGATGTACGACAACATGGTCGCGATCGGTCCGCCGAAGTTCTCCGACGACGCCCAGAAGCTCGCCAAGGGGCTGCAGAAGTCCCTGGGGCTGCCGGAACTCGGCCTGCACGCGGAGATAGCCGAGCTGACCCCGCCCAACCCGGTCTTCCTCGGGGGCGGCTCGACCGACGTGGCCGACATCAGCTGGCAGGTCCCCACCGTGTCCATGGGCGCGGCGCTGGCACCGGTGGGCGGCAAGATGCACACCTGGTCCACCGCCTCCTGCGCGGGTTCGGCCCCCGCGCACGCGTCGATCCAGGCGGCCGCCCGCTATCTGGCCGCGACCGCCGTCGACCTGCTGGTCCGGCCGGAGCTGCTGCGCGGCATCAAGGAGGAGTTCGAGACCCGGCGCGCGAAGGTGGAGTGGAAGACCGCGCTGCCCGAGGGGTACGAGCCGCCGATGTACGAGCCGCCGGCCTGGTTCCTGAAGAAGACCGGCCAGAGCTGGCCGCCGGAGAACATCACCTGGCCGCCGCGCCGGATCGTCAGCAAGGAGAAGTTCTCCTCGCTGGGCCCTGCCCTGCCGGCGCAGACCTGACCTGACCCTGCGGCACGACACCCGCGTGCCCCCGTCCCGCCGGAAGTCCGGCCGGGACGGGGGCACGCGTGCTGCTGCGGGTCAGCAGCCGCCGCAGTTGTAGTAGGTGACGTCCCAGTGGTTGCCCTCGTCCGCGTAGACGTTGCCGGAGCCGGACTGGTACTGGGGCGCGCCGTCGCCGCGCACCCCGATGTAACTGAAGGTGTTGTGGACGTAGTTGGTCAGGCAGGTGCTCTTGGCGAAGTCGAGCTTGTAGCCGTTCCAGTGCGAGTAGGTGCCGCTCGCGTGGCCGGTCTCGGTGCCGCCGGTGATGTTGAGCGCGCAGCCGGTGGCGCTCTTGAGCGTCTGGGCGCCCTGGGCGGTCGGCAGGTTGAGCTGGTCGAAGGACGTACAGGTGGAGACGTTCCGGTTCGAGCAGCCGCCGGAGGACGACCAGGTGATGCCGGACGAGGAGAAGCGGGCGGTGGCCTGGGCGTGGGTGAGCTTGGTGACGGCGTGCGCCTCGGTGGCGCCGCTGCCGAGCGCGCCGACGCCGGGGGCGAAGAGCGCACCGAGCACCAGGGCGAGGGCGGTGAGCGCGGAGCGGAACCAGGGCCGCGGCCGGCGCGACGCGGGGGCGTGCGGCCCGGGGGCGGCGAGGGGGTGCGGGGCGGGCGCGTGCGGCATGAGGGGGTACGACATGGGGGTTTTCCTCCTGCTCATGACAACTGTGGGGGTGGGGTCCGCGCCGAGCACACCTCGTGGGTCTGTCCGAAGCCGCGAACCCCGTCGTTCCGCCGCCGTGCGGGTGCGGCACGGCGATACTGCCCGAGTTCTACGCGCGTCCGCCAGACCGCGTGCGTGGCGATGCGGTGGAGAACGGACCGGGGAGGGCGCGGGCGGGGGTCCGCACCCCTCGACCGGGCCCCACGGAGGGCCACGAGGGCGCTTCCCGGAATCCGTCCGACCCAGATGTTGAAACTTGAACCAGATGGCGCTACAGTCAATCTCGTTGAAGGTTAAACAACCCCTTCCGCTCCCGCACCACCACGTCCCCCGAGGAGGAGCCATGGCTCTGTTCAACCGCAAGCCCGCCACCGCGACGGCCGTCGTCGAGACCCCCGCCGTGGACCCGGCCCTTGCCGCGCTGTCCGGTACGTACACCCTCGACCCCGCCCACAGCAGCATCGCCTTCACGGTGCGCCACGCCATGGTCACCAACGTGCGCGGCACCTTCGGCGAACACGAGGGCACCCTCGAACTGGACGGCACCGACCCGGCCAACTCCTCGGCCTCCATCGACGTCAAGATCGCCAGCGTGGACACCGGCATCGCCGACCGCGACGGCCACCTGGTGAGCGGCGACTTCTTCGACGCGGAGAAGTTCCCGCTGATGACCTTCCGCTCCACCACCGCCGAGCAGCTCGGCGGCGACCGGTACCGCATCACCGGCGACCTCACCATCAAGGACGTCACCCGCCCGCTCTCCATCGACCTGGAGTTCAACGGCTCCGCCACCGACGTCTACGGCAACGAGCGCGTCGGGTTCGAGGGCAGCGCCGACATCCTGCGCTCCGACTGGGGCCTGACCTGGAACGCGGCGCTGGAGACCGGCGGCGTCATGGTCAGCGACAAGGTCAAGCTGAGCTTCGACATCTCCGCCATCAAGGCCGCAGCCTGACCCTCCTCCCCCTCCCCGGGGGACCCCGAGCGCGCCCGCCCTCTCCTCCCCCCACGGGGGACGGGGGCGGGCGCTCAGGCGTTCCGGGGGCGGAGCGCGAACGGTGGGGCCTCGGGACGAGGCTCCGAGTACGGGCGGCGGTCCCGTCACTCACCCCCGTACAGCCGGTGCAGGTCGATGAGGACGACGTCACCGGCCCGAGCCGCCGCCCGCAGCTCGCGCGAGGGAGTCCAGCAGGAAGGAGGAAGGGCGGGAGTGATCATGGGCCGGCCACCTCGGGGTCGTTACGGAAACGCACTTCCGGGAAGTACGTTTCCGTAACGGGCCGGGCGGCTCCGGGTGACGCCCGTCGCCTCCCGCGTCGGGCGGGTTCAGCCTCCCGCGTCGGGCGGGTTCAGCCGGTGCGGCGGACCTTCACGGCGTTGTCGGTGCGCGTGGTGGGGTTGCCGTCGGGGTCGTTCTGGACGCGCTCGTGCTCCGCGCACAGCAGCACCTGCCACGCTCCCGGAGCCAGCTCCAGGGACGCCAGCACCTCGTCCGGGCCGGGAAGGTGGACGCTGGGGTCCGGGTTCTTCTCCCAGGTGGGAAAGCCGGAGTGGCCGACGACCAGCAGCACCCCGCCGGGCGCCACCGCCCCGGCGGCGCGGCGCAGGATCTCCTCGCGGGGCAGGTCGCCCATCGAGTGCAGGAAGGACGCCGACACCAAGTCGTACTCCCCCGCGGGGAACGTCTCGCCGAGGTCGTGCCACTGCCAGTCGACCCGGTCTGCCACCCCGGCCTCCGCCGCGTGCCCGGCGGCGCGCTCCAGCGCCACGCGGGAGATGTCGGTGGCGGTGACCCGCCAGCCCTCCCGGGCCAGCCAGACCGCGTCGGCGCCCTCGCCGCACCCGAGGTCCAGGGCGCGACCGGGCGTCAGCCCGTCCACTTCGCGGACCAGGACGGTGTTGGGGTTGCCGCTCCAGACCCGGTGGCTGGCGCGGTACTTCTCGTCCCACAGCTCCGCGCCGGTCGGGGCGGTCTGCTGGGGCTCTGCGGTCTCGTCGGTCATGGGTGCTCCCCCGGTACGGGTGGTGGCGGTCCGGTCGGCGGTGGTGCCGGCCGGGGTGGTGGTCGTCGTGGTCATCGGGGTGGTGGTCGTCGTCGGGGTCGTCGGGGTGGTCGGCGGGGCGGTCACGGACTCGGTCCCGTCGCTCATCGGGAAGCCGCTTGCCGGGTGGTCTCCGGTCCGGTGGTCTCCGGCCGGACGGTCTCCAGTCCGTGGCGGCGGTCCTTGAGGACGCGCGCGCAGACCTGGCGCTCGGCCTCGGCCGAGAAGGGGGCACGCCGTGCCTCGACCGCGCGCCGGGTCTCCTCGGCGACGAGGTCCATGTTGACGGCCGAGGCCGCCTTCAGCCCGGCGGCTGCGGCGCCGACGACCTGTTCCATGAGGTTGGCGACGTTACCGGCCACCCAGACTCCGGGCACCCCGGTGGCGCCCATGGGGTCGGCCTCGACGTACGTCCCGATGACCTGGCCGCCCATCTCCATCGCCACGGGCACGACGCCCAGGCTCTCCAGCACCCCGGAGCGCGCGTCCATCCGCGTCTGGACCACCAGTGCCTCGCGCGGGACCACGGTCCCGCCGGCCAGCCGCACCCCGGTCAGGCGGTCGTCGCGCACCTCCAGCCCGGTCGCCTCGCCGTCCACCACGGCGACACCGCGCGCGGCGAGTTGCTCGTACTCCTCGTCGGACGGCTCGGGCGCGGTGTGCAGGAAGAGCGTCACGTCGTCGCTCCACTGCCGCCACAGCAGCGCCTGGTGCACGACCATCGGTCCGGAGGCCAGGATGCCGATCGCCCGGGTCCTCACCTCCCAGCCGTGGCAGTACGGGCAGTGCAGCACCTCGCGGCCCCAGCGCTCGGCCAGCCCTTCCACCGGCGGCAGCGTGTCCACCAGGCCGGTGGTGACCAGCAGGCGGCGCGCCTCGACGGCCGTCCCGTCGGCCCGCACGACGCGGAAACCGTCCGGCAGGCGCTCGGCCGACACCGCCTCGCCCGGCACGATCTCGGCCCCGTACGCGGCGGCCTCGGCCCGCCCGGCGGCCAGCAGCTTCTCGGGCGGAGTCCCTTCGCGCCCCAGGTAGTTGTGCACGCGGGACGCGGGCGCGTTGCGCGGCCGCCCCCCGTCGATCACCAGCACGGACCGCCGCGCCCGGGACAGGGCCAGCGCCCCGCTCAGCCCGGCGGCACCGCCGCCCACCACCACCACGTCGTACCGCGGGTTCGTGTCGTTTCCGCTCGTCATGCGGACCACCTCCTTCACCGCAGAGAGTGCGCCTGCGGAGCGGATTCGACAAACTTGATTGCCGGAACGGCAAACTCGCACCAGACGCTCTTGCCGGGGTTCCGCTCGCCCACTCCCCAGGCGTCCGCCAGCTCCGCGACCACGCGCAGCCCGCGCCCACCCTCCGCGTCGGGCCCTGCGTCCGCCACGCGCTCCACCCGGCCGTCACCGCTGTCGTGCACCTCGATCCGGAGCACGTCGCCCGCCCGGATGAGGTGAATGCGGAACCCGCGCCCCGGCGGCACGCCGTGGACGAGCGCGTTCGTGGCGAGCTCGCTCACGCAGAGCAGCACGTCGTGGCGCAGCCCTTCGTCCATGAGTGCGGGGCACGCCCAGTCGGGCAGGGCCGCGCGGACGAACATGCGTACGAGCGGGATGGACCGGCGTTCCCGGCGGAAGAACGCCTCGTGCGTGCGGCGGAGTTGTGTCGTCTCATTCATGCGACGACTGTCACGAACAGTCACTAGTTTTACCCACCGTGTCAGGTCGTACAGCACGGTTGTACGGGCTCTGATGGGCCCGACGAGGCGTACGCACGGGGAGAGAGCAGCCATGCACTCGGTGAAGAAGAACAAGCGCGTCACGTCCTGGCACGTGATCGGCGCGCAGGTCGCCACCTTCCGCAAGGCGGCGGGTCTGACGCAGACGGCCCTGGCGGACCGCTGCCTCGTGGGCGAGGACACCATCGCCTCGATCGAACAGGGCCGCCGGGCGCTCCAGGCGGACGTCGCCGGCCTGTTGGACGAAGTCCTGGACACGAAGGGGGTATTGGCGGTCGCGGTGGCCAAGGTCCCGCACAAGGAGCGCTTCCCGGCGTTCGTGCAGGACTTCGTGGAACACGAGCAGGAGGCGGTGACGCTGCTGTCGTACCAGAACCAGGTGGTGCCGGGGCTGCTCCAGACGGAGGGATACGCCAGGTTCCTCTTCTCCTGCCTCTATCCGCCCCTGGAAGAGGAACAGCGGGAGGAATGGGTCACCGCCCGCCTCGACCGGCAGAAGCTCCTCGACCGCAGACCGCGGCCGATGCTGCATTTCGTGTTGGAGGAGTCCGTCCTACGGAGCGCTATCGGCCAGGCCGCCATGCGCCTGGAGCAGCTCCGGCACTTGCGGCGGTGCATGGAACTCCCCTACCTCGGACTCCAGATCATGCCCATGAGACTGCCCAAACACGCGGGACTGGCGGGTCCGATGGTGCTGCTGGAGACTCCGGACCACGATCATCTCGCCTACGTCGAAGGGCAGCTCACCAGCGTGCTGCACGACGATCCCGACGACGTCAGTGTGCTCCAACAGAAATATGGGATGCTGCGCTCGCAGGCGCTCTCGGTCGAGAGCAGCGCACGCCTACTGGACGACCTGCTTGGAGAGTCATGACTCGCGCGGCACGCGGCACAGCCCTCACTTGGTTCAAGTCGACCTACAGCAGTGACCAAGGCGGGGCCTGCCTCGAAGTCGCCTACGACTGGAGCAAGTCCAGCTACAGCAGCGACCAGGGCGGCGACTGCGTCGAGGTCGCCGCGCACCCCGCCGCCGTCCACATCCGCGACTCCAAGGTCACCGATGGCCCCGTCCTCACCGTGCCCCCACACGCCTGGAACGCCTTCGTCGGCAGCACCACCTGACCGGACCAGCACCGGGAGAGTCATGGACCGCACCGCACGCGACACAACCCCCACGTGGTTCAAGTCCAGCTACAGCGGCAGCGAGGGCGGAGCCTGCCTCGAAGTCGCCTACGAATGGCACAAGTCCAGCCACAGTGGCAGCGAGGGCGGCGACTGCGTCGAGGTCGCCGCGCACCCCGCCGCCGTCCACATCCGCGACTCCAAGGTCACCGACGGCCCCGTCCTCACCGTGCCCCCACACGCCTGGAACGCCTTCGTCGGCAGCACCATCGTCTGAATGCGATCCGCCCCGGTGAGCAAGCCCTGGCACTTCCATCGGGGCCACCACATACGGACCACGGCATAGCAGAGGGCGCCCAGGTAATCATTGCTTCGTGACAGGTGGAGTCTGCGGCCAGCACCCGCCGGACAACCGCAATGCCCCGCTGCACCTGCCGCGCCGAACGGCGCTCGCCCACGACGCTGCTGCGCTCTTCGAGGGCTGAGGAGGGAGAAGGAGGGAGGCGCTCAGCTAGAGGTCGAGCACCGCCCAGATCCGGCGGCCCTCCGGACCGGTATCGGACCCGCACCCAGTGACATGCCTGTAGCCGGTGACCCGGTGCAGCACGTCGCCCCCACCACTCTCGTGACTACCGGTCAGGCCGACCGTGTGCGACAGGACAACGATGCAGGCCGCCCCGTCCTGGTCCGACAGGTGAAGAGAAATCCGGGTGCCGCCGTCACCGAGCGCGGACTCGACCAGGAGCGTTGCGACCGCCTCCACCGCCTCCCGCGACGCTTCACCCAGCCGGTGGCCCCACGCCGCGAGCTGCTCCACCAGGACGCCACGGGCCTCTTTCGGTGCCCAAGTCGCCGGTTCCAGAAGCCGGTTGCTTCCGCGCCGATTCCGCATCGACATACTCCGGCGGGCCACCGGCACGACGTGCCCCGTCGCTGATCCGGCATCGACGTCATCCGGGGGCGGCGGGCTGACCGGACGCTTCGGCGGCGGTGGAGTCCGCGGTGGCCACGTCGGCGGATGGGAGGCGTTGTCGAGAGGTGCGGGCACGGTGCCTCCCAGGGAGTGCCCTCCCAGGAAGTGCCGGGCGCAGCGCGGCGCTTCGACCCAGCGTAGGACGCAGAGCCCCCCGCGTAGCAGATCAAAGGTAATCGCCCCTCCGGACACGGCCCGAGCAGGGTGAGCGGGACGGGCCGGTCGGGACACCCCACCGTTTGCTCCGAGGGCCCCACGCCCACGCCCGCCCACGCCGGGGACGCGTCCTCTACGGGTGCTCCCCCGGTCCCTCCGCCTGGCCGGTGAGCGGGGTCGGGGAGAGGGCGGCGGCGCCTTCTTCGCCGGGCTCCAGGAGGGTGGCGGCGGCGCCCACGATGAGGGGGTCCGGTTTGCCGACGGCTTCGGTGTCCTTGGCGTCGTAGTCCACGCGGGCCAGCAGGCTGCGCATCGCCTCCAGGCGGGCGCGGCGCTTGTCGTTGCTCTTGACCACGGTCCAGGGGGCGTGTGCGGTGTCGGTGGCGCGGAACATGTCGACCTTGGCGGCCGTGTAGTCGTCCCAGCGGTCGAGGGAGTCGATGTCCGTGGGCGACAGCTTCCACTGCCGGACGGGGTCGACCTGCCGGATCGCGAAGCGGGTGCGCTGTTCGGCGCGGGAGACGGAGAACCAGAATTTCACCAGGATGATTCCGTCGTCCACCAGCATCCGCTCGAACAACGGGCACTGCTGGAGGAAGAGTTCGTACTCCGGCTGGGTGCAGAAGCCCATGACCCGCTCGACCCCGGCGCGGTTGTACCAGGAGCGGTCGAAGAAGACGAGTTCGCCCGCGGCCGGCAGGTGGGCGACGTACCGCTGGAAGTACCACTGCCCCTTTTCTCGGTCGGTGGGCTTGTCCAGGGCGACGATGTGGGCGCCGCGCGGGTTGAGGCGCTCGGTGAAGCGCTGGATGGTGCCGCCCTTGCCGGCCGCGTCGCGCCCCTCGCAGACCACGACCACCCGGGCGCCCGTCGCCTTGGTCCAGCGCTGGAGTTTGAGCAGTTCGATCTGCAGGACACGCTTGGTCCGCTCGTACTCCCTGCGGCGCACCTTGACGTCGTACGGGTAGTTCTCCCGCCAGGTGTCTATCGGTGAGCCCGCGGCGTCGAGCAGGATCGGCTGCTCCGGCCGGCTCTCGTCCACGGTCAGTCCCTGGAGCAGTTCCCTGCCCACCCGATCACGGTCCACCGGCCCAGACCCTCTCGTTCGTGTGCGCGTCGCACGGTCCCGGCCGTTCCGTCGTCCCCGGCCGTCCGTTCCGTCATCCCGTCTGCCCCGTATGCCCGGCTCGACGCCGTACGCGGCCTAGAAGCCTCCGCCGTCGAAGCCGCCGCCTCCGCCGAAGCCGCCGCCGTCCCCGAATCCGCCGCCGTCGCCGAAGCCGCCGAAGCCCGAGGAGTCGAAGTCGGAACCGGAGACGTCGCCGCCCGAGGAGTCACCGCCCGCCCCGAAGTCGCCGCCGCCGTAGTCCGCCGCGTACGCCGGGGTGGCGAGCATGGAGCCGAGCATGGTGCCGACCAGCAGGCCGGGGAGCAGGCCGCCGCCGAAGTAGCCGCCCGCCCACGGGCCGTACGCGGGCCCGGCCTCCCAGTAGGGGCGCCGGCGGCCGCCGCCCACGTCGACGGTCCGGCTCATCGGGTCCTCGCCGTCGCGCAGCCGGACCTGGTCGGCGGCGCAGACCGGTACCTCGCGGGCCGTGCCGCCCGACGGGGACCAGCGGACCTCGGCGACCGACGGGCCGTGGCGCGGGTCGAAGAAGCAGGGCGGCCTGCGGTCGGGGAGCGCCTTGCCCTGCCGCCGGGCCTCCAGGACGACCAGGCTGTAGCGGCCGTCCTCCAGCGCTTGGGTCACCCCCCGCACGTCGGCGGGGCGGACGGCCTGGCCCATGCGTTTCTTCGCTGTCTCGTAGGAGTCGAGGGCCCGCTCGTAGTCGTCGCGCATGGCGTCGTCGGCGCCCGGTTCGGAGGGGTGGAAGTCGAGCCGGTCGAGGGTCTCGCCGTAGGCGGTGATGTCCTCGTCGACGACGATCCGGAGCTTGTCGAGGGCGGCGCGTTCTTCCTCGTCCTTCCGGCGCCGGTTGCGGCGGTTGATCATCAGCGCGCCCGCGCCGCCGGCCACGGCGATGCCCGCCAGCACGATCAGACCGGTGCCGGGTACGCCGCCCGCCGCGCCCGCGCCGCCGGAGCCGTCGCCGGACCAGGAGGCGGGAGCGGTGCCGCGGGCCTGCGTCAGGGCGCTGTCCACGAAGGCGTCGAGCTGGGCGGGCGTGGAAGTGTCGGCGGCCGGGGCCTTCACGGCGGCGGCGAGGTTCTGCACGGCGCGGGTGGACATCACCCGGGGGTCGGCGCCGGCGTTGAAGCCGTCCCCGAGGCGCACCGCGTACACGCCGGTGATGCCGGTCTCGCTGCGCAGCGTGGCGAGGAGTCCCTCGGCTGGGTAGGCGGAGGTCTCGGGGAGCACCGCGACGAAGACGGGCTTGTCGGCATCGGTGATCCGGTCCTCCAGGGCGCGTTCCTGGGAGACGGAGAGCTGGTCGCGGGCGCCGGGGTCGACGTACACGGGGTCCTCGCGCAGGGCGCGGGCGGCGTCGGCGACGGAGGTGGGGGCGGCGGAGACGGCCGAGGACGTCCCGGCCACCGCCGCGGCGAACATCAGCAGCAGTACGGCCCAGACATACGCGAACGTCCTCTTTCGCATACTCCGAAGGTAACCCGGACGAGCGAACCATGCGTCGCTCGTCCGGGTCACCCGGTGGGGATAATCCACCCGTCCGGGTGGGGCTACGGCCTATCCCTGGACGGCCCGGTACGCCGTTCGGAGCTTGGCGACCGCCCCGGTCAGGTCACCGGTGAGCAGCAGGTGGTCGGCCTCGGCGAACGGCTTGGAGACGGCGGGGGTGAGCTTCCCGTCGGCCCGCTGCTGGACCAGTTGCCGCGCCCGGTCCACGATCGCCTTGCCCGCCGGGGTCTTCCCCAGGTGCGCCTTCTCCGCGACGGCCGCCGCGACCGCGAGGGCGGTCAGCGCCCCCTCGCCGCCGGCCGGCGGCTTCGTCAGCGTGGTGAGGCCCCAGCCGTAGGGGAACTGCGGGTCGTACGAGGCGTCCCCGACGTTGATCGGGAGCTGCTCGGCCGACTTCGGCCAGGTCACCGGAGACTGCCCGGTGAAGGGGCGCCTGCCGTAGAGCACGTCGGCGACGCCGTCGCCCTCGGTGCCGGGCAGCCAGGACGCCACCAGGGCGTCGAGGGAGTCCAGCCGGTCGCCGACGAGCTGCGGGCGGCCGGACACGACGAGCACGGCGCACCGCATCGCGGCGCAGACCTTGTCCACGGCCGCCTTGTCGGCGGCGGACAGCTCCAGGTCGTGGCCGTTGCCGACGTCTCCGATGCCCTCGGCGTACGGGGTCTCGCCCACGACCACCACGCCGACGTCGTAGCCGTCGGTGGGTGCGGAGGCGTCCTTGGAGTAGGCGACGGACGCCGGGTCGGCCGCGGCCCCGCGCATCCCTTCCAGGATCGTGGTGCCGGTGGTGATCGCCCCGGAGGAGCCCTGCCAGCTGATGGTCCAGCCGCCGGCCTGGTTGCCGAGGTCGTCGGCGTTGGAACCGGCGACGTAGACCTTCTGCGACGCCTTGAGCGGGAGCACCGCCCCGTCGTTCTTCAGCAGTACCTGGGACTTGGCGGCGGCCTCACGGGCGACCGCGCGGTGTTCCGCCGACCCGACCTCGTCCAGGTGCGCGGGGTCGGCGTACGGCTTCTCGAACAGTCCGAGCCTGAACTTCTGGGTCAGGATGCGGGAGACGGCGTCGTCGATCCTGGCGCGGGTGATCCGGCCCGCGGCGACCTCGTCCTGGAGGGTGCGGGTGAAGTCCTGGTAGGCGGTCGGGACCATGATCATGTCGAGTCCGGCGTTGACCGAGGTCCGCACGTCGCTCGGGTAGTCGCCGGGGATCTGGTCGATGGCCTGCCAGTCGCTGATGACGAAGCCCTCGAAGCCCATCCGGTCCTTGAGGACGCCGTTGATCATCTCGGCGTTGGCGTGCATCTTCACCGGGCCCAGGCCGTCGCCGAGGACGTCGAGCGAGGAGTACGACGGCATGACCGTGCCGACGCCGCGCTTGACCGCCTCCTCGAACGGCGCGAGGTGCACCGCCTCCAGTTCCTGGCGGGTGACCTTGGTGACGCCCTGGTCGATGGTGTACGAGCCGGTGGTGGAGGAGCCGAACTCCGTGCCGCCGTCGCCGACGTAGTGCTTGGCGCTGGCGAGCACCTTGTCGGTGCGGTCCAGGTCCTTGCCGGAGGGGTCGCCCTGCATGCCGGTGATGACCGTCTCCATGGCTTCCACCAGGGCCGGGTCCTCGCCGTACGCCTCGTAGGAGCGGCCCCAGCGCTCGTCGCGGGTCACACAGACGCAGGGGGCGAAGTCCCAGGGGATGCCGGTCGCCCGGACCTCGCTCGCGGTGACCGCGCCGGTCTTCTGCGCGAGTTTCGGGTCACGGCCGGCGCCGATGCCGATGTTGTGCGGCATGATCGTCGAGCCGATGACGTTGTTGTGGCCGTGCACCGCGTCCACGCCGTAGATCAGCGGGATCTGGAACCGGGTGGCCTGCGCGCGCAGTTGGTAGGAGTCCACCATCTTCGCCCACGCCGCCGGGGTGTTGGGGGTGGGGACGGAGCCGCCGCCGGAGAGCAGCGAGCCGAGGTCGTAGGAGGCGATGTCGCCGGGGGTGCGCAGGGCGTTGCGCTCGGCCTGGGTCATCTGGCCGGCCTTCTCGGCGGGCGACATCCGCGCCAGCAGGTCGGCGACGCGCCGGGCGACCGGCAGTTTCGCGTTCTGGTAGGGCAGTCCGTGGGCGTCGATGACCACCTGCGGGTTCTCCGCGGGGGCCTTGGCGCCGGTGACGGTCAGCGCGAGCGGGATCGTCTTGGCCTCGGACGGCCGGGGCGCCTTCCTGGTGCGCACCGTCACGGTGTGCGAGGCGCCGGCGGGGGTGCCGGCCGGGAAGGTGTACGTCCCGGTGACCGGGGTGTAGTCGGCCCCGGGGGCCGCGGTCCCGCCCCCGGTGGTGTACGCGACGGTGACGGGTTCCCCGAGGGGGGTGGAGCCGGTGGTGGCGAGCGAGAGCTTCACCGTGGCGGTGGAGCCGTCCTTCACCGGGTGGACCGCGGCGTCGGTCACGACGCTCGCGGTGAGCGCCGGGTCCGCCTTGCCGTACAGCTCGACGGCGTCCATGGCGAAGGAGCCGGGCGCGCCGGGCGGGAGGGTCAGCGCGTAGCCCCACATCTTGTCGAGGCCGAGGATCTGGTCGATGCCGCCGACGGGCTGGTAGTCGGCGCGGTAGACGAAGTCGGCGAACGGGATCTCGACCAGGTGCCAGCCCTCCCAGTCGTCGGTGAACGAGGTGGTCCACAGCTCGGACGCGCCGCCGTTGGCACCGCCGTCCTTGATCTCGAAGGCGATCCGCCGGCCCGAACCGGGCGGCAGCGGCGCGGTGTTCTGGCCGTACCACCAGAAGCGGATGCCGCGGTGGGCCGTCCAGTCGTGGGGCGGCTGGTCGACCGCGAACTCGTGGCTCAGACCGCCCCAGGAACTGATGTCGTAGGTGCCCTGGAGGACCTTGTCGCCCTCGGGCGCGTCCTCGCGGGCGGCGAGGGTGAGCTGCGGGTGGTCGTCGCCGTCGCCGCCCCAGGTGAACAGCGAGTCGGCGGGCGGGCTGCCGAAGGGCACCTCGCCCTCGAACCGGTCGACGAGCACGGGGGCGGGGTCGTCGGCGGAGGCCGGGGCGACGGCCGAGAGCAGTCCGGCGAGGACCGCCGCGGCGGCGAGGGCGGCCCGTGCGGCCCCTCTTCGATGGCGCGTGCGTGGCATTGCGGCTCTCCCTGCGGGGTGTGGGAACCGGGGGCGGGGCGGTGGACGCGGAGGATCGGGCGGGGCGGTGCGCGGAGGGACCGGGGCCCGCCGCGCGTGGAGTCAACCGCGCGTGGACAACGTCGTCAATACTTCACACCGACATTGGTCCGTACCTCCGAGGTGCCGGAATGAGAGCGCTCTCGACATCGCGCCGAGCGCTCCCGGCTTCAACTCCTGTACGCAACTCGTCCCGCGGGCCGCCTCGTTCGGTCGGCTCCCGCACGGCGGTGGGCCGCACGGCGGTGGGCCCGGACGCGCGGGAGCCGCCGGACGACAGGTCGTCCGACGGCTCGGGGCGGGGTGCGCACGGGCTTCCCCGGCGCGGCGGCTCACTGGGCCGGCTGGACCCCCGCGCGCAGCAGCCCGAAGGTGTACGCGTCCTCCAGCGCCTGCCAGGAGGCGGCGATCACGTTCTCCGCGACGCCGACCGTGGACCAGTCGCCGTCGCCGTCGGCGGTGGTGATGAGTACCCGGGTGGTGGAGTCGGTGCCGGTGCGGCCTTCGAGGATGCGGACCTTGTAGTCGACCAGTTCCAGCTTGGCGAGCTGCGGGTAGATCTGCTCCAGGGCCACCCGCAGCGCCCGGTCCAGGGCGTTGACCGGGCCGTTGCCCTCGGCGGTGGCGACCTTGCGCTCGCCCTTCGCCCAGAGCTTCACGGTGGCCTCGTTGGCGTGGCTGCCGTCGGGGCGGTCCTCGACGATGGCGCGCCACGACTCCACCTGGAAGTAGCTGCGGGGGCCGCCCTCGACCTCGGCGCGCAGCAGCAGTTCGAAGGAGGCGTCGGCGGCCTCGTAGGTGTAGCCCTTGAGTTCGCGCTCCTTGACGCGGGCGACGACCCGGCCGACGAGTTCGCGGTCGTCGCCGAGGTCGACGCCGAGTTCCTTGCCCTTGAGCTCGATGGAGGCGCGGCCCGCCATGTCGGAGACCAGCATCCGCATGGTGTTGCCGACGCGTTCGGGGTCGATGTGCTGGTAGAGGTCGGGGTCGACCTTGATCGCGGAGGCGTGCAGCCCGGCCTTGTGGGCGAATGCGGACACGCCCACGTACGGCTGGTGGGTGGAGGGCGTGAGGTTGACGACCTCGGCGATCGCGTGGGAGATCCGGGTCATCTCGGCGAGGGCGCCGTCGGGCAGTACCCGCTTGCCGTACTTCAGTTCCAGGGCGGCGACGACCGGGAAGAGGTTGGCGTTGCCGACCCGCTCGCCGTAGCCGTTGGCGGTGCACTGCACGTGGGTGGCGCCGGCGTCGACGGCGGCGAGGGTGTTGGCGACCGCGCAGCCGGTGTCGTCCTGGGCGTGGATGCCGAGCCGGGCGCCGGTGTCGGCGAGGACGGTGTGGACGACGGCCTGCACCTGGGCGGGCAGCATCCCGCCGTTGGTGTCGCAGAGGATGACGACCTCGGCGCCCGCCTCGTGGGCGGCCCGGACGACGGCCTTGGCGTATGCGGCGTTGGCGCGGTAGCCGTCGAAGAAGTGCTCGCAGTCCACGAAGACCCGGCGGCCCTGGGCGCGGAGGTGGGAGACGGTGTCGCGGACCATCTCCAGGTTCTCCTCCAGCGTGGTGCGCAGGGCGAGTTCCACGTGGCGGTCGTGGGACTTGGCGACCAGCGTGATCACGGGCGCGCCGGAGTCGAGGAGGGCCTGCACCTGGGGGTCGTCGGCGGCCTTGCCGCCGGCCTTGCGGGTGGCGCCGAAGGCCACCAGCTGGGCGTTGCGGAAGGTGATCTCCTGCTGGGCGCGGGAGAAGAACTCGGTGTCGCGGGGGTTGGCTCCGGGCCACCCGCCCTCGATGTAGCCCACGCCGAAGTCGTCCAGGTGCCGGGCGATGGTGAGCTTGTCGGCGACCGTCAGGTTGATGCCTTCACGCTGTGCACCGTCGCGCAGCGTGGTGTCGAAGACATGGAAACCGTCGTCGGTGGGCTCGGCCTTGGTGGTCATGCTGGTCTGACTCCTGTCGGATGAGTGGATCCGGACGATCGGGCTCCACTTGCCCCCATCGTCCCGCACGCGTCGCGCCGGCCGAGGTGAGGGCCGGAAAACGAAAAAACCCCTCGCGGGTGCGAGAGGTCTGCGCGCGGGTCTGGGGCACGGTGGGCGTCGTACGTGGTGGTACGGACGCTCACTGCGGACCGGCGCGCCTGCTGCCAATAATCATGACGAACGAGGACACGGACGCAGTCTGGCACAGCACCGCGCCCGTGACTCCCCCCGTCTCAGGATGCGGTCGGCACGCCCGCCCCCTCGGCCGGGCGCGCCCCGCCGGGCGCCGGGACGGCGGTGCCGGTGCGGGCCAGGTCGATGTCGCGGGTCTCGCGCATGGTCAGGTAGACGACCAGGGACACGGCGGCGCAGCCGGCCACGTACCAGAAGTAGCCCGCCTCCAGGCCCGCGTTCTTGAACCAGAGCGCCACGTACTCGGCGGTGCCGCCGAAGAGCGCGTTGGCGACGGCGTACGGGAGGGCGACGCCGAGGGCGCGGATGCCGGTGGGGAAGAGCTCGGCCTTCACGCACGCGTTGATGGAGGTGTAGCCGGTGACCACGACGAGAGCCAGCAGCGAGAGGCCGAGGGCCGGCCAGAAGGTGCCCGCGTGCTTCAGCATCGTCATGATCGGCACGGTCAGGAAGGTGGACCCGACGGCGAACCCGATCAGCAGCGGCCGGCGGCCGACCCGGTCGGAGAGCATCCCGGCGAGCGGCTGGAGGCACATGAAGACGAACAGGGCGCAGAAGCTGACCAGGGACGCGGTGGACTTCTCCATCCCGGCGCTCCTGGCGAGGAACTTCGTCAGGTACGTGGTGTACGTGTAGTAGGCCACGGTGCCGCCCATGGTGAGGGCGACCACCAGGAACGCCTCCCGGCGGTGCGCCCAGAGCGCCTTGAGAGTGCCCCGGTCCTCGTCCTCGGCCGCGCCGGACTCGGCGTACACCTCGGTCTCCAGCATGGTGCGGCGCAGGTAGAACACGACCGCCGCGCCGAGCGCGCCGATCACGAACGGGATGCGCCAGCCCCAGTCGTGCAGCGCCTGTTCGGACATGGTCCGCTGGAGGACGATCAGGAGACCGAGGCCGACGAGTTGGCCGGCGGTCATGGAGACGTACTGGAAGCTGGAGGCGAAGCCGCGGCGGTCCGGCGCGGACGCCTCGGTGAGGTAGGTGGCGCTGGCGGCGTACTCGCCGCCGACCGACAGGCCCTGCAGCAGCCGGGCCACCATCAGCACGGCGACGCCGCCGTACCCCGCCACGGCGTAGGTCGGCGCGACGGCGATGAGGACCGCGGAGGCGGACATCAGGGTGACGGTCAGGGTCAGCGCGGCCTTGCGGCCCCGGCGGTCACCGATCCGCCCCAGCAGCCAGCCGCCGACCGGCCGCATGAAGAAACCCACGGCGAAGATGCCCATGGTGTTCATGAGGTTGGCGGTCTCGTTGCCCTCGGGGAAGAACGAGTCCGCGAAGTACACCGCGAAGGTGGCGTACACGAACCAGTCGAACCACTCGACCATGTTCCCGGCCGAGCCGACCCAGATCTTCTTCCACTGCTCTCGTCCCATGGTCCGCCACCGTGCCGCACGGACACGGAGAGCGACAAGGGTGGGGCGCACAACGATCGGGCCTACTTGCGTGCGTTGCGTTCACGACCTCCCCGGACGTCGGCGGGTCGCTCGCCGGCGGCCGGTCAGCCGCGCGGAACGGATCCTTCCGGCGCTGCGGCCAGGGTCTCTTCGAGGAACTCGCGCACCAGGGCGAGCGCCCGGTCCCGTCCGGCGCCGGGGATGCCGGCGGCGACCTGCACGCTGAAGCCGTCGAGCAGGGCCCGCAGCCGGGTCGCGTACGCCTCCACGGCCACGGGCCGCAGTTCCCCGTGCGCGGCGCCCTCCGTCAGCAGCGCCACCAGATCACGGTGCCAGGCGGCCTCGACGGCGGCCTGCCGGGCGCGGGCATCGACGCCGGCGTCGCGGGAGCGGTTGTAGACCTCCAGCCAGAGCGTCCAGTGCGGGTCGCCGTGGCCGTCGGGGAGGTACAGGCCGAGGAAGGCGTCGAGCCGCTCGCGCACCGTGCCGGGTCCGGAGAGCAGGGCCGAGCGGCGCTCGCCGAGCCGCCCCTCGCTCCACTCCAGGGTCTGCAGCAGCAGTTCGTCCTTGGTGCGGAAGTAGTAGAGGAGGTGGCCGCTGCTCATGCCGACCTCGCGGCCGAGTCCGGCCATGGTCAGGCCGTCGAGCCCGTGGTCGGCGATCGTCGCCATGGCGGCGGCGAGTACGTCCTCGCGGGGCGGGGCGGCGTTGCGGCGCCGGGATGCCGGGGTCATGCGTCGGGTCCTTCTCCGTCGTCCGCCCGCCGGTGCGACCGGGGCGCTCGTCGTCGTGCGGGGCCGTGGCGGGCCGTCCACGGTCCGGGGCCGCCGCGCGACGGCGGACCACCGGCCCGGCCCCCGCTCCACGGGCCGCCGGGCCATTCTCCGCGACGGTACGGGGCCGGGCACGACAGGGCCCCCGCCGGAGCGGGGGCCGGTGCCTGCTGCGGCTACTCGTCGTCGGTGATCAGCGGGTCCTTGGGCCCGGACTTGCCGGGCATCTGCGTGCGGGCGTCGTCCATGGCGTCCTTGGCCTTGCCCTTCGCCTGCTCGGCCTTGCCCTCGGCCACCTTGCTCCGGTCGCCCATCATCTTGCCCATGGCTTCCTTGGCCTTGCCCTTGACCTTGTCCTTGCCACTTCCGTCCGTCACGGCGACTCCTCGGGTTCCTCGGCCGGCCGCGTCCACGACCGACTCGTACCAGGCCCCCTGCCCTCTCCACGCTAGGACACGCACCGCGGGGGCGCGCGGTGGGCGGACGGGCGGTGCGGGGCCCTGGGGCGGGCGGCGCGGGTCGGAACGTGGGGGCGACTCGCGCTTCCGCCGGGAAGGCGGCAGGGGACCCCCGGTGGTGTCGGCCGTCCACTCGACGCGCGAACACCGCGCGTCCACGGCCGCCGCCTTCACCGCGTCCATGAGGCCGTCGGCCGTACCCTTGCCGCGCTCAGACCGCCGGCTGCTGCTGGGTGATGCAGTGGATGCCGCCGCCCGCCGCGAAGATGGTGCGGGCGTCCACCAGGGTCACCTCGCGGTCCGGGAAGAGGCCGCGGAAGAGGGCGGCGGCCTCCTCGTCGCGCGGGTCGTCGAAGGCGCACAGCACGACGCCGCCGTTGCAGAGGTAGTGGTTGATGTAGGAGTACTCGGCCCACTCGCCGTCGACCCGGGTCACCGTCGGGGCGGGGATCTCCACGACCTCCAGCGGCCGGCCGGCCGCGTCGGTGGCCGCGCGCAGCAGCCGCACGGTCTCGCGGGTGACCTCGTGGTCGGGGTGGGCGGGGTCGGGCTGGACGTGGGCGACGACGGTGCCGGGCCGGACGAACGCGGCGACGATGTCCACGTGCCCCAGCGTGCCGAACTCGCCGTAGTCGGCGGTCAGCCCGCGCGGCAGCCAGATCGCCTTGCTGGTGCCGAGCCGGGCGTGCACCTCCGCCTCGACCTGTTCGCGGGTCCAGTCCGGGTTGCGTTCCTCGCCGAGCTGGACGGTCTCGGTGAGCAGGACGGTGCCCTCGCCGTCGACGTGCAGGCCGCCGCCCTCGTTGACGAGCGGGGAGGAGAGGGCGGGCACCCCGGCGGCCTCGGCGACTGCGCGGGCGACGTGCTGGTCGTGCTCCCAGCGCGCCCAGCCCTGGGCGCCCCAGCCGTTGAACGTCCAGTCCACGGCGGCCAGTCGCTCGCCGTCGCTGACGAAGGTGGGCCCGATGTCGCGCATCCAGGCGTCGTCCAGCGGGCGCACCACGAGGTCGACGTCGGGCCCGAGCAGCGCCGCGGCGTGGTCCTGCTGGCCGGGGCCGACCACCATGGTGACGGGTTCGTGACGGCGGACCGCGTGGGCGACGTCCGCCCAGGCGCGGCGGGCGGCGTCCAGTGCGGCGTCCGTGGCGAAGGTGGGGTTCGGGCCGGGCCACGCCATCCAGGTGCGCGCGTGCGGGGCCCACTCGGGCGGCATCCGGAACGCGGGCGCGGATCCGGTGGCCGGAGCGGGCTGCGGGGTCTGTTCGGCGGTCATCGCGGTCCTAGAGGAAGTAGAGGCGGTTGAGGGAGACGGACTCGGCCGGTTCGGAGCGCAGCGGTTCGCCGTCCAGGGTGACCAGGCCGCTGTCGCCGTCCACGTCCACCTGTCCCGTACGGGAGTTGCGCAGCAGGTCGGCGGGGCCGATGCCGCGGGTGCCGCGCACCGCGACGCGGCGGCGGCGGGTGGGCAGGGCGTCGGCGCCGAGCTGGGTGGCGGCCTCGGCGACGAACGCCACCGACAGGTCGGCGGGGGCGGCCCCGTGCGCGCCGAACTGCGTTCCGAGCACCAGCGGTTCGCAGGTGTCGGTGGCGGCGTTGGGGTCGCCGGTGACGCCGTACGCGGGGAAGCCCGACTTCAGCACGAGCTGCGGCTTGGCACCGAAGAACTCCGGCCGCCAGAGCACGATGTCGGCGAGCTTGCCGGGCTCGATGGAGCCGACCTCGTGGGAGATGCCGTGCGCGATGGCCGGGTTGATGGTGAGCTTCGCCATGTAGCGGAGCACGCGGGCGTTGTCGTCGGCCGGTCCGTCGCCCTCCATCGGGCCCAGCTCGGCCTTCATCTTCGCGGCCATCGCGAAGGTGCGCCGGACCGTCTCGCCTGCGCGGCCCATGCCCTGGGCGTCGGACGAGGTGATGCCGATGGCCCCCAGGTCGTGGAGCACGTCCTCGGCGCCCATCGTCCCGGCCCGGATGCGGTCGCGGGCCATCGCGGCGTCGCCCGGCAGGTCGGTCTTGAGGTCGTGGACGGAGACGATCATGCCGTAGTGCTCGGCGACCGCGTCCCGGCCGAAGGGCAGCGTGGGGTTGGTGGAGGACCCGATGACGTTCGGGACGCCCGCCATCTTCAGCACGTTGGGGACGTGCCCGCCGCCGCAGCCCTCGATGTGGAAGGCGTGGATCGTGCGGCCCTCCAGGACCCGCAGGGTGTCCTCGACCGAGAGGCACTCGTTGAGGCCGTCGCTGTGCAGGGCGACCTGGACGTCGTGGTCCTCGGCGACCCGCAGCGCGGTGTCCAGCGCCCGGGTGTGGGCGCCCATGTCCTCGTGGACCTTGAACCCGCAGGCCCCGCCCTCGGCCAGCGCCTCCACCAGAGGCGCCGGGTGGGAGGACGAGCCGCGGGCCAGGAAGCCGATGTTGACCGGCCAGGCGTCGAAGGCGTTGAAGGCGTGGCGCAGCGCCCAGGGCGAGTTGACGCCGACACCCCAGACCGGGCCGAACTCCTGGCCGATGATCGTGGTGACGCCGGAGGCGAGGGACGCCTCCATGATCCGCGGCGACAGCAGGTGGACGTGCGGGTCGACGGCGCCGGCGGTGGCGATCATGCCCTCGCCGGAGACGATGGTGGTGCCGGTGCCGACGACGACGTCCACCCCGTCGAGGGTGTCCGGGTTCCCGGCCCGGCCGATCGCGTGGACGCGGCCCTCCCGGATGCCGACGGAGACCTTGCGGATGCCGAGCACCGCGTCGATGACCAGGACGTTGCTGATCACCACGTCGCAGGTGTCGCGGACGGCGGCGGCCTTGAGGTGCAGCCCGTCGCGGGCGGTCTTGCCGAAGCCGGCCAGGAACTCCTCCCCCGGCTTCTGGGAGTCGGACTCGACCCGGACGGTCAGCCCGGAGTCGCCGAGCCGGATGCGGTCGCCGGCCCGCGGGCCGTGCACGGACGCGTACGCGTGGGGGTCCATCATTTCTCCTCCGCCCCGAGGTATCCGCAGGCGGCCGCGCGGCGCAGCGCCTCTTCCTTCGCTCCGGGCGCGTCCAGCGGCCCGTCGACCAGCCCGGCGAAGCCGATGGCGATCCGGTCGCCGCCGACGGGCACCAGGCCGACCTCGACGTGTTCGCCGGGGCCGAAGCGGACCGAGGCCCCGGCGGGCACCAGCAGCCGCATCCCGTAGGCGGCGCTCCGGTCGAAGTCGAGCCGGGGGTTGGCCTCGAAGAAGTGGAAGTGCGAGGTCACGCTCACCGGGACGGTCGCGGTGTTGCGCACGGTGATCCGTACGGAGGGTGCGGGGTCCGGGTCGGCGGGCGCGGGCAGCAGGGCGCCGGGCGCGTCGTCGCCGAGGCCGCCCGCCAGCGGGTGGGAGACGACGGCGAGCCGGGAGCCGTCGTCGAAGACGGCCTCCACGTGCACCTCGGTGACGATGTCGGCCACCCCCGGCAGCACGTCCTCGGGACCGAGGACCGTGCGGGCCGCCTCGATGGCCTCGGCCAGCCGGCGCCCGTCGCGGGCCGCCTCGCACACGGTGTCGGCGATCAGCGCGGTGGCCTCGGGGACGTTGAGCCGGAGCCCGCGGGCCCGTCGCGCCCGCGCGAGCTCGGCGGCGCCGAAGAGCAGCAGCCGGTCGCGTTCGGTCGGGGTCAGTCGCACGGTCGCGCACACCTCCATGGTTAGAGCGCCACTCTAACCGGGGCCGGGCGGACGGCGGAAACGCGGGTGGGCGGCGGGGCGGAGGGAAGCGGGGCGGGGCCGGACCACGAACCCGTGCGGGGCTGCGGGGGCGTGCCGCGCGGGGCGGCCTGGACGATCGGGCCGGCCTCGGCGGCCTGGGCGGTCGAGGCTGCCGGGCCGGTCTCGGCGGCCCGCCGGAGCGGCCGGAACGGCCGGGCCGCAAGCCGCAGCGGCTTGCGGCCCGGCCGCTACGAGCCCGCCGCGTCCGTGCCCTTCGACCGGAGCGGCCGGGTGTGGATCTTGGCGAGGCACGCCGGGACCGCCGCGCCGTCCTCGTGCTCGCGGGCCCGGTAGGCGCTGGGGCTCTCCCCGACCAACTCGGTGAAGCGGGTGCTGAACGTGCCGAGCGAGGTGCAGCCGACCGCGAAACAGACGTCCGTGACGCTCATGTCCCCCCGCCGCAGCAGCGCCTTGGCGCGCTCGATGCGGCGCGTCATGAGATAGCTGTACGGGGTCTCCCCGAAGGCGGCGCGGAAGCTGCGGGAGAAGTGGCCCGGCGACATCAGCGCGGCCTGCGCGAGGGCCGGGACGTTCAGCGGCTGCGCGTGGTCGCGGTCCATCGTGTCCCGGGCGCGCCGCAGCCGTACCAGGTCCTCCAGGTTCATGGACCCAGCCTGCCACGGGGACGGCGGGCCCGTCCCCGGGTCCGCCGGGACCGGCCGGCCGGCGCGCGGCGAAGACGCCGGAGGCCGCCCCGGTCGGGGGCGGCCTCGGGCGGGTGCGGGTCCGGTCGCGGCGGGACCCTGCGGGGGTCAGCCGCCCAGTGGGTGCATCCAGCCGTGGGTGTCCTCGGCGGTACCGCGCTGGATGTTCAGCAGCCGCTCGCGCAGCTTGAGGGTGACCTCGCCGGGCGTGCCGTCGCCCTGGAGCCACTCGCCGCCCGCGGACTTCACCGTGCCGACGGGGGTGATGACGGCTGCGGTGCCGCAGGCGAAGACCTCCTTGAGCGCGCCGCTCGCGGTGTCCTCGCGCCACTGGTCGATGGAGACGCGCCCTTCCTCGGAGGCGTATCCGAGGTCACGGGCGACGGTGAGCAGCGAGTCGCGGGTGACGCCGGCCAGCAGCGAACCGGTGAGGGCCGGGGTGACGATCCGGTCCTCGTAGACGAAGTACAGGTTCATGCCGCCGAGTTCCTCGACCCACTTGTGCTCGACGGCGTCGAGGTAGGCGACCTGGTCACAGCCCTTGGCGCTCGCCTCGGCCTGGGCCAGCAGCGACGCGGCGTAGTTGCCGCCGGTCTTGGCGTCGCCCACGCCGCCGGGGACGGCGCGGACGCGGTCCTCGGAGAGCCAGATGGAGACGGGCTTCACGCCACCGGGGAAGTAGGCGCCGGCCGGGGAGGCGATGACCAGGAAGAGGTACTCGTTGGCGGGCTTGACGCCCAGCCCGACCTCGGTCGCGATCATGAAGGGGCGCAGGTAGAGGGATTCCTCGCCGCCGTGCGCCGGGACCCAGGACTTGTCCTGCTGGACCAGCAGGTCGCACGCCTCGATGAAGGTCTCGACGGGCAGCTCGGGCATGCCGATGCGGTGGGCGGAGCGCTGGAAGCGCAGGGCGTTGGCCTCGGGGCGGAAGGTGGCGACCGAGCCGTCGGGCTGGCGGTACGCCTTCAGCCCCTCGAAGATCTCCTGCGCGTAGTGCAGGACCATGGTCGCGGGGTCGAGCGACAGCGGGGCGTAGGGGACGAGCTGGCCGTCGTGCCAGCCGCGGCCCTCGGTCCAGCGGATGGTCACCATGTGATCGGTGAAGTGACGGCCGAACCCGGGGTTGGCCAACATCGTCTCGCGCTCCGCGTCGGACAGCGGGCTGGAGGAGGGCTTGAGCTCGATCGTGGGCGTCGTCATGAATGCTGTCCTTCACCGTTCTCGTGTGTGAGGGACCACGCTCACGCCCGGTACCCCCGGTCTTCACCGGTGGTACGAGGACGTCCGAGCATTACCGCGAAAGGGGTCCCACGTTCGATTATCGCCCGTGGGGAGCCGTGTACGAAATGGCGTGCGCGCGGTCCTGGATTCGATGGTGGCACCCGGAGCCGCACAGGAGAAGCCGCCGGGTGCGTGTGCGACCCGGCGGCTTCGAAGTGGAGTCGTCGGATCAGCCCGCTACGCGTACCGCGAGCGCGTCGCCGATCTGCTCGGTGGTGCGGGCCGTTCCGTCGCGCTCCGCGAGGTCGGCGGAGACGGCGTCCTCGATGCGGGCGGCCTCGGACTCGTGGCCGAGGTGACGCAGCAGGAGGGCGACGGAGAGGATCGTGGCCGTGGGGTCGGCCTTGCCCTGGCCGGCGATGTCGGGGGCCGAGCCGTGGACCGGCTCGAACATCGACGGGAAGGCGCCGGTGGGGTTGATGTTGCCGGACGCGGCCAGGCCGATCCCGCCGGTGACGGCGGCGGCGAGGTCGGTCAGGATGTCACCGAAGAGGTTGTCGGTGACGATGACGTCGAAGCGCTCGGGCTGGGTGACGAAGAAGATCGTCGCGGCGTCGACGTGCAGGTAGTCGGTGGTGACCTGCGGGTACTCGGCGGCGACCTTGTCGAAGGTGTTCTTCCACAGGTGGCCGGCGTAGACCAGGACGTTGTTCTTGTGGACCAGCGTCAGCTTCTTGCGCGGGCGGGCGGCGGCGCGCTCGAAGGCGTCCCGGACGACCCGCTCGACGCCGTACGCGGTGTTGACGCTCACCTCGGTGGCGATCTCGGCCGGGGTGCCGGTGCGCAGCGAGCCGCCGTTGCCGGTGTACGGGCCCTCGGTGCCCTCGCGGACGACGACGAAGTCGATGTCCGGACGCCCGGCCAGCGGGGTCGCCGTGTTCGGGAAGAGCTTCGACGGCCGCAGGTTGATGAAGTGGTCGAAGGCGAAGCGCAGCTTCAGCAGCAGCCCCCGCTCCAGGACGCCGGAGGGCACGGACGGGTCGCCGATGGCGCCGAGGAGGATGGCGTCGTGGCCCTTGAGGGCCTCCAGCTCCGCGTCCGGGAGGGTTTCACCGGTACGGTGCCAGCGCTGGGCGCCAAGGTCGTACTCCTCGGTCTCCAGCTTCACGTCCTGCGGAAGCACGGCGTTGAGGACCTTCAGGCCCTGGGCCACCACTTCCCGGCCGATACCGTCACCGGGGATCACTGCGAGATCGATGCTGCGAGACATGTCCGCACCCTAGCCCCGCGTCCCATCCCATGACATCCCTTGTCCGCCATACGGACACATGACCCGCTGTACGTGTACCGTTCACCTATCGGTGGGTGATCCGTAGGGCTGCCGGTGGATGTTCTGGACATGGACATCCCCCGCTTCGGAATCCCCGAGAAGCTCGCCGACCGCATGAGCATGGCCGAGCAGCACGACTACCTGCGCACCCGCCTGACCCGCCGCGGCGCTCTGCGCGCCGGTGCGGCCACCGCCGCCGTCGCCGGCCTCTCCGCCGGGCTCGCGGCGGCACCCGCCCAGGCCGCCCCCGCCCCGGCCACCCTGCTGAGCCGCGCCGGCACGCGGGTGGACGGCTCACTGGCCGCCCCGTTCGGCCGCCACCTCGCCTTCGGCGCCGAGCCGACCACCCAGATGCGGGTCTCCTGGCAGGTGCCGTTCGCCGTGCGGCGGCCGTACATCCGGATCGGCTCGCAGCCCTGGGCGCTGAGCCGCAAGATCGACGCCGAGGTGCGCCACCTCACCACCCCGGTGCTGAACGGCGGCAAGATCGCCGCGGCCGAGCAGTTCTACCTGCACGCCGCGCTGGACCGGCTGCACCCCGGCACCACCTACTACTACGGCGTCGGGCACGACGGCTTCGACCCGGCGGACGCCCGCAACCTCGGCACGCTCGGCACCTTCACCACCGCGCCCGCGCGGGCCGGCACGTTCACCTTCACCGCCTTCGGCGACCAGGGCGTCAGCTACCACGCCCTCGGCAACGACCAGCTGATCCTCGGCCAGAATCCGGCCTTCCACCTGCACGCCGGCGACATCTGCTACGCCGACCCGTCGGGCTCGGGCCAGTCCACCGACGCCTACGACGCCCGGACCTGGGACCAGTTCCTGGCGCAGACGGAGTCGGTGGCGAAGACGGTGCCGTGGATGGTGACCACCGGCAACCACGACATGGAGGCCTGGTACTCCCCCGACGGCTACGGCGGCCAGAACGCCCGCTGGACCCTGCCGGACAACGGCCCCGACCCAGTGGGACTGCCCGGCGCCTACTCGTTCACGTACGGCAACGTCGGGGTGATCGCGCTGGACGCCAACGACGTGTCGTACGAGATCCCGGCCAACTTCGGGATCAGCGGCGGCCGGCAGACCGCGTGGCTGGACCGGCGGCTCGGCGAACTGCGGGCGCGCGACGGGATCGACTTCCTCGTCGTCTTCTTCCACCACTGCGCGTTCTCCACCACCAACGCGCACGCCTCGGACGGCGGGGTCCGCGACGCCTGGGTGCCGCTCTTCGAGAAGCACCGGGTGGATATGGTGATCAACGGTCACAACCACGTCTACGAGCGCACCGACGCCATCTGGCGCAACGCGGTGAAGCGCCGGGTGCCGATCGGCGAGCGCACCGACCCGACGCGCGACGGCATCGTCTACGTCACGGCGGGCGGCGCGGGCAAGGCGCTGTACGACTTCCCGGCGCCGGACAGCTACGAGGGCGCGGTGGCCGACCGGGAGAGCGTGACCACCTATCACGTGGCCAAGGGCGGCACGAGGGCCGTGGAGACCGTGGAGTGGTCGCGGGTGCGCTACACCGGCTTCTCGTTCCTCGCGGTGGAGGTGGAGAGCGGGCGCAACCCCCGGATGAAGGTCACCGCGCTCGCCGAGTCGGGAGAGCGCGTCGACCACTTCGAGATCGCCCGGGGCTGAGGCGGACCGGCGGCACGCCCCGGTCCGGCGACCGGGGCCGCCGCCGGGCGGCGGCCCGTGCGGGCTCAGTGACCGGTGGAACCGCCGTTGTCCCGGCGGTCGAGGGCGCGCTGGAGAGCGGCGGCGGCGTTCGCGCGCTCGGCATCGGTGGGGCGGGGGGTGTGACGGACGCGGCGGCGGACAGTCGTCTCGGCCATGGGGGATCGACTCCTTGATCGCGTGAGCTCCGGAAGGGCGGCCCGGCCGTCGGCGCGCGGGATGTCTCCTGCGCGCTCTCGTGGACCGGGGCCCGGGTGGGGGATGCCGGAAGGGGCGGGGAGCCGGCGCCGCAGGGGTTGCCTGCTTCGGGGCGTGACGGCTCGCGGCCTCGTGTCGCCGGTTCGGCGCATCGTTCGGCTCCTACAAAGTTAGGACAGCGGAGCCCAGGTGTCTCCACAGTTACTCGGACTTCCTACTATCTGAGACGACCGGTCACCGCCTGCTCGGTGGCCGGTGACGGTACGGAAGGGGTTCTTCCCCGGCCGGAGGGGGCTCAGGACTGCGGACACCTCCCTCCGCACGGCCACCGGCCGCCCAGTCGGCGCTCGCGTCCGGCGCGGTCACCGGCTCTGCGCCCGGCCCCGGGGTCGGGAACGCGGACGGGCCCCCGGAAGGCGTTCCCGGGGGCCCGTGCGAGGTGCGCGTGGAGCGCGGCTACTTCTTGACGTGCTCCGCGAAGACCGGGACCACGTGGTCGATGGCGTACGACACCGAGAGCACCGAGTCGGTCGCGAACGCCTGCGAGAGACCCTTGTCGTCGAAGACCACCGCGTGGCCCCCGGCGACCGCCGGGATCTTCTTGAACAGCGCGTTGGACTTCACCGAGTCGGCCGTGACGCCGATCGGGGCCGTCACCAGCAGGTCGGCGTCGAACTGGTCGAGGTTCTCCTCGGAGACGGTGACCGAGAAGCCGCCGTCCGCCTGCTTCTCGATGACCGGGTTGTTCGTGAAGCCGAGACGCTCCACGAAGTTGACCCGGCCGGTGCCGCCGACGTACGCGCCCCAGTCGTTGGCGGTCTTGGAGGCGAGGGTGACGGTCTTCCCCTTGAACTCCGGGTGCGCCTCGCGCGCCGCGGCGAACTGGTCCTCGATGCCGTCGACGAGCTTCGCGCCCTCGGCCTTCTTGCCCAGGGCCTGGGCGATCATCGCGGTCTGCTTCTCCCACGAGATCATGTACTGGTCGCCGCCCTTCGGGACACCGATGGTGGGCGCGATCTTGCTGAGGGTGTCGTAGCGGGTCCGGTCGCCGCTGGACTTGGTGTCCAGGATCAGGTCGGGCTTGAGCGCCGCGATCTTCTCGTACTCCGGCTCCATGGTGCCGATGGACTGCGGGCTCTTGTCGTAGCGGTCCTTCGCCCACGGGCCGACCCCGTCGCCGCCGAAGGCGAGCCAGTCGCTCTGACCCACCGGCTGCACGCCGAGCGCGAGCGCCGTCTCCGCGTCGCCCCAGCCGAGGGCGACGACCCGCTGGGGCTTCTCGTCGACCTCGATCGCGCCGAACTTGGTGTCGACCGAGACCGGGAAGGCGCCCGAGGAGGCGGTCGACGCCGCGCTCGCGCCGGCGTCACCGCCGTCGTCGTCGGAGCCGCAGCCGGTGACGCCGACGAGGACGGCGGCCAGCGGCAGCGAGAGCAGCCCGAGCGAACGGCGGGTGCGACGGGCGGAGCCGGAACGGCCCGCGAACGAGTGACGGAGTATCACGATTTTCATACCTTCAGGTAGTTGTGCGTAAGAGTGCCGAGATGGGTCGAAAGTCTCTTCTGCCGCGCGCCGGGATGCCTGCCCGTTCAGATTTCTGCCACGTGGTGACGGCCCATCGGGACGATCATCGGGGTGCCGGACGCGGGGTCGGGCACCACCGAACACCGCATCCCGAAGACCTCGGTGACGAGTTCCTCGGTCACCACCTCGGCCGGCCGGCCCTCCGCGACGATCGCGCCGGCCTTCATCGCCACCAGGTGGTCGGCGTACCGGCACGCGAGGTTGAGGTCGTGCAGCACGGCGACCAGCGTCGTGCCGCGCTCCCGGTTGAGGTCGGTCAGCAGGTCCAGCACGTCGAGCTGGTGGCTGATGTCGAGATAGGTCGTCGGCTCGTCCAGCAGCAGCACGTCGGTGTGCTGGGCCAGTGCCATCGCGATCCAGACGCGCTGCCGCTGACCGCCGGAGAGTTCGTCGACCGGGCGGGCCGCCAGCTCCAGCACGTCGGTGGCGAGCAGTGCCTCGGCCACCGCCTCGTCGTCGGCGGCGGTCCACTTGCGCAGCCAGCCCTGACGCGGGTAGCGCCCCCGGCCGACCAGGTCGGCGACCGTGATGCCCTCGGGGGCCACGGGGGTCTGCGGCAGGATGCCGAGGATGCCCGCCACCTCCCTGGTGGGCATGGAGCGGATGTCCCGGCCGTCCAGCAGAATTGTTCCGCCCGTGGGGGTGAGCAGCCGTGCCATGGACCGCAGCAGGGTCGACTTCCCGCAGGCGTTGGGGCCCACGATCATGGTGATCCGACCGGGCGGGACGTCCACGTCGAGGCCGGAGACGATCTCCCGGCCTCCGTAGCCGAGGCGCAGGTCGCGCGCCCCGAGGCTGTGCTCCACGCTCATGCGGCGCTCCTCTCCCGCGTTCGCGGACGGTCGTCGGGCCGCGTGCGCGGCCGGTGGTGGCGGACTGCGGCCGGGCGCGTGCGCGGCCGGTGGCGGGGTACCGCGGAGGGCGTACACGGCCGGTGGTGACGGGGTGCCGCCGGGTGGCGGGTGTGGCGGGTCATCCGCCCTGCCCCGCCCGGTTGGTGCGGGTCAGCAGCCACAGCAGGTAGGGGGCGCCGATCACGCTGGTCACCACGCCCACCGGGAACTGGGTGGAGCCGAGGGCGTGCTGAGCGGCGAAGTCGGCGACCAGCACCAGCAGCGCGCCGGTGAGCCCCGAGGCCGCCAGGGAGGCGCCCCGGCCGGGCGCGAGGCGCTGGGCGACGGGGCCGGCGACGAAGGCGACGAACCCGACCGGGCCGACCGCGGCGGTCGCGCAGCCCGCGAGCGCCACGGCGAGCAGCAGCAGCCGCACCCGGCCCTGCTCCACCCGCGCGCCGAGACCGGCCGCGGTGTCCTGGCCGAGCTGGAGCACGGTGAGCTGCCGGGAGGCGACGGCGACCAGCGGCACCAGCACGACCATCGTCCACAGCAGCGGCCACAGATGGGTCCAGGAGCGGCCGTTGAGGCTGCCGGCCATCCAGAGCAGGGCGGCCTGCGCCTCGGTGTTCTGCGAGCGGGTCATCAGGTACGAGACCAGGCTGGTCAGCCCGGCCGACACGCCGACGCCGACCAGCACCAGCCGGGCCCCGGTCACCCCTCGCCGCCGGGCGAGTCCGTAGATCAGCGCCCCGGCGACCAGAGCGCCGCCCAGCGCCCAGCCCGACAGCAGCAGACCGCTCGCGGCGAAGAGGGTGGAGCCGAGCACCGCCGCCGCGGAGGCGCCGGCGCTGATGCCGATGATGTCGGGGCTGGCGAGCGGGTTGCGCAGCAGGCTCTGGAAGAGCGCGCCGGACGTCCCGAAGGCGAGGCCGACCAGGGCCGCGATCAGGGCACGCGGCAGCCGCAGCTCGCCGACGATGAACCAGGTCGCCGTGTCGCCCCGGCCGACCAGGGTCGACAGGACGTCGGAGAGCGGCACGTGCATGTCCCCGTACACGAGCGAGACGCAGAACGCGGCGACGGAGCCGGCGGCCAGGAGGGAACAGACCAGCAGGTAGCGGGCGCGACCCGCCCGGCGGGCGCGCACCACCTCGCGCACGGCGTGCGTCCGCGCGGACTCGGCCGCCCCGGCGCGCGGTACGCCCGCGCGGGCGGGGCCGACGGTCTTCCAGAGGGATGTGGTCACAGTTCCGCCAGCTTCCCGCGCCGGACGAGCAGCACGAACGGCACGCAGCCGACGGCGGCGGTGACGATGCCCACCTGCACCTCGCCGGGCCGGGCCACCACCCGCCCCACGATGTCGGAGGCGAGCAGCAGCAGCGGGGCGAGCACCGCACTGTAGGGGAGGATCCAGCGGTAGTCGGGCCCGGTGATCATGCGGGCGGTGTGCGGGACGACCAGGCCCACGAAGACGATCGGCCCGGCGAGGGCGGTGGCCGCGCCGCACAGCAGCACCACGGCGGCGGCGGCCCCGGCCCGTGCCAGTCCCACCCGCTGGCCGAGGCCGCGCGCCACGTCGTCGCCGAGCGCGAGCGCGTTCATCTGCGGCCCGAGCAGCAGGGCGACAGCGGCCCCGGCGACGATGAACGGCAGCGCGTGCCAGATCACGTCCGGGTCCCGGCCCGCGAGCGACCCGACCCGCCAGTACCGGAACCGGTCGAAGGTCTCGCTGTCGGTGAGGAGCAGGGCGGTGGTGAGCGAGCCGAGCAGGGCACTGGCCGCCGCTCCGGACAGCGCAAGCTTCACGGGGGTGGCGCCCTCGCGGCCGAGCGAGCCGATGGCGTAGACGGCGACGGCGGCGAGCAGCGCGCCGCCGAAGCCGAACCAGATGTACTCACCGGGGGCGGTCAGGCCGAAGACGCTCATGGCGAGCACCACGGCGGCCCCGGCCCCCGCGTTGACGCCGAGCAGACCGGGGTCGGCCAGCGGGTTGCGGGCGACGCCCTGCATCAGCGCGCCGGCCAGCCCGAGTGCGACCCCGGCGAGCAGGCCGGCCACCGTACGCGGCACCCGCACCTCCTGCACGATCAGGTGGGTGCGCTCGGTGCGGTCGGGGTCGAACAGCCCCTGCCAGACGTCCCCGAGCGGCACGTGACCCGATCCGACGGCGAGGCTGAGCAGCGTCGCCGCGACCAGCAGGACGAGCGCCAGCACGAGGCCGCCGGCCAGCATCGGGCGGGACCGCCGCGGGCGCACGGCGGCGGCTTTCCCGCGCGGGGCCGGGGGGAGGACGGCCGAGGGCACAGAAGTCACCGGCCGCCTCGCTCGGCGGCCGGGGGGATTGCCGGCATCGTTCGCTCCTCACGGCACATCGCCGGGGCGGACGTGCTCAGGGGTCGTGCAGGGGGTGCCCGCCGGGGGCGCCGGAGACACGTGAAGTAAGGTGAGCCTAACATCGGAAGAATGTACGGGCACAGCCGATGTGTGCGGGTACACACCTCCGACCAGCCCCTGCCGGAAGCTTTCGCTCCGCCGGTGGACGGCGACGTCGGACGGGGTGGCGGCGCACGGCTCCGCCACCGGCCCGTGCGCGCCCACGCGTGTGGAGTGGACCCCTGCCGGGTCCAGTTGCACGTGCCACCAGGTAACCCGCCAGGAAGACACCGTGCCCCACAGCGCTCCCGCCGCCGTCGACGCTCCGACCACCCCCCTCACTCCCAGCGCCGTCACTGCTCCTACGGCTGCCACCGCTCCCGCCGCTGCCGCCGCCTCCCGCGAGGGCTGGGTGGAGATCGGGTCGGCCGACGAGTTCGCCGAACTGCTCGGCACACCGCATCCGATCGTCATCGACAAGGTGCATCCCACCCTGACCGAGGACGACGTCGCCCTGATCCGGCAGTCGCCGTTCTGCGCGGTCGCCACCTCGGACGACCTGGGCAACTGCGACACCTCGCCGCGCGGCGGCGCACCCGGTTTCGCCCACGTCCTCGACGAACGCACCCTGGTCCTGCCGGACATGCCGGGCAACCGCCGCTCGGACAGCTTCCGCAACGTGCTGCGCAACCCGCACGTCGGACTGCTCTTCCTCATCCCCGGCGCCATGACCGTGCTCCGGGTGAACGGCCGGGCGAGGGTGCTGCGGGACGCCCCGTTCTTCGCCGACCTCGCGACCGAGGCCGGGAAGCGCCCGAAGCTCGCGCTGGTGGTCGAGATCGACGAGATCTTCCTGCACTGCCCTGCCTCGCTGACGCGTTCGCGGCTCTGGCAGCCGGAGAGCTGGAGCGTGGAGCCCAAGGCGCCGAAGGCCCGGCGGGCGCGGGACTGAGCGCGGGAAGCGGGCGCGGGAGGGGCGCGGGAAGCGGGCCGGGGGCCCGCGTCAGAGCACGTCCCCGCCGCGCCAGTCGAAGACCAGCGGCTCCGGGGGCTGTGGAAGCGGGCGGGCGGCGGTCGGCCAGAGGTAGGTGCAGCCCTGCTCGTCGTCGGACAGCGGCCCGGTGCCGCCCGGCCCGCACGCCCAGGCGGGCCCCTCCCACAGCCTCCAGCCCCGCGCCCGGTAGAGCGCGGCCCCGTCGTCGGTCGCGCCGAGGGCCCCGAAGTCGTAGGCCTGTTCGATCACCCGCTCCAGCGCCGCCATCACCCGCCCGCCGAGCCCCTCGCGCCGGCGGTCGGCGCGGACGGCGACCGCCTCGACGTACCCCACCCGGTACCAGACGCCGTGGTGGGCGACCCGGCGCTGGACGACGCTGCCATGGGCGAGCGGCCCCGAGGCGTCGGCGGCCCAGGCGTGGATGCCGCCGAGACCGTGGTCCCAGTCCTCGTCGTCGAACTCCCCGTCGAAGGCGGTGTCCAGCAGCGCCCGGAGCGCCGTGCGCGCCTGCGGGGACAACTCGTAGGTGTGCGCGGTGCGCAGCGAAGTCCCGTCCATGGCACCACTCTTGCAGCACGCCGACGCTCCGGCGCGCAACGTCCGTCCCGGCTCGCGGCTCCCACCCCGCCCGCTCCCCCGGCGTGTCCCGGCCGAACGGCGCCGCCCCACCGGCCTGTTCGGCGAACGGATCGCCCGGTACCGCCCCGGCGGCGTACTCAGCGCCGGATGAGTAGCTCGACCGTGTCGAAAGGCCGTCTGTCGCACGAGAGTTGACCGTATGAACGGCCTCTACGCTCTCAAGCCCTGGTACGCGGACCGCCTGTCCGGCGTCCGCGCCGCGCTGGTGCGGCGCACGGTGTCCCCGGACGCCCTGACGGCCGCCGGTGTGGTCTGCGGGGCCGCCGCGGGCGCGTCGCTGGCCTGGCTGCCCGCCGGGATCGCCGCCCTGCCGGTGGCGGTGCTGCTGGCCGGCCGGCTGGCCTTCGCCAACCTCGACGGGGCGCTCGCCCGGGAGACCGGCCGCACCACCCGGCGCGGCGCGATCCTCAACGAGCTCGGTGACCGGGCCGCCGATCTGCTCGCCCTGGCCGGATTCCTGGCCCTGGCCCCGCTCTGGCTGGTGCTGCTGGCCGCCCTCGCCGCGACGCTGCCCTCCTGGGTGTCGCTCGCGGGCGCGGCGGCGGGCGCACCCCGGCTGAACGGCGGCCCGGTCGGCAAGACCGAGCGGTGCCTGCTGGTGGTCGTGGCGGCCGCGACGGGCTGGGCGGTCCCGGCGCTGTGGGCGGTCGCCGCCGGCAGCGCGGCCACCGCGGCACTGCGGCTGGTCCGGCTGTGGAGGGCGGCTCCATGAGCGGGCCGGTGGAGGGTGCGGAGGCGGTCCGGGCGGCGCTGCCGCTGGTCGGCGTGGCGCTGGCGGCGGGCGGGGTCGCGGTGGCGGTGCTGCCGGCCCGGGTGCGGGCGCGGACGGAGCTGCGGGCGCGCTGGCGGACTTGGGCCGCCGCGGCCCCGCTCTTCCTCGGCGCGTACCTGCTGGGGGCGGCCGGACCGGTGGTGCTGGCCGCCGGACTGGGCCTGGTGGCGGTACGGGAGTTCGCGCGGATGGCCGGCCTGCGGCCGGGCGACCGGGCGGTGCTGACGGTCGCGGCGGTCGCGCTGCCGGTGCTCGCCGCGGCGGCGCCCGGCGCGCTGGACCCGCGGATCGCGGCGGCCTCGCTGATCGCGGCGGCGCTGCCGGCGGTGCTCGGCGGCGACGCGGCCGGTGGCTTCACGCGGGCCGCGCGGACGGTCTTCGGGCTGCTCTGGATCCCGGTCGCGCTGACCGGACTCGTCACCCTGGACGGGGCGGCCGTCTCGGTCGGCCTGGCGGTGGCGCTCGGCGACGTCGGGGCCTGGTGCGCGGGCAAGGGACTGGGGCGTCGGGGTCCGTCCGCCCGGCCGCTGTCGGCGCTCTCCCCCCACAAGACCTGGGCCGGCGCCCTCGGCGCGGTCGCCGCCACGGCCCTGGCCCTGCTCGCGGTCGGCCGGTTCGAGGCGGGGCTCTGGGCGGCGGCGGCCGGCGGCTGCGTCCTCGGCGACCTGATCGAGTCGATGGTCAAGCGCGAGTCCGGGGTGAAGGATGCGGGGAGCTGGCTGCCCGGCTTCGGCGGCCTGCTCGACCGGATCGATTCCCTGCTGGTGGCGCTCCTCCTGACGACGGTGACGGTGACGGCATGACCCCGACGGCCCCTTCCTCCCCCGCACCCGCGCGGCCCGCCTTCCCGTCCGGCCGCCGCTGGTCCGCGGCGCTGCGCCGAACGCTGTGGCGGGGCGTGCTCACCCTGACCGGCGGCGTCGAGCGGCGGGGCCGGCTGCCCGGGGGCGGGTGCGTCGTCGTCGCCAACCACTCCTCGCACGCGGACACCGCCGCCCTGCTCGCCGCGCTCGACTCCCGGCACGCCCCCGCGATCGGCGCGGCCGCCGACTACTGGTTCGCCTCGCCCTGGCGGCGCCGGATCTGCCGCCGGCTGGCGGCGGGCTTCCCGGTGCGACGGGACGGCGGCGGCATGACCGATCTGCTCGCCGCGGCCGACGCGCTGCGGGCCGGGCGGGCGGTCGTGCTGTTCCCGGAGGGCACCCGGAGTCCGGACGGTGCGCCCGGCGCCTTCCACGGGGGCGCACTGGTGCTGGCGGAGCGGGCGGGCGTCCCGGTCGTACCGGTCGCGATCGCGGGCACCGACCGGCTGCTGCCCAAGCACGGGCGGCTGCGCTCCGCCCTGGTCCGGGTCAGCGTCGGCGCGCCCCTGCCGGCCGGCACGACCCCTCGGCAGGCGCGGGACGCGGTGATGGCGCTCCAGGCGCGTACGGCGGCCGAGCCGCTCGCGGACTCGGCGACGCGGCGGCGGGTGGCGGCGGTCGCGGTGTCCCGCCGGGGGATGCCGCTCGCCTTCTGCTGGGCACTGGCCGAGGCGCTGAGCTGGCCGCTGATGCCGGAACTGCTCCTGGGCGCCGTCTGCGTGGCGGCGCCACGGGCGGCGGTACGGATGTCGGGGGCGGCCCTGGCGGGCAGCCTCGCGGGCGGCCTGCTCGCCCTGCAACTGGCCGCCGCGGGCGTGCAGGTGCCCGCCCCGCTCACCACCGACCGGATGCACGCGGAGGTGCGCCGCTCGCTGGCGGCGGAGGGCGCGGCCGCGGTGCGCCACCAGCCGTGGAACGGCGTCCCGTTCAAGGTGTACGCGGCCGGGGCCGGCCGGGCCGGCGTCCCCGCCGTCCGGTGGCTGGTCCAGTCCGCGAAGGCGCGCGGGGCGCGGACGCTCACGGTGGGGCTGGGTTTCGCCGCCCTCGGCCTGATCATGCGCCGCCACCGCCGCCACTACGGCCGCTACCTCGTCCTGCTCGGCGGCGGCTTCGCGGTGGGGCTGACGCTGATCGTGCGCGGGTGGGGGTGAGCGGATGCCGGGGCGGCTGACGCCTGGCGGGACGGCGAGCGCGCCCCGGGTCGGCGCGTACGGGACCGGCGCGTACGGGATCGGCGCGTACGGCATCGGCTCCGTCCCCACGTCCGCGCGTCCCCGGGTCCGTGCCCCGGGTCCGCGCGTTCCGGTTCGGCGCGTTCCGGTTGAGGCGCGGCTGACGCCTGCCTAGGGTGTGGGCACCCACGACCAGGCCCGACGCACCGGAGCACCCCATGAGGATCCATCTGTCCAGCGTCTTCGTCGACGACCAGGACAAGGCCCTGCGCTTCTACACGGACGTGCTCGGCTTCACCAAGAAGCACGAGGTCCCCATCGGCGCGGACCGCTGGCTGACCGTGGTCTCGCCGGAGGACCCCGACGGGACCGAACTGCTGCTGGAGCCCGACGGCCACCCCGCCGTCAAGCCGTACAAGACGGCGCTGGTCGCGGACGGGATTCCGGCCACCTCGTTCGCCGTGGACGACGTGCGGGCGGAGTGCGACCGGCTGCGCGGCCTCGGGGTCCGGTTCACCCAGGAGCCTGTCCGCATGGGGCCGGTGACCACCGCCGTCCTGGACGACACCTGCGGCAACCTGATCCAGATCGTGCAGTCGGACTAGGCCGGGAGGCAGACGCGGAAATACCCCAGGGGGGTATCTGCATTCCCTTTGGCACGGGCCCGGCACGGGCCGTACCGGAGGAGACGGGGACGACGGTCATGAACCACCACGCACACCACACCGGCACCACTCACGACGCCGCGCACCACGGCCCGCCCGCCGGCGGAGCCTCCTGGTCCACGGCGGCCCGCGCCACGCTGCACTGCCTGACCGGCTGCGCGGTGGGCGAGATCCTCGGCATGACGGTCGGCACCGCGCTGAAGTGGGGCAACGTGCCCACGATGGCCCTGGCGATCGTGCTGGCCTTCCTGTTCGGCTACGCGTTCACGCTCTTCGCCGTCCGCCGCTCGGGGCTAAGCCTCCGGGCCGCCGTCAAGGTGGCACTGGCCGCCGACACCGTCTCCATCGCCGTCATGGAGCTCGTCGACAACGGCATCATCGCGCTCGTGCCCGGCGCGATGGACGCGCACCTGTCCGACGGACTGTTCTGGTCCACGCTCCTCGGCGGCCTCGCGGTGGCCTTCCTGCTCACCACCCCGGTGAACAAGTGGATGATCGGCCGGGGCAAGGGCCACGCCGTCGCCCACGCCCACCACTGACCCGCACCGGGCCGGACCGCCCGGCGCGACGAAACCGCCCCCGGCCGGCTGGGGGGAGCCGGGCGGGGGCGGGGTTTCGGGGGCGGGGCGGCCCGGGTGGGGCGCCCCGCGGGGCGGTCAGCCCTGGTGGGGGTAGGTGTAGTCGGTCGGCGGGACCAGCGTCTCCTTGATGGCGCGGGTCAGGGTCCAGCGCTGCAGGTTCTGCGGGGCGCCGGCCTTGTCGTTGGTGCCGGAGGCACGGCCGCCGCCGAAGGGCTGCTGGCCGACGACGGCGCCGGTCGACTTGTCGTTGATGTAGAAGTTGCCCGCGGCGTAGCGGAGCTTGTCCATCGTGTACGCGGCCGCGGCGCGGTCGTTGGCGATGACGGAACCGGTCAGGGCGTAGTCGGAGACCGACTCCATCTGCTCCAGCATCGCGTCGTACTCGTCGTCCTCGTACACGTGGACGGCCAGGATCGGGCCGAAGTACTCGGTCGTGAAGACCTCGTTCTCCGGGTCGGTGCACTCGATGACGGTCGGGCGGACGAAGTAGCCCACCGAGTCGTCGTAGGTGCCGCCCGCGACGATGGTGCACGTCGGGTCGGCCGCGGCGCGGTCGATGGCGGCCTTGTTCTTGGCGAACGAGCGGTCGTCGATGACGGCGCCCATGAAGTGCGACAGGTCGGTGACGTCGCCCATGGTGATGGCGTCGACCTCGGCCGCGAACTTCTCCTTGAAGCCGGAGTTCCAGATGGAGGCCGGGACGTAGGCGCGCGAGGACGCCGAGCACTTCTGGCCCTGGTACTCGAAGGAGCCGCGGGTCAGCGCGGTCTTCAGGACGGCCTGGTCGGCCGACGGGTGGGCGACGACGAAGTCCTTGCCGCCGGTCTCGCCGACGAGCCGCGGGTAGGTGCGGTAGTGGGCGATGTTGTTGCCGACCGTCTTCCACAGGTGCTGGAAGGTGGGGGTCGAGCCGGTGAAGTGGATGCCGGCCAGGTCGCGGTGGTTCAGCGCGACCTCGGAGACGGCGATGCCGTCGCCGGTCACCAGGTTGATGACGCCCTTGGGCAGGCCCGCCTCCTCCAGGAGCTGCATCAGCAGCACGGCGGCGTGGGTCTGCGTCGGGGACGGCTTCCACACGACGACGTTGCCCATGAGCGCCGGGGCGGTCGGCAGGTTGCCCGCGATGGCGGTGAAGTTGAACGGCGTGATCGCGTAGACGAAGCCCTCCAGCGGGCGGTGGTCCATGCGGTTCCACACGCCGGTGGAGTTGGCCGGGGGCTGCTCGGCCAGGATCTGGCGCGCGTAGTGCACGTTGAAGCGCCAGAAGTCGACGAGCTCGCAGGGGGTGTCGATCTCGGCCTGCTGGGCGGTCTTGCCCTGGCCGAGCATCGTGGAGGCGGCCATCGTCTCGCGCCACGGGCCGGAGAGCAGTTCGGCGGCGCGCAGGATGATCGCGGCGCGGTCGTCGAAGGACATCGCGCGCCAGGCGGGGGCGGCGGCGAGGGCGGCGTCGACCGCGTCCCGGGCGTCCTGCTCGGTGGCGGCGGCGAAGGTGCCGATGACGGCCTTGTGGTTGTGCGGCTGCACGACGTCGACACGGGCGCCGCCGCCCATCCGCTTCTCGCCGCCGATGGTCATCGGCAGGTCGATCGGGTTCTCGCTGAGCTCCTTGAGCTTCTCCTCCAGACGGGCGCGCTCCGGGGTGCCGGGGGCGTAGGAGTGGACCGGCTCGTTGACCGGCGCGGGGACCTGGGTCACAGCGTCCATGAGTGCCTTGTCTCCTTGGTTCGACGGGGTGGGGGTCGGCCGGGGCGCGATCAGCCCTTGGTGAGGATGGAGCGGGTGAAGAACAGCAGGTTGGCCGGCTTCTCCGCGAGGCGGCGCATGAAGTAGCCGTACCAGTCGGTGCCGTACGCCGTGTAGACGCGCATGCGGTGGCCTTCGGCAGCGAGCCGGACGTGCTCGTCGCTGCGGATGCCGTACAGCATCTGGAACTCGTACTCGTCCAGTTTGCGCCCGGCCTTGCGGCCGAGCTCCTGGGCGATGGCGATGAGACGGGGGTCGTGCGACCCGATCATCGGGTAGCCGTCGCCGTTCATCAGGATCTTCAGGATGCGGACGTACGCCTTGTCGATCCCGGCCTTGTCCTGGATGGCGACGGAGGCGGGCTCCTTGTAGGCGCCCTTCACGATGCGGACGCGGCTGCCGGCGGCGGCCAGGCGGCGGGCGTCCTCCTCGGTGCGGAAGAGGTAGGCCTGGATGACGCAGCCGGTCTGCGGGAAGTCCTTCCGCAGCTCCTCGTGGATGGCGAACATCGAGTCGAGGGTGGTGTGGTCCTCGGCGTCGAGGGTGACCGTGGTGCCGATCGCGGCGGCGGCCTCCACGACCGGGCGGACGTTGGCGAGCGCCAGCTCGTGGCCGCCCTCCAGCGCCTGTCCGAACATGGACAGCTTCACGGACATCTCGGCGCGGGTGCCGAGACCGAGGGTCTCCAGGCGGCCGACCAGCTCCAGGTAGGCGTCCCGCGCGGCGGTCGCCTGCCCGGGCGTGGTGATGTCCTCACCGACGACGTCGAGGGTGACCTCCAGGCCCTTGCCGGCCGCGTCCTCGATGATCGGGACGACCTGGTCGACGGTCTCACCGGCGATGAAGCGGTCGACGACCTGCTTCGTGCCGGGGGCGGCCGAGATGAACCGGCGCATCCGGTCGCTGCGGGACGCGGCGAGAATCACGGGACCCAGCACGGGGCACCTCCACGGAAGAACGAGTGTTGCGGGGGCCACGTACGGGGCGAGCGGATCGCTCCCGTCATGGCACGGATGACCACTCTGAAATCTATGGACCGCTCCGATCGTGTGCCATCGACAGGTGTCACGCATCCGTGGCCGCGCTCTCATACATGTGTCTGAACGGTGCGAGAATGGACGGATGAAGGGCGACTACCAGGAACTGGTCGACGAGATCTCCGGGCTGCTGGGCGCCCCCGCCACGCTGGAGAACCGCGACTTCGGGCTGGTCGCCTTCGGCGCGCACGACGGCGACGACGACGCGCCCATGGACCCGGTGCGCAGCCGCTCCATCCTGACCCGCCGCTCCACGCCGGCCGTGCGGGCGTGGTTCGAGGGGTTCGGCATCGCCCGCGCGACGGGCCCGGTGCGCATCCCGGCGGGCCCGGAGGCCGGCGTCTTCCTCGGCCGGATCTGCCTCCCGGTCCGCCACCGCGGGGTGGTGCTGGGGTACGTGTGGCTGCTGGACGGCTCGCCGGGGCCGACGGACGGACAACTCGCCGCGGCGATGGAGGTGGCGGACCGGATCGGGGCGCTGCTCCACGAGGAGTCGCAGGCGGGCGCGGACCTGTCGCGCGAGTTCGGCGCGGTGCTGACGGCCGGGTCCGGACGGCAGCGCGAGACGGCGCTGGCCGCACTGCGCGAGGCACTCGGCCCGGACGCGGACCGGCCGCACGCGGTGGTGTGCGTGACCCCGTGGGCGGCCGACGACCTGCCCTCGCCGCGTACGGTTCCGGCCGCGGCCGCCCTCGCCCCGGTCGGCCCGCCCGGTGGCACGAGCGCGGTCTCGCTGGCCGCGCTGGTCCGGCTGCGCTCCCCCGACGTGACGATCCCCGCGGTCACCGCCGCCGACCGGCTGCTCGCGGTGGCGGGTCCGGCCGCGACCGCCGGGGTGTCCGAACCCCGCCGGGGGCTGGTCGGGATGCCGGCCGCCTGGCACGAGGCGGCGGGCGCGGCGCGCGCCGCCGCTGCCGAGCCTCGGCTCGGGCCGATCGCCGACTGGTCGGCGGTCGGCCCCTACCGGCTGCTCACCGGGCTCGGCGCGGCGGCGACGGCCGCCCCCGACCCGGCGGTGGCTCCGCTGCTGGCCCCGCCGCACACCGCGCTGGCCCGGACGGCGGAGGCGTTCCTGGACCGGGCTGGCCAGGCGGGCCGGACCGCGGCGGAGCTGGGCATCCACCGGCAGACCCTCTACTACCGGCTGGCCCGGGTCCAGCAGCTCACCGGTCTCGACCTCAACGACGGCGAGGACCGGCTGCTGCTGCACATGGCGCTGAAGGCGGCACGGCTGTGAGGACGGCGGCGCAGCGGGCCGGCCCCGGCCTCACCCCGGCAGCAGGCGCAGCAGCGCGTCTCGCGGGCCGGTGCGGGTGGTGCTCATGAAACGGTGCAGCTTCCGGGAGGCGAGGGCGACCCGCTGGGCGCTGCGGCGGCGCTCGGAGTCGTAGGCGCGCAGGGCGTCGGGCAGCGCGGTCCGGCCGTGCCGGACGACGGAGCGGACCAGGGCCTCGGCGTCGAGGATCGCGGTGCAGGCGCCCTGGCCGAGGTTGGGCGTCATCGCGTGGGCGGCGTCGCCGACCAGCGCGATGTTCCCGGCGTGCACGAAGGCCGGCAGGTCGGGGTGGAGGTGGCGCATCTCGTAGCGGATCCAGGCGGACGGGTCGGTCCCGCCGAGGATGCGCGGGATCGGGTCGTGCCAGCCCTCGAAGCGGTCGCGCAGTTCCTCGGCGCTGGTGGCCGCGGGGACGGTGGCGTACCAGTTGGTGCGGCCCGGCTCGACCGGAGTGATGCCGAAGAACCGGCCGCTGCCCCAGGTCTCGCCGTACACCTCGCTCTCGAAGTCGGCGGTGCCGATCCAGGCGACGCTGCCGGCGTGGCGCGGCCGGGACCGCTCGCCGAAACAGGCGGTCCGCACCACGCTGTTGATGCCGTCGGCGCCGACCAGCAGGTCGTGCCCGGAGGCCAGGGCCTCGATGTCGAAGACGTTCTCCCCGAACCGGATCGGCGACTCTCCGGGCCCGGCCGCCACGGCCACCAGCGCGTCGACCAAATAGGGCCGGGACACCAGGAGTTCGGGGCGCCCGGCCTTGCGCTCGATCCGCTCCAGCGGGAGGCTCGCCAGCACCTTGCCCTCCGGCGTGCGGATGTGCGCGCCCCGGTAGGGGACGGCCTTGGCGCGGAACTCCTCGCCCGCCCCGAGCCGGTCCAGCGCCGCCTGTGCGGTGGGGTGGATACCGAAGGCGGTTCCGTACCGCTCCAGTGCGGTCCGGCGCTCCAGGACCGTCACCGACCAGCCGGCCCGGCGCAGTCCGGCCGCCGTCGCCAGCCCCCCGACGCCGGCCCCGACGACCACCGCCGTCCCGTTCGCCGTTCCGTCCATGGCACGCTCCCCGGCTCGTCCGTCCCGCGATCCCCGCACCCGTGCCCGTCGCGGCACGGCGGCGGACGGCGGATGCCGCCCGCAGCGGTGTACCCGCAGGACCGGCCGTGAATCCCTCCCCCGTCCGGGGGACCCGCGGAAAAGGGGCCGCCCGGCCCGCGCCGGACGTGATCTACTCCCGCCCATGCGCCTGTTGATGATCGACCTGGACAACACCCTGGTCGACCGCGATGCCGCCTTCCGCGACGCGGTCACGGAGTTCGTCACCGCACACGCCCTGCCCGCCGGCGAGGTGGCGTGGCTGACGGGCGTGGACGCGAGCGGTCACGCGCCGCGGGAGGACGTCGCCCTGGCGATGACGCGCCGGTACGGCGACGGGGTCCCGCCGGACGCGGTCCGACGGCTGCTCGACACGGGGGCGGCCGACCGGGTGGTGCTGGAGGACCCGGTACGGCAGGCGCTCGGCCGGGCCGAGGCGGCGCGGTGGGCGGTCGTCGTCGTCACCAACGGGCGGGTGGCGCAGCAGGAGAAGAAGATCCGGCGCACCGGCCTTGCCGCGCTCGTCCGCGGCTGGGTGGTCTCCGAAGGGATCGGCCTGCGGAAGCCGGACCCGCGGATCTTCCAGGCGGCGGCGGAGACGGCCGGGGTCCCGCTGAAGGGCGCCTGGATGATCGGCGACTCGGCGCGGGCGGACATCGCGGGGGCGGCGGCCGTCGGAGCCGTGGGCGTCTGGGTGTCCGGCGGCCGTCCGTGGACCGAGACCGGCTACCGGCCGGACCATGTGACACGCGACGTCGTGGAGGCCGTCGACCTGGCGCTGGACACGGCGGGCTGACGCGGCAGGGCGCGAAGGGACGTTGAGCGCCGCCGGACCCTCCTTGAACCGTGGGGCCCGCGCCCTCCTTGAACCGTTGAGCCGGGACCCAGGAGTCCCCTGAACCGGGGGCCTGGACCCCGGCCCCCCGGGGCGCTGGCCGCCGGCCGGGGCGCCCCCCGCCGGTCAGGACGGTCGCAGCCCCCGCAGCAGCAGGTCGATCAGGCGCCGGGGGTCGTAGCGGGGGTCGCTGTCGTGGCCGAAGCAGAGGTTGCCGATGCCCCGCATCAGCTCGTACGCGTCGATGTCCGGCCGGATTTCGCCCGCCTCGGCCGCCGCGCCGAGCAGGTGACCGGCCACGGGCTCCAGACGGTCGATGAAGTACGTGTGCAGTGCGGCGAACCTGCCGCTGTCCGACTGCAGGGCGTCGGCGAGCCCGTGCTTGGTGACGAGGAAGTCGACGAACAGGTCGATCCAGCGGCGCAGCGCCGCCGACGGGTCGCTCTCCTCGGCCAGCAGCGCCGGACCGGCCTCGGCGAGCGCCTCGACCTGGTGACGGTAGACGGCGGTGACCAGGTCCGTGCGGGTCGGGAAGTGGCGGTAGAGGGTGCCCATGCCGACCCCGGCCTTCGCCGCGATCTCCCGGATCGGAGCGTCGACGCCGGACGTCACGAACACCTCGGCGGCGGCGGTCAGCAGCTTGCGCTGATTGCGCACCACATCGGCGCGCAGGCCGCGCGTCGGCGCCTCTCCGCTTCCGGCCCCAGCCGCCATCGCGCACTCCTTCCACCGTCCCCGAACCCCTGGAACGATACCCGGTTGCGAAACGGAACGCTGCTCCGTATCGTAAATGGAGCAAGGTTCCGTTTTGCCTCGCCGCGCGAGAGCGGCCGCAACGCCCTGCTCCGCGCCCGCCGCGCACCCGTGTGCCGCGGACCCCCCGAAGGGAAGAACGCGTCATGATCGAAACGACCTCCCCGGCCGACCGCACCGCCGGCCCCACCGCCGCCCCCACCCCGGTCCTCACCTACGGTCCGGTGGTGCTCCCCGTCCCCGGCCGTCCCGTGGACCTGCACCTGCGCGTCTCCGCACCCGCGACCGGCACCGACCTGCCGGTGATCCTGCTGTCCCACGGACACGGGCGCGCCAACCACCTCTCCTCGCTCGACGGATACGCCCCGCTGGCCGACCGCTGGGCGGAGATGGGGTTCGTGGTGCTGCGCCCCACCCACCTGAGCTCCGCGACCCTGAGCCGGCGGCTCGCCGGCCACCCCGCCGCACCCTTCTTCTGGCGCTCGCGCGCCGAGGACATGAGCCGCGTCCTCGACGGGCTCGACGTCCTCGAACGCGAGGTGCCGCACCTCGCCGGGCGGCTGGACCGCGACGCCGTCGCCGTCGCCGGGCATTCGCTCGGCGGCTTCACCGCCGCCCTCCTGCTGGGCGCCCGGATCACCGACCCCGACACCGGGGAACGGGCCGACCTGCGCGATCCGCGGATCGGGCGCGGCATACTGCTGGCCGCTCCCGGCCGGGGCGGCGACACCCTGAACGGGCCGATGGCCGACGCCGCGCCCTACTTCCGCACCATCGACTTCTCGACCATGACCGCGCCCGCGCTGGTCGTCGCCGGCGACCAGGACGACCCCCGCCACTTCACGGACGCCGGCCCGGACTGGCACGCCGACCCGTACCACCTCGCCCCCGCGCCCAAGACCCTGCTCACCGTGTTCGGCGCGGAGCACCTCCTCGGCGGGATCCAGGGGTACGACGCGAGCGAGACCACCGACGAGAACCCCGCACGCGTCGCCGCGATCGCCCGGCTGGGCGCGGCCTGGCTGCGCAGCGGCTTCCACCCCGGCGACACCGCCTGGCGGGCGGCACGGGACGCGCTGACGACCGGACCCGACGCGGTCGGCCGGACCACCTCCAAGTAGATCGGGAGACAGCGCACATGACGCCTCGTCAGCACCTGCTCCGGTCCGGCTTCACCGCCGCCCCGACGGCCCACGACGTCCTCGCCGGCACCGACCTGACCGGGAAGAACGTGCGCGCCGTGGGACTCGTCCACCCGGACGAGCGGCGGGCTGGTGGCGGCGAAGACGACGGTGGCGCCCGGCGGCTGCGGGAGTTGAGCGAGCGGCTGCTGGCAGCCTGACCTCGACGGCCCGCCACCCCGTGCGCCGGGCCGCCCCCGCCCGGCCGCGTCAGCCCTCCTCCGGCACCGCTTCGACCGCGCCGTCGACGGCGACCGCGACCAGCAGCGGCGGGGCGTCGCCGTCGTGCTGGGCGAGGGAGACGGCCGCCCGCCGGCCGGTGCCGGGCAGCGGACCCCAGACGGAGAGGTCGCCGTCGCAGTCCTGGGCCAGCAGCGCGTCCAGCAGCGGCGGCAGGGGACGGCCCGCCGTACGGGCGAACAGCGCGGTGTGCAGCGGGACACGGGCGTGCGGACCCCAACGGGCGTCCAGTTCGGCGACCAGGGCGTCGAGGCACCGGCCCGCCGCGTCCACGGCGTCGGTCCACGCCCCGCCGTACGCCCCGGTGAGGGCGTCGCCCTCCCAGAGCGGCACGAAACGGAACCCCTCGCCGCCGGTACCGGTCCACTCCCCCGTCGCCGGGTCGCCCCCGGCGACGGCCGGGCCGGACGCCGGCAGCGGCCCCGCCGCCAGTGCGGCCACCTCGTCGGCGGCGCGCACCGGGTCGAAGGGCTCGCCGGCCCGGGAACTCACAGTCCGGCCCGCGCACTCACAGCGCGGCCCGGTCCAGCGGCCGGGGCAGCGGGGCCAGGGCACCGGAGTCCCGGAGCGCCATATATCCGGCCACCACCGCGGCGGGGTCGTCGCCGAACGCCACCAGCACGCCCCCGTCCGGGAGTTCGCGCTCGGGCGGGACACCGTCCGGCAGCAGCGCCGCGCGGCCCGGCGAGAGGTGGCCGAACCGCCCCACCGCCGGATCGCCCACCAGGTGGCCGGCGTCGTCCTCCAGTGCGTCGAGCAGGGCGTTGTCGCTGACGTCCCCGAAGTCGGGCTGCCAGATCCGGGCGAGGGCGGCCAGCAGGTCCGCCTCGGGCACCTTCGCCTCCTCGGGCGCGTCGACGCCGATCACCAGTGACTGGAGCAGGAACTGCGGTGCGCCGCCCGCCGTTCCGGAGATCTCGACCGTCCAGCCGGGCGCGCCGGTGCGCATCAGCCGCAGGCCGGTGCCGACGGCGTCGGACCAGTCGTCGGCCGTGCGGGCCGCGGCCAGTGCCTCCGCCAGCCCGGCCGGGTCCCCGGTGACCGGAGCGGCGGGCCCGGACGCCCGCACCCACTGCCAGCTCCACGGGGCGCTCTCCCCCGCCCCGGCCTGCGGCAGCAGTCCGGCGACGGCTTCCAGCGTCGCCGCCCACCGCTGCGCCAACTCCTCGACGCTCTCCACCCGCGGGCCCCAGAAGCCCCGCACCAGACGTCGCATCCGCTTCCTCCGTGGTTCTCCGTAAGTCTCCGCTCGCGCCAGCAGGCTAGCGCCTCACCCGTGGCCCCGGTCACCGCGGACGGGCCGGTCGTGCCCGGCACCACGTTCGACCCGGACCTGATCGCCGCGCACTCATGGAGGCTGCACACCCGGCCCGGGGCGGCCGGGAGCGCGGGATCGTGCACGGCCGGACTCCGGACGACGGTGCCGCCACCCCGTGGGACCCGGCGCCGCTAGTCGAACGCGCCCGGCTTCCTGGTGCTCTCGATGGGCTTCTGCGAGGTGTGCACGACCCTGATGGGCAGTCCCTCCTCGCGGAACGCGGCGCGGGCGGCGGCGGCCACGTCGGGGTCGGAGAAGTGCCACTCGACGGGCTTCCCGCCGGCCGCCTCCACCTGGGCCCGCGCCTCCGTCACGAACTTCTCCTTGCCGGACGGGGTGAGCGCGGCCCTGCCGGGCTGCGAGAGGTAGCTGGTGTAGCCGTTCTTGGCCTCCAGGTACGTCTGCCTGCTGGAGTCCCAGCCGTCGTACTCGACCGCGGACTTGCCCTCCCTGGGGTGCGGCACGACGTACTCCCGGCCGCGGACCGTGCCGGTGATCTGCTCCTGGTAGCGGAGCCACGACTCGTTCTTCCAGTTGGGCGGCGGGTTGCGGTCGCGGCTCGCCCAGTAGCCGTCGCCCAGGTCGGCGTCGCCGAAGTCCGGGGTGTTGAGATCGTCGGCCCAGTCCGCCGGGTTGTAGTTGCGCGGGTCGGAGGTGTCGTTGCGCTGCGGCTCCGGGTACTGCTTGAGGTCCTCGGCGGCCTTGCGGGCGCGCTCGGGCTCCTCCAGCCGCTTCTGGTCGAGGTGGGCGGCGCGTTCCTGCGCGCGCGCCTCGGCCGCCTTCGCCTTGGCCTCCGGGTCGCAGCCCTCCGCGAGGACCACCCGGTCCCGGGGACCGGCCGCGATGACGCCGGTACCGGCCCCGGGGACGCCGCCCCCGCCTCCGCCGCCGTACCGTACGCGGCCGGGCGCGCCGGCGATCGCGCAGCCGCTGCGGCGGGCCGCGTCCTCGGCCGCGTCGGCGGCGTCGTCGGCCTCCTTGGCGGCCCGGCGCACACCGTCCAGGTCGCCCGCCTCGGCGGCCTTGCGGGCCCGCCGGGCGGCGGCCCCCGCGTCACCGGCCGCCTCGGCGACCTCTTCGGCGATCTTCCCCAGTTTGCCGAGCTTCCCGACCTTGCCGACGACCTTGGCGACGTCGTAGCCGGGGATGAAGAGGGAGCCGACGTTCCAGATCACGTCGGTGACGGCCCGCGTCTTCTCGCCGTTGTTCCAGCGTTCGCGGACCTCGTCGCCCACGAACACGTCGTCGCCGACGCTGACGACGGTGTTGAGCGAGGCCTTGCCCCAGTCGCCGAGGGCGCCCAGGTAGTCGCCGTCGCCCCACTTGTCGGCGGCGTCCTTGGAGTCCTGCATCCACTCGTCGCCGAGCTGCTTGCCGTAGTCGGCGATGCCGGACCAGGTCTCGGGCTTGAACAGCTCGACGATGCCGGTGAGGTCGCCCCAGATACCGTCCACCGCGACGCCCTTGACGACCTGGGTCGTACGGTCCCAGGCGCAGCCGAAGAAGCCCCAGCCGGAGCAGTCCTCTTCCTCTTCGGCCTTGTCCTCGCCCGTCCCGTCGCCGGCCTCGTCGTCGGGGGCCAGGACGGGTTCGTCGTAGGCGGCCTCCGGTTCCTCGCTGGTCTCGGGGAAGGTACCGGCGGTGGAACCCTCGGGGCCGCCGCTGGAACCCTCGGTCGATCCGGTCGTGCCGCCCGTCGAACCCGCAGTGCCGCCCGTGGACCCCGCCGGACCGCCGCCGGTGGTGGAGCCGGACGCGTCGCCGCCCGTCGAGCCGGTGGAGCCGCCGGTGGTCGTGGAGCCCGTGGTGGTGGAGCCGCCGGTGGTCGTGGAGCCGCCGGTGGCGGAGCCGCCCGTGGTCGTGGAGCCCGTGGTGGTGGAGCCGGTGGAGGCCGAGCCGTCGGTGGTACCGGTGGAGCCCGTTCCGCCGGTGCCCTGCGTGCCCGCCGTGCCGGAGCCGCCGTCCGCGCCGCCGTCGGCCCCGGTGGTCGCGCCGCCGGTGGCGCCGGCGGAGGCGCCCGCATCCGTGCCGTCCCCGGCCTGGACGTCGCCGCCGCCCGGCCCCGAGCAGGCCGCGCCGGTGAGGGAGCAGATGGCGGACCGGAGCCCCGAGGTGAGCTGACCTCCGATTCCGGTGGCCGTCAGGGCGCCGACCAGGGCGACCACGATCAGCACCAGCCCGAGGTACTCCAGCGCCGTCTGCCCCCGGTCGCGGCGCCAGGTGATCATGTGCGGGAGGGAGAACTCCGGCTGCTCGGCCCGCCGTTCGCGCGGGAGGCGGAACCACTCCCGGCTCTGCGGACGGGTGAGCAGGACGAGCAGCAGCGCGGGCACGATCAGCTGGGTGGCGCCGTGCCCGGAGCCGTCGGCCAGGTTGGCGAGGCCGCCGAGCAGCAGCCAGACCTGAAGGGCGAGCAGCCCCCACCACACCCGGGTGCCACCGCCCCGCACCCGGCGCATCAGCAGCCAGCCGGCCACGCCGGGGGCGGCTCCGTAGAGCGCGATGCCGAGCAGTTCGGCGCCGACCGCGTCCACGGCGAGCGCGGATCCGAACAGGCCGATCGCACCCATCACCGTGGCGGCGAACAGGACGATCAGCAGCACCCTGGCCAGCGCCAGGGGGCGCGGCAACGGCACTCTGCCACCGGGCGCCGGAGCGGCGTCCGGGGCCATGGGTATGCCTCCGACGACAGACATGAGTGAGCCCGACCCCCGCTGCCCGTAGGCGACATGACCTCGTCACCGTAGGGCCGGACGGGCGCTCCGGTCGTGGGTCCCAGGGCCCAACCCCGGACCCATCCGCGCGCGGACGCGCCTTCGGGGCGGCGCGGAAGGGCCCGCTGGGAGGGCTCGGCGGGAGAACGAGTGCCCCGGGAACGACGGAGCGCCCGGGGTCGGCGCGGCCGCGTGCGGCGTGCGTCGGACTCCCGGGCGCTCCGTGGGGACCGGAAAGGGGCCGGATCAGTCGGTGAGGTTCACCGAACGGGCCTCGGCCGCGCCGATCTCGTCGGCCATCTCGGTGAGCACCGCCTGCGGGACGGTGTCGTCGACGGTGAGGACGACCAGCGCCTCGCCGCCCGCGTCCGCACGCGAGACCTGCATGCCCGCGATGTTGAGACCGGCCTCGCCGAGGATCCGGCCGACGGTGCCGACGACGCCGGGACGGTCCTGGTAGCGCATGACGACCATGTGGTCGGCGAGGGCCAGGTCCACGTCGTGGTCACCGACGGCGACGATCTTCAGGAGGTGCTTCGGGCCGGCGAGCGTGCCGGAGACCGAGACCTCCTTGCCGTTGGACAGGGTGCCGCGCACGGTCACCACGTTGCGGTGCTCGGTCGACTCGGAGCTGGTGGTGAGGCGGACCTCGACACCGCGCTCCTGCGCGAACAGCGGGGCGTTGACGTAGCTGACCGTCTCGTCCACGACGTCCTCGAACACGCCCTTGAGCGCGGAGAGTTCGAGCACCTTCACGTCGTGCTGGGTGATCTCGCCGTACACCTCGACGTCGAGGCGGGCCGCGACCTCGCCCGCGAGGGCGGTGAAGATGCGGCCGAGCTTCTCGGCGAGCGGCAGACCGGGACGGACGTCCTCGGCGATGACGCCGCCCTGGACGTTGACCGCGTCCGGGACCAGCTCGCCGGCGAGCGCCAGGCGCACCGACTTGGCGACCGCGATGCCGGCCTTCTCCTGGGCCTCGTCCGTGGACGCGCCGAGGTGCGGGGTGCAGACGACCTGGTCGAACTGGAACAGCGGGGAGTCCGTGCAGGGCTCCTTGGTGTACACGTCGAGGCCGGCGCCGGCGACGCGGCCCTCCTTGAGGGCGGAGGCGAGCGCCTCCTCGTCGACGATGCCGCCGCGCGCGGCGTTGACGATCCGCACCGAGGGCTTGACCTTGTGCAGCGCCTCGTCACCGATGAGACCGAGGGTCTCCGGGGTCTTCGGCAGGTGCACCGTGATGAAGTCGGCGACCTCCAGCAGCTCGTCCAGGCTGAGGAGCTTGACGCCCATCTGCGCGGCACGGGCCGGCTGCACGTAGGGGTCGTAGGCGACGATCTTCATGCCGAAGGCCGACATGCGCTGCGCGACCAGCACGCCGATGCGGCCGAGGCCGACGACGCCGAGGGTCTTCTCGCTGAGTTCGACGCCGGTGTACTTCGAGCGCTTCCACTCGCCGTTCTTCAGGGCGGTGTTGGCCTGCGGGATGTTGCGCGCGGTGGCGACCAGCAGACCGCAGGCCAGCTCGGCGGCGGTGACGATGTTGGAGGTCGGGGCGTTGACGACCATCACGCCGGCCTTGGTGGCGGCGGAGACGTCCACGTTGTCCAGGCCGACGCCGGCGCGGGCGACGACCCGGAGCTTCTTCGCGGCGGCGATGGCCTCGGCGTCGACCTTGGTGGCGGAGCGCACCAGGATGGCGTCGACGTCGGCGATCGCGGGGAGCAGCTCGGCGCGGTCGGCGCCGTTGCAGTGCCGGATCTCGAAGTCCGGTCCCAGTGCGTCCACCGTGGCGGGCGACAGCTCTTCAGCGATGAGTACGACAGGTTTCGAGCTCACGTGAGTCCTCACAAGTCCATTGCGGACGGCCGTCCCGACGGCCGCAGGCGTGGAGGGGCTAGCCGCGTGGAAGACGCACGACACTGTGGGCCCTGACGCGTGTATGTGTTGAGCAGTGTAGTCATGCGACGGGGCGCTCTCTGCGCCCCGATGGAAGGATCACCCGCACGAGGGTGGACGACTTGTACAGGCGTACGGAGCCGGCCCTTCCGCGGGTGTTCCCTCCCCGCGGCGTTTCCCTTCGTGTGCCCGCCGGGTCCGTACCGACACGGGCTCCGGGGTCCCGCAGTGACACGGGGCCGGAGTGCCGCGGTGGACGCCGGGCGGGCGCGGACGTGCCGCCGGGCGGGCCCGAGGGCCCGCCCGGCGGCGGGAGGCTCACGCCTCGTCGTCGTTGACCCAGCTCATGAGCTTGCGGAGCTCGCGGCCGGTGGTCTCCAGCAGGTGGTCGCTGTCGGCCTTCTTGTACTCGTTGTACTTGGGCAGACCGTTGTGGTACTCGGCCATCCAGTTCTTTGCGAAGGTGCCGTCCTGGATCTCGGCGAGGACCTTCTTCATCTCGGCCTTGGTCTGGTCCGTGATGATGCGCGGGCCGGTGACGTAGTCGCCCCACTCGGCGGTCTCCGAGATGGACCAGCGCATCTTCTCCAGGCCGCCCTCGTACATGAGGTCCACGATGAGCTTCAGCTCGTGCAGGCACTCGAAGTACGCGATCTCCGGCTGGTAGCCGGCCTCGGTCAGGGTCTCGAAACCGGCCTTGACCAGGGCGGCGGTGCCACCGCAGAGGACGGCCTGCTCGCCGAAGAGGTCGGTCTCGGTCTCCTCGGTGAAGGTCGTCTTGATGACGCCGGCGCGGGTGCCGCCGATGCCCTTCGCGTACGAGAGGGCGAGCTCCAGGCCCTTGCCCGTCGGGTCCTGCTCGACGGCCACGATGCACGGAACGCCGCGGCCCTCCTCGTACTGACGGCGGACCAGGTGGCCGGGGCCCTTCGGGGCGACCATGCAGACGTCGACGTTGGCCGGCGGCTTGATGAAGTCGAAGCGGATGTTCAGGCCGTGGCCGAAGAACAGCGCGTCGCCGTCCTTGAGGTTGTCCTTGATGGACTCCTCGTAGACCTGGGCCTGGATCGGGTCCGGGACGAGGATCATGATGACGTCGGCCTCGGCGGCGGCCTCCGACGGGGTCACCACGCGCAGGCCCTGCTCCTCGGCCTTGGCCTTGGACTTCGAGCCCTCGTGCAGGCCGACGCGGACGTCGACGCCCGAGTCGCGCAGCGACAGCGCGTGGGCGTGGCCCTGGCTGCCGTAACCGATGACCGCGACCTTGCGGCCCTGGATGATGGACAGGTCGGCATCGTCGTCGTAGAACAGCTCGGCCACTGGTTTTTCTCCTTGGGTGCAGGTGTTGCGTCCCACCGTACGGCGGGGGATGTGGGGTTCGTTCTCGGGTCTCGCCATGCGGGCGGCGGGACGGGGGCGGCCGGCCGCGGCCGGGGCCGCGGACCGGGCGCCGGGGTCAGGCGGTCCGGTCCAGCGCGCGCAGCGAGCGGTCGGTGATGGAGCGCCCGCCACGCCCTATGGCGATGGTGCCGGACTGGACCAGCTCCTTGATGCCGTACTGCTCCAGCATCTTGAGCATGGCGTCCAGCTTCTCCGCGCCGCCGGTCGCCTCGATGGTGACGGCGTCCGGGGACACGTCGACGGTCTTGGCGCGGAAGAGCTGGACGATCTCGACGATCTGGGAGCGCGTCTCGTTGTCGGCGCGGACCTTGACCAGGACGAGCTCCCGCTGGATCGCGGCGGTGGGCTCGAGTTCGACGATCTTCAGGACGTTGACCAGCTTGTTGAGCTGTTTGGTCACCTGCTCCAGAGGCAGGTCCTCGACGTTCACGACGATGGTGATGCGTGAGATGTCGGGGTGTTCGGTGGTCCCGACCGCGAGCGAGTCGATGTTGAAGCCGCGGCGGGAGAACAGGGCGGTGATCCGGGCGAGGACACCGGGCTTGTTCTCGACCAGGACGGAGAGCGTGTGCTTGCTGGACATGGAGGCGTTCTCTCTCTGTCTCTCAGTCGTCTTCGTTGTCGCCGAAGTCGGGGCGGACGCCGCGCGCGGCCATGACCTCGTCGTTGGAGGTGCCGGCGGCGACCATCGGCCACACCATGGCGTCCTCGTGGACGATGAAGTCGATGACGACGGGGCGGTCGTTGACGGCGTTGGCCTCTTCGATGACCTTGTCCAGGTCGGCCGGGTCCTCGCAGCGGATCGCGTAGCAGCCCATGGCCTCGGACAGCTTGACGAAGTCCGGCACCCGGGTGCCCCTGGCGGCGTTGCCGTCCGCGTCCGGGCCCGCGTGCAGCACGGTGTTGGAGTAGCGCTGGTTGTAGAACAGGGTCTGCCACTGGCGGACCATCCCGAGCGCGCCGTTGTTGATGATGGCGACCTTGATCGGGATGCTGTTGAGCGCGCAGGTGGTGAGTTCCTGGTTGGTCATCTGGAAGCAGCCGTCGCCGTCGACCGCCCAGACCGTCCGGTCCGGCATGCCGGCCTTGGCGCCCATGGCGGCGGGGACTGCGTACCCCATCGTCCCGGCGCCACCGCTGTTGAGCCAGGTGCGGGGTCGCTCGTACTCGATGAAGTGCGAGGCCCACATCTGGTGCTGGCCGACGCCCGCGGTGAAGATCGTTCCCTCGGGGGCCAGTTCGCCCAGGCGCTGGATGACCTGCTGCGGGGAGAGGCTGCCGTCCTCGGGGAAGTCGTAGCCCAGCGGGTAGGTCTCCCGCCAGCGGTCGAGGTCCTTCCACCAGGCGGTGTAGTCGCCGGTGCGGCCCTCGGTGTGCTCGGCCTGGACCGCCTGGACCAGGTCGGCGATGACCTCGCGGGCGTCGCCGACGATCGGCACGTCGGCGGCACGGTTCTTGCCGATCTCGGCCGGGTCGATGTCCGCGTGGACGATCTTGGCGTACGGGGCGAAGCTGTCCAGCTTGCCGGTGACGCGGTCGTCGAAGCGGGCTCCGAGGGCGACGATCAGGTCGGCCTTCTGCAGGGCGGTGACGGCGGTGACCGAACCGTGCATGCCCGGCATCCCGACGTGCTGCGGGTGGCTGTCGGGGAAGGAGCCGAGCGCCATCAGGGTGGTGGTGACGGGCGCTCCGGTCAGTTCCGCGAGAACCTTCAGCTCGGCGGTGGCGCCGGACTTCATCACGCCGCCGCCGACGTACAGCACCGGGCGCTTGGCCTCCACGATGAGCTTGGCGGCCTCGCGGATCTGCTTGGCGTGCGGCTTGGTGACCGGGCGGTAGCCGGGCAGGTCCATCGCGGGCGGCCAGCTGAAGGTGGTCTTCGACGTCAGCGCGTCCTTGGCGATGTCGACGAGGACCGGTCCCGGACGGCCGGTGGCGGCGATGTGGAACGCCTCGGCGATCGTGTGCGCGATGTCCTCGGCGCGGGTCACCAGGAAGTTGTGCTTGGTGATCGGCATCGTGATGCCGCAGATGTCGGCTTCCTGGAAGGCGTCCGTACCGATGGCCGCGGAGGCCACCTGGCCGGTGATGGCGACCATGGGAACCGAGTCCATGGCCGCGTCGGCGATCGGGGTGACCAGGTTGGTCGCGCCGGGGCCCGAGGTGACCATGCAGACACCGACCTTGCCGGTGGCCTGGGCGTAGCCGGTGGCGGCGTGGCCCGCGCCCTGCTCGTGGCGGACGAGGACGTGCCGGACCCGGGTGGAGTCCATCAGCGGGTCGTAGGCCGGGAGGATGCAGCCGCCGGGGAGCCCGAATACGGTGTCGGCGCCGACTTCTTCGAGAGAACGGATGAGGGACTGCGCACCCGTGACGTGCTCAACGGTGGCGGACGCCTGTCCGCCGCTACGGGCCCGCGGCTGGGGGTGGTGGGCCCCGGTGGCCTGCTCGGTCATCGGCATTCTCTTCTCGAAGCTGAAGGGTTTTGCGGGGTTTTGGGGAGCGTCGGTGCAACAAAAAACCCCTCGTGCCGTGAGGCAAGCGAGGGGAGCGCGCCGGTGCGTTGTACGGAGTGCGTGGAGCGACTCCGTATCAGCCGACGCGCTTTCCAAGTACGAGAATTCGGGTGCGCATGGCATTGACCCTCTCTCCGACACGGCCGGACTGTCAAGTGGGTGGGACGGGCGTCTCATTATGTGATCCGTTGTACGAGGGGACGGACTCGCTGGTGGCCGCCCGCTGCACCGGCGCGTGGCCCGGCACCGGATAGCTGCCGCGGGTGAGGGCGTGGCGCAGGCGGTACTCGTCCAGCGCCCCGGAGAAGGCCATCCCCTGACCGTGGGTGCAGCCCATGGCGCGGAGCGCGAGGACCTGTTCGGGCAGGTCGACGCCGTCGGCCACGGACTGCATCCCGAGGTCGTGGGCGATCCGCAGCAGCCCGCTGGTGATCTTGTGCAGCCGGGCCGACTCGACGACGCCCTCGACCAGGCCCCGGTCGAGTTTGAGCACGTCGATGGGCAGCCGGCGGAGCGCGTTTATGGCGGCGTACCCGCGTCCGAAGCCGTCCAGGGCGATCCGCACGCCGAGTCGGCGCAGCGCCACCAGGCGGCGCTCCAGCTCCTCGAAGGAGATCCGCGGGTCACTGTCACAGACCTCGATCATCAGGGCGCCGGAGGGCAGGCCGTACCGGGTGAGCAGCGCCTCCACCGAGCGCAGCGGCGGGGTCTCCTCCAGCAGCCGTCCGGCGGGCAGCCGCACGGTGACGGGGGCGGTGTGCCCGGCACGGGCGCGGTCGGCGGCCTGTTGGACGGCCTCCTCCAGCAGCCAGCGGCCGAGCTCGGCGGTGCGGTCGCCGTCCTCGGTGCGCAGGAACTCCGCGGGCGTGTAGAGGATGCCCTGGGCGGACCGCCAGCGGGCCTGGGCGGCGACCATGTCGACCGTGCCGGTGGCCAGGTGCACGACGGGCTGGTGGAGCAGGGCGAACTCCCCCTCGCGCAGGGCGCTGCGCAGCCGGGCGTTCAGCTCGGAGCGCCGGACGACGTCGGCCTGCATCTGGGGGGCGTAGAGCTCGACCCGGTCCTTGCCGGCCGCCTTGGCGCGGTACATCGCGAGGTCGGCGTTGCGCATCAGGTCGTTGGGGGTGATGCCGGGCTCGGCGAAGGCGACGCCGATCGACGCGGCGACCCGGACCTCGTTGACCCCGATGCGGTACGGCTGGGAGAGCGTGAGCCGGAGCCGTTCGGCGATCTCGTGGACCTGGTACTCGCGGGCGGACTGGTCCCGCGTGCCGTCGCCGACGATCAGGGCGGCGAACTCGTCGCCGCCGAGGCGGGCCGCGGTGTCGCCGGCCCGGACGGACTCCTCCAGCCGCTGGGCGGCCTGGATGAGGAGTTCGTCGCCGGCCTGGTGGCCGATGGAGTCGTTGACCGCCTTGAAGCCGTCGAGGTCGATGAAGAGCACCGCGGTGTCCGGGTCGCCGGCCCGCCGGCTGCCGAGGGCCTGGCGCACCCGGGTGGTGAACAGGGCGCGGTTGGGCAGGTCGGTGAGCGGGTCGTGCTCGGCGTTGTGCTGCAACTGGGCCTGGAGGCGGACCCGCTCGGTCACGTCCCGGCTGTTGAGCAGCAGTCCGCCGTGGTGGCGGTTGACGGTGGACTCGACGTTGAGCCAGTCGCCGTCGCCGGAGAGGAACCGGCACTCGATGCGGGTGGAGGGCACTTCGTGGGGCGGGGCGGCGAGGAAGCGGCGGACCGCGTGCACCACGGCGCCGCGGTCGTCGGGATGGATGATCGAGGAGAGCGTGCGGCCCTCCAGCGCGGCGGCGTCCGTGCCGTAGACGCCGGCCGCGGCCGGGCTGACGTAGCGGAGGGTGCCGTCCGGAGCGGCGATCATGATGACGTCGCTGGAGCCCTGCACCAGGGAGCGGAAGTGGTTCTCCTTCTGCGCCAGTTCCTGGGTGAGGGTGATGTTGTCGAGCAGCATGATGCCCTGGCGCACCACGAGCGCGAGGACGACGGCGCAGCCGATGCCGATCACCACCCCGTCGACCCGGCGGCCGTCGAGGACGTTGTACAGGATGCCCAGGGTGCAGACGGCCGCCGCGAGGTACGGGGTGAGGGCGGCGAGCGATCCGGCGATGGGGCGGCTGACCGGGCGAACCGGCTCGGCGGGCCGCTTTGGCCGCGCGGACCGCTCGGCGGGCCGGCCGGCGCGGGCGGCGCCCCAGGGGGCGTAGGCGAGCAGCACCGAGCCGGCGAACCAGCCGGCGTCGAGGAGTTGACCGGAGTGGTAGCTGGAGCGCAGCAGCGGCGAGGTGAACAGGGCGTCGCTGAGCACGGTGAGGGCGAGGCCGGCGATGGCGGTGTTGACCGCCGACCGGTTGGCGTTGGCCCGGCGGAAGTGGAGCGCCAGCACCATCGAGACGAGCACGATGTCCAGCAGCGGGTAGGCCAGCGACAGTGCGGCACGGGCGACGCTCTCGCCGTCGGCGTGCACCAGGTCGGCGGTGTGCGCGAGGGCCAGGCTCCAGGAGAGCGTGAGGAGCGAGCCGCCGATCAGCCAGGCGTCCAGCACCAGGCAGACCCAGCCGGCCCGGTTGGCCGGGCGTTTGGCGAGGACCAGCAGGCCGATGATGGCGGGCGGCGCGAAGCAGAGGTAGAAGGCGTCGGCGGGCGAGGGGCTCGGCACCTCGGTGCCGCGCACGACTTCGTACCAGCCCCAGACGGCGTTGCCGCCCGCGGCCATCAGCGACGACAGCGAGAACAGCAGCCAGGCGGGACGGGAGGGGCGTCCGCCGCGGTGGGCGTAGAGGAAACAGGAGACGGCGGCGGCCAGGCCGGCCGCGCTGAGCCCGAAGTCCCCCATGATCAGGGCGAGCCGGGGCGAGCCCCAGCCGAGCCCCGCGCCGACGGCGTATCCCCCGCAGACGAGGGCGAGCAGGATCTGGGGCAGCAGCCGGAGCCGGGCGGACGAAGCCCTGGTCATCGGGCGGCGGGTGGCGAGCAGGGCGCCGAAGGCGCTCACCGGATCGTCTCCGGGGCGGGGAGGCAGAGCACGCCCAGCGCTCTCAGCGCACTCAGGATCACGATCGCCGGTACGTGGTTCTTGTGCAGGGGTGGTGTCCATGATCGCTGTCGCCGGTCCCGCCGCGTCGGATCGTCTCGCCTTTGGCCGCACATCGCCCATTGCCCCCTCGCGTCCCGCTACCACCCCCGCCGCCGCCCCTTCCACGGCGCAGCCCCCGCCTCTGGACGATACACCAGAACGGTCACGCAGGGCCATACCCTCTCTACGCTCCGTGACGACCTGGGGCGTTGTCCCGCGCGGGCCCCCCGGAACCGCCCCACCGGGGAGCCGGGGGCGGGTGTCAGCCGGTGGTGCGCACCACGTTCTCGACCGGCTCGCCGGCGACGAACCGGGTGAGCTGACCGGCGATCAGCCGCTTGGCGCGCGGCTCGAACGCGGAGGTGCTGCCGCCCACGTGCGGGGTGACGAGGACGTGGGGAGCATGCCAGAGCGGATGGCCCCGGGGCAGCGGTTCGGGGTCGGTGACGTCGAGCGCCGCCCGCAGCCGGCCGGACTCCAGTTCGGCGAGGAGCGCCCCGGTGTCCACCACCTGCCCCCGGGCGACGTTCACCAGCAGGGCCCCGTCGTGCATGGCGGCGAGGAACTTCGCGTCCACGAGCCCCCGCGTGGAACGGTTCAGCGGGGTGCAGAGGATGACCACGTCGGCCTGCGGCAGCAGTTCCGGAAGGTCGTCGAGGGTCTGTACGGGGCCGCGCGCGGTGGTGCGCGGGGAGCGCGCGACGCGTGCGATCCGCGCGCACTCGAACGCCGTGAGCCGGTCCTCGACGGCGGAGCCGATGGAGCCGTACCCGACGATCAGCACGGACTTGTCGGCCAGCGCGGGATAGAAGCCCGACCGCCACTCCTCGGCTTCCTGCCCGCGCACGAAGCCGGGGATGTCGCGCAGCGAGGCGAGGATCAGGGCCAGGGTGAGCTCGGCGGTGGACGCCTCGTGCACCCCCTTGGCGTTGCACAGCCGCACCCCGTCGGGCAGCAGCCCGAGCGCCGGCTCGACGTGGTCGATCCCGGCGGACAGCGTCTGCACGACCCGCACGGACCGCATCCCGGCCAGCGGGCGCACGGAGATCTCCGGGCCCTTCATGTACGGGACGACGTAGAAGGCGCAGTCCGCCGGATCGGCGGGGAACTGCTCGCCGCCGTCCCAGAACAGGGGGCGGATTCCGTCCGGGAGGCCGGGCACGCTGTCGGCGGGGAAGGGCAGCCACACGTCGGGGGGTGTCGTGGAAGTCATGGTCAGGAGGCTATGCGAACGCCTCCGGGAGGCGAAGGGGGGTGCGGCAGAGGTTAGTTTGGTCCCGGTCGCGGTTCCGGACGCGGGGGCCCGGCCCCGGGGGCGGGACCGAGGGAGGGTACGGGCAGGTGGAGTTCAGGACGCTCGGCGGGGCGGCTCTCGCGGTGGGAGCGGTCGGGCTGGGCTGCATGCCGATGAGTTGGGGCTACAGCTCCTCGCAGCAGCGCGGGGACCGCTCGGTGAACACGGTGCACGCGGCACTGGACGCCGGCACGACCCTGCTCGACACCGCGGACATGTACGGCCCGTTCACCAATGAACTGCTGGTCGGGCGGGCGCTCAAGGGGCGCAGGTCGCAGGCTTTCCTCTCCACCAAGGGCGGGTTGCTGGTGGGCGACCAGCACATCGTCGCCAATGGCCGCCCCGGCTACGTGCGCAGGGCGTGCGACGCGTCCCTGCGCAGGCTCCAGACCGAGGTGATCGACCTCTACCAACTGCACCGGGCCGACCCCGAAGTGCCGGTGGAGGAGACCTGGGGCGCGATGGCGGAGCTGGTGACGGCGGGCAAGGTGCGCGCGCTCGGGCTGTGCGCGACGGGCGCCCGGGTCGCGCGGCGGGGCGGCGGGGGGCTGCACGACGGAACGATCCGGCAGCTGGAGCGGGTGCAGCAGGTCTTCCCGGTCAGCGCGGTCGAGGCGGAACTGTCGGTGTGGTCGCCGGAGGCGGTGGAGTCGCTGCTGCCGTGGTGCACCGCGCGCGGGGTGGGGCTGCTGGCCGCGATGCCGCTGGGCAGCGGCTATCTGACCGGGACCCTGACGCCGGGGCAGGGGTTCGAACCGGACGATCTGCGGGCCCGGCATCCGCGGTTCACGGCGGAGATGATGGCCGCCAACCAGCCGGTGGTGGCCGGGCTGCGCCGGGTCGCACGGCGTCACGGCGCGACACCGGCGCAGGTGGCACTGGCCTGGGTGCTGCGGCAGGGCCCGCACGTGGTGCCCGTGCCGGGCGCCAAGCGGGAGGCGTGGGCGGTCGAGAACGCGGCCGCCGCCCGGCTGGTGCTGGACGGGGCGGACCTCGCGGAGATCGCGGCGCTGCCCGCGGCCCGCGGGTCGTGGGACTGAGGCGGGCGCGGGACAATCTCCGGACACCGGGTACCCGGTCCACGGGACGCGGTGCGGCCTACGACGAGAACAGACGACCGAGGCCGGGCGACCCCGCGTCGCTCGGCCGTCGAAAGGACCGGTTCTGTGCGCGGTGCGGTGTTCGGATCTGTACGTGTCCCCGTGGTGCGCCGGGGGGCGGTGGCCGCCCTCGCCGCGGCCTCGCTGCTGCTGACGGCCGGCTGTTCGTCCGGCGGGCAGGCGGGGGGCGCGGCCGGCCGGGAGTCGGCGCCGTCCGCCCCGCCGAGCGCGTCCGCGTCGGCCTCGCCCGGTTACACCGCGCCGCCCGCCGAGGGGTCGGTGACGGTGCGCTCCACGCTCGCCGAGGGCCTCGACTCGCCCTGGGGGCTGGCGGCGCTGCCGGGCGGCGACCTGCTGGTGGGCTCCCGCGACGAGGCGACGGTGACCCGGATCGACGCGAAGACCGGGAAGAAGACGCTGCTGGGCTCGGTGCCGGGCGTCTCCCCCGCCGGTGAGGGCGGTCTGCTGGGCCTCGCGGTCCCGGCGACGTTCGGCGCGGACCGCCAGGTGTACGCGTACTTCACGACGGAGTCCGACAACCGGATCGCCCGCATGACGTACGACCCGAAGCGGCCCGCCGGGCAGCAGTTGGGCGCCCCGGACACCGTCCTGCGTTCCCTCCCGAAGGGTTTCGTCCACAACGGCGGCCGGATCGCCTTCGGGCCGGACCGGATGCTGTACGCGGGCACCGGGGAGACCGGGGACGACCAGGTGGCGCAGGATCCGGACTCGTTGGCGGGGAAGATCCTGCGGATGACCCCGGACGGGGAGCCGGTGCACGGCAATCCGGAGGCGGACTCGGTGGTGTACTCCTCGGGCCACCGCAATGTGCAGGGCCTCGCCTGGGACGGGCAGAAGCGGTTGTGGGCCTCGGAGTTCGGCCAGGACACCTGGGACGAGCTGAATCTGATCGAGCCGGGCAAGAACTACGGCTGGCCCGAGACCGAGGGCGAGAAGGGGCGCCCGGGGTTCACCGAACCGGTCGCCCAGTGGCCGACGTCGAAGGCGTCGCCGAGCGGCATCGCGTACGCGGCCGGCTCGGTCTGGGTGGCGGGCCTGCGGGGCGAACGGCTCTGGCGCGTTCCGCTGTCGGGCACGGCCGAGGAGCCGTCGGCCGAACCGCAGGCGTTCCTGGAGGGGCGTTACGGGCGGCTGCGGACGGTGGTGGCGGCCGGCGGCGACCGGCTGTGGCTGGTGACGAGCAACACGGACGGCCGCGGCACACCGGAGTCGGGCGACGACCGGATCCTGCTGGTCGAGGTGGACTGACCGGCTCCGGGGTGCGGCGCGGCCTGCGCGCCGCACCCCGGTCGGGTCAGCCGGCGGCCGGCAGTCCGACGATCAGGTCGAAGTACATGGCCACCGAGATGAGGATGCTGAACGCCGCCAGCACCACGCCGCCGAGCGCGACGGAACGGATCCAGGTCGGCTGCGGGCGGTCCGAGGGCGCGCCGAAGGCCGGGCGGACGAGGACGAACACGCCGACCAGCAGCGCGATGACGGCGAAGACGCCGTTGACGAGCGCGGTGGTGTGCCAGGCGTCGCCGTAGATCTCGGAGACCTGCTGGGCGGCCGAGCCGCCGCCGGAGGTCTTGATCTGGCCGATGAGCGTCTCCCGCTCGGCGGCGACCTTGCCGGTCCAGCCGCCCACCAGCGAGACGACCGCGACACCGGCGGCGATGACCGCTCCGGCGCCCGACCCGACGTTGCGGGCGGCCTCCTCGAAAGCGTCGGGCTCGTCGTCGAGGGAGGCGTCCTCGTCGGAGAACGCCTCGTCCTCGGTGTCGTGCGGGCCGGCCGCGTCGGCGGACCCTTCGGTCCTGGCGTCCTTGTCGAGCGTCGTGACGCCGGTGGAAGAGGTCTGCTTCTTCTCCTGCTCGTCCTCGGCGGCGGGGGTCGTGGGGGTCTTGGCGCCTGTGGTTTCCATGTGACGCACGCTAGGCGTCCCGGATGAGAGGGTTCTTAACGGGGTCCTCCTTCCCTGGTCACGGCCGTGCCCCCGGAGGTCGCGGCCGGGCGGCGGCGCCCCCGTCACCGGCTCCGGCGCGGGCCCGCACCAGGCCGTTCGGCCCCCCGGTGCGGGGTGGCAGCCCCACCCCGCACCGTGCGCCAGGACCACCGCGCATCCACCTGCCAGGCCGGTTCCGGCCGGGCCCGGAACGCCGAACGATGGAGGAACAGCCCCACCGGCACCCGCAGCACGAAGGATCAGACATGCCCCGCACCACGCCCGGCCGACGCCCCACGACGCGGCCCCTGTCGGCTCTGGCCCTGCTGGCCCTCGTCGCGGGGGCCGCCACCGCCTGCGGCACCGACGACGGCGGCCCCGCCACCACCCGGACCGCCTCGGCGTCCGCCGCCCCGGCCAACGGCACGCCGGCCGCCGCCGGACTGCACATGGTCGACAACGGCGGCCACCGGCTCGCCTTCCACGTCGCACCGGGCACGAGCTCCGCCACCGTCGTGCTGGACGCGGGCGGCGGCGAGGACTCCTCCTACTGGAACGCGCTCGTGCCGAGGATCGGCGCGGCCACCGGCGCCACCGTCATCACCTACGACCGGGCCGGACTCGGCGACAGCGACCCGGTGCCCGGACCGTGGAAGGTCCAGGACGCCGTCGGCGACCTCGCGGCCGGCCTCCGGCAGCTCGGCGTCACCGGGAAGGTGACCCTGGTGTCCCATTCCCAGGCCGGCCAGATCGCCACCTACTTCGCCGAGCAGCACCCGAAGACGCTCTCCGGCGCCGTCCTGGTCGACGCCAACCTGCCCCCGCTCTTCACAAACGCGCAGATCGCCCGCCTCGTCGCGTTCAGCGAGCCCGACGTGGAAGCGGCGCGGAAGGCCCCGGACACCCCGGCCGACCGCCAGCTCCTGGCCACCGCGGAGAGCTTCGTCGAGACGAGCAAGGCGTTCCACGCGGCGGCCTGGCCGGACTCGGTGCCCGCCACCGTCATCGTCTCGGAGAAGACCCCGTTCGACGGGTCCCCCGAGGACGTGCGGCGCTGGCGGGAGGCCGCGGCAGCGTTCGTCCAGGACGGGCCGGACCGGACGCTGGTCACCGCACGGGGCAGCTCCCACGACGTCCCGAAGGACCGGCCCGCGCTGGTCGTGCGGGAGATCGAGGACATGGTCGCCGCGCGGCACTGACCGCTGCCCCGCCCGGTTCACCCCGAGACGCTGGGCCGCCCGTTCTCGATGTGCCCCATCAGCCGCCGCCGGAAGCCGTCCTCGCCCTCGGCCCGCACCTCCAGGTCGTACCAGCCGTGCGCGTCCGCCGCCGAGTGCACCACGCTGCGGCTGCGGCCCGGCTTGACGGTGACCGTCCGCGTCCAGTCCCGCAGGTCGGCCTCGTCCACGTAGTGCAGCGGGCGGACGGTGAAGGTCAGGGTGCGGCGGCCTCCGTTGCGCAGGGTCAGGTGCAGGTCGCGCTCGTGGGCGTCGATGCGCGAGGTGACCTCGGCCCCACCGCCCGCCGGGCCCTCGAACTCCCGCCGGAACCCGTTCGGGCCGGTGAGGGTGAGCCGGTAGCGGTCGTCGGGCACCGGCACCGTCCACGCGGAGCTGCGCCGCACGTCGCGGTGGAGCGGGGCGGAGAACTCGGAGGCGTACGGGTACAGGGCGAAGTGCGCCGAGGACGCACCGGTGTTGGACAGCTCCACCCGCAGCCCTGCGGCGGTCGTGCGGGCCTGCGCGTCGGGCTGGTACGGCAGCGGCCGGGCCGGGCGGACGCCGGGCTCCTGCTCGGGCATCCGCTGCACCGCCGGGGGCTTCGGCTGCCAGCGGCCGGTGAACGGCGGGATCGCGCCCGGCGCTTCGAGGGCCGGCTGCCCGTGGCCCCGGCCGAAGTCGAACGCCGAGGTGAGGTCGCCGGCCACCTGCCGCCGCCAGGCGCCGATGTTCGGCTCGCGGACGCCGGTCCAGCGCTCCAGGAAGCGCACCACGGAGGTGTGGTCGAAGACCTCGGAGCAGACGTGCCCGCCGACGGTCCAGGGCGACACCACCAGCATCGGCACCCGGATCCCGAGCCCGGTGGGCCGGCCCTGCCAGCGCTCCTCGGTCACCTCCGGCGGTGCGACGGGCGGCGGCACGTGGTCGAAGAACCCGTCGTTCTCGTCGTAGTTGATGAGGACCGCGGTGTGCCGCCAGACGTCCGGGTGGCGGCCGAGGGCGTCGAGCACCTGGTAGACGATCGTGGCGCTGTGCACGGGCGAGGAGACGCTCGGATGTTCCGAGTCCACCGCCGACGGCACCAGGTAGGACACCTCCGGCAGGGTGCCCGCAGCCACGTCCTTCGCGAACTCCGCGGCGAGCCCTCCGGTCTCCACCCGGCGCAGCCCCCGCTCGAACAGGCTGCGCTCGGCGGTGGTGAGCGTCGTGACGCCCTGCTCCAGCAGGCCGAGCAGCCGCTCCCGCTCCGCCGCGTCGGCGGTGTCGCGGACCGCCGCGTAGAACGACTCCATGTAGGTGTGGCCGCCGGTCCGCACCAGCGCCTTGCGGGCGATCTCCTTGAAGGTGGTGAAGAACTCGATCTGGTTGTCGGTGAAGTTCTCCCACTCGGTGTACGTGCGCCAGCTCCGGCCGGCCTTCTCCAGCCGCTCCGCGTACGTCCCCCAGCCGTAGCCCGGGTGGCTCGCCTCGTCGTACGCGTCGTTGCCGACGGCCCGGTCGCCGTCCGTCTCGAACCCGGTCTTCCCGCTCCACAGGTGGTTGCGGTTGGGGCTGGTGGAGGTGTGCACGGAGGAGTGGTAGGCGTCGCAGACGGTGAAGGTGTCCGCCAGCTCGTAGTGCAGCGGCAGGTCCTGGCGGTCGTAGTGGGCCATCGTCGCGGCGGTCTTCGCGGTGACCCAGCCGTTCATCCAGCCGTCGGCCCAGGCGGTCGCCCCGCCGTTCCAGGAGTGGTCGAGGGCGCCGATGTACTGAAGCTGCTTCGCCTGCGCCTCGGCCGCCCCACGCACCCCGAACGGCAGCACGGTGGTGCCGGCGGGTCCGGGCTGCTCGAACACGCTCCGGCCGGAGGGGAGTTCGACGGCGTTGCGGTCGCCGAACCCGCGCACCCCGCGCAGGGCACCGAAGTAGTGGTCGAACGAACGGTTCTCCTGCATCAGGACGACCACGTGCCGGATGTCGTGCAGCCCGCCCCCGGGCCGCACCGGCGTCGCGGCCATCGCGGCGTGCAGCGACGGTGGGAGGAACGACCCGGCGGCCGCGGCGCCGAGCGCCCCGCCCCCGAGTGCGAAGAGCCGCCGGCGTGACATGTTCGTGGTCAAGTGAGCCTCCCGGTTCCGTGCGTACGCCGGGGAAGCTACGCAGTACGGATGGCCGAGGAAAGACCGCGGCGCGGCCCGCCGGTGAACGTCGGACGCGCGGGGGCGCGTCCCGCGCGGCGCGCCCGCGCCGACGGCGGCCCCGGGTCACACCCCGATCAGGTGCAGCGACCCCCAGAGCGCCACCGTGGAGACGGCGAGGGTGGCGGGCACGGTGAGGATGCCGAGGCGGGTGAAGTGGCCGAGGTCGGGGGTGACGTCGTGGGCGTGCAGGATGCGGCGCCACAGGAGGGTCGCCAGGGAGCCGACGTAGGTGAGGTTGGGGCCGAGGTTCACGCCGATCAGCGCGGCGAGCAGAGGTCCGGGGCCTGCCGCCGCGACGACCGGGAGCAGGGCCAGGATCGCCGGCAGGTTGTTGATGAGGTTGGCGAGCAGCGCCGCCACTCCGGCGACGGCGAGCAGCGCCGGCAGCGAGGAACCGTCGGGCAGCACCTCGCCGATGCCGGTGCCCAGCCCGTGGTCCACCACCGCCTGCACCACCACGCCCAGCGCCAGCACGAAGAGGCAGAACGGCAGGTTGGCCGAGCGCACCAGGCCCGCCGGGGTGGTCTCCCGACGCCGCAGCGCGCGTACGGCGAGGACCGCCGCTCCGGCGAGCGCCGCCCAGAGGGGTTCGGCGCCGGCGAACGAGGTGACGACGAATCCGGCCAGGGTCAGCGCCAGCACCACCAGGGTGAAGACCGGGACCGCCGGCCGCTCGTCGGTCTCCTCCGGGGCGCGCGCCCCGGCCGCGAGGTCGTCGGCGAAGACGCGGCGGAAGACGACGTACTCCACCAGGATCGCGGCCAGCCAGGGCAGCGTCATCAGCGCGGCGAACCGGGTGAACGACAGGCCGCTGGCGGTGAACGCCAGCAGGTTGGTCAGGTTGGAGACGGGCAGCAGCAGCGACGCGGAGTTGGCCAGGTGCGCGCAGGCGTAGAGGTACGGGCGGGGGCGCGCGCCGACGCGGGCGGCGGTGGCGAAGACCACCGGGGTCAGCAGCACCACCGTGGCGTCCAGCGAGAGGACCGCGGTGATCAGTGCGGCGACGACGAAGACCCCGCCGAGCAGCGGCTGGGTCCGCCCGCCGCAGAGCCGGCCCACCAGGTCGCCGGCGGCGGCGAACAGGCCGTCGTCGGCGCAGAGCTGGGCCAGCGCGAGGATGGCGGCGAGGAAGCCGACCACCGGCAGCAGGCTGCGGATCTGTTCCCACGCCTCGGTCGGCGGCACCGCCCCGACGAGGACGACGAGGGCCGCGGCGGGCACCGCGAGCACCGCCTCGGGCAGACCGCGGGGGCGTACCACGGCGAAGGCCAGGACCGCGAGGAGCAGCGCCACGGAGAGGATCGCGGGCAGGACGGTGTTCAGCGGGGGCTCCGGAGCGGCGGGCCGCCTCGGGGACGGCCGGAGAGGAGACGGAAGGGGGACGGGAAGGGGGACGCGGCCGGGCGACGGGCCGACGAAGGGGCGGCACCCCCGGTGGGAGTGCCGCCCCTCGTCCGTGTACGGCCGGACCGGCCGTGCGTGCGCCCGGCATGCGACGCCGCGCGTGCGAAGTCGTGCGCACGGCCGGCCGGGCGCGGGCCGGATCAGCCCTCGACGCCGAGCTTCTCCAGGATCAGCTCGCGCACCCGGGCCGCGTCCGCCTGTCCGCGGGTGGCCTTCATGACCGCGCCGACGAGCGCGCCGGCCGCCGCCACCTTGCCGCCGCGGATCTTGTCCGCGACGGCCGCGTTGGCGGCGATGGCCTCGTCCACGGCCGTGGACAGCGCGCCCTCGTCCGAGACGACCTTCAGGCCGCGCTTCTCCACGACGGTGTCCGGGTCGCCCTCGCCCGCGAGGACGCCCTCGATGACCTGGCGGGCCAGCTTGTCGTTGAGGTCGCCGGACGCGACGAGCTCCGTCACCCGGGCGACCTGCGCCGGAGTGATGGGCAGTTCGTCGAGGCCGCGGCCCGTTTCGTTGGCGTTGCGGGCCAGCTCGCCCATCCACCACTTGCGGGCCTGGTCGGACGGGGCGCCCGCCTCGGTGGTGGCGACGATCAGGTCGACCGCGCCCGCGTTGAGGATCGACTGCATGTCGAACTCGGAGACGCCCCACTCCTCGCGGAGCCGGTTGCGGCGCACCCGGGGCAGCTCGGGCAGCCCCTCACGGAGCTCCTCGACCCACGCGCGGGACGGGGCGACCGGGACGAGGTCCGGCTCCGGGAAGTAGCGGTAGTCCTCGGCGTTGTCCTTGATCCGGCCGGACGTGGTGGAGCCGTCTTCCTCGTGGAAGTGCCGGGTCTCCTGCACGATCGTTCCGCCGGAGGAGAGCACCGCGGCGTGCCGCTGGATCTCGAAGCGGGCGGCCCGCTCGACGGACCGCAGGGAGTTGACGTTCTTCGTCTCCGAACGCGTGCCGAGCGGCTCGGTGCCGTTGGGGCGCAGCGACAGGTTGACGTCGCAGCGCATCTGGCCCATCTCCATCCGGGCCTCGGAGACGCCGAGCGCCTTGATCAGCTCGCGCAGCTCGGCGACGTACGCCTTGGCGACCTCCGGGGCGCGGGCGCCCGCTCCCTCGATCGGCTTGGTGACGATCTCGATGAGCGGGATGCCGGCCCGGTTGTAGTCCAGCAGCGAGTGGGACGCGCCGTGGATGCGGCCGGTGGCACCGCCGACGTGCGTCGACTTGCCGGTGTCCTCCTCCATGTGGGCGCGCTCGATCTGCACGCGGAAGACCTCGCCGTCCTCCAGCTGGACGTCCAGGTAGCCGTTGAAGGCGATCGGCTCGTCGTACTGGGAGGTCTGGAAGTTCTTCGGCATGTCCGGATAGAAGTAGTTCTTCCGGGCGAAGCGGCACCACTCGGCGATCTCGCAGTTCAGCGCGAGACCGATCTTGATGGCGGACTCGACGCCGATCTCGTTGACCACCGGCAGCGCGCCCGGCAGCCCCAGGCAGACCGGGCAGGTCTGCGAGTTGGCGTCCTGCTTCAGCTCCGTGGAGCAGCCGCAGAACATCTTCGTCTTGGTGCCGAGCTCGACATGGACTTCGAGGCCCATGACGGGGTCGTACGCCGCGAGAGCGTCCTCGTACGACACCAGGTCAATGACAGTCACGGTGAAACTTTCCCTCTCAGCCCAGCAGGACGTCGTCGTCGCCGAGACGCTTCAGTTCGCGGTACAGGATCGCGAGGCCGGTGACGATGGCGGCGGCGGACACGGCGGCGTCGACGAGCCGGAGCACGTCGTTGTCGTTGCGCGCGAGCTTCGCCTGCTTGGCGACGCTGAGGGCACCGAAGGCGGTGCTGCCCAGCGACACGTACAGCCCGGTCTTGGACTTCTTGAAGTTCTGAGCCTTCTTGGCCATGGCACTCACAGCGACGGAGCCTCCTCGAGCAGCGGGTGCCCCCACTGTTCCACGAACGCGGCCTCGACGGCGGCACCGACCTTGTAGAGCCGGTCGTCCTTCATGGCGGGGGCGATGATCTGCAGCCCGACCGGCAGGCCGTCCTCCGGGGCCAGGCCGCAGGGGAGCGACATGGCGGAGTTGCCCGCGAGGTTGGTCGGGATGGTGCACAGGTCCGCGAGGTACATCGCCATCGGGTCGTCGGCGCGCTCGCCGATCGGGAAGGCGGTGGTCGGCGTGGTCGGCGAGACGATGACGTCCACCTGCTCGAACGCCTTCTCGAAGTCCTGCGTGATCAGGGTGCGGACCTTCTGGGCCGAGCCGTAGTACGCGTCGTAGTAGCCGGAGCTCAGGGCGTACGTGCCGAGGATGATGCGGCGCTTGACCTCGTCGCCGAAGCCGGCCTCGCGGGTGAGCGCGGTGACGTCCTCGGCTGACTTCGTGCCGTCGTCGCCGACCCGCAGGCCGTAGCGCATGGCGTCGAAGCGGGCCAGGTTGGAGGAGCACTCGGACGGCGCGATCAGGTAGTACGCCGAAAGGGCGAGGTCGAAGGACGGGCAGTCCAGCTCGACGATCGTGGCGCCGAGCGACTTCAGCAGCTCGACCGACTCGTTGAAGCGCTGGACGACGCCGGCCTGGTAGCCCTCGCCGGAGAACTGCTTCACGACACCGACCCGCATGCCCTCGACGGAGCCGTTGCGTGCCGCCTCGACGACCGGCGGGACCGGGGCGTCGATCGAGGTGGAGTCCATCACGTCGTGACCGGCGATGGCCTCGTGCAGCAGCGCCGCGTCCAGGACCGTGCGGGCACAGGGGCCGCCCTGGTCGAGGGAGGACGAGAAGGCCACCATGCCGTAGCGGGAGACGCCGCCGTAGGTCGGCTTGACGCCGACGGTGCCGGTGACGGCGGCGGGCTGGCGGATGGAGCCGCCGGTGTCCGTGCCGATGGCGAGCGGCGCCTGGTACGAGGCGAGCGCGGCCGAGGAGCCGCCGCCGGAGCCGCCGGGGATGCGGGTGAGGTCCCACGGGTTGCCGGTCGGGCCGTAGGCGCTGTTCTCGGTGGAGGACCCCATGGCGAACTCGTCCATGTTGGTCTTGCCGAGGATGACGACGTCGGCGTCGCGCAGCCTGCGGGTGAGCGTCGCGTCGTACGGCGGCACCCAGCCCTCGAGCATCTTCGAACCGACGGTGGTCGGCATGTCCTTGGTGGTGAAGATGTCCTTCAGCGCCAGCGGTACGCCGGCCAGCGGGCCGAGCTTCTCGCCGGCCTCCCGCTTGGCGTCGACGGCGCGGGCCTGGGCGAGAGCGCCCTCGCGGTCGACGTGCAGGAAGGCGTGGACCTTCTCGTCGACGGCGTCGATCCGGGCCAGGTGGGCCTCGGTGACCTGGACGGCGGTGAGCTCGCCGGAGGCGATCTTCGCGGCCGTCTCGGCGGCGGTGAGCCTGATGATGGTGCTGTGGTCCGTCATGGCTGTTAGTCCTCCCCCAGGATCTGCGGCACCTTGAAACGCTGCTGCTCCTGGGCAGGGGCGCCGGAGAGCGCCTGCTCGGGGGTGAGCGACGGACGGACCTCGTCCGCGCGCATGACGTTGGTCAGCGGCAGCGGGTGGGAGGTCGGCGGGACGTCTTGGTCGGCGACCTCGGAGACGCGGGCGACCGCGCCGATGATGTCGTCGAGCTGACCGGCGAAGTGATCGAGCTCTTCGCCCTTCAGCTCCAGACGCGCCAGCCGGGCGAGGTGGGCGACCTCCTCGCGCGTGATGCCAGGCATGCAGCGATCCTCAGGGGTTGGTGTGTGGTTTTGGCCCCAATCCTATGGGGTCCGCCGCCACCGCCACCGCCACCCGGCCTTTCGCCCCTCCCGGACCGCGCGCGGGGCCGCGGGGGCTGCGCGCGGCCCCCTGGGCGGCCGGCCGGCGGCCGGGGCGGATTCAGCCCGTCGGCGGACCCGAGTTGACCGTGCGGCCGGAGGGCCGCTGCTCCAGCTCGGCCGCCCCCGCCGCCGCGGCGGCCTCGAGTTCGGCGGGCCGCCGCCAGCCGTGCTCGCCGCGCGCCAGCAGCCAGGCGGTGGTCTCCTGCGGCGGCATCGCGGCGGCGACCAGCCAGCCCTGGACCGCGTCGCAGCGCAGGTCGCGCAGCCGCTCCCAGGTCTCGTCGTCCTCCACGCCCTCGGCGACGACCAGCAGCCCGAGCGAGTGCGCCAGGTCGATGGTGCAGCGCACGATCTCGGCGTCCTCGTGGTCGACCGCCAGCCGGGCCACGAACGAGCGGTCGATCTTCAGCTCGCTCACCGGCAGCCGGCGCAGGTGGACCAGGGAGGAGTAGCCGGTGCCGAAGTCGTCCAGGGACATCTTCACGCCGTGCCCGGTCAGCCCGGCCAGGGTGTCGGCGGCGCGCTGCGGGTCCTCCAGCAGCACGTGCTCCGTTATCTCCAGCTGGAGCGAGCCGGGCGGCACACCGTGCCGGGCCAGCCGGGCGGCGACGCCGCCCGCGAAGCCGGGGGTGTGCACGTCCCGCGGCGAGACGTTCACCGCGACGGGCACGAACAGGCCCTGCGCCCGCCACCGGGCGACCTGCGCCAGCGCGGTCTCCAGGACGTACTCGGTGAGGTGCGGCATCAGGCCCGAGGACTCGGCGATGGCGATGAACTCGTCCGGGGGGACCCGGCCGCGCTCCGGGTGCACCCAGCGCACCAGGGCCTCCAGGCCGGCCACCTGGCCGTCGAAGCGGACCTTCGGCTGGTAGTGCAGCTCGACCTCGCCGGCGTCCAGGGCCCGGCGCAGGTCGCCGAGCAGGCCGAGCCGGTCCGGGGTGTTGCTGTCGCGCTTCGACTCGTACACCTCGACGCCGCTGCGGTCCCGCTTCGCCTGGTACATCGCCACGTCCGCGCGGCGCAGCAGCCCTTCGGCGTCCACCGCGTGCTCGGGGTGGACCGCGACGCCGGCGCTGGCCTCCAGCACCAGGGTCAGGCCGTCCAGGTCGAGCGGCGAGGACAGCTCGGCGACGAGCTGCCGGGCCACCCGCTTGGCGCTGGTGATGGAGTCGGTGTGGGGCAGCAGGACGGCGAACTCGTCGCCGCCGAGCCGCGCCGCCTCCGCTCCCCGGGGCAGGGCGAGTCTGAGCCGGTCCGCTATCTGGAGCAGCAGCCGGTCGCCCGCCAGGTGTCCGAGCGTGTCGTTGACGGCCCGGAAGCGGTCGAGGTCGATCAGGACCAGGGCGGTACGCGCCCCGAGCGGCTCCGCCTCCTCCAGGGTGGCCCAGGTGCGCTCCAGCAGCCACTGCCGGTTGGGCAGCCCGGTCAACGGGTCCCGGAGCTGCTCCTCGGCGCGGGCGCGGGCGATCCACAGGGTGGAGTCCAGGGCGATGAGCGGGATGGCGAACAGCGGCAGCAGTATCGGCATGGCCATGGCCACCACGCAGATCAGCGGGGCGATGCCGAGCAGGGCGACCGCCACCAGGCCCTGGCGCAGCAGCGCGGTGCGGGCGATGGTCGGCAGCCCGCCGCCCTGGGGGGCGCGGGCGTACCAGAGCAGCACACGGGTGACGAGGAGGTAGGTGGCGCCCGAGAGCAGGACGGGCGGCAGCGCGCCGACGCCCCAGTGCAGCGGCTGCCAGGGGGTCTCGACGGTCGGCACCACGCCGAACCCGGCCAGCACCAGGGCCGCCGCGCCGAGGCCGAGGATGTCCACGGCGCCGTGCAGCACCCCCTGCCACCAGCGGTGCCGGCGGGCGACGCCGACCAGCACCACGACGATCATGCTGACCAGTCCGGCGGGCACCCAGCCGTGCAGCAGGAGCACGGCGAGGGTGAGGGCGGCCCCGGAGCCGGTGCCACCCCACCAGCGGTCGCGGCCGAGCGCGACCAGGTGGCCGACGACGATGCCGGTGAGCAGGGCGAGGGACCAGCCGGAGGTGCCGTCGGGGAAGAGGGCGCGGCCGCCGGCCAGAGCGGTGCAGAAGCCCACCACGAGTTGCCCGACGGCGAACAGCACCACGAGCGCGGCCACGGGCGACGTGCGGCCGACGAAACCCTGCAGCCGCGACACCGGGGCGGTGCTCTCGGTCGGTTTCATTCCGTCCCTCTCACAGCCTGCGGTGCCGATGTCACACGGCGGCCCCCGCTCCCATGCCACCGCGACCCAACTCCCACCACGCAGCCGTGCACGGCAGGCGCACCCCACCACCCTAGGCCGCCAACGGCCTCCAGGGGCAGCGCTCCGCAGGTCTTGCCCGAATGCGGACCGACTGCCCGTCAGGTTCGGCCGTGCGCCGGACGGGTGCTTCCGATCGGCCGGACGGGCGGTCCGACCTCCTGTTCGACGGGTTCTTCCCCACGGCGGAACGCGCCATTCCCGGGCCGGGTCTCGATGGGGTCTCGGATCCTCCGGCCCTCCGCGTGTCCCGCCGACCTGCCCCGCCCCGCCCTGCTCCGCCCGGCGCCGATTCCCGGCTCCCGCCCGCTCCCCCCGCCGTTCCCCCGCCGCTCACCCCTCGGCGGCGGTCTTCTCGGCCGGCTCCTCGGCCGGCTCCTCGGTCGGCTCCTCGGTGGCGGTCTCCTCGGTGGTGGTCCCCTCGGCCGGCTCCTCGGCGGTCTGCGCCACGGCGCGCGCCGCGTCCGGGCCCGCGTCGAGCAGGACCGCGAAGCCGTCCTCGTCCAGCACCGGCACCTTCAGCTGCATGGCCTTGTCGTACTTCGATCCGGGGTTGTCGCCGACCACCACGAAGGCGGTCTTCTTCGACACCGATCCGGTCACCTTCGCGCCCCGGCTCTGCAGGGCCTCCTTCGCCCCGTCCCTGGTGTGCCGGACGAGGGTGCCGGTGACGACCACGACGAGTCCGTCGAGCGGGCGTTCCCCCTCTTCCTCGCCGGCCCCCTCGTCCTCCATCCGGACCCCGGCCTCCCGCCACTTGCGCAGGATCTCCCGGTGCCAGTCGACCGCGAACCACTGCTTCACGGAGGCGGCGATGATCGAACCGACCCCGTCGGCCGCCGCCAGCTCCTCCTCGGTGGCCGCGTCGATCCGGTCGACGGAGCGGAACTGGCGGGCCAGTTCCTGGGCGGCCACCGGCCCCACGTGCCGGATGGAGAGTCCGGTCAGCAGGCGGGCCAGCGGCGCCTGCTTGGCGGCCTCGATGCCCTGGAGCATCGCGGCGGCGTTCTTCTTCAACTCGCCCTGCTGGTTGGCGAAGACCGTGACGATCTTCTCCTCGCCGGTCTTCGGGTCGCGCTTGGGCAGCCCGCTGTCCTGGTCGAGGACGTAGGCGCGGATGGGCAGCAGTTGCTCCGCCGTCAGCCCGAACAGGTCCCCCTCGTCCAGCAGCGGAGGGTCGGCGGGCTCCAGCGGCTGGGTGAGCGCGGCGGCGGCGACGTAACCGAAGTGGTCGATGTCGAGGCACTTGCGGCCGGCCAGGTAGGAGATCCGCTCCCGCAACTGCGCCGGGCAGGACCGCGCGTTGGGACAGCGCAGGTCGATGTCGCCCTCCTTGGCGGGCTTCAGCTCCGTCCCGCACTCGGGGCACCGCTCGGGCATCACGAACGGTGTCTCGGTGCCGTCGCGGAGGTCCACGACCGGCCCCAGGATCTCCGGGATCACGTCGCCGGCCTTGCGGATGACCACGGTGTCCCCGATGAGGACGCCCTTCGCCTTCACCACGTCCTGGTTGTGCAGGGTCGCGAACTCGACCTCGGAGCCCGCCACCGTCACCGGCTCGACCTGGGCGTACGGGGTGACCCGGCCGGTGCGGCCGACGCCGACCCGGATGTTGACCAGCTTGGTGTTGACCTCCTCCGGGGCGTACTTCCAGGCGATGGCCCAGCGCGGGGCGCGCGCGGTGGAGCCGAGCCGGCCCTGGAGCGGGATCTCGTCGAGCTTGACCACGGCCCCGTCGATCTCGTGCTCCACGGAGTGCCGGTGCTCGCCGAAGTACCGGATGAACTCGCGCACGCCGTCGAGGGAGTCCACGACCTTGTTGTGCCGCGCGGTGGGCAGGCCCCATTCCCGCAGCAGGTCGTAGGCGTGCGAGAGGCGGTCGATCTCGAACCCCTCGCGGGCGCCGATGCCGTGCACCACCATGTGCAGCGGGCGCGTCGCGGTGACCTTGGGGTCCTTCTGGCGCAGTGAACCGGCCGCCGCGTTGCGCGGATTGGCGAAGGGCTTGTCACCGGCCTCCACCAGCCGGGCGTTCAGCCCTTCGAAGTCCTCCATCGGGAAGAAGACCTCGCCGCGGATCTCCACCAGCGCCGGGATCCGGTCGCCCTTCAGCCGGTGCGGGATCTCGGCGATGGTCCGGACGTTGGGCGTGATGTCCTCGCCGGTGCGGCCGTCGCCGCGGGTCGCGGCCCGGGTCAGCCGGCCGTGCTCGTACGTCAGGTTGACGGCGAGTCCGTCGATCTTGAGTTCGCACAGGAAGTGGTACCCCGGCGAGCCGACGTCCCGGGCGATCCGCTCGGCCCAGGCGGCCAGCTCCTCGTCGTCGAAGGCGTTGTCCAGGGAGAGCATCCGTTCGCGGTGCGCCACGGAGCTGAACTCCGTGATGTACGGACCGGCGACCTTCTGGGTCGGCGAGTCCGGGGTGCGCAACGAGGGGTGCTCGTCCTCCAGTTCCTGGAGGGTGCGCAGCAGCCGGTCGAACTCGGCGTCACTGACGACCGGCTGGTCGTGGACGTAATACCGGAAGCGGTGGTCCTCGATCTGCTCGGCGAGCAGCGCGTGCCGCTCGCGCGCCTCCGCCGGCACCGTCGTCTCCTGTGGAATCAACTCTTCCCCGGCCATCGTCCCGTCCTCCCGTCGGTCCCGTCGTCCCCGTCGCGCCACGCCGCCGCGGCGGCCACCCCGTCACTCAGGGTTGTCCGCGAGCGACCTCGCGGCCCGGGCGCAGTGGGCCAGTGCCGCACGGGCGTACGCGGGCGAGGCGCCCGCGAGGCCGCACGACGGGGTGATGACGACGGACTCGGCGAGAGTCCCCGGATCCAGCCCCAGCCTGCTCCACAGCGTCCTGACACCCATGACGCTACCGCCCGGGTCCGACAATGCGCCCGAGGCCGCGTCGGTGCCGGGCACCACGCCGAGGAAGAGGCCGGTGCCGGCTTCGACGGCCTCCCCGATCGCCTCCTCCTCACGCTCGGTGAGCAGCGAAAAGTCGAAGGAGATCGCGCCCGCCCCGGCGCGCCGCAACAGGGCGAACGGCACCTCGGGGGCGCAGGAGTGCACGACGGTCGGTCCTTCGCCGTTGGCGGCGAGCAGGTCGCGCAGGGCGTCCTCGACGATCTGGCGGTCCACGGCCCGGTAGGTGCGGTAGCCGCTGGCGGTCCTGATCCGGCCGAGCAGGACGGCGGTCAGCGAGGGCTCGTCGAGCTGGAGCACCACGTCGGCGCCCGGCACCCGGCGGCGGACCTCCGCGAGGTGGCCGCGCAGCCCCTCGGCGAGTGATCCGGCCAGGTCGCGGCAGGCGCCGGGGTCGCCGAGGACCGCCTCGCCGCGCGGGAGTTCGAGGGCGGCGGCGAGGGTCCAGGGGCCGACCGCCTGCACCTTCAGCGGGCCCGTGTAGCCCTGGGTGAACTCCTCCAGAGCATCGAGGTCCTCGCCCAGCCAGGAGCGGGCCCTGCGGGTGTCGCGGCCGGGCCGGTCACCGAGCCGCCAGCCGCTGGGCTCGACGTGTCCGTACATCTCGACGAGCAGCCCGACGGTCCGCCCGATCATGTCCGCGCCGGGACCCCGGGCCGGGAGTTCCGCCAGGTGGGGCATGCCCTGTCCGTCCGCGAAGGACCCGCTGACGGTCTTGGCCGCCTCCCGCGCGTCTCCACCCGGCATCGACCCGATTCCGGTGGCCGCCGTCCCGCTGAACCTGCTCTTCTCGCTCACGCGGGAAGCCTACGCACCCCGCGCGGCACTCCGGCCCATCGGTGCCCGGGGGCGCCGATGGGCCGGGGACGCAGGGACGGGCGGCGGGCGGAGTGTCAGCGCCCCGGGCGGACCGTGAGGTCGTTGACCTCGGCGTCGCGCGGCAGGTCGAGCGCCATCAGGAGAGTGGTCGCCACCGACTCGGGGTCGATCCACCGGGCGGCGTCGTACTCCTTGCCCTCCTGCCGGTGGACCTTCTCCTGCATGGGGCTGGCGGTGCGGCCGGGGTAGACGGAGGTGACGCGGACGCCGTGGGCGCGCTCCTCGTGGCGGAGCGAGTCCGCGAGCGCCTTGAGGCCGTGCTTGCTGGCCGCGTACGCGCCCCACTCGGCGTGGGCGGCCAGTCCGGCTCCGGAGTTCACGAACAGGACGTGGCCCCGGGCGGCGCGGAGCTGCGGCAGCAGCAGCCGGGTCAGCTCGGCGGGGGCGACCAGGTTGGTGTTGAGCTGGAAGTGCCAGGCCTTGGGCGTGAGTTCGCCGATCGGGCCGAGTTCCACCACCCCGGCGACGTGCAGCAGCGAGTCGAGCCGGTCGGGCATCGTCTGCTGGCCGAAGGCCCAGGACAGCCGGTCGGGGTTGCCGAGGTCGCCGACGAGGGTGCGGGCGCCGGGGTGGAGGGCGGCCAGCTCCTTGGCGCGGCCCGCGTCGCGGGCCAGCAGCAGGAGGTCGTCGCCGCGCTCCAGCAGGCGGCGGGCGACGGACGCTCCGATGCCGGACCCGGCGCCGGTGATGAGGTGAGTAGCCATGCGCCCATGATCCCACCGGTCGCGCCCCGTCCCGCCGGCCGCGCCCCGTCCCGCCGGTCCGCCCCGTCCGGCCGCGCCCCTGGGCTCAGACGAGGCCCGCGGACTCCTCCAGGTACGCGAGCGCGCCCACCGCGTCCTCGGCGAAGAACACCAGTTCCGTCAGCGGCACCGGCAGGAAGCCCTCGTCCTCCATGCGGCGGAACTGGGTGTGCAGACCGTCGTAGAACCCCGCGGTGTTGAGCAGGACGACCGGTTTGGTGTGCTTGGCGTGCTTCTTCAGCTCCAGGATCTCGGTGGCCTCGTCGAGCGTCCCGGTGCCGCCGACCATGATCACGATCGCGTCCGACTTCTCCAGCAGCAGCGCCTTGCGCTCGGCGAGGTCGCGGGCGATCACCATCTCGTCCGCGTTCGTACGCGCCTTCGCGGCGAGGAAGTCCACCGACACCCCGACGAGCCTGCCGCCCGCCTCCTGCACGGAGTCGGCGACCACCTTCATCAGCCCGCTCTCCGAGCCGCCCCACACGAGGGTGTGGCCGCCGCGCCCGAGCAGTTCGCCGAACTCCCGGGCGGGGACGGTGTAGCGGTCGGCGAGGTCGGCGGCGGAGAGGAAGACGCAGATGTTCATGGTCTCCACCCTAGGATCCCTCGCCGGCCGACGGCTCCGGGACCGGCGCGCGCGGTCCGTACGGCCCCGCGGGAGCGCCCCGGAACGGCGGCCCACGGGAAGAAAAACGGCCTCCGGCCCGCTGCACCCCGTATGACTGGAATCACAGGACACCGCATCACCGTCGAGCAGGGCGCCGAGCACGTCCGCGTCGTACGCGACGGGCAGGTGCTGGCGGACAGCCGGCGCCCGCTCGTGCTGCGCGAGACGGGCTGCCCGCCGCGCTACTACCTGCCGCCCGAGGACGTCCGCACCGAGGCGCTGACGGCGTCGGACACCCGGACCCACTGTCCGTTCAAAGGCGACGCCTCCTACTGGTCGGTGCCGGGCGCCGACGACCTGGTGTGGGCCTACCCGGAACCGAAGACCGACGTGGCGTCGATCAAGGACCACTTCTGCTTCTACGACACCGAGGTCGTCCCGGACTGACCGTCAGCACCCCTCCCCGCCGGCCGCATCGACATCCGTCCGGGATTCTTCGCGGAGGCCGATGAGTTTCCGCCCGGCCGCCGGTCCATACCCGCATGGACACGATTCTCTCGCTGGACGGCACGTCGATCGCCTACCGCCGGCAGGGTGAGGGCCCGCCGGCGGTGCTGGTCGGCGGGGCCCTCAGCACCTCCGCCACCGAGGAGCCGCTGGCGCGGCTGCTGGCACCGCACTTCACCGTCCTGACCTACGACCGCCGGGGCCGCGGGGCCAGCGGCGACGGCGTCGGCCGGTACTCGGTGCGGCGCGAGACGGAGGATCTCGCGGCGGTGCTGCACGCGGCGGGCGGGCCGGCCTCCGTGTTCGGCATGTCCTCCGGCGGGGCGCTGGCCCTGGAGGCGCGCGCGGCGGGCGTCCGGATGGACCGGCTGTCCGTGTTCGAGCCGCCCTACACCCCGGGCGAGCAGGGCCTGCGGTACAAGGCGCGCTGCACGGCGGGGCTGCACGCCCGGCTGGGGGCGGGCGACCGCGGCGGGGCGGTGGAGCTCTTCCTGACCAGGACCGGCGTGCCCCCGGAGACGGTCGCGCGGATGCGGCGGGCCCCGCTCTGGCGCGGCCTGGAGTCCCTCGCCCACACCCTGGCGTACGACGACGCGCTGCTCGGTGACGGCGCGGTGCCGGCCGCGCGCTTCGGCGGGACCACCGGCCGCACCCTGGTGGTCTGCGGCGGCCTCAGCCCCGCGGTGACCCGCTCCGCCACCCTCGCCCTGGCCGCCGCGATCCCCCGCGCCCGCCACCGGACCCTGACCGGCCAGACCCGCGAACTCGCCCCGCACGTCATCGCCCCGGTCCTGACCGAGTTCTTCGCCCGCGAGGCGTGGGCGGGACGGGCGGCGTAGGGCCGGGCCGCCGCCACACGACCGAGCGGCCCGCCCCCGCGCTTCTTCGGGGGGACGGGCCGCTCGGTCGTGGGGCGGGGGTGGTCAGGCCGGGGTGTGCTCGCGGCGGACCGTGGTGGCGATGGTGGCGGAACCGACCACGCGGGTGCCGTCGTAGAGGACGACCGCCTGGCCGGGGGCGACGCCGCGGACCGGTTCGGTGAAGGTGACGTGCAGGACGCCGTCGACCAGTGCGGCGGTCACCTCGGTCTCCCCGCCGTGGGCGCGCAGCTGCGCGGTGTACGTGCCGGGGGCGGCCGGTGCGGTGCCGCACCAGCGGGGGCGGATCGCGGTGAGGGCGGTGACGTCGAGGGCCTCGGCGGGGCCGACGGTGACGGTGTTGTCCACCGGGGAGATGTCCAGGACGTAGCGCGGCTTGCCGTCGGCGGCCGGGTGGCCGATCCGCAGGCCCTTGCGCTGGCCGATCGTGAAGCCGAAGGCGCCCTCGTGGGTGCCCACCTTCGTGCCCGCCTCGTCGAGGATGGCGCCCTCGGCCGGGCCGCCGAGCCGGTCGGCGAGGAAGCCCCGGGTGTCGCCGTCGGCGATGAAGCAGATGTCGTGGCTGTCGGGCTTCTTGGCCACGGCCAGGTCCCGGCGCTCGGCCTCGGCCCGGATCTCCTCCTTGGTGGTCAGGGTGTCGCCGAGCGGGAACATCGCGTGGGCGAGCTGCCTCTCGTCCAGCACCCCGAGGACGTAGCTCTGGTCCTTGGCCATGTCCGAGGCGCGGTGCAGCTCCCGGCTGCCGTCCTCCTTCACCACGACGGTGGCGTAGTGGCCGGTGCAGACCGCGTCGAAGCCCAGCGCCAGCGCCTTGTCGAGCAGCGCGGCGAACTTGATCTTCTCGTTGCAGCGCAGGCACGGGTTGGGGGTGCGGCCGGCCTCGTACTCCGCGACGAAGTCGTCCACGACGTCCTCACGGAAACGTTCCGCGAGGTCCCAGACGTAGAAGGGGATACCGATGACGTCCGCGGCGCGGCGGGCGTCGCGGGAGTCCTCGATCGTGCAGCAGCCGCGCGCTCCGGTCCGGAACGACTGCGGGTTCGCGGAGAGGGCGAGGTGCACACCGGTCACGTCGTGGCCCGCCTCGACGGCACGCGCGGCGGCGACGGCGGAGTCGACCCCGCCGGACATCGCGGCGAGGACACGCAGGGGGCGCTGGGGAGTCTCAGTCATAGCTCCTCCAGAGTACGGGGCGCGGGGAACCGATCTCTCTCGGATATGCGTTGTCCCTGTCATGGGAACGACGGGGACCGGCGCGACGCCGGGTGGCGGCCCGGGGCCGCACGGGGTCAGCCGGCGCGCACTGCTGATCGGCGGCGGCGCGGTGGCGGCGGGCGCGGGGCTCGCGGTGCTGGGCCGCGACGAGCTGCGCAGCGCCTGGTACCAGCTGCCCGGGGTGCACAAGCCCCGCACGCCCGGAGTGCTCGACTACGCGGGCGCCCGGTGGATCGCGGCGTCCGAGGCGAACTGGCGGTGGGCCGACCGCCCGGACGACTACGCGGTGGACCGGGTGATCGTCCATGTCACCCAGGGCAGTCTGAACAGCGCGGTGCGGGTCTTCCAGGACCCGGCGCACCAGGCCGCCGCGCACTACATCGTGGGCCAGGACGGCCGGGTCGTGCAGATGATCCGCGAGCTGGACGTGGCGTACCACGCGGGCAACCGCTCCTACAACGAGCGCAGCGTCGGCATCGAGCACGAGGGGTTCGTGGACCGGCCGCAGGACCTCACGGACGCGATGTACGCCTCGTCGGCGCGGCTGGCGGCGACGGTCTGCGCGCGGTACGGCATACCCGTCGACCGCGAGCACCTGATCGGGCACGTGGAGGTGCCCGGCACGGACCACACCGATCCCGGCCCGCACTGGGACTGGGACCGCTACCTCACGCTGGTGCGTGCGGCGCGGGCGGCCTGAGCGGTCCGCCGGGCCGGGCCGGAGGCGCGGGTCAGCTCAGGCCCGCGCCGCGGGCGCGCTCGACGGCCGGGCCGATGGCCCCGGCGACGTCGGCGACGTCCTGCGGGGTGGAGGTGTGGCCGAGCGAGAAGCGCAGGGTGCCGCGGGCCAGGTCGGGGTCGGAGCCGGTGGCCAGCAGCACGTGGCTGGGCTGGGCGATGCCGGCCGTGCAGGCGGAACCGGTGGAGCACTCGATGCCCTGGGCGTCCAGGAGCAGCAGCAGCGAGTCGCCCTCGCAGCCGGGGAAGCTGAAGTGCGCGTTGGCCGGCAGGCGTCCGCCGGGGGCCGGGTCGCCGCCCAGCAGGGCGTCGGGGACGGCCGCGCGGACCGCGTCGACCAGTTCGTCCCGCAGGCCGCCGATCCGCCGGGCGAACGCGGCGTGCCCCTCGGCCGCCAGCTTCCCGGCGACCGCGAAGGACGCGACGGCGGGCACGTCGAGGGTGCCGGAGCGCACGTGCCGCTCCTGGCCGCCGCCGTGCAGCACCGGCACCGGGGTGTGGGCCCGCCCCAGCAGCAGGGCGCCGATCCCGAACGGTCCGCCGATCTTGTGCCCGCTGACGGTCATCGCGGCGAGTCCGGAGGCGGCGAAGTCCACGTCGAGCTGTCCGTACGCCTGGACCGCGTCGGCGTGCATCGGGATGCCGTACTCGGCCGCCACCTCGGCCAGTTCACGGACCGGCATGATGGTGCCGATCTCGTTGTTGGCCCACATCACGGTGATCATCGCGACGTCGTCGGGGTCGGTGGCGATCGCCTCGCGCAGTGCCTGCGGGTGCACCCTGCCGTACCGGTCGACGGGGAGGTACTCGACGTTCGCGCCCTCGTGCTCGGCCAGCCAGTCGACGGCGTCCAGCACCGCGTGGTGCTCGACGGGACCGGCGAGCACCCGGGTGCGCCGGGGGTCGGCGTCGCGGCGGGCCCAGTAGAGGCCCTTCACGGCGAGGTTGTCGGCCTCGGTGCCGCCGGAGGTGAAGACCACCTCGCTGGGGCGGGCGCCGAGGGACTCGGCGAGGGTCTCCCGCGACTCCTCGACGGTTCGGCGGGCCCGGCGCCCGGCTGCGTGCAAGGAGGACGCGTTCCCGGTGACGGCGAGCTGCGCGGTCATCGCCGCAATCGCCTCCGGAAGCATCGGCGTGGTCGCGGCGTGGTCGAGGTAAGCCATGATGGGTCGATTCTACGAGCCCCCGGAGACGCCCATGCCGCTGCGGTACGGGCCGGGGCCGCGGATGCCGGCCGGCCGGCCGCTGCGGCCCGGCCGGTCAGCCGCCCAGGCCGCTGACGACGGTGCCGTCGCCGGTGACCAGCAGGCCGAGCACCACGAGGTCGGCGACGCCGAGCGCGAGTCCGAGCAGGGCGCGGCCGCGCCGCGCGGTGGAGCGGGCGAGGGCGATCAGGGCCATCACGATGGCGGTCGGCCCCAGCACCACGTTCAGCACCAGCAGCCCCAGCAGGCCGAGCACGAACGAGGTGACGGCGAGCGCGTCGGCGTCCCGGACGTACCGGGCGTACCGGCGGCGGGGCGCGCGCCCCTCCCCGGCCGGGCGGCGGGCGTCCCCTGCCTTCCCCGCGGGGGCGTCGGGGGCGGACCCGGCCACCGGGCCGGTGGCGCGGTCATCGGTGCGCGCGGGGTGACGGACCAGGTCGGTGAGTGTCATGGTGCGAGCTCCTTGGGACGGATCGGGATCTCGTGCACGTACGGCGCGGCGGTACCGCGCGGGCGGTCGGCCGATCGGCTCGCCGGGGAGGCCGGCGTCGGTGCGAGCGCCGGCCGGTCCGGCAGATCGGTGCGAGCGGTCAGTGCGGTCGGTGCGACCGGCGCTCGCGGACCGCGAAGACGAGCAGCCAGCAGCCGATCACCGCGGCGGCGATCAGCGACAGCGGGACGGGGAGATGCGCGACCGTGCCGAGCACGATCCCGAAGAGCAGCAGGGCGGCTACGAGGACGAGCATGGTGACCCCTTCCGGTGAGTCGCGGGCGGTCGGACCCGAAGGACTTTCAGAGTACGACTGTTCACTGACTTGGGAGTCTAAACCTCCTGCCGCTTCCCCGACTCGGAGAACGGTTGTTTACTGAATGGCATGAGTCACACCGTGGGGGTCCGCCAGGCCCAGAAGCTGAAGACGCGTCAGGCGCTCCTCGACGCCGCCCTCGCGCTGCTGGAGCACCGGAGCCTGGGCAGCCTCGGCCTGCGGGAGGTGACCCGGGCGGTGGGTGTGGCGCCGACCGCGTTCTACCGCCATTTCGACGACACGGCGGCGCTGGGCGTGGCGTTGGTGGAGGAGACGCTGGGCAGCCTGCACGGGCTGATCGCGGCGATCCTGGCGGCGACCGGCGACAGCGAGGAGCGGCTGGAGCGCAGCGTGTCGGTGATAGCGGCCCATGTGGCCGCGCAGCCCGGCCACTTCCGTTTCATCGCACGGGAGCAGCACGGCGGGGTCGCGCCGGTGCGCGCCGCCATCGCGGACCAGCTCGCCCTGTTCGCCGAGGAGGTGGCCGCCGTGCTCGGCGCGGAGCCGGCGGGGGCGGGGTGGAGCCGGCAGGACCTGCTGATGCTGGGCGGGCTCTACGTCGATCACATGGTGCTGACCGCGTCCGCCCTGCTGGAGGCGGGGCCGGCCGGGGAGGCCGAGGTGGTGCGGGTGGCCCGCCGCCGGCTCCGGCTGGTCACCCTGGGACGGCAGCACTGGCTGGACGGGCCGGCGCGGTAGCCCGGCCGTCCGCCGACCGTGTGCGCGCGGCCTTGCGCCGCCGTCCCCGGCCGGTGAGCGGTCAGCCCGTGGACCCGATCCCGCCGCCGCCCGCACCGGCTCCGCCCGCGGCGTTCCCGCCCGTACCGTCTCCGGCACTCCCCGGGGCCGCCGTGCGCGCGGACAGCGGGGTGGCAATGTCCTCCAGCGAGCGCTGCTCGGCCGGCACCGCGAAGAAGACCGCGACCAGCCCGGCGAGCACCATCAGCGACGCGCCCACGCAGAAGGCGATCACCGCGTCACCGACCACACCGCTCTCCGTCAGGTCCGCGAAGATCAGCGGGCCGGAGATGCCGCCGGCCGCCGTGCCGATGGCGTAGAAGAAGGCGATGGACATCGCCCGGGTCTCCATCGGGAAGACCTCACTGACCGTCAGATAGGCCGAACTCGCGCCCGCGGAGGCGAAGAAAAGCACCACGCACCAGCACGCGGTCATGGTCGTGGCGGTCAGCAGCCCGGCCCCGAACAGCCAGGCGGTCACGAAGAGCAGGACGCCGGAGAGGATGTACGTCCCCGCGATCATCGGGCGGCGGCCCCAGGTGTCGAACAGCTTGCCGAGCAGCAGCGGGCCGAGGAAGTTGCCGAAGGCGATGACGGCGAAGAAGTACCCCGTGTTCCCGCTGGGCACGTCGAAGAACTTGACCAGGATGGAGCCGAAGCCGAACGTGATGGCGTTGTAGAGGAACGCCTGCCCGATGAAGAGGGCGAAGCCGAGGGTGGCGCGCTTCGGGTACTTCCGGAAGACGGTGCGGCCGATCTCCAGGAAGCCGACGCTGCGCCGCTGTTCGATGGTGATCTCGGTCCCGGCAGGCGGCAGCCGGACGCCCTTCTCCTCCTCCACCTGCCGCTCGACGTCGTCGACGAGTTCCTCCGCCCCCTCGGCCCGGCCGTGGATGAACATCCACCGCGGGCTCTCCGGCACGTGCCGCCGGACCAGCAGGATCACCAGTCCGAGGACCACGCCGAGGGCGAAGGTGAGCCGCCAGCCGAGGTCCTTGGGGAAGAGGTCGGTGTTGAGGGCGACGACGGACAGCAGCGCGCCGCCCATCGCTCCCAGCCAGTAGCTGCCGTTGATGATCAGGTCGACCCGGCCGCGGTACTTGCTCGGGATCAGCTCGTCGATCGCGGAGTTGATGGCCGCGTACTCGCCTCCGATGCCGAAGCCGGTCAGGAAGCGGAAGAGGAAGAACCACCAGACGGAGAAGGAGACGGCGGTCAGGGCCGTCGCCGCGAGATAGACCGCCAGGGTGACGAGGAAGAGCTTCTTGCGGCCGTACCGGTCGGTGAGCCACCCGAAGAAGAGGGCGCCGCAGCAGCCTCCCGCCACGTACAGGGCGGCGGCCATACCCGTGACCTGGGCGTCGGTGATGGGCAGCCCGCTGCCGTCCTCGGAGAGCCGGCTGGCGATGTTGCCGACGACGGTGACTTCGAGTCCGTCCAGGATCCAGACCGTGCCGAGCCCGATGACGATCATCCAGTGCCATCGGGACCAGGGGAGGCGGTCGAGTCTCGCGGGCACCTTCGTGGTGATCGTCCCGGTCGTCGCTGCGTGGTCACTGCTCATCGGCAGCCCCCTCCTGAAGTGCGGCGATCCGGTCCCGCCGCTCGGGCGGAGACCGGGTACCCGAGAGGTCTTTTCCGTAAACCGGGCGCTGCGCCGACCGCCGGGGCGCCCGGTTGCCCCAACGGGGCCGGGCGTCGGAGGGCCCGTCAGCCGCGCGGGGTGCGGGCGAGCTGGCGGGACTGGGCGACCAGCCGGCCCGCGCTGTCCCAGACCTCGCCGTCCTCCTCCATGTAGCCGCCCGCGAGATTGCGGGTGACCAGGGAGACCAGCAGGGGGCCGGGTGCGGGGCGGCAGCGGATGTGGGTGGTGAGCTCGATGGTGGGCGTCCACCCCTTGAGGCCGATCTCGAACGCGGTGGGCGGCAGCGCGTCCACCGCGAGCAGCAGCGAGAACGGGTCGGGGTCGCGCCCGTCGGAGAGCTGGAACCAGCCGCGCATCTCGCCCTTGCCGGACGGCTGTCCGAGGGCCCAGCCGACCGTCGCCGGGTCGAGCTTGATGTCGAGCCGCTCGGTGATCGCGGACCCGGCCGGGATCGGCGCGTTCCCGTCCGCGGTGCCGAGGCACTGCTCGATCGGGGGCATGGCGGGGGCCACGGCCGAGGTGCGGACCTCGTCCGCGAGGGCGTCGAGGTCGCCGTAGGTGGCGAGGACGCGGATGCGCTCGACCTCGGTGCCGTCTTCCCGGAACTGGAAGAGCGAGGCCTGGCCGGTGGAGAGGGTACGGCCGCCGCGCACGGTCTGGGTGCGGATCACGGCGGGGCCGGGGACGGACGCGGAGAGGTAGTGCGCGGAGACCGAGAAGGGGTCGGGGTGCGGGAGCGCGTCGCCGAGGGTGCGGCCGAGCATGGCCAGCAGGTAGCCGCCGTTGACGGCCGAGAAGATCGTCCAGCCCGCCGAGAGTTCGGTGTCGTAGACGCCCTCCGAGCGGCGGGTGACCGCGGTGTCGCGGTCGAACTCGCTGTCGCCGATGGTCGCCCGCCCGGTGCGCACCGCGTGCGCTGCTGCCTCTGCCATGTCGTGCACCGTACACCGACAGCGTTACTGAGCGGTAGCTTTTGCCGCGGTGACGCTGTCCGTCCCCGAGGCCGTCAGGCCGCCGGCGCGTCCCGCTCGGCCCGCGCCGAGCTGCGGTTGTACGCGCGCGGTGCGCGCCAGTGGAAGCGCATCGCGAGCAGGCGCAGCAGGAAGGCGGTGAGCACGGCCGTACCGCTGGTGTACGCGTTGAGGGTGTCGAACTGGATGCAGAGCACGACCATCGCCGCGCCGACGATGGCCGGCACCGCGTAGAGGTCCCGGTCCCAGCGCAGCAGCGAGGGCACCTCGTTGGCCAGCACGTCGCGCAGCACCCCGCCGCCGACGGCCGTGGCGAGGCCCAGCGCGGCCGAGGCGGTGAGCCCGAGGCCGTAGTCGTACGCCTTGACCGTGCCGGCCACGCAGAAGAGGCCGAGCCCGGCGGCGTCGAAGACGTTGACGCCGACCTGGATGCGCTCCACGTGCGGGTGGAGGAAGAAGACCAGGCAGGCGGCGATGAGCGGGGTGAGGAAGTAGCCGAGATCGGTGAACGCGGCGGGCGGCACCGCGCCGATGATCACGTCACGGAAGATCCCTCCGCCCAGCGCGGTCACCTCGGCGAGCACGGCGATGCCGAAGACGTCGAAGTTCTTGCGCACGGCGAGCAGAGCGCCGGAGATCGCGAAGACGAAGATCCCGACGAGGTCGAGCGCATGCTGGACGGAGGGTGTGAACAGTTCGGTGAGCACCGGCCAATTGTGCCGGTCCTACCCCTTGGGCCCCTCCCCCGCGTCCGCCGCGCCGTCCGTCGCGTCCCCGGAGGGCCCCGCGGCCGGGGGCTCGTCGACGGGCCGGACGGCCGGCTCGGCGGCCGCTGCGGCGACGGGCTCCGCCGCCTCGGGGGCCGCGTTCTCCACCGACTTCGCGGTCAGCTCCACCACGTCCACCGCGTCCCGCGCGATCGCCAGCAGGGACTCGCCCTCCACCTGGTCCTGCGCGTTCTCCGGGTGGTGGCAGGCCACCTGGTGCCCGGTGCGCAGGGCGACCAGCGGCGGCTCCTGCGTGGCGCAGACGTCCGTGGCCTTCCAGCAGCGGGTGTGGAAACGGCAGCCGGTCGGCGGCGAGATCGGCGAGGGGACGTCGCCCTTCAGCAGGATCCGCTCGCTCTTGGCGCCCCTGCGGCGCGGGTCCGGGATCGGCACCGCGGAGAGCAGCGCCTTGGTGTACGGGTGCATCGGCGCCCGGTACAGCGAGTCCCGGTCGGCCAGCTCCACGATCTTGCCGAGATACATCACCGCGATCCGGTCGGACACGTGCCGGACCACCGACAGGTCGTGCGCGATGATCACATAGGTGAGACCCAGCTCGTCCTGGAGGTCGTCCAGCAGGTTGACCACCTGCGCCTGGATGGACACGTCCAGCGCGGAGACCGGCTCGTCGGCCACGACCAGCTTGGGGTTGAGCGCGAGGGCGCGGGCGATGCCGATGCGCTGGCGCTGGCCGCCGGAGAACTCGTGCGGGTAGCGGTTGTAGTGCTCGGGGTTGAGCCCGACCACCTCCAGCAGGCGCTGGACCTCCTTGCGGACCCCGCCCTCGGGCTCGACCTTCTGGAGCCGGAAGGGCGCGCCGACGATGGTGCCGATGGTGTGGCGCGGGTTCAGCGAGGAGTACGGGTCCTGGAAGATCATCTGCATGTCCCGGCGGAACGGCCGCATGCCGCCCACGCCGAGGTGCGTGATGTCGGTCCCCTCGAACTCGACCGTCCCCGCGGTGGGTTCGAGCAGCCGGGTGATCAGCCGGCCCATCGTCGACTTGCCGCAGCCCGACTCTCCGACGACGCCGAGGGTCTCCCCGGCGCGCACCTCGAAGTCGATGCCGTCCACCGCGCGCACCGCTCCGGCGGTGCGCTGGAGCAGGCCCTTCTTGATGGGGAAGTGCTTCTGGAGCCCCTTCACCCGGAGCAGCACCTCGGGGGTGCCGCCCTTTCCGCCGCGCGGGGCGGGCACGGCGGCCGTCGCCGTGGCCCGGCCGCCCTCGTCCTGGCTGGTCACCGCTTCGTCCTCGCTCTTGTCCGCGCTCACAGCTTGGGCGCAATCTCTTCGGTCCAGATCCGCTCACGCTGTTCCGGTGAGAGGTGGCAGGCCGCCCAGTGCCGGCTGCCGACCTCCAGGAGGTCCGGCCGCACGGTCCGGGTGAGGTTGTCCTTGGGCAGATCCGCGTACGGGCAGCGGGGGTTGAAGGCGCAGCCGGACGGGATGTTGATCAGCGACGGCGGGGAACCCTTGACCGGGACGAGCCGTTCGGTCTGCTCGCGGTCGAGGCGCGGCATGGAGCCGAGCAGCCCCCAGGTGTAGGGGTGGCGGGGCTCGTAGAACACCTTCTCGGCGGGTCCGCGCTCCACACAGCGTCCGCCGTACATGACGAGGATGTCGTCGGCGAGTTCCGCGACGACTCCGAGGTCGTGGGTGATCACGATGACCGCGGAGCCGAACTCCTTCTGGAGGTCCCGGATCAGGTCGAGGATCTGCGCCTGCACGGTGACGTCCAGGGCGGTGGTCGGCTCGTCCGCGATGAGCAGTTCCGGGTTGTTGACCAGGGACATCGCGATCATCGCGCGCTGCCGCATGCCGCCGGAGAACTCGTGCGGGTAGCTGTCGATCCGCTTGTCGGGCTGCGGGATGCCGACGCGGTCGAGCATCTCGATCGCGCGGGCGCGGGCCTTCTTCCGGTCCACGTCGTGGTGGACCCGGTACGCCTCCACGATCTGCTTGCCGATCGTGTAGTACGGGTGCAGGGACGACAGCGGGTCCTGGAAGATCATGGCCATGTCGCGGCCGCGCAGCTTGCGCACCTTGTCCGGGTCGCTGGAGAGCAGCTCGGTGCCGTTCAGCCAGATCTCGCCGGACAGCTGGGCCTTGCGCTTGCCGTACTGGCCGGCGGTGTGCAGGCCCATGATGCCGAGCGAGGTCACGGACTTGCCGGAGCCGGACTCGCCGACGATGCCGAGGGTCTTGCCCTTCTCCAGCGTGAAGCTCAGCCCGTCGACGGACTTGACCAGACCGTCGTCGGTCGGGAAGTGCACCTTGAGGTCGCGCACGTCGAGGAACGCCTTGGTGGCGGGCGGGGCGGGGGCGGCGGTCGTGCCGTCCACTGCCGTCCCGTTCTTGCTCAGCTCGGTCATGACAGCCTCACTCGGGGGTCGATCACGGCGTAGAGGACGTCGACCAGGAGGTTGGCGACGATCACCGCGAGGGAGGTGATCAGCGTGACGCCGAGGATCACCGGAAGGTCCCGCTCGTTGATCGCCTTCAGGACGGCCTGGCCGAGGCCGGGCAGGCTGAAGGCGGTCTCGGTGAGGATCGCGCCGCCGACAAGGGCGCCGAGGTCCATGCCGAGCATGGTGAGGATCGGGGTCATGGTGGAGCGCATGGCGTGCTTGCCGATGACCACGGGCTCGCTGAGCCCCTTGGCGCGGGCGGTGCGGATGTAGTCCTCGCCCATCACTTCGAGCATGGTGGCCCGGGTGATGCGGGCGTACATCGCGGCGTAGAGGAAGGCGAGGGTGACCCAGGGCAGCAGCAGGCCCTGGAACCAGCCGCCGACGCTCTCCTCCAGCGGCACGAAGCCGGAGTCGATCCAGCCCAGGCCGTAGTCGAAGATGCCGAGCGAGAGCATGGCGGTGAAGAAGATCGGCAGCGAGACGCCCGAGAGGGCGATCACCATGGCCGAACGGTCCCAGAAGGAACCGCGCTTGAGCGCCGAGAGCACGCCCGCCGAGACGCCGGCGAGCAGCCACAGCACCGCGGCGCCGACGGCGAGCGACAGGGTCACCGGCAGCCGGTCGGTGATGACCGGCCAGATGGCCTGCTCGTTGCGGAAGGAGTAGCCGAAGCAGGGCGCGGCACACTCGGTGACGTCGCCGCCGCCCGAGTAGGTGCGCCCGACGAAGATGCCCTTGAAGAACTCCCAGACCTGGATGTAGATCGGCTCGGCCAGATGGAGCTTCTGCCGAATGCCTTCGACGGCCGCGGCGTCCGACGTCTTGCCCACGTACATCGTGGCCGGGTCGACGCCCGTCCACTTGGGGATGAGGAAGAAGATGCTGAAGACCACCACGATGATGACGATCAGCATCACTGCGGCGGCCAGCAGCCGCCTGATGAGGTATGTGAGCACTGCTCTCGGCCCGGCGGGTCCCGCGGGCCACCGGGACGTGTGTCCCGGTGGCCCGCGGTCACACCGCTCCGGCCTTCACCTGCCTTTCGCGCAGTACGGCGGGTGTGCCGGTGGTGGGGGTTACTTCGTGACGCCGAGGCTGGTGAAGTCGTACATGCCGCTGTAGGCATCGGTGGTGTAGACGTTCGTCAGGCGCGAGGAGCGGAAGTTGATGAACTTCTCGAAGACGAAGGGCAGGTAGTACGCGCCCTCCATCACCTGGTGGTTGATCTCGGTGGCGATCGTCTTCTTCTTCTCGGCGTCGAGCTCGACGGAGTACTTGTCGAAGTTCGCGTCGATCGCCTTGTCGTTGATCATGGCGAAGTTGTTGTTGCCGCTCTCCAGGATGTACGAGCTGTCCCAGAGGGGCTGGCCGTAGCCCTGGACCGAGGGGAAGTCGGGGCCCCAGCCCATGATGATGATCCCGTAGCCCTTGTCCTTCACCACGGTCGGGTTGCCGATGATGCCGGAGTACTGCGCACCGTCGTACTGGTCGATCTCGACCTTGATGCCGATCTTGGCGAGCGAGGCCTGGAGCGACTCGGCGGTGGCCACCTCGACGGGCTTGTTGTTGCGGACCGCGATGGTGGTGGCGAAGCCGTTCGGCTTGCCGCAGGCGGCGAGCTCTTCCTTGGCCTTGGCGGCGTTCGCCGCACCGTCGTTGGCGGTGAACTCGTACGGGTCGTACTTCTGGCCCTCGGAGCCGGGCACCGACGGGGGCAGCATGTTGGTGCCGATGTCGCCGCCGGCCACCGGGCCGCCGCGCGCGGTCTGGAGCGACTTGTGGTCGGCCCCGTAGAGCACGGCCTTGCGGCAGTGGATGTTGTCGAACGGCGCCACGTTCTGCGGGAAGGTGGCGTAACGGATGTAGCCGGAGACCGGGTTGTCGAGGTTGTCCTTGTACTCCTTGAGGGCCTTGGCGCGGCCCTGCGGGGAGAGACCCGTCTGGTTGGCGTCGAGGTCGTACTCACCGCTGAGGAGCTTGTTGTCCATGTCGTCCGCGTTGGAGAACAGGGTCAGCGTGATCTTGTCCGGCAGCGCCTTGCGGACCGGGTCGGACGCCTGCTTCCAGTTCTCGTTGCGGACCAGCACGACCGACTTGTTGGGCGTGTACGACTCGAACTTGTACGGGCCCGAGGAGAACGGCTTCAGACCGTACTTCGACTTGGTGTCCTTGTCCTGCCGGACCGGCGAGGACGAGGTCAGCGCGAGGATCTCCTCGAAGTCGCTGTTGGCGGTCGGCAGGTGGAAGACGATCGTCTTCGCGTCCGGCGTCTCGATCGCCTTCAGGCCCAGCTTGTCCGGCGAGGTGTCCTTGTAGGGACCCTTGTACTCGCCCTTCGGGTCGAGGATGTCGCGGAGGTAGACCGGACCACCGGCGAGCACGTCCTGCGCCCACTGCCGCTCGATGCCGTACTTGACGTCCTGCGAGGTGATCGGCTTGCCGTCCTCCCACGTCACCCCGTCGCGCAGGGTGTACGTGTAGGTCTTGCCGTCGTCCGAGATCTTGGCGCGCTCGGTGGCGAGGTCCGGCGTCAGTTCGGTGCCGCCCGCACCGGGCTCGGTCTTGCTGGTGACGAGCTGACGGCTGTAGTAGCGCATGAAGTTCCACACGAAGCCGTAGTAGGCGCGCGTGGTGTCCCACGAGTCGGCGTCCTGGGCGCCGGCGAACTTCAGCGTGCCGCCCTTCTTCGCCGAGGCGTTGGCGACCTTGTTGTTCGCCGCGTCGAAACCGGCCGCGGAGGCGGAGCCGCCGTCCTTGCCGTCGCCGCCGCCACCGCCGCAGGCCGCCGTGGAGAGCAGCGCCGCCACCACGGCAGCAGCGGCCACGGCCTGCTTGCGCCGGGCGTTCCGTCGAGTAGACACGATTCGGATCCTCCGTGTGTAGATCGGCCCGTGCGGCGCACGGGCTCCGTGGTACGGCAGTCAGCGGGAACCCTTCGGGTCGAGCGCGTCACGCACGCCGTCGCCGAAGAGGTTGAAGGAGAGGACGGTGATGAAGATCGCCACACCCGGGATGATCATGTACATCGGGTCGGACTCGTAGTAACTCAGCGCGGACGACAGCATCTGCCCCCAGGAGGCGGAGGGCGGCTTCACGCCGACGCCCAGGAAGCTCAGGGCCGCCTCGGTCAGGATGTTGGTCGGGATCATCATCGTCGCGTAGACGATGATCGGCGCCACCAGGTTGGGCAGCAACTCCTTGAACAGGATGTAGATCCGCCCGGCGCCGAGGCTGCGCGCCGCGTCCACGTACTCCCGCTCGCGGAGCGAGAGGGTCTGGCCGCGCACCACGCGGCCGACATAGGGCCAGCCGAAGAAGCCGATGACCAGGATCATCACGAACAGCCGGACGCCCGAGCCCTCCAGCCCGAGCAGCTTGTTCGGCATCACCGAGACCAGCGCGATGATGAACAGGAGCTGCGGGAAGGACAGCAGCATGTCCATCACACGGCTCACCAGCGCGTCGAGCCAGCCGCCGAAGAAGCCCGCCAGCACACCGAGCACGGTGCCGAGCACGATGGCGACGACGGCGGAGAGGAAGCCGACCAGCAGCGAGACCCGGGCTCCGTAGACGATGCGGGCGAAGATGTCGCGCCCGTTGACCGGCTCCACGCCGAACCAGTGCTCGCCGCTCATCGCCCCGAACGAACCGGTCGGCGTGGAGAACAGCGGATCGATCAGTTCCTCGTGGTGCTCGTACGGCGACTGCCCGACCAGGTGCGTGATGACCGGGGCCAGCAGGGCCACGATCACCAGCAGCAGCACGACGACGCCGCCGCCGAGCGCGAGCCGGTCCCGCTTCAGCCGCTCCCAGGCGATCCGGCCCAACGAACGGCCTTGCACGGCCTTTTCGGGAGCGACACCGGCCTCGGTGCCCGCCGCGGGGGCCACGTCCGCCGTCGGCTCGTGCAGTGGTGCCGTCATCGTGGCAGGGACCCCTCTCAACCGGCGGTGGCCGGCGCACACTTGCCGCGGTGGCGGCCCGATCAGAGTGTTCGTGTCAAGGGACGGAACATCCCTTGGACCGGGAGTCTTCATGCGCGCCATGATCCGTTGCCAGACCTGACGGGGAATGGATGCCCAACCGTGATGCGACGCGGTCGTTCCGTTATCCGGACGCGCATGAACGACCGCCGGACGCAGGGTAGTTGACCATGAATTGATCACGCATCGACATCAATGCGACGTCGAGGTGACAGGACGTCCCACACAGGACATCCACCCCATCGCGGTCATGGGCCTATCAATGGGCGCGGTCGGGTGCTTTGCGCCCGAAGGCCCCGCGGCGGCTCTTGACCGGGCGTTTCGATCGGGCCGCACCCGGCGCCCCGGCCCGGCGGAGTACGCCGGTGGGGTTCAGTTCGCAGGCCCGGTTCAGTTCGCAGGCCCGGTTCAGTTCGCAGGCCCGGCCGCGTACGCCGGTCCCGCTCAGTACGCCGGTCCCGCTCAGTACGCCTGGGGGTAGCCGTAGCCGGGGGCGCCGGCGGGCGAGGGGCCGGCCGGGGCGTGCGCCTCACGGTCGTAGAACGGGCGGGTGTGGGCGCGCAGCCACATCGCCACCGGGTCGTACTCGTCGGACATGGCGACGGTGGATACCGGCAGGCCGTCCGGCACGGCGACGACGGTCTGCGCCATCATCGCGCGGACCGACTCGACGGCGGCCCGGTTGGTGTCGTAGAGGTCGAGGCCGATGGCGAGGTACGGCACCCCGAGCGAGGGCTGCACCCAGACGCGGCGCAGTGACCGGATCGCCGGGGTCCGGTGGGCGTTCTGCGTGAGCAGCGCGTAGAACTGCGGGATCTCGATGGCCGGTTCGGAGAGGGTGAGCGGGCCGGCGGGCAGCCGGTCCAGGCCGGTGGCGATCCGGCGCAGGTCCAGCCAGGGGATGCCGACGCCGCCGCCGGGGGCGTGCGGGTTGAGCCAGATCCCCCAGTGGTCGGGGAAGAGGGCGCGGGCGATGTCCCGGCCGGTGACGACCTCGTGGGCGCGGTTCCAGCCACTGGCTGCCAGCTCGCGGGCGGAGGTGACGCAGGGGGCGTATCCGAGCCCCTCGACGTCCATGTTGCCGTACTGGGCGTCGGGCGATCCGGCCGTGCCGTTCCAGAGCAGCATCCAGACCTGGCCCCCGGCGACGGCCCGCAGCAGGGACTCGTACGCGTCGAAACGGCCGGGTTCGACCTGGCGCAGCATCTGCTCGACCTGCCCGGCCGCCGCGGCGCCTGACGCACTCACCCTGGTCCCGCCCCTCGTCGATCCACTGTCTCGCGGTGGCCGCTCCGGGCACACGGGAGCGGCTTCGCCATCAAACCAGCTTATGCGCCCGCACTGACAGCGACTTGACGCCACGACCCGGCATGCGGACGCCGGCACGTCCGCGGCCGTCCCGCCGGGCCCCCGGCGCGGGTGTCACCGCACGTGCCCCTCGCGGACCCAGAAGGGCCTGACCTTCTCCAGCATCCAGTCGCCGACCGGGTCCTGGGCGACGTCGAGCAGGACCAGGTTGACCGGCCAGGGCACCTGGACCCGGCCGAGGGCGCGGCCGAGGGCGTCCATGGGAACGCTCTGACCGGCCCCTTCCCAGGTGGCGAACTGGACGCCCACGAAGAGCACCGGGTCGCCGCCCTCGATGGAGGCCAGTATCCGGCGGGCGGTGGCGACGATCCCGGTCCCGGCGAACTCCTCGCCGACGACGGCGAGGAAGTCGACGGGGTCCTCCTTCCAGTCCGGCTCGAACAACCGGACCCGTCCCCCGCCGGCCGGCCCGTCGAGCGGGCCGCGTCCCGCCCGGCACAGCTCCGCGACGGCGGGCGGCGGCAGCGGCACGCCGACCGCGCCACCGGGGTTCACCGCGATGCCGAGGTGCGGATGCAGGCCGCGGGCGAACTCCTGGGCGGGCGCCACCGCGAAGGGGTAGTGGCCGCCGACGCACGCGAGGAACTGGGCCTCGGAGCTGAAGACGGGGACGTAGACGCCGCCGTCGATCTCCATCGTCGGCAGGTCGAGGTCGGTGCTGTCGTTGCCGCCGCCCCGGGGCAGCGGCACCCAGACGTGGCTGCGCCCGAGCACCTCGACGATCCGGCCGCCCGCCTCGGGCAGCCCGACGGAGAGGCCGAGCACCTCTTCGAGCTCGTTCGCCGGCCACCCGGACTGCGCGTGACCGGCCTGTTCGTGGGGGTGGCCGGCCTGCTCGTGCGGGTGACTGACCGGCTCGTGGGGGTGACCGGCCTGCTCGTACCCCTGCCCGGCCTGCTCGTACCCCTGCCCGGCCCACTCCTGGGGCCGACCGGTCTGCTCGTGGCTCTGGGCCGGTGCCGGAATGTCCACTGCCTGCGTCCTCTTCTCGACCGTCTTCTGCGCGGAAACCCTAACCGGCGGCCGGGCCGGGCATACCCGTCTGCGGGGAGACGGCCGTCCCCTCCGCCGCCGACGCCGGGGCCGGCACGGCCGGGGCGGGGACGGGCGCCGGGGCGGGGACGGGCGCCGGGGCGGGGACGGGGGCCGGGGCGGGCACGTCGGCGCGGGGCGCCACGACCCCGGGCGTCCCGCCGGTCGCGGCCGCCTCCCCGAACACGATCGCCTCCAGCGCACCCGCGGCGTCGCGGTCCAGCAGCACCACCGAGGCGCACCCGTCCGGCAGCCCGCCGCCGGCGATCCCGGCGAGCAGCCGGGCCACCGCGCGCCGGTGCCGGGCGAAGGCGTACCCGGAGACTCCGCGGCCGCGTTCGCGCTGCCCGGCGCGCGCCACCTCGGGCGTCACGTCCAGCAGCACCAGGTGCAGCGCGCCGCCCCGGCGCACCGCGGCGCGGGCCAGCCACCGCCGCACCCAGGTCTGGGTCCCGCAGTCGTGCACCACCACCGGGGCGCCGGAACGCACGGCGCGCCGCAGCCCCAGATAGTGCGCCGCCCGGACGAGCGGCCGGTAGACGGCGTAGGGCAGTAAGCCCGGCGTCATGGCCGCCCACCGGTCCCGGGTGTCCTGCGAGTCGATCGCCCGGTCGGTCACCGCGCCCCGGATCAGCGTCGACTTCCCGCTGCCCGGCAGCCCGGAGACCACCACCAGGTCGGCCGCGCCGAAGCGCAGCGCACCGGGCGTCCGGCCGCCGCGTCCGCGCAGGTCGCGGACGCGCGGCCCGCACCGGCCCGGCCGCTCCCGGGCCGGTGCGCCCGGCCGTGCGGGCAGCACCCCGTACACGGTCCCCGCGCCCGACGCGTCATGTTGCGACGCCATCGCCCGTCCCCTTTCGGTCACCCGACACCTCTCATGAAGTGTAAAGAAATGGTAATGCGGAGCAACCGGTCCGGCGGACGGCCGCGTGTCGCGACCGCGGCCCACCCTCCCCCTTCGCGCCCCTCCCCCGTGCCGGAACCCACCTGCCGCCGCACCCGGCCGCCATGCGTGCGATGATGGCCGCGCCAACTGCATACAGGCCGTTTGAATCCACGCGGGAGAGTTCCGGCCCCCCGTGTGTGCCGGGCGCCGAAGGAGCAAGATCCTCCCTTGAATCTCTCAGGCCCCGTACCGCGTGGATGAGGCAGATCTGAAAAGCGGGCCGGTTCCGTCCGGCTCCACCCAAGGTGCAAGCCGGCCCCGTCTCCGTGCGGGGAGTCTTCGGCGAACCTCTCAGGTTCGATGACAGATGGGGAGGGATCGTCCTCGTCGTCATGCCCTGCGCCCTGGGAGTCACCCTTCATGAGTACTGTCCCCCGCACGACCGCCCTCGATGCGCTGCATCGATCGCTGGGCGCCACCATGACCGACTTCGCGGGCTGGGACATGCCGCTGCGGTACGCCAGTGAGCGCGAGGAGCACCAGGCGGTGCGCACCCGCGCCGGGCTGTTCGATCTCTCGCACATGGGCGAGATCACCGTCTCGGGCCCGCGGGCCGTCGACTTCCTGAACCACGCGCTGGTCGGCAACATCGCCACGGTCGGCGTCGGCCGGGCCCGGTACACGATGATCGTCCGCGAGGACGGCGGCATCCTCGACGACCTGATCGTCTACCGCCTCGAAGAGACCGGGTACCTGGTCGTCGCCAACGCGGGCAACGCGCAGACCGTGCTGGACACCCTCACCGAGCGGGCCGCCGGCTTCGGGGACGGCGTGGAGGTACGCGACGACCGCGACGCGTACGCCCTGATCGCCGTCCAGGGCCCGGAGTCCCCCGCCGTCCTCGCGGCGGTCACCGACGCCGATCTGGACGGCCTGAAGTACTACGCGGGCCTGCCGGGCACCGTCGCCGGCGTCCCGGCGCTGATCGCGCGCACCGGGTACACCGGCGAGGACGGCTTCGAACTGTTCGTCGCCCCCGAGCACGCCGAGCGGCTGTGGCAGGCGCTGACCGAGGCCGGCGCGCCGCACGGGCTGATCCCCTGCGGGCTCTCCTGCCGCGACACGCTGCGCCTGGAGGCCGGCATGCCGCTGTACGGCCACGAGCTGACCCGGGAGCTGACCCCGTTCGACGCCGGGCTCGGCCGGGTGGTGAAGTTCGAGAAGGACGGTGACTTCGTCGGCCGGGAGGCGCTGGCCGCCGCCGCCGAGCGCGCCGAGACCGCCCCGCCGCGCAAGCTGGTCGGCCTGGTCGCCGAGGGCCGCCGGGTGCCGCGCGCCGGGTTCTCCGTCGTCGCCGACGGCAAGGTGATCGGCGAGGTCACCTCCGGCGCCCCTTCGCCCACCCTCGGCAAGCCGATCGCCATAGCCTACGTGGACGCGGCCTTCGCCGCGCCCGGCACGGCCGGCGTCGGCGTGGACATCCGGGGCAGCCACGAACCGTACGAGGTCGTGGCCCTGCCCTTCTACAAGCGTCAGAAGTGACATCCGGGACATCCCGCACGGATGAACGTGACGCATTCGCGTCTCACCCCGTAAGACCCCCGTTCACCAGCACTCCCCCGCGTACAGGAGAATTCAGACCATGAGCAACCCCCAGCAGCTGCGGTACAGCGAGGAGCACGAGTGGCTGTCGGCCGTCGAGGACGGCGTGGCCACGGTCGGCATCACGGAGTACGCGGCCAACGCGCTCGGTGACGTCGTCTACGCCCAGCTCCCGGAGGTCGGTGCCACCGTGACCGCGGGCGAGACCTGCGGCGAGCTGGAGTCGACCAAGTCGGTCAGCGACCTGTATTCGCCGGTCACCGGTGAGGTCACCGCGGCCAACCAGGACGTCGTGGACGACCCCTCGCTGGTGAACTCCGCTCCTTTCGAGGGCGGCTGGCTGTTCAAGGTGCGTGTCGCGGAGGAGCCGCAGGGCCTGCTCTCCGCCGACGCGTACACCGCGTTCTCCGGCAACTGAGACCTTAGGGACCCCCCGATGTCGCTTCTGAACTCCTCCCTCCACGAGCTGGACCCGGACGTCGCCGCCGCCGTCGACGCCGAGCTCCACCGCCAGCAGTCCACCCTCGAAATGATCGCGTCGGAGAACTTCGCTCCGGTCGCCGTCATGGAGGCCCAAGGCTCCGTCCTCACCAACAAGTACGCCGAGGGCTACCCGGGTCGCCGCTACTACGGCGGCTGCGAGCACGTCGACGTGGTCGAGCAGATCGCGATCGACCGCGTCAAGGCGCTGTTCGGCGCCGAGGCCGCGAACGTGCAGCCGCACTCGGGCGCGCAGGCCAACGCCGCCGCGATGTTCGCGCTGCTCCAGCCGGGCGACACGATCATGGGCCTGAACCTGGCCCACGGCGGTCACCTGACCCACGGCATGAAGATCAATTTCTCCGGCAAGCTCTACAACGTGGTCCCGTACCACGTCGACGAGACCGGCGTCGTGGACATGGACGAGGTCGAGCGGCTCGCCAAGGAGTCCCAGCCGAAGCTGATCGTCGCCGGCTGGTCCGCCTACCCGCGCCAGCTCGACTTCGCCGCCTTCCGCCGCATCGCGGACGAGGTCGGCGCGTACCTGATGGTCGACATGGCGCACTTCGCGGGCCTGGTCGCCGCGGGTCTGCACCCGAACCCGGTGCCGCACGCCCACGTCGTGACCACCACCACGCACAAGACCCTCGGCGGTCCGCGCGGCGGCGTGATCCTGTCCACCCAGGAACTCGCCAAGAAGATCAACTCGGCGGTCTTCCCGGGCCAGCAGGGCGGTCCGCTGGAGCACGTGATCGCGGCCAAGGCGGTCTCCTTCAAGGTCGCGGCGTCCGAGGAGTTCAAGGAGCGCCAGCAGCGCACCCTGGACGGCGCCCGCATCCTCGCCGAGCGTCTGGTGCAGCCGGACGTCACCGAGGTCGGCGTCTCCGTCCTGTCGGGCGGCACGGACGTGCACCTGGTCCTGGTGGACCTGCGCAACTCGGAGCTGGACGGCCGCCAGGCCGAGGACCGGCTGCACGAGCTGGGCATCACGGTCAACCGGAACGCCATCCCCAACGACCCGCGCCCGCCGATGACCACCTCCGGTCTGCGCATCGGCACCCCGGCCCTGGCCACCCGCGGCTTCCAGGCCGAGGACTTCACCGAGGTCGCGGAGATCATCGCCGCCGCCCTCAAGCCGGAGTACGACGCCGAGGCGCTGAAGGCCCGGGTCTCCGCCTTGGCCGGCAAGTTCCCGCTGTACCCGAACGTGAAGTAGCCACCGCGGACGCGTCGGTCCTGCGGGGCCGGCCCCCGCGTCCGGCGCAGCGGGCGGGGTCCGAAAGGGTCCCGCCCGCGCTGCTTCCCCGCACCGCCGATCCCCTCGGCCCGCGCCGCCCCGGCCGCCCGCCGCGGCCCGTACCACCTGTTCGGCCCGCTCCTCCCGCTCGGCCCGAAGCGCCCGCTCCGCCCGTACTTCACGCCCCGCCCCGCACCGGCCCCACCGGGCCCCCGCACCCGGGCCGCGCGTCCACCACCCCCGGACGACGGCCACCCGCAACGCCGACGGACAGCGCCGTCCGCCAACCCCTAGGAGTCTCCCGTGGCCCTCTCCGTCTTCGACCTCTTCTCGGTCGGCATCGGCCCGTCCAGCTCCCACACGGTGGGGCCCATGCGCGCCGCGCGGATGTTCGCCCGCCGCCTGAAGAACCAGGGGCTGCTGGCCCACACCGCCTCGGTGCGCGCCGAGCTGTTCGGCTCGCTGGGCGCGACCGGCCACGGCCACGGCACCCCGAAGGCGGTCCTCCTCGGCCTCGAAGGGGAGTCGCCCCGCACGGTGGACGTGGAGTCGGCCGACGCCCGGGTCGAGGCCGTCCGCACCTCGGGACGGCTCAACCTCCTCGGCGCGCACGAGATCGCCTTCGACGCCGACGAGCACTTGGTCCTGCACCGCCGCAAGGCGCTCCCGTACCACGCCAACGGCATGACGGTCGGGGCGTACGACGACGGGGGCGCGGTCCTGCTGGAGAAGACGTACTACTCCGTCGGCGGCGGCTTCGTGGTGGACGAGGACGCGGTGAACGAGGAGGAGCGGATCATCCCGGACGACACCGTCCTCGCCCATCCGTTCCGCACCGGCGACGAACTCCTGCGGCTGACCCGCGAGACCGGTCTCTCCATCTCTTCCCTGATGCTGGAGAACGAGAAGGAGTGGCGCACGGAGGAGGAGATCCGGGCCGGTCTGCTGGAGATCTGGCACGTCATGCAGGCGTGCGTGCAGCGCGGCATGTCCCGCGAGGGCATCCTGCCGGGCGGCCTGAAGGTACGCCGCCGGGCCGCCAAGTCGGCCCGCCAACTGCGGGCGGAGGGCGACCCGCAGGTGCTCGCGATGGAGTGGATCACCCTCTACGCGATGGCGGTCAACGAGGAGAACGCGGCCGGCGGCCGGGTCGTCACCGCCCCCACCAACGGCGCGGCGGGCATCATCCCGGCGGTCCTGCACTACTACATGAACTTCGCCGCGGGGGGCGCCACCCCGGCCGAGAAGGACGACAGCGTGGTCCGGTTCCTGCTGGCGGCGGGCGCGATCGGCATGCTCTTCAAGGAGAACGCGTCCATCTCGGGCGCCGAGGTCGGCTGCCAGGGCGAGGTCGGCTCCGCCTGCTCCATGGCCGCAGGCGCCCTCGCCGAGGTCCTCGGCGGTACGCCCGAGCAGGTCGAGAACGCCGCCGAGATCGGCATGGAGCACAACCTCGGCCTCACCTGCGACCCGGTCGGCGGCCTGGTCCAGATCCCCTGCATCGAACGCAACGGCATGGCCGCCGTGAAGGCCGTCACCGCCGCCAAGATGGCCCTGCGCGGCGACGGCTCCCACATGGTCTCCCTCGACAAGGTCATCAAGACCATGAAGGAGACGGGCGCCGACATGTCCGTCAAGTACAAGGAGACGGCCCGGGGCGGGCTCGCGGTGAACATCATCGAGTGCTAGGCAGATGGGCCCTGACCAGCGCGTTCGCATCTTTCAGCGCTGTCAGGGCCTTCCCTGCTTACCCGGCGAAAAGTCCCTGGAATCTCCCTGGGACAGACATGAAAGTCCCTGAAAAGTCCCTGGGATGTCCCCACTCTGTGACGATCCCGCCGGCCCTCCGGCTGATCGGACACGACGGAACCGCTTGCGTAGGTCCTGAGGTAGGGTCTACCACTGGCCGTCACCTCTTCATCCGGCTGCGCCAGTTCCACCATCACCAGGCAGGACGATCAACCTCCGCCATGCGATTTCTCGACGGCTGGCGCCAGCCGAACGCTTCCTCATGCCCCTTTCCGCGAGACCGGCAGCTCCAGAATGCTGGCGCTCTCACGATCGGATTGGCGGTGATCCGGGGGCAGGGTGCTTTAGGCGGCCAAGCCTCTGCCGCACGATCGTAGCAAGGCCCGGAAGGACTGGGCGGCCAAATTACGGCTCATCCGAGCGTTTCACCGAAGCTATTCGGAAACTCTTCCCTTGCTCACCTCGCCTCGACGCTTGATCATGTCGCGCGAAATTCTCTCAAGGACCGCGTCGGCATCAGGGTCATCGAACCCCATCCGCCCGGTTTGACGGTTATACCTATTGACCAGAACTTGCGGCCACGGCGAGGCAAGTCCACTGATCCTTGCATATTCACCCATCTCGGACTCTGTCGGAGTCTTGACATGCTGGAGATCAATCAAAAGGTCCGGAACTGTGAAGAACTGCGGCAGGTGGAAGTACCGATCGTGACGCCCGAGAATAATTCGCCTGCTTTCTGCGCGCAAGTCACTGGAATTCTTTTTCAGCTTCATACGACGCCCCTTCTCTTCCGGATTCCATCCGCCCCGCGGAGGTATATCCTTTTCGATACTCCTCCATTCCGGCTCAATCACGCTCCAGGCGCGAAACGGGTCAACCTCAAGAAGAGGAGATGCGGCCACCAAAAGATGCCTGTCCGCCTTTCCATTGGCAAGGTCACATCCAGGCGTGAGCTGCACCCAATAACGCTGCGTATCCGCATGCAACAGAAGGTCACCCGTGTCAAAATTATCCCCAATGGGGGGGATCACGTAAATCCGAGACGGATGCCAATTACTAGGCAATTCCAGCGCACGCCCCACAGGGCCGCGCAGGCGATCCTCTCCATCGAGAGACAGGGTCAATTCCAGTGACCGCGTCAGACGAGCGGTTAGGAATGTGATCTTCTCCTCAGCATCGTAGTTTCCCAGCGAGGCCCACTGCTTTGAGATATCCCAGAGATACTCTCGGGTCACCTCGCGAACATGGTCTGCAAGGCCCCTGACGGCAATAGGCAATCCGCTGTCGAACGCCGCCTTCACAGCATTGATCAAAACGTCGGTGTGCTCCTCTTTGCCCACGACCTGGACGACGGGCGGCTGGGCCAGCGGCTCGACCCGCTCCGTGTATGCGGTGTAAAAGACGACTGGCACAAACCGCGTGGACTTCAAGTTGTCCAGAATCAGCTCGCCAGCGTCGTCCCTTCCCTCGTCGTCACGCACATCCAGAATTACGACATCGACAGTCTGCGCACTCAACACCTCCTCCGCTTGGGAGAATTCAGCGACCGGGATCACTCGCGGTGCGCGGCCATATGCAACATCCGACCGACGAAGCTGATCCTCTACATCCTTTCGGAAGTCCTCGTTATCCTCCACGATGACAACAGTCCACTCAGGACTGGGCTCAGGGAACGCGATAGTCAGATCCGGAATGTCCGGCTCCACGTCATCGTCGTTCCCGCCGTCCACGGCGTAATCAACTTCGGTTACGCCCTCCCCGGCTACACCATCTGCGATTGCACTCACACTCGTCTCCTAAAGGTCACCTGGAAAGCTGCTCCGCCAAGCCGACTGTCCACAAGATCAAGCACCCCACCGTAGGCGTCAGCGACACGCTCACCCACGATTGCCAGCCCGAGGCCTCCACCATTCGGTTTGCTGGAATAATAGGGCTCGAAGATGAGGTCACGAATCTCGGCCGGCACCCCGGGTCCACTGTCATCGATCACCAATGCCAAGGCCCCGTCTTCCAGTCTCTCCACTTTAAGCTCCACATACCGCGAACCCCTCGGGACCTGCTGAATCCAATAGAGAGAGTTGTCGAGCAAGTTAATAACGACTTCTTGCAGCTCGGCGGGATCAAGGGTGACGATCTCATCGACACCAGTTACTGTGACATCAGCACCGACCTTTGCGGCACGGCTTGCAAGAACGTCGACGGCCGAATTGACTGTCTCCAGCATGCTGACTTTCTTGGGCCGACCCCGGCGACGCCCTCCAAAGGGCGCAATGCGCTTGAACAGCTGGGCCAAGTAATCCGCTTGTTTATCGGCCGTACTAACGAGGCCGACGGCCTCGTCACGAAGCTCGCAAGCGTCAGCGTCGGCCAGCAACCGCCCCGCATCCCGGGTAACCCGGCGAATCCGCCCGACAGATGACTGTCCATCATGCACAACCTCGTCAACGAGTCTGCCGAGCGTAGCGAGCCTCTGATAGCGGGCAAGCACCTCGCGAACGTGCTCCACGCCCGCGTTGATCCTGCGCTCTGCGTTGGCGACTACAGCTGCCAGCGCGCGGTCGTTGGGGTGCGATTTGCGAACGGCTTCTGCGACATCGGTGATATCAATTTCGTCAAATAGGCCGCGCCCCCGGGGCTCCTCAGTCTCGCGAGTCCGTTTCCGCTGCTTGAGCCGAGCGCTTTCGAGTTCCGCGATGATCTCCGTGACCGCATCCCGCAAGCCGTCATAGGCGGGGCCCTGGAGCAGCCCCTCACGGTTTGTCTGGTCGCGTAGATCGGGGTTTTCATCTGCCGAGATACTGACAGTTCCGATTATCTGTGAGTTACTCAGACGCATCCGGGGGTTGTTTACGCGTCGGGCATCGAGCGTGAGCCAATCGTCACCACGTTCCCCGAATGGCAGAACCCGGAACCCATCGCGGTAAACGCTCACTCCAGCCCGCTGATCGAGCAGATCACGGAACTGCTTAGTTGACAGATTGAGTCCACCGTCGGCAGTCAACTGTGAGATTGCATCTCGGTCCCGGTCATAAACCCGGAGGTCGATGGAGAAGGGGCCGCTAGTAAGCATCCCGTCAGTACCTCGGTGCTGCGCGTTGCGGTCAAGCGCCACTTGGTGCAGGTACGGAGCCCTGCCGGGGATCGTGATCTCAAGGTCCGCCGTCCCGTCGGCCGACACGGATCCGGACAGCCGATACGGGGGGTTCATCAGTTCGGTCGGAGGTTCGATCGGTCCGGCCAACGCTTCGAACTCTCGAGGCAGATCGAGCACGATCTCGAAGTCCCGGTTACCATCCGCACCCGGGGGCGCGATGAGGCGGGAGAGATCACGACGGAGAGCAAGAAGATCTGACTCTTCCCAGCTACGCGTCAGGCCTTCCAACAGCAGCAGCGTGCCACCTGAGCGGCTCGGCAGATCGACTTGTTCCCAAAGCGCGGCCGCACGCCCGCCGTCGTGGAAGTCCACTGCCGCTCGTTCGGTCACATCGAGCTCAACTTGGTCCAGATAAACGTCTGGATCCCTGAACTGACGCCAGTCAACTCCGACTTCGACCTCGCTCGACTCGCCCCAATGCCGACTGATCAAAGTCATGGAGTCAGCCAGTCGAGCAGCTGCGAACCGCCCAACGCCCTTCTCCCCCAAGACGCGGCGACCACGCGGAGTGGTTCTCCCACGCATCCGATGCGGAGTTGCGATCTCCAACCAGATGTCCGTGACGGTTTCGGCAGTCATTCCGGATCCGTCATCCAATACCGCCAGCCCTCCATGGCCTTCTCGAAGCTCGCCGGTGAAACACAGGACAACGCAGCTCGCATCAGCGTCGTAAGCGTTCTTGACCAGCTCTACAACTGCCACAGTCTCGCTACTGATGAGTTCCGTACCGATGGTGTGAAGCAGCCTCGCACGAGGACGGAGCGTTGGCATGGTGACCTCCTGGGAGCAGATGGTAGATCACCGGGCATCCCCACGTCCGCCGCGGCTCCGATGCCCCCTTTTAACTGTTGGTGCGCTCGATGTTCCTACGGCATGTACCGACACGCAGGGGGAGTCGGTACATCTGAGGGGCGGCCGCGGTGCAGAGGCGTTGGATCAAGACAGATTCTGTCAATTCCGGTCTTGTGCTTGTAACTTCAGCAGGTAGCACCGGATGCTGCTGGGGTTCGGAGAAGCAGAAGATGTCCGGCCATGGCGTCGTGCCATGGCGGCTTCTGACTCGCGGACCCTGGAGATCCCCGTGGACACCCCTGTCCTGCGGGCCGGTTGTGCATGCTCGTCGCCGCCGGCACGTACCTCGGAGCCGCTTCGGCTCCCCCGTCGCTCGTTCGTGAGCGACGGCGCCTGTCTGATGCTCAGGCCCTCCTGCAGCGCCTCCTCCCTGTCGGCGACCTACGCCGGAGAGGAGACGCTGTGACCACGCCCCCGTTCAAGCCGAGCGTCGCCCAGCAAACGGCCCTCGTCGAGCACCTCGTGAGCGCGGTGGTCACCGACGCGACAGGCGAGGCACAGGGCGACGTCTGCCTCGGCGAACCTCCCAGCGCGCGCTACTTCATGGAGAGCCTCGGCCCCCACGCCGTCGAGCCGGGTGGCGCTGCCCCCAGGTACGGTCGGATGACTCCGGACAGCCTCGGGTTCGAGTTCGAGGCCGAGAACGCCAGCTCCGTCATGGTCAGGGCGAAGGCGTCCTTCTACTACTCGGCCCTGCCGACCCGAGCAGAGCAGCTGGAGTGGGCCGGCGACCGCGAGGAGCCGTACCGGCTGGCGCCGTTGTTCAGGCGACTTGACGTGGCGGTCGGCCCGGTGGAGATCGTCCTCGGTCAGGCCGGACTCCGTCGGACTCTGGAGGGTGAGTTCCGGCACGCCTTCGCGGGGGCCGTCGAGCTGGCGCTCCGTGATCCGCGTATCGACCGTCGCGTGGGCAATGACCGGCGGGAGCGTCTGGTGCCTCCCGCAGCGATGGAGGACGACAAGTCATTCGAGCAGTGGCTGGCCCGAGAGGTGGCCGGGGATCCTGTGGTGCCGGCCCCCGCCGCACACGTCCTCATCACGTCGAGGCCGGTGGCCCCGGGACGGCTCCGGGTGACCGCGACCCTGCAGAACCTCGCCGCGGACCCGGTCGTGACCGTCCAGGGAAAGGGCAGGAACGCGGGCCGCAGCCGCCGCGACGAGGCGAGGGACAACGCCCTGTTCCGCGCGGGGCTGGAGATCGACGGTGACCGTCTCCTGCCCATCGTGATGGATCTCGGTGCCGACGCCTACCGCTACTCGGGGGACCTGGGGGCGTACGCGAACAACTGCGGTGTCGAGCCGCGGTGGCACGACGGCCGGCTCGTCTCCGTCCGCAGCGTGCCCGTGCCGCAGCACGACACCCATCGCGCGGTGGCCCGTGCTGACGAACGCTGGGGCTACTCGGCGCTCGCTGCGGACCCGCTGCCGGTTCTGGAGGAGCTCGCCGACGAGATGGAGGCGTATCTCGACGCCCCCGCGTGGAGCACGGAGGACCTCCAGGACAGGCCGGAGCTGGCTCGCCGAAAGGAGTCCGACCGCCAGGCCGCCGCGTTGGAGGTCGCCCGCTTCCGCGACGGCATCGCGTGGCTGCGGCGGGATGACCGTCTGCTGACCGCGTTCCAGCTCGCGAACGAGTCCATGACGGAGCTCAACACGCGGAGAAAGCGGCCGAACCGGGGGTGGCGTCTCTTCCAGCTCGTGGCCATCGTGAGCCAGCTCGGCGCTCTGGCCTGGCGGGAGCACCCCCAAGAGCTCTTCACGCCGGGACTCTGGGGTGACGACCAAGACGTGGATCCCACCGAAGCGGCGACCGTCGTCTGGTACCCGACCGGGGGCGGCAAGACGGAAGCCTATCTCGGCTTGGTCCTCGTGTGCATGTTCTACGACCGCACCAGAGGAAAGGAGGTCGGGGTCTCGGCCTGGTGTCGCTTCCCACTCCGGCTCCTCACCCTCCAGCAGACACAGCGGCAACTCGACGTCATTGCTGCCGCTGACATCGTCCGAGGCCGCAACGCCGACCGCATCAAGGAGGTCGGCGGCAATCCCGGGTGGCCCTTCTTCATCGGTTTCTACGCCGGCGGAGGCAACACCCCCAACTCGCTCACGTCCGATCGCACGCTCGACCGCCTTCGGTCGAGCGAGGCAGAGCGGCATGCGTACCGACTCGTACACGACTGCCCCTACTGCGGTGAACGGTCGGTACACATCCCGCCCCCCGATCCCCAGGAGCTCAGGCTCAAGCACGTCTGCGGCAACGAGCGGTGCGGGAAGGTCCTGCCCATCGTCGTGGTGGACACCGAGATCTACCGCTACCTGCCCACGGTCGTGGTCGGCACCTTGGACAAGCTGGCTAACGTCGGGCTGTCGGACAAGTTCGGCGCGCTCCTGGGGGACGTCGACTGCTGGTGCACGCCGCACGGGTTCGGTCGGGGCGGGAAGTGCCATGAGCGCCACGCGCCCGGTCATCCGAAGACGGCTCCCGGGCCACTGAAGGCACCTCTCTACGACCCCTCCCCCTCCCTGGAAATCATCGACGAACTGCACATGGTCAACGAGGAGCTCGGGGCCTTCTCGGGGCACTACGAGGGGCTCCTGGCAGAAGTGCAGCGCACCCTGACGTCGAGGCACCGGGCCGACGGACGAGCAGTCCGCATGAAGGTGGTGGCGACGACCGCCACCATCCGGGGCGAGGACCGCCAGAGCGAGCATCTCTTCGGCCTCAGGTCCGTCGTCGTGCCTCTCCCGGGACCGAACCTCGACGAGAGCTTCTACTGGCGTCTGGACCGAGGGCTCCCCCTCCGTCGTTTCGTCGGGGTCATGCCGACCCGGGGAACTGCGGAGATGACGCTGGTCAGGATCCTGACCTCCGCACACCGAGCCCTGTGGAAACTCGAGCAGCGCCGTAAGCTGCCGCCGGCCTTCGAGGCATGGCCGGAGGAGGAGCTTCGTGCGGTCGTCGACCTGTACCGCACGAGCCTCACGTACGCCACCACGCTCGTCGACTTCGGCCGTATCCGCCGCTCGCTGGACACGCAGGTCAACGAAGCGCTCCGCAGGGAGGGTTATCCGGACCTCCGAGTGGCCGAGCTGAAGAGCGAGACGCGCCTGGACGAGGTGCGTGGCGTCCTGGACGACCTGAGCAGCACCAACGGCGAGACAGGCATGGTCGTGGCCACGAGCATGGTGAGCCATGGGGTGGACGTGGACCGACTGAACTTCATGCTGTTCAACGGCATGCCCAGGTCGATGGCGGAGTACATCCAGGCGTCCTCGCGAGTAGGCCGCGCACACCACGGACTCGTGTTCATGCTCTTCAACCCGGTACGAGAGCGGGACCGCTCGCACTACCGGTACCACGGCAAGTTCCACGAGTACCTGGACCGCATGGTCGAACCGGTGGCGATCAATCGCTGGAGCCGGTTCGCGGTGCGCAGGACCCTTCCCGGAATTCTCATGGGTCACCTGCTCCAGATCGCCAACCGCGACTGGTGGCAGGCGGGCAACGCCCCGGGGCATCTGCACGACCTCTCCAAGATGCAGGCCGCTCTCCGCGATCCCTCCCGTGGCGGCTTGGAGGGCGTCCAGCTCACCGAGCTGCTCGAGGCGCTCCATGCGGTCTTCCAGTCCCATCGGCCGGAAGGACAAGAACTCCGGGGCGACCTAGAGCAGATGGTGAAGGACGCGATCGCCAGCCTCCGCTCTGCAGGCGCCTCTGCCGCCCTCGCTGGCGGGAACAACCGGGGGTACCGCGCGACGGGCGACTACCTGGGACTCGAGTGCCGCCCCATGACGAGTCTCCGCGACGTCTCCGAGGGCATCCCGTTCCACGTCGTGTCCGACAGCCGGAGGTCGTGATGGCGTTCAACCCCAGGAACGACGAGATGTCGCGCGACCGCGGCCAGGTCCTCTTCCGGTTCCGGCCCGGCCAGACCTTCGACCACCGCGGCGGCTACACCGCGCAGGTGATCCAGCTCGGGCGTGACGAGGAGTTCGACGGCCCCTCGCTGGATCGCGACCACCTCATTCAGGAGGCGATGCGATTTGTTCGCAGATGGCGGGCCGCCGGACGCGCGTTCGTCGCCGGATCCGACCGGGCCCCCGAGTTCCCCGGGGACCAGGACAGACTCGCCGATCGCCACTACGAGGTCGTTGTCCCGGGCAAGGTCTTCTGCCGTATCTGGCCCCGGGTGGTGCGCTGCTCCAGAGCAGGATGCGGGCACGTCTGGACGGCCAGCGACCCACGGCCCGGAACCGACGACTGGCCGCCAGCCTGCCCGGCCTGCGGCGGCGTCGTCGGCAATCGGCAGCTCCAGTTCGTCTTCGCGCACAAGTGCGGGGAGACGTCACCCATGTACCCCCCGAGCAAGTGTCCCAGGGGGCACACCCGGTTCAGGCTCGACGACCGCGCCAGCCGATTCCGGGACTTCCGGTGGGAGTGCATGACCTGTGGCTTCCCGCTGGGCGTGCAGTGGAGTTGCAGCAACTCCTCGTGCAGCTACCCGGACAAGTTCATGAACCCCCTCCTTCACTCCGCGGGGACGGCGCACGTAGGCCATGGCCTGACCCTCGTCAACGTGACGACGACGGAGGAGGCGACCCGGCAGAGCAACCCTCTCTACACCGCGGCCGTGCTCGGCTGGTGGCTCGGAGAGATCACCGAGGACGAGTTCCGCCGGCTCACGGACGGGCACACGGTGGACGTCCCCGACGAAGTCGTCGAAAGCATCCGGGTGATGGAGGATGCCGGTCTGCACGACCAGGCGCGTGCCCTGCGGGCACGCTTCATGCCGGTCGAAGTGGACCATCTGCGGGACCGGGTGGGTAAGGCCCTCGGGCTCGACACGGGAAGTGACGACGCCCGCGGGCTCGCAGCCGAGCTGCACACCTACCGTCGCGTTCTCAACCTGAAACGCCTCGGGGTCCCCCGACTGCAGCGGGAAGCGCGCAACCCGGAACGGCGTGCCCTCTACGAACGCTACCCCGGCGTCCTGGCAGCTGCCGGTCTCAGCCGTGACACCTGCCTGGTAAGCGATCTCCCGATCACGTACCTCGCGATCGGCTACAGCCGGACCGGCTTCAGCCCCGAGGAGGCGGACCTGGTGCCCTACCGGGGTCGCGTTTCACGGAGTGCTCCCGAGAAGACCCTTCTCTACGCGCACCCCACCCAGGCGGAAGCGCTGCTCTTCCCGGTGGACCGGGACCGGGTGAGCCGGTGGATGGTCCGCAATGATCTCGTAAGCCAACGCACTCTTGATGACGCCGGGGGCGTCGCCCAGTGGCTCGTTCATCAGCTCGGTCCGAGTAACGGCCAGGCTCTCTCCCACGAGGTACGACCTGCTCCGGGACACCCCGACCTCCCGGTCCACGAGCTGTTCGGTCTGCTGCACTCCTTGTCGCACCAGATCCTGCGGGCGCTGGCGGTCGACAGCGGGTACAGCGAGACGAGCCTGTCCGAGTACCTGTTCCCGTACGACCTGGCCTTCGCCGTCTACCCCAACGGGGGCAGCGATTTCAGCCTGGGTGCGATGAGGACCGTCCTGGAGCAGAACCTCGACGCGGTCGTGAGTCGCGCCGTCGACAACGACTCCTGCCTGTACGACCCCAACTGCATGATCACGAACGAGGGTGCCGACCACGGCTGCCTGCAGCTGCCCGAGACAGCCTGTCAGTCCTGGAACCGTAACCTCTCCCGCTGGCATCTCTTCGGTTCCCCGGACGGTTCGAGAGTCGGGTACTGGGACCCGAGTCTCTGAGCCCGACGGCCGTCCCCGACCCGCCCTGTCGACACGCAGGGCTCCCGACCACCGAAGTGCACGAGTGGAGCTCTGCGTGAGACCAGAACAGGACCTGCTGGGCATCCTTGCCGAGGCCCGGGACCGGGCCCTAACGCTGCGCGGATGGGACGCCGGACCGGAGCGGATCTACGACCTCCTCCGGACCGCGACCAGAGTCCGCGCGATGGAGATCAGCTCAAGAGTCACGACGGACGTTCCGTGGGAAAGCGTTCTCGCGCAACTCGTCGCGTGGCATCACGACCAACCCGTCGGCACTGGTGCGTGCTCGGACGGGGACGCCGACGAGATCGTCCTCGCTGCGGTGGCAGCCCAGCGGTTCGACCCCTTGGAGGCCAGCATCCGGAGCGGTGCCTACGTCGTACGCATGACGAGAGGTGACTTCCGCGTGCGTCACCGCTGGGACGCCTCCGCCGAAGTGGCCGACATGATCCTCGAGCAGGACGCGCGTCCCAGGGGCGTACCCCTGCTCTCCGACGTGGAGCGGAAGTGGATCTCGTCCCGAGGTGTCGACTCTCGTAGCGGTCCACCGCCGGAGGTCCTCAAGGCAGCTGTCCAGCGGGCCGCTGCGACGATAGAGGTGTACCGGCAGTCGGTACCCGAGGGCCAGGTTCCCGACTCCTTCCAACTCGGAGAGGGGATGACCGCCGGTGACATGACCAGCATCCTGGCGGTGATCATGGGAATCGCCTCTCTGAGCGAGCACACCGCGCACAGGCTCTCCCGTCTGGAGGCGACGCTCGCGCACATGCCGACCTCCCAGCTGCTCGCCGTCATCGCGGAGATGTGCCCGAACGTGTCCGAGGCGCACCAGGCTCTGGTGGTGGAGAGACTCACCTACCGACCCGGCAGGTCCTGTAGGACCTCCCCTCTGATTAGCCACGACGACGTCGTGATCATCTGTCCACCCCTCCTGACGCCGAGGACCGTGGACGCGATCATGCTTCGCTCGGCCACTCATGCGCCTGGTGGGTTCGGCCGCATCGGAAGGGAGCAGGGTGCACGTGCAACGGCCTGGGCGGAGTGGCTGCGCGCCACCCCGGGCGCCCTAGTAGCCGAGCGCGTCCCGGCTGCCAGGACCGACGGCGGGTCTGCCGGCGATCTGGACGTGGTCGTCGTGGACCCGGTCCGTCGGCTCGGCCTCTGCCTCGAGATCAAATGGCCGATCGAAGCCCTGTCCCTGCACGAGGGCATGAAGGTCGAGAGCTGGATCACCTCTGCAGCAGGGCAGTTGGACCGTCTCAGAGGCGAGCTCCGATCGGGTGCCGCGAGTGCTCGTCTGCCGCGAAGCTGGCCCTCGTTCGACTCGATCAGCTGGACCTGGTGCGTCGGCACGCCGCAGCAGCTCACCACGCGCCCTCTTCCCGTTCCGGACATGCACGCCACCTCTCTCCGTTACGTGCAGGCGCTGGGGACGCCGCCCGACCTCGGTTCCCTGGTGGCCGCCCTGAGGAGCCCGGATCTTCCAGCCAGAGGGGTGCACTTCGACGTGCGGAAACGGTCGATCTCCGTGGGCCGACACCGAGTACACGTCGACGCGCTCGGGATACGCACGAGCTCTTGGCGCCCCCGCTTCGGGTAGCGAATCAACCTGAACATCGGCTCTCTGACGCGTCATGTGAACTCGTCCGGTCAACCAGCCGAACCACCGGGAGCACGGTGCTTGTGCGTCCTCTCGGGACGGCGATACATCCCCTGCAGGTGGCGATGCAGGTGGATAATTACTCCATCACCAGAACTCGGAAGTAGGCTGGAACATCGGCGTGACGTACGACATCGCGGCTCCGGAGCCGGCGGGCCTGGTCGCCTCTCTCAGTTCGCTCGGGTACTCGCTTCCTGCCGCCATCGCGGACCTCGTGGACAACAGCATCTCCGCCGGGGCGTCAACGGTCGACGTCGAGTTCACCTGGGCCGGAAAGGACTCGTGGATCGCCGTCGCAGACGACGGTGCCGGGATGACGGCCGAGGACCTCGTGACCGCCATGACAGTCGCCGCGCGCGGCCCCGCGGCAACACGCAGTGCCACCGATCTCGGGCGTTTCGGCGTGGGTCTCAAGTCCGCGTCCTTCTCCCAGGCCCGGCAACTCAGCGTCGCCACCGCGAGGTCCGGCGAATGGCACGTGCGCACCTGGGACCTCGACGTCGTCGAGACCTCCGGTCAGTGGCGGCTGCTCCGCGGCGCGGACGAGGCGACGAGCGAGCTGCTGGAGCGGATCCGGGGGACGGCGGACCACGGGACGGTCGTGCTGTGGCGGCGCCTGAACGGTTACCACGTCGGCGCGGTGACGGTAGAGGACGAACGGACCCAGAAGCAGTTCTACGCGGAGTCCGCCCGCACCGAGTCCCATCTGGGAATGGTCTTCGCGCGGTTCCTCACCGGAGGCCGCCGCCTCAACCTCCGGGTGTCCGGTACCCCCGTCGTGGCCTGGGACCCTTTCCTTGCCCGCCACCCGTCCGTACAACCGCTTCCCGTCGAGCGCCTGCCGCTGGGATCGGGTTCCGTACGGGTGGAGGCGTTCGTCCTCCCGAGCGCTCAGAGGCTCACCCCGGACGAGTACGAGAAGGCCGGAGGCCCGCGTGGATGGCTGGACCAGCAGGGGTTCTACGTCTACCGCCGGGACCGTCTGATCCTGGCGGGTGACTGGCTCGGACAACGCGGGCTACGCCGCGAGGAGAAGTACAACCTGGCCCGGATCGCCGTGGACATCCCAGCCGAGACCGACGTCGAGTGGATGGTCGACGTGCGGAAGTCCAGCGTCGTGCCACCCGTCGCCCTTCGTTCCCACCTACGACGCATCGCCCTACAGGCAAGGAGACGAGCCGCCGACGTGCTGCGGTACCGCGGGCAGATCGCGGCGCGCACGCACGGGGACCCGCTGCTGTACGCGTGGAACGTGCGTCGGTCCGAGGACCGGGTCACCTGCCGGGTCAACCGTGGTCATCCCCTCGTGAAGGCGGCGCTGCGTGCCGGCGGTGCGAGCCCGGACGACGTTCGTGCCCTGATCCGCCTGCTCGAGGAGACCGTGCCGGTCACCGCCCTCCGTGTGATGCACGAGACGGACACCAGCGACGACCCCGAGCCCTTCGGCGGCCCCGGTCCCGCCGACGCAGGGGCCATGGAGGTCGCACAGCGGATCTACGAGGCGTTGGTCTCGGACGGCCGTTCCCCTGCTGCCGCCCGCGAACGCCTGCGGACCATGCCCCCCTTCGACCAGATGCAGGGCTTCTGGAACGGGTGAGGCCGTTGTCAGTGTCCGCGCGTAATCTGCCCCATGCCGTTCCCGCTCAGCCGGAGGTCTGCCGTGAGTTCCACCCCCGACAACTCGTCGGAGTCCCTTGCCAAGGCCCGTCGTCTGGTGCTGGCACTGCTGTCGCAGGACCGTCAGCCGTCGCCGGAGGAAGTGCAGAACGCGGTGACCGTCATCTTCGGGATGCTCGCCGGCCAAGGCGAGGTTCTCGACCGTGACCAACTGGCCAAGGAGATCGAGGTCCTGACAGCCGTGTTCCAGGAAGGCTCTTCCGGCCTGGACAGCGACAGCGGACACGAACCGTGGCTGCCGGAGGCGAAGAACGACCGGGCATGGGACTTCTGGGAGCGCTACCGGCGCTACCTGGAGGACGTACGCAGCCTCCCCCCGCTGGTCGTTCGTCGGCTGGACCAGAGCACAGACGAGGTCCTGAGTCAGCTCGAGGACCCTCGCCGAGTCGGCTCCTGGCGTCGGACGGGTCTGGTCATCGGTCAGGTGCAGTCAGGAAAGACCGGCCAGTACATCGGTCTGGCCGCGAAGGCGGTGGACGCGGGATACCAGTTCGTAGTGATCCTCGCCGGCATTCACAACGACCTCCGGAGCCAGACCCAGCTCCGTGTCGACGAGGGGCTGCTCGGGTTCGACACCCAGCACCAGCAGCGGTCCAACCAGAACGGGAAGTCCCGCCTCATGGGTGCCGGACGGATGCCGGGGGTCAAGAAGCTCGACATCGCGTCCCCCACCAACAGCTCGGAGAAGGGTGACTTCGGCCGCCAGGCCGCCAACGCCGTCAACTTCCCGCTCGGCCGCTTCCCGGTGGTCCTCGTCGTCAAGAAGCACTGGAGGATTCTGGAGTACCTGCGAACGTGGGTGACCGAGGTCCAAGGCACCGAGGACGAGACGGGGAACAAGGTCGTACGCGATATTCCCCTGTTCGTCATCGACGACGAGGCGGACAACGCCTCCATCAACACCGAGCGCGACCCCGACGCGGACCCGACCAAGACGAACGGCGCGATCCGCGAGCTCATGAAGAGCTTCGAGAAGTCGGCGTACGTCGGGTACACCGCCACTCCCTTCGCCAACATCTACATCGACCCCGACGTCAACCACGTCGAACTCGGAGCAGACCTCTTCCCCGACAGCTTCATCCGCACGTTGCCCTCGCCGACCAACTATCTTGGTCCGGAACGCGTGTTCGGGCTCCGGACCGACAACGACGACGAGGAGGACGTTCCTCCTCTGCCCCTCGTGCGACCCGTAGCCGACTCGGAGAGCTGGATCCCGAGCAAGCACAAGTCCTCGTTCGTCCCCTCCGACGACCTTCCGCAGTCCCTCCGCGACGCGATCGACTCGTTCGTCGTCGCCAGCGCCGCCCGGCGGGTACGGGGACAGACGAAGGTGCACAACTCCATGCTTGTGCACGTCACCCGCTTCACGGCGGTCCAGGGGATCGTCCGCGACCAGGTGGACGACTACCTGCGCCTCCTCGTGGACTCTCTCCGTGACCGATACGGGCAGGCAGCACAACGCACGGCCGGGCTCCGGGCCCTGTGGGAGGGCGACTTCGCACCCACGACAGACCACTTCCCTGCGGACGAGGCCCGGCGCGTCACCTGGGACGACGTGTCGAACCAGCTGATGCCCGCGCTGCGGAAGATCGTGGTAAAGACAGTGAACGGCGCCTCTCGCGACGCCCTGGACTACTACGAGCACCGCCGGACCGGTCTCTCGGTCATCGCGATCGGGGGCCAGAAGCTCTCCCGGGGCCTCACTCTGGAAGGGCTGACCGTCAGCTACTACCTGCGTACCTCCACCACGTACGACACCCTGCTCCAGATGGGACGCTGGTTCGGTTACCGACCGGGGCACGAGGATCTCTGCCGTCTGTACACCACGCCCGACCTGCAGGCGAAGTACATCGAGGTGACCGCTGCGACCGACGAACTGCGTCGCGAGGTCGAGGAGATGGCGGCGCTGGACCTCAGCCCGAGGAACTTCGGACTGAAGGTCCGTGCCTCGTCACTCGGGCTCGCCGTCACGGCCGCCAACAAGATGCGCCAGGGCACGAAGGTCATGCTCAGCTACTCCGGGGAGGGGCCGGAGACGGTGATCTTCAAGCTCTCCGACGGGGTCCCAGAGCACAACCTCAAGGTCCTCGAGGAGTTCGTCCGGAGACTCGAAGCCCACTCCACAGGGCGGCAGGAGACGACGGGTGCCAACGTGACATGGTCACAGGTGACCTCCGACACCGTCGTCGACTTTCTCAGCCGTTACGAGACGGACCGCATGGCGCAGAGAGTCCGCCCCCGCTTCATCGCGAAGTACATCGAACAGTGCACGGCCGTCGGAGAGCTTCCGGAGTGGACGGTGGTGCTCGTCGGGAAGAGGGCGTCCACGAACTACCAGAACGTCGCCGGTCACGAGGTGGGACCCGTGGAGCGCACGGCGCTGAACGACACCGAGAGGGACGGCCGGCACACGATCCGTCGTCTGCTCAGCCCTCCCGACGAGCACCTCGACCTCGAGAAGGACCAGGTTCTGGACGCCCTCCAGGCGACACAGAAGGCGGCGGCCATCAAGAAGCGTGAGAAGGTGCCCCAGACCCCTTCAGGTGATCATCTCCGATGGCAGCGACGACCCGACCAGGCCTTGCTGCTCGTCTACCTCGTCGAACGGCCGGCGTCCGAGAACGCCTTCCCTCAGTCGCCGCTCGTTGGCTTCAAGGTGAGCTTTCCGCTCTCGAAGCACCAGTCCGACACCGAGTACGTCGTCAACAGCATCTGGCAGCAGGAGGGCCTCGACGCCCTGGACGACGAGGGGGACGGGGAGTGACCATCACGGAGGCCGAGTGGCGCGACCTCGAGGCGCCTCAGACCGCCCAGGGGCGATCCAGCATCCGCCTGTACCCCGACGCCCCGTTGGACGTCTTCCTGTCCGTCTCCCACCCGGCGCACCGACGGATGCTCGTACTCAGGACAGACGCACGCTCCGCGGACCACATCGTGCGCTCCGTGACCCGCCTGCCCAGCGCGGCGGGCCTGGAGATGAACCTGAGTGCCGTGTCGCGGCTCGAGTATGAGCTGCAGGTGGTCCTCACCGCGGACGAGCACCGCGAGGTGTTCAACCCCCTCGTCACCGACGTCGCCGACACCGTCAGGGGAGCTCCAGGAGCCGCGGCAGCCCTGACCGCGGCTGTGGAGCGGTTCGAGCGTTGGCAGGACCTTCTTCGCTCCGTGGGCAAGGACGGTCTCGGTCCCGAGGCCCGTCGCGGGCTCGTCGGCGAGCTCCTGTTGCTGCGCGACCGCGTCCTGCCAGTCGTCGGGGCGTCCGAAGCCGTCGGCTCCTGGGCCGGACCGAGCGGGGCCAACCAGGACTTCCACCTGTCCGCCGTGGCCATCGAGACGAAGGCCAGCACGGCCAAGCGCCCCCGCAACATCCGTATCGCGAGCGAACGCCAGCTGGACGGCACGGGGACGCCCTCGCTCCTGTTGTCCTTGGTCATGCTCGACGAACGTCGTGGTGGCTCCGGCGAGAGTCTGAACCGCCTGGTGGACCGCGTACGTGAGCAGCTGACGAGCACGGCCGTACGCGCCGACTTCGACGGCCGGCTCGTGAGGGCCGGCTATCTCCCGAGCCACCGGGACCTGTACGAAGAGCCTCGGTACACCCTCCGAGACCTGCGTTCCTGGCACGTACGGGACGCCTTTCCGAGGCTCGTCGAAGCCGACCTGCCCGAGGGAGTGGGCGACTGCACGTACAGCCTGAGCATCTCGGCCTTGGATCGGTACCGTGCCACGGCCGACGAGGTGACCGCACTCATCGGGGGGACCCATGCCTGAACTCGACCTGTACCAGTACGCCCACGACGTCGTCGTCGACGTCCAGGCCACGGCCGAGGCCGAGGGGACGACCACTCCCGAAGTCTTCACGCGACGCGTGTTCGAGGACCTGGAGAAGGGCGGAATCGCCTCCAACACGTTCAGCGCCTTCCACGGCTCGCACGGTCACCTGGTCCACGGCTACGGCATCGGGGACACGGGTGAGTGTCTCGACCTGTTCGTCACGGACTTCGACATGGAGCCGTTGGCTTCCAAGCTCACGAAGGGCTTGGTCGAGTCCTACTTCAGACGGCTCCTCACGTTCGTCCGTCGCTGCCGGGACGGACTGCGCCAGCACATCGACGAGTCCTTCGACGTCTACGACATGTGCGCGGCGGTGGAGAAGTCCCTCACCGAGGTACAGCGAGTTCGGCTCTTCCTGCTGAGCAACCGTGTCAGCACCGGCACCGCGGTGCCACCCACCGACTTCGACGGCCTCCCGGTGACCCACGAGGTGTGGGACCTCGCGCGCCTGCACCGTCACGAGACCTCCGGCAGCATCAGCGAACCCATCGTCGTCGAGTTCGTCCCGCCGCTGCCATGCGTCGCAGCACCCAGCAGCGAACCCGACCACTCGGTGACCATGACCGTGATTCCCGGCCAGAGGCTCGCCGAGCTGTACGGGGAACACGGGACCAGGCTCCTCGAACTGAACGTCCGCTCCTTCCTACAGGCCCGTGGGACCGTCAACCGCGGCATCCGGGAGACACTTCTGAACTCCCCCGGAAGGTTCCTGGCGTACAACAACGGCATCACGGCCACCGCTTCGCAGGTCGACTTCGTTCACGACGCCGAAGGCAGACCGACCGGTGTCCGCCGCGTGCACGGACTGCAGGTCGTGAACGGCGGTCAGACGACAGCCTCCCTGCACTACGCGAGAAGCCGTGACAAGGCGGACCTGTCACACGTGTCCGTTCAGATGAAGCTGACGGAAGTTTCCCCCGAGCGTCTGTCGGAGATCGTCCCGATGATCTCCGAGTACTCCAACACCCAGAACCGGGTGACGATGGTCGACTTCAGCTCGAACCACGAGTATCACGTGGCCGTGCAGCGGATCACCCGCTCCCTGTGGGCGCCGGCCACGGACGGCAGCGGCCAAGAGGTCCACTGGTTCTACGAGCGGGCGCGCGGCCAGTACACCGACGAGTTGGCCAAGGCCCGGACTCCGGCGAGGCAGCGCGCCTTCAGGAACCTCAATCCGACCAACCGGAAGTTCACGAAGGCGGACCTGGCGAAGTACTGCAACTCCTGGAACCACCTTCCGTTCCAGGTCAGCCGTGGCGCACAGAAGAACTTCGTCGCGTTCATGGACCGCATCGACGAGGCGACCCCGCATGTCGACGTCCAGTACTGCCAACGTGTGATCGCCATGGCCGTCCTCTTCAAAGCGGTCGACCGCATCGCGGCGAGCCACGAGGCCGGGAGCTACAAGAGCATGATCACGGCGTACACCGTGGCCCGTCTGTCGCTCGCGACGAACCAGCGCATCGACCTGGACAGGATCTGGCGGGAGCAGCAGGTCTCCCCCGCGGTCAAGGCGGCGATCGACGACCTCTGCCCCAGGGTGATGCGCGTGGTGACCAGGCCGCGTGAGGGAAACCACGTGGGCGAGTGGGCGAAAAAGGTCGTGTGCTGGGACGCGGTCTCCCGCGTGCCATGGTCCGTGCCCGCCGACCTGAAGGCGGAGCTCCTCGAGCATCCGTTGGACGAGAAGACTCTCTCAGGGGGCTCAGGAGGTAGCCAGGGCGCCTGCGACGAGGTGGCGTCGATCCCGGCGGACGAGTGGTACGCCGTCGAGCGGTGGGCGAAGGAGACACGCAATCTCGTGCCCGCCCAGCGGCAGCTGGCACAGTACGTCGGCAGACGACTCGAACTCGGTCAGGGGATCCCGGAGCCGCAAGCGGTTCAGGCGCTACACGCACGCAACAGGGCTCTGTCCCTCGGGTTCGTCTCGGAAGCCTGAACCTGGCAGCTCGTCGGCCTCAGAGCTTCCCGCGTTCGAGGAGATCCCTCATGGCGTCCTCGGCGCGACGGAGCACGATCCGTCCGTCTCCGTCGCTGAAGGCCAGAAGACCCGACCCAGGGGCGATGCCGGGCTCTGCGAGCAGGCCGAGGGGAAGCTCGACCCGGCCGCGGTCGTCGACACGGAGTTCTGCTGGTTCACGAAGCATGGGACGAGTGTGGCACTCTCGCCCTTATAGGAGCGACGTCGGCCTGGGGACAAACCATGGCACCAGATGAGGAAGCTGCCCTCAAGGGATGGGTCCGCACCGAGCAGAGCGGCCACCTGCGCGGTCGGCGCTCCCGGGACACGAAACCCGAAGTCGCTCTGCGGCGGGCCGTGCACCGGCTCGGCCTCAGGTTCCGGCTACAGCGCAAGGTGGCCGCCCGCTGCACGGCGGACTTCGTCCTGCCCAGGCACGGCGTCGCGGTGTTCGTCGACGGGTGCTACTGGCACGGGTGCCCCGTCCACGGCCCGAAGACGTTCCGCGGTCCGAACGCCTCCCTGTGGACCGCGAAGATCAAGACCAACAAGGAACGGGACCGTCGGAACACCGCTGCGGCCGCAGCTGCCGGGTGGACCGTCGTCCGTGTCTGGGAGTGCGAGATCCGGACGGATGCCGAGGGCGCTGCGCTCAGCGTCGCCCGACGGTGCGACCAGCCTGACGCGACTGGGCGGGCACCGTCTCCCGATCGTTTGTCTCGTTCGGCACCTCCGTGAACAGGTGATCGCCCGAGAGACTTTCCTTGTCAGCGCAGTACTGGCTGAGAGGACAGGCATCACAGACAGGCTCCTTGGCCCTGCAGATACTGGTCCCGATGAGGCGGAGCGCTGCCATGCGCAGGGGCGCGTCCTCGCCTGCCCCGACGAGCTTCACCAGGTCCACTCGACCGTCGCTGAGCCTGTTCGTACGGTCCGAAGCGCTGCCGTGGAGACGAGCGGCGACGCGGAGTGCACCCTGCCCGACCCACAGAAGGTCCTCCGCGATCAGCAGCCGGTAGACCGTCGCCTCCGCCGGCTTCAGCATTAGGGACTCGCGGACCTTCTTCTCGTCCTCCCAGGCGCTGGACTCGCCGACCATCACCGAGAGCCGGGCGACCCGGGCCTTGGCAGCCTCGGTCGGCGCAGCCGTAGTGAGCGCCTCCAGTGAGGCCGTGTTCAGTGACGTCAGCCCTCGTACGACCTCGACCATCGCCGACAACTGAGCGGGCTGCATCCTGGTCCCGGACAGTATGGCCACCACGGCGGCTTGCAAGCCTGACATGTGCCTGCCCGGCAGCTGGTACCAGTTCTCCGCGTCACGTTGTCCGCGGGCCCAAGCGGTCAGGTCCTCTCGCACCGTCCGCCAGTGGGGTCGGAGTCCACCCTCAGCCGACTGCCCGTCGCCTACCGGCAGCAGCGCCTCGGCCGCCGCCTCACCCAGGAGAGGCGGCACCGCGTTACCGATCTGACGGAAGGCGTCACTGCGCGTGCCCGCGAAGCGGAACTTGTCCGGGAAGGTCTGCACCCGTGCCGACTCCCGCACGGTGAGGGTGCGTGGCTGCTCCTGGTCGGGGTGGATGTACCAGTAGCCGTCCTTGGCGATGTGGGCGGTGATCGACCTGCTGAGATCCGACCAGTCGAGCTTCTTGTACTTGTCCGTAAAGTGGTCGGCCTTGTAACGCTGCAGTTCCGGCGAGATCTGCGAGTACAGGGTGGTGGAGTCCATGCTGGAGAAGATCTCGGCGTCGTCCGCCCGGACCCGTCGGGTCATGTGGTCCCACACCCGGTCCTTGCGCGCCCACTTACGCATGTCCTGAGCGAACTTGGAAAGCTCGGACGGTTCCTCGTACGGGAGTTCGCGCTCCCCGACACGCTCGGTGGGCACGACAGGCAGCACCGGCAGGTCACCGATAGCGTCACGCAGCGTGGTCCGCTGATCGTGCTCCAGCTCCTGCCGCCACGAGAAGCACTCCACGTCGTTCCTCGCGAGCAGGATCAGCCGCTTCCTGTGTTGCGGAACGCCGTACTTCCACGCATCGACGAGACGGACCTGCGTCGCGTATCCGAGGTCCTCCAGCTGCTCCTCGATGGTGCGCACCACGAAGAAGTCGTCGCCGAGACCCATGTCCGGCACGTTCTCCATGAGGACCGCACGTGGCCGGAGGCGTTTCACGACGTCGAGGTAGGCGCTCCACAGCTCCTTGCGGCGATCATGGGGATCGCGGCCGTGATGCTCCACGAGACTGCGGATCTTGCTCCGGCCAGCCCTGCTGAACGGCTGGCATGGCGGGCCTCCGGCCACCAAGTCGATCTTGGCGGGCGCCAGCATCTCGACGAGCTTGTCACGCTCGTCAGGATTACCCAGATCCATGTGGAGACTCATGCCCGGGAAGTTCGCAGCGTGCGTCTGGAGCGCCCGCTCGTTGAAGTCGACCGCAGCTGCGACCGTCCACCCGGCTCGCTCCAGCCCGAGACTCAGTCCACCCGCTCCAGAGAAGAGGTCGACGGCCAGACGCTTGTCAGCACCGAAGCCACCGAGCCACTTGCCGAAGTTCTCGGGCTTGCAACTGTTCCTGTGGCGCCTGAGCTCCAGACAGTCGCTCCGCTCCAGAGGCACCCCATAGTGCTGCCTGCGCACTGCGCCAACCTCCATCGGACGAGAAGAACGAGCACCAGGAGATCACACAACCTCTGGCAAGATCAAGAATCCGACGTCCACCTCGGATGACTGGATCGATGAGGACGCCACAAGCGCCCCGAGAATATTACGCGGCGCCCATCCCTGTATGGGAAAGCAACCCCCCAGTAACACCGGAGAGGGTCAACCATACGGACAAACACCGACAAGACCATCAGAGCTCTCGCCAGTCGAGATTCATGTCATCGCCTCTCCCGCGGGCTCGGCTCTCGCCCCGAGGCGATGTCGGCGTCCTGCACTCGGCCAATCCCATGGTCGAGCTGCCTGCCCTTCCCGCTGCCCGACGCGGAATACCCGCAGCGTCCCCTTACTTGCACCCCTATAGCGAACACGGGAGGGGGCGCCGGGGTGGCCGAGCTGATGATGTTCCGACGGGACGCGGACGGTCGGGATGTCGAGCTGTCCAGTTCAACGGTGGCGCTGGAGGTGGAGCTGCAGCGGCGGGTCGAGGCCGGCCTGGAGCAAATGCTGGGCGTCCGTTTCCTGGCCTCGGAGTATCCGACCGGGCCTTGGCACCGGGGGCGGATCGACACCCTGGGACTCGATGAGAACGGCAGCCCGGTAGTGATCGAGTTCAAGAAGGGCTCGGACAGCGGGGTGATGTCCCAGGCTGTCTCCTACCTGTCCTGGCTGGAGTCGGCGCACCACGAGTTCGAGGCGCTCGTGCGGAAGGTGCTGGGGGCGGGGGCCGCCGAGTCCGTCGACTGGCGTCGTCCGCGGATGATCTGCATCGCGGCGGGCTTCTCGCACCACGACCGGGTGGCGGTGCAGAGGTTGCCCGAGCGGATCGACCTGGTGCGCTACCGGATCTTCGACGGTGGCCTGCTGGGGCTGCTGCTCGTGGACTCCGCGACCGGCTTCCCGAGCGCTGCCTCGTCTCGCCGGGGCCGGGAGCGGGCACCCGTGGCGGACAGCGTGCCGACGGCTTCGGCGGTCTCTCCGCCTGCGGGTGGAGGAACGGTGCCGGAGTGCCTGCGGGACCTGTATGCGGAGTTGGACGAGGCGCTCACAGCGTGGGGCGAGGTGGAGGTGGCGTCGCTGCGGCACTACATCGCCTACCGGCGGTTGGTGAACGTGGCGTCGGTGATCTTCCGTCCGAAGCACGAGGCGATCCTGGTGTACCTCAGACTCGACCCGGACGCGGTCGGGCTGGAGGAGGGCTTCACCCGGGACATGCGCGGTATCGGGCACCTCGGGACCGGTGACCTAGAGGTGCGTGTCGTCTCGGCAGCCGACTTGGAGAAGGCGGCGCCGCTGATCCGGCGGGCGTTCGAGGCAGCCTGACGTAACAGGAGGGGCGGCTGGTGCATCGGTTAGTCGATGCTCCGGCCGCCCCTTTGGCGTCTGTGGGCCGGCCGGCCCTGGCCTCTTTTCGCTCTCACGCTCATGCCTCCGGTCCGGCCAGCTCGAAGTCGTCCTTCGTCAGTTCCGCTCGGAGCCGCTCCTCGGCGACGTCGGCGTAGTGCGCGGACAGCTCGACGCCCACGAAGCGGCGTCCCTCGCGCAGGGCCGCGACCCCGGTGGAGCCGCTGCCGGTGAACGGGTCGAGGACGGTGCCGCCCTCGGGACACACCTGGACGAGCTGCTGCATGACCTCGACCGGCTTCTGGGTGATGTGAACCCGGCCCTTGCGGGGCTGGGAGGCGATGTAGTGGCCCGGCAGGTAGAGATCGCGGGTGTTGTCGAGGGAGCCCTTGACGCCCCAGATGATGAACTCCGAGTCCTGCTTCGGCCCGCCCTTGCGGGGCCGGCTGGACGGCTTGATCCACGGAATCGTGCCGCTCCAGGTCCATCCCGCCATCTGGAGGGCGTCGGAGGTGGTCGGCTCCTGTCGCCAGTCGGTGAAGACCATCGCGACCGCGTGCTCGGTCGAGGCCCGGTACGCCTCGGTGAGCAGTTCGGTGAGCCAGGAGCGGTAGGAGCGCTGGTCGCGGTTCTCTCCCGGGAAGTTGGCGAGGTCGTGCGCCGAGTTGCTCGTGACGTACTTGGCGCGAGCGGTGCGGCCGGTTCGATCGGAGCTGGTGCGGCCTCCGGAGTTGTACGGGGGGTCGGTGATCACCGCCTGGACGCTCTCGTCCGGGAGGGACTTCAGGACGGTCAAAGCATCGCCTCGGTGCAGCGTGTAGCTCATGGGGCCTCTCTTCGGGCGCGGCGGAGTCTGGACCTGCTCCGGGCAGCGCTCAACGGCGTGCATCCGGTGCGAGGTTGCAGCGGAGGTTAACGGCGAATTCCGGCCGCACCTAACGAGGTGACTCCCTGCTTCGAGCCCCCGGATGGCAGTCGTTTGGCGCGGCCGGAATCCCGGTCTACTGTCTCGCCGTGCCACCGGGAAGGAGCCTTGCACCACCCTCGTTGAGCTGTGCTTATTCGTGCTGTCTCGTCCAATCGAGCAGCGTCGGAGGCATGTTGCCCATCTCCCCGCGAGCGCCATGAGGAGTCCCACGTGCATCGCCTGAGATTACGAGCGCGGCTGGCTGCCGCGCATGACCTGAAACCGGCGTCCGGGAGCTACCAACTCCTCTGACCCGGGCCCGCCGAGAGGCGGATGCACATCGGCGCGGTGCCGACGGCTTTGCACGAGAAGTCGGCACCGCGCCTCCTACGAACACCGAGGAGCCGCTGCGATGCAGCATGCCCTGACACACCCGCGCCCCGACCCACCTCTGTCATCTGGTTCGCACCGCCGTCGTGCTGAACGGCGGCGGCCGTGAAGAAGACGACGGGAGCCCTCGTCGGTCTGTGCGCCACCGGACCACTCCTGCTGGCACTGCCGATCCTCGGCATCGGTGCAGGGACCGCCTCGGCCTCGTGCTCGACCGACGGTGCACAGGGTGTGGACACCTCCGCCGTCGCCAAGCAGGTGAAGGCCATCCTGGACGGCGGCGACAAGGGCTCGGTCTCCGTGCCGGGCCTGGACGCGCCTGCCGACCAGGTGCCCAACGCCAAGACGATCCAGGCCACGGGCGTCGCGATGAACATCCCCGCCCGAGGGCAGGTCGTCGCCCTGGCGACCGCTCTGCAGGAGAGCGGCCTGCGAAACCTGACCTACGGCGACCGCGATTCGCTGGGGCTCTTCCAGCAGCGGCCGTCGATGGGCTGGGGTACGGCCAGCCAGATCCTTGACCCGGTGCACGCCTCGACGAAGTTCTACGAGGGGCTCAAGAAGGTCTCCGGGTGGCAGTCCCTCTCTGTCACCCAGGCCGCCCAGGCGGTGCAGAAGTCGGGCTTCCCCGAGGCGTACGCCAAGTGGGAGCCGCTGGCCACCGCGCTGCAGAAGGCCATCGCGCCCTTGCTGCAGGAGGCTGGCGGTGCATCGCCGAGCCCGTCGCCGTCCGGCTCTGCCGACACCGGCAGCCCCTCTCCCGATTCCGCGGGAGGTTGTTCGGCGGACAGTGACGGGACGGACTTCGGCACCATCCCGGCGGGCGCAGTGCCGGACGAGTACAAGATCCCCGCCTCCGCGCCGCCGAAGGTGCAGACGGCGATCCGGTGGGCGCTCGGCCAGCTCGGCACGCCGTATCAGTGGGGCGGCACGTGCACCGACTCCCACGGCAAGTCCCCGATGGGCCGCTGCGACTGCTCCTCCCTGATGCAGGGCGCGTACAAGGCCGCCGGGGTCACCCTGACGCGGACCACGTACACGCAGGTCAAGGACGGCAAGGGCGTCTCGGTCGATGCCCTCAAGCCGGGCGACCTCCTCTTCACCGAGGGGACGGCCGCCGTACCGGAACACGTCGGGATGGCGATCGGCCAGGGCCTGATCGTCCACGCCCCGCACACCGGTGACGTCGTACGGATCACCACCGTCGCGTCCTGGAAATCGCGGATTCTCGCGGCCCGCCGAGTCGTCTGACCGGCGCTCCTCCCCCTCACCTCCCCCTCGCACCGCTGGTTCGCCCCGCCGGGCTTTGGCGTGCGCTTATTCAAACTGGAGTTCCCATGTATCTCGCTGACCAGGTCATACAGCTCGCCTACGACCCCGGGATCAAGCCGAACGAGGGCGGGCTCCCTGGCCTCAACGTTCTCAAGCAGGTGATGGGCTCGATCAACCTCTTCGGGCTCATTGCCGTGGTCGGAGCCCTCGCCGTCAGCGCGGGCGTGTGGGCCTGGGGTCACCACTCGGGCGGTCACCAGGCCGAGGCGAACGGGAAGAAGGGCGTGCTGGTCAGCGCGGGCGCGGCCCTTCTTCTCGGTGCGGCCAACGGTGTAGTGGCGTTCTTCTCGACGCTCGGGACGCAGGTCCACTGATGGCTCAGCACTCCACCCACCCCGGCGGCGCATCTCGCGTGCGCCGCCGGGCGTTGCTCGGCACTGCCGTCCTGGCGGTGCTCGTCACCCTCGCCGGCCTGGCCGCATACCTCACCCGCGAGGGCCGAAGCCCCTCCGACACTGCGGCGCCACCGCCGAGTTCGCCCACGGCGTCCTCGTCATCCGCGGCACCCTCCGGGCCACACACCCGGCCCCGCGCTCTCCCCGTTCCGCCGAAAACCCACGACCCGATCACGTACGGGAAGGCCGCCGCAGCAGCGCTGTGGTCGTACGACACCCGCGCGTACTCGCAGCCCGAGCTGCGCAAGGCGCTGCGCGGCTGGCTGACCACGGAGGCGAAGTACGCCGATCCGGCCTCCGTCGACCAGGTGGTCCCCTCAGCCACGCTGTGGAGGGAGATGGCCGCCAACAAGCAGGTCGCCACCACCAAGATCAACGAGGGGCACTTCCCCCACGCCTTCACCCAGGCCCTCCAGGACGACCCCGGGGCGATCACCCAGGCGTACGTCTACGCCGTCACGGTCTCCGGCAAGCAGTCGATTCGCTGGAAGGGCTCGGCCGCCGGCGGCGCGGAGAGCCGGTCCACCACCCTCGCGGTCCAGTGCCGGCCCAACCACCCCTGCGCCCTGGTCGGCGTCATGCCGTCCGTCGCGCCCTGACCCTCGCCCCAGAACGGAGGTACGACCCATGGGAGTCTGCGACTTCCCGCTGATGGACAAGGTGTGCGGCGCTGTCGACTTCGCCACCAACCCCGCCGGCACCGTCACCGACGGCCTCGGCGCGTGGATTGCGAAGTCGGCGGGCGAGCTGGCGTCCAGCGCGGCCGACCTGGCCGCCAAGGCCGTCAACAAGACGACAGCCATCGACCTCAACGCCGGATGGTTCCGCGACAACTACGAGCTGCTGCTGCCCATCGGCCTCGCTCTGACCGTCGGCATCTTCTGCATCCAGCTCATGACCGCGGCCTGGCGCCGAGACGAACGCGCACTCGCCAAGGCGGCGTTCGGCACCATGACCGGAGTCCTGTTCAGCTTCTCCGCCATCGCCTTCACCACCGTCGCCATCACCGTGGTCGACGCGCTGTCCGACGGCCTCTTCAAAGCCGCCAATACCTCGATCGACGACGCGATCCGCCGTGTGATCAAGGTCGATCAGATGGGGGCCATGTACGGCCTCGGCTGGGGTGTGCCCGCGTTGGTCGCCTTCGGGTGCGCGATCGGTGCCTTCCTCTACTGGGGCGTGATGGTGGCCCGCAAGGTCGGTGTCCTGATCATGGTCGCGCTCGCGGTGTTCGCGGGGGCCGGCGGCGGCTGGGAGGTCGCGAAGCGGTGGCGGCGCGGCTGGATCGAGGCCACCGGCACCCTCATCGTCTCCAAGCTCCTGATGACCGTCGTCTTCCTGATCGGTGTCTCCGCCATGGGCAAGACCGACGCCAGCGACGGAATGGCGGCCCTGTCCGACGCGATGGCCGGCATCGTCGTGATGGTCCTGGTGTTGCTCTGCCCCTACGCGACGTACAAGTTCGTCCACTGGGCCAGCGACGGCGGCGGCCACGACGACATGCACCGCACCGGTGTCGCCGGCATGGCGGTCGCTGCAGGAGCCGCGAAGACCGCAGGCAGCCTCGCGCTGCGGGCCGGTACCGGCGCCCCCGCTCCGCAGGGTCCGAACCAGGTCCCCGGCGCGGGCACCGATGGCGTCGCCTCCGGCATCAACCCCTCCGGCGGCAACCTCAGCAAGGAGGGCATCGACGCCGGGCCGCCCAAGCAGCAGACCCGCTTCCGGTACGGCGAAGACCCGGACGCGAGCGGCGACAAGGGCCGGGCTCTGATCCAGCGCCCCGGGATCCCGCCGCTGATCACACGTCCTGGTGAGGACGAACCGGAAGGGTCCGAATCGGCTGCCCAAGGCGTTGCGGGCGGCTCCGGTCACCTCGCAGCCGCATCGGCTCCGGGCAGCGACATGACCTCCATGCCGCCGGCCGACCCCGGACCTTCGGCCTCGGGCACTCCGGCGTCCGGGTCCGGTCCGTCGGCCACCGGCTCCGCGACGCCGACGAACTGGGTGTATCCCACCCAGCCGCCGTCGGGTTCCTGACCCACATCCCCGGGGGCGGGCCGCACTCCACGGCCCGCCCCCGCCTCCCACCAGCAGGAAGGTTTCGCCATGACGTCCAGAAGAGCGCCGCGCGCCCCGTCCTCCGCCCGCTCTCACCGTCTGGAACCACCATGTCCGGCAAGCACCAGTCCTCCACGCCCACCGTGAAGTTCCCGCACCGCAGCAGGCGCGGCGTCCTGCTCGGCCTGTCCGTCCCGCAGTTGGTCGTCGCCGGGCTCACCGGCCTTCTCCTTCTCGCCGTGATCCTCGCCCGCGGTGTGGTCGGCGCCCTCCAGCTCATCCCGCTGTGGGCCGTGATCGCTCTGCTCGTCTTCGTCCGCCACCGAGGCCGTGCTCTGGCGGACTGGGCCCCGATCGTCGTCCGGTACGCGCTGCGCCGGATGCGAGGCCAGCTCGTCTGGCTCACCCGGCCCTCTCGTCGGCCGACCCGCGAGGGACTGCTCCACCTTCCCGGCACCGCTGCCAGCCTGCGCGTGACCACTGCTCCCGACAGCAAGTACGGCGCCGTCCACAACCCGCACACCGGGACGCTGACCGCGGTGGTCAAGGTCTCCTCCCGCGCCTACGCCCTGCTCGACCCCGGCACCCAGCAGGCCAACGTCGGCGGCTGGGGACGCGCGCTGGCAGCTCTCGCCCGTACCGGGCAGATCGCCCGCATCCAGGTGATCGAGCGCACCATCCCCGACTCCGGCGACGCGCTGCGCCGCTACTGGGAAGAGCACGGCCGCCCCGACACCCCGATGGCCGGCGCGATCTACAACGAGCTGATCCAGAGCGCCGGTCCCGCAGCCGCCCCGCACGAAGCGTACGTCGCGGTGTCCCTGGACACCAAGGCGGCCCGTCGGCTGATCAACCAGGCTGGCGGCGGTCTCACCGGTGCCTTCAGCGTCCTCGCCCAGCTCACCTCCACGTTCGACCAGGCGGCGCGGACCGCCGGTCTCACCCCGACGGGCTGGCTCACCGCCCGCGAGATCGCCGCCGTGGTGCGTACCTCCTACGACCCGAAGGCGCTGGCGACACTCGACCGCTGGTCCACGGCCGGTCACCCCGAGGCCGAGCCCGCCGCCGCCGGCCCCGTCGTGGTCGTCGAGAAGGCGGACCACATCGCCACCGACTCCGCCGTGCACGCCACCTACTGGGTGGAGAACTGGCCGCGCACCGAGACCAGCGCCGGCTTCCTGCACCAGCTCCTGTTCACCGGCGGCGTCCGTCGCACGCTGTCGCTCTCCTACGAGCCGAAGAACCTCGACGCCGCCCTGCGCGACGTGCAGCGCAAGAAGTCCAGCGTGATCGCCGACGCCGCCGAACGGGCCCGGCGCGGCCAGGTCGACTCCGAGGCGGACTCGATCGAGTACCAGGACATCAAGTCCCGCGAACGCCAGCTCATCGCCGGGCACGCCGACGTCGCCCTGACCGGTCTGCTGACCGTCTCGGCCGACACCGAGGACGAGCTGCGCACCGCCTGCGCCGTCGTGGAGACCGCCGCTGTCGGCGCCCAACTCGATCTGAGGCCGCTGACCTGGCAGCAGGCCGAGGCGTTCACCGCCGCCGCCCTGCCGCTCGCGCTCGCTGCCTGACCCTTCCCTTCGAAAGAGCACCCTCATGTCCCGCACCGCCAGCCCGACCGCGCAGGACTTCGTGCCCTTCGCCACCGCCGCGCTCGACTTCCACCAGGCGCTCAACATCCCGGGCGGCCCGCTGGTCACCACCCGGGCCGAGCTGGACGCCCTGCACGCCCACCTCGTCTCGCTGTACGGGCTGCTCGACGCCCACACCGGTCGCACCGGGCAGCTCGTCACGGTCGAGGGCGACCAGCTCCGTACCGCCCGCACCCGCATCTGGCAGGCCGCCGAACACCTCCACGCCGCCTACCACGCGGCGCCCCGGCCGGACTCCGGCGAGATCCCCGCACCGGAGGCGTGCCAGGCCGGCCTTCCGGAGGGAGCACCGGGACTGACCATCTGCCAGCGCCACCAGCGCACCGCTCATCTCGTGCGGCGGCGCACCACCCCGGCCGACCTGCACGCACCGTTCACCGGCCTCGTCCGCCGCTGACCCACCCCTCATCTGGAGAAACGCTCATGCCCCGTACCCGCGCCAGCGCCTCCCCTCTGTTCGTGCCCCGTAAGACGACACGCGCCGAACAGCGAGCCGCCCGAGCCGGTTTCACCGAAGCCCGCCGCCAGGCACGCCTCGCCGGAAACCCGCCCAAGCACCGCGCCGAGCAGACCCTCGACCCGGATCTGCGGCCCACCTACCCGCCCGCCGGTCGCCCCGGTCCGGCCTCCGCCCGCGGCGGCAAGCTCGCCCTGCCCGCCCATCGGATGACCACCGCCACAGCCAGCGGCGCGTACCCGTTCGTGGCCGAGGGCGGCCTGGGCGCCGAAGGGGTGTTCATCGGCCGCGATGTGCACGCGGAGGCGGCCTTCTGCTTCGACCCGTTCTCGCTCTACAACAGCGGCAGGGTGGAGGGCTTCACCAACCCCAACGCGGTCCTGGCCGGGATCATCGGCATGGGCAAGTCGGCGCTGGCGAAGTCGATCGCCACCCGGTCGATCGCCCACGGCTACCGGATCTACATCCCCTGCGATCCCAAGGGGGAGTGGACCGGCGTTTCGCAGGCCCTCGGCGGCTACAGCATCGCCCTGGGCCCGGGGCTCCCCGGCCGGTTGAACCCGCTGGACGCTCCGGCCCGTCCCGCCTCCGTGAGCGAGGAGGACTGGTTCACGGAGGTTCGCAAGCGCCGTCTGCTGCTGCTGGCCAGCCTCGCCCGCACCGTGCTGAAGCGCGACCTGCTGCCGATGGAGCACACCGCCCTCGACCTGGCCCTGGATCTGGTCGTCGCCGACGCCGTCGCCCGGGGCACGGTGCCGCTGCTCGGCGAGATCGCGCACGTACTCGGCTCCCCCGAACGCCTCGACCACGCCCTCGGCCACCAGGCGGGGCACCTCGGTTCAGCCGCCCAGGACCTCGCCCACGCCCTGCGACGTCTCGTGCACGGCGACTTGAGCGGCATGTTCGACGCGCCGAGCACCGTGTCGTTCGACCCGACCACACCGATGCTGTCCATCGATCTCTCCCGTCTCGGCGGCTCCGGTGACGACACGGCACTGGTGCTCGCGATGACGTGCGCGAGCGCGTGGATGGAGTCAGCCCTCAGTGATCCCGATGGCGGTCGACGCTGGGTGATCTACGACGAGGCGTGGCGGCTGATGCGGCACGTCGGGCTGCTGGAGCGGATGCAGAGCCAGTGGAAGCTCTCCCGAGGGCTGGGCATCGCGAACCTCATGGTGATCCACCGGCTCAGCGACTTGCTCTCGGCGGGCGACGCCGGTTCACGCGGCCGAGTCCTGGCCGAGGGGCTCCTCGCGGACTGCAGCACGCGCATCATCTACCGCCAGGAGCCCGACCAGCTCGCCGCCGCTGCCTCTCTGCTCGGCCTGACCGGCGTCGAGACCCAGGCGGTGTCCGCCCTGACCAAGGGCCGAGGTCTGTGGAAGGTCGCAGGCCGCTCGTTCATCACCCAGCACATCCTCCACCCGGCCGAGCGGGAGCTGTTCGACACAGACGCCCGCATGGCCGCCTAGCCCAACGACCAGCACAGCAACGGGAATCGATCATGTCTGCTTCTTCCACTCCTTCCTCCGGTGACAACCAGCCGTCGCAGGCCACCGATCCTTTGGCGTGGCGACGGCACCTCCCGGCACTGGCCTCGGCCGCCGCCGGGATCAACGAGGCGTGCGACGCCTGGGACGCGGTTTCGGACTCCCTCTGCGACGCGGACGGCTGGCCGCTGGACGACAAGGTCTACGGGGACGGGAAGGTCAAGCGGGACGCCGAAGCGTGGAAGCACGCCGAAGTGTTCCTCGACCACGGACCCGAGGTGCTGGCCGGGGTCCGCGCCGCCGCCGACGGCCCCGACTACGTCGAGGGGCCGATCAGTGACGACCTCCGTCGGATACGCGGGATCGACACCATCCTGCTCCGGGCGGAGGAACTGCGGCACGAATGGGCCGACGTCATGGCGCTTATGGACGGTTCGCAGCCGAGCGTGCTCCACCTCTACAAGGAGCGTGCCGAGGAGCACCGCAACACCGAAGGCTGGCACTACTCACACGAACTCGGCTCCAAGGGACCGGCGTTGGTGCGCGTCGGCGAATACCTCGCTCACCGAGCGGACACCGAACGGCCGGCGCAGACCGAGCGGGCTCGCGTCGCCCTGACCCGCTCGACGCACAACGCCCCTGCCGGATCACCTGCTTCGCCCCAGCTCCCGCCGGCATCGCAACCGCCGGCTCCCGGTCGCTCGCGGTGATCCCTAGCACGCAGTCACGGCAGCGCCAAACTGCCCGATCACCAGATCCTCGTGGTCCACCGCGCTCCTTCAAGCTCCACGCCCCGTCGGCTCCCGCCGTGCGGCGGGACGTTCGCAACGGAGAACTCCATGCACCTCGAAACCTCGCCCCCGACCGCCGTGTCCGATCCGCGTCGCATTCAGGCTGCCCTCTGTTCCGCGCTCGGGCAGCGCGGCCTGGAGGGCACCGTCGAGTACGGCCTCAGCGACTACATCGTCCACGCCGAGCTTCCCGACGGCAGTTCGCTGATCATCTCGCCCCCGCAGGAGCCACCCTCCGAGCACCCCGAGACCCCGGAAAGCTGGATGGTCACCCGGCACCGGTCCGCCGAGCCCGCCGTCTACGAGGTGATCTACGACTCCGAGCCGGACGGTCCGCATGCGCGTCACGGCGGCAGCGTGCCGGATCTCCTCTCCGCTGTCGACGCCCGCCTGGACCAGCTTGGCGTGCCACCACGCCAGGAGCAGGAACGTTCCGGCGAGGCGCGCGCCGCCACCGTGCTCCCGCCCGATTCCGCTCCATCCCGGGCGAGGGTCGCTCTCGCCTCTTCGCCGTCGGTCGGCCAGCGCGTGCTCCCGACCGGTCCGCCGCCGGAGTCTTCAGCGCGGGCCGCGCCGCCGCCGGCCAGTTCCTCATCCGCTCCCCGGCTCTGACCGACCGCGATCCAGGAGTCCTCCGTGCACCGCACCCTCAGAACTGATCCGCCCGTCGCCCGCACCTGTAACCGCACCCGCCTCGGATGGATCTGCCATGCCCAGCCACTACGACGTGCTGCCCGACCTGGCCTTCGGCCACCACCCCGTCCACGGCATCGTCGCCGCGAACCCGAAGAACCTCGCGGCCAGCACCTGGATGCTCAGGGGATTCGACTTCCATCCCGTCCCCGACCAGCCGACGTTGTACGCGCTAGCCGACCAGAACCGTGACGGACACGGCCGTACGAGCCGGGCCATCGAGCTGCTGCGCAAGGCCGGCTACCAGGTCGATGTGGACGTCGCCCTTGACCCTGCGCTGGCGCCCGAAACGGCACAGGTACGCGACCGCGGTCCGCTCGGTGAACCAGACGTCGCCTTCGCCGATCACCCGCAGCTCGGCATCGTCGCAGCCTTCGACGACCGTGTCTCCGGCCTCAGCGGGCTGGCGCTGGTGGAGGACGGCTGGCGGCACAACTCGAGCCTGGACATCTACACGCTCCCCGCGACCACCGATCGCGTCGAGGCGCTGGGGAAAGTCGCCGCCGCCACGGTGGCCCTGCACCGTTCGGGGCTCCAGGTCGCAGTGCAGCCCCGCCTCGCTCAGGAGGTGACGGCTCGGCCCCGCCCTGCTGCCACGCCGACCACCGGCCGTGAGCGCGGTCGTGGTCCCGCCCGCGCGTCTCCGTTGAGCGCCGCCGCACTCGCCGCCAGCCCGGCCCGTGCCGGAATCCCGGGCAGGGCGCCGGTCCCCGCCGCCGTCTCCACACCGGCGGTCCGGCCGGTTGACCCCCGCGTCGCGTACTCCCGCGACCGTTGATCCAACTCCTCAAGGAGGCCCTTCCATGGCCGTGAAGACGATCTGGCCTATCGACCACACCTGCGGTCACCATGCCGACCGCGACTTGTCCGACCGACCGGCTGACCGACGCGCCGGCTTCGCCGAGTGGCTCGCCAGGCAGGAGTGCACGGACTGCTGGCGCGCCTCGAACGAGGGCGACGAGCAGGACAAGGCTGCCTGGCTCAAGGCGAAGCGCGCCGAGGAGCAGACGGCGTCCGAAGCCTGGTCCGAGCAGTACCGGATGCCTCCCCTGGAGGGAACCGAGCGGGCCGTTCCCTGGGGCGTGCGCTGTCGTCACCAGATCCTGGCCAATGCCTACACCGCACTGGTCACCGAAGGCACAACCAGCGAAGCGGAGTGGGCGGAGATCGAGGAGAACGCTCGTACGGTGACCCGTGCCGGGTGGTGGATAGACCAGAGGTCGTCCGAGCCCGAAGACCTCACCGAACTGCTCCGAGCCGCCACCGAGGCCGACCGGCCGACAGAGAATCCCTTCTTCTGACCGACCGGGGTGCCCTGCTGCGGCGGGGCACCCGGCTGACCGCCACTGTGCGGCCTCTACCAGCGATTCTCGGCCGGACCAAACCCCGGATTTGCCGGACGCTCTGCCCACTGGCCCACCTCCAACGGGTCCTTCGCTCCCTCTGCCCCGGAGACTTCCGTGCCTACCTCGATCACCATCACGTCCGAGTTCAGCGGCAGCGTCGTTGCCAAGGGCGCTACTGATGACCTCTCCGCGCAGCTCCTCCGTCACGCCGGTTTCAAGCAGATCGACGACTGGCACGGCCGACGCCATCGCCTGCCCACCACCACTCCGCTCGCCGACCAGGTCGCCATCGCCAGCCATGCGGCCGAGATGCTTCGAGCCGCTCGCTATGACGTCACCCTTCCGCCGTCCCTCGACACGGCCCGGATGAGCCCTCCGGTGCATGCGCTGGGGCCCTACGCCGCCGGAGCTGAACTCCTCAGCATCACGGACCAGATCCGTGCGGCCGAAGACGGAGCCAGCCTTCAGCGGGCAGTCGACCACCTCCTTCACCCCGAGCACGGTGCGCTGGAGCGTGTCCGGGAGGCGCTGGAAGCAGCGGGAGAACAGGTCAACGACCTGGACGACGACGCGTATGCGCTCGCCGACCGGTTCGGCTTCGCCTCGGAGTTCGTCAGCTCGGCCCAGTCCGAACTCGTCGACTCCGAGGCCGAGCTACGCCGCGTCGGCGCCGCTTCGACGAGCTACTCCCCAGCACGGACCGTCCGTGATCACCGTGGTGCCGCTCTCGCCACTTCTCCTGCGGCGAACCAGGCCAAGGTCTCCTCGGCGTCCAGTTCCCCGCCGGCGCCTTGCTCTGCGACGGGTCACCCACCGCGCGCCTCAACCCCCCGACGGTGACCCCGGCCGCCCTCTCCGCCGTCGGCCTCCAGTACGTCGCGCTCCCCCGCTCGACTCACCCGTCAAGGACCACTCACCCGAAGAGGCAAACGTGCCCGAGTACTACTCCAGCATCGGCGAGGCCGTCGGTGCGGCCATGCAGCACAACATCCGGCTCGCCCACCGCAGCGTGGCACCGGGCTCCGACAAGCCGCTGCAGGTCAGGCACCTGCCCAGCGCTTCCGCCGATCCGTACTCGGTTCGCGGGATGATTTCTCGCCTCCACGAGGACGCCTCGCCCGATGAGGTGGCGGGCATCATCGAGGAGGTCAACGGCGCACTGGTCGGGGCTCTGCCCGAGCTGACCGAACTCGTCGCCTCTGCCGCCGACTGGACTCGCGCCCGTCTCGACTTCGACGACCCGCAGCACAATCCGACGTTCGAGACGTGGACACGACTGGCAGCCGCGTACGGGATGCTCCAGGACGTCCGTGAGCAGTTGGAAGTCGCCGAGGACGGTCTAGCGGCCTGTCCCGCAGAGCGCACAGACCCCCGGCACCACCAGATGGTCAACGTCCTGCGCAGCCGGGAGTTGCTCGACGACGTCCTCGGTGCCGAGGCTGCTCCTGTGCCGTCCGCTGCCCGGAACGTCGATTCAGACCGGCAGCGGGCGGCCCGCGCCTCCTCGCCGCGCGCCGGAACATCGCCGTCGACTGGCAGTCCGCCGGCCACCGCAGCACCTCCGCCCGCGCCTCGTTCTGCCGGCCGACCCCGCTGAAACGTTCCGCCTCAGACGTCCAGGAGTACCCCCATAATCTGCACGAGCCGAGCGCGCCCCGCCCCTGCCCGCTCGCACACCCAAGGAACCGCCGTGCCTTCCCCGCGCACCAGCGCGCCCTCGACCACCACCGGGTCGGACGCGCTCCTCTACCTCCTGTTCGGCATCCTCGGCGCCGCCATGGCCTTCGGCTCCCTGGCCTGGCTGACCGGAAATCTCACCAATACCTTCGTCGGGAGCGGGACATGGGCCCCCTTCCGCGTCACGGACGCACTGCTGCACCCGGAGGTGCTGTGGCCGACCTTGAGCACCAGCATGCTGATGGTCGGCGCCCGCGTCGTCCCCGGCTTGTTCACCGTTGCCCTGGTCGTCACCGCTGCCGTGCTGTGGATGCGCTGGCGTGCCGGGTCCAAGTCCGGCCTCGCCCGCAAGGCGGACCTGGCGCCGCTGCTGGACAAGGAGATCGTCGCCAAGGCGAAGAGCCTGCGCCCGAGCCTGGGCGGCCGGGAGAGTAAAAGAGGTCCTGCCCGCTGACCGCGGCATCCTGCTCGGCACCCTCGATCCCGGTCGTGCGGAGGTCCGCGCGTCCTGGGAGGACGTGATCGTCGCGATCATGGCCCCGCGTTCCGGCAAGACGTCCGGGCTGGCGATCCCCGCGATCCTCTCGGCACCGGGCCCGGTCCTGCTCACCAGCAACAAAGCCGCGAACGATGCCTTCACCACCACGGTGGACGCCCGTGCCGAGGTCGGCACGATCTGGACCCTCGATCCGCAGCAGATCGCCCATCACCCGCGCGAGATGTGGTGGGACATCCTCGCTGACGCCCGCGATCTCGCCGGGGCTAAGAGGTTGGCGGGGCACTTCGTGACCGCGAGCGTGGACGAGTCGAGCGGCTCCGACTTCTGGTCCACCGCCGCGAGTAACACCCTCGGTGCCCTCTTCCTCGCCGCCGCGTCCCACCGGCGGCCGATCACCGACGTCCTGGCCTGGCTCGCGATGCCGGCCGACCGCACCCCGGTGGACCTGCTCACCGACGCCGGCCACCATGCGGTCGCCGCCCAGCTCCAGGGCACCGTCTCCGGCGCGACCGAAACGCGCGACGGCATCTATGAGACCGCGAGGCAGTACGCGAGCTGCCTGCTCGACCCGGACGTCGCCGCCTGGGTCACTCCCAACGACGACCTTCCCGAGTTCCAGCCGTTCGCCTTCGCCACGTCCCGCGACACCTTGTACCTGCTGAGCAAGGACGGCGGCGGCAGCGCGTCCGCGATCATCGCTGCAGCGGCCGACGCCGTGATGCGCGCGGCCGTGATCGTGGCCGAGCGCTCCGGCGGGCGACTCGACCCGCCCGCCCTGTGCGTCCTCGACGAGGCAGCGAACGTCTGCCGCATCTCGGACCTCCCTGATCTCTACAGCCACCTGGGCAGCCGAGGCGTCATCCCGATGACGATCCTGCAGTCCTACCGTCAGGGCCAGCGGTGCTGGGGCGAGGCCGGTATGGATGCCCTGTACTCCGCCGCCACCATCAAGATCATCGGATCTGGCATCGACGACGCGGACTTCGCCGACCGGCTCAGCCGTCAGGTCGGCGATCACGACGTCCAGACCACCTCGGTGTCGACCAGCGAGGGCGGGAAGTCCACCTCGGTGAGCATGCGCACGGAACGGATCCTTCCGCCGGACGCCATCCGCGCCCTGCCCAAGGGCAAGGTTCTGCTGCTGGCCACCGGCATCCGGGTCGCCATGCTCAACCTCAAGCCCTGGTACAAGGAGCCCTCCGCCAAGGTGGTCGGCCCGGCTTCCGCTCGCGCCACGAAGGCCATCACCGAGCGTGCCCTCGCGAAGAGCATCGGCCAGGACGATCTTGGACTGTCGGCATGAGCGCGCCCACACCACAGCAGGGGCGGTTGGCCCACGCTCCGGTCGTCCTGCGCGGTGGCCGGTGGTGGCTTGACGGCGAGGCAGGCTCGGTCCCCGCCTCCGATCCCGCCTTCACTGCCGTCTTGGACGACTTCGCGCTGTCGATGGCCGCTGCCGACCAGGCAGTCGCCAACCTCCGCATCCGGCAGGACAAGGCGTCCTGCGCTGATCCCGGAGGCCGGTGGTGAACCCGCTGATGAGTGCCGAGCAGGCAGTACTCGGTGCCGCACTCCTCGACCCCGAGCAGCTCACGCACCTGGAGTGGCTCGCTGCGGACCACTTCTATCGGCCCGTCCACCAGGCGCTGTTCGCCGCGCTCCGCAAGCTGCGCAACGACGGGCATCCTGCGCTCTCGGCCGCTGGTCCGTTGCCGCTGTCGTGGGTGACCGACGCGGTCGAGGAGGCCGGACAGCACGTGCGCGGGCTGACCGCGGCGTACGCCCACACCCTGATCCAGGCGTGTCCCCGAACCGAGCACGCCCCGGTGTACGGCCGCATGGTGCTGGAGGGGGCGATTCACCGCACCGTCGCCCAGCACGCGATCCGTCTCCACCAGGCGGCTCGGGCCGACGCCGTCCAGGGCGAGGTCGAGGGAGCGTTGCGCACGGCGGACGTCCTGACCGGCGTACTCACCGACCTTGCGCGACGCTGGGGAACCGACCCTCGACCGGTCCCACCCACCGCCGGGCCCTCTGCCGCCACGCACATCCCGCCTCCGGCGCAGAGCGGCCAGGCCGCCGAGGACGAGCGGTTCCTCCTGGCGGTCCTCGCCGAACAGCCGGGGGCCATGGGCGAGGTGGTGGCCTGGCTGCGGCCGGGAGACTTCGCCGACCCGACCCACGGGCAGCTCTACCGGTGCCTGGGCGCGCTGCACCACCGGGGCGAACCCATCGACCGGATCACCCTGCTCTGGGAGGCTCAGCGACGCGGTCTGCTGGCCGACGGCACTGTGTCGAGCGAGCAGCTGACCGCCGTCTGCGAAGGCATGGTCCCCGGCAGCGCTGACTGGTTCGGACAGCGGGTGATGCGCTCCTCCGTCACGCGCACCGCCGCCGCCTCCGCGCGAGCCATCCGGACCCTGGCCCAGGACGAGGTCCTGGGGCCCGGCCGGCTGATCAACCACGCTCTGCACGAACTCGGTCCGCTCGACGAGGTACGTGCCCGCTGGGCCACCGCGAACAGCAGTCCGGCTCCGAAGACCACGGCATCCGCTCCGTCGGCGGCCGAGCCGCCGCCCGACCGAGTGAAGGCCGCCCGCGCCCGCAGCACACCCCGCCCAGGCGCGTCACCCCCAGCCCCGGCCAGCAGTCTCCCCACGCTGTCAGCAGCCCGACCACCCTCGCGCGGCCACCCGTGAGGCCCCCTCCCCACCAGCCTCTTCTGCCCCTGGAACTCGCCTTGATCTACCCCATCTCCGCAGCCGCGCCGGACCTACGCGTCACGGCCCCGAGCCTCGCCACCCCGTTGATCGGGTCTCTCTGCTCGGGGTACGGCGGCCTCGACCTGGGCGTGCAGTCCGCGCTCGGCGGCACGCTCGCCTGGCACGCCGAGGTAGACCCGAACGCCTCACGCATCCTGGCCCGCCACTGGCCCGGCGTCCCGAACCTGGGCGATATCACCGCCGTCGACTGGCCACCGTCCCCCGGGTGTGCGTCCTGACGGCCGGCTTCCCCTGTCAAAGACGTCTCGGTCGCCGGCCGCCGGGCCGGACTCAACGCCCAGACCCGCTCCGGGCTCTGGCTGCACGTCGCCCGTGCGGTCGCAGCCCTCCGACCCTGCCTGGTTGTGATCGAGAATGTGCGCGGCCTCCTCACCTCCCCCGCCGGTTCCCCTGGCGACGTGGAACCCTGCCCGTGGTGTCTGGGAGACACCGCAGGTCAGCCTGCTCTGCGGGCACTCGGTGCCGTACTCGGATCCCTGGCCGACCTCGGGTACGACGCGAAGTGGCTCGTGCTTCGTGCCTCCGACGTCGGGGCCCCACACCGCCGCGAGCGGACCTTCCTCGCCGCCTGGCCCACCGGAGACCCTGCTGAAGACGCCGACCAGCAACATCGGGAAGAACGGCGGCTCGCAGCACCCGTCGAAGAGGAAGAGCGGGGGGCACGGTCCGAACCTGGCCGACGAGGTCGAGTGGCTGCTGCTGCCGACCCCGAAGGCGTCGGACGGGATCAAGGGCTCGCCGAACCAGCGGCACGGCAACGGGGACATGACCCTGCCCAGTGCGGCGGCGTCGCTGCTGCCCACGCCGAGGGCCAGCGACACGGGGACTCCGGGCCGCCGCCCGGGGAAGGGGTGGCGTCCTCCCTTGTCGGCGGTGGTCCTGCCGCTCTGGACGGAGGAGTCGACGGAGTCCGCGGAGCGGACCGGCGATGGGGGCCGTACGCAGCAGCGATCACCCGATGGGAGAGGCTCACCCGTCCCGTCCCCGAGCCCACCGATGCGGCCGGTCGGCTCCGTGCCGACTTCGTGGAATGGATGCAGGGCCTCGACGACGGCTGGGTCACCGCCACGCCGGGACTCGGACGACCGGCGCAGCTCACCGCGCTCGGCAACGGCGTCGTCCCTCAACAAGCGACTCGGGCAATGCAGTTGATGGCACCGCCCTTCCCTCGCTGTCCTCGCTGCGCGGGCGGATAGCCCCCTACTACCGGACCTTTCCGGCCGCGCCAAACTGCGGATTCTCCGGATCCTCTCGGGCATGTCGCCGTCTCACAGATGGAGCACGCCCCGATGTCCGACACCAGCCCGACCACCCCCGGCCCCGAGCCGTTCCGCATCCCCGACGGGGATCTCGACGACCTTGCCAGCACCCTCGCCAAGACCATGGCCGAGGTCAGGCAGCACGGCGTCATCCTCGACCGCCTCGGCTCCGAGCCCGACCCCGGCGCCATCCAGCCGCCGGACGGCGCTCCGGAAGCCGAGGCGGCTGACGGGAAGAAGCCCGACGGCCCCGCCTCGGTGTTCATCCTCGCCCTGGGCGGCAAGGAGTACGCCGTCGAACTCGCTGCCCTCAGCGACTGGGTGAACTACCTCTTCCTCCCGGTGTACGGCCGGGAGATCAGCACGAGCCGTCCCTGGTGCGCGCACTGGCACGAACACCCCGAGGCCGTCGCCCGGCTCCACGCACTCTGGCTCGCCTGGCAGCAGTTCACTGACACGGAGGCTGGTCTGTCCGGCCCCTCGACCTGGCACCGCGACCACTTGGACCAGACCCTGGCGCACCTGCGTGCGCCCGACGGACCGTTCGCGGCCTGCACGACCAGCGCAACTCGCCCCAATCACCGGGTGCTGGCCACCCCGGCGCCCGAGCAGGCGGGGGTGGCGGCGTGAACGACATTCTCGACTTCGGCCTCGACGATCTCTCGCCGGTCGACGACGACTCCGAGGAAGCGATGGAGGCCCTCTGGACTGGCGACCTGACGGTGCTGTCCCAGCACCACACCACGCCCAACGGTTCGCACAGCTTCGTCCTCGCCCACGACCGATCGGTCACCTGGGGGATACCCGGCGAGCCACAGCTCGTTGCGATCGCCGTCGCTCGGGATCTGCGGCAGTCCACGTTCACGTTCGAGACGAGTCACCACGCCACGGCGTCCTTCGCACAGAACTGGCTGGCAGAACGCGGCTGCCCGCTCGAACGGATCGCACTGCACGGTGGCGACTACACCAAGCCCGCCGACGACCTCACCCTCCAGGTGGAACAGCAGATCCAGAAGTCGGGCACCCGCTACGAGGTCCTCGACACCTACACCTCTGACGACAACCCCAGCGAGGCGTGGACACTCGTCAACGACTCCCAGGCCACCCAGGCACCGGTTCGCCTCTTCTACGAGGAGTGGAACCACGGTGCCGGCACGTACACGATGCGCGAAGGCGCCTTCCCCGACGTCGGCGTCGCCCAGACCTGGCTGGACGAGCGCAGCGAACCGCTGCCCGAGCCTCCGGAGTACAGCGACCACAACGGTGCTGTCGTCCGGGCCCGCATCGCCCGCATCGCCCTTTCCCGGTCCGCCGGCACCTCTCCGACACCGCAGACCGGGCTCGACGCGCCCCGCGCGTCAGCGGCGGTACCGGTCCAGCGCGCGGTCCAGGGGAGGCTGCTGTGAGCCGCGCCCGCTTCGCCTTCGCCGCGCACCCTGACGCCATCGCCGACCTGCGGGAACTCCCCTCTGAGATACGCGATTTGGCCTTGCTGGAGCTGCAGAACCTGGTGCACGGAAGCGACGACTGCTTGCCGTTGAAGGGCCACCTCGCCGGCTTCCACAAGGTGTACGTCGACCCGGAGGTCTCTTACCGGCTGGTCATCCAGTTCCGCCAAGCGCCACCGACCTCGACCCACAAGCGCGAGATCTACCTCGTGGCGGCTGGCAGCCGGAAGGACTACGCGGTCTACCGCGCGGCCCACCTACGGACCGAGCCCCAGCAAGGGATCGGCCCGGACTCCGCCACGGAGGCCCGCGTGCAGGCCGCCCGGTCTCGCTCGACGCTCACCACCGAACGGCCGGCAACGGGCCGCGCGGCTGCCCCGTCACCAGCGCCGCCCTCGGCCACTGCTTCTCGAAAGGTCGCCCAGCGATGACCAACGACCGTACTGCGCTCACCCGTTCAGAGCTGGCGGATCTCCTCACCGAGGCCGCTCAGAACGTCGGCGGCATCCCTGCCGCCGAGTACCCGACGGCCGCCGCCCGCTCCTACCTGCATCCCGTCTTGGGTCCGCTGGCCGCTGGGCCCCGCGTGATCACCGAGCTGAACGACCGGTTCGAGGGCTTCGTGGCCAGCGAGCCCCGCCCTGCTGGTTCGGCGGGCCTGTTCGCTCTGGCCTCCTACGCCTCTGCGCTGGGGTGGCTCACCGAGTCGTTCGCCGAGCTGACCTCCTCGGTCGACGAGATCTGTACCCGCGTGGGCATCCCCACGGAGCCACGCGCCCCGATCGTCGCCGCGCCCGGTGGTACTGAGCGGGACGACGAGTTCGACTTCGCCTTCAACGCGCTTGAGTTGGAGGCGGTCCGCAACGCAGCCGAGGCCGCCGGCCTCGCGCCGGACGACTACGTCGAGGTTCTCTCCCAGTCGCTGCTCGCCGCCGCCCGGATCACCGACGCCTGCTTGGAGATCTCCACTGGCCTGCTCGATGACGCCGATCTCCTCAGCGAAGTGAGCGACCGCCCTCGGCTCGACAACGATCCCGGGAGCCTGCCCGCTCTGGTCCGCTCCCTGCTCGCCCGGATGGAGACGACGGAGTGAACCCGTACGACGCAGACACACACCCTGGGCCTTATCTCGTCGTCGAAGTGCTCGGTGTCGGGGATGTCAGCGTGCACGCCCTCGCACATGGTCCGGAGGGGCCGCTGCACCAGGCCGCTGCACGCGTCATCGAAGCCGCAGCGGCGCTGGACGAACGACACGAGAGCGTACTCAACGCGGTCCAGCGCGCTCAGCGCCTACTCGAAGGCACTGGTCGCGGTGAAGTCGGCCAAGCCCAGGTCTCGTACGCGCTGCTGCGGACAGCTCTCCCGGATCTCGGAGACGGCCTGGCCCAGCAGGACCGGGCATACAGCCAGCTCGTCGAGTCCCTGTCCGCCTACCGCCAGCTTCTTTCCTCGCCCGAGCCTGCTCAACACGCGAGCAACAAGAGCCACGGGCCGGGCCAGAAGACGAGGCCCCACCGGGACGACGACTGGGCCGTCGCCGGGGAGCGCGGGCTGGTAGCCCTCGAAGCGGTTGCGGCCGGAGGTGTTCGCTTTCGCCGCAACGCGATCGGCGAGGACCCGTACATCTCGCGGGAGAAGGCCCAGTGGCAGGACCCGGCTGTCTTCCCACAGACCGTGCAGCGGCTGGTCGCCGACGGGCTACTGCATCAGGACATCACCGAGAACGTGTACCGGCCCGGCCAGCTCCTCTCGCTCACTGCGCAGGGGGAAGCCGCCCTGCGTGATGGTCGTGCGACGGCCTCCCGGGTGTCCGCCGCCCTCGGCCGCACCACCACGCGGACCACGTCAGGCGCGCTCTCCGGCCCGGCCGCCGTGCCCGTCGCCAGGACCTCCCTCGCAACCCCCCGCTCACGCTGACCTCATCCCGATAAGGACCCCACCATGGCTACGCCCGGCCTGCCTCCCACCTTCTCCATCGCTTCCATCGACGCCCAGCGCGTCGATGAGGCTCTCGCCCGGATCGGGCCCAAGTGGACCACCTGGGCCGCGATGACCCTGGCCCAGGTGAAGGGCCCCGTGCGCGTCCGCGACGTTGCTGCGCAGCTCCCCTTCGTCAGTGAGCAGTTCGTCGGCAAACGGCTGGCCACGATGCACGCTGACGGACTGGTGATCCGGGATGACGACCGGCAGGGTGCGCCGTACCGGCTCAGCGCGCTCGGCACGTCTCTGGCCCCCGTCCTCCGCACGGTCTCGGACTGGTCCCGCACCCACCTGTCACAAGTACCGATGGCCGAAGCCGAGCGTGTCGAGGACGCGCTGCGCCGCCTGCATCTTCGGCACTCAACTGCCGTGATTCACATCGCCGAGTCGGCCGGTCTGGACTACGGCCTCGCACGGCAGCGACTTGTCCGGCTCCAGGCCGATGGCCTGGTCACGCGGACGGGCTCCCGGCACGGAGACCCGTACGTGCTCACCGATGCCGGCCAGGCGTTGGGGGCCGTCTACGCGAGTGTCGAGCACTGGAGTCAGCCCTTCGCGCTGCGAGATGGAACAGCGGCACCGCGTCCGACAGCGGCAGCCACGCGCACCCACGTCGGCATTCCGCTGGGGGCGGGAGCCGACAGCGCCCGGACCGCAGCGGCTCTACGACGGAGCGCCGCCGCGTCGAACGTCATGTTCAGCCACGCGCCTCAACCGGAACCGCGGGTGCCGGCGGCCGTGACAGCTCAGTCGGCACCGGGCCGGGGCCGGTGACGGGGGTGAGTACTAGAGGCCACTCGCCGCCACTACGGCATCCGCGTGCGCTCCGGCGGCTCCCGCCGCTGCGTGCGCGGATCCGTTCTCCTCCTTCGCTTCCGGAGACTCGGCCATGTACGCCCCTGATGACCCGACCCGGTACCAAGAGGTACTGGTCCGCCCCATGTATCTGGCTGGTTCCAACGGGACCGGCGAGGCTGGCTTCGCGCCCGTCGCCCACTGGCCCCATCAGTACCTCGATGAGGGCCCCTGCCAGCTCCTCGTGACCTCTCCCGACCAACGGATTCGGATCGGCTGGTTCGGCGACGACTTCGAACTGTGGAAGATCAGCGCATCCGAGGACGCCTTCGCGGCGCCTCGCTGGACGGCGACGTTCAACCACGTCACCCCGGCCGAGATGGTCGCCGGCCTCACCGCCGCACTGCTCCAGGACTACGACGAAGCCATCGCCTCCGACACCCCCGGCCGCTTCTTGACAGGGCCAACCGTCCCCTGGAGGGACACCGTCCGGCCGCTGACCGATGCCGGCTGGGCCCTTGACGGAGGTACTGAACTCGGCACCGTCGAGATCATCGCTCCTGACGACCAAGTGGGCATCCTTATCGATCGGCGGGGCTACGGCTCCGACCGCACGACCGTCGAGCTGTGGGCTGGCCCGCCGGGCTGGGGCACTCGTGCCGAAGCGACGTTCACGGCCCGCACCCCGTCCCACTTGATCGCCGCAACCGCCGCTGTGATGGCGAAGTCGACCCCGGTGGTCCGTGAACGCCACCAAGTCGACCGGCGTATGCAGCACCTGGTCACGATGACCCCTGTCGCTTCGGCCACGCCGATCGCCGAGGCTCAGGTTTCGCGCGCTCCGACTCCGCTGGACGTACGCCGCACCGCGGTCACCCAGGCCGTACACCGTGCCGCGCGGGCACCACGCACAGCAGCCGACCTACGGGTGATGGCCGCGCAGAGCCGCTCCACGGGTGCGGCGCAGAAACGGACGGGTCACCCCGCCCCCGCGACCTCTGCCCGGCTGCCGACCAGCTCGCCGGCGCCCCGGCGCGGACGCTGACTCCCGCCCCAGGCCGCACTCCACCCTCGACCGTCCCTGCCCAACAGGAGTTCCACCATGCCCACCACCACGCTCGACCAGGCCACGTCCATGATCGAGAACGCTTGGGGTCAGCCGCTCAAAGTTCTTGAGGGCCTAGCGGATCGCTGCCCCAACGAGGACCCTCTCCTGAGCTGCGCCATCCAGACCCGAACGGCTCTGGCCATGACGGACAAGGCGGTAACCGTCCACCAAGACCGTCTGCACGCCCTGTCCCGGCATGGGTACGTACCGGACTTCTACGAACTCGACCGGATCACCGAAACGGCGGTCAAGCTCCGCGTCGCCCACGCGGAGAGCCGTGCGTACCTCCAGGCGATCCGGCGCGTGGTGGAGGCTCGGGAGGCCGCCGCACCCGAGGTTGAGGCACCGGCGGTTCGGCTGGCTCAGGCCGCTGTCGCCCGCTCCGGGAAGACGCGGCACGTCCCGGGGGCCGCGCCCGAACCGTCCTCTCCGGCGGCTGTCGTAGGGCCGTCAGCGCCCACAACGGGGCCCCGACGTTGAAGGCTTAGCTCCGATTCTCGTCGCGGTGTCCCTCTTCGGCCCGGGGGCCCACCGCGCGAGCCAGCTCCTCCACCGTCAGCTCCACGCGCCGGCCTTCGGCGACCCGGCGCTCCACCGTCTCCTCGTCCGGCCACCGGTCGGGCTGTGTGCCGACTCCCCACTGGCCGTCAGCGACCATCGCGATGTCGCCCACGGTCCAGGGCCCTCCGGCGGCGCGGATCTTGCGTTCCAGTCCGGCACCGTCCCAGTGTCTGCTCGCCTCGGCCATCCCCTGCTCCCCTTCACCGACGTGCGGTCCCTCACCGCAACCCAGGTACGACAACCGCGGTCGCAGATCCATTCCCGTCCCGCCGACCGCTCGCTGGTGGTCTCCAGTTCGCCCACGGCAGACGGCATCCCCCGGGGAAACGACTACGCACTTCGGCATGCCGCATGCCAACGTACGGGTATAGGGAAAACCGCAGGTCAACGAAGGGATCGTCCAACTGTGAACGCCTCTGCCACCCTCCTGCCCGGCGTCGTCCGCCCCGCCGTGGAAGACCGCCACTGGCTCTCCTCCGACCACTGCGCCGCTCCGGTGCTCGACCTCTTGGACGCTCTCGGCTGGACGATCGCCGAGACCCCGGAGGCCAACATTCACGTGACCAGCCCGGAAGGCGGCGTCTACGTCGGCTGGCTTCCCGAAGACCCCTCCGCCTGGGCGCGCGAGATCGTCTGGCGCGTCCAGGTGCTGCCCGCCGACGGCGAGGTATGGGTCCAGGAGTTCGGCGTCCACACCCCGTCCGAGACCGTCGCCGGATTCCTCGCCGCCCTCGTCACCCACTCCTCGCGCTGACCGCCGGACTACGGGGGCGGGCCGACTACGGCCCGCCCCCCGTGCACCGCGCTGGTTCCGGTCCCGCCCCCACTGCTCTCGGAGTTTCCCTTGCCTCGATATCTGACCGTCGGCCAACTGCTCCGCCAGCTCCAGGAACTCGACCCCAACCTGCCTGTCCGTCTCGCCATCAACCCCGACTTCCCCTTCGCCCACTTCGTCGGAGCCGAAGTCGTCGTCCGCGACGGCAAGGCGTACATCGCCGACGACGGTCAGGAGGACTACCTCCCGGTGGGGGCGCGCGATGCCCTCACCTGGGCTTGATCGCTTCCCTACCACCACGGAGGCTTCCATCTCGTCCCTCTCGCGCCCCGCGCCTCGTCTCGCGCTGCACGATGTCGCCGTGCGCCCAATGCCGCACGGCGTGCACAGCGCGCTTCTCCAGCGCATCTCCGCCCGCGCCGACGGCCCCCTCGGCATCACCTGGCTCGCTACCGAGCCCTCTCAACTTCCCCTCGGGCGGATCCGGCTGCGCTGGGATCCCGCCTCGCGCAGCGGCTGGGACGTCACGGCGTACCTGGGGCTGACCACGGCCGAGGTGCTCCTCGGTTCCTGGCCCGCCGCCCCGGACGACTGGCCGCGCCTGGTCCGTCCGACCCTGTACGAGGTGACCGGCCTGTGTGCCGCCCTCTCTTTCGCGACCGACGCCCTCGACCTCTCCAACCGGCTCTCCGGAGTCTGACCGAGGACCGCCGAAGGCCGCCCCACGCCGCTCAGGGTAGGGCGGCCTCGTCGTGCGTCCACCCGTTCGTTGCATCCGCTCGACCTGCCGAAGGGAGAACACCGTGGCCGACCACCAGAGGCTACGCGTCGCGTACATGATCACGGCCATCCCCGCGAGGCACACCTGGGCGCCGATCACGTCCCCGCGTCAGGCCGGTAGCCCTCGGCGACCATGCCACCCAGGCGATCGACCCGGCCACACAGATCCCGCCGTACACGGCGAGGATGCGCCCAAAGTTGTCGTCGGACTGGAAAGTGGCCACCACCCCATACGAGCCCAGCGCGGTTACGCCATCGCCGATCCAGATCCAGCCCTCGTGCTCGCGGAGAAACAGTCAAGCGCTGCGGATGGGACCTTGCAACGGGGTGATCTCAGCAGCTGGCTAGCCGGGCGTTTTCGCGCACCTTCGAGGCGGTGTTGGCGGACAACAGCGCAGCGGTAGCCCCAGCGTGACAACATCAACGCATGGGCATCTTCAACTCCATCGCGCGTGGCCTCGGTAGCCTCCGCCCGCTGTCCGATGCGGAACTCGCAGACGAGCGCGAGGCCCTGCGAGAGCGTTACGTATCCGCTGGCGATATCAACGAAGCGGATAGACTGTACGACGAGCTGCACCGCTACGACGCAGAGATGACTCGCCGTGCAAACGAGGCCTATGCCCGCGAGAACCCGAACCCACCAGAGCCAAGGCATCGCGAGCACGGGTGGTACCTGCCGAACGACGACTAAGGCGGGCGTCTACAGGTGACGAGTGGGTTCATTTGCATGCAGTTCCAGCAAACCCGCCCACCGCGCAAGGTTGTTGGGCGAAAATCCCTGCATGCTGGCACCGATCCCTCCTCCCCCACCGTCGCAGCGGAGCGTCATCATCAAGAGGCCCCGCAGCCTGGCCCGACGGCTCATGCAGGAGGTCGGTAGCGGGCCGCTACCCGTTCTCGCCCTGCGCATCCAGGACCGCGCCCGCGCCACCGCCAAGGACTTCCTTCGCGAGCACAGGTACCGTGAACATCGGCTCTACGTCCTGGAGATCGCAGGACACACACCCCGCATCAAGATCGGGTACAGCAGCGCTCCGTGGGAACGCCTCACCCGGCACATCGGGGATGCCAATCGCTGGCAACACACGCTGATCCAGGCCCATTTCTCCGACGCTCTGCCCGACAAGGCCACGGCCAAGAGCGCCGAGCAGCAGGCGCACGCGTTCATGAGCACGTTCTATGACTGCGTGCCGGGCTCTCCGGAGATGTTCGTTGGCAGTGACTTCCGCGCCGGGAAGACCTGCGTGGAGACTGCCGTGTCCTGTGCGCTATGTGGGCGGTCGGAGCAATAGTCAAGGTCTGTGGACCGCTGAAGTCAGGGCGCCACACTCGCAAAGGCGGCTAGGCCCGATTGCAAAGAGCCCCCATCACCGGTGACGCCCTCGGCGTTCCGTCTGGTGCTCGCCTACTCCAGGTAGATGCCGGCGAATACGCCGTCGAACCCGAGCGCGGTCAAGCCCGCCTCGACACTCGGGTAGGTCGTCCCGTGCGGGCCGCCGACCAGGGCATCGAAGTCGGCGCGACTGATCTCGGGCTCGAGCCACTGGTTGCCGCACCGGCACCGGACCCAGACGTTGCGCCCGTGGTTGATGAGCAGCCAGTCGCGTCGGGCACGGCAGGTGGAGCACATCACGGGGACGCCGCCGAGAGCGAGTTCGCGTGAGTGGCCGACGCAGCGAATTGCCCCGGGGCCGTCGGCCGAACGCATCCCGGCCTGGAGCTGCAGCAGGGGGTCGGTGCCAGTGGGGACGACGGGCAGGACGGGTGCCGGCTCCGTGGTGCGGGCGGTGGTTCTGAGCACGAGCGTCATCTCCCGGTTGTCGGTCGTGTCTTCATCCGTAACAGCCGGTGGAACCGGCTGTCCATACATTTCGCGGCGTCCGCTCGTACGGTGGTGGTCTACGTCCGGTTCGACGTGGTCAGCGACGTGGCGAGCGGCGGTTGGGGTCTTGAGCAGTCCCGAGCGGTACGGCAGCCGTCGCGTTTCGTTCAATGGTGCGGCTGCTCGGCGTGGTGGCCTGGCGGGTGGCGGCCTGCGGAAGACGGGCACCGTCACCCGGGTGTGCCGGGAGCTGGGCGATGCGTCGCAGGCGCCAGACCAGGACGTCGTTCACGTCGTCGGCGCTGTCGAGTTCGCGCATGTCGATGGCCTGGCGCAGGAGGGCTTCGGAGTCATGGCCTGCCCGCTCGGCCTGGGCGAGGGTGGCGACCAAGGCGTCGGTCCTCGCTTCCGTGCCTCCTGCCCGTACGACCTTCTCGGGCAGGACGGCGCGAAGGGTGGCCTCGTGCATGAGTCGCTGGGCGTCAGGAAGGGCGCGGCCTTGGTCGTGCAACATGCGCATCGGGGTGGCGGCGGCCTGGCGGTAGGCGGTGCGTAGGTGCGCGGCGGCTTGTCGGGAGGCCTGGGCCTGCTGGGCGTGTCCGCGGGCGGAGTGCCAGCGGGCGGCGGCGAGGGTGACGAGGACGAGGGTGGAGACGAGCATGGCGGTGGTGCCGCCGTCCTCGCCTCGGCCGAGCGCCCCGCCGGCCTGGACAATGCCTCGGGCGGCTGAGCGGAGGGCTCGGGTGTCGGTGCGTTCGGCGCGGACATGACTGCGGGTTGCCCGTTCGAAGGCGCGAGCTGCGGCGGCCAGCTCGGTGCGGGTGGTGGCCGGTGAGGTCTGGGCCACTGCGTCGAGGAGTTCTCCGACGCCGACGAGCTGGGGGGCGGCCTCGCCGTCCTCGTCGCGTTCCAGGAGCGTGGCTGAGCGCTCTGCGATGACGGTGGCGTTGCGTCGTTGACGGGCGGGCGGTGACCAGTTCGTCCGTTCAGCGCCGACCGCGGGCGCGCTCGGCTCGGCGGCGCCGTCGGTGAGGCGTAGGCGGATCTTCGGAAGGGAGAGGTCGGGGGCCAGTTTGGAGCCGGGGTACCAGACCGGGTCTCCGTCGCGGTTGCGGTCGCCGGGCAGGGCCACGTTGTAGCCGAGCGCGTCACCGGACGGTGCGTGTCGCAGCTTCACCCGTACCCCCGCTTCTCGGAGCCGCGTGAAGAACTCCTCTTCCGAATCCGCTCCCGCCACGGCTCGACGAACGGCCTCGCGGAGCGTCTCGCGCGAGGTCTCCGGGCGGCCGGTGCGCTCGGCCTTGAACTTCTCGGCGCTGCTGGGATTCTTCGCTGCGGTTCCGTCGCCCGCGTTCAGGCGCCGCAGGCCCATCTCCTTCTCGATGCGGCGGCATTCGGCCTGGGCCTTGTTGAAGTCATAGTTCAGGCGCGGGTTGCGCAGGTCGCCGCGTACGAGGGTGGCGACGATGTGGATGTGGTCTTCCGCGTGGCGGACGGCGATCCACCGGCAGCCGTCGGGGTCTCCAGCCGGGGCGATGCCGGTGGCGTGGGCGATGCGCTGGGCGACGGCGTTCCACTCCTCGTCGTCCAGCCGCCGGTCCCCGGGGGCGGTGCGGACCGAGCAGTGCCAGACGTGCTTGGCGGGTGCGCGGTCGCCGGCCTGCTTGACCCGCAGGTCCAGGGAGGCGGTGAGCCGGGCGAGGGTGACCTTCGGGTCGGGGTCGAGGCCGGGGTCGGGGGCGAAGCCGTCCCAGGAGCCGACGAGGTGTGCGTCGGTGTGCTCCTCGCGCCGTCCGGGGCCGTACAGGTAGACGAGGAGGCCGTGGGTGCGGGAGCCGCGTCCGATGTCGGGAACCATCACAGCCGCCGGGTCACCAGGTCGTTCGCCGCGTCATCGACGCGGGCGAGAAGTCCGGTCAGTGCGCCCAGCGCGTGTTCGAGTTCACCGGCGCGCGGCTGGCCACCGCTGTTGAGGACGAAGGCGATCTGGTTGATGTTGTTGCCGATGCGGGCCAGCGCGGTGCGCAGAGCGGCGAGTTCGTCGATGGCGGTGTCGAGCTGGTCGTTGCTGTGCACGGCGGCGCATCCGCGGGCGGCGCTCAGGCCGGAGACGGCGAGGAAGCGGGCGACGGTGACGCCGCGCTTGGTGGCGGCCTCGGCGATCTCGGTCTTCTCGGTGTCGGAGAGGCGGGTGGTCGTCTTGCGGGTGCGCTCGATGGGGTTGCGGGTGCGGCGGCGCGGTTTGCGGTCGGGGTAGGCGGCCGTGCTCGGGCGTGGCTGCTCGCGGTGGTCGTCGCGGTCGGCTTCTCCCCCGGTGACCGGCGCCGCCTGGTGCCGGTTGCCCGGCTGGTCCCCGTGCGCCCTCGCTCGGGGACCAGCCGGGCTTCCCCCGCCCTCCTGGGCGGGGGCAAGTGCGTACGTCGGGCCGTAGGACCGTCGTACGCGATAGCTTGCTCCGCCAGGAGCCGTGGTGGGGTCACGCTGCTGTCCAGCGGAGGTGGCCACCGGGTCGTTGGTGTTCACCGGCTCGTCTCCGGGTCCTGCTGCTGGATTTCGCGGACGAGTTCCTCGATCCAGTCCATGGCCAGGACGGGGTGGTGCAGGGTCCAGGGCCGGTCATGCTGCTCGCGTTGCACGATCCAGGTGGTGTCGGGGCCGGACTGGGCGCGGTGGAGGTGTCCGTGCTGGTGCAGGACGGTCAGCCAGGAGTCGACTTCGGCGGGCGTGGCCGGGTGAGTGCGCATCGGGTGCTCTCCGCTTCTGCTGTGGCGGGGTGTGTCGGTGACATGCGGAGTGGGTGACCGGCCGGGGTGACCGGTTCGGTCACCCACTCCGTGGAGGTTCGGTCAGGGCCGGGAGGAAGTGACCGGCTGGCGGTGCTGCTCGCGCAGCTGAGCCATCAGCGCGGTCAGGGTGTCGCTGGACAGCGGGATCTGCTGACCTCGGATCGCCTGGGCGACCACCTTGCGGGTCAGTTTGTCCTCGGCCCTGACCGCCGACCGGGCGATCGCCAGCAGCTCCTCGGTGTCCGGGTCAGGACGCCGGTCACCAGTCGACCGAGCGGCCCGGTCAGTGACCGGCGGTGAGGTGACCGGCGGGGCACTGACCGCCGCCGGGCTGTCCTGGTCATCACCGACCGGGGCCGTACTGCTGGGGCTGTCAGTGACCCTCCGGCCCTTGTCCGCCTGTCCCGGCAGGTCAGGGGCACCGTGGCTGCGGTTGTGGTGGTCGGTGACCGACTGGCCGCTGGTCGCCGGGGTCGAGTCTCCGGTCACTGACCGGGCGGCGGTGTCCTCGTCGGTCGGGGACAGCGGCAGCCGGTCGGTCAGAGCGGTGACCGACTGACCGGACTTGACCTGACCGGCCGCTGACCGCTGCTGACCGGCTCGGTCGGTCCGGGTGACCTCGATGGCGTCGCTGCGGTCGGTCTCATCGAGGTGACCGGGCTGACCGAGGTTCTGCCGGCCAGAGTCCTCGACCGGGCCCCGGGCAATGAGGATGTAGAGGTGGACCGCTCCGGCCAGTGCGAGCGGGGCGATGGTGGAGAGCACCGCGACCACCGCGTCACCGAGTTGGAGGCCGGTGCCGGCGACCGTGTCCTGGTTGATGCGCACCGCGTGGAGTGCGTTGGCCCAGATGCTGGCGGCGGTGGCCGTGCCGAAGAGCGTCCAGACGTAGAGCCGGGCGCGCAGTGGTGCGTTGCGCAGGACCAGGAGGGCTCGGATGCCGTAGGCGATGAACCCGTCGATCACCAGGGGGAACAGGTAGGTAAGGAAGCCTCGGATGTGGATGGCCACGGCCATCTGCTGCAGGGCGTCGTACGACAGCGCGCACCCCGCGCCCCCGAGCGCCACGACAGCCGCGCGGTCCCACCCGGATATGTGCGCCGTCTTCGACGCGCTTGCGATGTTCATGCCGCCGTCCCGAAGTCGTCGCGGATCAGGCGCTCGCCGCTGGTCTCGGGGGGTGTGGTGTTCGTGGTGGGCTGGTTCAGGGTTCGGTTGCGCTCGGCCCGGCGGATCTCGCGGTACCGCTTCTTGGCGTGCTCCTCGGTGACCTTCAGAAGCCAGGCCAGGCGCTGCTCGCTCACCCCATGGCGGTAGGCCGCGTACTCGACCGCGCGGCGCTCCGTATGGGTGAGGTGCACGTCGCGTCCGGCGATGGTGGCATTGACGCGGCTGTAGTCGAGGCGGCTGGCGAGCTTGTCGTGCAGCGGCCCGCGCTCCTCTTCCGTCAGGCCGCCACGGATCCCGTCGGTGTCACCCCCTTCGAGAGCGGCGTCCAGGCAGGTGCGCCGGACCGGGCACTGGCCGCACAGGGCCTTGGCCGTGGCGATCTTGGCGGTCTCGTCGGGTTCGGGGAAGAAGACTTCGGGGTCCACCGGGTTGTACTCGGTGCTCTGGCAGACGGCGTCGGCCTGCCAGGTCTGGTCGCCGAGCTGACGGTGCTGGGCGGGGCCGTTCATCGTGCTGGTCATGCGGGGTGCTCCGATCGCTCTCCGCGCGCAGAGGCGTCGGCGGAGAGGTGCGCTGGCGGTAGGTGCCCGGGGGGACGGCGGTGCGAGGGCGCGGTCTGGCGGGGTGGCCTGTGGAGGGTCAGGCGGCGGCGCTGTGGCGTCTGCGGTCGACGGCCTCGAACTCGACTCGGGTGGTCATCTGCGCGAGCCTGCTGGCGACTCGGTCCCCGAGGTAGGAACGCAGGTCCTTGATCGCCAGGTTGGTCGTGACCAGCGTGGGGAGTTCGTAGTTGTACCGCCGGTTGATCAGCCGGTACGTGATCTCCTCGACCCACTCGCTCGCCTTGGCCGCGCCGAGGTCGTCGATGATCAGCAGCGGGCACCGGCTGACGGCCGCCAGCTCCCGCTCGCTGTCGACCCCGGGCCGGGGGCGGAGATCGGCGTAGAGGTCGGCGGCGGTGGTCGCCCGCCAGCGCGCGCCGACCCCGCTCTGCACCAGCGCTCGGACCGCGCCGTACGCCTGGTGCGTCTTGCCCGCGCCGACGACCCCGGCCATCAGCAAGCTAGGGCCGGTGGTGACCTGTCGTCGGGCTCCTCGGCTGGGGGCGACGGCCGCGTCGGTGACCTTCCGGACCCACTCCAGGACCGTGGGGTGGTCGGCGACAGCCGCTTGATAGCGCGGGGGCATCCCGGCGAGCAGAGCGTCCAGCGGTGAGAAGGGCTCGGCGTCGTCCGGCAGCGCGGCGTCTGCCGGGTCGATGTTGCGGGCGGCCAGGATCCGGACCATGCGCTCCAGCGTGGCTTCGTTGCCGAGGAGCTGGGGTTCGCGGTGACGGGTGTGCATCACAGCTCCTCGGCGTAGGCAGCAGAAGCGTTGGCCGGGTTGGTCCACGCCTGGTGGGCGGGCACGTTAGGCCGGATTCCCGGCCGCGCCAAACCGCCGGGGCGAGCGTTCATCGCCTCGTTGACCATGCTGGTCAGCACGCTCGGGTGCTTGGGGTTGGCCGTGAAGTTCGCCAGCCCGGCTCGGATGTGCGCCGGTGCGATGCCCTCGTCCAAGAGCTTCTTGATGATCCGGCCGAGGTGCCCGATCACGTCGCTCGGGGGACGCTGGTCGCACCCGGCGACGTACTCCCCGACGAGGTCCTTGGCGGAGATGCCGGCTGCGGGCGCTGTGCGCCCCGTAGGGACAAGAGATCCAGGATCCAAGATCCTAGATCCAGGCGCCGAGCCTTCGGGCAGGCTTCGGGGAGGGTTCGAGGAATCCTCAGGGAATGCCTCCTGACCTGGTGTTTCCGATCCGGAGCGGCCAGGGACGTCGACCAGGTGGTCGGTGGCTGCCTGCCGGTCGGCCGGGGACACGATGGCGTGCCCGGGAGACGTCGAGGTTGCCTGGGCGGGCAGATCGAGGGGTCGGGGAGCGTTCGGCGAGGTCTCGGCGAGTCCTCCGGGAGTGGTGGGCGAGCCCTCGGTCTGCTTGGTGCAGTTGCCCTTGCAGGGGCCGCACCGGCCGGCAGCCTGGTGCTGCGGGCACGATGGCAGGCGAGACTGGCTCGGTTTGTCGATCTTCTGGTGCTCGGACCAGGTCACGATGTGGAGGTAGCGGCGGCCGTCGCAGCCGGTGTACCGGCAGATCAGGCCGGCGCTCGCGAGCTGGTGGAGATCGTCCTCGACGTGGACCGAGGTGTGCTCGGCGCGCAGGGGCCACAGGAGCCCAGCGATGATCGCGGCGTTGTCGCGGTGCCGTCCGTGGTCGTCGGCCTGCGTGAGGAGGCCGAAGAAGGTCCGCTCGGCCTCGACGCTCACTTCGGCGAGCGACTCGGAGAAGAACGCCTCCGGCTTGATGGTGCGTATCCGGGCCATGTCAGCGGCTCCGACCGGCGGCGATCAGGTCGCTGCAAGTGAGGGCGGCGCGCTGGATGTCGAAGGTGTGCGGCCGGGTCCAGTCCGCCTCCGGCCAGACCCGCAGGATCCAGCGGGCGGCGACCGTCGCCGTCGTCCGGCTCACCTCCAGGGCCTTCCCGCCCTCGTCCCGGAAAGCGGCACGCGGGTGGGGCCACGCCCGGCTCGGGTCGGTGAGGCTGACTCGGATCGTGGCCGCGCCCGGGATCATCTCTGCGAGCTGAGCAGCGAGACGGTGCTGTCGTCGGGTATCCGGGCAGGCCGGGTTGACGCTCGGCGTGGCGAGCATGTGATACTCCGTTGTTCGTAGGAACGCGGTGCGGCGGTTCTCGTGCAAAAGCCCCGCCGCCCGCGAGATGTGGATCGGTACCCCTCGGGGTGTCGGCCCGGTGCTCGGGAGTTGGTAGCTCCCGGGCGCCGGTCTCATCCACCCCTGTGCACCCTGCGGTCGTCATGACCCGCGCGTGCTCGTCTCCTTCCCTTCCCGCCTCTTCCGTCAGCCAGTGATCTCCGCCTGTAGGCACCAAGACCATATGGCGCCCCTCGGCCCAAGTCCAGCTTCCATAGACCTGCCCCCACCAGCAGCGGAACACTGCAATGGATGCTTTCGATGGACAACGTACATTGCAGTTACGCCATCTCGTCAACTGCAATGGCGAGACGCTGGACCTGGCCGACCCTGATCACCACTGAGGTGGATATGATGGCCGCCATGACGGAGATCTGGAGATGACCGAATCGCGCGAGCGCACCTTCTCGGAGTTGCTCGACTACCTGTTCCGAGAGGTGCACCCGAAGGGCCGCGGCCCGTACACCTACGCGGAGGTCTCACAGGGCATCCGTGACACCTCTGGCGTCACCATCTCCGCGAGCGCCATCCAGCAGCTCCGAACCGGCACCAACTCGAACCCGAAGATGCAGACCATCCGTGCGCTGGCCGGTTTCTTCGGCGTGAACCCGGGCTATTTCTTCGACGAGGAGGAGGCGGAGCGCCAGCGTGCCGAGATCCAGTTGGTCGCCGCCATGCGCGACCAGGGGGTGCGCCGGGTCGCCCTGCGCGCGAACGGTCTCAGCGCTTCGAGCCTGAACATGGTGAACACCGTGATCGACCAGGCCCGACGACTGGAAGGAATGCCCGACGAGGCGGAAGCGTCGGGACTGCTCGACGACAAGTAAGGACTTGGCCGCACACCGAGCAGCGCGCACCGCTCCCTTCGCTCACCTCTCGGCAGGTTCAGAGTCTGCTTCCATCAGCACGATCACCCGGAGACGGTCGCTGCGCATGGGCCGCAGGGCCAGGATCCGTACGCCGACTTCTCGGCCCCGATGGTGGGGAAGTCGAAGCCTACGCAGGTCTCCGTCGGCGTGTTCGACCACCTCGCGGCGGTCCCACATCCGCCGTGCGGCCGGGGAACTCGTGAGGATGTCGCGCTCCAGCTGTTGCAGCGCTTCGTGGTCCGGATGGCGGGCGCGCTCGTAGCGAATCTGGCCGAGGTAGGAGCGAGCCCAGTCCTGCTCCCAGTTCACGAGCTGCTCGCGGGCCTCCGGACTTAGAAACGCCCACCGCATCTGATTCGCCTGGTGAGCCGCCCACGGAAACCACTCCAGCAGCGGCTCGTTGTAGCCGATCACGTTCCAGGCGAGGTCCGTCACGAAGGCGGGATCGGGGGCCTGGCCGTCCAGAAACCGCTGCAGCAGCTCGTCCATCTCCGCCGCCGCACCGGCCTCCGGAACCGCGGCGACCACCGGCGGATGGCCCACCGCCATCAGGTACAGGGCATCGCGCTCAGCGCGACTCAGCCCCAGCACCGACGAGAGTCGATCGAGAAAGTCAGCGGAGTACTTGGCTTCCATGCCCCGCTCCAGCGCCCCGTACCAGCGTTCACTCACCCCGGTCAGCCGAGCCACGTCACGCTGCGTCAGACCCTTCGCCCTACGGCCCGGAGAGGCCAACCCGGGGATCTCATCGGGATTCACCCGCCGCCGCCACGATCGCAGCAGCTCAGGCAGCGACTCGCCGCCACCTTCGCCACCCGCGACCCGCCCGCCCCGCACGTCCATAAGGGCGAGCCTAGGATGCGCTCACCGGGTGACATGCACCATAGGGCGTCCAACCTCCCATCCAGTCGATCATGGTTCAGTCATTCAGCGTAGTCAGACATAACGGATAATCAAGTAATCAACTACTCAGAGTGCGAACCGCCTCACACCCGAATCACCGGCCCCCTGCGTTTCCGGCCAACGGTGAGGAGGTGCGACCGGGAAGGCTCACCCCCCCTCCGTCAATCACCATGCGTAATCGGAACTGCCACTTCCAGGAAGAGTGAGTTCCTGCCTTCTCTTGGCATCCTCGGGGCTTCCGTCCACCCACAAGTTGACGCACCGCCGAGGCCGAAGGGGAGCACCGTGTCCTTGCCAGAAGTCGACACGCGTCGACTGCGCGCATCGTGCGAAGAGCAGATCGACCTCCTACGTCTGCCGCACCGATTCACCACCCGCCAGTTGAGCGAGGCCATAGCCGAGCTTCGCGGGAAGCCCATCGTCCTGCAGCCGCTGAGCACGCTCGGCGCGGTCGAAGCGCCGTGCGGAATGAGAATCGAGACCCCGGACGCCGATCTCCTCTTCTACGAGGAGGGCACGTCCGTCCACCACCAGCGGCACATCCTCACGCACGAGCTGTGCCACGTGTACTGCGACCATCCGGGAAGCCTGGAGGTCAACGCGGACACGGCCCGCTCCCTGGGGGTCAACCCGACGCTGGTGATGCGTATGTCCGGGCGGACGAGTTACTCGACTGCTGATGAGCGCGAGGCGGAGATGATGGCGACGGTCGTCCGCCAACGCATCTACCGCGAACGCGAGGCCCCTCCACACCGCCCCGAGAGGGGCCCGGATAGCTGGGAAGCTCTCTTCGCCCAGCCCGTCAGGAGAGGTCGCCTCCGCGCATGACGAATGCTGTCTTCCTCGGGATGGCGTTGCTGCTCGCGTCCATAGCCGGCTACTGGGTGCTCGGACGCGGAACGCCCCGGCCGACCGGTACGTCGGCCATGGGCGCGCTTCTCGGCTCCTTCGCCATGGCCTTCGCCTCCTATGCGCCGCTGCTCAGGAACGTCGCGGAGTCGATCGTGCCGCACGTCGGCCGACTGCTGAGTAACTGCGCTTCTCTGGGTGCCGCCACAGCGGTCCTGGCCGTTTCCTTCCAGCTCAACCTCGAACCCTACGAGGCGCGGCAACGCATCCGGGTCCGTCTCGCTCTGCTCACCGCGTCGGTCGTCACCATGACCGTGCTGTTCGCCTACGAGCAGCTGACAGCTCGTTCTCCGCAGGTCTACGCGCTCTACCTACTCCCCTATACCTCCTTCCTCGGGTTCTCCGTGGTCGACTTCCTGAGGCAGGCCGTACGCCAGTCGAAAGCAACTCGGCGCGACAGCATCCGGGGCGGGTTGCGGGTGGCGGCGGCAGGCTGCGTGTTCGCTCTCGTCTACGTCGTCTACAAGCTGACGCGCATCGTAGGCCTCGGTCTGGGACTGGGCGACGAAACGCACGCGCAGTGCTCATCGCTCGTGACCTCGACGTGCGCCTTCAGCGTCACCTCCCCGGCAATCGCCGTCCTACTGATCTGCCTCGGCCTTACGTGGCCTGCTGTCCTCTACCCGATCAACCAAGCCCGCCGACGTCGCTGGGAAACCCGGTCCTTCGAGACGCTCCGCCCCCTCTGGCAGGACCTGTCAACCGCGATGCCGCAGATCGTCCTGTCGCCGGCCGAGGACATCGAGGGCATCTCCGACGACTCCGACTTCCGACTGCAGCGGCGCGTCATCGAGATCAGCGACGGCATCCTCGCCCTCCGGCCGTACCGGTCGCGCAGGGTGCAGGAGAGCGCGGCGTCGAACTTCCACACCGCTACCGAGCAGGGCGCCGCCGCTGTGGAGGCGGCTGTGGTTCGAGCTGCACTGGCAGACTCGAAGGCTGGCCGGTACGCGGACGAAGTCGCACCTCCGTCGGTAGACGCCGCCGCCCGCGAGGATCTTCGGGCCGACACACAGTGGCTTCTCCTGGTGGCCGACGCCTACGCCCACGTCGGGCGTGTCGGCGTCGACGGCCGGCCACGAACGATTGGAACCTGAAGACATGACCGACCCGACTCAGGACCCCCGCTTTCTCCAAGACCCCTACCCCACTTACGCGGCCATGCGCTCGGCATGCCCAGTACAGGCCGTACCCAGCGGGTCCGGCGGGCGCCTCAGCTACCTGGTCACCGGATACGCCGAAGCCAGGGAAGCGCTCGCCGACGCCCGGCTCTCGAAGGACACCTCCGCGTTCTTTGCGGACAAGGAATCAAAGCGGCGCCTCCACCCCGCGGTGGCGCACAACATGCTGTCGAGCGACCCGCCCGAGCACACCCGGCTGCGCAAGCTGGTCACCAAGGCGTTCACGACCGGGGCGGTCGCGGAACTGCGCCCGTTCATCGCCAGGGTCACCGACGACCTGCTGGACCAGTGGCCTGTCGGTGAGCCCTTCGACTTCGTGACAGGCTTGGCCGTCCCGCTACCCGTCATCGTGATCTGCGAACTCCTCGGAGTACCGGACGAAGACCGGCCCGACATCCAGCGCTGGTCCGGCGAACTGTTCGCGGCCGGACAGCCAGAGGTCATCGACGCGGCCTCGCACTCCCTGGCCGACTACATGACAGACCTCATCGCCGCCAAGCGCCGACACCCCGGCAACTCGCTCCTCGACCGCCTCATCTCGGCCCGCGACGGCCACGACCGGCTCAGTGAGGAGGAACTGGTCTCCCTCGCGGTGCTCCTACTCGTGGCCGGTCACGAGACCACCACCAACTTCCTCGGCAACGCGACCCTCTCCCTGCTCCAGCACCCGGCCGAACTCGACCGCCTCCGCCAGAACCCAAACGACATCCCTGCGGTGCTGGACGAACTACTTCGATTCGACTCCCCCGTCAGCACGGCCACCTTCCGGTACACCACGGAGGCCATCACGCTCGGCGACACCGGCATCCCGGCAGGCGCACCGGTGCTGGTCGCCCTCGGAGCCGCCAACCGCGACCCGGAACGGTTCCCGTCACCGGACCTGCTCGATGCGAACCGGGACGCTGCCGGCCACCTCGCCTTCGGGCACGGTATCCACCGCTGCGTCGGCGCTCCCCTGGCCAAGGCCGAGGCCGAAATCGCGCTGCGCGCGGTACTGACACGGTTCCCGGGCCTCCGGCTCGCCGTACCGCCCGACCAGCTTCAGTGGCGGCACGCCCGTCTTGTACGCTGTCTGACCTCGCTTCCCGTCCTTAATTAGCCCGAGGGTCGCTTAGCGAGTGAGCCGCTCTGGGGGCGAGTAGTCAGGCCCCGGAGCTGCTGTTCGCTAGGAGTGAGAGCGGGGGCTTTCCGAAGATCGGACACGAGTCGCGGATGAGGTGATTCCGTCCCACCGTGCAGAAGGCCGTACGGTCCCACGCCTATGAACCGCTCCGTCGAGCTGATCGAGGAAGCGCTCGGCTCGCGTCAGATCCTCAGGGGTGTCTACCGCTACACCGTCGTCCAGGACAGAGACCATCTGTACGGCGTGGCCGTGTTCGACGAAACGCAGCATCTCTACTCCTTCGGCACGCTCCAGGGGTCCTTGCTGGAGCCGACAGAAGTGCTGGAGAGCCTCGCCTGTGAAGCCGTAGAGGCCCAGTTGGCGCAGGTACTTCGGCCGGTCGCCCCTGGGGTATGGGATGGGCTGGCGCGAGAACATGAGGGCCTCGCTGCGGGCCGTGACGACGACCTTGACGACGTTGTGGTCCAGGACGGCGCCGACGTCGACCAGCTCAGTGTAGGCGTTCACGGCGCAGGTGCCGGGCGGAGTGAATTCCAGGGCCTCGGAGATGTCGTTGATGGCGGTCGGCGAGATGAACGGCTCGTCGCCCTGGACGTTGATGTATCCGTCGGCTGGCAGGCGTTCGGCGACCTCTGCGACGCGGTCGGTGCCGGTGAGGTGCTCCCCGGTACGGATGCTGTCGATGCCGAGTTCGCGGCACGCTGCTTCGATGCGTTCGTCGTCCGTCGCGACGATGGCTCCGTCGAGGCGTTTGGCCTCCAGGCAGCGCTGGTGGACGTGCCAGAGCAGCGGCATGCCGCCGAGGAGGGCCAGTGGTTTGCCGGGGAAGCGGGAGGCACCCCAGCGGCAGGGTATGACGGCGATGTGCCGACGCCGTTCGGCGGTGGTCGGTCGGGCTGTGGTGGCGGCCACGGCGTCCTCCTGGTGGTCGGGTTCGGGGGGCTTCAGGTGAGCTGGGCGAGCTTGGCGCGGATGGTGGGTGAGGCGGTGGTCGCGAACGGCCGCCATTGGTAGCCGTCGACCTCCTCCTCCTGCAGCGTCACCGCATGATCGGCCCCGAGGTGGAAGGCCCAGCGGAAGTCCACGTGGTGGTGGGCCGGCTCGTGCTTCGACGGGTTCGCGTCGATCGCGTGCACGTCGATGTCGAGGGGGATGTCCTCGTGGTCGGCGAGGGGGACGACGGCGCTGGGCGGGATGCCGGCCTCCTCGTGCAGTTCGCGCAGGGCGGCGTCGCGCAGGTGCTGGTCGGACGGTTCGTTGTGCCCGCCGGGCGCCAGCAGTTCCCTTGATGCCTTGTGCAAGATGTGGAGCACGTGCCGTTCATCGTTGATGAGGATGGCGCTGCAGGTCACGTGAGCGGGGAAGGTCTTGCGGCTGGTGGGATCGTCCGCGCCGGCGAGCGCGGCGAACAGCATCGTCAGGGAGGTGCGCTCGTCCGGGTGGCGGGCGAGGTACGCCTCGGTGACGGCGCGAATGTGTTCGGTGGAGGGTGGCAAACGAGATCACCTTTCGAAGTGGCGGAGCCAGGTTCTGGCGATGGTGTCGCGGTCGGCCGCCGGCATCTCGTGCAGTCCGGGCTGGAGTCGCGCGTGGCTGAGTGCGGCGGTGGCGGCGAGTATCTCGGCCTGGACGAGGTGGATGTAGGTGCCGACGGCGGCGCCGTGCACGAAGTTGACGGCGCCCCCGTCGGCGAGGACGTAGAAGTAGTGGCCAGTGACCTCGTATCGAGTCAACTGCGGTCCCACGGGCTGGCGTTCGTAGAGGTCATCAAGGCTGCTGAGTTCGAGTTCGTCCTCGGAAGAGGTCACCGATCCGAGGTACGCGCCGTTGCGCAGGGCGGCGAAATCCTCGTGCCGGAGGGCGAGATTGCCAGTGGCGCAAAGGACGAGTTCCGCGTCGTGGACGGCCTCGGTGGTAGACGAGCTGGTGCGGAAGCCGAGGGCGTGCGCCTGTACCCGCTTGACCGCGTCGTTGTCGTACACGGTGACGCGCAGGTCCTGGGCGCGCAGGGTCTGCGCAATCGAGCGGCCGATCTTGCCGAAGCCGATGACACAGGCGCTGCGGCTCGTGAGGATGTCCCCGCGGGCGCGGACGAGGGCGTCGGTGGAGAACACGATGGACCGGCCGACGAGGTGGTCCTCGCAGTCCTTGAGCGGTGAGCGGGCCACGGACACGACCGGGCACGGCAGCGAGCCGAGAGCGGCGTACCGCTGGTGTCCGTTCTCGGTGTCCTCGACGACGCCGAGGATGCGGCCGGAGAACTTGTTCACGAGGGTGTCGAGGCTGGCCGCGAAGTACCCGCCGACGTCGGCCAAGACGACGTCCTGGCCGCCGGCCGTGTCCTCCAGGTAGTGCAGGGCCTGGGTCTCGTCGGTGAACCGCTCCCGGCTCAGGTCGTGGACGGGCAGGGTGCGGCGGACGGTGTCGAGGGTCGGCTGGTGGATCGACCGGGGCTTGGGGAGGACGGCGCCGATCGTGGACACCGCGGTCATGGCGTGCAAGAACGCCGGTCGTTCCGGGAGCAGGTGGGTGATGACCAGCGTCGTGATCGCTTGCTCGGCGGGGAACTGCACGGTGATCCTCCGGAAGAAGGCATCCAGCCGTGCTCGCTCGGGGGTTTCCATGGGCACTCCTCTCGGGTTCCGAGGCGTAGGGCTACGCGGCCCGGCTGTAGTCCGGCACCGGGGCGGCCAGAGCCTGCATGTGCGCGCGCAGTCCGCTGTGGAGGTCGACGCGCGGCTGCCAGCCGAGGACCTCTCCCGCACGGCTGGGGTCGGCACGCGTGACGAGAACGTCCCCGTTGCGCACGTGGTCCTGGTGGAGCTGGATCTCGCGGCCGGTGAGGCTGTTGGCGATGTTGACCACGTCCAGCAGCGATGCGTTCGAGCCGCCGCCGACATTGATGGGGCCGTGAGCGTTCGGGACGACGCCGGCGGCAATCGTGGCGGCGACCACGTCGTCGATGTAGGTGAAGTCGCGGCGCTGGTGGCCGTCTCCGTACAGGCGCAGGGGCTGTCCGGTCAGGGCGGCGTACAGGGCGCGGTGGGTGAACATGTCGGCGCGCTGCCGGGGGCCGTAAACGGTGAAGTACCGCAGGGCGACGACGCTGGGGCCGCCGGGGCGCTCGGCGTAGGCGAGGCAGAGCTGCTCCTCGGCCAGTTTGGTCACGGCGTACGGGGAGGCGGGATTGGGGCGGTCGGTCTCGAGGCTAGCGTCGCCGTCGGTCGGACCGTAGACGCTGGAAGAGGAGGCGACGACCAGTCGGGGGACGCCGATCCGGGTGGAGGCTTCGAGGACGCGGTGGGTGGCCAGCACGTTGGACGCGAGGTAGTCGCCGAACTGCGGTCCCCAGGAGGGCCGCACGCCGGGGATGCCGGCGAGGTGGAAGACCGCGTCAGCGTCGATCAGAAGGGGATCGATGGCGCAGTGGAGGAGGTCGGCCGTGACGTGGTGGTATCCCGGGCGTCCTCGTAGCGCGGCGAGGTTGGCGGCGGCCGTCGGGTCGGTGGACGGGTCTCGGCGGTCCACGCCGATCACGGTGGTGCCGGCTTGGACGAGGGCGTGGGCGAGATGGGAGCCGATGAATCCGGCGGAGCCGGTCACCACGGTTCGTCGGAGGACAGCGTTGGTCGGGGTCTGCTCGTGCTGTGGCACGGGGATCTCCAGAGAGGTGTCGTCGAAGGGGTAGGTCAGGTGAGCCGGGACAGGACGGTTCTGCCGTGCGCGCTGAGGGCGGCGTCGTTCTCTTGGTGGCCCTTGACCAGGGCTGTGGCCGCCTCGATGGCGCCGAAAGACTCCAGGAGGCGTCGTTCGGTGTCGTTCGGCGGGCGCCCGTAGCCGTCGAAGAAGGCGGTGCGGAGGTGGGGTGCGGCCTGCCAGCGTCGGAATTCGAGCCGGGCGAAGTCGCGGACCCGGGCGTCGCGTCGCATGTGCTCGAAGTCGTAGACGCCGAATGTGTCACCGAGCAGCCAGTTGCGCGGCTGGTAGTCGAGGTGGCAGATCGCGCTGTCCATGTGGCTGGCGCCCAGGATCACCGAGTGGTGCTTCAGCAGGTTCTCCTCGGCCGCGTCGAGCAGGTCGGCGTGGACGGCCCGGTCGATCCACCCCTGGAACCGCTCGGCGAGCGAGGCGCCGACGGCACCGCCCTGGGGCATGGCCGTGGCCCGGTGCAGCTTGCCCAGCACGTTCCCGGCCTCGTGGTGGGCAAGCTCCTCCTCGGGCGAGCCCGGAGCGAAGGTGTCTGCCCGGTCGCCTGCGAGTGCGGTGAGCAGCAGGGTGCGGGTGGCGTCATTCCGGCCGACCAACTCCGGTGCCTGGCCGGTCAGATGGGTGGCCCACGCCCCATAGGCGCGGAGTTCTCCGACGTAGCGGTCTCGCTCCGCGTGCTGCTTCGCGATGAACTGACGCCCGTCGCCGGCTACCAGGCGTACAACGCGGGGCGGGAGCGCGGGGTCCGCTGCGATGTCGACTGCGCCGAGGAGGAGGCGCGCCAGTTGTATCCGGGGGTCGCGCGAGGTCGCGATCACGGGGTCGGCTCCGGCGTGAGGAGACTGAGGTGCTCGGTGTCGTTGTGCCGGTCGAGCATCCAGCGGGTCTGACCCAGGCGATTGCGGTGGTGCTGCCAGCGGGTGATGGAGGCGTGGTTGTGGGTGAATCCGGCCGGCGAGCCGATCGGGATGCCGAGCAGCAGAGTGTGGGCGGTGATCACCGTCTCCCCGTGGGCGGCGAAGACGACGCGCTTGCCGTGGTTCTCCTCGATGAGCTGGCTCAGGTTCCTGCCGGAGCGCTCCAGGAACCCATTCCAGGTGTCGGAGCCGTTGGCCCAGGGCGTGTCGGGGTGGGCGTGCGGCCCGCCGTCGGCGGCCGTCTTCACCGCGTCCCATGGCCGGCCGTCGGCGTCGCCGTGGGCCGGGCCATCGAGTCGGTCGTCGTGGTGCACGGGAATCTGGAGCGTCTGGGCGATGATCTCGCCGGTCTGGACGAGGCGGATCCGCGGGCCGGTGTAGATGACGTCGAAGGGCTTCTTCAGGTGCTCGGTAGCCAGGCGGCGTGCGGCCTGTTCGGCTTGGGCGTACCCGAGGTTGGTCAGGCCGGTGCAGGTGCGCGGGCCCCCGACGAGGCCGTCGGCGTTGCACTGGGCTTGGCCGTGCCGGACGAAGACGAGTTCGGTGATGATCATGAGGCTCCTCGGTGGGTGAAACGGAGGGGCAGGCTGTAGTGGTAGCCGTTGCGGCCGACGTATGGGGCGGTGAGCACGGCGTGCAGGCCGAGGAAGCTGTCGAGCTGGCCCCGGTCCGTCGTGCCCAGCCGGGCGTCGTGGCGTCGGGTTGCCGCGTTGTAGGCGAGCAGGGCGGTGGTGACGGCTTGGTCCGTGAGCGGCCCGTAGGTTAGGTGGAGCGTCGCGACGAGCTTTGCGAGGTCGTAGCCCATCGGGGCGAGGGACAGGTCGTCGGTGTCGACGGCGACGATGTCCTGCGTGCTGGTGATGATGAAGTTCCGCGGGTTGCTGTCCTTGTAGAAGGCGCAAGGTCCCTCGGCGGTCGCTTCCAGCAGGCCGAGCATCGCGCGCAGTGCCGTCTTGCTCGGCAGGTAGCCCTGCTCATGGCGTCGCCGCAGAGCGACCCTCCGGGGACCGAGGTAGTCGTCGAACTGCGTGCCGTCCTTGAAGTGGTGCGGGGTGTCCAGCGACGCGGAGTGCAGCTCGCTGGCCCAGGCGGCACCGTGGGCATGGCCCAGCAGTTCCGCCACGCGCGGAAGGTCCTCGGGGCGCACGGGGCGGCCCTCGATCCGTTCGAACGTCAGGGACTGCGGCCCGGCAGTGTGGAGAGCCGGCTGCCGCAGCGGCTTGGCGTGCGCGGTGAGCCACCAGTAGTGGCGCACCGCCCCCGCCGCGCGCTCGGGTTCCGCGTAGTGCTTGGTGAACGGGGCGGGGCTCATGCCGGCTCTCCTTCATCCTTCGGCTGGGCGACGACGAAGGTGATCCGGGACCGGGTGGTCAGCGGCTGGTCGGGAAGGAACTCGTGCAGGGCCGCCGCCAAGGCACCGGGGTTGCCGTACAAGCCGGGCGCCAGGTCGTACTTGGGGTTGGTGGCCAGGTACTGCGCCGAGTGGTCGTGGCCGTCGAAGGTGAAGACGTGCTCCTCGTCCAGGACGGCGATCACGTCGAGCGAGGAGGCGGCAATGTCGGCCAAGCTGTCGCTGTGGGCTGCGGTGTACAGGCTCTCGTGCTGGGCGGCACGCGGATCGAGACCGGCGCAGGCGACCAGCTGGTCCATCTCCCGGTAGCTGTCGAGGCCCTTGGTGACGAGCACGGCCACACCACCTGGGGCGAGGACCCTGGCGATCTGTCCGACGACGTCCTGGGGGCGCGGCGAGTGGTAGAGGCAGAACGCGGCGACGACGACATCGCTCGACCTGTCGGGCAGAGGGAGGTCGTGGAAGTCGCCTTCGACGAACTCCACCGTGCTGTCGGGCAGGTTCTTGGCGCGCTCGCGCGCCTGTGCGAGCAGCGCGGGGGCGGCGTCCAGGCCCACGACGCGCTCGGGCTGGAGCTGCTCGTCGAGGATGAGGCTGCTCGTGCCGCGACCGCATCCGATGTCGAGCACCGCGCCGAGCCGGTCCGGCCGGGCGTGATGGGTCTGCACCAGGCTGACGATGGTCTCGGGCACCGGGTGTCCGGCGGTCTTGGCGCGCATCAGGGCGCTGGTCCGCCCGGCCAGCCGCGAGGCGTGTCCGTACAGCTCCGGCTGCCGGACGGGGTCCAGGAACGGGTTGGGCTCGTTCATGCCGCACCCCCTGACCGGGGGCGCGGGCCGGTCAGGAGTGCTCGGCGACGACCTTCCGCAGCCAGCGGCGCGTCTGACGCCGGTTGGCCAGCAGCACCACATCGGCGCCGGAACCGAACTCCTCGATCTTCGCCATCACGCGGGGCCGCATCTTGCGCCGGTACGTGGCGACGTACTTGATCACGCCCCAGTGGATGCGGTTGTGCACCCCGTTGCCCTTGTGCCCCGCGCCGTGCCGGATCTGCCGGGAGAAGATCCCGTACAGCGCCGCCACGGTCGACACGTCCATCAGGACCACGGTGTCGCAGGCTTCGAGCCGTACCTGCAGCGTCGAGTTGTAGTTGCCGTCGATCACCCACCGCGGCTGCGCGACCAGCTCGCGCTGGACGTCGGTGAACTTGTCCATGGGCAGCGCGTTCCACTCGTCGTCGTAGAACGCGGCGTCCAGGTGCGTCACCGGGGCATCGAGGATCCTGCCCAGTTCGCGGGCCACGTGGGATTTGCCGCTGCCTCCGCAGCCGACGATGGCGACCTTCTTCATGGTGCTCCAGCGTAGAGAGGTTCGGGTGTCCGGCGGATCCATCCTCCGGGACGCGCCCGGAGGATCCGTGCGCCATGGTCGATCGAGCGGTCTGCATCAGGCAGCTCCCCGCTCGGCCGCGGCGGTCTGGAGGAGGCCGCGCAGAACGGACTCCAGCGTGTTCACCTGCCTGCACAGGCCGAACAGGCGCAGGCGATCTACACACGCGGCGATCAGGGCGGCGTGCTGCTCGGTGCCGGCGATCTCGCGCAGGTAGGAGAGGCGTTCGAGAACGTCGCTGCCGGAGCGCACGACCAGCTCCTTCGGGACGAACCGGTCGGCGAAGCGGATGTCTGCCGGGGCCAGCGGCAGGCAGCCGGCGAGTACGGCCTCGAAGATGCGCTGGGTCATCTGCCCGACGGCGGCGTACCGCTCGGGCAGCATGAGCACCGTGGCCAGGGACCGCCCGTAGACGGCGGCGGCGCCCTCGAACGGGATCCGGCCCGCGAAGCGGACGTGCGGCCAGCGGCCGGTCTTCGTCCACTTGCCCGCGACCAGGTGCTCGACGCGGGCGGCTGCCGGGGCGAAGAAGCGGTCGAAGGGCTCGTCGCGGTCGTACTGGTTGCCCACGTAGCCGAGCGCGAGATCGCGAGGCCGCGCCGCGAGGGTGAGGGGATCGGCCTGGGCGAGGAGGTCCTCTGCGACGGGGAAGAGCAGCGAGTGCGCGCCGAGGGTCGGGGCGAGCGCGGCCTCGCAGACGCGGGTGTGGGCCGTGCGGCGCCACACGCTCTCGGCGCGCAGGGTGCGGTCCTTGTCCCAGATCACGGTGGGCGTCCGGTGCCGGGCCGTGTAGTGGTTGATGAGCTGGGCCTGCCGGTGGAGGTCGCAGGTGTGCCCCTCGCTGCCGCACACGGTGGTGTTGCGGCCGGGGATCGCCCAGCGCCACTCCAGGAACAGGGCGTCGATGCTGGGCAGGCCGTCGTCGAAGGCGTACGCGCCGCCGAGGTCGTCACCGGCTTCGAGGCGGTCGCGGTCGGGCTGGAGGAAGACGATCTCGTGACCGCGGGCAAGGAGGGCGTCGATGAAGGGGCGGCGGTGGCTGCGGCCTCCGTCGGGGGTGTCGGTGACGCCGTTGCCGAGGAAGCCCCAGAAGCTGTATCCGATCTTCATTTGGTGATCCACCGCCCTTCGAGGAGCAGGGCGTCGAGGCCGGAGTTGGCCAGGCAGTCCAGGGCCATCTCGGGTGTCCCGCAGATCGGCTTGCCCTTGACGTTGAGGGAGGTGTTGATCAGCACGGGAATGCCGGTCCGGCGGCCGAAGGCGGTCAGCACCGCGTGCATGAACGGGTTCTGCGACCGGGTGACGGTCTGCAGGCGGGAGGTGCCGTTGGCGTGCACGATGGCCGGCACTCGGTCGCGCGTCAGGTCTGTCACTCCGGAGGCCATGGACATGTACGGGGCCGGCTGGCCGAGGGTGAAGAATTCGGCGGCGCGCTCGGCCGGGACCATGGGGGCGAAGGGCCGGAACGGCTCGCGGAACTTCACGGTGGCGTTGAGCCGCTCGACGACGCCGGGCTCCAGCGGGGAGGCGAGGATCGAGCGGTTGCCCAGGGCGCGCGGTCCGGCTTCGACCCCTCCCTGGAAGAGTCCGGCGATCATGCCGTCGGCGAGCTGGTCGGCGAGGAACTCGGCGGTCTCGATGCCGAGGGTCTTCTGGCGGAGGCCGGGCCAAGGGGTCAGGTCGAGGGGCTGGTCCTCGTAGGAGGGGCCGAGGTAACAGCGGCGGGCGATGCCGGCGACCGGGCGAGGGCTGCGCCCATCGACGTGTACGGCGAGGGCGGCTCCGATGGCGGTTCCGGCGTCTCCGGGTGCCGGCGGGACGAACACCTCGTCGAAGATGTCAGCCTCGATGATCTTCCCGATGCTGACGCAGTTCGTGGCGACGCCGCCGCCCACGCACAGGCGTCGGGAGCCGGTGAGCACACGGGCTCGGCGGGCGAGGTGAACCATCACCTGCTCGGTCCGCTCTTGGAGGGCAGCCGCCAGGTCTCGGTGGACGTCGGTGGGCGGCTCGTTCGGGTGCCGCTCGGGGCAGGTCTCGGCGACGAACCGCCGGGATGTCCTCGGGTATCCCGAGGTGAGGGTGCGCGTCGGGAAGTAGCCGGGGTGGATGCGGAAGCCCGTGGCCGTCGTGCGGACGGCCGTGGTGAACAGGTGCCGGAAGCGTGCGGGGTCGCCAAGGGCGGCCAGCGCCATGACGGTCCCTTCCTCGTCGCCACGCCTCCAGCCCAGGTGCTCGGTGACGGCGCCGTACACGTACCCGAGGGAGGCCGGGTCGTAGATCGCTTCCAAGGGCTGGAGGCGGGGGCGCTGGATGCCGTGGCCGTGGGCGATGGTGGTGGTCTGCCGCTCGCCGAGGCTGTCGACCACGAGTACGGCGGCTTCCTCCCAGCCGGAGGCGGCGAAGGCCGTGAGCTGGTGGGCTCGGTGGTGCAGGACCGGTGTGACGCGGGCCGAGGGGAACTGGCTGCCAAGGACGCGCAGCCGCCGCCGAGTCCGCAGGGCGACCTTGGCAAACCCGTGAGCGCGGGCCAGGCTGCGGTCGCGGGTCATCGGCGACAGCGCCATGCGCAGGGCAGCGGGCGACTCGGCGAGGTAGCGGAGGGGCTGGAAGTTGTAGGCGACGGCGTCCACGTCGCTGGCACTCAGCTTGGCCTGGTCGAGGAGCCACCCCACGGCGCGGGCCGGGTAGAGCTTGGTGTGCTTCTGCGCGGAGAGGCGTTCCTCCTCGACGAAGCCGACGAGTTCACCGTCCACGAGAAGGGCGGCCGCCGAGTCGTGGGTGTACGAGCACAGGCCGAAGACGACGGAGGGGGTGCGCTTCATGGCGGCGGTCACCGTGCCCCGGCCGTCGCGGCGCGATTGGTCGAGCGTCGCTCCAGCTCTCCGTACCAGGCAGTGAGGGCCTGCCCGAGGGGCCCGTCGACCGTGTCGGCCGCCCGCCACGCCTGCTCGCGCTTGCCGTCCTTCCACAGCCGGTAGCTGCGCAGGGTCTCGGCCATCGCGTCCCAGCCGGGGTGGCCGGTCACGTCACGGGCCTCGACCTGGTCGAGCAGGCCGTCGAAGCCGTTCCAGGGTGTTCGCAGGTCGGGCATGACCTCACTCGCCGGGAGCGAGGTGAGCGTGTCGGCCTGCTCGATGTGTTCGTCGTAGATGTGCAGCGAGCCGATGTGCAGGTGGAACTCGCCGAGTTCCGCGTCGAGCCATCCGGCGACCAGCTCGTGCAGCACGGTGTAGAAGAACACGTCGTACGGCATACCGATCCATACGTCCTGGCCGCGCATCGTGGTCGCCATGTGCAGGCGGCCGGCGCGCAGGTGGAACCGGAATCCGAGGGTGCAGGGCACGTCCTTGTGCCCGGCGGCGTCCTGGGCCGGGTCGTAGAGCTGGATCAGGGCTCGCCGGGAGTCGGGGTCGGCTTGGAGGATCTCGACGACGCGGGCGAGCTGGTCGACCTTGCCGGCCCAGTTCCGCATCCTGGGGCCGTACGCCCCCAGGAGGACGCCTTCGTCGGCGAACTGCCGCAGCCGGTTGTTGTAGTCGAAGATCCACGGTGCGTCGGATCCGGACAGGTGCCAGACCGTCTCGGCGACGGCGAAGGCCGGATTCACAATGCGGGCGGGCGGGGCGTAGAGCAGGCGGGCACGCGGCTGAGTGAGCAGCAGGTGCACGTCGCGGACTTCGTGGGTGGCCATGCCCCGGGGGCTGATCTTCTCGCCGGATTTGGCCAGCGTGACGGCGCCGGAGAACAGCTCGGCGATGCTGTCGGCCGTGAGAGATGTCATCGGACGGATGCTCCTTCGTCCTGGGGCGACGCAGCGGCGCCCGGGTGGTGGTGGGTGGAGTCGTCGGCCCTCGGGCCGGAGGTGGCGCGGTCGGTGATGAGCCGGGCGATCCGAGCGGCGCTGTCGCCGCGCCACCGGCAGACCGCGTCCAGGGCCGCCCGCGGGATCGGCGCGGGGCCCCCGCGCACGCCGGAGAGCGCTTCGGCGATGTCCTCGGTGGCCTCGCATCGGGTCGCCAGTCCGTGACCGGCCAGGTCCAGGGTGCGTTCGCCCGACGGGCCGATTTCGAGGACCGGGATGCCGAGCAGCGCGGCTTCGATCCCGCACGTCGAGTACGCGCTCGCCAGGACGTCAGCGCCGGCAAGGCAGCCTCGGGCTCCGACTCGGGGATCGGCCACCGCGATGGGCGGCCCGGCGTCCCGCTTCACCAGAGCGGTGAAGGCGTCGGCCCCCTGCGCCGGGTGTGGAGCGATGACGAGCCCCCAGTCACCGTCCGCCTCAGCGAGCCCGTCCAGGAGGAGGTCCGTGTAGGAGTTGAGGTGATCGGGGTTGAAGGGCTGGCAGGCCCACACCGCGATCCGGGCGGGCGCGCGGCGGCCCCCTGGAGCAAGCAGCTTCTCCAGGTATCGGCGCTGTGCCTGGCGGCTCAGGCTGACGAGGACGTCGAAGCGGGGCTGCCCGAGGACGTGCACCTCGGCCTGGGGGTGGCGCGCCCACTCTCGGCCCAGGGCGAGGTCCCTCTCGCCCATGACGATGATGTCGCGGCTGTGCAGGGCCGGCCAGGCGACCGATTCCGCCGTCCACGCCCCGTGCTGGACGTTCACCGAGTTCGCCTCGTGCCGCTCGGCGGCGTGCGCGGCCAGCACGCCCAGGGGGCTGGTGTCGTTGCTCAGCAGAACGGTGTGCGGCCGGGTGGTCGACAGGATGTCGTCGAGCCAGCTTTCCGCCCGCACGACCGTCCGCCACGACGGCTGGGTGCAGCCCCCGCTGGTCTCCAAGAGCACCGACAAAAGCCTTATGAGCCGGGCAAGTTGGACACCGTGGCCTTCCACCTGGATGACGTGCTCGTCGTCGGGACGGTGGAAGCCCTCGGCGGTGCCGGAGAGGGTGAAGAGGTCGCTCGGGGCCGTGCGCAGCTCGATACCCGTGACCAATCCCGCGCTGCACCGCTCGGCGGCATCAGTGGCGAGATCGAGCAGGAGACTCCTCTGCCCGCCGCGCGCCAGGTCGGCGAGAACCGGGGTCAGCGTGGCCCCGTGGCGGGAGGTCCACGACAGCGCCAGAACGTCCTGCCGTCCGAGATCCGAGGGGAGCGGACTCGGCTCCGTGTTCGCCGTAGTCGTCCGGGCGCGGTTGCGGAGCTGGGCGGAGCGGGTCGGGTTGTGCGGTGCCGCAGCACCGAGCACGTACGCGACGCCGGACCACGTCACGGTGTAGGCCAGGTACTCACGCGAGCTGCTCGGACGCAGTCCCACGAGTCCTTCGTACGGTGCCAGGGTCAGGGGCCCTGGGGCGGAGGCGAACGGTGCCCAGGAGTTCAGGGCCAGGAGCTTGCGCACGATCTCGGCGACGAAGCGTCGCACGGGGACGTGCTGGACGTGGAGCCAGCCGGCTCCGCCCGGGGTGGCAGCCAGCGTGGCGCCGTAACGGTCGAGGGCCTCCATGACGTCTTCGACGCCGGAGCGCAGTAACTGCTTGTCGACGGTCGCAGCTTCCAGGTCCGTGGTGTGGATGTGAACGGTCCGCGCGTGCGCCAGGGCGCCGGTTCCGACGAGAGTCCACGTCGGCTTCCCGGCGTTGGAGGAGCGGACCAGGCCGAGGCCACCAGTCGTGCGGGGGCTCACACCGTGCTCCCCTCGACGAGCTGCTTGGCGGGGAGGAGGCTCAGCAGTTCCCTGGGGGACGAGGCCGTCTCGGGGTCGGGAGCCGTCGGCTGCCCGTAGCCCCATCCAGCGTGTACATAGGGGACGCCGGCGCGTGCGGCCGACTCCTGGTCGACCGCCATGTCACCCACGTAGACGGCGGAGGCAGGGTCGACTCCCAGGTCGACCAGCGCCAGGAGGAGCGGGTCCGGGGCCGGCTTCGTCCGGCCCGCTCCGGCGGGCGTGCGGACGGTCGCGAAGGGACACCCGAGGCGCGCGAGGAGCGGGGCCGCCCGATCGACGTGCTTGGACGTCACGACGCCCAGCCGCCAGTCGGCGGCCACGAAGGCGTGGAGCGTCTCGTCGATTCCGGCGAACTCCTCCGCGAGGTGCGCGGTGGCCACGGACTCCGCCTCGTACGTCCGGCGGACCGCCTCGGCATCGGTCACACCCAGCCGCTGCATGATGTCGCCGAACTCCCTGCCCAGGTGGCGCTCGTAGTCACGGAAGGGGAGCGCGACGCCATGGATCTCCTGGACTCTCTGCCACGCCTTCCGCATCACCGGACGCGTGTCGAGCAGGACCCCGTCGAGGTCGAGGAGAAGAGCGCGCGAGCTCTCGTTCGGCGCGGCCGGAGCCGGTGGCGATTCGTGAGCGGGAATGGTCATGATCATCCTTTCGTTAGGGGTCGTCGCGCCTCAGAGGGCCGAGGCCGGTTCGAGTTCCAACTCGGGGTACTGGGCCGGGGCCAGTCAGGCCGCGTCCGGCGGCCCGTCAGCCGAAGGCGAGACCGATCTGTTCGGCGCGGCCGGCAGGCGCGAGAGCCGGTGAAAGCGCGAGAGGTTGAAGCCACGCCCCTGAACCTCACCGGCGGGCACGGCGAAGAGGTCGATGCCCTCTTCGCTGGGTGCCGACGGGGCGGCCTCCCTGATGGCGAGGAGCGCTTCGCCCTGCTCGCGGTGCGGCAGGAGGCGCGGTGCACGATCGATGTGTCCCTCGAAAGTCATGGTCAGCCCTCGGTCAGGTGTATTTGAAGGTGAAGGCGAGCACGACGCTGACGGTGGCGATCAGGGCGATCTGGGCGCTGATCTGCCGCCAGCCCCAGCCCTTCCTGTCCATCCAGCGCAGTGGACGCCTTCAAGTCGGCGCGACGGGCTCCTCGGAGATCACGAGGTGGAGAAACGCCCGGCAGTACTCGCCCAGGTGTTTGATCACGGCGTGGTACTCGTCGTCATCGGAGCTGATGTTGTGCCGGTCGAGGACGAGCACGCCGTCGGCCAAGCCCGCTCGGAGCTGCCGCTCGGCTTCCCGCCAACCAGGTCGATCCCAAGGCGGCGTGTAGACGCCCTGGCTCGCGCTGGATGCCGGGAAGTACGTCGTGGTCACCGGGACCGCCACATCGTGGAGCCGGGCGGCGATCGCGTAACCGAGCTGGTCGGCCTCAGCCTGCAGCGTCCCCCAGTCCTCGTCAGGTCGGGCCCTCGGACTCGGTACCAAGCTGTACGCCAGCACGCGGAGCGGCTGATCGTCCTGTGTGTCAACGACCTGTCGGTAGAAGTGCTGTCGGATGCCTCGGAGTTGGCTAGCTCGGGACTGGCGCTTCACCCGGGGAGAGGTGCGGGGCCCTCTCGGGTGGTCATTGCCAGCAGTCGACGACCCACCGTCCGTGTGCTTCCCACGCCCCCGGTCGAGGGCAACGAGGCTCAACACGTCGGGTCCGCGCTTGACCGCGTCGTGCGGCGGCATGGGGGTGCCTCCGTGAGTGTGGGGATGACCGCGTACGTAGTTCGGCCGCCGTCCGCGACGCCCCACCGAAGCGACAGGCAGGCGACGAGGTGCAGCCCTCGGCCACCAAGGCCGGCGGCACTTGCACGTCGTCGCCTCGCCGGTGCGGTGCTGTCGTCGGTGACCCGGATTCGAAGCTCGTGGTCGTCGCGTCGCAGTCGCAGTCGGACATCCCCGGAACCGTGGATGATCGCGTTGGATACCAACTCCGAGACGACGAGCCGGGCGTCCTCTGCCGGCGTCTCCGGCAACGACCACTGCTTCAGGACGATGGCCGTGGTTCGTCGTGCTTGAGCGACGTGCGCATCCATCGGCTCCATGGCCATCTCGAAGACGTGAGAGGCCAGCGGACACCGAGCGGTCGCGGCGCCGACGACGTGGGCGCCACCGTCGTCGCCCCGAGGCCGGGGCGGCGTTGCTGTCCGGTGCGTGGTCATGAGCACATCGCACCGTGGCTGCGCGATCCGGGACAGGGGAAACCGGAGGGGGGAAATCTTTGTCAAGGGGGGAAAATCAGGGGGGAGTTGAGGGGAGTATTGGCTTTCTCCCACGGATAGGAGTCAGACTCATGGCAGTGGATCCGTTTGCCGAGCTACTCCGTCACCTGCGGCGTAACGCGAATCGGACGCAGGACGAGCAGGCTGGTGCGATCAACGCCGCTTCCGGCCGGGCAACGGTGACCCGCCGAGAGGTGAACCGGTACGAGAACGGTGCGAACGTTCCGACGGACCACACCCTGGGGAACATCGCTTTGGCCTGTGGCGTCCCGCTGGAGCCGCTGCTGCGCGAAGCGAAAGCCGCCCGCGCCAGGCGGCGAGAGAAGAACAAGGCCGAGGCGGAGGACCTGGACGACATGAAACGCCGAACGCTGCTGGGAGGCGCAGTCGTCGGTGCGGCTGCGGCTGCCGAGCCGTGGGGCCGGCTGGCCTACGCACTCAGCAAGGGTTCCAAGATCGACCCTGAGTCCGCGGGGGTGCTTATTGATCATGCGGCCCGGTTGCACGTGGACGAGCTGAACGAGAGCGCGCTCAGCCTGCAGTCCCGTGTCGAGGCGCACTTGGACGCGATCACCGCAGCCCTTCCCCGCGCCGGAGCCCACGAGCGAGCCCTGACCATCGCGGCCGGGGAGACTGCCGCTCTTGCTGGGTGGGTCGCCTGGGACCTCGGCGAGCACGACAAGGCCACTTCCTATTACGGGGTGACCTCGGAGTGCGCGAAGAAGGCTGGACACCCCCCGCTGCGCGCTCTCGCTCTGGGCTACGCGAGCTACGGTGCCCCCAGCCCCGCGAAGGCCCTGGAGATGCTTTCGCAGGCAGCTCAAGACGTACGCGGACGTGGCAATGCAACCGCCGCAGCGTGGGCCCTGGGCCGGTACGCGGAGGAGGCCGCTCAGTCAGGCGATGACGCTGGCGCCCTTCGTGCCCTCGACCAGGCCAAGTTCGCCTATGACTTCGCCGACCATACGAGCGAGCAGGCGTGGGTCCGCTTCGTGACGCCTTACCGGATTGACTCCTTGACCCTCTCGGTTTACGGCGAACTCAAGCGTCAGGAGCTGTCGGCCACCGCCGACTCCGCAGTCGAGCGCCTTGGCGGTGAACTACCCGAGTCCGGAGTGGTCGTCCTGGGTGACCTGGCGTCGGCACTTCTGCGCGGCGGCGACGTAGACCGCGGGGCCTACGTCGCGCACCAGTTCGCAGCAGCGGCGGAGTCAAAGCCCAACACCATGGGCCGTCAGCGGGCGCAGGCCATCGCTGCCGGCCTCCCCGACACCGAGCATGATCTGGCCAGCCACCTGCTGACGTTAGCGACGCTATGAAGCGTCCAAACGCACAGGCTCGGTGAGAGCGAGGCGCCGCAGTGGTGACCTCTACTGCGGGCGCGTCTCGTCGACGACCCAGGACAAGTACGCCTCCGACCCTCCAGTCACGGGCAGCGTGACCCACTGGGGGACGTCGTACGGGTGCTTCTCGTGCAGCCATGCCTCCAGCGCGGGGAGGCGATCCGACGACGTCATGTAGGAGATCCGCCACTCCTGAGCCGTTTCGACCTTCCCCTGCCACCAGTAGAAGGCGGTGATGGGCGCATCGATGTGAACGCCCGCCGCCAGCTTGCTCTCAACAGCGCCTCTGGCGAGGGTCTTCGCCTGCTCCTCGTCGTCACTGGTCGTCTGCGCGATCACGATCTCGTGGTCCATGCGGCTACCTCTCCAGCTCGGGTACCGCGACCCTATCCATGTGTTCGACGTAGGCCAGCGAGTGCTAGCCGGCGGGAGACCGCGCAAACGCACTGATTGCTTCTGAAGCACCTGTGATCCCGCGAAAGGAGCGCTTCTTCGACGTCACTGTGAAGGCGCAGCTGGTCGACAGCGACCCAGGTGATGCGTTGCCGGGGCGCAGCCTCCGAGACCGGTCTGGACATCAGAACCGCCTGACCGGCCACGATCCCACGAGCTCAGCCTCAATAGGTGGCGTCGTACTGCTGAAGGAAGGTCTGCGCCGCCTTGTTGATGGCCTTCACTGGGTCTGCGGTGCGCTGGAAGTTGAACCACTCCCCTACGATCCGCAGCCGGGTGAACTTCTCGTGGAGGTGGCTCTCCAACGAAAATCCGCCCGGCGACTGCCAGCGCAGCACTATGGGAGACGCCGACCCAATCTAAAGCTGCTTAAGGCGCTTCTGGATGTTCCCGGCAACACCGATCTTTATGGACTTCGGGTCGGCTTCGGTGGACACGGCATAGACCCACCGGGAGTCCATCTCATTGGCGCTCTCCGCCTCGGGGACACGTGATGCCCGGACCTCTGAGCAGGGCTGGCAAACCCCTCTCAGGCCACCGCACGAGCACTGGCCGCAGTCGTCGCAGGGCACGCACGGTTGCTGGTCGGCTGGAGGTATCGCCTCGAGGTTCACGGAGAGGACAAGACCCAGGCCGTGGTGCTCACGCTTGTCGACTACACCGACCGCGGTGAGTTCAGCAAGGACTGGTAGCAGCGCGTCCGAGTCGGCTAGGCCCACAACGCGGGCAATGTGGTCCAGGTCGAAGGTGTCGCTGCCCTCGTCGACCTGTTGGTCTGCGGTGAGGACGGCATATGTAAGGCGGGCGGTGGGGCTCAGGTCCTGGTTGAGAAGGGTGACGGCGTCGACCAAGACGGCGTAGGGATGTCGGCGGTAGACGCGGATGATAAGCCTCCTTCGGCGGAGGCGGCCCGCAGTGTTCGGGCCGCCATGTTGTGAAAACGCCGGGCGCGCGGATCTGTTCCCAGACCTGTGGGGTTCAGCGCCCTCGGCCGACCGCCCCTGGAGAGCCGTCGAAGTACCGCCGCCTTGTGGCGACCGCACGGCGCCCATTCGGTGCCCGGCCGAGGGTGGACCTTCACTCGCGAGTGGGCGAGCATTACGCGCCCGCGCCCTCACTCTTCGTACGGGGCCTCCGAGCGAGAGTCCTCCAAGTCGGCGGCCTCTGCCTCGGCTATCTGTGCGGCGATCTCCCTGCGGATGGCCGCCGTGTCCGCAGGCGACCACACCGAGCCGCTCCCGAAGGGCAGCACACGGTCGTGGGGCTGGTAGAGCTCCTCGCTTTCCAGACTGCGGCAACAGGCACGACACTTCCACGGACGGCGCAGAGTGATCCACTGTCTGAGCCCGCACCAGGGGCACAACACGAAGTACGCGCTGGGCCCGTAAGCGGCGGCCCAACTGGCATAGCCCGAACGGCTGCGAGCCACGTTGATGTCGCCATGGGTGCGTTCCGCGACCCAGCCAAGAAGAACCATCTCGCCACCGGGCCACGCACAGGCGCAGGGGCCGTCGCAGTGGCAGGCGCGCGCCTTGCCCAGCTCGACGGCCTTTTCCTTACGGGGCGTGGATGGTCCCTTGACCTCAAGCCATGTCCCGATCTCGGGCAGCCAGAAGTCCGGCAGGTAATGCGCCCCTGACGGCAGGGTGATTCGCTCAGGCTCGTACTGCCAGAGGATGCTGTGGGTGTCGAGGGTGCAGGCCCAGTCGGCTTCGAGCCGAGAACGGAAAGTGGTGCCGCTGTACTCCGTCGGTACGGCTTCGATGGGCTGGCCGTCTGTGGGGAGGTCCGTCACGGCGTCTCCGTTCCAGGTCAGTTATGCGCCAACCCACAGTTTGACCGCTAACCTCGCGCTTCATGAACCGGGCTGCCCGACGGGTGGCCAGTCCCGCTCTCGTTTGCAGACCCATGCCTCGGCCTTAGCGCAGCGGACAACCACCGTTAGCTGCTTCGGCATCACAAGATCCATTTCAGCAACGCCCTCTTTATCGCAAGAACCCGGTTCGTCCAACTCGGCCTTTCCCTGGAATCTCGTCCTGTCATCGCCCCACACGACAGGAGTCGACCCATGCCGGAACCGCGCGGAGCATCCCAGACCGCTTTCTTGACCCTCCCCAGTGCTGCCGAGTACCTCGGTATCTCACCCAACACGTTGTACGTCTGGCGACACCGCCGACAGGGGCCTCCCAGCTTCCGCATGGGACGGCGCGTGATGTACCGGATCACGGCGCTCGACGAGTGGGTCCGCGATCAGGAGCGAGCGGACTCCCGCTCCAACCGCGCCCTCGACCCGCTGAGCCGGAAGCCGCAACGGCGCTCGCAGGCCATGCAGTAGCGCGGTGGCTTACGTGTCCGGCCTCCCCGAGAAGAAGTTCTCCGCACGGGGATTGGATCGTGCCGCAGATCGCGTTAACACCGACCAGCTCATGATCACGCACCACTGGAGGGCCCCGTCATGGCGGGTTACATAGAAGACCGATGGCTGAAGAAGCGCCCCGACAAGCTGACCGGGAAGCGGGAGCGGACCGCGATCTACGGCACCGGGAAGCGCTACCGAGTGAAGGGGATTCCCGGCATCCAGGACCGGTCGTTCCACACCAGCGAGGACGCGAAGCAGTGGCTCGCCAGCGCCAAGACGGACTCCAGCCGTGGTGAGTTCGTCGATCCCCGCAAGGGCGAGATACTTGTCGCCGACTACATCGCCGAGTACTGGTGGGCGGGCCGCTCCGACGAACCCTCGACGGCGGACCCGATGCGCAGCCGCATCTGGAACCACATCATCCCGTTGGTGGGCGACTACGCCCTGCGTGAGATCGACGCGTCCGCTCTACGGACCTTCAAGGCAGCACTGCTCACGAGGGTCGAAGAGTCGACGGCAGAGGTGATCTGGGGACACCTGTCCTCGATCCTCGGCAGCGCCGTCGACGACCAGCGTCTGCTGCGCAACCCGATGAAGGCGAAGAACAGCGTCAAGCCCCCACGAGCAATCGACAGCAAGGCCAAGGCGTGGTCACGTGAGGTCGTCGACGCCGTCCGCGCGGAGTTGCAGGACCGCTACCAGATCGCGGTCGATCTCGGCATCGGCCTCGGGCTGCGCCAAGGCGAAGCGTTCGGTCTCGCCGAAGAGGACTTCGACTTCGCGGCTGGAGTCGTCCACATCCGCCGCCAGCTCAGGTGGGACATCAAAGGCCGCCCCTACTTCTCGCTCCCCAAGGGGCGCAAGACCCGCGAGGTCCCCCTGCCGGCCAACCTCGCCCTCCGGGCCCGAGCTCACTTCCGCCGGTTCCCGTCGACTTCCTGCACGTTGCCCTGGCGGAACCCGGAGGCCCCGACCACCGCGCTCGAGGAGCGCCAGCGGAAGCCGATCACGGTCGAACTGATCCTCACCTCGTCGCACGGCAATCGCATCTACTACCGCACCTGGAACGACCGCAGCTGGAAGCGTGCGCTCGCCGCCGCCGGGCTGATCAAGCCCGTGGGCGAGAAGGTACGGCACGACGGCAACCGGGTTCGCCGGGTCCTGCTCTACGCCGCCCCACGCGAGGACATGTTCCACGTCCTCCGCCACACCTACGCGAGCGTGCAGCTGGAGGCCGGCGAGTCGGTCGTCAGCCTGTCCAAGTGGCTCGGGCACTCGACACCGAAGGTCACCCTCGACCACTACGCTCACTTCATGCCCGGTGCGGGGCAGCGAGGGATCGCCGCGATGGACGCCTGGCTGCGGGACCCCTCCCGGCCGAAAGTCCCTGAGAAGTCCCTGCTGGCATGCAGGGCAGCTCATCTACCCCCGAACATGCAGGTCAAAGGCATAGTACGACAGGGCGCCGACATGTCCGTCAAGTACAAGGAGACCGCCCGGGGCGGGCTCGCGGTGAACATCATCGAGTGCTGAGGACAGCTCTCGGGGAGACTACTCCCGCACCGCGTGCCCCAGGGCTCGCAGAGCGAGGTCGCGGGCCGGGAGGTCGGGGAGGACGCCCGCGGCGGACTCCAGCAGCAGGGTGGCGACCGTCAGTTTCAGAAGGGGGAAGGGAAGCGGCACGACGTCTCTGGGGTCGGGTCGCGACAGGCCGGCCGCCGTGGCCGCGAGCATGCGGGCACGGCTCCAGGCGAGCAGAGCCGGGATCACGTGGTCCCCGTCCACGTGCCCGGCCGCGCGCATCGCGGTCGGCAGCGCTGCCGCCAGGCGGGTGAGGATCTCCTCGCGGTGGTCGCGCAGCAGCACGGCACTCGGGGCCTGGGGCAGCCCGCGGCGGAGCGTCCCGCCGGAGGAGGTGGTCGCCCACGGCGGTGACACGCGGCCGAGTCCTTCCTGGAGCGCCGCGGCGAAGGTGCGGCCCACGAGTTCCGCGGCACCCTCGAACGCCGTGGGAGGGGCGGTCTGGGGGGCGGCCCGCGGAGGGCGGTCCGCCGCCCGGTGCACGCCGGTCCCGGTCGGCTGCGACGCCGCGTTCCGTACCGGTTCCGGCGCGGGCTCACGGGACGTCCGCGGTGCCGTTGACCGTGTCGTCCTCGGTGCGGCGGTCCTCTTCATCCTGTCTCCTCAGTCGCGTTCGGTCGCGTTCGGCGGTGGTACGCGGGCCGGCCGGGCATCTCCGTACGGCCGAACTCACCCCAGTGCCACAGGTGTTCGGCCGCTCCCGAACGGACCGTATGCGTGCCGCTCCCCCGTCGGCCCATGCCCCGGTAATTCGAGGATCCGGGCATATGCGGAGGCCCTCACGGCAGGTGGCCGATTTCCATACGGTCGCGGACCGCGTTCACACCGCCACGGAGTGACGTGCGCGACTCTTGTCGGCCGGTAGGCATTTCCTATGACTAGGCTGGCTGACATGCGATTCGGGGTGCTCGGCCCACTTGAGGTACGGACCGTGACGGGACGCCTGGTTCGGGTCCCCGAAGTCAAGGTCCGCATGCTGCTCGCAAGCCTGCTGGCCCACCACGGGCAGACGGTCCCCACCACCCGCCTCATCGAGGCACTGTGGGGCGGCGCGCCGCCCGCCAATCCCATGGCGTCGCTTCAGGCCAAGGTCTCCCAGTTGCGGCGCGCCCTCGAAGACGCCGAGGAGGGGTCCCGCGACCTGGTGATGCACCGGCCTCCGGGCTACACGCTCCGGGCCGAGAAGGAAGCCCTCGACGCACAGCGCTTCCGGGTCCTGGCGGCGCACGCCCGCACGTTGGCCGAGCCACGGGCGAGGGCGAAGGCTCTGGCGGACGCGCTGGCGCTGTGGCGGGGGCCCGCCTTCACCGACTTCTCCGACGAGCCCTTCGTGCGGGCGGTGATCGCCCGGTTGGAGGAGGAGCGGCTGACGACGGTCGAGGAGCACTTCGAGGCGCGGCTCGAACTCGGCGAACACAGCTTGTTGATCGGTGAGTTGACGGCGCTGACCACGGCGCATCCACTACGGGAGCGGCTGCGGATGGCGCACATGCGGGCGCTCTACCAGGCCGGGCGGTCGTCGGAGGCGCTGGAGAGCTACACGGATCTGCGCCGCCACCTGGGCGAGGAGCTCGGCCTCGAACCGAGCCAGGCCATCGACGCACTACAACAAGCCATCCTGCGGCGGGACCCCCCGCTGCGCGAACCCGACCCGCCGGTGGTGGCGGAGCCGGCCCCGGGACGGTCGCGCAATCTTCCGGACGCGCCCAACGCGCTCCTCGGGCGGGACGAAGCGCTGGCCCAGGGGGTGCGGTTGGTGACGGTCGGCCGACTGGTGACGATCACCGGCCCCGGAGGGGTCGGCAAGACCCGGCTGGCCCTCGCCACGGCGGACAGCCTGTCCGGCGCCTTCCCGGACGGTGTGTGGCTGGTGGAGTGCGGAGGTCTGGTCGCGCCCGAACAGGCCGCCGGGCGCTGGCACCTCGCCCCGCACGTGCTGGCGACGCTCGGCATCCAGGAATCGGCCGACCCCAGCGACGCGCCGAGCACGGACGAGGCGCGGGCGCGGCGCCAGCTGGCGGACTACGCGGCCGGCCGCCGGATGCTCCTCGTTCTCGACAACTGCGAGCACGTGCTGGACGACGTGGCGGAGTTGGTGCAGCGGTTGCTGGAGCGGGCGCCGGGCGTGAAGGTGCTGGCCACCAGCAGGGAGCCGTTGCGGGTGCCTGGTGAGACGGTGCTGCCCCTGCGTCCGCTGCGGCTGCCGGAGTCGGCGGACCCCGCCGAGCTGGAGAAGTCCAGCGCCGTACGCCTCTTCGTCGAGCGGGCCCGGTCCGCCGACCCGTCGTTCGCGCTCGACGCCGAGGCGGCCCCCGCGGTCGCGGCCATCTGCCGTCGCCTGGACGGCATCCCGCTGGCGCTGGAGCTCGCGGCGACCCGGGTGCGGGCCCTGGGCGTGCACGAGCTGCTCGACCGGCTGGACGACCGGTTCCGGGTCCTGAACTCCGGCTACCGCGGGGCTCCGCGCCGCCAGCAGACCCTGCAGGCCACCATCGAATGGAGCTGGAGCCTCCTCACCCCGCAGGAGCAGACCGTGCTGCGCCGGCTGTCCGTGCACTCCGGCGGGTGCACGCTGGCCGCCGCGGAGGAGGTGTGCGGCGGCGGCGACGTGGCCACGGACCAGGTCATGGACATCCTTTCCCGGCTGGTGGAGCGGTCGCTGGTGACGCGTTCCGGCAGCCCGGCCGCCCCCCGCTACCGGATGCTGGAATCGGTGTGCGCCTACGTGGAGACCCGGCTCCAGGAGTCCGGTGAGGCCGAGGAGGTGGCGCTGCGGCACGCCTTCCACTACACCGAGCTGGCCGAGCGCGCGCAGCCCCGGCTGCACGGCCCCGAGCAGCACCGCTGGCTGCAACGGCTCTCGGCGGAGTCCGCCAACTTCCGGCGCGTCGTGGAGGGGCAGGCGAGCGGAGAGGCGACCCTGGCGCTGCGGCTGGTCAACGCGCTCGTCTGGTTCTGGCTCCTGATGGGCCGGCTCGCCGAGGCACGGCACGCGTTGTCCACGGCCCTGGCCGCCGCGCCCGCCCAGTCGGCGCACGCCGTCGAGGCTGCGGCCTGGTGCGAGGGGATCGGGCTGCTGCTGGGCGAGATCGAGCCGGAGCAGCAGTGCCCGGCTCCACGCCGGGACCAGGCGCGGGGGGAGCTGCCCTCCGCGGGCCTCGCACGCGCCACCTGGTTCGTCGGGCACGCCCTGTGGGAAGTGGGAGCGCTGGCCGCGGCCGAGCGCCGGGTCAACGCGGCCCTGAACGACTTCCGTGCGCTGCGCGACGCATGGGGAGTGGCCGCGGCTCTCAGCAGCCGGGCCGCGCTGGCGATGGCCACGGGCGACCTGGACGCGCTGCACGACGACGCGTTGGAGGCACGGGCGCAGTTCACCGAGCTGGGCGACGCCTGGGGTCAGCTGAAGGCGGCGCAGGAACTGGCCGTGCACGCGGAGATCACCGCGGCCTACGACAAGGCGGCGCAGCTGCACCGCGAGGGCCTGCGCATCGCCGAGTCGTTGGAGATGTGGTCGGAGGTGTCGCGCCAGTTGTCCGGGCTGGGCCGGATCGCCCTGCTGTCCGGGCAGTACGCCCAGGCCGAGGAGCTCCATCTGCGGTCGCTGAGGCTGGCCGCCGAGCAGGGCAACCAGCCGGCGGAGCAGATGGCCGAACTCGGACTCGCCCTCGGCGCCCGGCGCCAGGGCAACCTCGAGTCCGCCGAGGCCCATCTGCTGCCGTGGCTGGAGTGGAACCGCAGCCGGGGGGCGAGCAACGGCCTCGCCCTGATCCTCGCCGAGCTGGGCTTCTGCGCGGAGTTGCGCGGGGACGCCGAGACGTGCCTGGCCCTGCATCTGGACGGGCTGGCTTCCGCGCTCGCGTCCGAGGACCCGCGGGCGGTCGCCCTCTCCCTGGAGGGGCTGGCCGGAGGCCATCGTCTGGCCGGCCGACCCGCCAGGGCGGCACGCCTGCTCGGCGTCGCGGAGGCGACCCGGAAGCGCTCCGGGGCGCCTCTGCCGCCCGCCGAGCGCGCCGATGTGGACCGCATCTCCGCCCGGCTGCGTGCGACGTCGGGGGTGGACGCCTACGCGGTCGAGTTCGCGGCGGGCCTGCTCCTGGACCACCGCGGCGTGGCGGCGGAGGAACTGCGGACGGCCGGGGAGCACGGGACCGCCGGGGCCCGTGGAGCGCAAGGAACTCCCACCGCCGGGTCCACGGTCGTCCGTCCCGTGCCGGTGCCGGCACGGGGCCGGCAGCGCCGGGGAACCCGGCCGCCCATGGCGCTGAGTCCGGTCTCGTCCACCAGCCGCTGCGGCGAGGACGAGGAGGCCGGTCCGGGCCGGGAGCTCTCGGCCTGACCACCTCCCCCGGGCGGACGCCCCGACGGCACACACCCCGCCCGGTCGCGGCCGGTGCGGGGTGGGAGGTGGGGGGTGGGAGGTGGGGGGTGCGGTGGATGACGTGTCCCGTCGCCGTGAAGACGGTCAGCGGTGGGACTCCTCCGTCCAGATGCGGCTGCTCAGGTCCGAGCCGCGCAGGACCTGGACACGCCAGGGATCGATCCGGATCAGGCCGTACTTCGGGTCGGCCGGGCCCATGCTCCAGAAGTTGCCGGGGTTGTAGCCGACGCCCTGCGGGCTGCCCTTGGCGTACAGGTCCCAGGCGTACGTCTTGGTCTCCAGGTCGTCGACCCAGTGGGAGACGCTGTCGGCGAAGACCGCGTTCTGCCGGGGATTCCAGTACGAGTACGTGGTGTGGGGATTGTTCGCCAGGTGGGCCACCTTGACCGGGGTCTTGTAGGCGGCCAGCCAGCCGACCGGCTTGCCGTCCACCGTCTCCCAGATGGGCAGGAGAATGCGCGCCCGGGGCCTTCCCTTCTTGTCGACCGTGATCATCGTGCAGTACACGATGTCCTGGATGTATTGCACGAAGGCGCTCTCGATCTCCGAGAACGAATTAACCTTCACAGCACCCATGTGCGGCACCTCGAAAAGTCGTCGAAAAGCGGAATGCGGGCGAGTGCCCCCATTCAGAACTCAGCGTGCCGCATACTCCGCTCCGGGAGAAGAAGGCACTTTGAAGTCACCGACTCACTCCGGGAGAACCCGCGTCGCCGGATCTCAAGCGGCCCACGAGCCGCGTGCCGCCGCTTCCCGCGCGAAATCCGTGAAATCCCGCGGCGCGCGGCCCAGAACGCGTTCCACGGTGTCGGTGGGCGTGGAGTTCAGGTTCTGGCGGATCTGTCCGGCGAGGTCCGCCACGAAGGCCGCGTAGTCGGCGGGCACGTCGTAGGAGAGCAGTTCGCCGACGTAGTCGTCGTGGGAGACGGGGACGTAGGAGATCTCGCGCCCGACGGCCCTGGAGATCTCGCCGGCGGCCTCGGTCAGGGTGAGGGCGCGGGGCCCGCTGAGGTCGTAGACCTGCCCGTCGTGCCCGTCCTCCACGAGCGCCGCCGCGGCCACCTCGGCGACGTCGCCCGTGTCCACGAACGGTTCCCGGCCGTCGCCGCTGGGCAGCCGGATCTCACCCGCGCGTACGGAGTCCAGCAGCACCCCCTCGTCGAAGTTCTGGAAGAACCAGTTGGGCCGCAGCACGGTCCACTCGGCACCGGAGTCGCGCACCCCGCGCTCCCCCGCGCCGAGGTCCTTGCCGCCCACGAGGCCGGTGGTACGGGCCTGGAGCAGGACGAGCCGGCGTACGCCGCACTCCACGGCGAGCTTGGCCAGTGCGCCGATCGCGGCTTCGGCGTCCCACGGGCCGGGCTGGTCCTGTCGGTCGACGAGATAAGCGGCGCCCGCGCCGGTGAGGGCGGGTTCCCAGGTGGCCTCGTCGTCCCAGTCGAACCGGACCTTCGCGGACCGGCCGGCGGCGCGCACCGACGCACCTCGCGCCCGCAGGTTCTCGACGACCCGGCGTCCGGTCTTTCCGGTGCTGCCCAGGACCAGGATGTCTGTCTGTGTCATGGCTCGCTCTCCCGTGCTGGATGGGACGTGCTGATGTCCGGCCGTGCCCGCGGACGGAGTGCTTCGTGCCGCGGGGGCCTCGGGCGCGGGGCTGCCGGCCGGCGACGGCCCGGCAGCCCCGCGGGATGCAGCCCGGTGCGACCGGGCGCGTCGGCTCAGAGGAACGGCGTGTCCGGCGCCAGGCCGAGGAGGGAACGGCCGTGCACCTCCTGGTTGGTGTTGAAGGCGAACAGCGCGTGCAGGGCGAGCCCCTGTATGTCCCGGTGGAAGCGCTGCAGCGGCACGTCCCGCATGATCACGGACGCACCGGCGGCCTCGAAGAGGCCTTCGACCGCTTCCTTGGCCAGCTGGATCGCGAACGCGGCCTTGCCGCGCGCCTCGGCGCGCTCCGCGACGGACGGCAGGGTGCCGGCGTCGGCGTGGCGCTGGAGGTCCCGCAGCCAGGTCTCCTGCAGCGCCTCGGCCGCGGCGATGCGGTTGGCAGCGGTGGCGACCTGGATCTGGGTCAGCGGGGACTGGCTCTGGTCGGTCCACGACGTGTAGGTGATGCCGCGACCGGGCAGCCGCTCCAGGAACAGCTCGTACGCGCCCCGCGCGATGCCCAGGTAAGCGGCGCTGCCCTGCGCCATGAAGAACGGGATGAAGGCGTAGTTGCGGCCGGTGGCACCGGTGTTGGAACGGTCCCCGGTGGTGCCCGCGAGCACGTCGAGCAGGCTGATCACCCGGTGGGCCGGGACCTTGACCCCGTCGGCGCTCACCGTGGAGCTGCCCGTGCCCGCCGCGGCGGAGGTGTGCCAGTCGTCGGCGATCGTCAGCTCGGAGAACGGCACCAGGGCGGCGTGCGGCACGGGAGTGCCGTCGGGCCCGGTCAGCAGCGCTGCGAGCAGGCCCCAGCCGGCGCCGCGGGCACCGGAGATCCACTTCCAACTTCCGCTGAGGGAGTATCCGCCGTCCTCCGCGGTGAGCGTGCCGGTCGGGGTGAAGCCCGTCGACACGCGTGCCGAGCCGTCGGCGTAGACCTCTTTCTGCGCCTCGTCCGGGAACAGGCTCGGGACCCAGGAGCTGGACACGTAGATCATCGCCACCCAGCCGGTGGCGGTGTCGGCGCGGGAGATCTCGCTGAGGATGCGCACCTGGTCGGCGACCGGGGCCTCGATGCCCCCGAAACGGGCCGGGACGTTGAGGCGGAATACACCGGCCTTTTCGAGGAGATCGATGTTCTCTTCCGGAATCCAGCGACGCTCCTCCGCGGATGCCCCGGATTCCCTGAATTGACCCGCCAGACCGGCCACTTCGTCGAACACCGTAGCGGTCCCACCCTCGGTCGTGGTCATTCTGCCTCCTCGGTTCCTGTCCACTTTCCGTGTCTTCCACCGCCGCCGCTTCGGGGCCGGTGTCGGAAACGGATTCACGCGGTAGGCGTGAACGGAATTCAGTCTGACGAGGAGGACTCTTGGGCCGGTAACCGCGAGGTCTCAACGCTGCGGGCGCAGTGTGCGTACGGTCAGCGGCCGGTAAGCACCGGAAGGGAAAGGGAAAACGAGTTCGCCCCAGGCGCGGGGAACGGCCTGGGGCGAACGTGAGGGGCCCGCACAGCGGGCGGGGGTCAGCGCGTGGTCTCCACGGGCTCCAGGACCGGGCCGTCCTCGGCGGCCGGCTCGGCCGCGCCGCTCTTGCCGCGCAGCCCGAACAGGCTGATCACGACGGCGACGGCAGCGGCGACCAGCGGGACCAGCAGCGCCGCGCGGTGCCCGTCGAGCATCGCCTGAGGACCGGTGCCGTCCGTCGCCGCGGTGATCGCGGCGGTGGCGGAGGCCAGACCGAGCGCGGCGCCGAACTGGAAGGACGTGTACAGCAGACCGCCGGCGACGCCCTGCTCCTCCTCCTCGATGTCCTCGGTGGCGGCGATGGTCAGCGGGCCGTAGGCGAGCGAGAAGGAGAGCCCCAGGATGATCAGGCTCGGGAACATCATCAGGTACGTCCAGTCCAGCCCGATGGGCAGCATCAGGGCGTACGAGAGCACGGCGAGCAGCAGACCGCCGAAGATGACCCGGCCGTTGCCGAACTTCTCCACCAGCTTCGGGGTGAGCGTCGGCGACAGGATCGCGTCGATGCCGATCACGATCATGGCGAAGCTCGTCTCCAGGGTGGACCAGCCGCGCAGCTCCTGCAGGTACAGCACGATGATGAACTGGAACCCGAAGAACCCGGCCGCGAAGAGCAGCCCCGCGAGGTTGGCCCGGACCAGGCTGCCGGAGCGGAAGAGGCCGAGCCGGACCAGCGGGGAGGCCGTCTTGCGCTCGATCAGTACGAACACCAGGAACAGCGCCAGGCTCGCGGCGATGGTCAGTGCGGTCACGCCGACCGACTCGTGGCTGGCGCGCTCCACCGAGAAGACCAGCAGCAGGATGCCCGCCGTCACGGTGATCGCCCCGCCCACGTCCATGCGCTGTCCTGCACGGTCGGGCTTGGGGGACTTGGGGATGAGGGCCGCGCCGGTGACCAGGATGATGAAGGAGAGGATGACGGGGGCGAAGAAGACCCAGCGCCAGTCGACCGAAGCCAGCAGGCCGCCGACCACCAGGCCGACGGAGAAGCCGCCGGCCGCGGTGCCGGAGTAGACCAGCAGGGCCTTGTTGCGCTTCGGGCCCTCCTCGAAACTGGTGGTGATGATCGACAGGCCGGCCGGGGTCATGAAGGCAGCCGCCACACCGGTGACGAACCGGGCCAGGAGCAGCATCCAGCCCTCGGTGGCGAACCCGCCGAGGCCGGAGAAGAGCAGGAACACCGTCAGCCAGAACAGGAACATCTGCCGGCGCCCGAAGAGGTCGGCGGCACGGCCGCCGAGCAGCATGAAGCCGCCGTACCCCAGGACGTAGGCACTCATCACCCACTGGAGCGTGCCGGTGGACAGGCCGAGGTCGGCCCGGATCGACGGCAGCGCCACGTTGAGCATGGCGACGTCGACGCCCTCGAGGAAGATCGCGCCACACAGCACGAACAGCACGCCCCAAGCGCGTCCCGTCATGCGATCAGTGCCGCTGTCCGGAGAGGATTGCAGTGCGGACACGGGAATTACTCCTTGCTGGAGAGGAAAGGGGGACCGAATCTGACCGACCGGTCGGGAAACCGACTCGGAACGCGAGTAAGCGCCGGGGGGCGGTTCCCACTTGTAACCACCGACATCATCGGGCAGTCTGATTGACTATGGAAGAAGGCACTTTGAAGTCACCGAGTCACTGCACGGATACCGATGACGATTACGAGGTGATGCAGTGGGACGCCCGGCAGGGATGCGAGGTGCGCCAGATCCTCGACCGGGTGGCCGACAAGTGGTCGCTGCTGGTGATAGCGCACCTGGAGCGCCGCACCCTGCGCTTCAGTGAGCTGCGCCGGCGGATCGAGGGCATCAGCCAGCGCATGCTGACCGTGACGCTGCGCCAGCTCGAGCGGGACGGCCTGATCAAACGCACTGTTCACCCGGTGGTTCCGCCGCGCGTGGACTACGAGTTGACGCCGCTGGGAGCGACCCTGCACAACACCATCCGCACTCTGGTGACGTGGACGGAGGCGCACCAGAGCGAGATCGCGGATGCCCGCAGCGAGTACGACCAGCGGGCGTCGGCGCCGGCCCGGGCATCCTGAACCGCCGCCGGACCACCCCTCCCCCCGAGGTCCGGCGTGCCGGAATGCAACGCGCATTCGGCACGCCGGACCTTTTTCACGCCCCGGGTGACCAGCATGTGTTCTTGGCCGATTACCCGCCGATTACTCGCTGATTACCAGGAAGAGCGGCATTGCGGAACGGGTTGAATGACCTGCCGGTGACCGCGCGATGACCCATGACGCGTCAGGCCGCCCGCTTTCCGTTCGGATGCTCGATTTCCGTCGCCCGGTCCCGGCCCGCGGCAGCGGAATTCTCCGGGCGGGGGCCGTGCCCGCCGGCCGCCGGCCGCCTCTTCCTCACGAGGCGGCCGGCGGCCCGTCCGCACGCACCGCTCAGCCGGCCGGGGGGAAGTGGCCCTGCTGGACGAAGAACGCGACGTACCGGCCGAACAGCTCTTCGGTGAGGGGCGGGCAGACGATGCCCGTCCCTGCCAACGCCTCCTCCGTCTCACCCGTGTCGAGGGCCGGGTAGAAGGCGTCGGTGTCGGAGGTCATCATCTCGAAGGCGTGCAGCAGGGGCAGCAGTGCGTTGTCCCGGTCGGCCCGCACTGCCGCGCGCCACTCCTGCGGCTCCGCCTCCTCGAGCCGGTAGCCGAGCCGGCGCAGGTACCGGACGCAGTCGGCGAGCCCGAGCGAACTGCGGTTGAACAGGTGGTAGGTGCCTCCGGCGCCCTCCGGCCGGGTGGAGACCGCCAGGATCGCGGCGCTCACGTAGTCGACCGGCAGCAGGTGGAACCGCCCTTCGGCACCGGAGGGGACGAGCCCTGCCTGCAGAAGGCCCTTCAAGCTGAGCCAGACGAAGTCACGGGTCTGGCAGGCCCCGTTGTCCCGGTCGCCGGAGATCACGTCGACCCGGTGCACCGTGACCGGCAGGCCCCGCTCCCGGGCGAGGCCGATGACCTGTTCGGCGACCCACTTGCTGCGCAGGTAGCCGCTCGGCAACGCCTCGTACGGGCCGGTCGGATCGGTGACCCGCAACGGGGTCCCCGGGGTGACCGGGCCTTCGAACACACCGACCGTGGAGACGTGGTGGACGGGGACCGTGCGGTGCCGGGCGGCGAGCCGCAGCACCTCACGGGTCCCGTACACGTTGGCGTCGCGCAGCGCCTCGTACGGTTTGAGCCAGTGGACCGAGGCGCCCGCGTGGTAGACCACGTCGACCGTGCGGGCGAGCGCGTCGAACCGTTCCTCGGTCAGTCCGAGCCGCTCCTCGGCGAGGTCGCCCACCACGACGTCCAGCCGGTCCTGGTCGACGGCGTCCCACACGCGGTACCACTCCAGGCTTTCCCGCAGGCGGTCGTACGTCTCCTGTTCCCCGGTGCCGCGGACCAGGCAGTGGATGCGGGCCCGGGTCGTGCGCATGAGGTCGCGCAGCAGGAACGCGCCGAGGAAGCCGCTGGCGCCGGTGAGCAGGATCTCCCGCGGGTCGTCGACGGTGCGGACCACCTCCGGGGCCGGGCGGATGTCGTCGGGCAGGTGGATGTCCGCCGTGTGGTCGACCTCGTCGGCGACGGCCGCCGGGTCCGGCACGAGCCGCGTCAGCAGATGGGCGGCCAGGTCCTGCGGAGCCGGGTGGTCGAAGACGACCGTGGCGGGCAGGGTCAGTCCGGTGAGCGCCGCGACGCGGTTGCGCAGTTCGACGGAGGTGAGCGAGTCGAAGCCGAGCTGCGGGAAGGAGCGGTCCGGTGCGATGCCTTCGGGGTCGGTACGGCCCAGCACCTGGGCGGTCACGTCGAGCAGCACGTCCAGCAGGGCGGCCAGGCGTGCCGTCCCGTCGTCCAGGGCGGCCAGCCGTTCGGTCAGCGCGGGCCCGGAACCGGCCGGGCCGTGGGCGCTGCCGCGGCGGGGAACGCGGACCAGCGAGCCGAGGACGGCCGGGACGCGCGGCTGCTCACCGAGCGCGGCCACGTCCAGCCCGGTGGCGACCACGTCGGGACGTCCGAGCCGCAGAGCGAGATCGAACAGGGTGACGCCCTGCGCGGTCCCGACCGGGCGGAAGCCGCTGCGGGCGATGCGCCGCAGGTCGGTCTCGGTGAGGTCGCCGGTCAGTTCGGACGCCTGGGCCCACAGGCCCCATGAGATCGACGTGGCGGGCAGGCCCCGTGCCGCGCGGTGCACGGCCAGCGCGTCGAGGAAGCCGTTGGCCGCGGCGTACGTGGACTGGCCGGGCCCTCCGACCACCGCGGCAACCGAGGAGAACAGCACGAAGGCCGTCAGCGGGAGGTCACGGGTCAGGTCGTGCAGGTGCCAGGCGGCGTCCGCCTTGGGCCCGAGGACGCCGGCGAGCCGTCCGGGGGTCTGGGCGGCCAGCACCCCGTCGTCCAGCACCCCCGCGGTGTGGACGACTCCGCGCAGCGGGTGCTGCGAGGGGATCGTGTCCAGCACCCGGGAGAGCGCGTCGCGGTCGGACACGTCGCAGGCGGCGACGGTCACCGTGGCGCCGAGGGCGGTCAGTTCGCCCCGCAGGGCGTTCGCCCCCGGGGCGTCGGTACCGCGCCGGCTGACCAGCAGCAGGTGGCGTACCCCGTGCTCGACGACCAGGTGCCGGGCGAAGAGGCCACCGAGGGAACCGGTGCCGCCGGTGATGAGGACGGTGCCGGCGGGGTCCCAGACCGGGGCCCCGGCGGCGGCCGGGCGGGCCGCCCGGGTCAGACGGGGGACGAGCACCGCGGGAGGGCCGGGCCGCTCCGCGTCCCGCACGGCAGCCTGCGGTTCGCCCGACGCGACCAGCGCGGACAGCACGGCGTCCAGACCCGGCGCGTCCGGGTCCGCGACGTCGGCCAGGACGATCCGGCCCGGGGCCTCCGACTGGGCCGAGCGCAGCAGCCCCCAGGCGGCGGCAGCGGCGGGGTCCCGGACGTCCTCGCCGTCGGCGGCCGCGACGGCGCCCGTGGTGAGCACGACCAGCGGTACCTCGTGCAGGGCGTCCTCGGCCAGCCACCGCCGGGCCAGTTCCAGGGCCCGCCCGACGGTGGTGTGCACGGCGTCCGGAGGCGTGGTGCCCGGCGGCGCGGCGAGGCGGACGCGGACCGCTTCGATCGCCGTGCCGCCGGCGAGGGCGGCGGAGAGGGCCGGCACGTCGGACAGGTCCCCGTCGTCGGCGAGTTCCGCCCAGCGCAGCGTCGCGGCCGGGAGCCTGCGCGGAGTCCAGGCGACATGGAACAACGCGTCGTGGTCACGGGTCCGGGCGGCGGCGACGGCAGCCGGTGCGTGGGATCCCGGAGTGACGGCGGCGACTTCGGCGACCGGTGTACCGGACGGGTCCGAAAGGTGCAGGGCGTAGCCGGGCGCTCCGTCGGGGAGCGGGGTGAGGCGGACGCGCAGCGTCCGTGCCCCGGTCGCGTACAGGCGTATTCCCCGCCAGCGCACCGCCTCGCCCAGCCCGCCGCCCAGGACGGGCCTCAGAGCGGCTTCGAGGAGCAGCGGATGGACCCCGAACGCGTCCGCCTGTCCGGCGAGTTCGTCCGGCAGCCGCACCTCGGTGAAGAGCTCGCCGTCCCGCTGCCGGACGCCGTCCGGCCCCCGGTCCTCCGGTACGGGCACGGTGGCTCCGACCGGCGGCCACGGCTCCGTGCCGAGGACCGCCGGGGGCGCGACGAGCGGGTCCTGCCCGAGGGTGCCGTGCGCGTGGCGGATCCAGGAGGCGCCGGCGTCGTCGGGTCGGGTGGACACGGTCAGCGCGCGTCGGCCGTCCTGGTCCGCGGCGCCCACCCGGATCAGCAGGCGGAGTGCGCCGTCCCCGGCGGGCAGGACGAGGGGCTCGTCGAGGACGAGGTCCTCGACGACGGTGCAGCCGGTCCGGTCACCGGCACGGATCGCCAGTTCCGCGAGCACGGCGGCGGGCACGAGAGGTTCCCCGGCCGCCGTGCGGACCGCGAGCCAGGGGTGGGCGCGCTCCGAGAGGCTGCCGGTGAAAAGCGTCTCGCCACTGTCGTCGAGCTCCAGAGCGGCGCCCAACAGCGGGTGCCCGGCGGGGTCGAGGCCGAGGCCCGCGGCGTCGGCAGGGGCGGTGGATGCCTCCACCCAGTAGCGCCGGTGCTGGAAGGCATAGGTCGGCAGCGGCAGGAGCCGGGCGCCGGACGGGGAGTAGAACGCCTCCCAGTCCACGGACCCGCCGGCCAGGTGCAGTTCGGCGAGGCCCTGGACCAGGGAGTGCGGTTCGGGGCGGCCGCGTCGCTGGAGGGCGAGGGCACGGGTTCCGGCGCGGTCCTCGAGGACGCCCCGGTTCAGAGCGGTCAGGGGACTGTCGGGCCCGATTTCGAGGAAGGTGCGGACGCCCTGCTCGTGCATCGAGACCACCGCGTCGCCGTACCGGACGGCCTCACG